>UCKM01000024.1 GCA_900473175.1 Hyphomicrobiales bacterium | reverse complement strand
ACAAGGGGGAGGGTAAGGAGCGGCATGCTTTGCGACAAGATGGCCGAGGCTATGTCGGGCAAACGCCGCCGTTTTCATGAAACGGTAGCACATCATTATGCCAACAGCTGGGCGTCCTTGGCTCCTGCAATCCAAACCACTTCCCTCATGGTGAGCTTGTCGAACCACGCACGGCTCTTTTGCGGAGCTGCGGCGATAGGCGGAGCGAACAAACGCTAAATATCCAGCTCTTCCACAAAGGCAGCGCGATCCTGGATGAAGCGGAAGCGGGCGTCGGGCCTCGTGCCCATCAGATCGTCGACGGCCAGCTTGGTTTCGTTGGCCCATTCCTCATCGATCTGGACGCGCAATAGCGTACGCTTCCTGCGATCCATCGTCGTTTCCTTAAGCTGGTCGGCGCGCATTTCGCCAAGGCCCTTGAAGCGACCGATCTCGATCTTGCCCTTGCCCGTGAACTCCGTCTTCAGGAGTTCGTCCTTGTGGGCGTCGTTGCGGGCATAGGCAACCTTGCCGCCCTGCGCGATGCGATAGAGAGGGGGCACCCCGAGGAACAGGTGGCCGTTGCGGATGAGCTCCGGCATTTCCTGGTAGAAAAACGTGATCAGCAGCGAGGCGATATGGGCGCCGTCGACGTCCGCATCGGTCATGATGATGACGCGGTCATAGCGCAGGTCCTCATCGCGGTATTTCGAGCGCGTGCCGCAGCCAAGTGCCTGGATGAGGTCGCTGATCTGCTGGTTAGCAGTCATCTTTTCGCGGCCGGCGCTCACCACGTTCAAAATCTTGCCGCGCAGCGGCAGCACGGCCTGGGTCGCCCGGTCGCGGGCCTGCTTGGCAGAGCCACCGGCTGAATCGCCTTCGACGATGAAAATTTCAGCGCCGATCGCCCCGGTCTGGCTGCAGTCGGCGAGCTTGCCCGGCAGCCGCAGCTTCTTGACCGCGGACTTGCGGTTAACTTCCTTTTCCTGACGGCGTTTCACCCGTTCATCGGCGCGGTCGATAACCCATTCGAGCAGCTTCGAGGCTTCCTGCGGCGATGCAGCCAGCCAATGATCGAAGGGATCGCGGATTGCATTCTCAACAATGCGTTGTGCTTCAACGGTGGCGAGCTTGTCCTTGGTCTGGCCAACGAATTCCGGCTCGCGAATGAATACGGAAAGCATAGCCGCCGACGAGATCATCACATCATCGGTGGTGATGATCGACGCGCGTTTGTTGCCGGTGAGCTCCGCATAGGCTTTGAGACCGCGGGTGAGGGCGATACGCAGACCGGCCTCATGGGTTCCGCCTTCGCCTGTCGGAATCGTATTGCAGTAGGAATGGACGAAGCCATCGCCGCCATGCCAGGTAACGGCCCATTCGAGCGCGCCATGGCCGCCCGACTTTTCCGTCTTTCCGGCAAACATTTCGCGGGTGACCTGAAACTCCTTGCCGAGCGAGGCGCTGAGGTAATCTTTGAGACCGCCGGGGAAGTGGAACACGGCTTTGTCTGGCGTCGGATCCTTGGGATCGAGTAGCGAGGGTGGGCAGCTCCAGCGTATTTCGACGCCGCCGAAGAGATAGGCCTTTGACCGCGCCATCTTGTAGATACGGGCAGGATCGAATTTGGCGCCTTGGCCGAAAATCTCGGCGTCCGGGTGGAATGTCACCCGGGTGCCGCGCCGGTTCTGTACGTCTCCGACTTCTTCGAGCGGGCCGAGCGGCTTGCCGCGTGAAAAGCGCTGCCTGTACAGCTTGCGGTTGCGTGCGACCTCGACCTCAAGGTGATCGGAGAGCGCGTTCACAACGGAGACGCCAACGCCATGCAGACCGCCGGACGTTTCGTAGACCTTGGAGTCGAACTTGCCACCGGAATGCAGCGTCGTCATGATCACTTCGAGGGCCGACTTGTCCTTGAACTTCGGATGCGGATCGACCGGAATGCCGCGTCCATTATCGGTGACAGACAGATAGCCGCTTTCGTCGAGCTCGATATCAATGAAATTGGCGTGGCCGGCTACGGCCTCATCCATGGAATTATCGATGACTTCGGCGAAGAGGTGGTGCAGCGCGCGCTCATCAGTACCGCCAATATACATGCCGGGCCGGCGGCGAACCGGCTCCAAACCCTCGAGAACCTCGATGTCCGCGGCGCTGTAGCTGCCACCGCTTTCCGGAGCGGCACGCGGCGCGGACCTCGCGGCGGGTGGTGTTCTTGCGGGTGTCACCGGCGCAACGGGCTCCTGCCGCGTCTGTTCAACAGCCGCCTGGCGTTCGCGCGCTGTCTTCACCACTGCCGAAAAGAGATCGTTTGTGTCATCCATGGTCTTGATGGGCCAATCTTATAGAAAATCGAATCACCCGCAATCTTTGCATGCCTGACGTGGAAATGCGATGGGAGTTCGCTGTCTGTTCCGGTACTCGCCCACAGGACTATGCCATGATTTCCAGCGTATCAAGCGGCTTTCAAACTCGCGATCAGGTTTTCCAAAAGCTCGATCCTGTCGCCAAGCTGGTCGTGATGATGCTTGAGCATCTGAATATCAGAGTGCAGAGCCGATACATTCTCGTCCGTGCCGGCTTCGATCGGCGCCTGACCAACGCCATGCATCAGCCACGTCGGAGTAACGCCAAGGAATCCGGCCAGCATGACAAGCCTGTTGGCGCGTGGCTCCGATCGATCCGACTCCCACGCGGAGATGGTTTGCGGCTTGACGCCAATCCTTCCCGCGACCTCGCCGACGCTCATTGTCTTGGCATCGCGCGCCCGCGACAGGCGTCCGCCAAGCGTGTCGGGGTCGGGTGTCTCAGTCATGATATTGCGATGAGAAATCATATGATTCTCCAATTTCTTCGTGATTTCGGGGATTTTTGTGCGCCTCAATGCAACATTTACAGGCCAGAATGTCAAATTTTGACCGAATGAACCGTGATTTCCAAAGTCTACGGCGATTGCTTTTTTCTCCAGAGCCGATATTCCAACAGCTCCTGCCGCCTGCTTCATCCAGAAAGGTCCTCAGTCATGGAGAACACAACCTCACAACAGTTGAGGGGCGTTTCGACAATGGCTGTTGCCATGTTCTTCCTGCCGATGATGGATGCGATCGCCAAATGGCTTGCGACGGTCGACAGCCTGCCCCCGGCAACCGTGACGCTGTCGCGCTTCGTGGTGCAGACGATACTGACGCTGCTGATCATCATTGCCCTTAGCGGCGCCGCCTCGTTGAAACCAGTCAAGCTTTGGGGCAATCTTTTCCGTGGTTTTCTCATGGGCATCGGCAGTTTGTGCTTTTTTGCGGCGGTGAAATACATGCCGCTCGCCGACGCGATGGCTGTGTTCTTCGTCGAGCCGCTGATGCTGACGCTCCTCTCGGCGCTGATCCTCAAGGAACAGGTTGGCTGGCGCCGGCGTATCGCTGTCGCCGTCGGGTTCGTTGGGACCCTGATCGTCATCCAGCCAAGCTGGGAGCTTTTCGGCTGGGTGTCGTTGCTACCACTCGGAACCGCAACCCTCTTCGCAATCTACCTGATCTTGAACCGCCGCTATGGCGACGCCGATACGCCGCTCGTGATGCAGCTCTATGCGGGTATTGGCGGTACGATTACGGTGGTTGTTGCACTGGTGCTTGGGCAGATATTCGGGGTCCGCGACATGACGCTCGGCACCCCGTCAGTGGGCCTGTCATGGCTCTTGCTGTTTGCGATTGGTGCAATTGCGACGGGCGGACATCTTCTGGTCGTTCATGCGTCGCGGCTCGCGCCAGCTTCGCTGCTGGCGCCGTTCCAGTATCTGGAGATCGTTATGGCGGTGATCATCGGCCTCGTCGTCTTCAACGAATTTCCGACAGCGTCCAAATGGCTGGGGATTGCCATCATCGTCGGTTCGGGTGCCTATGTTGTGTGGCGTGAAGGCAAGAAACGCCATAAGCCAGCGCCCGCATCCAAGGGCCAAGAACCGGTTGAGCAATATAGCGATTGGCAATAGAAACAGGACATGGGGAGGGTCAACACGTGTTCAAGAAAATCCTGATTGCCAATCGTGGTGAGATCGCCTGCCGCGTCATCAAGACGGCACGCAAGATGGGTATCGCCACGGTTGCGGTCTATTCCGATGCGGACCGCGATGCCATGCATGTGGAGATGGCGGACGAGGCTGTCCATATCGGCCCTTCCGCCGCTTCCGAAAGCTATCTCGTCGCCGACAAGATCATCGCCGCTTGCAAACAAACCGGCTCGGAAGCTGTGCACCCCGGCTATGGGTTCTTGTCGGAACGCGCTTCTTTCTGCGAGGCGCTGGAGAAACAGGGCATAATCTTCATAGGCCCCAAGCCCAAGGCGATCGTCGCTATGGGCGACAAGATAGAATCGAAGAAATTCGCCAATGAGGCGCGGGTGAATACGGTTCCGGGCTTTCTCGACATCATCAAGGATGCATCCCACGCCGAGAAAATCGCGGGCGAGATCGGCTATCCGGTGATGATCAAGGCCTCCGCTGGCGGCGGTGGGAAGGGTATGCGCATCGCGTGGGACAAGTCAGAGGTCCGCGACGGTTTCGAGCGGGCGACCTCGGAAGCGCGCAATTCATTCGGTGACGACCGGGTTTTTATCGAAAAGTTCGTGGTCGATCCGCGTCATATCGAGATCCAGGTTCTGGCCGATGCGTTCGGCAATTGCATCTATCTCGGCGAGCGCGAATGTTCGGTCCAGCGCCGCAACCAGAAGGTGGTGGAGGAGGCGCCGTCACCATTCCTCGACGAAGCAACGCGCAAGGCCATGGGCGAACAGGCGGTGGCACTCGCCAAAGCGGTCGACTACCAGAGTGCGGGTACGGTCGAGTTCATCGTCGACAAGGATCGCAACTTCTATTTCCTTGAAATGAACACGCGTCTGCAGGTCGAGCATCCGGTGACGGAACTCATCACCGGCATCGATCTGGTCGAACAGATGATCCGTATCGCCGCCGGCGAGAAGCTTGCGATCAAACAGGCGGATGTGAAGCTCAATGGTTGGGCGGTCGAAAGCCGGCTCTATGCCGAAGATCCCTACCGCAATTTCCTGCCGTCGATCGGGCGTTTGACCCGCTATCGTCCGCCGCAGGAGGGGCCGGTTGGCAAGGCCATTATCCGCAACGATACGGGCGTCACCGAGGGGTCGGAAATTTCGATGTTTTACGATCCGATGGTGGCAAAGCTCTGCACCTGGGCGCCGACCCGCCTTGAAGCGATCGATGCGATGGCGGATGCGCTCGACACGTTCGTGGTGGACGGGATCGAGCACAATATTCCCTTCCTGGCCGCGCTCATGCAGCATCCGCGCTGGCGTGAAGGTCGCCTTTCCACGGCCTTC
Organism: Hyphomicrobiales bacterium; assembly: GCA_900473175.1. Lineage (GTDB taxonomy): Bacteria > Pseudomonadota > Alphaproteobacteria > Rhizobiales > Rhizobiaceae > Phyllobacterium. The sequence goes on along the minus strand of UCKM01000024.1, from coordinate 24,708 downwards.
ATCGCCGAGGAATTTCCGGAAGGGTTCAAGCCGATTTCGCCGACGCCGCAGGATCGCGATATTCTTGCGTCGATCGCGCTCGCTGTGGAACTGGTTCGCAAGGAGCGACTCGATCGCCTCAGCGATCGCCTCAGGCCGCATTCCGGCAAGATCCGGGCCGACTGGGAAGTGCGGATCACTAACGACTACGTGCCGGCCACGGTTAGTCAGGGTTCCACGGTCAGACCCCCGGTGTTGATCGAGTTTTCCCTGCACGGCGGCGATCTGGTCAATGTGCGCAGCGCTTGGCAACCGGGAGATTTCGTATGGGACGGCTATATCAATGAGCGGCCGGTAAAAGCGCAGCTGCGCCCGGTGCTCAACGGCATGCGAATCGACTGGAAGGGAATGTCGGTGACCGCCCATGCCATGCAGAAGCATGTGGCGGCGCTCGAAAAACTGATGCCGGTGAAGTTGCCGCCCGATACGTCCAAAATGCTGCTCTGCCCGATGCCGGGGCTTATCGTCTCAATCAACGTGAGCGAGGGCCAGGAAGTCAAGGCCGGCGAGACATTGGCGATCGTCGAGGCGATGAAGATGGAAAACGTGCTGCGGGCCGATCGCGATCTGACCGTATCAAACATCAACGCCAAGATCGGCGACAGCCTGGCGGTGGATGCTGTGATCATGGAATTTGTCTAGAAGGATTGCACAATCGAGGTGCGTGGTTCGACGGAACTGAGGGAGGGCGCGGCTGGCAGGGAGTCAAAAACGCCAACGGTTACGATTAGCTATTGCAGCCCACAAAATCCCTCATGGTGAGCTCCGTCGAACCACGCACGAGAGTGGTGCAACCCTATGGGGCGCTCTGGCGCTCGACGGCGCCAAAAACATCCTCAAACGATGCAAGCAAGGCCAGGTCCAGGTCGTGCATGTCGATCGGAAGGCCCAAATCCACGAGGCTGGTTACGCCATGCCCGCGCACGCCGCACGGCACGATACCGTCGAAATGCGCAAGTTCCGGTTCGACGTTGATCGAGATGCCGTGGAAACTCACCCATTTGCGCAGACGAATGCCGATGGCGGCGATCTTGTCTTCCGCCGGCGAGCCATCTGGCAGGGCGGGGCGTTCCGGCCGCGTTACCCACACACCGACGCGATCCTCGCGCCGCTCGCCTTTGACATTGAACGATGCAAGCGTGGAGATGATCCATTGTTCCAGCGCCGTGACGAAGGCACGAATATCCTCACGCCGGCGTTTGAGATCGAGCATCACATAGGCAACGCGCTGTCCCGGTCCGTGGTAGGTATACTCGCCGCCGCGGCCAGTTGCATGGACCGGAAAGCGATCTGCTGCCAGAAGATCATCCGCCTTGGCGCTCGTGCCCGCCGTATAGAGCGGCGGATGCTCGACCAGCCAAACGAGTTCCCGGGCAGTGCCGTCTCGAATCGCCGCAACGCGTTCCTCCATGAAGGCGAGCGCCGCGTCATAATCGGTCAGACCGTCGGCAACCAGCCATTCCACGGGTGACGATTCGCTCTGGGGCAAAAATGCGGGGACGAGATCGTCGCGGTTGGTTTTCATGCTGGAAATTCAAGTCCGGTTGTTGTTGCCTGAGGCAGCTGAGCGACATGCGGGCAAATAACCGGCCTTGTCCATCAGCGCGCAGTGGGTGTGCGGGATATGGACCTTTTCCGCTGGAATTTCCAGTATCGTGTAGCGTTCCGCGGCTTTCTGCCAGCTTTGTGAAAAACAATCACAATATCCGAGGATAGGGCTTGTTTCACTGAAACCTATTTGCTACATGCCGCGAGCCGACACGTTCGGCTTCTACCACAGAGTGCGGTCGTGGCGGAATTGGTAGACGCGCAGCGTTGAGGTCGCTGTGTCGCAAGACGTGGAAGTTCGAGTCTTCTCGACCGCACCACTTCACACAATCGAATGATCATGTGATGCAAAATATGGCGGCCCTGTGCCGCCATATTGCTTTTTGATTGATCAGGCCCCGCTGATCAGCGCCTTGATCGCATCGAGGGGAATAATGGCCATGAATAGCAGCGCGGCGATACCCGCTTGGGCTATCCGGGCGCTTGACGAGGAAATGCCCAAGAGCCCAAAGACGCTGACCAAAGCCCAATTTGCGTCAACGCCGAACTTGTTCTGACCCAAGAGCAACCAAGCTGCCAGCATATAGCCAACGGCTCTAGTGACGCGCGATTCGAAGCGAATGACAACGTCAACTATGTTGTCGGCAATGGTGTCGTCGCTCATGCAGGCCTCCACACAATTACCGTCATGGGCGAACAATTTGTGACAATAGCTGGTGGTTTACCAATGGACTCTGCCGAATGGAAATTCATTCTTCCTATCCTAAAAATAATATTCATAAAAATCGGCTCTCCTACTAGCGAAGTTGTCGATCCTGGGCAAGCCGTCGGAAGCATTGAAGAAATGGCTGCGCAAAGAAGTGGCAGCTTGCGGCACCACGTGTAGACATTTGAGATGGCGGCTGCGTATCAGAATGGGTCGCGGGGGAGAAACTGCAACGCAAGCGGCAAGGCTACGATACCCTTTGAACAGGAGGGAACCGGTTCATTGGCCTCACACGACGATCCGCTGCTGCAACCCTATCAGCTGAAACATCTGCGGCTGAAGAACCGCATCATGTCCACCAGCCACGAACCCGCCTATTCCGAAGACGGCATGCCCAAAGAGCGTTATCGCCTCTACCATGCCGAAAAGGCCAAAGGCGGTATCGCCCTGACAATGACGGCGGGTTCGGCAATCGTGTCGCGCGAGTCGCCGCCTGCTTTCGGCAATCTCCATGCCTATGACGACAAGATCGTGCCCTGGCTGCGTGAACTTGCGGATGACTGCCATGCGCACGATACCGCTGTTATGATCCAGCTGACCCATCTTGGCCGCCGCACGAGCTGGAACAAGGGCGATTGGCTACCCGTGGTTTCGGCGTCGCCCATACGCGAACCGGCGCACCGCGCGTTTCCGAAGGAAGCGGAAGAATGGGATCTGGAACGCATTATCGCCGATTACGCCTCGGCCGCCCAGCGCATGCAGGCGGCCGGCCTTGATGGCATCGAGCTCGAGGCCTATGGGCACCTGATGGACAGTTTCTGGTCGCCCGCGACCAACCATCGTGATGACGACTATGCGGGATCGCTCGATAATCGCCTGCGCTTCACCTGGGCGGTGATCAATGCCATCCGCAAATCGGTGGGCCCGGAATTCATCGTTGGCATTCGCATGGTGGCCGATGAGGATTGGGAGAAGGGGCTGTCGAAAGAAGAAGGCCTCGAGATCGCCCGCCGCATTGCAGGCTCGGGCAAGTTCGATTTCATCAATGTCATTCGCGGCCATATCGAAACCGATGCGGCCTTGAACGAGGTCATCCCCATTCAGGGTATGCGTTCTTCGCCGCATCTCGATTTTGCCGGCGAGGTGCGCCAGCAGACGAAATTTCCGACATTTCATGCGGCGCGCATTGCCGATGTGGCGACCGCACGCCATGCGGTCGCCGAAGGCAAGCTCGACATGGTTGGCATGACACGGGCGCATATCGCCGATCCGCATATCGTGCGCAAGATCATGGCCGGCGAGGAGCATCGCATCCGCCCTTGCGTTGGCGCCACCTATTGTCTCGATCGTATCTATGAAGGCGGCGAGGCACTGTGCATTCACAATGCGGCGACGGGCCGGGAAGCCTCGATGCCGCATGTGATCCCCAGGTCCCAATCGGTGCGCAATGTCGTGGTTGTCGGCGCAGGGCCTGCCGGTCTTGAAGCGGCGCGCGTCGCCGCTGAAGCCGGCCACAAAGTATCCGTGCTGGAGGCTTCCGGCGAGGCAGGCGGCCAGGTGCGCCTTGCCGCAAAGAACCCGCGCCGCCGGGAAATGATCGGCATCGTCGACTGGCGATTGGACGAACTGGAGCGGCTTGGCGTGACGCCGCGCTACAATGTCTGGGCTGAAGCGGATGATGTGCTGTCGCTTGAGCCCGATGTCGTCGTCGTTGCCACCGGCGGCATGCCGCAGAATCCACCCTTGTCGGCCGGTGATGACCTTGTAACGTCAAGCTGGGATATCCTTGCCGCCGCCGTCAAGCCGGGCGAGAACGTTCTGCTTTATGACGACAATGGTGGTCACCAGGGGATGAGCGCGGCGGAGGTGATTGCGCGGGCGGGGTCGAAATTGGAACTCGTCAGTCCCGAACGGTTCTTTGCGCCGGAAATGGGCGGCATGAACCACGTGCCCTATATGCGCGCTTTTCAGGAAACAGGTGTCCGGGTGACCATCAATACGCGGCTGCTAAGCGTTGCGCGCAACGGCAATGAGCTCATCGCAACGCTCGGTTCGGATTTTGCTCCCGAGTATCGCGAGGAACGCCTGGTCGACCAGGTGGTGGTCGAACATGGCACGCTGCCGATCGATGATCTCTACCGCGAATTGAAGCCGCTGTCCCGCAATGGCGGTGCTGTCGACTACGACCATCTCGTCAACGGCGGTGCGATCTTTCCGGTCCGATCCAACGAAGGCAAGTTCGATCTGCTGCGGATCGGCGATGCGGTTCACGCACGCAACATTCATGCGGCCATCTATGACGGGCTGCGTTACGCTACAAGGTTCTAAAAAGAAAAGGGCAACGGCCGTGCCGCTGCCCTTTCTCCGTAGGTAACCCGCTTCTTACTTGACGGCGGCTTTGACTTTTTCAGCCACGTCGGCGCTGACCCATTTGGTCCAGATATCCTCATGGTTCTTGAGGAAATACTTGGCACCGTCCTCACCGGTAGCCTGATTGTCGGTCATCCAGGCAAGCAGCGTGTTGACCGTCTTGTTGTCCCAGGAGCGGGCCTTGAGATAGTCCATGGCCGGACCGGCGCTGTCGCTGAACTTCTTGGTCACCACCGTGTCGACCTCGGCGATCTCCCAGTCATTCTTCTTCGGGTCCGGGCAGTCGGCAACCGTGTTGCAGCGCTTCCATTCAGCAGAATCGAACTTGGCTCCATGGTCGAGTTTCACCATCGGATACTTGCCGAGGATTGCCGTGGGTTCCCAATAATAGCCGACCCAGCCTTCCTTGCGCTCATAGGCTTTCGCGAGTGCGCCATCGAGGCCAGCGGCAGAACCCGTGTCAACGAGCGTGAAACCCTTCTTCTCTGCATCATAGGCCTTGAAGAACTGCGCGGTTGCTACAGTCCCACCCCAGCCGGCAGGTCCGTTGAACACGGCACCCTTGGATGAATCCTCCGGGGCAGGGAACAGTTCAGGGTGCTTCAGAGCGTCGTCGATCGTCTTGATGTCGGGATGGGCATCGGCAAGGTATTTCGGTATCCACCAGCCCTGCACGCCGCCGTCGGAAAGTGACTTCGATGCATAGACCAGCCTGCCGTCAGCCACGGCCTTGTCCATGATATCGCGCATGAAATCCACCCAGCCTTCGGGGGCGATATCGGGCTGGCCCTTCTCGGTCATCGAGGTAAGGGTCGGTATCGTGTCGCCCTGCACGACTTCGGCTTTGCAGCCATAGCCGGCATTCAGAATGATCTTGTCGAGATTGGCGAGAACTTCCGCTGACTGCCAGTTCATGCTTGCGATAGTAACGTCGCCGCATTCTGCGGCCGATGCGGCGCCTGCTGCGCCGAGTAGCGCGAACGCCATGACGCCGCTCATCAATAGTGCTTTCATCAAAGAACCCCTTTTGTGGATTTTGTGTGGATTTTGCTGTCGCAGGCCATGACCATCCGGCTTCGTCCCGGGCGCAACATTTGCGTCCGATCCGCGAAAACCAAGCGAGGATTGGGTTGGACCATGCACGCACGATAGTCCCGCACAGGGCGGCCAAGAAGCCCGGATGCGGCATTGTTTTTGTCGTCCGCGACACGTAATTATACAAACGTATAAAGTCCTTGCGTTCGCTCGATTGTTGGTCAGAATGGCTGCACACGGTTCGTATTTTGGAGGAGGTTCCATGCTCGACAGACGCAATTTCTATATCAACGGCGAATGGGTATCTCCCCTGCAGAAAAGTGATCTGGAAGTGATTAATCCGGCAACGGAAAAGCTGATAGCCGTGATTTCAATGGGAACCGCGGCCGATATCGACCGGGCCGTGGCCGCCGCAAGGAAGGCGTTTCAAAGTTACAGCCAGACGTCTGTCGAGGAGCGCCTGGCGTTGCTCGAAAAACTGCTGGCTATCTACAAGCGCCGCTATGACGAGGTAGCACGGACGATTACGTTGGAGCTGGGCGCGCCCATTACCATGAGCACGCAACAACAGGCGGATGTCGGCGTTGGTCACCTGCAAGGGTTCATCGATGCTTTGAAAAACCTGCATATGCGCGAGGAGCTGCCCAATGGCGACCTTATGGTGCGTGAGCCGGTTGGCGTCTGCGGTTTGATTACACCATGGAACTGGCCGATCAACCAGATTGCCCTCAAGGTTATCCCGGCACTGGCGACAGGCAGCACCTGCGTGTTGAAGCCAAGCGAGTTCACGCCGCTCAATGCGATGCTTTACGCCGAGATGATCGATGAGGCTGGTTTCCCGGCCGGTACATTCAACCTCGTCAATGGCGATGGGGCGACCGTCGGCGCCGCGCTGTCAAAGCACAAGGACGTCGACATGATGTCCTTTACCGGATCGACTCGCGCGGGCGTAGCGGTCAGCAAGGATGCGGCCGAAACGGTCAAGCGGGTGACGCTGGAACTTGGCGGCAAGTCGCCGAATATTGTCTTTGAGGATGCGGATCTTGAAGATCGCGTCGCCGGCGGCGTGCTCGAATGCTTCAACAATAGTGGCCAGTCATGCGATGCGCCAACACGCATGCTCGTGCAGCGCTCCGTTTATGACAGAGCGGTGAAAATCGCCGAGGATATCGGCGGGCAGGCGCGGGTTGGCAATCCGGAGGAGGAGGGCGATCATATTGGCCCGCTCGTCAGCCACGTCCAGTACAGCCGGGTGCAGAGCCTGATCGAGGCCGGTATAGCCGACGGCGCACGCGTGCTCGTTGGAGGGGCAGGCAAGCCCGAAGGATATGAAACCGGTTACTTCGTCCGCCCCACCATCTTTGCCGATGTCAGCAACAACATGCGGATCGCCCGGGAAGAGGTGTTCGGGCCGGTGCTGGCGATCATCCCATTCGACACGGAGGACGAGGCGATTGCCATTGCCAACGACACGCCCTATGGCCTCGCCGCCTATGTCCAGACCGGCGATGCGAAACGCGCCGAGCGCGTGGCATCCAGGTTGAAGGCCGGTATGGTGCATATCAATGGCGGCCCGCACCGCTATGGGAGCCCCTTTGGCGGCTACAAGCAGTCTGGCAATGGCCGCGAGGGCGGAAGGTTCGGCCTCGAAGACTTCATGGAAGTCAAGACGATCCACAGGCCATAAGGCCAGAGAGTGGCTGATGGCGTTTCGCCATCAGCCAACCAGTTTCTCATCGATTTCAATCAGATATGGCTTGTTGCTCGCCTTGGCCTTGAGCAAGGCGGCGGGCAATTGATCGATATCGGCCAAGCGCACTGCGGGTACGCCATAGGCATCCGCGATCTTGAGATAATCGGGCGCCGAGGGCCTTACGCCAACCGGATCGATGTCGACTTCGACCATGGCGCGTTCGATTTCCTGGTAGCCCTGATTGTTCCAGACGATGAAGATCATCGGAACATTTTCATCGACGGCAGCGCCGAGTTCACCGAGGACGAACTGGAATCCGCCGTCACCGACGATGCAGATGGTCGTGGTTTCAGGCTTGCCGAGCGCAGCACCGATGGCTGCTGGCGGTCCAAAGCCCAAGGCACCGAAACCGGTCGCGGCATTGAACCAGCCGCCTACGCGGTCATGATCGTAATACATGTTGCCCGCATAGATGGCCTGGGTGGAATCGCCAACGATCAGTGAACTCGGCAAGGTGTCGCGCAGGGTATCGAGGAATCGGACCTGACCTTGCGTGCGAGGACCCACTTCGGCCCAGGCTGCGTCGCGTGTGCGCTTTGCACGCCCTTCGCCCGACTGTGCATTCCGGCGCTCCGGGAGTGCGGCCGCGAGTTCCTCGACCGTCTCCCTGGCCGAGGCCTCGATCGGCATGAAGGCAGGCCATCGATCCAGTTGTCCAGCATCGATATCGATGCGAACGAACCGTTTCAATTGCGGAAAGCCGCCATCGCCATACATGTCGTAGTCGGTGGGGCCCATTTCGGTACCGATTGCGATCACGAGATCGCTTTCCGACAACAACTGCCGCACTGCCTTCAGGCTGGGGCTCGCCGGAACGAGCAACGGATGGGCATGCATGGTGCCGCGCGCATTGGTGGTCGCGACCACCGGCGCGTCGAGCTTTTCCGCGAGAGTCCTCAGCTCAACCGCCGCCGCCTTGGCGCCGCCGCCAATCAGGATGACGGGATGTTCCGCGGCGAGGCACTGGCGCGTTAGTTCCGCCATTGTCTCTGGCGACGCATGCGGGATCGGCGCGTCCGATGACAGGCGTTGCGCGTCCTCCAATGGCAAAGCCATAACGTCCAGCGGAATTTCGATGTGGACCGGGCCGGGACGGCGGGAGGCGAAAAGCGCAAAGGCACGTGCCAGAACAATCGGCAGTTCGTCGGGTTGTTCAATCCGGTGCGAGAACATCGCGACCGTTTGCAGCATTGCGCGCTGGTTGGGCAGTTCGTGCAGGAACCCCATGCCCTTGCCGAGGGAATCCCGCTGGTTGACGCCTGAGATAATCAGCATCGGGATCGAATCGGCTCGGGCCTGGCCCATCGCCGTAATCGTGTTGGTTATGCCGGGACCGGTGATGACAAAGGCGACACCGGGCTTGCCGGTGGCCCGCGCATAACCATCCGCCATGAAGCCGGCACCCTGTTCGTGGCGCGGCGTGATATGGCGTATCGTCGAGCTCGCGAGGCCCCGATAAAGTTCGATCGTATGGACGCCCGGAATGCCGAAGACGGTATCGACGTCGTAGGATTCGAGCAGATGGACGAGGGCTTCACCAACCGTGGTCATGCGGATTTCCGTTGCTGGAGGCGGGATGCGAGCCGGACAATACCGGCACATGCCGCATCAATCTTGTCGTCGGCGACGCTGAGGCTGAGGCGCAGATAGCCGGCGAGGTTCTTGCCGAAGGATTCGCCGGGCATAACCGCCACGAGTTCCTCTTCGAGGAGGCGCATCGCGAAGTCGCTGCCGCTGAGACCGGTGGCGCGAATGTCGGCAAGGATGAACATGCCTGCCTGCGGGACCTTGCAGACAATCCCCGCAACGCCATCGAGGCGTTCCGAGATCGACTGTGCACGGCGCAGATAGCTGTCGCGCATCGTCGCTGCCGCAGCGGAGGGCTGGCCCAGGGCGTAAGCGGTCATGTCCGCGATGAACGGTTGCCCGCCAAAAAGCATGGATTCCGACAATGGCAGCAAACGCCTGGTAAATTCCTTTGGCCCGACACACCAGCCGCTGCGGAAGCCCGGCGCGGCATGCGATTTCGAGATTGAGGCGACAGCGATGGTGCGGTCGGCAAGTTCAGGACGGTCCAGCGGCGAAGCGAACTTGCCATCGAATATCAGCAGTTCATAGACTTCGTCGGAAACGATCCAGAGATCGTGCTTGCGGCAGACTTCGCCGATATCGGCTACTTCCTGTTCACTGAGAACAGCACCGGTCGGATTATGGGGCGTATTCAGCAACAGCACCTTTGACTTCGGCGTGATGACCTTCTCGAGGTCCGCTGCCTGCATGCGGAATCCTTTTTCCGAGCGAAGCGGCACCGAGACGCGCGTTGCACCGGTCGCCCGGATGACGCCGTCATACGTCGCATAGAGCGGGTCCCCGGTAATGATCTCGTCGCCTTCCTCGGCAAGACCGAGCATGACGAGTGACAGCGCCGTCTGGGTTCCGGGAAAGCACATGATATTGTCGGTATCAATCTGGCGGCCGGTGCGGGCCGTATATTTGGCGGAGAGGGCGGTAAGAACCGCGGGCTCGCCCCTTCCGTTCGAATAGCCCGTCCGGCCCGAACGCATGGCGCGTTCCGCAACGTCGATCATGTCGGTTGGCGTGGGGATGTCAGGCTCGCCGATGGTTAGCTCGATGATGTCCTGTCCGGCATGCTTCATTTCGCGCGCACGGATGTGCACGGCCCACTTGTCGGAGCCCAGTCCGGCCAGACGATCGGTAACAGACGCATAGCGCATCATGGCGCGCCTCCTTCAGCTTTAAGTGAAATTCCAAGAACGGCTTCGATAGCGGTGATTCCGGTTTCGGCCAACTCGCCATCGGCAAAAATATCGCCCGCAAGACAGCCTTCCAGCCATAGTCCGTCGATGATCGCATTGATGGCGATGGCATGACGGCGCGTGTGACGTGATTCTGCAGGCGCACCGACCGCCAGCAAGGCATCGCGGATCAGCATTTCAAGCTCGTCGCGAAAACCAAGATAGCCATCGCGGTGGGCAGCGGCCATGGCCGGATCAGCATGGACCAGGGCGATAAACCCTGCCCAGAGCGAAAGGTTGTGCGGGTCCATGATCGGTTGGCCAAGATTGGCGGTGACGAAAGCATAGAGGCGAGCACGCGGGTCGTCATTTGCGCTTTTGAGCGCATCGCTTGCCTGCACGGTCATGCGGTTCATGACCGCACGATAGGCCGCGCCGATCAGCTCATCCTTGGTCGGAAAATAATAGCGGATCAAGCCTGCGGTCACGTCTGCACGCAGGGCAATCTCCCGGACGGTGGCGCCGGCTAGTCCCCGTTCCGCCACACATTCGAGTGTCGCCGCGATCAGATCTTCGCGGCGTTTATCCTCGCCTTCGCGGCGAAAGCTTTTGCGTGTGACGATCTCGGTTGTCATTGGCGCCAAACGGGACGAGTTAGGCAGGTGGGACCGCCTTCGCAAGCGATACACAGCGCATCGGCCTCGAATGTCGTCACCGTGCAGCCCGCGCCCTCCATTGCGGCCTTGGTCTTTTCAAAACCGGCGACGGCAATTACCTCGTAGGGAGCCGTCGGCAGAACGTTGAGATTGAGCCCGTTGCTCGCAGCGAATTCCTCTTCGGGTGCCGCTATCAGGCGAATGCCGCGCTCCTTCAAAAGCTGGTAGAAGGCGGCGGGCAGGAGAGGCAGGTGAACCAGTGCGAGGTCTTCCGCCAGAGGCGAGATGATCGACATCAGATGCAGGCAGGCCTCTTCGCCGTGCCACAGCGGCAGGTCGAAACCCAGAACAGTGATGCCGAGCGGCTTCAGAATATCCGAGAGCTGTTGGATACCGGCCTGATTGGTGCGCACACCGCGACCGACGGCAAGTGTCTTGCTGTCGACCCAGACACAGTCCCCGCCTTCGACGGTCCCCGGCGCTTCGATCCTTCCGAGTACCGGCACGTCCATCTGGCGATAGGTTTCATGATGCAAGTCCGTCTCGTCCAGCCGCAGGCTCTTTCCCATGCGCAGGATGACCGCACCCTTGTCAGTCACGAGCGACGGATCGTGAGTGAAGATCGAATCGGAGAGGCCGTCATTGCCGTCCCTGATCCAGGTGATGTCGGCCCCGGAGCGTGCAACGAGATCGGCGAACACCCGGTGCTGTTCGGACGCTTTGCGCGGATCGAACTGCGGTCCGTAGTGCCAGACATCGCGCTCTGCACCTGCCATGACGCGATCCGGCATGCGCATGATGACGCGTTTCAGGGGAAGGGCCATGGACTGGGAACCGAATGCGCTCATCTGGGTGTGCTCTCAAAAAATTGTTTCTACGAGTATTTATACGCTTGCATAAATAGAGCGCAAGTGGTGTGATGCGGCTAAATCGGGCAATTTAGACCCATGTTGACAAAAGAGGCGGATCAAAGGCTGTCATGACAAAACGTGCCAGACGACCACGGACAGGAATCCCGGAATGATGATGGAAGCGGTGACCGTTTCGACGGATCCTCTCCAACGGGCGTACTCCGAAAAGGCAGAGGCCATTCACGTCGAGAATCTGCACAAGCGTTTTGGCGCGCTTGAAGTTCTCAAGGGTGTATCCCTGACGGCGAAGGATGGCGACGTTGTCGCGATGATCGGTGGCAGCGGCTCGGGCAAATCCACCTTCCTGCGCTGCATCAACTTTCTCGAAAATCCCACCAGCGGCGTCATTCGCATCAATGGCGAGGATGTTAAAATGGTGAGCGACGGCCATGGAGGCATGTATCCGTCCAATCGCCGGCAGATCGAGCGCATCCGCAGCAAGCTCGGCATGGTCTTTCAGAATTTCAATCTGTGGCAGCATATGACGCTCATCCAGAACGTCATTGAGGTCCCTGTTCATGTTCTCGGCATGAAACGCGACGAGGCCATGGTCATCGGCGAGCAGCTGCTTGAGCGCGTGGGGCTTTCGGCCAAGCGGGACGTTTATCCTGCTTACCTTTCGGGCGGACAGCAGCAACGCGGCGCGATAGCGCGGGCGCTTGCCATACAGCCGCGCGTCATGCTCTTTGACGAGCCGACATCTGCACTCGACCCCGAGCTCGTGGGGGAGGTTTTACGCGTGATCGGCGACCTCGCAAAAGAGGGCCGCACCATGCTCCTTGTCACGCATGAGATGAAATTCGCCCGCGAAGTCGCGAGCCATGTCATGTACTTGCACAACGGCATCGTGGAAGAAGAAGGACCGCCGGAAGAATTGTTCGGATCGCCAAAATCCGAACGTTTGAAGCAGTTTATCCGAACTGTTTCTTAAAATAATCGAAAAACAGGGAATAACCCTGGGGGACAATGAAGCAATGGAGATCGTAATGAAGTCTATTCTGAAAACAACGGTAGCAGCCGTTGTTCTGGTTGTTGCCGGAATGGGTGCGGCCAGTGCCGAACAGCTCAAGGTTGGCATCGCCGCCGAACCCTATCCGCCGTTTACATCGCCGGATGCTTCCGGGAAATGGCAGGGCTGGGAAGTCGATATCATCAACGCGCTGTGCGATCAGGCAAAGCTCGACTGCGTGATAACGCCGGTCGCATGGGATGGTATCATCCCGGCGCTCACGACCAAGAAGATCGATATGATCGCTAGCTCGATGTCGATCACGGACGAACGCCTGAAGACCATCGATTTCTCTGACAAGTATTACAATACGCCGACCGTGATCATGGGGGCCAAGGGCGAAAAGATGGAGCCGACGCCGGAGGGGCTGAAGGGCAAGATCATCGGGGTTCAGGTTTCGACGGTGCATCAGGCGTACGCCAAGAAATATTTCACAAGCACTGCAGCCGAGATCAAGGAATACCAGACACAGGATGAGGCCAACCAGGATCTCGCTGCTGGTCGCATTGACGCGACGCAGGCCGATTCACTGGCGCTTGAGACATTTGTTCAGACCGATGCCGGCAAGGCCTGCTGTGAGATCAAGGGCAAGGTTGCCGATGATCTGGAAATCCTTGGACCGGGTGTCGGCGTTGGCCTGCGCAAGGGTGAAACTGAGCTCAAGGACAAGATCAATGCCGCCATCAAGGCGATCCGCACCGACGGCAAGTATGACGAAATCTCGAAGAAGTATTTCAACTTTGATATTTATGGCGGCTAAGTTGCCCGGCCGGAGCAGGACTTCCTGCTCCGGTCAATCCATTGAAACCTGATTTTCGCACTGAATCGAGGACGGCTTGGCCGACACATCGATTATTCCCGCCGCATTGTCCGGCATATTCGAACTCCTTTCTCCTAATCCGCCCGGCTGGGGCGGTAACCTTCTGCGCGGGCTTGCCCATTCCCTGCAGATTGCGCTCGGATCCTTCGGGATGGGTCTGGTGATCGGAACGCTCGGTGCCTACGGCAAGCTCTATGGTGGTCCAGTGGTTCGCGACCTGGCGGCGATCTATACGACGCTGGTCAGGGCAATACCGGAGCTGGTGCTTATTTTGCTGCTCTATTACGCCGGAACGGACCTCATCAATCGCGTGCTCGAGGGCATGGGGTACCAACGGGTCGACATCAGCGGGCTCGTCGCCGGTATCGTCGTTCTCGGCTTTGTCCAGGGCGCCTACGCCACGGAAGTGTTACGGGGTGCTATCAAGTCCATTCCGCAAGGGGAAGTCGAGGCGGCGAGGGCTTATGGCATGTCGCCGAGCCTGATGATGCGCCGGATTACGCTTCCGGCGATGCTGCCGCATGCCTTGCCGGGCCTCGCCAATCTCTGGCTCATCTCGACCAAGGATACGTCATTGCTGGCGGTGGTCGGCTTCGCCGAGCTAACGCTGGAAACACGTCAGGCAGCCGGCGCCACAAAAGCCTATTTTCTCTTTTACGTGGCGGCGGGCGCGCTCTACCTCTTCATTACATTGTTCTCCAACGCGATCATTGGACGGGTCGAAATCTGGGCGCGCCGTGGCATGCCTTCGGTGAAGGAGGCGCGGTGAGATGAGCGAAACGCCCATCGAAGTACCGATCGAGACCTTCCCGATCCACAAGGAGAAAGATTCGAGCCGAAAGGCTGGCTTGCTTCAACCGCATCGAATCGTCCTTGCGCTTATCGGTTCGGCGCTCGTGGGATCCACTGTCTATTTCATGCGCTGGGATTGGTTGCACAATTACGGCGATCTGATCATGCAAGGGCTTTGGCGCACGATCTGGATCCTGATTGCAACGGTTGTCCTCGGCTTCCTGCTCGCGGTACCGTTGGGCCTCGCTCAAGCATCCGGCCCTGCCATTCTCGCCGTTCCTGCGCGCGTGTTCTGCACGATCATTCGCGGGACACCTTTGCTTATCCAACTCTGGTTGCTTTATTACGGCCTCGGCTCGCTATTCCCGCAATATCCCTGGATCAGAGGTTCTGAGCTTTGGCCCTATTTGCGGCAGGCATGGCCCTATGCCGTTCTGGCGCTGACCTTGTCCTACGCCGGTTATGAAGGCGAAGTCATGCGCGGTGCCTTCGCCAGCGTGCCGAAGGGGCAGTTGGAAGCGGCGCGCGCCTTCGGCATGCGGCGCTTCACGATTTTCAGGCGCATATGGCTGCCCCAGGCCATTCACCGCGCCTTGCCGACGCTGGCGGGCGAGGCGGTTCTGCAATTGAAATCCACGCCGCTCGTGGCGACGATTACGGTAGTTGATCTTTATTCCGTGGCGTCGCGGGTGCGCCAGGACACGTTCCTTACCTACGAACCGCTGTTGCTGCTTGCCGCGGGATATCTTGTGATCACAGGCATTATCGTTTTTCTGTTCCGGCGGGTCGAACGGCTGATCCCATCGAAACTCGGATGAGGGATTTTGTGCAGTGGCGCAAATTGTTAGACTTATGTCGCAGGTGTTAGATGCGCGCTGCTGAGCAGATGCGCATAGTGCGGGCAAAAGGAACGCCTCGCAAACGACGAGAAAATGGGATTTTTGTTATCGCCTGGTGGCGTGCCGCCGGCGGGCATTATCTGTTTTCAACTCCGTTGGGAGGGTGAAAGGTGATAATGCGGACAGTCGAGACGTTTCACCATAAGGTCACAGAACAAGCCGACATGGGCATTGTCCTGCCCGACGGCTGCCGGCTTTCGGCGCGGGTTTGGATGCCAGAGGATGCCGAGAAAAATCCGGTGCCCGCGATTCTCGAATTCCTGCCCTACCGCAAGCGCGATGGCACGACCGCACGCGACAATCTCACCCATCCATATTTCGCCGGTCACGGCTATGCCTGCCTGCGCGTTGACATGCGAGGCAACGGCGACTCCGAAGGTTTGATGGAGGATGAATATTCCGAGCAGGAACTGGCCGACGCTTGCGAAGTGATCAAATGGATCGCTGCCCAACCCTGGTCCACCGGCAAGGTCGGCATGATGGGCATTTCCTGGGGCGGCTTCAATTCGCTGCAGGTCGCCGCGCTGCAGCCTGAAGCGCTGAAAGCGATTATTACGCTCTGTTCGACGGACGATCGCTATGCCGATGACATTCACTACAAGGGCGGCCTGCTGCTCAACGAGAATCTTGGCTGGGGCGCCACCATGCTCGCCTACTCCTCGCGTCCACCGGATCCTGCACATGCCGGCGAGAAATGGCGCAAGATGTGGCTCGAACGGCTTGAAAATGAACCATTTCTTCCGGCTATCTGGCTCAATCACCAGACCCGTGACGCCTATTGGCAGCGTGGTTCCGTGTGCGAAGATTTTTCCGCGATCAAGGCGGCGACGCTGGCGATCGGCGGTTGGGGCGATGCATACAAGAATGCCGTACCCCGGTTGATGGAAGGCATCGCCGCGCCCGTCAAAGGCATCATTGGCCCATGGGTGCACAAATACCCGCACTTCGCCGTGCCCGAGCCGCGCATCGGCTTCCTGCAGGAGGCGCTGCGCTGGTGGGATCGCTGGCTCAAGGACATTGATACCGGCGTTGAGAGCGATCCGGCCTATCGCGGCTACCTGATGGATTCCGTCCGGCCGAAGAGCTGGTACACGGAACGGAGCGGCTACTGGATCGCCGAGCGGGAATGGCGGTCGCGGAACATCGCCAACGAAGTAATGCACCTGCAGGCTGATGGCTCGCTGTCAACCGGGGCAGGCGGCGAATTTTCGCATCTCGTCGCATCGCCTCAGGATTGCGGCATGATGAGCGGAGAGTACTGCGCGATCTGGCTCGGGCCGGAAATGCCGGGCGACCAGCGCCACGATGATTCGCTCTCGGTCTGCTACGATACGCCTGTTGAAAAGCCCATCGATATCGTCGGAGCGCCTGAAATCACGCTGACCCTGTCGAGCAACAGGCCGGTGGCAATGGTTGCGGTACGGCTATGCGACGTACATCCCGATGGGGCCTCGACCCGCGTCACCTATGGTGTATTCAACCTCTGCCATCGCGATGGCCATGACAATGCCCAGCCACTCGTACCTGACGAAGCGGTCACAGTCACATTCAAGCTTGATGACATCGCCTACCGGATACCGGCGGGGCACAGGTTGAGGGTCGCCGTATCGTCATCCTATTGGCCGCTGGTCTGGCCGTCGCCTGCCCATGTCAGCCTTACAATTCAGTCGGGTCAGGTCAGCATCCCCTCGCGCGTTATCGCGACCGCTGACGAATGGACATTTCCGGAGCCGGAGGCTGCATCGCCCTGGCAGATCGAGACACTGCGGGAAGGCGGTAACAGCCGCAGGATCGAACACGACCAGGTCACCGGCAAGATTGCCTTGATTATCGAGGATGATTTTGGCGAAGCGCGCGACAAGGATCATGGCCTTATCCATGGCAGTGTAGCGCGTGAACGCTGGGAGATTCACCCGGACGATCCACTGTCGGCCTATGGCGAAACCCATTGGACGGAAGTGTCCGGACGCGACAACTGGCGCACGCGAACGGAGACGTTCACGACCATGCGTTCCGACAAGAACAATTTCTATCTTACCGGGCGTATCGAGGCTTACGAAAACGACAATGTGGTGTTCGAGCGAGATTTCACTGAAACAGTCGCTCGTAACTTCATCTGAATTCAGCATTCTGCCGAGGAGGGCCGATTTAATAATTCAACGGTTGTAATTCACGGGTATCAAGTCACATTATCATAAAAACCAAATCTGGGCGCGATGCGTCAGAGTAAGAAGGGGAACTGGTATGTCTAAAGAACTCGAATTCCTGAGCCGCAGCGTCGCACGCGGACATTTGTCCCGCCGCGATTTTCTCGGTCGCGCCGCAGCTTTGGGCGTGACCACCGTTTTCGCCAATTCCCTTCTGTCGGGTGCAGCGCTTGCCGAAGGCCCGGTCAAGGGCGGCACGCTGAAGGCTGGCATGCAGGGCGGCGCATCAACGGATAGCCTCGATCCGGCTACGTGGCAAAGCCAGGTTCCCTACAAGTTCGGCCGCCAGTGGGGCGAGCAACTTGTCGAAATCCAGCCCGACGGCAAGCTTCAGCCGAAACTCGCCGAAGAGTGGAGCTCGTCTGACGATGCCAAGGTCTGGACATTCAAGATCCGCAAGGGTGTGCAGTTCCACGATGGCAAGGAAATGACCCCGGACGACGTCGTCGCTACGATGGAGCGGCATTCTGATGCCAGTTCGAAGTCAGGCGCGCTTGGCATCATGGGCGGCATCGCAAGCGTGAAGAAGGACGGCGACACCGTTGTTTTCACTCTGAAAGAAGCCAATGCCGACCTGCCGTTCCTGATGGACGACTATCACCTGATGATCCAGCCGAATGGCGGCAAGGACAAGCCGACTGCCGGTATCGGTACTGGCCCTTACAAGGTCGTGACGGACCAGCCAGGCGTGCGTCACATTGGTGAAAAGTTCGCCAACTACTGGAACGGCGACAAGCGGGGTCATGCCGATCACATCGAGATCATCGTCATCAACGATGCCACGGCCCGTACTGCTGCGCTGCAGTCCGGTCAGGTGCACATGATCAACCGCGTTGAGCCGAAGATCGTCGATCTGGTCAAACGCGTTCCGGGCGTCACCATCCAGAACGTTGCAGGCAAGGGACATTACGTGTTCATCGCCCATTGCAACACGGCGCCGTTCGACAACAATGATCTGCGCCTTGCGCTGAAATATGCGATGAACCGTGAAGAGATGGTGCAGAAGATCCTGCGCGGTTACGGTTCTGTCGGCAATGATTTCCCGATCAACAAGGCCTATCCGTTGTTCTCCGACGACATTGAACAGCGCGCTTACGATCCTGACAAGGCGGCGTTCCATTTCAAGAAGTCCGGTCATGACGGCCCGGTCCTGCTGCGCACGTCGGACGTGGCTTTCCCGGGTGCGGTCGATGCGGCGCAGCTCTACCAGCAGAGCGCTGCGAAGGCCGGTATCAAGATTGAGGTCAAGCGTGAACCGGGCGACGGCTACTGGTCGGAAGTCTGGAACAAGCAGCCCTTCTCCGAATCCTATTGGGGTGGTCGTCCTACCCAGGACCAGATGTATTCGACCGCTTATTATTCCAAGGCCGACTGGAACGACACGCGCTTCTTCAACGACAAGTTCGACCAGATGCTGATCACTGCACGCGGCGAACTCGATGAAGCCAAGCGCAAGCAGATGTATCGCGACATGGCCATGATCGTTCGCGATGAGGGTGGCGTAATCGTTCCGATGTTCAACGATTTCATCGACGCGACCAGCGCCAAGGTCGGCGGATGGGTTCCGGATGGCAATCAGGAGATGAGCGGCGGTTATGCTTTGTCGCGCTGCTGGCTGAACGCCTGAGACCCGGGCGGATGAGTGCACCTGTCCTGAAACTGGTGGCCCAACGCATTGCAATGGGCATCCTCCTTCTCCTTGCGGTTTCGGTGCTGATATTTGCCGGTACGCAGATTCTGCCAGGAGACGTTGCGCAATCCATTCTCGGCCAGTCCGCGACGCCGCAGGCACTTGAAAACCTGCGGCGGGATATGGGACTGAACGACCCAGCCTATGTTCGCTACCTCCATTGGCTGGGCGGCATTCTGACCGGCGACCTTGGCACTGCGCTGTCAAGCGGGCAGGATATTGCCACCTCGTTGAAGGAACGGCTCTGGAACACGCTGTTTCTTGCCTTCTGGGCGGCAATGGTTTCCATTCCGCTGGCGATTATTCTCGGATTGCTCGCCGTGCGCTACCGCAACGGTTTTGTGGACAAACTGATCTCCGGCCTTGGTCTCGCTTCGACCTCGTTGCCGGAGTTCTTCACCGGCTATCTTCTGATCTACTTTGTCGCTGTGCGGCTGCAATGGTTCCCGAGCGTCTCGACCGTCTATGAAGGTATGCCGTTTGGCGAACGCCTGAGCGCCATCGCCTTGCCGGTCACGGTCCTGACGCTCGTGGTGCTCGCGCATATGATGCGGATGACGCGCGCCGCAATTCTCAATGTGATGCAGTCGGCCTATATCGAGACGGCTGAATTGAAGGGCTTGTCGCCCCTGCAGATCATTACCCGGCACGCATTTCCCAATGCGATCGCTCCAATCGTCAATGTGGTCATGCTCAATCTTGCCTTCCTCGTGGTTGGCGTGGTGGTGGTCGAGGTTATCTTTGTCTATCCGGGCATGGGACAGTATCTGGTCGACCACGTGGCCAAGCGCGACGTTCCGGTTGTCCAGGCTTGCGGGCTTATTTTCGCGGCTGTCTATATCAGCCTCAATATCATTGCTGACATCGTGGCGATTGTTTCCAATCCCCGCCTCAGACATCCGAAATAGGGCCGCGTCATGCTGAATGTCAAAAACATACCCATCAGCGCGTGGATCGGCCTGATCATTACGGCGCTGTTTCTCTTCGCCGCAATTTTCGCACCATGGGTTGCGCCATATCCCGTCGGTGAAACAGTGGGCGACGTCTGGGAGCCCATGTCGGCCAAATATCTGCTTGGGACGGACAATCTCGGACGTGATCTGCTGTCGCGCATGATTTATGGCGCGCGGATCACGATCTTCATTGCCGCCATGGCGACGGCGCTATCGTTTATCCTGGGTTCGGTGCTCGGTTTTACCGCAGCCGTCATTGGCGGCTGGTTCGACCAGGTGATGTCGAGGTTCGTTGATTTGATCATGGCGATTCCCACCCTGATCTTTGCACTTGTCGTGCTGTCGGTGCTGCCTTCAAACGTTGTCACACTGATTTTGGTGATGGGATTGCTTGATGCGACGCGCGTCTATCGGCTGGCTCGGGCGGTAGCAGTCGATATCAACGTGATGGATTTCGTCGAGGCGGCGAAACTGCGCGGTGAGGGGCGCATGTGGATCATCTTTCGCGAGATTCTTCCCAACGCGCTGACACCGCTCATCGCCGAACTCGGCCTGCGGTTCATCTTTGCCGTGCTCTTTCTTTCGGCGCTATCTTTTCTTGGCCTGGGCGTCCAACCGCCGGATGCGGATTGGGGCGGGATGGTCAAGGAGAACAAGGAAGGCATCGTATTCGGCATTGCGGCTGCGCTTATTCCCGCTGCGGCAATCGCCATCCTGGCGATTTCCGTCAATCTCGTCGCTGACTGGATTTTGAACCGAACCACCAGTCTGAAGGGAGGTCGCAACTAATGGCCAAACGTCCAGTAGACAGATCCGGCCTCCTGCTCGACATTCGCAATCTGCGGATCGAGGCAACGAGTTATCCGCCCGGCGAACCGCCGCGCAACGTTGTCATTGTCGACAACGTTTCAGTCAAAGTCGAACGCGGCAAGGTCCTTGGCCTGATCGGGGAATCCGGCGCAGGCAAATCCACCATCGGCCTTTCCAGCATGTGCTATGGGCGCGGGGGCGTGCGCATAACCGGTGGCGAAGTGGTGCTGAATGGCCGTGATATTCTCAGAGGCGGCCCCAAGCTGTTACGGCAGATCCGCGGTCGGGAAGTCTGTTATGTCGCCCAGTCGGCGGCCGCGGCCTTCAACCCGGCGCGCAAGCTGATGGACCAGGTGACAGAAGCGGCGCTGCTGCACAGGATTTGCTCGAAGGCGGAGGCGGAGAAACGCGCTATAGGTCTGTTCAAGAAGCTTGGCCTGCCCAACCCCGAAAAATTTGGCGAGCGTTATCCGCATCAGGTTTCAGGCGGCCAGCTACAGCGCGCGATGACCGCGATGGCACTGTGCTCGGAACCAGATCTGATTGTGTTTGACGAGCCGACGACCGCCCTTGATGTCACCACCCAAATCGACGTGCTTGCTTCGATCAAGGATGCCATCCACGCAACCAATGTGGCCGCCCTCTATATTACTCATGACCTTGCGGTGGTGGCGCAGGTGGCGGACGACATAATGGTGCTGCGGCATGGCAAGCAGGTCGAGTATGGCGATACGCACCAGATCATCAAGGAACCACGCCAGCAATATACCAACCAGCTCGTATCGGTACACCACATCCCGCATGCGGAGAACAATCCGGCCGACGCGCCGATCCTGTCGGTGAAGAATATTACGGCTGCCTATGGTGGCGGCCTGGTCAAGGTATTGAAGAATGTCAGCGTCGATATTCATCTCGGCCAGACGCTTGCCGTCGTCGGTGAATCCGGCTCCGGAAAATCCACGCTCGCGCGCGCCATAACCGGGCTGCTTCCACCGATGGAAGGGGCGATCAACTTCTCCGGCCGCACCCTGTCGCCAAGACTTGCAAACCGCACCCGCGACGATCTGCGCGAGTTGCAGATGATCTACCAGATGGCGGACGTCGCAATGAATCCGCGCCAGACCATCGGCACCATCATCGGCCGGCCGCTTGAGTTCTATTTCGGCATGCGGGGCAGGGAACGCGACGCCCGCGTTGCGGAGCTCCTTCACAAGATCGAGATGGGCAAGGGCTTTGCCGACCGCTATCCGGCTGAACTTTCCGGCGGCCAGAAGCAGCGCGTATGTATCGCGCGGGCGCTCGCTGCCAAGCCGAAGCTGATCATCTGCGATGAAGTCACGAGCGCGCTCGATCCGCTGGTGGCGGACGGTATCCTCAAATTGCTGCTCGATCTGCAGAAGGAAGAGAACGTCGCCTACCTCTTCATCACGCACGACCTCGCTACCGTGAAATCCATCGCTGACGCCATTGCCGTGATGTATCGCGGCGAAGTCGTGCGCTATGGGCCGAAATCGGAGGTGCTGGCACCGCCGTTCGATGCCTATACCGATCTGCTGTTATCGTCCGTTCCGGAGATGGAGCTCGGTTGGCTGGAAGGCGCAATGAAGAACCGGCGCATGGCGAGCGCCGGGAATTAATCTATAGCTGCCCGGGCCAGCGGCCCAGTCCGAGGAGATGCACGGCTGTGACGATCCGGCGGAAACTTGAACGGGCCCGGTCCACGCTGTGCCGGGCACGCAGATAGGCGTGTATGAGACCGGGCTCGTTGTTCCAGATCGCCTTGCCGCCGGCTGCGAGGATCTTGTCGCGATAGTGCCGGCCGTCATCCGACAATGGGTCGCATTCCGCAGAGATGACGATTGTGTCCGGCAGCCCACTGAAATCCGGATCGTTCAAAGGCGCAAAGCGCGGATCGGTCGACCAGTTGAAGCCGCCGCCTCGAACGTTTGCATAATAAAGCGTATCACGCGTCGTCAGCATAGGCGCTTCCGCATGGGTCAGATATGAACCCTGATCGGTCGCTCCGCCCAGACCGGGATAGATGAGAACCTGGCCGATTGGCGCGCGATCTTGCCGGCGGATGTGGTGCGAGACCGCCGCTGCGAGATTGCCGCCGGCGCTGTCGCCACACAGGACGATAGGTAAGCTGGAGGTCGATGCCATATGTTCGAACGCTGCGAGACAATCCCGGAACGCCGCCGGATGCAGATGTTCCGGCGCCAACCTGTAGTCCACGGAAACAACCTGAAATCCGGTCGCATCGCATATTTCAGCGCAAACATCATCGTGGCTGTCGAGCCCGCCGACCACGAACCCGCCGCCATGAAAATAGAGGCAGATTGCTTCGGGCTTGGCACCGCGTTTCTCGTATATGCGAATGGGGATTTTGCTCCCGCCGGCGTCGATGAACCTATCCGCGGATGAAACCTCTTCCGGGTAGCCGGCAAAAAACGCCCGGCACATTGTGTCGTAGACCTTGCGTTGCTCGCCGATCGACAAGTCAACAGCATCGGGCGGATAGAAGCTGTTGGTCCGTTCGATGAACGTCCAGGTCTGCTCGTCAATCAGGACGGAATAGTCCGTGCTCATCTGCCCTTCCATACGGGATCGCGTTTTTCCGCGAAGGCGTTGAATCCCTCCTGACCGTCTTCGGAGTCATAGAGGATGTCCACGGTGCGGAATTTCCGCTTGGTGATCATGTTCATCGCCTGTTGGAACGTCATGTTTTCAGCTTCGCGCGCCACTTCCTTTATAGCAGCAAAGACCAATGGCGGCCCGCTTTCAAGCAGGCGTGCAATTTCCCAGACGCGTTCCATCAATTTTTCCTTGGGCAGCACTTCATTGACGAGCCCCCAACGGTGCGCTTCGGCCACGTCCATCCAGCGCCCGGTGAACAGCAGATCCATCGCGACATGATAGGGAATGCGCTTCGGCAGCTTTACTGTCGCCGCGTCTGCAAGCGTGCCCGCGCGAATTTCGGGCAGCGCAAAGCTCGAATGATCGGAGGCGAGGATCATGTCGCACGAAAGAGCGAGCTCAAAACCGCCGCCGACGGCCATGCCGTTCACCGCTGCGATCACCGGTTTGTTCAAGTCGCGCAGTTCCTGCAAACCACCAAAACCGCCGACACCGTAATCGCCGTCGACCGCATCGCCACCTGCGGCCGCTTTCAGATCCCAGCCGGCGCAGAAGAACTTATCACCAGCCGTCTGGACGATTGCGACGCGTAATTCGGGATCATCGCGAAACTTGCGAAACGTCTCGCCCATCAGCTGGCTTGTCTTGAGATCGATGGCATTGGCTTTTGGCCGGTCCAGCGTGACTTCGAGAATGCCGCCTTCGCGCCTTGTCGTGATTACGTCGCTCAATTCAGTTCTCCCTTGGTCACTAGCAATGCATCAGCAATCCACGCGCCCTGTCCCTTGCTGCAGACGAGCAGAGGATTGATGTCGAGTTCAGTGATCCGTCCGGCATTATTCACGGCAAATGTTGCGATACCGACGATAGCATCGATCGCCGCTTCAAGATCAGCCTTTGGCTTGCCGCGATAGCCATCGAGCAGCGGGAACATGCGCAGAGAGCGCAAGGCTGTTTCGATCTCCTCGCGGCTGGCCGGCAGAAGCATTGTCACCGTATCCTGCAGCAACTCCACCAGGACCCCACCTGTTCCAAGTGTCATGACTGGTCCGAATTGCGGGTCATCCATGACCCCTACGATGAGTTCGGCGACAGCGCCGGTCACCATCCGCTCGAC
>UCKM01000003.1 GCA_900473175.1 Hyphomicrobiales bacterium | reverse complement strand
GGCGAGGCGATCACACGCCTGTTCTTTGACAATCGACGCGAACGACAGCAGGCCGGCAATTAGTGTGGCCGCTCTTAACGCGAAATTTACCGTGCCCGGTAACCATAAGGATCAGTAAAGCGTAACCCAGTAATCGAGTACCCCATGTCCGTTGTTCGTCTTGTGAATGAACTGCCCCAGGCTGCGCCGCAATCTTCCTGGCTCGACACCATTCTCAAAGGCGATTGCGTGGCCGCTCTCAATCGTCTCCCCGATCATTCGATCGACATCATCTTCGCCGATCCACCCTACAATCTGCAGCTCGACGGGGATCTGCATCGGCCGGACCAGTCGAAGGTCGACGCGGTCGACGATCATTGGGATCAGTTCGAGAGCTTTCAGGCCTATGATGCCTTCACACGGGCATGGCTATTGGCCTGCCGCCGCGTCCTCAAGCCAAACGGCACGATCTGGGTCATCGGCTCCTACCACAATATTTTCCGTGTCGGCGCGATCATGCAGGATCTCGGCTTCTGGATGCTCAACGACATCATCTGGCGCAAGAACAATCCGATGCCGAATTTTCGCGGCCGCCGTTTCCAGAACGCGCATGAGACGATGATCTGGGCATCGCGAGACCAGAAAGCGAAAGGCTACACATTCAACTATGAAGCCATGAAAGCTGCCAATGACGATTTGCAGATGCGGTCGGACTGGCTCTTTCCCATTTGCACCGGTGCGGAGCGTCTGAAAGATGATAATGGCGACAAGATACACCCGACCCAAAAACCGGAAGCCCTCCTGGCTCGGGTGCTCATGGCTTCGTCGAAACCAGGGGATGTCATTCTCGATCCCTTCTTCGGTTCGGGAACGACTGGCGCCGTTGCCAAGCGCCTCGGGCGCCATTTCGTCGGCATCGAGCGGGAGCAAAAATACATCGATGCTGCGACGGCTCGCATTGCTTCCGTGGAACCATTGGCTGGGGCCGAACTCACCGTCATGACCGGCAAGCGCGCCGAACCGCGGGTTGCCTTTGGCAGCATTGTCGAGTCCGGCATGTTGAAACCGGGCGCTGTCCTCAGCGATGCGCGCCGGTGTCATGCGGCGATTGTGCGGGCGGACGGAACGGTCACAACGGGCGGCGATGCGGGTTCAATCCATCGCATGGGTGCAAAAGTTCAGGGACTGGACGCTTGCAACGGCTGGACGTTCTGGCACTTCGAGGATGCGGGCGTGCTCAAGCCTATCGATGAACTGCGCAAACAGGTCCGCATCGGCATGGTTTCCGCCGGAGGTTGAGCCGAGATCGGCCTAGAACCTGATTCCGAGATCGCGAAGGTCCGCCCTCAATGTTTCCGGATCGATGAACTGCACGGACTGCCAGCCAGCTGCCTTGGCGCCGGCGACATTCTTGGCACTGTCGTCGATGAACAGCGTCGCTGAAGGCTCGAGATCGAATGCGGCCACGTGGTGGTCGTAGATCGCCTTGTCCGGCTTGATCAGGCCGATATCGCCGGAAACGGTGACGCCGCGGCTTTCCGTCAGGAATGGAAAACGTGCCCAGGCCTCCCGCAGCGTGTCGGAGGCAAAATTGGTGAGCATCGTTACGTCATGGCCGTCTGCAATCAATTTGCGCATGATTGTGACGCTGCCGTCGATCGAATGGGTGATCATCTGGTGCCAATTCTGGCGGAACGCCCGGATGTGATGCTCGCGGTCGGGGAAATCGGCAATCAGCAGCGCCTCGGCCTCGCTCCATTTGCGCCCGCGATCCTGCTCGATGTTCCATTCATGGGTACAGACATTGTCGAAGAACCATTTGCGCTCGGTGGCGTCGGGGATGACATCCCGGAAGGCCGCGTCCGGGTCATAATGGATAAGGACCTGGCCAATGTCGAAAACGATATGCTTGACTGAAGTCAACCGTCTTTCCTTCTTTTTGCAAACGCATTTGGAATGGCGGCAGCAATGGCCTTTTTCATGACTGTCGGCAACGCCTCGTCCGATAATTTTCCGACCTTGACCCACCAGCCGTCCGCGCTAGCCGGCATCCGCGCTTGGCTGGCTTTATAGATCGAAAGACGCAATTCGAAATGCGTGAAGATATGTGTGATGCTGCCAATGGGGGTCCAGTTTGCCGGAAATGGAGCCGCGTCCGTTTCGGTGCTTCCATCCAGCCGGGCCGTCCATGCCGTGGTCGGCACCTCCGCCATCCCGCCGAGAAGCCCGTCCTCGGCGCGGCTGCGCAGATAGACTTCGTCGTTGCTGGAGACGGCCACGAAGGCTGCGCCCAGACGAACGGGCCTTTCCTTCTTTGCCGCCTTGACCGGGAAAAACTCAGGATCGGTCGTCCGCAGCGCCTCGCAATTATCGTTCAGCGGACAAAGAATGCAGGCTGGCCGCTTCGGCGTACATATTGTCGCACCGAGGTCCATCATCGCCTGTGCGAAGTCGCCTGGCCGCTCGTCCGGGGTGAGCGCCTGCATGCGCGTGCGTATTTCCGTTTTGGCCAAGGGAAGCGGCGTGTCCAAGGCATATAGGCGGGTGATGACGCGTTCGACATTCCCGTCGACCACCGCTACGGGCTGGCCAAATGCGATGGAGGCGATGGCCGCCGTAGTATAGTCGCCAATACCCGGAAGCGACTTCAAGCTGTTGATATCGGAGGGGAACCGGCCGCCGAAGTCAGCGCAAACAATGTCGGCGCATTTCTTCAAATTCCGGGCGCGCGAGTAGTAACCAAGGCCGGCCCAGGCGCGCAGGACATCGTCCTGCGTGGCGGCCGCGAGATGGCTTACCGTTGGCCATTTCTTCGTGAATGTCCTGAAATAGGGCTTTACAGCCTCGACGGTTGTCTGCTGCAGCATGATTTCCGAAAGCCAGACGCGATAAGGATCAATTGCAACTCCAGCGCGCTGCTCGCGCGGCAAAATGCGCCATGGTAGAATCCTGTGATGAGAATCATACCATCGAAGCAAGTTCGCTGTTATCTGTTGCATCAATTCCAAACTGCGCTACACGGGGCCCTGACGGTTCTTACAAAACCGTTACGAGTGCAAAAATCAAAAATATTCGGAATCATGCATGTTTCCAGATCAATTGACCAAGGCTCTGATGCTTCCCACCAGGGGGCATTTTGTCGGAATCGATCGCAATAATCGCCTGTTCACATTTCTGTTTGCGCTGTTTCCCGGCTTGTTGGCAAGCGGAACTTCCGTAACGCTCGTATTCGCTTTTCTCTGGGCGATCATTTCACTTGGCATCAAACGGTTTCCATTCAATTTGACAAGATCCGATAAGATTGTCGCGTGGTGCGTGACCTTCTATGTCCTGGTCACGGTGTTCTCGGTCGTGGTTCACCCCAATGTGGGGCAAGGCGGAACGTTCATCCTCAAGATGGTCCCATTTCTGGCGATCTGGGCAGTGCTTCCCCGCCTTCGGGTCAGCATTTCCGGCCGCTTGGTTCCCTTTCTGATCACCGGCGCCGGGATTGGCATGATCGGCGCGCTGATCGTCAGCCTCGCTCAGATCGCATTCCTCTCGGCGCGCGCCGAGGGTGGTGCTGGAAACGCTGCCGTGTTCGGTCTGTTCGCGGTGTTGTTCGGCAGCATTTCTCTTTTGAACGCCCATTCGGACAGCAAGACAGAACGGTTCATCGCCATTGCGGGCTTCGCGTGCGGGCTCGTTTGCGCCTTCCTCTCCGGAACCCGTTCGGCCTGGCTGGTCATGCCCGTGCATTTCGCCATCCTTTATTGGTATTTGCGCGGGCAGACGCTGCCTACGCTTACCAATGCGCTCAAGGTGGTGGGTGCTGTGCTCATCGTCGCGGTCATTGCGATTGGAGCCTTGAAGGTGACTGAGCGCTACCGGGCGCTTGAGAGCGACATCGTGCAACTCGACCAGCCTGCCGACAACATCAGCTCGCTCAAGGCCCGGCTGATGTTGTGGAAGGCGGCGGAACAGGCATTCCTTGATTCACCGATAATCGGCCAAGGCCCGCAAAACCGGATGACCACGGTGGATGCGACCATGAACCTGCCGGCCGACAAGCAGATGACCTACACCCATGTCCACAATGGCTTTTTAAACGCAGCCGTTGACGGTGGAATTCTGGGCATTCTCGCGGTGCTTGTGCTTTTGGCATCGCCGGTCGTCGCAGCAAGAACCAAGGAGCCGGGACCGGGGCGCGATCTTGCCACCGCAATTGCACTGTTGCTGGTGTCCAGTTACGTCATCACCGGCATGTTGGGTATCATGTTCGGCCACGACGCGACCGATGCGGTTTTCATTTATCTGACTATTCTGCTTTGTTGGATTGCGGGGGCGTCGCCTTTTCTGTCGCTTGCAGAGGTGGCTCGGCAGGCCGAGGCCGATGCTGCTACTCTCAGCGCCTGAAGCAAACGCCAACATGGCAAAAAGCGAACGAAACTAGGGAACACATGAAGGCCATCGTCACTGGAGCTGCAGGCTTTATCGGGTTTCATGTCGCCAAGCGGCTTGCCCGCGAGGGCTTTGATATTGTCGCGATTGACAATCTCAATGATTATTATCCCGTCGCGCTCAAGGAAACACGGCTTTCAGCGCTGGAGAGTGAATCGCGCATTCGTTTTGTTCGCGCCAATATTGCCAACCCGGCTGAACTTGCCGCGGCAGTTGCCAGTGATGCCGATGCGGACATCATCGTGCATCTGGCCGCACAGGCAGGCGTGCGATACTCGGTAGAAAATCCGGCAGCCTATGTCGATGCAAATGTGCACGGCCAGGTTACGGTGTTTGAGCAGGCGCGGAGAATGCAAAAGCGTCCGCCTGTGGTCTACGCCAGTTCCTCGTCGGTCTACGGCGCGAACACCAAGGTGCCGTTTTCAGAAGCTGATCCTGTGGATCACCCAGTCTCGGTCTATGCCGCGACGAAGCGTTCGGCCGAGCTTCTCGCGCACTCCTATCGGCATGTTCACAATGTTGCTTCGACCGGGCTGCGATTCTTCACTGTTTATGGACCCTATGGCCGCCCTGACATGGCGCCCTGGCTGTTCACGGACGCGATCCTGAAGGGCGAGCCAATCAAGGTCTACAATCACGGGCGGATGGAGCGGGACTTCACCTTCATTGGCGATATTGTCAACGGTGTGATTGGTGCCGTGAACCGTATTTTGGCGGACCCCGCCAATATTGCGCCGGTCTACAATCTTGGCAACAACAAGCCTGTACCGCTGATGCGCTTCATCGAGATTATCGAGCAGGCATGCGGACGCGAAGCCATCAAGCAATTCGCGCCTATGCCGCCTGCTGATGTGCAGCGGACCTATGCCGACATCGACCTTGCTGCACGTGATCTCGGCTTTTCGCCCGCAACATCCCTGGAAGAAGGCATTCCTTTGTTTGTCGAGTGGTTTCGCGGCTATAATGGCCGTTGAAATTTTCTCGCAGAAAGGTCGAATGACTCAATGAAGGACGACCAGAGGAAGGGTTTTCGACCACTTGCCGATCCGGCTGCGGGCATACTCGACCCCGTGTTGCGCAAGCGGGCCGGGATTACCATCGAGCTTGTCCAGGCCTGGGACGAGGTTGTCGGACCGGCTTTGGGCGAGTTGTCCCGACCGCTGAAGCTGATATGGCCGCGCCGTGCACGCGAAGATGATCCGTTTCAGCCCGCCACTCTGGTGATCGCCTGCCAGGGATTTACCGCCATGCGGGTTCAGCACGAAACGGGTGAAATCATCAGCCGCGTCAACGCCTTCCTGGGATTTGCCGCCGTCGGGCGGATCAAGATCGAGCAGAAGCCGGTGGAGCAGCCAGTTGCGAAACGGCGCGCCTTGCCCCCCGTCGATGCTGAAACGGCCAAGAAGATCAGCCGCTCCGTGGAGCCCATTGAGGATGAAGGCTTGCGCGAGGCATTGGAGCGACTGGGGCAAAGTATACACGCCGAGCGGTTGAAGCGCTGACAATCGGTAGCTGACAATTGAGCATCGTGGCATCACGAAAAATTCAAAGACAGAATGCGGTCTCTGCCTTAAAGAGACTGGCTTAGGGCTCTAACGAGTCACTCAATCCATCAACGCCGGAGACAGGTGATCCTAATGACTGAAATGCTGACCCGCAGAAGAATTCTGACACTTGCCGCCGTTTCGACCGCTGCGATCGCACTGGCAGCAGGCAGCGAGGCGTGGTCGGAAGATGCCACGAAGCCAGCCGATGGTTCAGCCAACGCTACCCAGGTTCCAGATGCGTCCGGTGCGAAGGCGCCTCCTTCCGCCGGTAAAGTCGACGAAGCCAAGCTGCTTGCGCCCGGAACGTTGAAAGACATGGTGATGGGCAAGGCGGAGGCGCCGGTAACGATCGTCGAGTACGCGTCGATGACCTGCCCGCACTGCGCGCATTTTGCCACGACGACGCTGCCGACGATCAAGGAAAAGTACATCGACACCGGCAAGGCGAAGCTCATCCTGCGCGAGTTCCCCTTTGATCCGCGCGCTGCCGCGGCCTTCATGCTCGCCCGTTGTGCGCCGGAAGAGCGCTACTATCCCATGGTCGAAGTATTGTTCAAACAGCAGGAACAGTGGGCCGGAGCGGCCAATGCAGAAGAACCTTTGCTGCAAATCTCCAAATTGGCCGGTTTTACACAGGAGTCATTCAAGGCTTGCTTGACGAACCAAAAACTTCTGGATGATGTGAATGCTGTACGTGAGCGCGGAGCCAATGAATTCGGAGTGAATGCCACTCCCACATTCTTCATCAATGGCTCCAGATACTCGGGAGCCCTTTCGGTTGACGAAATGTCGGCGATTATCGACGGTTTGCTTTAGTACCTGCGATCAAGTTTTCGGCGGGCGCCTTGCTGCGCCCGCCATTTCGCCTTCAGTTGTGGCGGTGTGTAACGGGAAGGGCGTCTGATGCGCTTCACCAAGCTCCGCCTTCTCGGTTTCAAGTCCTTCGTTGAGCCTGCCGAATTCGTCATCGAAAGCGGCTTGACTGGCGTTGTCGGTCCCAATGGCTGCGGCAAGTCCAACCTTGTCGAAGCCTTGCGCTGGGTCATGGGCGAAAGCTCCTACAAGAATATGCGTGCGTCCGGCATGGATGACGTGATCTTTTCGGGCTCCGGAACACGTCCCTCGCGCAACACTGCGGAGGTGACGCTCTTCCTCGACAATCAGGATCGCAGCGCTCCGTCAGCCTTTAACAATGCGGACGAGCTACAGGTTTCGCGCCGTATCGAGCGCGAGGCGGGTTCGGTCTACCGGATCAACGGCAAGGATGCGCGGGCCAAGGACGTGCAATTGTTGTTCGCGGATCAGTCCACTGGCGCGCGCTCGCCATCCATGGTCGGGCAGGGCCGCATCGGTGAACTGATCCAGGCAAAGCCGCAGGCACGGCGGGCGCTGCTTGAGGAAGCGGCGGGAATATCCGGTCTTCACACGCGCCGTCATGAAGCGGAGTTGCGCTTGCGGGCCGCCGAACAGAATCTCGAGCGTCTCGAGGATGTTGTCGGCGAGCTTGAAACCCAGATCGAAAGCCTGAAGCGCCAATCGCGGCAGGCGAACCGTTTCAAGAGCCTCTCCGCTGATATCCGACGTTCGGAGGCGATCCTTCTGCATTTGAAATGGGCCGTTGCCAAGGCACACGAAGGCGAAGCGCAATCAGCTCTGGCGACCACAACCTCTGCCGTCGGCGAACAGGCTCAACTTCAGTTGAACGCCGCCAAAGAACAGGCAATCGGCGCCCATAAACTGCCCGATCTGCGCGAAGCGGAAGCGAAGGCTGCCGCTGCCCTCCAACGCCTGACCATTGCCCGTTCGCAGCTCAACGAGGAAGCCGAACGCATCCGGAGCCGCCAGAGCGAGATCGAACGGCGGCTGGTACAGTTCACCGCGGATATCGCGCGCGAAGAACAGATGGTGCGCGACAATGCCGATGTTCTTGCCCGTCTTGAGACGGAAGAACATGCCCTCCATGAAGAGAACGCCAATGCCGGCGAGCGCGAGATCGAAACGCGGGCTGAGTTTGAGCGGGCTGACGCAAAGCTGAAGGAAAGCGAAGCGGCGCTCGGCAAAGTGACCGCAGAGCGCGCCGAGGCGTCGGCTGAACGGGCGCAGATCGAACGCATTTTGCGTGACAGCGTGGAGCGGCGTGACAGGCTGGCCCGCCAGATCGGAGACGTCGAAGCTGATCTATCTGCAGTTGTTGCACAGATCGCGGCCCTTGCTGACCCAGTGGAAAAGCAAGGACTGGTCAACGAAGCGGAAGCAGCACTCGAACAGGCTGAAGAATCGACTTTGGCCGCTGAAGCTGCGGTGGAAACAGCGCGCCGCCTTGAGTCTGACTTGCGGCAGCCGTTGCAGGATGCACGCGCCGAACTGGCGCGCATCGAAACTGAAGCGCACACGCTTGCGAAGATGATTAATGCCGTCGGCTCGGACCTTTTCCCGGCTGTCGTCGAATCGATCAAGGTTGAGAAGGGCTTTGAGATCGCGCTCGGCGCTGCGTTGGGTGAAGATCTCGATGCACCGATTGATCGAAGCGCGCCGGTGTTCTGGGCCGACCTGCAGGCCTTGGGTGAAGATCCGGCCTTGCCGGCCGGATTCAAAACCCTGGCGGACGTGGTGCGCGCGCCACGCCAATTATCGCGCCGCCTGGCACAGATTGGGATTGTTGACGAAGCAGATGGATCGAGATTGCAGGCTGAACTGAAGGTAGGTCAGCGTCTTGTCAGCCGCTCCGGTGCGCTTTGGCGCTGGGATGGATATACCGCCAGTGCCGATGCTCCGACGCCGGCGGCGCAGCGTCTCGCCCAGAAAAATCGCTTGGCAGAACTTGACCTTGAAGTCGTCGAAGCGACCAAGCGCATGCGCGAGGCCGAAGGGCAACTGGCAACGGCCGAGGCTACGCTTCGCCAAAAGGTCGAGTTCGAACGGAGCGCCCGCGAGCAGGCGCGCGCTATGCAGCGCGCTGTCGGTGAGGCACGCGAGGCGCTGGCAGCGGCAGAACGTGCAGCTGGGCAATTGTCCAGCCGCCGCGCTGCGCTGGAAGAAGGTAAGGCGCGCCTTGCGGAAAGTCTCGAAGAGACTCAGGAACAGTTCATCGAGGCGGAAATGCGCCTTGCAACGACGGTCGATTTGCAGGAGCTCGACATCCGGCTGGCAAATCTGACCAGTGAAGTCATGCTCGACCGGGCCAGTCTGTCCGAGGCGCGTGCAGTTCACGATGGTCTTCGCCGCGAGGCGGAAAACCGCATACGGCGCCTCGAAGCGATCGGTCTTGAGCGCAAGAGCTGGATTGGCCGCGCCGACAATGCCGATCGTCAGATCCGGTCGCTGGTCGAGCGGCGGCTGGAAGCGACGCGTGAGGCCGAGCAACTGGCTGAGGCGCCTGAGGAGATTGCCGAACGCAGCCGGATGCTGCTTTCCCAACTCTCCGAGGCGGAAGCGCTGCGCAAGGATGCGGCGGACAAACTCGCCGTGGCCGAAGCAAGGCAGCTGGAACTGGACCGCGCTGCGACCAATGCCATTCAGGCCCTGGCGACAGCACGGGAAGGCAGAGCACGCGCTGAGGAACGCTTGGCTGCCGCGCAGGAGCGGCGCAAGGACACCGAAGCACGCATTGCCGAAGCTTTGAACTGTGCCCCGCACGAGGCAATGAAGCTGACCGGCCTCGGTCCCAACGATCCGCTGCCGGATGTCGATGCCACGGAGCGCAACCTCGAACGCCTCAAGATCGAGCGGGAGCGACTGGGCGCAGTGAACCTGCGTGCCGAAGAAGAGCAGGAAGAACTTTCGGCCCGGCTTGAAGCCATTGTCAGCGAGCGGGAAGATATTATCGAGGCGGTCAAGAAACTGCGCCAGGCAATCCAGAGCCTCAACCGCGAAGGCCGTGAGCGCTTGCTGGCGGCGTTCGAAGTGGTCAATGTCCAGTTCCAGCGCCTGTTTACCCATTTGTTCGGCGGCGGCACGGCAGAGCTGCAACTGATTGAATCAGACGATCCGCTGGAAGCGGGCCTTGAAATCCTCGCCCGTCCGCCTGGCAAGAAGCCGCAGACGATGACGCTGCTGTCCGGCGGTGAGCAGGCTTTGACAGCCATGGCTCTGATCTTTGCAGTGTTCCTGACCAATCCAGCACCGATCTGCGTTCTGGACGAGGTGGATGCGCCGCTGGACGATCACAATGTCGAGCGTTTCTGCAATCTGATGGACGAGATGGCCGCGTCGACAGATACTCGGTTTGTGGTTATCACCCACAATCCCATCACCATGGCGCGCATGAACCGCCTTTTCGGCGTGACGATGGCTGAGCAGGGCGTCAGCCAGTTGGTGTCCGTCGATCTCCAGACCGCCGAGGAGTTGCGCGAAGCCAGCTAGGGCATTTTTCCGGAGAGAATTTGGTTCAGGGTCGGGGGATAAGCCCTGAGGCTTCCAAATGACAAAGGATTTCAAGGCTTAACGCTGTTTTACTCTGCTAATCGATTTGAATGGTGCAATGCAGCATTATTTGATGGTGCTTGACGGATCGATCGCGTAGACCTCTCCTATGGAATGGGAGGTCTGCGATGGTGAAATGGGTCTACACATTCGGTGATGGCAAGGCTGAAGGCTCTGCCGGCGACCGCGATATGTTGGGTGGAAAAGGTGCAAATCTCGCCGAAATGTGCGCGCTGGGCCTGCCCGTCCCTCCCGGCTTCACCATAACATCTGAAGTCTGCGGCTGGTTCTATGAAAATGGCCGCAAATATCCCGCCTCGCTCGAAGCTGACGTAAAGAAAGCCCTCGGCCATATTGCCAGCGTCACTAGCCGCAACTTTGGCGACAAGGCCAAGCCGCTTCTGGTTTCGGTGCGGTCGGGGTCGCGTGCATCGATGCCGGGCATGATGGACACCGTACTCAATCTCGGTCTCAACGATGAAACAGTCGAGGCAATCGCCGAGGAATCCGGCGATGCCCGGTTCGCCTATGACAGCTATCGCCGTTTCATTCAGATGTATTCAGACGTGGTTATGGGCCTCGACCATTCGGTGTTCGAGGAAATCCTTGAAGATGCCAAGGCCAATCTGGGACACGAGGTCGATACCGCGCTTAGCGCCGACGACTGGAAGAACATAATCGACCTTTATAAGGCGAAGATCGAGGAAGAGCTCGAAGAGCCCTTTCCGCAGGATCCCGAGAAACAGCTCTGGGGTGCCATCGGCGCGGTGTTTTCAAGCTGGATGAATGCGCGCGCGATAACCTACCGGCGCCTTCACAATATCCCCGAGAACTGGGGAACGGCGGTCAACATCCAGGCGATGGTTTTCGGCAATATGGGCGACCGCTCGGCAACTGGCGTCGCCTTTACCCGTAATCCTTCGACGGGCGAAAAGAAGCTCTACGGCGAGTTCCTGGTCAACGCCCAGGGCGAGGACGTCGTTGCCGGTATTCGCACGCCACAGAATATTACTGAGGATGCGCGCATCGCAGCTGGTTCAGACAAACCCTCGCTGGAAAAGGTCATGCCGGCGGCGTTTGCGGAATTCTGCGCCGTATCCGACAGGCTCGAGAAGCACTACACCGACATGCAGGACCTCGAGTTCACCATTGAGAACGGCAAGCTATGGATGCTGCAGACCCGCTCCGGCAAGCGCACCGCCAAAGCTGCTTTAAGGATAGCGGTGGACATGGCCGAAGAGGGGCTGATTTCGCGCGAAGAGGCGGTCTTGCGCATTGATCCGGCTTCGCTCGACCAGTTGCTGCATCCGACCATCGATCCGAAGGCCAAGCGCGACATCATCGGCAGTGGCCTGCCGGCATCACCTGGCGCCGCCACCGGCGAGATCGTGTTCTCGTCGGAAGATGCCGAACAGTGGAAAGCGGAAGGCCGCAAGGTCATTCTTGTCCGCAGTGAAACGAGCCCTGAGGACATTCACGGCATGCACGCGGCGGAGGCGATTCTGACCACGCGCGGCGGCATGACCAGCCACGCAGCCGTCGTCGCGCGCGGCATGGGCAAGCCTTGCGTTTCCGGCGCTGGTTCCCTGCGTGTCGACTATCGCAACGGCACCCTGCTTGCCATGGGCGTCGTGCTCAAGAAAGGTGACATTATCACGATCGATGGCGGTACCGGCCAGGTGCTGAAGGGCACCGTACCAATGCTGCAACCCGAGCTTTCCGGCGATTTCGGCAAGATCATGGAATGGGCTGACGGCGCGCGACGCATGAAGGTGCGTGCCAATGCCGAAACGCCGACAGACGCCCGCACGGCCCGGTCCTTCGGCGCAGAAGGCATCGGACTTTGTCGCACCGAGCACATGTTCTTTGAAGGCGAGCGCATCGTCGCCATGCGCGAGATGATCCTTGCCGACAATGAGAAGGGTCGCCGCATCGCCCTCGACAAGCTCTTGCCGATGCAGCGCTCCGATTTCGTCGAATTGTTCGAAATCATGAATGGCCTGCCAGTCACCATTCGCCTGCTCGATCCGCCATTGCATGAGTTCCTCCCCAAGACGGAGGAAGAGATCGCCGAAGTCGCGGCGGCGATGAATGTCAGCGCCGAGAAGCTGCGGGAACGGACCGAAAGCCTGCATGAGTTTAACCCGATGCTTGGCCATCGCGGTTGCCGCCTGGCCATTTCCTACCCGGAAATCGCCGAGATGCAGGCGCGCGCCATCTTCGAGGCGGCGGTCGAGGCGGCCAAATCGACCGGTGCGCCGGTCGAGCCGGAGATCATGGTGCCGCTGGTTGGGCTAAGAGCCGAGCTTGATTTCGTCAAGGCACGCATCGATGCGGTCGCTGCCGACGTGATGAAGGAAGCCGACATCAAGATCAACTATCTGGTCGGGACGATGATCGAGCTTCCGCGTGCAGCAGTCCGTGCCCATTCGATTGCCGAAGTCGCCGAATTTTTCTCCTTCGGCACCAACGACTTGACCCAGACGACGTTCGGTATCTCGCGTGATGACGCCTCCTCGTTCCTGATGACCTATCAGGTGAAGGGGATTATCGAGCAGGACCCGTTCGTGTCGATCGACGTCGATGGCGTCGGTGAGTTGGTGCGGCTTGCGGTAGAGAAGGGCAGGGCGACACGCCCTGGCATCAAGCTTGGCATTTGCGGCGAACATGGTGGTGATCCGGCCTCGATTCACTTCTGCGAAGAAACCGGACTGGATTACGTCTCCTGCTCGCCTTTCCGGGTTCCAATCGCCCGTTTGGCAGCAGCCCAGGCATCGGCCAAGCCGAAGAAAGGCTGAATGGCGCTCCTGCCATAAATATGCTTGGTTTTGTCGGCCTAGCTCCGCACAGGATTCCTCAATTCATGGCGAAAATCGTGCGCTCAGCCTTTGCAGTCATCACCGCTTTGCTTCTTGCCTCGCCCACGGGATTTGCGGCCGCGAACGAACAAGCGCATTTTGTCGAGCCGAAGCTCTACGTGACGAAGGGCGGTACCGCCGCGCCGCAGGTCGCCTTGACCTTGGACGCCTGCTCCGGCCAGACGGATTTGCGCATCCTGAACACGCTGGTGGAAAACCGTATTCCAGCGACGATCTTCGTCACGGGGCGCTGGTTGAGGCGCAATGCCGAGGCGCTTGCGGTACTTAAAGCGCATCCCGATCTGTTCGAGCTTGAAAATCACGGGCTGAACCATGTGCCGGCGATCGACGACCAGCCGACCATGTTCGGCTTGAAGACGGCCGGGTCGCCGGAAGCCATCCGCGCCGAGATTCAAGGCGGGGCGGACGCCATGCAAGCGGCGCATACCCTCAAGCCGATCTGGTATCGCGACGCCACGGCGCGCTACAGCGACGACGCGATCGCGCTCATTCATGCGATGGGCTATCGTGTTGCCGGCTATTCGCTCAACGCCGACATGGGCGCATCGCTGATGGCTCCTCAGGTGGAAAAACGCCTATCGGCCGCCAAGGATGGGGACGTTATCATCGCCCACATCAACCAGCCCTCCCGCGTGGCCGGAGAGGGCGTGGTCAAGGGTATCCTCAACCTGAAGCAGAAGGGGTTTCGTTTCGTGCGCCTCGAAGATGCGCAGGAGAGCGAAAAGCCCTCGCAATCGGGCGTTTAGAGCCGCAGCAAAACAAATGGCCACGGAAACCGTGGCCATTTGTTTATCAACGGTGATCCTGCAGCTATGCCACTGCCCGCAGATTGTTCTTCACCACATGTGCTTCAGTGTCGGCGAGGGCCTTTTCGAAGCGGTTGAACAGTTCGTTCAACTCCGATTCGGTGATGATCATCGGCGGGCAAAAAGCGATGGAATCGCCGATGGCGCGCAAGACCGCACCATGACCTTCCAGGAACCGCGCAAGCTGCGCCGCAACGCCGTGGGCAGGATCGAAGGAACGCTTGGTCGCCTTGTCCGCCACGAGTTCGACAGCGCCCATCAGCCCGGAATTGCGTATGTCGCCCACAAGCGGATGGTCCTTCACCCTATTCAACCGTGCTTCAAAAGTAGGCGTCAGGCCTCGGACCTGCTCGACGATGTTGCGGCGCTGGTAGATCTCGATCGCCTTGATGCCGAGGGCACATCCGACCGGGTGACCGCCATAGGTGAAACCATGGCCGAAAGTTCCAAGCTGGGCGCTGTGATCGACATAGGCCTGGTAGATATCCTCAGGCACCAGGACGGCGCCAAGCGGAGCATAGGCCGCCGTCAATTGCTTGGCGGCGGATATCGTCGTTGGCGTCATGCCGACTGTCTGGCTGCCCCACATGTTGCCGGTCCGGCCGAAGCCGGTAATGACTTCGTCGGCAATGATCAGAATATCATGCTCGCGCAGGATAGGTTCGATAGCGGCAAAATACCCTGATGGCGGCACGATCACACCGCCAGCGCCCATGACCGGCTCGGCGATGAAGGCGGCGATGGTTTCAGGCCCCTCACGCTCGATCATGTCTTTCAATGACGTGGCAAGACGGGCGACAAAATCCGCCTCGTTTTCGCCATCAAGACCGAAACGGTAGAAATGCGGACAATCCGTATGCAGGACACCCTCGACCGGAAGGTCCCAGCCCTTGTGGTTGCCGGGCAGGCCAGTCAGCGACGCTGCCATCACGGTCACGCCGTGATAGGCCTTGACGCGCGAGATGATCTTCTTCTTTTTCGGCCGGCCAAGCGCGTTGTTGTAGTACCAGGCAAGCTTGACTTGCGTAT
Organism: Hyphomicrobiales bacterium; assembly: GCA_900473175.1. Lineage (GTDB taxonomy): Bacteria > Pseudomonadota > Alphaproteobacteria > Rhizobiales > Rhizobiaceae > Phyllobacterium. Next base: position 28,964 of record UCKM01000003.1, on the reverse strand, counting down.
CGTTCGCCTCGGAGCCGGACGAGGTGTAGAACACCTTCGAAATCGGCACCGGCGCGATTTCCTTCAGCTTTTCAGCAAGTTCAATGGCAGGTTCCATGCCCTTGCCGCCGAACAGGTGGTAATAGGGAAGGCTGCGCATCTGTTCCGTCGCCGCCTCGATCATCTCCTCGTCACCGAACCCGAGGCCGGCACACCAAAGGCCCGACATGCCCTCGATATATTCCTTGCCCTGTGTATCGTAGAGATAGACGCCCTTGCCATGCCCCATGACGAGCGGTCCGATCTCCGGCAATTTGTGGATTGGGGTATAGGGGTGAAGGATTGCGTTGATATCGCGCTGCTGAACATTGGTAAGGGGGTGGCTGTTCGCCATTTTGTGACTCCGCTCGAATACGATGAACGACCTTAGCCAGACTTGTCCGAAAGCGCAAAGCAGCCGTGGCAAAACCGGCGGGACGTTGTGCCGCAACCTGTGCGATCACTCGAAAAAAAGCGCGAGCAAAGGTCCATCCGCGCAGGGCAAAAAAAACGACTAGGGCCGTAGCCCTTTCATGATTGCTGCGAAATCCGTGCCGAGCTTGTTGAGCAGCGTTGCTTCATCCTGCTCGGAGGTCACGGTGAGGCTCGTTCCATCCTTGCCGAGCATGACGAAAACGGTCTGGTCGGTGGTACCGTCGGACACCGAGATCGCAGCGATTCGCTGCTGCTCGCCGTCCTCGGGCGCCCGGATGTTGAATATCACCTCGCCATTGACGAGATCCGCGGCCTTTTGCAGCGCACCTTCGAAACCCTCGGCAACGATATCCTGCGCACCGAGCGCCAGCTCGATTTCCACGACTTCAAGCGAAACCGCCTTGCCAGCGTCAGGCATCATGTCCGGCCTCGTCATTCTCATTTTGCGAAAAGCGGTTTGCTGTCCGCCCTCTGTTTCCTGCCTTTGGGACCATACCCAAATCACTGGGCGATAATGTCAGCAGTGTGACAGCCCATCCACTCATAAAGTGTAAACGGATTAAATGGTTCCTCGTATACGTGCATGGGAGTGCATGATTGTGTCAGATTGTATGAGGTTGAATTTGGCTGGGAACTGTCATTGAACTTTTACATTGGGCCGCTATCCAGCTGGCCTGACCGTTCTGCGCACGCCTTCGCTCTCGATTGAGCGGCAGGTGACGGCGCGCACCTTAATTATTGTCTATCTTTCGAGCTTTTCGTTCGTTGCAACTTTCCGCTGTGAATCATTCCTTAATTTATTGCCCTGGAGCATTGCCTTGAAAAACAAATCCCTCCTCCTCCTTCCATTGCTGCTGATTTCTGCTTGCGACGGATCGGACTCTGGCACCAACCCCAATGATGTGCCGAAATCCACGTTCGATGCGACGGTGAACGAGCTCAACGCAACCAAGGACAAGCTCAGCAATACGACTGCGGAGCTTACCCAAGTTAAGAACCAGCTGACGCAGCAAAGCAGTACCGTCGTGCCAAAAACTACCTTCGACGCGACAGTGAACGAGCTCAGCACAACCAAGGACGAACTCACGAACACGACTGCGGAGCTTACCGAGGTCAAAACCCAGCTTACTGAAGCTCAGCAAAAGAGCGCTGATCGCGACCAGCTGAACGAAAAGATTCAGAGCATGATTGAGCAGAACGATACGCTCTCTGCCAAGCTTGACGACGCAAACAAGGCCATAGCTGCCAAGCAGGATGAAATCAAACTAGGCGCCAGTGTTCTGTCTGAGACTCAGGCGGAGCTTGAAACAACGGCAGCGCAGCGGGACGCTTTGCAAGAACAGGTCGCCACAGCCACCAAAAGCTTGGCCGAAGTGATGTCGGACCGAGATGCGCTGTTGCCAACACGTCCAAAAATCGCTGTTGAAGCAGCTAAGACTGCTGCGGCTCAACAAGCAATTGACGCCCTGAAGGCTCAAACGGACAAGCTGAACGGCGATCTCGCGGCAATGACCAGCGCACGCGATGCGCTGCAGTCACAGCTTGAAACCTCGCAGGGCGACAAATCTGCTCTTCAGGCGCAGCTTGCAAAGGCAAACCAAGATCTAGCCGACACGACCTCCGTGAGAGACGGCGTCCAAGCGCAATTCGATAAGGCAAAGAGCGATCTCGCGGATATGACGAAGGCCCGTGAGGCCCTGCAGACAGAGCTCGACAAGGCAAATAGTGATCTTGCCGAAAAAACCACGGCGTTGGCCGCTAAGCAAAAGGAGCTTGACCAGGCAACTGCCGATCTTGCTGCCATGACAAAAGCGCGAGATGATCTGCAGAAGCAGAAAGATGACCTGCAAGTCGCCAAGGATCAAGCCATACGGGATCGCGATGCTGCGAATGCAAAGCTGCTCCAGTTTGCCAAGAACGTCTGCGAATAAATCGATCATTACTTAACGCTTCATTTTTCGAAGCGTCTTTTATTGCTGCAATTACTCAAACTATTTTCAAGGTTTCATTATGGATAGACGCGATTTCATCAAGATGCTGGGTCTTGCCGGCACCAGTGCGGCAGCTTATGCGGCATGTTCCTCCTACATGGAGGAGGCGCTGGCGCAGTCGACTCATACGATCGATGATCTGTTGACCGCGAGCGCGGAATGCAAAAAAGGATCGCTCGCGGATATCGAGCATGTCGTCTTCCTCATGCAGGAAAACCGCTCCTTCGATCACTATTTCGGTACATTGCGCGGCGTGCGTGGCTTTGGTGATCCGCGGCCTTTGACGATGCGCGATGGCCAGCCTGTCTGGAACCAGCTTCAGGCCGGAGCTTCGTCAACGCCTCCGGCTGCAAACGCTCAAAGAATCAGGCCGTTCCACTTGCCAAGCTATATCGACAACCAGCCGGCGGGTATAAGCGATGGCGACACCTCCGGCAGCGTCTTTCTGGCGGATGTTCCTCATAATTATTCAGACGGGGTCGGTGCCTGGAACAATGGACTGATGGACAAGTGGGTTCCGAACAAGGGTATTGTTGCTCTCGCCCACTATACCGAATCGGACATACCGCTCTACTTCAAATTAGCGAAAGCATTTACGGTGTGTGACGCCTCGTTCTGTTCCATCAATGGCCCAACCGATTGTAATAGGAGTTATTTTTATACCGGTACCAGCAATGGAGAATCTAGCAATACGCCATTTAGTAGTGTTGACGATAGTGTTGGCTCGTCAGGGAGGGCCAGCTGGAAGTCTTATCCCGAACGCCTGGAAGACTTGGGCATAGACTGGAAGTTTTATCAGGATGCCTTGCATTGGACTCCCGGCAATCCATTTGACGGAAACTACGGCGACAATACGCTTGAGTATTATGCGCAATATAGGGCAAATTTTGCCGCGACCTCATCATCCCCAGCTTACTACGCCTCCATTTTCAAGAAGAACCAGAGCGTCAATTCCATTCTGCGCAAGGGCGATGGGAGCAAGCCATCGCAGTTTGAGCAGGATATTATCGACGACAAGCTGCCCGCCGTCTCCTGGATTTCCGCGCCGGAAGCGTTTTGCGAGCATCCAAAATGGCCGCCGCGGTTCGGTGAATATTATGTCCATGAGATCTTGCGCGCCTTCGCTGCCAATGTGGACGTATGGAAGAAGACCATTTTCATCATTACCTATGATGAAAATGGCGGCTTTTACGATCACGTTCTTCCGCCGGTACCTCCGTTGAGCAGTAGTGTTGGCGGCCTATCTCCGAGCATCACGGTGACGAACGGCACAACGTCGCGGGACGTCAATTCAGAAGCGACGAAAGGCGGTAGCGATCAACCACTTGGTATGGGGATTCGCATTCCAACGCTTGTCATTTCGCCTTGGAGTGCAGGTGGTCGCATTTGTTCGGAGGTCTTTGATCATACCTCGGCGATTCAGTTGGTCGATACATGGCTCAGTGCCAAGGGCAAGCAGCCGGCAGGCGCGGCTTTCGCGAACATTTCCTCGTGGCGCCAGGCCATTGCTGGGGACTATACCAGCGCGCTTGATTTTAACCGGGTCATTCCGCTCACCGGGCCGGAGGCGGTGATCGATACAACGCAGCCAGCCGTCATTTTCACGGCCGATCAGCAGGCCAAGGCGATTGCGACGACCTCACTCAATATGGGTAACAGCAATGCCACCACGAAACAAAAAGGTCTGGATGCGATGAACGCCGATCCGTTGGTGAGCAAGCCAACGGCGGTCAAGCAGGACAAGAGCCGCTGCGAAATCCTGCCGGTCGACTATGATTTCTTTGTTGGCATGACCATCAAGACCCTCGATGACGGCTCGGAGCGTGTCGAATATCCAATCACAAATCGTGGCAAGCTCGGCGCATCCTTTTATGTCATCCCCTATGACAGGACGGGTAAGTTTCCGGGGGATGGACCCTGGTTCTTTTCCGTTGAGGGCTCGAAAGGCACGGCTGTCACACTAACGCCTGACGATGCTGGAACCTATGCAGTGTTTGGCGCCGCGAACGCGGCCACCAAAAACTATTCCTATGCCGTACACGGGCCGAATGGCTATCTGTTTGAATTCAAGGGGAGCGCAGCAACGCCGACAGAACGACAGTTGGCAGACATCACCGATTGCGATTCAGTTGAAGAAGGCAAAACGGTCCGTTTCACGCTGAAATGGCCGGGTGCCAACGGCTCCTTGAAGGTGATCAATGCTTATACCGGCGATATCAAGACTGTCTCTGCCGGCACGGGCCCGTCGTCCGTCACGGTAGAAATGCCAACCGCCGACGGCTGGTATGACATTGCCTTTGTCGATGCGGTCAATACCCCCTCGCGTTATCTGCGCCGCTATGCCGGCCATCTTGAAAACGGCAAGATCGGCAAAAGCGACCCGGCGATCGGCAAGCTCTACAACGCAACGACGCGCGTTTATGACGAGATCGTTTTGCCGGCATAGGCCGGCAAAACGCACTGAAAATTTGAAAAATGCTTGACGGGGCTGGTGGTTTTACCCGCCCCGCTGGGGCTTTGCATGCCGGTGGCAAGAGGTTGAACTCAAACCGCCGATAATTGGCCCGTCTATCCGCGGCCGGTATCCGTCAGGATTTTTGTATCGAACACAAATATTCAATTCATTTTCAAGGGCTTGTATTATGGATAGACGCGATTTCATCAAGATGCTGGGTCTTGCCGGCACCAGCGCCGCCGCTTATGCTGCCTGCTCGTCCTACATGCAGGAAGCCTTGGCCGAATCGTCGACGACGATCGACGATTTGTTGACTGCAGACCTCCATTGCAAGCCGGGTTCGCTCTCCGATATCGAACATGTCGTCATCCTCATGCAGGAGAATCGCTCTTTCGACCATTATTTTGGCACGCTGCGCGGCGTTCGCGGCTTGGGCGATCCTCGCCCCCTGCAGATGGCCGATGGTGAGCCCGTATGGCATCAGGTAAACTATGACTTTGCGAGCTACAAGAAAGATCCGACCCATAGGGTTCATCCATTCCGCCTCCCGAGCACAGCCTTGAAGCCAAAGGACGATACGAGCGCGCCCGGCACCGCGGGGGGCGTATTCCTGCAGGACCCGGCCCACGACTATACAAGCGGGATTGCTGCATGGAACAATGGGCGCAGCGACGATTGGATTCACCAGAAGCAAATTGTTTCAATGGCGCATTATGCCGAGGCCGATATCCCGCTCTATTTCAAACTGGCCAAGACCTTTACGCTCTGCGACGCCTATTTCTGCTCGCTGAACGGACCGACCGATCCCAATCGCAGTTATTTCTGGACCGGCACCTGCAAGGGCCGAAATGACAATACGAATTTCAGTTTGAATTATTTCAACTTTTCCGGCGTGGATGATTGGAAAACTTACCCTGAGAAGCTGGAAGAGTTGGGCGTCGACTGGAAATTCTACCAGGACGGTTTGGGCTGGGATATGGCCAATGCCTTCGCTGGCAATTTCGGCGACAACACGATCTCGTATTTTGCACAATATGCGGATACGTCCAAGCCGATTTACAAAAAGAGCCAGACCGTGAATCCCGTGCTCAGAACGGTTGCGAACACGCCGTCCAGGTTCGAACAGGATATCCTCGACGACAAACTGCCGCCAGTCTCGTGGATCGTGGCTCCTGAAGCTTTTACGGAACACCCCAAATTCCCGCCCCATTTCGGCGAGTATTACGTCCATGAGGTCCTGCGGGCTTTTGCGGCGAACAAGGAGGTATGGAAAAAGACCGTTTTTATCATTACCTATGATGAAAATGGCGGTTTCTTCGACCACGTACTTCCGCCGGTTCCGCCAATTACAGCAAGCGACGGTCTTGTGTCGCCCGGAATCAAGTTAACACCCCCATCAGGGGCATTTAATTTCAACTCAGAAATTCCAGCACCTCCGATTGGCCTTGCCGCACTGTTTGCTGGCCCGCCGGCAACCACACCGCTCGGCATGGGGATACGCGTTCCGACCCTTGTCATTTCGCCCTGGAGCATCGGCGGGCGGGTCTGCTCCGAGGTGTTCGATCACACTTCGATCATCCGTTTCCTCGACACATGGCTAATCGCCAAGGGGCTGCAAGCTAAGGACGCGCCCATCTTCCCCAACATTTCGTCGTGGCGCCAGGCCATTGCCGGCGATCTCACCAGCACGCTGGATTTCAACCGCAAGCAGCCGGTCGGTGGCCTCGAAGCCGTTACCAATGCGTCGGACAAGGCGGTAATCTTCACCGATACGCAGCGTTCCAACGCCCTGGCGACAGGGGCATTCTCGCCGGATTTGTCGACGGTCAACGCCGACCCCGACAAGGACAAGCCCGTTGCCGCCAAGCAGGACAGGGGACGCTGCGACATTCTTCCGGTTGGCTACGACATACAGGCATTCGTCAAATTTTCAGGCGATGCGACCAAGCAGTTGCAGTTTACATATCGCAACAGCGGCAGGCTCGGTGCGGCATTCTACGCCATACCTTACGACAATGACGATGCCCCGTTGCGGTACAGTATTGAGGCGATGAAGACTGGTGGTGCGCCGGTCGAACTGTCCGCCAAAATCCCCATCAAGCAACGCTCCGGTGGTAAGTCCGGCGACTATGCCTATGCGATCCATGGCCCGAATGGCTATCTGTGCGAATTCAAGGGCAATGCGCTTTCCGATACCGATCTGGCGCTGCCGGATATCACCGATGTGAAATCAGTGTCCGACGGCGCAACCGTGCAGTTCACCTTCAGCGGTGGCACACCCAATGGCACGCTCAAGCTCATCGATGCCTATAATGGTACACTTACGACTGTTACGGGAGGCCAGCAGAGCGTTGAAGTCGCAACGAATGATGGCTGGTATGACGTTGCCTTCGTCGACGCGGTGCACACGTCGAGGTTCGTGCGCCGCTATGCCGGACACATCGAAAACGGCAGGATCGGCAAGAGCGACCCGGCAATCGGCAAGCTCTATAACGCGGTTACGCGCATCTATGAGGATATTCCAGTCGTGACAGCAGCGGTAGCGCCACCTGCAGCGGCTCCAGTCGCAACACCGCCCGCAGCGCCGCCGGCGAGCACACCTCCCGCGGTCACACCTGCGTCCGACGAGGCTATTTTGTTGAACCTCTGACCAGGAGATACCAGCGAGGCAAAGGTGGATGCTTGCCTTGTTGGCCTATCCTTGCGCCGCCCTTCTGGTGGATTGTTGCGCCATCCACGAGACAGAACTGCTTCCATTTGAGCAAGAAAGGCTCTAGCTCTTGGCAAGTCTCAAAGTCCATGCACGCCAGGATCCCATGCGCACCCATTCCCGCCGCCGTCAATCGATCTCCGCCAAATGGTCGGTGCGTGTCGCTTTTCTTGCGGCGATCCTGTTCGTGCTGTCGGGTCTAGGCCATCGCTTTGAGCGCATCGAAACGCCCGAGTTCCTGTGGCTTCTCGCCATCGTCGCCGGGCTTGCGCTCCTCGCGTTGCTGCTCAGCATCAAGGGCTTCACCAGCCTCTGGCGTCGCGGCGACCGCGGCGGACCGAGCGCCTTCTGGGGCGCCGTGCTTGCGCTTCTCGTACTCGCGCCCTTCGGGGCGACGCTCTATCAGGCGCTGGCGCTGCCGGCAATTTATGACGTTTCGACCGATATTGCCGATCCGCCCGAGCTGTTTGCCGCCGGTCAGCGCAGCGAGCGCATGAACCCGCTCGTCAATGACGAGGAAGCGAGGGGTCTGCAATCCAGTGCTTATCCGCAGGTGACCGGTCGCCGCTATGACGGTTCGCCCGACCGCATTCTTACTGCCGTCAACACCGTCATCGCCAATAATGGCTGGACGGTCGTGCAGCAAAAGGGCGAGCCGGGGGACGACGAGGAAATCCTGCTCGAAATCATCGCCCGCACCTGGCTGCTCGGCTTCACCAGCGATGTCGTCGTCCGGCTCACCGACGAGGGTGAGACGACCTATGTCGATATGCGCTCGGTGTCGCGCTATGGCATCCATGATCTTGGCGAGAATGCCGAACGCATCACCGCCTTCATGACCGCGCTCGACACCGAGGTGGAAAGCGCCCAGCCCGAAGAAGAAACGACGCAGCCCGAGCAGCAGTAAGGGCGGATGCATGGGAGCTGTGCGCGGTTCGACAGGCTCACCATGAGGGAGGTGGGTCGATTGCAGGGAGCCAAGAACCGCAAGGTCGGTCGTTATCTTGCAATGCACTCACTCCCTCACGGTGAATTGAAAGTGCCAGCCCGAAGAAGAAACAACGCAGCCGAAACAGTAGTAAGGTCGAATGCATGGACGTTGTGCGTGGTTCGACAAGCTCACCATGAGGGATATTCGTGCTCGGCAAGGTAACCACGAGCGCTGCAATCTCCCTTTGCCGGCAACAAACCACATCCCTCATGGTGAGCTTGTCGAACCACGCACAATGGCGCGGCAATCCCATTTAAATGGCGAGCAAATCCAAAGGGGATAGCTTACCAGCCTACCAGTAAACCCCGTCGATCGCCGCATTTCCCTCGGTCTGCACAATGCCGCGCGCCACCAGATCCTCGAGATGGGCGAGCACCGAAAGCCCGGCCGCACCGTGCAGGCGCGCGTCGGTTTCGCGGTAGATCACCTTGACCATGGCGGGAATTGTGCGATCTCCGGCCCGCACCCGCTCCAGGATGGCGCGCTGGCGCATTTTTCGGTGGGCCTTCAGCCCGCGCACGAAGGTTTTCGGCTTGGTCACCGGCCCGCCATGACCGGGGAAATAGACGCGGTCGTGGCGCTCCAGCAGGCGGTCGAGCGATGCCATGTAGTCCGACATTGAACCATCTGGAGGCGCGACGATCGAGGTGGCCCAGGCCATGACATGATCGGCGGAAAACAGGATGCCGGTTCCTTCGAGCCCAAAAACCACATGGTTTGCCGTGTGCCCGGGCGTATGGACAATCCGGAGCGCCCAGCCGTCGCCTTCGATCAACGCATTGTCAGGCAACAGGATATCCGGCACGAACTCGGTGTCACCGCTGGCGTCGAGCAGGTTGATCTCGCCGATGTGCAGCGCGCGCGCCGGACGATGCGGGCCTTCGGCGAGGAGTATGGCACCGAGTTCGTCTCTCAGGACGGTCGCCAGCGGCGAGTGGTCACGGTGGGTGTGACTGACGAAAATGTGACTGACCGGTCGCCCGGCGATGGCCTTGTGAAGCGCGGCGCGATGCGCGTCATCCACCGGCCCGGGATCAATCAATGCCAGCGTTTCGCGCCCGACGACGTAGGAATTGGTGCCGTGAAAAGTGAAAGGGCTCGGATTGTTGGCCGTGATTCGCTGGATATTCGGCGCAATATCGACGGCTTCACCGTAGTGTGGCGCAAAACTGCTGTCGAAAACCAGAGACATTGACCCAAACCGACCCTTGTATAGCTTTCGACGTATTGCAGCGCGGCATAATCCCCAATATACCGTTTTCATACATGGCGAAATACCGTTTTAATGCACGGTGATGGCCAATACAGAGGATAAACACATGATCGCTGCCCAAACCCGTTCCCTTGCCGAAGAGTTCCAGCCGGAAGGCCAGCTTGCCAAAGCCGTCTGGTATGTCACGCTCGCAATCGTCGGCAGCGCACTGATGACCCTTGCCGCCAAGACCAAGGTCGACATGGTTTTCGTCAATGTGACCATGCAGACCTTCGCGGTCTTTGCGATTTCGGCGGCCTATGGTTCGCGGCTCGCAGTTGCGACCATGGCGCTCTACCTCCTCGAAGGCGCGCTTGGCATGCCGGTCTTCACCGGTACGCCGGAAAAAGGCATCGGCCTTGCTTATATGGTTGGGCCGACGGGCGGTTACCTTCTTGCATATCTTGCAGCCGCATGGATTGTCGGCCGCGCCGCTGACAAGGGCTTTACCCGCAATCCGATCAAGCTTGGTCTGGCGATGCTGGCTGGGGAAGTCGTCATTCTCGGCCTCGGCTTTCTTTGGATGGCCTATCTGTTCGGCTTCGAAAAGGCATTCGCCTTCGGCGTAGGCCCCTTCATCGTCGCCGACCTGTTGAAACTGGCGCTCGCTGCCGCGGCAGTCCCGGTTGTGGGTTCGCTGCTCAAGCGCGGCTGACAGGCTGGGAGCGCTATAAACACCCCCCTCTGTCCTGCNNGCAAGGGGGGAGATCGGATCGATAGCAATCTTTTTTAGTAATTTTGCAATGTTGAGGGTTGATACTGCCCCGCATGACGGCTGATCTCCCCCCTTGCGGGGGAGATGGGCGGCAGCCCAGAGGGGGGTGAAACTTATCTCCTTCGCGGAATTCAAATCGTGATGTCGCATCAAATCGTCAGTCCCCGTCAGCGCTCCTTCGCAAAGTCCATGCGAAGGAAGATGACGGAACCAGAGCTTAGACTTTGGAATGCCATCCGAGCGCATCGTCTGATGGGCTTGGGCTTTCGACGCCAACAACCCGTTGGCCGATATATTGTCGATTTCGCTTGCCCTGTTTATCATTTGATTGTCGAACTGGATGGCACGCAGCATGCTGACGAGCGCAATCTGAAGCTCGACGCTGAGCGAACGCAATATCTCGAATCGCGAGGCTGGGCCGTGCTGCGTTTCTGGAACGATGATGTCTTGCGTGACCTCGAGGGTGTTTGTGCCCATATTATTGCTACTGTTCGTCAAATGCAGGAGTTGGCGAAATGATTTTCTCGTCAGACTATCCCCGTGATTTAATCGGCTATGGCCGCAATACACCCGACCCGAAATGGCCGGGCGGTGCAAGGATCGCCGTCCAGTTCGTGGTGAACTACGAGGAAGGCGGCGAAAGTTCGATTCTCGACAATGATCCGGCCTCGGAAAGCCTTCTTTCCGAGATCGTCGGTGCGCAGCCCTGGCCAGGACAGCGCAACCTCAACATGGAATCGATCTATGAGTATGGTGCGCGCTCCGGTTTCTGGCGGCTCTGGCGCATGTTCACCCGCCGCAAGATGCCAGTCACCGTCTATGGCGTGACGCTCGCCATGGCGCGTAATCCAGAAGCGGTCGCGGCCATGAAGGAAGCCGATTGGGAGATTGCCAGCCATGGCTTGCGCTGGCTGGAATACAAGGACTTTCCGGAAGAGCTTGAGCGCCAGCATATTCTGGAGGCAGTTCGCCTGCACACGGAAATCACCGGCTCGCGTCCGCTCGGCATCTATCAGGGCAAGCCCTCGGACAATACGCTGAAGATTGTCATGGAGGAGGGCGGTTTCGTTTATTCCGCCGACAGTTATGCGGATGAGCTGCCCTATTGGGTGATGGGTCCGAAGGGACCGCATCTTATCGTGCCCTACACGCTCGATGCCAATGACATGCGCTTTGCCACCCCGCAGGGCTTCAATTCCGGCGACCAGTTTTTCACCTACCTCAAGGATACATTCGACCTGCTTTATTCAGAAGGCAGGGACGGGGCGCCGAAGATGATGTCAGTGGGGCTGCATTGCCGGCTCGTTGGCCGGCCCGGCCGGGCCGCTGCGCTGGAACGGTTTCTTGATTATGTCCAACACCAGGAAGGTGCCTGGATCACACGACGCATCGATATCGCCAATCATTGGCACGAACATCATCAACCAGTCTTGTCTAGTCTCTGACATGACGGTCATCAGTCTTGAAGTCAGGCCGCTGACGCGCGCGGCGTTCGAGCCCTTCGGCGACGTAATCGAAACGGCGAGTGCCGATATGCGCCTGATCAATGGCGGCACAACGCAGCGCTTCCACGATTTGGCAAACATCGACCTGACTGGCGAAAACGCGCGCGTGCTGATGAATATCTTCCGAGGCCAGGCATTCACTCCACCCGTTGATATCAATATGCTCGAGCGGCATCCGCTCGGCAGTCAGGCATTCATGCCGCTGCAGGACCGGCCATTTCTCGCGGTCGTCGCCGAAGATGCGGGCGACCGTCCAGGGCAACCGCTTGCCTTCCTTTGCAAGGGCAGCCAGGGCGTCAATTACGGTCGCAATGTCTGGCATCACCCACTGATATCGCTCGAACAAACTTCGGATTTCCTCGTGGTCGATCGCGGGGGTGAGGGTAACAATCTGGAAGAGCACTTCTTCGGCGATTTGATCTACAGGATTGAAAAGCTTGTCATTTGAGTGGCAGGTCACATGCTTTTTCCTTGACGGGTAGATTTGACCGGTCGAAGCTGTTGCCCATGGCTACGACAATACGATTTTTTCTCAATGGTCAGTTGCAGGAGGTTTCAGTCCGGCCCGATGCGACGGTGCTGGACTGGTTGCGCAATGCACAGCGCTTGACCGGTACCAAGGAAGGGTGTGCTGAAGGCGATTGCGGGGCGTGTTCAGTGCTCATCGGCGATCCCTTGATCGACGGTGATACAGTGCACTACCACGCCGCCAACAGCTGCATTCTCGCGATGGGGCAGATCGATGGCCGCGCGCTGGTCACCGTCGAGGGCTTGAAGGGCGAACAACTGCATCCTGTTCAGGAGGCGATGGCGGAGAATGGCTCGTCGCAATGCGGTTTCTGCACCCCGGGTATCGTTATTTCGATCGCGGGTCTGGCTGCGAGCAACGCGCGGGCGGGCGATCAGGACATTCACGATGCGCTCGCCGGCAACCTTTGCCGCTGCACGGGGTATCGGCCGATCGTCGAAGCCGCGCGCAAGGTGGTGGGCGCAGGCGGTGCTACAGTCGCCGGCCCGCAGGTCGCCGCGTTTGCAAAAATCGAGCCGCGCACGCTGATCACGGGGTCCGGCGCGACATATCACCAGCCCGCTTCACTCGGCGATCTTCTGCAATTGCGCAAGGACAAGCCGGACGCAATTCTCCTTGGCGGTGGTACCGACCTTGGGGTGGCGCTGGCGGATTATCATTCCGATTGGGACGAGGTTATCTCGCTCGCCCATGTACGCGAGTTGCGTGCATCAAGGGAAACAGAGAATCACTTGAGCTTCGGAGCCGCCGTAACGTGGGAAGAAGTGCTGGATCGCGTCACGCCATTTTATCCGTCCTTTGCCACACTCATTCGCCGGTTCGGTTCGACGCAAATCCGCTCGATGGGAACCGTAGGCGGCAATATCGGTACGGCAAGCCCCATTGGCGATGGACCGCCTGCGCTGATCGCACTCGGCGCTGAGGTGGAACTCGCTTCGCTGAGCGGCCATCGCTTCATGCCGCTTGAGGATTTCTTCCTGGATTACCGCAAGACCGAACTGCGTCTCGATGAGGTGATTGCTTCGGTATCCATACCAAAACCGAAGGAGGGACAGGCGTTCCGCGTCTATAAGATATCCAAGCGTTACGATCAGGATATCTCAACCGTATGCGCAGCTTTTTCCATTATTCGCGAAGAGGGTCAGGTTCGCGGCGCGCGTATCGCCTTTGGCGGGATGGCGGCAACGCCGCAACGCGCTGGCCAGGCGGAACAGGCACTGATCGGCAGCAGCTTCGATCGGAAGGCGATTGAGGCTTGCGCTGCCGCCATTACCGCACAATTCAAGCCGCTTACGGACTGGCGCGGAAGTGCGGACTACCGAATTCAGGTCGCGGCAAATCTGGCCGAACGCTTCTGGCGCGATGTGAATGGCGAAGTGGTGGAGGTGATGGCGCTATGAATATCGACGCCAAAATCGTTCAGCGCAGCATTGTCGGCAAGGGCATCGCCCACGATTCGGCGGCCCGCCATGTTGCGGGCGAGGCAGCCTATATAGACGACATGCCGGAATTGCCGGGCACGCTGCATGCGGCCTTTGTACTTTCGCCCGTGGCGCATGGCAGGCTGAAGGGGTTCGATGCGGCCGACGCCCTCGCAATGGCCGGGGTGGCCGGCATATGGGCGGCGAAGGACGTGCCGGGCCACAATGAAGTTGGCCCCATTCTCCATGGTGAGACGCTTTTTGCTGAAGACATTGTCGATTATGAAGGGCGGGTAATCGCCGTCGTGGCGGCGAGTGATTTTGAAACGGCCTATCGTGCCGCCAAGCGTGTCAAACTCGACATTGAGCCACTCGAGGCGGTGCTGGATGTCGAGGAAGCCCATCGCCGCAAGAGTTATGTCTTACCGCCGCAAGAGGTGATCGAAGGCGATGTGGATAAAGCCCTTGCCGAGGCGCCGCACATTTTTTTCGGCAAGCTGCATATGGGCGGACAGGACCATTTCTATCTGGAAACCCATATCGCCTATGCCATTCCCGGCGAAAATGGCGAAATGCTGGTGCATTCCTCAACGCAGCATCCAACCGAAGTGCAGCACCATGTGGCGCTTATTCTCGGCGTTCACGCCAATGCAGTTGAATGTCAGGTGCGCCGCATGGGTGGCGGCTTTGGCGGCAAGGAAAGCCAGCCAACGATCATCGCTGGCGCGGCGGCGCTTGTTGCTGCCAAGACCGGAAAGCCTTGCAAGATGCGGCTCAAGCGGCGCGATGACATGATCGCTACCGGCAAGCGCCACGATTATGTGGTCAACTGGAAGGCCGGGGTCGACAGCAGGGGCCGCATCCATGGTCTCGATATTGAATATCTGGCGCGAGCCGGGAATCTGCCCGACCTGACCGGCCCCGTCATCACGCGCACGCTGACCCACTCGGACAATTCCTATTACATTCCGCATGCGCGCTTCATTGGGCATGCCTGCAAGACCAATACGGTTTCAAACACCGCATTTCGCGGCTTTGGCGGGCCGCAAGGAATCATCACCATCGAATGCATCATCGATACGGTCGCCCGCGAGCTCAAACTCGATCCCAATAATGTCCGGGCCATCAATTACTATGGAGACGAGACTGGCGACATGACGCCCTACGGCCAAAAGGTCGAAGACAACCGGTTGGTCGAAGTGACGGAAGCTGTACTTGCTTCGGCCGACTGGCAGCGCCGCCGCGCCGAGATTGACGCACACAATGCGGCCAATCCCGTCATCCGGCGCGGCCTGGCAATGATGCCGATCAAGTTCGGTATCTCATTCAATCTGACATCGCTCAATCAGGCCGGCGCGCTTGTTCACGTTTATCTGGACGGATCGATCTTTCTCAACCATGGCGGCACCGAGATGGGCCAGGGCCTTTTCGTTAAGGTCGCACAGGTTGTCGCCGAAGTTTTCCAGGTCGAGCTCGACATGGTGCGCATCTCTTCGACCGCTACGGGAAAAGTGCCGAACACCAGCGCCACCGCAGCCTCCACTGGCTCCGATCTCAACGGCATGGCTGCCTTCAAGGCCGCAACGGCGATCAAGGCGCGCATGACCAGAGTGGCGGCCGAGCATTTCGATGTCGAGGAGGACGTTATCGTCTATCGCGAAGGCCGGGTCCACGCCGGCAATGAATCGATTTCGTTCGGCGAACTGGCGAAAATGGCTTGGGCAAAACGTATCCAGCTGTCAGAGGCAGGACACTATGCGACGCCGAAAATTCACTGGGACGGCAAGACGATGAAGGGCCGGCCCTTCTTCTATTTCAGCTATGGCGCTGCGGTGAGCGAAGTTGCGGTCGATATTCTGACCGGCGAAACGCGCTGCCTGCGTGCCGACATTCTGCAGGATGTCGGCTCGCCGCTGAACCCGGCCATTGATCTTGGCCAGATCGAAGGCGCGTTCGTGCAGGGCATGGGCTGGGTAACCTGCGAGGAACTATGGTGGGACAAGGCAGGCAAATTGCGTACGGTCGGCCCCTCGACCTACAAGATACCGGGCTCGCGCGACGTGCCGCCGGAGTTCAATGTGCGTATCCTTGACAATGAACCGAACCGGGAAGAGACCGTGTTTCGTTCCAAGGCGATCGGCGAGCCGCCGCTGATGCTCGGCATATCGGTATGGCTGGCCATACGCGACGCTATCGCTTCGATTCGAGGCGGCGTGCCGCAACTCGATTCTCCGGCAACGCCGGAGAATGTGCTGCGTTCGATACGGGAGGAAGCAGCGAAATAAAAGGGGAGGGAACATGACGCTTGAACAATTGAACAATTCAAGCACGGAGGATTTTGTCGCAGCACTCGGCGGCATATTCGAACATTCGCCATGGGTGCCAGAGGCAGTAGCAGGCATGCGCCCCTTTTCCAGCGTTGAAATCCTGCACGGGGCAATGGTGGTCGCCGTGGAGAAGGCCGGTCAGGTAGCGCAACTCGGACTCATACGGGCTCATCCGGATTTGGCCGGCAAGGCGGCGCGGCAGGGGAGCCTAACGGCCGAGTCGACCAGCGAACAGAAGGGTGCCGGGCTCGACCGGTTGACCAACGCCGAGTTCGAAGAGTTTCACCGGTTGAACAATGCTTATCAGAGCCGCTTCGGCTTTCCTTTCATTCTCGCCGTGCGAGGTCATGACAAGCACTCGATCATGGAAGCCTTCCGCCTGCGGCTGAACCATAATGCCGGCGAGGAAGTCGCCGAGGCGCTGCGCCAGATTGCCCTGATTGCGCGTTTCCGGCTTCAAGATTTGATTTCGTGAAAGGGTAAAGATGGGAAAGTTATCCACGCATGTGCTCGATACGGCAGTCGGACGGCCTGCTGCCGGCATGGCGATTACACTGCATCGACTGGACGAGGGCGGCCGGGTGCTCCTGAAAACGGCCGCAACCAATGCGGATGGCCGGACCGACGCGCTGCTCCTTGCGCCAGAGGAAATGGCGGTCGGCCGTTATGAACTGACATTTTTCGTCGAGGACTATTTCAAGCACAAGCTTGTCGCGCTGGACACGCCTCCTTTTCTCGATGAGATCCCGATACGCTTCGCCATCTCGGATATCGAGGCGAACTATCACGTGCCGTTGCTGGTGACCCCCTGGTCCTATTCGACCTATCGGGGGAGTTGATCCGTCGGCTGGATTGGTGTGGTTCGACGGGGCTCGCCATGAGGGACTCAGTTGATTGCAGAGGCAATTGCCAAAGTGGTCTTGGCTCCGTGCAGGTCGCTACCTCCCTCATGATGAGCCCCGTCGAACCACGCACAGCGATCGTGCTAGCAATTTCTCACCCATAGACCCCCGTCACATTGAACACGCGTTGCTCATCGCTCCTGAAATAGATGAGGTTCGCTGAGGATACGGGCGACAAGTCCCGGCAGGGCACAATCAGACTGCCGATATTGCTGCCGTTATTGATGATGCTGAGAAGGGCGCAATCCTGTGCGAACACAC
Source organism: Hyphomicrobiales bacterium (assembly GCA_900473175.1). GTDB lineage: Bacteria > Pseudomonadota > Alphaproteobacteria > Rhizobiales > Rhizobiaceae > Phyllobacterium. The sequence continues at coordinate 11,452 of UCKM01000003.1, read as the reverse complement.
CGCCCAGCCGTTTTTGCATCATCGGCGAAATATCCACGGCGATGTTCTTGTTGACTGGATCAACGATCTGGATCGTGTCACCCGCTGACCACTGCTTGACGTGATCGGCATTTGAGACCTGTAGTCCACTCAGCGAGGTGTCCCATTTGGCCCAGGCCGATTGTACTGGCGATTTGCTCGTGTTCCACAGGCGCACCATCGCCGCCTCACGCAGGCCCGACCCGAAGAACAATACGGCGGCATTGGTGCCTAACGTGATGATATCCGCTGCAACGGAAATGAGCCTGGCGGTTGCCGGGGTGGAACTGCCAGCCATCTGGTAGATCGTCGGATCCGTTTCCGCTGCGGGCAGGAATATCAGCGCGGACTGTTTCTTGCCGGTGGCCGCATGCGTGATCCCGCTTGGAAAGCGGGCAAGGCCTGTCGCGCTGTCGGCAACCATGACGTCGTGCCAATTGTTGCCGTCGGCGCTGGTCTTGATGCGGAAATCGCGGCCCCACATCGTACCCATTTCAGCCCGGCCCTGATAATTGGACTGGAAAAGTAGCGATGCCGCCTGGTTGTCGTCCGCCTTGTTGATCTTCAACTGATGGCTTGTGCCGGCGTGATCGAACAGGGATGCCGGGCTCTTCAACGCCAGCCGGTTGGTGTCATCAGCGATCGTATCGATGCCGACGGCGGATACGGGATTGGTCCCCGCGGAGACTTCACTCCATTCGCCCATATTGAAGACGACGAAGTTGCGCTCCGCGGCGATCCAGGCGTGCCAGCCCTCAAGCGGCTCAAAGAAAGCCCAGGCTCCATCCTGCCATGCGGCAATCTGGTTTGCCTTGTCGGCAAAATGGCCAGATGCGCCCGGCCCAATGAGATACCGGTCACCCTCTTGCGGATCGGCCGGCGGTTCCGTGACGTCACGCCCCTGCACCGACAGTTGCACCAAGGCATCAAGTGCGCGTATCGCTTCGTTGTGGGTTACATGCTTTTGCGCCTGCGACGGCGCGATATAGGGCAGTTTCAAGTTCGAAGTCTGGTCCATTTGGCTATCCTTTCCGCTCGCCGCCAAGACTTCAGACATTAAAGCCGTTGGGATTGTGTTGGATAAACCGTCAGCGGGAAACGTGACTGATTGACGAACAACCGGTCATTGCATTTATGTAACCCTATGGTACTGGTCTTGCGTTTGTTTGCGGTTCTATTCAAGAAGGGGGGCGTGTAACCCATGCCTTTGACAGATCGCTGAACCAACAAGTCTTTTCGTGTCCACCGGACATGCCGTGAATACCGAGGATCAATGAAATTGGAAAATTTTCGACAAAGCGTCTCGATGATGCCGCGTCGTTACAAACAACTGATCCTTGTCGCTTTCGACATGATCGCGCTGACCTTTGCGGCCTGGCTGAGCTATGTGCTGAGATTCAGCGCATTTTTCACCCCGAACAGCGAGCAGGCGCTATTGATGGTTGCCGCGCCGCTGATCGGACTGCCGGTGTTCATTCGCTTCGGCCTTTACCGGGCGGTGATCCGCTATCTGCCCGACAAGGCGATCTGGACAATGCTCCAGGCAGTGACGATTTCCGTCATCCTCTGGGTCTGCCTGGCGTTCTTGACACAAATGACCGGCGCCGAGGGCGTGCCCCGTGCAATTCCGTTCATTTATTGGGTGCTCAGCATCGGTCTCATCTGCGGCAGCCGCTTTGCCGCCAAATGGTTGCTGTGGAGCTCGCTGCGCGAAAAGCTGATGGCGCGGCAATGCCTGATCTTTGGCGCCGGCGATGCAGGACGGCAGTTGGCCAATGCGCTTCGAAGCCAGAATGAGGTGTCGGTCGCCGGCTTCGTCGATGACGACAAGAGCCTGCATGGCATGGATATCCTTGGTATCCGCGTCTATCCGACCTCGCAGCTCGAAACCCTGATCGATAATTTCGGCGTCAACGAGATGATCGTCACCACCTCGGCATTGAGCGGCATACAGCGTCGCAGGCTGATTGGCCGCTTGAAGTCTCTTGACGTCAAGGTACGTATTCTCCCGGCGATTTCGGATCTGACGGCCGGGAAATATCTGGTCAGTCACCTGCGCGATATCGACATCGATGACCTGCTCGGACGTTCCCCGGTGCCTGCGGACCCGACCCTGCTTGACCAGACGGTCGAAAACCGGGTCATTCTTGTAACCGGCGCCGGTGGGTCCATAGGTTCGGAACTTTGCCGGACGATCGTCAAACTGGCCCCGGCCAAGCTCGTCATCTTTGATGTCAATGAGCACAGCATCTATCAGCTCGAGCGCGAACTGACGGGGATAAGCGATTGCGTGATCGTGCCGGTCCTTGGTTCGATCAGTGACGCATCCCTGATCAAAGCGGTGCTGGCGGAGCAGAAAGTCGAGAATGTCTACCATTGCGCTGCCTATAAGCATGTTCCGCTTGTTGAGGAAAACGTTGTCGAGGGCGCCCGCAACAACGTAATCGGCACTGACGTGCTGGCGGCCATGTCGCAGCAGGCAGGTGTACGCAATTTCGTCCTCATCTCATCGGACAAAGCTGTCCGGCCGTCGAACGTCATGGGGGCAACAAAGCGCTGGGCTGAGCTGATCGTCCGTTATCATGGCGATGTGGCAAGAGAGCAGGGTACCGGCCAGATATTCGCCTCGGTTCGCTTCGGCAATGTCATTGGATCGAGCGGTTCCGTCGTGCCGCTGTTTCGCGAGCAAATCGCCCATGGTGGTCCGCTAACCGTCACACATGACGAAATGACACGATATTTCATGTCGGTACGCGAAGCGGCGGAGCTGATCATTCAGGCGGGCGCTCTTTCTGAAGGCGGCGATATTCTGTTGCTCGAAATGGGCGAGCCGGTTCGTATCCGCGATCTCGCCGAGAACATGATCCTCCTTGCCGGACTTTCGGTGAAGGACAGCGGCAATCCGGACGGTGACATCGAAATCGTCACGGTTGGAATCCGCGACGGCGAAAAACTGCATGAGGAATTGTTCTATGATCCCATCGGGGTCGCGCCGACCAAACATTCGAAAATCCTGCGCGCTAAAAGGCGGGTCAATTCAGCGGACCATCTGCCTGACGCAGTTGCCAAATTGCAGCAACTGATCGCAGCGCGCGATATCGAAGGTGTGCGCAAGCTGCTCTACGAATGCGCCACGTCGTAATTACGCGCTCGTTATCGGGACGGCATCTTCTTGCTGCGAAAGCGATAGAGAAGCAGGGTGACCGCAATTGATGCGGTAAGAATGCCGGCAAGGCGAAGCGCGCCATGCTGTGCCGACGCCAACGCGCAGGCGCCGAGGACAAGGTTGACGACGCCTGCGCTCAGCACGATACGCCAGACCGACCAGCCTGACCTTCTGGCGATCTGATAGGCGTGTTTGGAGTGAGCGGCAAGAATGTTTTCTCCTGCCATGAGCCGCATGATCAGTGTCGATGTTGCATCGGCTATGAAAAATAGTGGCAGCAACAGGCCGGTCCAGACCGACATGTCGCGGGCGATAAGGAAGAAGACGAGACCGCTCAAAAGCCCAATCGGCAGGCTCCCGGAATCACCAAGAAAGACCAGGGCTTTGGGCCGGTTGAAAACGGCAAAGCCAAGAAGCCCTCCCACCAGCGAGGCGGCCAAGGCGCCTGTCGTGGGCGCGGCGAGGCTGAAAGCGGCGAATCCGGCGACCAACGCCAGCGGGACGCCAAGGCCTGAAACGACCATCAGATCAAGGCCATCCATGAAATTGGTGAGATTGATGAAGTAGACGAGCGCGAGGACAAGCAGGCTGCGCTCCAGAAGAGGAGGCAAGAGTTCGGGAAGAAGGCGAAAATCCGGACCAAGACCATAAACGGCGATACCGGCCGCGATGAGCTGCGTTATGAGACGGACGATCTCCGGCAGATGGTGGCGGTCATCGAAGAAACCTGTGATCCACAAGATAAGCGCCGCGACAGTTGTCGCAACAAGAAACTGGGCATCAAGGCCGCTTCCGTCGCCAAGGAACCACAGCGATGCAAGGACGACAGGAACGATGGCGAGGCCGCCGAGCTGCCGCGCCGGCTGCGTATGGTTGGAGCGCGCTGTAATAGGGGCGCCAAGAAACCCGGATGGCAGAAAGCGCATGATGATCACCAGCAGCATTGCGGTTCCAGCGGCAACGGCAAGGATAGGAGCAATAATAACGGCGAAGGGCAATCTGAGCCTCGATTGAATGGATCGGAAACCGAAGCCACCCTTGTCATGAAAATAATGCGGAAACAATTGTGAAGAGGGACAATTGGCCGATCATTCACGTTGCGCAAGCCGGAACCAGAGGTTATAAGGCCGCGCTGTCACACGGTTTGTTCAATCAGGCAGCGATCTTTTGGGGCGTAGCCAAGTGGTAAGGCAGCGGTTTTTGGTACCGCCATTCGGAGGTTCGAACCCTCCCGCCCCAGCCACGATTCCTCCGGCGCCATAGTGTGAAACAACTATTTCCTTCCGCCATATCATTGATATAGACATTCCTCGTAACATTAGGAGGAATTCCAAGAATGGCACATCGTATCGCCGTCGTCGGCAGCAACATGACCGATCTCGTCACATCGATCATCCGCATGCCCGTGCCGGGCGAAACGCTGGAAGCGCCTTCATTCTCCATGGGATTTGGCGGCAAGGGCGCTAATCAGGCGGTGGCTGCCGGAAGGCTTGGCGCGGACGTCATGATGGTTACCAAGGTTGGTGACGATGTCTTTGGCCAAAGCACGATCAAAAACCTGAAGGAGAACGGCATCGACATCACCCATGTCGGAACCGTAGCTGGGAAATCGAGCGGCGTTGCGCCGATCTTTGTCGACGAGAGCGGCGAGAATTCGATCCTCATCATCAAGGGCGCCAACAATGAATTGAAGCCGGCGGATATCGATGCTGCCGCCGAAGACCTGAAGCGCTGCGACCTTATCCTGATGCAGTTGGAAGTTCCGCTCGAGACTGTTTATTACACGATCGCGTTTGCCGATCGCCATGGCATCGAGACAATTCTCAATCCGGCCCCGGCTGCTCCGAACCTCGATTCGAGTAAGGTGATCAAGGCAACGTTCCTCATTCCCAACGAAACGGAACTTGCCCTTCTGACCGGATTACCGACGGACACCGACGCCGAAATCGAGGATGCAGCGCGCTCTCTGATCGCCAAGGGCATCCGCACCGTCATCGTCACATTGGGCTCGCGCGGCGCACGGCTCATCACGGCTGATAGCTCGACATTGATCGAGCCGCTCAAGGTCAAGCCGAAGGACACGACCGGTGCCGGCGATGCCTTCATCGGCAGTTTCGCACGCTTCTATGTGGCAACCGGCGAACTCGAAGCATCGCTGAAGAAAGCCGCACTCTATGCCGCCGATTCGATCACTCGCGAGGGCACACAAAAGTCCTACGCAACTCTCGAAGAATTCAATACGTTCGTTGGACAGCTTCCGCCGAAGTAGCACTCATTGACAAGACGATTGATTCGGTTAATCTCTACCAATCGAGTAGTGATGACGGGAGGATCATTTTTCCACGGATCGAAGTGGTTGAAAAAGCCGGACTCCGGCTTCATCGCCCAATGGAATAGTGTTCTGATATTCTTGCTTTCGCGGCAATAAATTGGCGCGGATTTTGTGCGCCTTGTGAAACCATCCTTTTCTTAATTCATCCCCTTCCACTATGTTTGCGCCAAGTACCCCGGCTGCTTGATTGACGCCGAAATTTGGATCGATGTTTGTTGCTTGGCTTATGCTTTGCGACCCAGTGGATAATGATTTTCATGACCAAGAACCTGACGCACCTTCAGCGTCTTGAAGCCGAGGCAATTCATATTTTCCGTGAGGTTGCGGCCACGTTCGCCAATCCGGTGATGCTCTATTCCATTGGCAAGGATTCGTCCGTCATGTTGCATCTGGCGATGAAGGCCTTCTATCCGGCTAAGCCGCCGTTTCCGTTTTTGCATGTCGATAGCACCTGGAAATTCAAGGAGATGATCACGTTTCGTGATTCAGAAGCGAAACGTCTCGGCTTCGATCTGCTCGTTCACAGCAATCAGGAAGGTATCGAGCAGGGTATCAGCCCCTTCGTCCATGGCTCGAACACGCATACCCACATCATGAAGACGGTGGCACTGCGCCAAGCGCTCGACAAATATGGTTTCGATGCGGCCTTTGGCGGTGCGCGGCGCGACGAGGAAAAATCTCGAGCCAAGGAACGCATATTTTCATTCCGCAATGCGCAACATTCCTGGGACCCGAAAAACCAGCGGCCGGAAATGTGGAAGATCTATAACACTCGCATTGCCAAGGGCGAATCGATCCGGGTGTTTCCAATCTCGAATTGGACCGAACTCGATATCTGGCAATATATCATGCAGGAGGATATCCCTATCGTTCCGCTCTATTTCGCGGCAAAGCGTCCGGTTGTCGAACGCGATGGCATGCTGATCATGCGCGATGACGAGCGGATGCAACTTCTGCCGGGTGAAGTCCTCCAGGATAGGGTTGTGCGCTTCCGCACCCTTGGCTGCTATCCGCTGACCGGCGCTGTTGAATCAGACGCAGAGACCTTGCCCGAAATCGTCAGCGAGATGCTGGTATCCCGCACCTCCGAACGTCAGGGCCGCATGATCGACAAGGATGAAGCGGGCTCCATGGAAAAGAAGAAGCGCGAGGGCTATTTCTGATGAGCAAACTGGCCCAGATCGAAATTTCCACGGCCGATGCGGCCGCTGAAGAAATCAATGCATACATGGCCGAGCAGGAGAAGAAGTCGCTGCTGCGGTTCTTGACCTGCGGTTCCGTCGATGATGGCAAATCGACATTGATCGGCCGGCTTCTCTACGATACCAAGCTGATCTATGAAGACCAGTTGGCGGCGCTTACCAATGACAGCCGCAAGCATGGCACCAATGGCGAAGACATCGATTTGGCTTTGCTGGTCGATGGTCTTGAAGCCGAGCGCGAACAGGGCATCACCATCGATGTCGCCTATCGCTTCTTCTCGACGCCGAAGCGCAAATTCATCGTCGCCGATACGCCGGGCCACGAGCAATATACCCGCAACATGGCAACGGGTGCTTCCACCGCAGATCTGGCCATCGTGCTTGTCGATGCCCGACAAGGCATCCTGCAGCAGACCCGCCGCCACAGCTTCATTGCTTCATTGCTCGGCATCCACAACATCGTGCTCGCCGTCAACAAGATCGATCTCGTCGATTATTCGCAAGAGATTTTCGACAGGATTGTTGCGGATTATCAGGCGTTTGCGAGCAAGCTTGGATTCACTACAATACAGGCAATCCCGCTATCGGCGCGCTTTGGCGACAATGTCATCGGCGCATCGCCAAACCTTCCTTGGTACAAGGGACCATCACTGCTCGAACACCTGGAAACCGTGCCGCTGGACCGAGCTGTTGCGCAGCGTCCGTTCCGCTTTCCGGTGCAGCTCGTCAACCGGCCCAATCTCGATTTTCGCGGCTTTGCCGGGACCATTGCATCCGGCTCGGTTGCGCCGGGCGATGAGGTCGTTGTCGCCAAGTCCGGCAAGTCGTCCCGCGTCAAGCGTATCGTCACCTGGGACGGCGATCTCGATCGCGCCGGCGAGGGCGAGGCCGTCACGCTTGTTCTCGAGGATGAGGTCGAGGTCTCGCGTGGCAATATGCTGGTTGCGCCCGATGCCCGCCCGGAAGTTGCCGACCAGTTCGCGGCCCATCTGGTCTGGTTTGCCGAACACGCGCTGATACCCGGCCGTTCCTATATTCTGCGCACTGAGACCGACCAGGTCACGGCAACGGTCACGGACCTCAAATATCGAATCGATATCAATAGTTTCGCGGAGGTCGCTGCCAAATCTCTCGATCTCAATGAAGTCGGCGTCTGCAATATTTCGGCGCAGGAGCCGCTTGCCTTCGATCCCTACAAGTCGAACCGTTCGACAGGTTCGTTCATCCTGATCGATCGCTTGACCAATGCAACTGTCGGCGCCGGCATGATCGACTTTGCCCTGCGCCGCGCGTCGAATGTGCACTGGCAGGCGCTGGACGTGGACAAGGCGTCGCGCGCTGCGCTGAAAGACCAGAAACCGGCGGTATTGTGGTTCACCGGTCTGTCAGGCTCGGGCAAGTCGACCGTTGCCAATCTTGTGGAGAAGCGCCTGTCATCGCTTGGCAAGCATACTTATATCCTCGACGGCGACAATGTCCGGCACGGTCTCAACCGCGATCTCGGCTTCACCGAGGAAGACCGGGTCGAGAATATCCGCCGCGTCGGCGAGGTGGCCAAGCTGATGGTCGATGCCGGGCTGATCGTCCTCGTTTCGTTCATTTCGCCCTTCCGTTCGGAGCGCCGGATGGCGCGGGAACTGCTGAGCGATGGCGAATTCATGGAAATCTTCGTTGATACGCCGTTCGAGGAATGCGCCCGGCGTGACCCGAAGGGGCTCTATGCCAAGGCGCTGCGCGGGGAGATCAAGAATTTCACCGGCGTCGATTCGCCCTATGAGACCCCGGAAAATCCGGAACTGCATCTGAAAACCATCGGCCGCACGACAGAAGAGCTTGCCTCGGAAGTCGAAAAGCTGCTCACTGAGCACGGCGTCATTTTCAACTACGATCAGAGTTCGTGGTCGATTTAAGGACTATCACGATTGCATTCGGTGGCTCACCCCCCTCTGCCCTGCCGGGCATCGCCCCCACAAGGGGGGAGATCCGCCCTCACGCGCATTTGTGCGAACGTTCAGGGTCGACAGCTGGTCGATAGCGTTGATGCCAGTTTGATCTCCCCCCTTGTGGGGGAGATGGGCGGCAGCCCAGAGGGGGGTGCGTGAACCGCCCTTCAGCATTTGCCGGCCGCTACGATGCGCTGCTTTCCGTCTTCGAGACAGCTGCCATCGCTGCCGGCCAGGAAATCCTGCGCATCTACGAGGAGGGCTGCGACGTTGCCTTGAAGGACGACAAGTCGCCGGTGACGGCGGCCGATCATGCCGCCGAAGCCGTGATTCTCGAAGCACTTCGTGAAGCTACGCCGGAGATACCCATTGTCGCCGAGGAGGAGATTTCCGGGGGCCATGTTCCGGGCGAACTTGGCGATCGCTTCTATTTGGTCGATCCGCTCGATGGCACACGCGAATTCGTCAATCGCAATGGGGATTTTACCGTCAATATTGCCTTGATCGAGAATGGATCGCCGGTCCTCGGCATCGTCTATGCGCCGGTGCGCGGCTGGCTGTTCACCGGTGGGCCCGAGGGTGCTTATGAAGTGACCGTTGACCGCCACGGGAACGTCACTGCACGCAAACCTATTTCCTGCCGCCCAGCGCCGCCTGAGATGATTGCCGTTGCCAGCCGTTCGCATCGGACACCTGAAACCGACGGTTACTTGGACGGTTACCGCATTGCTGATTGTGTTTCGGTCGGTTCATCAATCAAATTCGGGCTGTTGGCGCGGGGCGAGGCGGATATCTATCCACGGCTCAGCCGGACGATGGAATGGGATACCGCAGCGGGCGATGCGGTCCTGCGTGCGGCAGGCGGGATGACATTGACGCTTGATGGTAAACCTCTGACCTACGGCCGTCGCAACCAGTCGCATGATGCCGACTTCGCCAATCCGCATTTCGTGGCGCGCGGCAGGCTATAGCCAGCTTTCGACCTGAAGTCCCGGGACGCGGCTGAATTCGCGCAGGTTGTTGCTGACAAGGATCGTTCCGGTTGCACAGGCATGTGCGGCTATCAGCAGATCATTGGGACCGATTGTCGTCCCTGCTGATTCAAGAGTGGCGCGGATACGGGCATAGTGATGGTCCGCGGGGCCATCGAAAGCAAGGATATCGATTGCCGAAAAAATCGCTTCCAATTGCATCCGCAGACGATCTGATTTTTTCTTCTCGACCCCATAGCGCAGCTCGGCCGCCACGACGATGCTGGTGCAAAGCCCTTTGCCCTCATTCTCTGCAACTTGCATGGCTACGGGGCCGTTTGGACTGCGCACGAGCTCCGAGATCGCATTTGTGTCAAGCATATAGGCGTACGTCATAATTCGACATCATCAAGTGGAAGAAGGTCCTTGTCCAAATCTGGAAATTCTTCGTCGATGGGCTGGAGCGTCGCCAACAGATCAGTAAGGGACAATCGCTTTAACGGCTCAATAATGAGCCGATTGCCTTCGCGATGCATGATGGCCGTATCGCCGGGCATTTCAAATTCGACCGGAATACGTACGGCCTGATTGCGGCCATTGCGGAACAATTTCACCTGGCGCTCTTGCATCTAAGATGCCTCCGACCTTTTTTGGCATAGGCCTAAACATATGCCGTCACTTAAAAAATTGCAAGGTAGCTAAGCTGAGCGCTTGCGCAGGAGTGTCGTCACGACGAAGAACGCGCCGACGGAACTCGTCACAATGCCGATCGGCAGTTCCTGCGGTGCGAGCAGAAGCCGCGCAGCGAGGTCGCTGAGCAGGATGAGCATCGCGCCCAGGACCGCACAGGTGACGATCAGGCTTGCATGCAATTGGCCCGCGACGCGGCGGGCGATGTGCGGGATCATCAGGCCGACAAACCCGATCACGCCGGCAACCGAGACGAAGATGGCTGTCGAGAAGGCGCAGACGATGAAGACCGTGCTGCGTGTACGGCCGACTTTCACACCCAGACTTTCTGCCGTGCTTTCGCCGGCAAGGAACGCATCGAGATTGCGGTGGCTGTAAAGGGCATGGATAAGGATGGCGAATAGGCCGAGCACCGCTAGTGGCACATTATCCCAGCGGGCAAGACCGAGGCCGCCCAGCGTCCAGAATAACACCGAATGAGCGGCGCGCTGATCTCCTAAAAACACCATGTAGTTTGTCAATGCCGCAAACAGGAACGAAACGGCAAGACCGGCAAGGATCAGTCGTTCCGGTCCCTGGCCTTGGACGCGCCGAACTAGAAGCAACACGATGATTGCCGCCAACATGCCGCCACTGAAGGCGGCCATCGGCAAGGTCCAGATGCCGAAGCGATCGCCGAAGATGCTGATCACCGAGACCGCACCGGCAGCCGCCCCTGAGGAAAGACCAAAAAGAAAGGGGTCGGCGAGGTCGTTTCGCGTAACAGTCTGCAGTAACGCACCGATGACCCCGAGCCCGGCACCAACACAAAGTGCAAGGATGACACGAGGCAGGCGCAGATCGATGACGATGCGCTCGATCGGCGCTGTGGTCGTAAGATCGGTCAATCCGGCCGCATGGGCGAGGGCGTTCAGCACATCGGGCATGGGGATCAAGGTCGATCCATAGGCAATGGATGAGAGGGCAAGGACAATGACTACAACTACCCCGGCCGCGAACATTACATTGCGTGGGATAGTGCGGCGCTGGGAAGTGGGCGTCATGCACGCCCCGCCAACATACGTGGAATTGTCAAAGCGCGCGCAGTCTTTCCCTCCCCCTTGTGGGGAGGGACTGTCTTGTTGGTCAAG
>UCKM01000028.1 GCA_900473175.1 Hyphomicrobiales bacterium | reverse complement strand
CAAATAACGTGACAACGCCTTTGGCGGATATCTCCTGGTCGCGCTGAAAAGCAACCGGTCAAGTGCCGGGGTGGCACGCACGGGAGAGCTGATCTCTCAAATGTCATCGTTATCCCCTGACAGCTTGTGGATCTTCCTGATGAGCGGGATGAGGGCAGGTTCGCTGATCATGACCGCTGCCCGCTCAGGATGAACCCATATCCTGCTGCGCTGATCCTGTTCGGGCCATTGCCACAATTGGTCGGACACGGCGAGAGCATAAACGGAAACCCTAACCTGGATTGATGCTCGCGAAAGTTCTTTCCAATAAAAATACTGTCCGAGTGGCTGCTTTGAAACCTCGCCGACGATGCCCGCTTCCTCCCTGGCCTCCTGCGCGGCCGCGTCGGCATCGCTCTTGCCCTTCATTCGCCAACCCTTGGGGATTATGTAACGTTTGGTCCGTCGCGACGTAATCAAAAGGATCTCGATTTGTCCTTCGTCCCCAATCCGGTAGGGAAGGGCGGCGACCTGGAGTGCGGTGGATCCCTTTTTTCGCGGACCTTTGGCATTGCTATGTTCTAACTTGGATGACAATTCGTTCTCTTGTGGTGCCACTTCGCAGCATGCGCGACGGCTGATTGTCGCCGGATTCTAGTTATCCGTCTAATGATATTTCGGATTGCGCGGCATGCCAATTGATAGCATCGGAGGTGGTGCTGTCACGTTGATTTCGGTTTAACGGTTGGCTGGTAGACGGGCAGGATGAGCTTGCCGACCGTCAATTATAAGAACCATCGCTTTCCGCCACAGATCATCGCTCGGGCAGTTTGGCTCTATTTTCGGTTTCCGCTGAGTCTGCGATTGGTCGAAGAGATGCTGTTGGAACGCGGCATTGTTGTTTCCTATGAAACCATCCGCCGATGGGGCCGGAAATTCGGCCCCGCTTATGCCGGGCAATTGCGCCGCAAGAAACCGTCGCATCGTGATATCTGGCATCTGGATGAGGTCGTGATTTCCATCAGCGGGCGAAAACATTGGCTTTGGCGCGCGGTTGACCAGGAGGGTTATGTTCTCGATGAGATCGTACAGACCCGCCGCGATACCAAGGCCGCCAAGCGATTGCTAATCCGGCTTTTAAAGAAGCAAGGTCGCGCACCAAAGCGCATCATCACTGATAAACTGTGGTCGTATGGAGCGGCAAAACGCCAGGTCATGCCGCAGGTCGAGCATCGATCTCACAAGGGATTGAACAATCGAGCTGAGAACTCGCATCTACCTTTGCGAAAACGAGAGCGAATGCTGCAGGGCTTCCGATCGTCGGGGAGCCTACAGCGGTTCATCAATATCTTCTCAGCATTCCGAAATCTCTTCGTCCCGCCACGCTCCAAACACTCAGCGCTCGCCATCCATATCCACCGCCTCAAGGCCATGGCGGAGTGGAGAGCCGTGACCGAAATGCTGGCCTGAATTTGCTCATGCAGCTCAATGCTGGCGTTCTTCAAACAACGTGACAGCACCCAGGCGAGACATCAGCTGATCAGCTGAGTGCGCTTTGAGCAGCACGCAGCAAAGAATCGTCCGCGTAACAGGCGATATTCGAAGCGATAGACCTACGGACAGAAGGTGGCGCCCGTGGAATGACCCCGGTCTATTTCCCTTGGGTCCGCTTGGGATCCATTTCAAAGGCCTTTTGGGTTTCTTCGATTGCATCCGTTGCCGATTTAAGCTGCTCAGCATCCCAGAGCGGCTCCTGTTCGCCAACGATCTGCCGACGACCGTTGCGTTTGATTTCAACGACAAATGATTTTGAGGGCTTCATCGGATCTCTGGATTTGCGTCGGGGAAGAGCAGACCCAACCATAGGCCATCAGAAGTGTCAAACATATTACGAAAATGCGAAGAACGGTGTTCCGGCCGGTACGGCATCGTTGATGGGAAGTGGATCGTCGGTCTCGGTCAAAATCGAGACAAGGTTGATGGGGTTACCTGTGAGGGGATGATATCCCTCCGCGCTACCATCATTTTCCCTGCCGGCGGCGACAGATTGAAAAAATAACTATGGCCTGCGACCAGTATCGCGCCGCCAGCTTCAGGAGGGTCTACCATCCCATGCTGAAAAGCCCCGCTGGGAACAAAATCAGGATCTTGCGTCTTTTACCTCAGCGCTGCTAGTGGCATGTTTCCGCCTTTCGAGTATTGTTTCAAGATGCTTAGCAGTTCCCGATGCTGGACAGTTTGCATAGCGGCAATCCGTTAGTGATAAGAAAATTGGCGCTCTCGGAGTTCCGCGATGCCCCCCGATGTTAGGTCCATCGTTGTGACACCTCCCACGGTGAGTACATGGTTCGGTTTTGCCGCCCTATGCATCGGGATGTTCATGGCGATCCTCGACGTGCAGATCGTTTCAACGTCCTTGCCGAATATCCAGCACGCAATGGACATCGATCCCGATCAGATGAGCTGGATACAGACTGCCTATCTGATCGCCGAAGTCGTCGCCATACCGTTGACCGGCTTTTTGACCCGCATGCTCACCATGCGTTGGCTCTTTGTGTGGGGGATAATACTGTTCACCTTCGCGTCGGTCGGATGCGCGCTGAGCGGTAATTTCGCGGAATTGCTGGGATGGCGAATTGTCCAGGGGCTGGCCGGAGGCGCACTCATACCGCTCATCTTTTCGGCCGTGTTCATACTATTTCCTGGAAATCTCCAGGGCATCGCCACGACGGCGGCTGGTGTAGTTGCAGTTCTGGCACCAACTGTCGGTCCTATGGTAGGAGGCTGGATCACCGAATCCTACTCCTGGCACTGGTTGTTTCTCATCAACGTCGTCCCGGGAATTCTCGCCGCTGTTCTTGCGGCCACTTTGTTGCCGCGCGAACAAACGCGACTCGGCGAGATACGAAAGCTGGATCTGATATCCCTGTTGATTATGGCCATCGGTTTGGCTGCAATGGAGATCGCGCTCAAGGAAGCGCCCAAACGTGGCTGGACCGATAGTATGATCCTTGCGCTTGGTTTGTTCAGCGCCGTCAGCCTTGCCGGATTTGTCCATCGCACCTGGCGCAACAAGGTCCCCCTGGTAAACCTACGCAATTTCAAGGATCTCAATTTTACGATTGGGTGCATGCTGAGCTTTCTGCTCGGGTTTGGCCTGTTCGGCTCGGTTTACCTGATGCCCGTATTCTTGGCTTACGTCCGCGGTCACAGCGCCTTCATGATCGGAACGATGATGCTCGCGACGGGGGTGGCGCAAATCATCGTTGCACCGGTGGCGGTCTTTCTTGAACAGCGCATGGATACAAGGGTTCTCACAGCGTTGGGTTATGCGGTCTTCGCAGTCGGCCTCGGGTGCAGCGCTTTCCAATCCCCGTTGACGGATGCGGACGAAATGTTTTGGCCCCAGATCATTCGCGGGGTTGCAGTGATGTTTTGCATCTTGCCGCCCACGCGACTGGCACTTGGAAATTTGCCGCATCACCGGATTCCCGATGCAAGCGGCCTTTTCAACCTGATGCGCAATCTGGGAGGCGCGCTCGGCCTAGCCCTGATCGACACGGTGATCTACATGCGCGTATCCTCGCACGGGGTGGACATTGCGAACCGTCTTATGGCGGGCGATGCGCAGATGGCCCAGTTTGTCGGAATTCCTTTGGAAAAACTGCGAGGCGAAGGCCTCACCGAATTTGGCGCTGGAGCCCAAGCCATGTTCAGTCCCCTTGTGGCGAAGGCAGCGCTGGTTCAATCCATTAACGACGCATGGGCGATGATTGCTTTGATCACCCTGATCTCCCTCTTGGTGGTTCCCTTCGCCCGTCCTGTTCGCAATGAGCTGTACGGAGTTCCGACCTGATGAAAGGGCCGATGGATCGGAAATCGGTGCCCTATGTTGGCGCTTCAACACGCCGAAACGGTTGATCCATGGCGATTCCTTTGTTGCGATAAGCCATTGTTATCGCTACAAAGTCGAGCTTCGAAATAGAACCCACCCGGCTACACCGAAAAGATCGCATAATGGCCATCGTGGAACGAAGAAGGTCTTACACGCCTAAAGTTTGAACATTTTCATCCAGCGGGTTTTCATGAGTTTCTGTTCAGTTGGGCTCGGCGAGCGCCGGGCAGAGAATTTCTGAGTATGTTGCGTTAAGAGATGGAAGTGGATCACATGGGCGAAATTGGATCAGCAGCAAGCGAGATTGCGCGGCCGCCGCTAAACAAACCAGCGAGAATTCTTTTAGGCAGCTGGTTCGCTTTGGGAGTCTTGCCAGTTTTCCCGAGCATGATTGGTTTTAGATTCGTGCCAACGGCCGAATGGATCTTGAAAACATACTATCTTGGTGTTGGCGCAGGCCTGATCTCGGCGGCGTTACTGTTATGGCTTGCTCTAAAGGGTATTCACACCGTATCCGCCAGCACATTCAAGAAAGCCGTCAGCGTTCTAGCGGCCCCATTTTTGGGCTATTTCTTCGGAAAGAACGTGGTCGTCATCGCGGGGCCCATGATCCTTGCGCTGATAGCAGGTTATCAGATTGAGCTTCCTTTTAACGTGGCGCATGCTGATCTTCACCGTTCGAAGGGTTGCCGCTCACCGATTGAACTGCAAGGGCTCCCCTCCTTTTTCGATAGAGTTTGTGGGGCACCAAACGACTTTAGGCGCCTACTTAAACCAGGTGACCGAATCCTCGTGATTGGCCGAGGGACCCGTTTGGGTGTTTTTCCTGAGACCCTTGCAATTTCAACCGAGGAGCGAAGTGACCTTAATGGAGAGGTCCGTTAAGATGTCGCACTGTGGCTTGGGAAGCTGCTGTGAACGCCTGGATCTCAAGCTTTAAGAGAGATCGTTTTTTTGCGGCTGTTTTCGTGCCGAGAAGATCGCATAATGGCTCGTGGAACGCCATGAGATATTGAACTTGCTAGAGTTATCATTAAATGATAACAGGTGGCATGAGTACGCGTGACACGAGTCTTGATACCCTGCTCGATCTGGACGGCCAAACAATGTTTGTCGGCGAGGCGTATTGGGTCAAGTTCGACGTCAAAGCAGTCGCGGTCACGCCGCAACGGCCACACGGGTTGCGCTATTCATTGACTTTGCACGGACCAGGTGGGGAACGACTGGTGGGCTTTGACAATGCTCACGCGATCTCAGCGGTGAGTGGTCCGAGCCGCAAGTCGACGCAAAAGTACGATCACAAGCACCGTTTCCGGACGTTGAGGCCGTATGAGTACAGCGACGCTGCCACATTGCTTGAAGACTTCTGGAGCGAAGTTGATGGCGTTTTGAGAGAGGTAGGAGTGATCAAATGAAGACACTTCATGTTGGAATCGCGACCTATGAGACGATGAAGAATCGGACCATGGCGATTGCTCGAGGGCAGCTTAAGCCTAAAAAGGACGATCCCAAAGTCTGGTTCACGTCCATCGAAAGCTTCGCAAAGGTTTTGTCCGATCGAAATCGGGCTCTCCTTGAGATCATCGTTAAGGAGAAGCCAGCCTCAATTGCGGAGCTGGAAACGATGTCGGGACGAGCAAAATCAAATCTAAGTCGCACGCTACGAACGATGCAACGATACGGGTTGGTTGAATTGGAGAAAGGCGAGGGCGGCAAGCTTATTCCCCATGTGACTTACGATCGTATTGCGTTGGAGATGCCTGCATACTCCTGATGTTGCGAAATCACGCAGGCGGGGGACCTGGACATACCGACTGCACCTACGACGTGACGAGGCATTGATCAGTAGGGTCTGCGGTCTCGGCCGGGACGGCTGCATTGGCACCATTGATGGGTCAGTTCGCCCTATCGGTCTCGCCAACATTCAAATGGGCATCGACAGCGTGATGGATGGCTATCCGTAGTTCCTCCGGCGTCGCTCCTTGATCCGGGCCGAGCGCTTGCCTTTCCGCGCGATCACAGCCGTGAAGTTGCTCGATGGCTCAGTGAACGGGCCCGCGAAAACTATTTACTCGCTCGGGCAAGGGTGGGTCGGAACTACTGCGTTCCGATCGTCATCGCGCTCGCAAGCGAACCACGTCACTGATCTGGAAACCCCCGGGCCATCCTCGAGCGCGACTCCGTTCGGCCCTCCAAGGTCATCTCTCAGCGAGGATTCCAAATGACACGAGTCACAGCACAGTCAAGGCGCGGGGCACGAGTCCGCGCCGGTGCCGCCTTCAGGCAACGAGCTGAACGCTCCGTGGCGGTCACACTACGGCGTTGCGTAGTCCCAAACATCAGGCGGCAGCTTATCCTTGAGCGATGCATACATGGCGTCGCGGAATAGTTTCACCGCCGGATACGGTCGAAGGGCAATCGTGCGCTCCACTATCAGCCCCTGCTCGTTGTCCACGATGACCTCCAAACTCTCGATCTTGTGGCCGTCCATGGTCCCCTCCCATCGCAAGAAGGTGGTACGCCCATCCAGCTTGAACTCGGCCGTATAGGCACCGGAACCACGGGTCGAGCTCGACTGGGCGAATATCGCCGCGATGACTTCACGCCCCTCGATCGGCCGTACCAGGATCGGGCTCTTGAATACGATGTTCTCGGCAAGGAGCGCGCTCACCTGGGCGGGTGTAGCGTTACCAGATTCCCGTAGTTTTCGTAAGGGATGCATTGGGATTCCTCCTATTGTGTGAAGGCGAGAAGGGCGTCGCCGACGCACCGACGTGCGGTGGATAGCCGTAGACGTACGCGATGACAAAAAAGGACGTGGCGTTGATGCGGCGGATTCTGACGGTCTGCGTGACCGTTATTGCCACCGTAAAGCGACTCTACACAGCCGCCTCGCGGACAACAAGACGGCTTGACGCAAAGCCTCATTTAAGAAGTGGCTCGGTCGGTCTGAACTAAATCAAAACTGAGTCAGATCCAATTTTGGATGTCTGAACGGTGCTGTCACCTTGTTTTTGGTTTAATGAATAGTCGATATTGATCATGGGCATGAGCCAGCCCATCGCCAATTACAAGATGGGGTGGTTGCCGCCCTCCCCAGACGGCATCCCGATGTGCCAAAATTGTGGTCGGTAAAAGGTGATGTCACGGTAACCGAAACCGCGCGCGACGATGCCCTCGATCCCGATTTCGATCGAGGACGCTGGTCACAACTTTCCACTCTGCCATGGCTTTGAGCCGGTGCAGATGGATAGCGAAAGCGGTGCGGTTGTGATGGGTCGGAACGAACAGACTGCGCAAGGTTGTGACGACCTAGTTAGTCTGCATTTTGGTATTGATATCATTGGGGTTTTCGCTCAGTTCTCAAACTACTGGCGTTTGTTTGAGAACTCTGTTCCCGGCCCGTTCACGGGGAAACAAAAATGGCCCGATAGGATCAAACCTGTCGGGCCATTTTATTGGGTGGAAAGGATGGGAACGACATCTTTATCCAGTTTCGAGCGCTGCCTTCGTAGCACGCCACAGAGTGCCATATAAAGATGCTGGCAAGTCCACTCCTCAGTTATGCGGATCGCTTTCCTCACGTAGCTCTGAGCGAATGGCGCGCCAAGGAATCGGCTGGTCAACTCGTATCCGGCCACGGACAGCCAGAGGGAGTTGCTATGGCGTCGTGTGGCACCTGAGCCGCCCGTTGGCAGATGGCCTTCCAACTCACTTGACCCAGCGACCGGTCCGGCAGAAGCTCAGCGCTGAACGGGGACGCCAGCATGAGCGAACAACAGATCAAAGCCTTCATCGAGGATCGGCACGCGGAGACGCTGTTCCTAATCCAAGAGATTTCGAACACCGACACGGATTTCATGTTCGATGTCTATACGCGGAACCAACGCAACGCTAGGCAAGCCCTACTGGACCTGCGAGAAGCTATCGACACATTACTGATGGGGTGGAACCGACACTCCAAGTTGCCGCCCGCGTCCGCTGACAGCGAAAAGGTCGATTACGCCCACAGCGGCGTGCGGTGGCCTTTGAAGATCATCCGTACACCCGCAACGTCGCACTAGAGCGGCCAGCTTAGCGATGAGTTGGGGATGACGGGGAATAAACCGGGAACAATCCTTGCAGACGGAACGAATCGTCACACAATGGCAGATGTAGGTGACACCGATGTTGCTCCCACAGAGTCACCTACATTGTAGCAACAGCCCACAGGAGGCTTTTTTTCGTGACCACGACTGCATCGTTTGCACCTCCCATGAGTCGCGTCAAGGTTTGCCTGTGGACAAAACCCTGAAAGGGTTCCACACATGACTGACGCATTCCAAGTAACGAGCCACAAACCGGACAACCGCGATGCCGATAGACGCCTCCAAGGATTGGGCGGACCATCGGGTGGCGGTTGGTACAGAGATATCGACACTCTCATAGCAGGTATCGAAAAAAAGAGTTTCAATCTCTGGACGGTCGCACCAACGGGTCAATCCGTTTGGGTTGTTGTGGCCAAACGGTCGAATGGTCGTAAATACCTTAAGACTCAGGCTGACAGGATCGAACCGAACAATCTGCTGGCGCTTCCCCACTGCGGGTAGCAACGGCAAAGACAACTTTCCTCCCAAGCTCCGGCTTGGGGGGTCCAAGCCTCGACAGCCCAGCGCGCTAGCAGGAAGGACTGCTTGGTGGAGCATTTTGATCCTCATATATGGGCATCAAAACGGTGATGTCAGGTTAACTCGTGGTCAGTTCGGCTCTGCTATTTGCGGGGGCATGAACCACTCGCCAGTTAGCTATAAACGTCACCGCTTTCCACCTCAGATCATCGCCCATGCCATTTGGCTGTACTATCGGTTTCCCTTGAGCTTACGCCTGGTCGAGGAAATGCTTTTGGAACGCGGGATCGTGGTCTCATACGAGACCATCCGGTGTTGGGCGAAGAAATTCGGTCCAGCATATGCACGCCACTTACGACGTAAACAGCCCAGCCACAATGATATCTGGCACCTCGATGAGGTCGTCATTACCATCGGCAGCAGGAAATACTGGCTGTGGCGGGCGGTCGACCAGGACGGTTATGTCCTCGATGAAATCGTCCAGACCCGGCGCAACACCAAGGCGGCAAAGCGATTGCTGACACGGCTGCTCAAGAAACAGGGCCTCGCACCGAAGCGCATGATCACCGACAAGCTCGGCTCTTATGCTGCGGCCAGACGACAGATCATGCCAAGCGTCGAACATCGATCGCACAAAGGGCTGAATAACCGGGCGGAAAATTCCCATCTGCCAATACGGAAACGAGAGCGGACAATGCAGGGGTTCCGATCCCCGGGAAACCTTCAACGCTTCATTTCAGTCTTCTCCGCAATTCGCAACCTCTTCGTTCCTCCTCAGTCCAAGCGTTCAGCCTTTCCTCTCCACCTTCATCGCCTGAGAGCAATGGCGCATTGGAAAGCCATGACCGGTACGCTGGCCTGAATGTGTCAGCCAAGGCAAGACCAACTTCAAACGCGTTAACCTGACATCACCGATCGTAGTTATGATGGTCTGCCGCTCGTATGCAAACCATTAACCGATCCGCTTCCAAGGCAACGCATCGTCCTCGCTCACGACACACGACAACGCCTGCCGAATGCTGCATTGGCATTTATTAGCGAGGCCAAGCTGTGGTTTTCAACAAATGATATCTTTGCTTCCAACGCTAGTTTGTGAGCAGGTAGCGCCCAGTTCTCCAAAAGCCGCGTGAGCATGCAGTTAATGCCTCGCGACGCAGGCCGTGATCCTTGTGGAAAAACTCTCGCAACATCGCCCGCGCTGTCTGGCTCTATTACCGGTTTCCGCTCAGTCTGCGCCACGTTGAGGAAATGCTGCTTGAGCGCGGGATCGCTGTCTCCTATGAGACCATCCGCCGATGGGGCACAAAACATGACGGTGCCCGGCGCATTCGCCGAAGACCACCTTCCAGCAGTGATGTCTGGTATCTCGACGAGGTTGCAGTTCGGATCAACGGCAGGAAGTGCTGATTGTGGCGGGCCGTCGACCAAGACGGCTATCCTTGACGAAATCGTGCAGAACCGCAGGAACACCAAGGCTGCCAGACGTTTGCTGATGCGTCTGCTAAAGAAGCAGGGCATGGTGCCAAGGCGTATGATCACCGACAAGCTCCGCTCCTATGGAGCGGCAAAGCGTCAGGACATGCCGGGTGTCGAGCATCGCTCACACAAGGGCTTGAACAACCGGGCGGAGAACTCGCATGTACCGTTTCGAAAACGGGACGAATGCGCGCCAAGGCTTTCGTTCAATCGGAAGTTTGCAGCATTTCGTTTCGCTGTTCTCCGCCGTTCGCAATCTCTTCGTTCCAGATCACACAAAACCTTCCGCCAACCAAATTCACAATCACAGACTGCAAGCCATGGCTCAGTGGAAAGCCGTCAGTGGCCAATACGTCTGAAACTGTCAGCACGGGCCTTAACGCGCCGGTCCTTCGAACAAGGCGACAGCGCCGTTTCATCCGGCATAATGGAGGATTGTCTAAATGAAATGTCGCCGCGGAGCCGGACACGCGATTGTAGAATTCTAGGAACCAATCAGAATCTGCCATTGCCCGTATTGTACAGCGCTGGGTCTGCCGTGGCTGTCCCATTTCGCTAAGCAATTCTCCTGATTGACATTTACGGTCGCGGCTATGAATCTCTAGCCGCACTATAACCGGTTAGTTGCCAATCTCGCGCGCTTCCATACGCACCAAGAAGGTTTGAAATGGCTACTGGCACTGTTAAATGGTTCAATTCGACCAAAGGTTTTGGCTTCATTCAGCCGGATGATGGCGGTACGGATGTTTTCGTCCATATCTCTGCCGTAGAGCGGGCCGGACTACGCGGGCTCAATGACGGTCAGAAAATCAACTACGAAATGGTGCGGGACAAGAAATCGGGCAAAATGTCGGCCGATCAGTTGAGCACCGATTAACGATGTGACTCGTTCGCGCCCGGCGCGAAGGCTGGCCTGATATAGCAAGGGGGCTGGAGTTGCTGTCTGGCCCTTTTTTCGCATCACTCACACTGAGAGCGGCAAACGCTGGTCGGGCCGCGCCTAAGCGCGGCACCCGAAGGGATCAGCGGCGGCTTGCGGCTGCGATGGCGGGATAATCCGTATAGCCTGCGGCGCCCCCGCCATAGATCGTGGCAGGATTGATCTGCGCCAGCGGCGCGCCGGTTTGCAGTCGCTCCACCAGGTCGGGATTGCCGATAAACGGCCGACCGAAGGCGAAAAGATCCGCCTTATCCTCGGTGAGGTGCGACGTCGCAAGCTCGAGATCGTAGCCGTTGTTGGCAATATAGGTGTTGCCGAAGCGGCGGCGGAGCGATCCGAAGTCGAACGGCGTGGCATCGCGCGGTCCGCCCGTGGTGCCCTCGACGACATGAATGTAGACGATGCCCAACGCGTCGAGTTGATCGACGATGTAGTCAAACTGCGCTTGAGCGTCACTGCTCGAAACGCCATTGGCGGGCGAGACGGGCGAAATCCGGATTCCGGTGCGCTCGGCGCCGATCTCCTCGACCACTGCAGCCGTAACCTCCAGCATCAGCCGGGCCCGGTTCTCGATCGATCCGCCATACGCGTCCGTCCGGACGTTGGCGCCGTCCTTGGCAAACTGGTCGAGCAGGTAGCCGTTGGCGCCATGGACTTCCACGCCATCGAATCCCGCCGCAACGGCGTTTGCAGCTGCTTTGCGGAAGTCGTCCACGATGCCCGGCAGTTCATGCAGTTTGAGTGCACGCGGCTCCGAGACGTCGATGAAGCCATCGTTGACAAACGTCTTGGTTTTGGCCCGGATTGCAGACGGCGCAACCGGTGCTGCGCCGTTTTCCTGAAGTTCGATGTGGCTGACACGGCCGACATGCCAGAGCTGCACGAAAATCCGCCCGCCCTTGGCGTGCACAGCGGACGTGACCTTGCGCCAGCCCTCGATCTGGGCCTGGGAATAGATGCCGGGCGTGTCCTGGTATCCCTGTCCCTGCTGCGAGATCTGCGTGGCCTCGGAAATCAGCAGGCCGGCCGACGCGCGCTGGCCGTAATATTCTGCGGTGAGATCGCCTGGAACGAAGCCCGGGCCAGCGCGATTGCGCGTCAAGGGCGCCATGATTATTCGATTGGAGAGGGTCAGCGAGCCGAGAGTATAGGGCTCAAACAGCGTTTTTGTCATCCTAGGTCACCTTTGTCTGTCCCGCCGCGGCGGGGTCGTTTATCGAAATGGCTTCGTTGATGTTCAGGCGGCCGTGCGATACCGCTCGGCCGGATGTTCGTTCCCATAGTTTGGAAGCATTGCCTGGCGCGCTGCCTCGAGCGCGTCCCATTGCCCGGCATCGGGAAGCGGGGGGATGGTTACCGGTTCGCGGCGGTCGAAGCCAACCAGAGCCGCATCAACCAGATCGCCCACCTCCATCACGTTGGAGAGCGTGTTGACGTCGGCGCCGACTTGCTTCCATATCTCGGTTCGCGTCGTGGCGGGAAGCACGGCCTGGACGTAGACACCCTTTGGCGCGAGCTCGAGACTGAGCCCTTGCGACAGAAACAGCACGAAGGCCTTGGTCGCGCCATAGACCGTCATGCCGAACTCCGGCGCCAGGCCGACCACGGACCCGATGTTGACAATCGCTCCTTCGCCGGCCTTCGCAAGTCGCGGGGCGATGGCACTGGCAAGCCGCAGAAGTGCGGTTGTGTTGAGCGCAACGAGCCGCGCGACGACATCGGTGCTCTGCTCGATGAAGCTTCCGCCAATGGCCGTTCCGGCATTGTTGACGAGGATCCCGATGCGGGCGTCATCGCGCAGCCTCGTCTCTACCGCCGCAAGGTCGGAAGGCTGCGTAAGATCAGCCTGGATGATGTCGATCGCCACGCCATTTTCCTGACGCAGACGGGAGGCCAAAGCCTCCATTCGTGCCACGTCTCGGGCAACCAGCACGAGGTCGTGTCCGCGGCGCGCGAAGCGCTCGGCATAGGAGGCGCCGATGCCGGTGGAGGCGCCGGTGATGAGAACTGAGGGAATGGTGGTCATGGCATTGCTCTTTTCTCTAATGGAACCTATATTCATGACGGATATCATGATTGCAACTAAATATGATCGCCATCATGTAAATGTCAATGGCACCGGCGGAGAATTTTGAAATGAAGGTCAGTCGAGAGCAGATGGCGGAGAACCGCCGCCGGATTCTGGATGTTGCCAGCCGGCTGTTTCGCGACAAGGGGTTCGATGCGGTCAGCGTGGCGGAGGTGATGAATGCCGCCGGGCTCACCCACGGCGGCTTCTATGGCCATTTCAGTTCGAAGGACGATTTGATCGCGCACACCCTTGCCCACGTCCTCGCTGCGGACGAGGGCGGAGGGGGAGATTTGCGCGCGTATGTGGATGCCTATCTTTCGCCCCGGCATCGCGACAACGCCGCCGGTGGTTGCCCAACGGCGGGTCTTGCTGCGGCCATCCGCCATCAGACCTCGGCTGCACGCTCAGCCATGACCGGAGGCCTTCGCTCGCAGATCGACCGTATCGGCAAGGCGCTCCCAGAGGTGGATGCGGCCGACAGACGACGGGTGGCGATCGGAAGCTTTGCCGCGATGGTGGGGGCAGTGATCCTTGCACGGGCGATCGACGATCCCGCGCTTTCGGATGAGGTGTTGGAACAGACACGTTCCTGGATCGATACCGGCATCAGCCAGGTGTCTGCCAGCTAGGCGCCTGCGGCAGGAGTGCACTTGTCAAGAGCGTGTCGTTCGGCACTAAAATGTAAGAATGGGTGGTTCCAGTCGAGTTTGGCATTAAAAGGTGAGACTCCAGTGAACTCGAATCTCACGTGTGAAGCGGCCGTTTGGTGCAGAATTCTCAAAAAACTGCACGCTCTCAAATTAAGTGCAAAGCTAACTCGTTGAAACCTTGAGTCGACATTCCATTATTAACTGCAGCGCGATACGAGCATCTTGCGCCATGGGCGGACATCGAGCGAGGCCCGTCTTGCGTTCCTACAAAACAAGGAACTGCTATCTGACCTTGATGACGGGAGCTGTCACGTTATTTTTGACTTAACGGTTCGGGGCTAATTCGTTGAGAAATGAGTAAGCCCGACGTCAGCTACAAGAACCATCGCTTTCCACCGCAGATCATCACCCATGCCGTCTGGCTCTATTATCGGTTCCCTTTGAGCCTGCGGCTGGTGAGGAGATGCTGCTGGAGCGCGGCGTCGTCGTCTCCTATGAAACGATCCGTCGATGGGGCCGGAAGTTTGGTCCCGGCTATATCCGTCGGCTTCGCCCCAAGCGGCCTTCGCCGAATGATGTTTGGCATCTGGATGAAGTGGTGATCTCCATCGCCGGCAAGAGACACTGGTTGTGGCGGGCGGTCGATCAGGACAGATATGTGCTCGACGAGATTGTCCAGACCCGCCGCAACCAAGGCAGCCAAGCGGTTACTCGTCCGCCTGCTGAAGAAACAGGGGCTGGCGCCAAAGCGCATAACCACTGACAAGCTGCGCTCATACGGAGCAGCAAAGCGTCAAGTCATGCCGGAAATCGAGCATCGCTCCCACAAGGGTCTCAACAACCGGGCGGAGAATTCGCATGTGCCGCTGCGGAAAAGAGAGCGAATGATGCAAGGCTTCCGATCTCCCGGAGGGCTACAGCACTTCGTCTCGATCTTCTCTGCAATCCGCAATCTCTTCGTCTCACCCCGCACAAGCTGCTCTGCATTCCAAATTCACCTGCATCGCCTTAACGCAATGGCAGAGTGGAAAGCCGTCACTGGCACACTTGTCTGAAACACTCTGACGGACATCGTTGCCGCCTGCTTCAAACAACGTGACAACTCCCGGCGATGATACCCGCCATGGCGGCGCTTTGAGCGTTTGTTACATCCAGGGCACTATTCAGATCCCTGACCAACAGCAGAGATCACCCACCCGCCAACGACGCGTTCAGCGCCAACAACCCGCAGATTCGGTCCGGGAGACCATTCTGATTTTGTTTGCATAAGTGCGCATAACAACTCGCCTGTCAGTCCATCAAACCAGCATCACGCAGATTGAGAAAGAGCCGAATTAAGTTCAGTGCGACACTGTCTGGTAAAACGTGGCACGTGTAATGAGAATTTCAATTAATTATTTCATCGTGACTCGGATATACTCAAATATTGTTGAGCGACGCGAAAAAAATATTCAGATACATCTATTGTTCTGATCAAATCAATGCTTGCAAAAGTTTATTCTGGAAAAGAATGACTGTTGATAAATATATTATTCTATGTGATTGACAGTATTATCTCCTAGCTTGTAAACGAATGTATAAGCCGTGGGGCGGCGCAATTCTATGGAACAGAATTGGTTATATATGATGGGCGCTTGAAGACAATGTTCGATGCATTTTCGATATGTGACACCTCGATGGGGTCCATTTTGGGTGACCTCACGGCTGCTGGTGCTCCGAGAGATCGTGGGGCTCCTACGGATTTCGGTCATGATTACGCACGTTTTATCACAACCGAACCCATCCAAGACGAGTGGGCGAAGCTTGGTGCTCCAGAACCGTCATTCCGGCTGCGACTGAACTGCGCTTGCGAGTGAAGTAAATGATAAAAAGAACGGTAGCTAGGGTAAGAACTGTTGCAGGGTTAGCGCCATTTCTGCTTTGCGCGCTCAATATCGCGTTTGCGCTAGGTCTTTCATATTTTGTCGATTTCACGCCGGTTCTGCACTCATGGTACGCAAATGTGTGGCCACTAAATTATAGGTATATGGAGGCCCTGCGAAGTTTTTCTTTTGCGGAAGACAGTATTGCCTATACGGTCTTGATTTTATCTAACACAGCGGTGATTGCATATCTATACAGTATAACCATATTTGTAGCGTACATCGCATCTATATTTGCGAAGAAGGTTTCGCTTAAATATTACGGTGACATTCTCGACATGCGCCGAGCCTGGCCAGTGATGTTCTTTGCCGTGATATGCGCGGCATTTTTCATGTTTTCAAATTTTGAAGACACCTTGAGTCTATACCGTTTATCTATACATCGACCATTGACTATTTATATTGTAATTATTGCGGTGGGAATTTTATGTTTGATCAGTTCGGTTACTTTTATTGCAGCGGTTCTCGCTAATCACTTTCTAACGACGATCACTAACGCTTGGGGAAAGTTCCGTGACTGATGTTCCATCTAGTGCTGAAAACCCTAACAAGGGGAAGACAAACGCTGTCGGCTGGCACTTAAACGCAAGAATGCGGCAGTTTGTGCGAACTGTGGCATTTAATTATGAGAATCTCAGTGCTTCGGTTCTCAAATAAAATGCCCCAGCTAGACTCGGATGGCATCCGCCGTGGCATTGCTTATGATCTTGAAAATATGAGAGGTTTTGATCAATCGCGTTTAATGCATGAGAAGCATGCGCCTTAATCGATCGCTCAAATACTTTGCGTCGATGGATTCTCAAATTAACTGCTGAAATTCGCGACCGGTTATCAAATTGAGTGCTAATTCTCAAATTAACTGCAAGCCTAACCTCTTGAAATCATTGACGTAGTATTCTTACAATTAACTGCTGTCCGACACCGGGAGGGTCGCATGAGAGATCGCGCCTTGTTTGACCTCGCAATCGACAGCAAGCTGCGTGGTTGCGATCTCGTCAAAATGAAAATCGGAAGCCTCGTGACAGGAACGGAAATTCGAACCCGGGCCATGGTCGTCCAGCAAAAGACCGGCCGTCCGGTTCAGTTCGAAATCACGGCGGACGTGAGGGCAAGTTTGCTTGCATGGCTTGAGCGGCGAGGTGGAACAGTTGACGACTACGCCTTTCCCAGTCGAGTCGACCATACCGATCATCTGAGTACTCGCCAATATGCCCGATTGGTCGACGAATGGGTGACCGCAATTGGTCTACGACGCGAAGACTACGGCACGCACTCGCTTCGGCGCACTAAAGCCGCAATGATCTACAAAGGCGACAGGCAATCTTCGCGCGATTCAAATCCTGTTGGGGCACAGCAAGATCGAAAATACCGTCAAGTACCTTGGAGTGGACATTGAGGATGCACTGGAACTAGCGGAGCATACTGAGATCCGAGCGCGTGCGGCCCCGCACACTGTGGGGCCGCACGTATCAACGGAACGTTTCCAATTCCAAAGTTTGCAAGAGCGGTCATTCACTGAGCTGGCGCAGGACGCCAGAAGCGGTCATCCGGACCAATGATCGCTTTGCGTCGAGGAGTTGTCCCTGGTTCCACACACAACCGCCTGCACTAGTCTTGGTCTAGCGCCCCATGAGCACGTCTCTCGGACAATCTGATGCGAACCATCCGGCCCAAAACCAGACAGCATGCATCGGTGGACCCCGCACAGAAGCTGTGGCCCATTGCCGCCGGCGGCAAAACAATCAGCTAGTCAGGCCAGCCTGCCGCAGGCCGTCCACAATGCGTTCGAAATCGGCAGGGTTCTTGTAGGGCAGTACTTTGCGCCTGTGCTCCAGGGAATAATCGGGATTGATTCGGAACACTTCCGCCCACTCACCGCGCGCCTCCTCGAAGCGCCCCAAGTGACCATAGCTCGCCGCCAGCAGCACTCGCGAGACGTCGGTGTTTGGATTACGGACGAGCCGCCGCTTCAGGATGACGACGGCCTCTTCGTACCTGCCTAGCTGAAACATCGCCTGCGCGTAGAAGTGCAGGAACAGGTCCGGGTAATAGGGGTTCAGGGCCATTGCCCGCTCGAAATAGGCGAGCGCCTCGGCCGACCTTCCAGCATAGTGCAGTGCGTTGCCGAGATTCTCGTACCCCTCGACAAGATTGGGAGCAAGCGCGATCACGCGTTCGGCCTCGGCGATGGCCACGTCATGCTGTCGCAAGTGCAGTTTGACGACGCCGAGCGCCCAATGCGCGTAGGGATATTGATCGTCGAGCGCCACCGCCCGCGTGGCAGCCTCTATCGCCTGTTCAAGCGATTTCGACGGCGATTGGCTCCACTGGTTGATGTAGGCCAGCCCATGTGTGACGGCGAGGAACGCGTAGGCCGGAACGAATTTCGGGTCAAGCTCGATGGCGCGTTGCAACAGTTCCCGGCCCTGTGTGTTTTGCTCTCTCGTCAACCGCCACATGTGTTCACGGCCCCGAAGGAAGCAGTCATACGCCTCCAGGCTCTCGGTCTGCTCCGCAGCCAGCCGCTGCTGGTCGCCCTCTCGCAGGTTGAGCGCGAGCGCGCCGACAATCTGCTGCGTTACGTCGTCCTGCACGGCAAAGATGTCGGTCAGGTCGCGATCGAAACGCTCCGCCCACAGATGGCCGCCTGATGTCGCGTCGATCAGCTGTGCGGTGATCCGCACCCTGCTGCCCGATTTGCGGACACTGCCCTCCAGCACGTAGCGCACGCCAAGGCCGCGGCCCACCTCTTGGACGTTCACGTTCCGGCCCTTGAAGGTGAACGACGAGTTGCGGGCGATGACGAACAGCTGCGACAGCTTCGACAGAGCCGTGATGATGTCTTCGGAGATGCCATCGGCGAAGTATTCTTGCTCGGCATCACCGCTCATGTTGGCGAAGGGCAGCACGGCAATCGAGAGCGCCGGCGGCGATGCGGCTGGCACGCGACCAGCGGCGGCGTAGGCGGTCACTGTTGACTTTGCCAGTGCGGCGACGCCGACCTGGAGCGAATAGATCCGAACCGGCTCGGCGATGTTCTTGAGCTGTGTGCTGCCGAGATCGGTGACGGAGAGATCGAGCCTCGCCTTGACTTGGCGATAGGCATCTTCCGACACGCAAATGGCGCCCGGCGCTGCGACGCCCTCCAGGCGCGACGCGATATTGACGCCGTCGCCCATCAGGTCACCGTCGCTTTCCTCGACCACATCCCCCAAATGGATGCCGATCCGGAACTCAATACGGCGGTCTTGGGGCACGCCGGCATTGCGTTCGACCATGGCATTCTGCACCTCGACGGCGCAGCGGACGGCGTCCACCACGCTGCGGAATTCGACCAATGCCCCATCGCCTGTGCGCTTGATCACGCGCCCGTTGTGCACAGCTATAGTTGGATCGATCAGGTCACTACGCAGTGCCCGCAACCTCGCCAGAATACGATCTTCGTCCGCGCTTGCGAGCCTG
Organism: Hyphomicrobiales bacterium; assembly: GCA_900473175.1. Taxonomy (GTDB): domain Bacteria; phylum Pseudomonadota; class Alphaproteobacteria; order Rhizobiales; family Rhizobiaceae; genus Phyllobacterium. Next base: position 58,431 of record UCKM01000028.1, on the reverse strand, counting down.
CTGTATCCGACCACGTCGGCGGCCAGAATTGCGGCCAGCTTGCGATTCTCGCCCATTGAGCCGTCTCCTCTTCTCCACTATAGCAGGAAGACAGTCGGCAAGACGGAACTTTTCGCTTCTTTTCGGAGCGATCTTGGGCGATGTCTCATGTGGGCGAGCCGCCGTGCAGATCCGGGCAATGACTGTTCTGTCGGCGGTCGTCCGTTTGACGCAGTTGCTCCGAAAGCCCGCTCAGGGTCAGATCACGTCGATGCCCCCAAGGAGCCTGAATGTCCGCTTCTGACGATTTGAGTCTCGAAGCTGCCAGTCCTCTCTCGGCCCCAAATCGGTCATTCCAATCACGCCGGGCCGATGTCTGCTACTGGGGCGTTTGAAATAAGGGCTTTGGTTTGGCAATTTTAGTTGGGACGATTTACGGGTAGGTGCAGTGAAGCGCCTGCCTTTTCGGCCGCTGCTCTTAGGCGCTTGTCTCTGGTCCATAAGGTCGCTCGCTGGTCAAGAAGGACGGATGCCAGCAAGTGAGCATCGGTGTAGCCAATGCCGATGCTGAAAAGACTGTGGCGATCGATCATTGTCATGACTTCGTCGTGCGTGGCGACGACCGCCGCGCGCTGCGCCGCCAGAAAAGCGATCACGCTGCCGCGATCCCTAAGGCTGCCAAGCGCCAGCTCACCGATCACGGCTGGGTGGCAAAGTAGGAGGTCGTCTTCAATAATCCTGCGCAGCTCCGCATCAACACGACGAAAATGATCAATCCAGATCGAGGTGTCCGCAAGTATCACTTGGCCGCTGCGCTCCGGCGGCGCGGAGCTGCCTCGGCATCGGGCATAGTTCCTCCGAGCGCGATGAGGCGCTTTCCGGACTCCACACGGACAAGCGTTTCCAACGCCTGGCGCACTAGGGCCGCAGTTTCATTTGTACCGGTCAAGAACCTAGCCGTCTCCATAAGCGTGTCGTCGAGGTTAATAGTCGATCGCATGATGTAGCTCCCTAATTGAAGCGCGGAAAATAGCACCATTTGGTGATAAAATCTATGCCGGTTGCAGCATTTCTATGCAGTGCGTTCACTGATGTGGCATCGAAATTTCTTGCCCGGAGGGTCGAAGCTCAAGTGCTATTGACTATCTACATACTGGCCGATCTACCATCATAAATTGTGGGTGTCGCACTGTACTTAATCGTAAGAATGTGGCCGTTCACGACCGATTGCTGTAGTTAATTTGAGAATCCAAGCGACGTCATTTATCAAATTAACTGCAATTGTTGTGGATCGGCAGACATACAGTTTTGGGCAAGCATTTGAACGGCGAGCTTGCCGAAGTGGGCGCGGTTTTCGCCGAGTGGGGATGTCACGTTGACTCAGTATAGTGCTGTTGGCGGTTCGCCCACGCGGTTTTGCAGCCCGCTAAATACCTGATTTCATTATCATGAGATTTTCCGCTTGACGAGTAGAAGGCAGTATTTTCCGTTAACGTGACATCCCCGTTGCTGGCGCAGCGTTGGTTGGCGCAACGGGTTACGCTGAGGAACTGACCATCGCCACGGTGAACAATGGCGATATGATCATTATGCAAAAGCTGTCGCCGGCCTGGGAGAAAGAGACCGGCAACAAGATCAACTGGGTGGTATTGGAAGAAAACATCCTGCGCGAACGGGTGACAACGGACATCGCGACCAAGGGTGGCCAGTACGACATCATGACCATCGGCGGTTACGAAGCGCCGATTTGGGGTAAACAGGGGTGGCTTGCACCCGTCGATGACCTCGGCGACGACTACGACTACAGCGATCTTCTCGACCCGATCAAGAAAGGCCTGACGGTGGACGGCAAACTCTACGCAGTTCCGTTCTACACCGAGAGTTCTTTCACGCTTTACCGCAAGGACCTCTTCGACGCTGCAGGCTTGAAGATGCCCGATCAGCCGACCTACGATCAGATCAAAGAGTTCGCGGCGAAGCTGACGGACAAATCGAAGCAGCAGTATGGCATCTGCTTGCGTGGCAAACCCGGCTGGGGCGAAAACATGGCCTTCCTTGGCACCATGGTGAACAGTTACGGCGGTCGCTGGTTTGACATGGACTGGAAGCCCCAGCTCACTTCCGAGCCTTGGAAGAACGCCATCAACGACTACGTCAAGCTGATGACAGACTACGGTCCTCCGGGGGCGACGGCCAACGGGTTCAATGAAAATCAGGCGCTGTTCGCGACCGGCCACTGCGCCATGTGGATCGACGCCACCTCGGCGGCAGGGCGGGTCTACGATCCGAAACAGAGCCAGGTCGCCGACAAGATCGCGTTCAGCCGGTCTCCGGTATCGGTAACGCCGAACGGCTCAAGCTGGTCATGGTCCTGGAACCTCGCTATTCCCCAGACCTCGCAGAAGCTTGAGGCGGCAAAGTCCTTCCTCAAATGGGCGACATCGAAGGACTACGTGAAGGTCGTCGGCGAATCTGAGGGTTGGGTCGCGGTTCCGCCCGGCACGCGCAAGTCGACCTACGCTTTGCCCGAATACCAGAAGGCGGCACCTTTCGCATCAACGGTCCTGGAGGCTATCATGTCGGCAGACCCGTCCAAGCCGACCAAGGACCCGGTCCCCTATACGGGTGTCCAGTTTGTTGCGATCCCTGAGTTCCAGTCGATCGGCACGGTCGTGGGCCAGCAGATTGCAGCTGCTCTTGCCGGCTCTCAGACTGTGGACGCCGCACTGGAGGCTGCCCAGTCTCAGGTCCAACGCGACATGACCCGCGCAGGCTATATCAAGTAATGTCAATCCTGCGGCGGGAATGCCGCAGGCTCCTCCCGGAGGATGGTCCGGCAGCACACACTGCCGGACCATTGGTTTCAGGGGCGGGCTGTATGGCATCACCGGTCTGCGCTCTTCTGTTTTATCGATGCGATACGCACGAGATCAAAATACTCTGGAGATCATTATGAGACTGAAAGACAAGGTGGCTCTCATCACTGGCGGTGCCCGTGGTATCGGACTTGGCTTTGCGGAAGCCTTTGTGAATGAAGGTGCTAAGGTCATCATTGCCGATATCGATATCACGCGAGCGACAGCTGCGGCCGAAGCGATTGGCCCCGCCGCGAAGGCACTGAAGCTGGATGTGACGGATCTCGCAGAGATCGAGGCGGTGGTGAAGAGTGTCGATGAAGAATTCAGCGGCATCGATATTCTGATCAACAATGCCGCAATCTTCGATATGGCCCCGATTCAGGGCATAACGGAGGACAGCTACAAGCGGGTATTTGACATTAACCTCAAAGGTCCGCTGTTCATGATGAAGGCGGTCGCCAACGCGATGATCGTCCGGGGTCGTGGCGGCAAAATCATCAACATGGCAAGCCAGGCCGGCAGGCGCGGAGAGGCGCTCGTCACCCTCTATTGTGCCTCCAAGGCGGCGATTATCTCCGCCACCCAATCCGCTGCCCTAGCTCTTGTCAAACACGGTATCAACGTCAACGCGATCGCACCCGGTGTGGTCGACGGCGAGCATTGGGATATCGTTGACGCGAAATTTGCCGAATGGGAAGGGCTCAAGCCCGGCGAAAAGAAAGCGTCAGTGGCGCGGGAAGTACCTATAGGGCGGTTTGCAACACCGGATGACATTAAGGGACTGGCGATTTTCCTTGCCTCAAGCGAAAGCGATTACATCCTCGCCCAGACGTACAACGTCGACGGCGGCAACTGGATGAGCTGACGAGCGGATGACCATGCAAGCCATTCATTATCCTGCTCTGGGGATAGCAGAAGTCACTGAAATTCCGGTTCCCGATCTAATGCCCGGACATGCCCTTGTCCGGGTGAGGGCGGCTGGTCTTTGCCATACGGACATTGAAGTGCTGCACGCCCGTTACGGCGGTGGTCATTTTCCGCTGGTGCCCGGACATGAATATGCTGGCGTAGTGGAGGCTGTGGCCGAAGATGTGACTGGTCTTGAGGTTGGCTCACGCGTCGCCATAGATCCAAATCTCCCGTGCGGGACATGCCGTGCCTGCCAAAAAAGGATGTTTAACCTGTGCAGCAACCTCAAAGCTTACGGTGTGACAAACAACGGGGGCTTCGCTGCTTACAGTATGGTCAAGGCCAGCCATCTTTGCGATATCGGGTCGCTGCCTTTCGAAACGGCGGCACTTGCCGAACCGTTGGCTTGCGTGCTCAACGGCCTGAACGCAGCACAACTGACGACTGGTCCCTTTGCGACACAGAACGCACTAGTGTTCGGAGCCGGTCCGATCGGTCTGCTCCTCGCCCTGTCGCTTAAGGCCAAGGGTGTGCAGCAGGTGACGGTTGCTGACATTGTTGAAAGCCGCCTAGAGTTTGCTCAGTCACTTGGGCTGTCGACAGCCGTTCCCGGTTCGGACGACCTGGCGGTGCGTACGAAGCAGTTCGATTTTGTCGCGGACGCAACCGGCGTCGCACGGGTAATTGAAGGACTTGTCGGGTTTGTCGCTGACGGGGGCACTGCGCTCGTGTTCGGAGTCTGTGCTCCCGGCACAGAAGTTTCCATATCACCGTTTGAAATCTTTCGCCGCCAGATAAAAATCGTCGGCTCGCACTCACTCAACCGAAACATCCCCGATGCTCTCGCGATCCTGTCGCACGATAATGAAGGCTTGATGGCGCGGCTCGTCTCACACCGGTTGCCTCTGACAGAAGTTGTTTCGTTTATAACGAAGCGTGACGTCGCCCCATCCACGATGAAGGTTCAGTTCGTCGCCGACTGACAGTTGCCGGACCGGAAATTCGTTCAAAGATTTCGCATGAAGCTTTCAGACTGCGGATCCATCAGCTAAACGGTTTAAAATCGAAGAGCTAGCAGGAGATGTTCGTGGCAAAGACGATAAAAACGATGGAGGAGTTCTCCGAATTCGTCGGTCTTTCCCGGCCAACAGTCTCCAAGTATTTTCAAGATCCATCATCAGTAAGAAGGAACACACGCTATCGCATAGAAGTCGCTCTGAAGAAATCGGGTTTCCAGCCAAACCTTTTTGCCGTCAACCTCAATCGGCGGCGCAGCAATATCCTGGGCGTGATTGTGCCGAACTCGACCGACCCGTTTTATATGGCCCTGACCCGGCGCATCGAGGGGATTGCCAATGAGGCGGGCTTCCTCGCCTTTGTCCTATCCTCGGACGGAAAGCCCGAACTGGAAGATCAGGCGATCAAGACATTTAAATCGATGAACGTATCCGGCGCAATAATTGCCCCTCTTGGCGTAAAATCGCACCAAGAAACTTTGATCGAACTCGGCCACACGATCCCGCTCGTCTACGTCGACTCACCTTTGGATGAGACGTCCGCCTTTGTAGGAACGGACAACCGGCAGAGCTTCCGCCTGATTGTCGACTATCTCTGCAGGTCAGGCGAACCTCCGTGTTATTTTGGAATGCCGCAAGTCAACACGAACGCCCGCACCCGTCAGCAAGCCTACATCGAAGCGATGGAGCAGTTCCGAATGACGCCGCGGATCGTCGATGTTTCCGAAACCGCCACGTGGGATTTCGAGCGGTTCGGTTTTGAAGAGGCCACGCGGATCCTCGAATCGACTGCAAATTTTCCCACGAGAACCGTTTTGTGCGCAAACGACCGGGTAGCTTTCGGAGTTATTGCGGCGGTGTTCCAAAAGGGCCTTAAAGTCGGCCACGGTGCGGACTGTGATCTGCGTGTGGCCGGGCATGATGATCACCCTCTCTCCCGATATGCCTGTCCACCAATTACGACAGTCGCGCAAAACTATAACGAGATAGGAAGGCTTGCGATCGAGATGCTAATTCACAAGTTGAGCGGTACCCTTCCAAGCTTCATGCAGGGTCACGGCGACGACCGAAAGCTGCTGGCATCAGACCTGATGCTGCGAAGTTCTGCCTGAAGCAGCCTGATGTCCGTGGATGTCGAGAGAAAGTTGTACGGTCAGCGTTGCTCAAACCGTTATCGCGGAGCTTCAGGAACGCGGCAAAAACTTCAAGCATGCTATTTCGTTTCAGGCGATCGGTTGTCGTTACAGCGTCTTTCATTAAAGGACTGATCTGACCGCGGCTAAAGACCGAGAGGCGTCTACTCCATCATTTCGCCAATCAGTTCCCTTACCTTGCCGCGGGCAATCTGCAGCGCTTCGCGCCCCAGGGGCGTTGCCCGATAGAATTTGCGGGCAGTTCGCCCGTCGCGGCGATTTTCGGAAACAAGATATCCCTTCTTCTCCATTGATTTCAGCATTGGATACAGCGTGCCTGCACTCAGCTTGTATCCGTGGCGGGCAAGCTCTTCGATCATCCACTGACCGTAGAGTTCGCCTTCGACTGCATGATGCAGGACGTGAAGGCGGATAAGGCCGTTCAGAAGATCCTGGTGTTCCATACTGTCCAATCATTGTTATCCGGCTCACGTTATCGATATTCGATATCGCTAACCCATATTGCCGATGAAGACGGAGTCGATTCGCCTTCGGTTCTTTAAATGACCGGGGACAGGGTTTACCGCTGTCCGGGCCCTCAGTGTGCAGGCTCGAACAGTTCAATCGGATTTCCGGACGGGTCGTCGAGCAGTATCTGGCTGCCGCCGACGCCCTTGAGAATATCGTTTCGGAACGACAAGTCGGCCTTACGCAGCCGTTCGACTTCGGCGGTGATGTTGGGCACGATGAGCAAAATGCGGTTCCAGCCACCTGGGATCGGTTGCCTTCCGTCGGGCATGGCCTGCGCGCCGGAACTGGCCTTGCCACTGAGCAGCAGGCGCAGGTTGCCGCGGGTCACCGATGCGAAGGCGGCCCCGGCGTCGTGCTGGAGTGTGAAACCGAGCAGGGTCGTGTAGAATTCAATGGATGCGGTAACGTCATCGACGATGTAGCGGACGCTCACAAATGCTTCAGGCATTGCATAATCCTCCCTGTGCCGGGCATGCGCGCTTGGTAGCTAATATATGGATGAGGAACAAATGCCATCCACCAAGCGCCAGCAATATCGCTATGCGATATCGTTTATCGATATCATGGAAGTTACTTCCGTGCCATTTGTGAGTCAATTCGCTGCATGCGTGAGTTTATCCTCCCACTCATCTTTAACCGGGCCGGTTTTCCCGATACCCTTAGTTGTCCGCACCAAGCAGCCCCACCATTTATGTTTCGGCATTTCCGGGCGGTGGGTTCCATAATTCCTGTTATGCAGCTTTTGAAGCACAAATGGTCTATTTCGAAGCGCGACTTTGTAGCGATAACAATGGCTTATCGCAACAAAGGAATCGCCATGGATCAACCGTTTCGGCGCACCTACTCCCAAATCACGCTCGACGAACGCCGCAAGATCGAACGCTGGCACGCTGCGAAGATCAGCGTCGACGTTATTGCCGAGAAACTCGGACGGCATCGCTCAACGGTTTTTCGCGAACTGAAGCGCAACCGCTTCGATGATCCCGAGATGCTTGAACTGGCTGGTTATTACGGTCCGATCGCCGATACGAAGTCAAAGGATCGGCGGGGCAATCGGCGCAAGCTGGTGCGGTTGCCGCAACTGCGCGAGGCGATTATCGAGCGGATTCGCCATGGCTGGTCGCCCGAGCAAGTCGCCGGCTGTCTGAAGCTGGAAGGCGGACGGCATGGCATGACGGTCTGTCACGAGACAATCTACCGGTTTGCCTATTCGAAGGATGGCCAGGCCATCAAGCTGTGGCATCACCTGCCGGAACGCCGAGCGCGACGCCGGCCGCGGCATGCCCGGCGTCGCCATGGCCGCCGTTTCAGTCCGCATCTGAGCATTTTGCATCGGCCGGACATTGTGCGTGAGCGCCAGCAGTTTGGGCATTGGGAGTGCGATCTGATGCAGTTCAGGAAGAAGTTCGGTGAAGCCACCTCACTGGTCGAGCGAGTGAGCCGCTTTACCGTGTTTCTGCGCAACAATGACCGGCAGTCGCGGCCGATCATGGAGCGGCTGATCCGCACGCTGGAGGCCCTGCCCGCAACGGCCCGCCGCCAATCACCTTCGACCGTGGCACCGAATTCACCGACTGGCCCTATCTCCAGGCCGGACTTGGCACGCAGACCTGGTTCTGTGATCCGCAGTCGCCCGGGCAGAAAGGCACTGTCGAGAACACCACCTGCCGGGCCCGAAGATGGCTTTCGAGCGAGGTTGACCCGCTCGCCGTCAGCGATAGCGAACTGCGCCGCGTCTGCGACCAGCTCAACACGACGCCGCGCAAATGCCTCGGCTTCAGGACGCCGGCCGAAGTGTTCCGGCAAAGGTCATGGCGCGGATGCGATGAACAGGTTAGCTTGCCGATGCGCCAAAGTCGCACCTCAGCGAGAACTCCCATATCGAGAACATGTTGGCGAGAGTATCGTCCGATTTTCTCCAAAGCAGCTATGAGACGGCGCCCCTTGTGGGCCAGCATGGCGGGGCTCATTCTGGATGTTGATGACAGCGGAACGACTGCGCCCACCCAAACCGTGCATTCATACCCTTACAGCTCTCAGAGCCTTATTCGAATTGACCGCGAGACAACGCGAGGAATGCCGCTGACAGATCCCTCACCACCGGTACGTTCCGAGTCAGCGTGCGGCGTCTCAGGCATTGTCGGCGGGAGCAGGCAGGACGGCACTGTAAACTTAACCGGGAGTTTATGGGTAGGCAGGATAATCCGGCATGACCCAGCAACACCGTGATCCCGTTTACCACCGCTACCGTTTTCCCTCCGAGATCATCGCGCGTGCGGTGTGGCTGTATTTTCGTTTCCCGCTGAGCCTGCGCATGGTCGAGGACTTGCTCGCTGCCCGGGGCATCATCGTCTCCCACCAGACAATCCGGATGTGGGCGGAGAGGCGATGTCACCTTGTTTAAGGTATGGTCGCGTAAGAGCTCGTGACGACAGTTTCAGACGATCTGTCCGCTTACGGACTTCCACTCAGCGATGGCTTGTAGTCTGTGATTGCGGATTTGGTTAGCTGTGTGTTTGGTACGATCTGGAACGAAGCGATTGCGGACGGCAGAGAACAGCGAACCGAAGCATTGCAAGTTGCCTACGGATCGAAATCCCTGTCGCATTCGCTCCCGCTTTCGAAACGGTACATGGGAGTTCTCAGCGCGATTGTTCAAGCCTTTGTGCGAGCGATGCTCGACATTGGGCATGACCTGACGTTTTGCTGCTCCATAAGAGCGCAGTTTGTCAGTCACTATCCGCTTTGGCACCATGCCCTGTTTCTTCAAAAGACGCGTCAACAAACGCCTGGCCGCCTTGGTATTCCTGCGGTTCTGCACGATTTCATCAAGGACATAGCCATCCTGATCGACAGCGCGCCACAGCCAGAATTTCTTGCCTTTGATGCGGACCACAACCTCGTCGAGGTGCCAGATATCGCTCTTCAACGGCTGCTTTCCGGTAATGCGGCGGGCATAGTCGGGACCATGTCTTCTGCCCCAGCGGCGGATCGTCTCGTAAGAAACGACAATACCGCGCTCAAGCAGCATTTCCTCAACGTGGCGCAAGCTGAGCGGAAACCGGTAGTAGAGCCAGACGGCACGAGCGATGATCTCTGGCGGAAAACGGTGATTCTTATAATTTGCGATGGGCTGGCTCATGCCCACGATCAATATCGACAATTCCTTAAACCAAAAACAATGTGATAGCACCGTTCAACATCCTGGCTGCATGAAATGGGCTGAACAATGCCGCCTCGCGAATCGCGTCAAAGTTTGCGACGGTACCGTTTGAACCTGGCATGATCCACGTTCTCGCGATGGGCTCAGACCTTGGATCCGAACCATCCCCGGAGACCCCTTATGGCACCTTGACTTATGTCCCCATGTGAATTTGCGACAGAATCCAGAAAATGCTCTAGCTCAGAAGTCGACGCGTGGGGTGTCTGGCATGGGATTCTCAAAAAGCATCCAGAACGAAACGGCATGAGCCTTCTCGTACCAGTCCTCAAAACGACCAAGGGCCTCGCCAATGTCTGGGGTGCCATCCGGTGTATTTTGACCTTCACCGTTCGACGCACGATAAAGCGCAACAGACACAGGCGTGAACTTCGCAAGCGTTGCATCTCGCGTTACACTGTCCGACGACCAGCCCAGTTTGATGCGTAACAGGGCAAGCGCGCGGGCGACGGCAATTTCCTCGCCGCTTCGTTCATCCGGATCGCTACTGTCATCCGCTTGCGGCATTGCAACTTCGGCGATAGCCCGCATCAAATTCATCCGACGAAAAGCGAAGGCACGTTCGCGTTCGAGTGTTGCTATCCGGGCAGCCGCCTCCAGCCGGTAAGCGGCTTCCATCGATTGCGCCTCGTCGGCTGCCCGCTGTAATCCCTCGATATACGTGGTTGCCGTCATCATCGAGAGCTTCCGGAACCGGGCTGGCCTGGCAATGGCGGAAGAGAGTGGGAGTCGAACCCACCAAAGACCGTCTTTCGGCCCCTCCCGGATTTGAAGTCCGGACGCCCCACCGGGGACGATTCTCCTCCAGAAACAACTCTTTCGCTGGCCGTCAAACTGGCAAAGAGGTTCAGACGGTTCCAGTTGATGCGGCGGAGATCGCCACGACGTACAGTGACACTGTGGCGATCGAAGAAATCGAGAATCTGGATTGCAACCTTACGACCATTATCAACGCGGTCGCGAAACTGCGCGGCGGTGAACCAGCCATTTTCTGCGGCTGAGCTTAGCTCGGCGACGATCGCAACCATTTTTGCAACCGTATCGCGCAGGAAGAAATGGTCGTGTGCCACCTCATGCACCTTGCCCATGCGGCTACCCAGCTTCAGCAACCGCCGCACCTGCGACTCCGGAACCGCGAGCAATTCAGCGATGTCGCGAACGCGCGGAGGACGGAACCGCTCTGCTCTGCCCAGCAACGGCTCGATCATGTTCCAAAGCCGCTCGTCAGCCGGCGCCATCGTAACTTCATGACCGGCGAGCCGCACCCAGGCTCCGTCAACCGCAATCTCCCCTGCGCCGGCAAGCCTTTGCAAGGCTGCTCGAAACGCAGGGACCGGCAGGCGCGGTTCAAGCTGTGTCCGCAGCCGTTCAATGCCAATCCCCATCAGATCCGGATTGCCAGCATGGAAAGTTCCGAGCCGGTCCAGAAGACTTTGCCGGAATTTGCGCCAGTGCCCGGGCGATATGGCCACAACAGAAGCATTCAGGGGCAACTGTACCGCGCCTGACAATTCTGCCAGCGTGCCGGCATGCGCCACCGACAAGACCCTGTCGCGGGCGAAGGCTGTGACATCGAGATAAAATGGCGGTGCTGCAAGCAGTGCCTCAATTGCGCGCTCCGCATCCATGAGTACGTGCGCTTCGAGCTGTGCCCTTCGCTCCGGTGTGCGGCGTCTGCGGGCCGGAGCGCGCAAATCCAGAAAGCCGCCGCCGCCGATTGTGCGCCGGGCCGACGTGTCGCGAACGATGTAACGATCGCCCACAGCCGCAGCAATTGGCTGGTCCAGTACAAGTTGTACGAGGGTAGCCGTTCCGGGCGCGACTGGCTCATCAGTTAGCAACACGATGCGAGCGCCAACCTCGGTCGATGCATGATGAAGCCGTACCGGAAACCAGTGACCGATCGGCTTACGTTCGGAGCTTAGCACGCGCAGTGTCGCGTCAATTCGACTCGTCGGAGCGTGCAGGCTTCGCTCAAGCACCATATCACCGCGTTTGATTGCCGCCTTTGTTATGCCGTCGCCGACGAGGTTGAGGGCACAACGATCGCCGGCACGGCCATTTTCACTCGGCTGGTTCTGGGCATGAATTGAGCGGATACGGGCCGCAAGGCCTGATGGGCCTACAATCACGTGATCTTCAACCGCCACCGTCCCCGAAAGCACAGTTCCGGTCACGACCGTCCCGGTCCCTTGAATGGTGAATGATCGATCCACCGCCAGCCGAAAGCGACCCGTTGCCTGGCGCCGGGTGAATCGGCGGGCAGCAGTGGCGATCCCATCGCGCAACGCTGCGATGCCCTGGCCCGAGACCGTCGAAACTGCGATAATCGGCGCATCGCAAAGCGCCGTCCCGGCGAGTTCGTTTCGGATTGCAGCTTCGACCTCGGTTAGCCGGTCTTCCTGCACGAGATCGGCCTTAGTGAGTGCGACGACGCCACGTTCAACACCAAGAAGATCGATGATGGCGAGGTGTTCGTGCGTCTGCGGCATCAGACCATCATCGGCGGCGATCACCAGCAGAACGAAATCGATGCCGCTGGAACCGGCAAGCATGGTGTGGATGAACTTCTCATGTCCCGGCACATCGACAAAGCCAAGTGTCTCAGCCCCATCCACTGGCATATAGGCAAAGCCGAGATCGATCGAAATGCCGCGAGCTTTTTCCTCTTTCAGCCGATCGGTATCGACATTGGTCAGTGCCTTGACCAGCGATGTCTTGCCATGATCGATATGCCCTGCGGTACCGATGATCATGGCTTGCCTGCCTTTGAGGACGGGGCCGATGTATCGGGCAGGGATATTGCAGCAAGGCGTTCAGCTTGGGCGAGCTGGTCAGCATCGAGTGTGGCACGCACGACGGCGAAGAAAGGTATGGCCAGACTGCTGCCGCCCTCGTGCGCTCTCAACAACCATGCGAACGCCTCGACGGAATCGCGAGCGACACCGTTGCCCAGGTGATAGGCAGCGCCAAGCATCGCCTGTCCATCGGCATCGCCGGCGTTTGCGCCGAGCCGCCACCAGCGAGCCGCCTCGACCGGATCCCGTGGGACGCCAATAGCGTTGTGAAAAAGCATTCCTAAGCGTGTCATCGAAGCGGCAGAGCCGTTTTGCGCGGCAGCAAGCGCCCATCGACGTGCTTCTGCAGGATCGGGCCCGGCGATTTCGCCTTCCAGCAGCATCCAGCTCAACATGTCCTGAGCCTCGCCATCGCCTTTTTCCGCCGCCTCGCGATAAAGCGCGAGTGCCCGTTCATGGTCCGGTTCGATCCCCTCACCCTTGAACAAGAGAGATGCAAGATTGCGCTGCCCGACCGGGTCACCGGCTTCCGACGACAATGTCAGCCAGTCACGAGCGAGATGGGCATCCTTGGCAACACCCAATTCGCCAGCAAAACACGCGCCGATATTGTTTTGAGCCCGCGCATTTCCGGCTCGCGCCAGAGGTTCCCATATGGAGAGCGCCGTTGCGTAATCGCCTTTCGTTGCGGCCGCCAGCGCAATCGCCATCTTCCCCTCGAGGGACGCATCGTTCTCTGCCTGTTTTCGCGAGAACCGGCTAAGAAGGCTCATCATCGAAGCCCCCTTTGAAGTGTGGAATGACACCGGCAAAATTGGCGACAAAACCTGCTTCGTCCTCAAGACAGCGCAGATCCAGCACCAGCGATCCGCGCTCGATACGGCCGATGACCGGCACCGGGAGTTGCCTGAGCGCCGCTGCCAACTCGGCGAGCACGCGGCCACTGCGTTCGATCGGTATCAGCGCCAAGCCAGCGCTCGGTACGGTGGAAAGCGGCAAGGCCCCCGAACCGATTTGGCTGTCGCAGGCAATAATGGAGACTCTGAAAGCACCCTCCAGCGCATGTTCCACGGCCGGCGCCAATCGTTGCGCTTGCGCGTCGATGTCGCCTCGTGACCGGGTAAGCAACCGCATGGTGGGCAGGCGCTCGCTCAGGCGATCCGGATCGCGATAGAGTCGCAATGTCGCTTCCAACGCTGCGAGTCGAATCTTGTCGACGCGCAGCGCGCGTTTCATCGGATTCCTGTTGATCGTCTCGATGAGCGCCTTGCGTCCCACGATGAACCCGGTTTGCGGCCCACCGAGCAGCTTGTCGCCGGAGAAGGTCACGATGTCTGCACCCTCACTGATCGCCTCGCGCACAGTCGGTTCGTGGGCAATCCCGAAACGGGTGAGATCCGTCAATGTGCCTGAACCGAGGTCGTTGACGAGGGGTACACCGTTTTTGCGAGCGATGCCGGCCAGTTCGCGCGCGCCCACTTCCTTGGTGAAGCCCTCGATGCGGTAATTGGAGGTATGGACTTTCAATATAAGGCCCGTGTCGGGACCAGCGGCATTGCTGTAATCCCTTGCATGGGTACGATTTGTAGTTCCGACCTCGACAAGACGGACACCGGCACGCGCCATGATATCCGGCATGCGAAAGGCTCCGCCGATTTCGATCAGCTCACCGCGTGAGACAATAGCTTCCTTGCCCGACGCCAGACTGTTCAGCACCAGAAGGACAGCCGCGGCGTTATTATTGACAATGGTCGCATCTTCCGCCCCGGTGAGTTCGCAAATGAGTGCGCGCACATGGTCATCGCGTTCGCCGCGCTTGCCGCTCTCCAGGGCGAATTCGAGAGAGACAGCCTCGCGCATCGCCGCCGTTGCCGCGTCAATTGCTGCTTGTGCAAGCAATGCGCGGCCGAGATTGGTGTGCAGCACGGTGCCGGTCAGATTGAAAAGGGGCCGGAGCGTCGACTGATCGCCCGCGTCCAGTCTGGCAAGCGCGGCAGCAATGATGTTCTCCCGAGCGGGAAGATTGCGGCCTTTACGGACCTCGTTACGCAAATCGGCGACTGCAGCCCGCAACGCTTCAGTGACGGCGGGTCGTCCAAAGCGCTCGATTGCAGCGCCCGCCGATGCCGACTTCAGAAGCTCATCCACCGAAGGAATGCGGCGCAGACTGGCGTTGGTATCCATTGTCGTTCCTAAAAACCGGCAAGCAGCGGGGAAAAACCGCCTCGATGATAGGGCCCTTCTCGCATCAGGATGTCCAGGCTGAGACTTGCCACGTCGTCAGCGACCGGGTCGGCATCCGGCAGCTTGTCCTGGTACAGAATCTTCGACCAGCCGTGACATTCGTCGCAGGTCTCGGCCTTGATGGCCCCGCCTTGCCCGTCGATCTCCTTATAGCCGATCCCCTTGGTGGAACCGCAAAGCACACATTTAATACGGACATAGTGCCAGAGCGTGTCACACAGGGAACATGAACAAAACCGCGCGCCGTGCGAACCGGGCCAGCCAACGACCATCGTCGATACCGGTATGGCGCCGCAGACGGGGCAAACGCCATCGGCCACCGGTGCCAGCGCCGCCACATCGAGAACCGATGCGAGCCGGGCAAAATGCACCTGAAGCCCTGCCCACACAAAAACATGCTCGGCAATCGCATCTGCGGGCAATGTATTGGAAAATACTGCATGCGCCATGGCAAGGCGTTCGGCAGGATCGGCTGCGGTCACGTGCGCAAGCGCTTCGGTCGCTGCAACCGGCTTCTCGATTGCGGCAGCGGCGGCAAACAGGCGATCGAATATAGAGCTGACGGCCTTGTCGACCTCTATCTGGCCCCGGTCGAGCGGCGGCATTTCGAACTCGCGGGCCCGCGCGATCGCCTTTGCATCCGGACTTTCCGGGAGAGGCAAGTCAGTCTGGATATCGTGCTGGGTTTGCACAAGTTCGGCAAGAAACCTCAGATAAGGTGCAAGATTACTGATTCCAGCCAATTGGCGCAGACGTGCCGCCCTGACCGAAAAAAGCGAAGCGGGATCAGGGAGGCGCGCAAAGGGAGGTGACGAAACATTTCCAATCGCCGTTGGATCCGGCATGACCGCGCTTTTGCGACTCATAGCACTCCCTCACGAACCACCCGGGCCACGTGTACCGATCCTGCTCTAACACCCCTTTCATTCGGCGGGCGTTCTTCCGGATTTGCCTTTCGACGATTTCGCGACCAACTCGCGCAACCATTTGCGATGATGCCGCCATGCCCACCCACCGGTGACAGAACCACGGGTCATCGCCCGTATTGTACCACGTACCCAGATTGCTGCGTAGACATGGATGATCCAGACGCTGATGACCAGGATAGCTGCCATCGAGTGCACAAGCACGGCCCATCGCTTCTGTTCGATGGTCGTGAACCCGAAGAAATACTGATCCCAGATCATCACGCCAGTTGTTATCAGCACGATGATCAGAACCGACATCGACCAGAAAACAAATTTTTGCCCGGCATTGTACTTGCCCACTTCCGGCAGGCGTTCTTCATGTGCTGTGAGCACATCTCGAATGCGCGCGAGCCAGGTGCCATCTTCCCGCTTCCAGAGGTTGGCTTTCCAAAAGCGAAGGAACAGCCCAAAAAAGCTGAAAAAGAGAACGACGCCGATCCAAGGATGAATGATCCGCGTCAACGGTCCACCGCCAAAGAGCCCCGTCAGGAAAAAGAGACGTGGATGGAACAAGGCCATGCCTGACAGTGCCAGAAGCACGAGGCTTGTCGCCGTAATCCAATGATTGACGCGTGCTCCCGCCGTGTAGCGATCGACCGTGACAGGTTTGCCGGGATGAACGCTGTCGCCTCTCTCCACATCATAGTCCGTGCTCATGAGCGCCGATCCTCTCCCGTCAGCTTTTCCGCTGCCTCTTCGTCTTCTTGGGAAACGCGGTTCGGACCGGCGACCATATAGTGCATAAACCCGGTCGCAGCGGCGACACCGATCACGGCAAGACCGGCGTATTTCGTGACACCCTTCCAGGCCTCGACGATCGGGCTAATCCTCGGATTGTTCGGCAGACCGGCATAGATCTCCGGCTTGTCAGCATGATGCAGCACATACATGACATGCGTACCGCCAACACCGGGCGGGTCGTAGAGACCCGCATTGGAGAAGCCGCGCGATTTCAGATCGGTGATGCGTCCTTCCGCATGCTGCTTCATCTCCTCTTTCGTACCAAACACGATCGCCTGCGTCGGGCAGGCCTTGGCACAGGCTGGTCCCTGTCCTACAGCCAACCGGTCGGAGCAGAGTGTGCATTTATAAGCGGTGTGATCGACCTGGGAGATGCGCGGAATGTTGAACGGGCATCCCTTGATGCAATAACCGCAGCCGATGCAGTTCTCATGAACGAAATCAACAATACCGTTGGAATATTGCACGATGGCGCCGGGTGCAGGGCAAGCCTTGAGGCAGCCTGGGTCCTCGCAATGCATGCAGCCATCCTTGCGGATGAGCCATTCTAGATTATTCGTCTCGGGGTTCTCCCATTCGCTGAAGCGCATCAGCGTGAACATGTCCGGCGTAAGATCATGCGGATTTTCATAAACGCCGGTATTGATTCCAACCTCCGGATGCGTGTCGTTCCATTCGATACAGGCTGATTGGCAGGCCTTGCAGCCGATGCACTTGGACACATCGATGAGCTTTGCCACCTCGGTCTGCCGCTGAGCGGGCGGCGTCACGGTTGACGCCGACCGGCGGATCAGGTCCTGCTCGCCGAATTTCGGACTTTCGGACCGGGTTGTGGGGTTTGGAACAGGCGGGAACATGGCTGCCGTCTCCTATGCCACCGGCCCGGCGATGGGCTCGATATTGACCAGGAACGCCTTGTATTCAGGCGTCTCAATATTGGCGTCACCGACGAAAGGTGTCAGCGAGTTCGGGCCGAAGCCCTTCTTCGCACCCCCGGTGAAACCCCAGTGCAGTGGAATACCCACCACATGAACCGCTTTACCATCGCAGATCAAAGGTTTGATGCGTTTGGTTACAACCGCCTTGGCTCTAATCGATCCGCGTTTGGACCATACACGCACCCAACCGCCCCCGACGATGCCTTTCTCCTTCGCGAGTTCTTCCGATATCTCGACGAAGAATTCCGGCTGCAGGACGGCATTCACCCAGACATGCTTGGTCCAATAGTGGAAGTGTTCGGTAAGACGGTAAGATGTCGCCGCATAGGGGAATTCTTCCGACGCGGGCTTGGCAAACTGCTCGAAATCGCCCTTGAACACACGAGCCGCAGGATTGCCACGCACATTCGGTGCAACGAGATTGGCGACCGGCGACTCGAACGGTTCGTAGTGCGCCGGAAATGGTCCGTCGCGCATCATGCCACGGACAAAGAGGCGTGACACCCCTTCCGGATTCATGATGAATGGCCCGACGTCCGATGGCTTGGCTGTCGGCGCAATATCCGGCACATCATAGCCCGACCACTTCTGCCCGTCCCATTCGATCAGCTTGCGGCTCGGATCCCATGCCTTGCCGTTCAAGTCTGCCGAAGCCCGGTTATAGAGAATGCGGCGGTTGACCGGCCATGAGAACGCCCACTTGGAATAAGCGCCGGTCTCGCCGGGGTCCGACGTATCGCGCCGGGCCATGTTGTTGCCGTTCTCGTTGAAGCAACCTGAGTAGATCCAGCAGCCGCAGGAGGTCGAGCCATCGTCACGCAGCGCAGCGAAGCTTGGCACCCGCTTGCCGGCTTCAACCACCACCTTGGTCGCATCGGTCGGGTCGTAGACGTTGGCATACGCCTTGCCATTGATTTCCTTGGCAAGTTCTTCCGCAGTCGGCTCACCCGGATCCGCATAGTCCCAATTCAGGTTGACGATCGGATCGGGGAATGCTCCGCCTTCCTTGCGATAGAGCTCCTTCAGGCGGATGTGAATCTGAGCCATGATCCAATTATCCGTCATCGCTTCACCGGGGGGCGTACCACCAGGCCAATGCCACTGCAGCCAGCGCCCGGAATTGGTGAGCGATCCCTCATCTTCCGCAAAACAGGTGGAGGGCAGTTGAATGACCTCCGTCTGGATCTGCGAGGAATCGACATCATTGAACTCGCCGTGATTTTCCCAGAACCGCGCCGTTTCCGTGTCCAGCGGATCCATCGTGACCAGGAATTTTAGCTTCGACAGGGATTCGGTGACTTTCTTCCGGTTCGGAGCTGCAAGCAGCGGATTGAAGCCCTGGCAGATATAACCCGCCATCTTGCCTTGATTCATGAGCTCGAAGGCACGCAGGATATCGTAACCCGGCACGTCCAGCTTCGGCAGCCAGTCATAGGCAAAATGATTTTCCGGCGCCGCCGCCGGGCCCCACATTGCCTTCAGGAAACTGACAAAGAATTTCCTGTAGTTTTGCCAGTAACTCATCTGGTTGGGCCGGAGCGGCTTGAAGGCACGTGTCGACATATAGCTCTCGAAATCCACCTCCTTCTCGGTCGGCAGTGTCATATAGCCCGGTATGAGGTTCGACATCAGGCCGACATCCGTGAGGCCCTGAATATTGGAGTGACCGCGTAGCGCATTCATGCCGCCGCCACGCACGCCGATATTGCCCAGAATGAGCTGCAGCATTGCCATCGAACGGATGTTCTGCGAGCCTTTCGAATGCTGTGTCCAGCCAAGCGCATACATGGACGTCATTGTCTTGGTGGGAGACGCGCATTCCGAGATCATCTCGGCCACCTTCAGAAACTTCTCCTTTGGCGTGCCACAGATGCGCTCGACCATTTCCGGTGTGTAGACAGAGACGTGTGCTTTCAACAGGTTCCACACACTACGCGGGTGTGTCAGCGTGTCGTCCACCTGGGCATAACCATCATCACCGATTACATAGTCCCAGCTCGACTTGTCATAGTCGCGCTTTGTCTCGTTGTAACCGGTGAACAGGCCGTCCTTATATTCGAAGCCGTCCTTGATGATGTAGCTGGCGTTGGTGAATGCCTTGACATAGTCCCAATGAACCTTGTCGTTCTGGATGCAGTAATTCATCACCCCCAGCAGGAAGGCGATATCCGTACCTTGACGGATCGGAGCGTATAGATCGGCAACCGATGCAGACCGCGTAAAGCGCGGATCGACGACAATCAGCCTGGCGCCACGGTTGGCCTTCGCCTCCGTGACCCATTTGAACCCGCAAGGGTGCGCTTCGGCAGCATTGCCTCCCATGATGACAACAAGATCCGTGTTCTTGATGTCGGTCCAGGAGTTGGTCATTGCACCACGGCCAAATGTTGGGCCCAAACTGGACACCGTTGGGCCGTGTCAGACACGTGCCTGGTTATCGAATACCAGCATTCCGGCGCTGCGAACGACCTTATAGGTCACAAACGCCGTTTCGTTCGTCGTAGCGGAGGCGGCGAGGAACCCCGTCGTCGTCCATCGGTTCACTGTCACGCCGTCGTTGTTTTTCTGGACGAAATTGCCGTCACGATCGTCCTTCATCAACCGGGCGATGCGATCAAGCGCGTCCTTCCAGGCGATGCGCTCGAATTTGTCGGACCCGGGCTTGCGGATCATCGGATATTTCAAGCGCGTTTCTGCTTTGACGAAATCGAGCAGCGCCGCGCCCTTCGGGCAAAGTGTTCCGCGATTTGTCGGATGGTCGGTGTCGCCCTCGATATGAATGATTTTGGCCTGTTCGCCCTTTTTCAGATCACCCATCGAGTACATGATGATGCCGCATGCAACGGAGCAATACGGACAGGTGTTCCGGGTTTCAGTGGTGTTCACGAGTTTGAAAGCGCGGATCGCTTCGGCGTGTGCCGTCTCGACTTCGCCAAAACCAAAGGCTCCAAGCGCCGTGCCCGCAACACCCGCGCCGGCCGCTCCAAGAAATTGGCGCCGCGAGAGTTCCATGTTCATAGCATGTTACCTCCCTATAAGCCGGCTCTGCCAACACAGCATGCCGGAAGTTAGATGGGCTCGGCAATTCGAGCCACGAACTATCGACATTTACATATAAAATTCTGCCTCACGACATTAGTTGTCAATTCAATAATGAGCGATACAACATGAATTGTGGTTATAGCACTGAACGACGCCAAATATTGAATAATTTAGTCGCATCTGGTTGCATGAACCGGATTTACTGGCCGCTGCATCCGCAACTTCAACTGCCTAGCTCAGCAACCGCGAATTGACGTCCAGCACTAAAGGGACAAGAATACAGGTGTGAGCTTTACTTGTCGCTCCCGAGTTTCGGGGCAGTCTTCACGGCGATTCGGCTATTAAATACACCTGAAACTGGTGAAACCGGCTGGCGCCAATCTTGTCTCTTACACAACACGCAAAGCTGTCACCAATCCAGTCGCGCGAAATCACGATCTGACTTGATCTCGACTTCGCAAACGTTGTTCCAGGGAGGTACGATCATGGATGATCAAACTGCAGCATCACCGATACGTCTGACGTCGCTAGCCCATGGCGGCGGTTGCGGCTGCAAGCTGGCACCCTCGGTCTTGCAGCAATTGCTTGCGGATCGGCCCGCCGTCGCGCCGTACGCCCGGTTGCTTGTCGGAACCGAAACTGGCGACGATGCCGCCGTCTGGCAGCTTGACGACGAAACCTGCGTGATCGCTACTACAGACTTCTTCATGCCGATGGTCGATGACCCCTTCGACTTTGGCCGGATCGCGGCAACCAATGCGATTTCCGATATCTACGCGATGGGTGGAAAGCCAATTATGGCACTCGCCATTCTCGGCATGCCGATCGATAAGATGCCAGCTGAATTGGTGCGCGAGATATTGAAGGGCGGAAGTGCAATCTGCGCCGAGGCCGGTATTCCTGTTGCCGGGGGTCATTCGATCGATTCTCCGGAACCGATCTACGGTCTTGCCGTAATAGGCACCTGCCCTGTAGCCAGCCTGCGGCGCAATAGTGGCGCCAAGGCCGGTGACACGCTGATCCTGACCAAGGCGCTTGGTGTCGGAATTTACTCGGCAGCATTCAAGAAAGGCATGTTGCCGGCGGATGCCTACGCCGAACTCATTGCATCGACGACCCTTCTCAATTGCATTGGTGCCGAACTCGCCCGGGATGCCGATGTACATGCCATCACCGACGTCACCGGATTTGGTATTCTTGGCCACGCCCTGGAGATGGCTCGGGGTTCGAACCTGCAGATTTCGCTGCGCGTCGACGGTATCGCTCTCTTTTCGCTCGGCGCGGAACTGGCGCAGCAGGGTTTTGTTACCGGGGCGTCCTATCGCAATTGGGCAAGCTATGGCACAGACGTTGTCTTGCCCGACGATTTCCCAGTCTGGCAACGCCACATACTGACGGATCCCCAGACTTCCGGCGGGCTACTGGTTTCGTGCAGCGCCGAACGGGCGACGGACCTGCTACGCAAGATCGCCGCCGCAGGCTATCCCGCAGCCCGGATCGTCGGTTCAGTGGGGATAGGCAAGCCTGGATTAAACGTCGCAACCTGAGCGACGGGATACATCGCGTAGGGGCGCTGTCACCTTGTTTGAAGTACCGGCGCGTGAAGGCTCATGCGGACAGTTTCAGACGAGCTGGTCACTGACGGCTTTCCATTCGGCCATTACTTGCCGTCTGTGATCGCGGATCTGATTGGCGGAAGGTTTTGTGTGATCTGGAACAAAGAGATTACGGACGGCAGAAAACAGCGAAACGAAGTGTTGTAAGCTTCCGACAGATCGAAATCCCCGTCGCATTCGTTCCCGTTGTGCGGGGCGTTTAATTAGGGTCTTCCTCAATCTGTGTGCTGGTTGGATGCCTGTAGCGGCAGCATTCTTGCACGTAGAAGTTCAGTGCTTGCGCGACCGTACATTGCGCGTTTGAGGGTCTTCAACCTGTTGACCTGCCCGTCAGTCTGGCCGTTGCTCCAGGGGTGCTCAACGGCATTCCTGACAGCATCGAGATCTCGGTTTAGCGTTCGGACGAAGCGCAGTATGGAATAAATGCCCGCCTCAGATGCATCGTCGAGCCAGTCTTCCAGCTTCGAAACATCTTTGCTCCGGAGAATGCCCTCGAAGCGCAGGGCAAGATTGCGCATTACGGCGAAATCTCGCGACGCTTTTTTCAGGGCATCGATCTTTGCCGTTTGCTCTGCTGTCAGCAACCCTCGCGGCTTCATGCAAAGGGCAGCAGCGACGATCGGCGATATCACATGGCCGGTCGCGGGATCCAAGACGCGGGTCGGGGCCGATGGCGCTACAATCGTGGGCGCCGAGGGCGCAATGTCTCTTCTCGTATCGTCGGCGTGTCGCCACCTGGCCAGAAGCCGCTCCGCGAAAAGCTGCCGGTATAGCCGCGACGTTTAATCTCGTCGAACAGATCGCGACCTCGGACTACACCGGCGCTCCAACGCCCCAACAGATACTCCTGAAAATAGAGGGGCGAACTCGGTCGCACGGCGGCTGGGCGGCGGTCCAAAGGTGCATCAAACTTGAGCCATTTTGCAATGCTGCGCCGACCGAAGCCGGTCTGTCGAGCAATGTTGTCGATAGACATTCCCTTGCCACGCAGGGCGCATATCGTGTCAAAGATCATCTTCCGTGAGTGGTGATGCGTCTGCCGCGCAAGTTGCCGTTGCGCACGTGGAGTTGTCGAACCGATTTTGTCCTCGCTATCGGCATTTGGCAGCAAAGCGCTACCGGTTGAACGATCTGCGCGACTGAGCTCTGTTTCCATTGTGTGCCACAGATTTTGAAGGAGATGAAAGCCGTCGGCTACCTGCCGCGCGGATTTGTTGGACATGCACTAAGCGGCGCGAATATCAGTTTGAGAAAAATCGTTGCCCTTAAACAGGAGGGGTTCGTCCGCGAGTTTGGCAAGTGCGTAAGAGAAGCAATCGCCGAAGTTGAGACCTGCCGGATGACGGCCCTTGCCATATCGACGCCAGGCGCGCCGAGCCTGATCCGCGTGATCAGGCTCTACACTTACGATCTCGACGCCGATTTTATGCAACCAAAGATCAAGCTCCATTCCGCCAGCCTCGCCAAGGCGTGTTTCGAGTACTAACGCAGCCTCCAGGAGCGTAGCTGCCGATATCAACCGAACCGGATCGCCGGCGATGCGCCCTTCAAGAATCGGCGCTTCCGGCTCATCAAGTGCTATCGCTACGATTGCGGACGTGTCGATCACCATTAGCGCGGCAGGCCGTCTTCGTCGTAGCAGAGGATCTCATCGGCGGGTCGAGCGTCCAACACCTGCAAGTTGCTCCAGCGTCGCCGGCTGGCGGCCATGTCTTCCAACAGGGCGGCTTTGCGCGCGTCGGACCCGAACCGACGAAGGCGCTCTTCCAGAGCACGCTTGGTTGCAATCGTAATTGTCTCGCCGGTACGTTCTGCTAGCGTACGAGCAAGATGCTCGGTTTCCCGATCCTTTATACTAAGCGCCATATCAGCTAGGTTCCTAGGTGCCACAAGATCATCTTTCTACCTATATAGCACTTTCTTGGTAACTTGTAACCGATGTCATTGGGCGCACAAAGGTAGGGGTCGCCTGTTCGACGCGGTGGTCTGGAAAGGGACGTCGAAGCCCTCGCCGCTACCGGACCTCGGATTATGACTTAGGCCGCGTGGACTCTCATGGACGGGCCCGGGCAATCAGCACCTCTGACAGTGGACAGTAAATCCGTTACTGCTCCTTCTTGAACAGGTCCTGGAAGATCAGCTGGCCCCAAATGCTGCCGCGTGCGTGCACCAGCGCGCCACCCTCGTTGAGCTTTCCCAGCTTGACGGGTGCGAACCCGAGTTGTTTGGCCAAGGCCGCCACTGGAGCGGTCGCGTCCTCGTCGTCGCTCGACAGAAAGACGACCCGGTGCCCGCCCTCGACGACCGGATCGGTAGCCAGGGTGGCCGCAATCAGGTGATTGAACCCTTTGACGAGCTTGGCGCCAGTGAACGCCTTCGCGATGACGGCGGAGGACGGGAGACCGTCCAGCTCTTCAGGGACTGGAAACACGTTTGTCGCGTCGATGACCGTCTTGCCTTCCCAGCTCGGCAGAGCCTTCGCAACCTCTCGGTGCTCCCCGAACGGAATTGCCAAGATGATGGTGTCGGCCTCGAATGCATCCCGCAGCGACTTGGCGACGATCGTGGGTCCAATCGCCCGAGCCTGCGGCGCCAATGCCTCGGGCGGCCGGCGGCTCGCGACGGCCACCTTGATATTCTTACGGGCGAAGGCTTGGGCGAGGGCCTGGCCTATCTTACCGAATCCTACAATTGCATAGCTCATAATACTTCTCCGATCCGTGTTGATATTGATTCCCCGGCCTTCAACGACGCTGGGTTATCCGTTCCGCTGTGTGGCGACCTTTGCGTAGTCGTTCCACCATTGACACGCTAGTTCCCGCCGATCAGCCGCTTCCCGCGATCCGGCGCGATTTCAGATGGCCGACAGGCCGCCGTCGACATACAACTCCACCCCATTCACGAAGCTCGAATCGTCTGAAGCAAGAAACACCGCGACCGCTGCAATTTCCTCAGGACCACCCATCTTTCCCCGCGGGACCAGGGATTCGAAATACCGCTTCGTCTCCTCGTCGAAGAGTTGCTCCTGAATGGGTGTGGCGATCTGCCCCGGGCTCAGCACGTTCACCCGGATTTTCCGGCCCTTCAGTTCGTTGAGCCACCCGCGTGCGAATGCGAGCAACGTCGCCTTGCTTGCCGCATACACGGTGAAACCAGGAAAACCTTTGATCGAAGCAATTGACCCGGTCATGAAGATGGATCCGCCATCGTTGAACAGCGGCAACGCCTTCTGAACCGTAAACAGCGTGCCGCGCGCATTCAGGTTGAAGGTCGCATCGAAGTGCTGCTCGGTAATCTCGCCCAGTGGGACGGCTTCGCCCGTGCCAGCGCTCGCGTACAGGACGTCGATCTTGCCCTTTTCCCGCTTGACTGTATCGAACAGGCGGTCGAGGTCGTCGAGATTGGACGCGTCGCCGCGCACGCCGGTCACGTTCCGGCCGATCAGCTTGACGGCCTCGTCCAGCGCCTCCTGTCTCCGGCCCGTGATGAAAACATAGGCGCCTTCTTCAACGAACCGCTTGGCGCTCGCCAGCGCCATGCCGCTCGATCCGCCCGTGATGACTGCAACCTTACGCTCAAGCTTTCTCATGACTTCTCCTTTCATCGTGTCGGACAGCGTCTGCCTCCGAGAACCTCGAAATGGGTCCGCCGGGGTCGGTTGTTGAGTGCGGAAGCGCGCACATCGGTGGTGCGAAATCGATCCGGCTGGACGACTGACGCCAGCCGCGACGATCGGTGTCCGCCGTTCGGAATTGGGCCGCGCTCGTCGACATAGGCCATTATGACCGCCCGTACTGCTGTTCGATGTGTTAGATACGGGCTTTGGAAGGCGCACCGCACGGTGCGGGATTGCACCATGATCGACTGGGACGACGTTCGCTACTTTCTTGCCGTCGCGCGTGGGGGCTCGGTCCGAGCCGCCGCCGAGCGCCTCGGGGTGAACCACACCACAGTGCTGCGGCGCATTGCCCATCTGGAGGAGCGGCTGGGGGCGCAGATGTTCGAGAAGCTGCCCTCGGGCTACCGCCTGACGGCCGCGGGCGAGGAGGTCCTCGAGTTCGCGGAGCAGATGGAGGCTTCGTCGAACCGGCTGGAGACGCAAATCTTCGGGCGCGACCAGGGCGTGCGCGGGCTTCTGCGGGTGACACTGGCGCCGACCCTCGCGACGCACTTGCTCATGCCCGACTTCGCTGAGTTTGCGCGTCTGCATCCGGACATCGAGATGGAAATCTTGTCGTCCGGCGAGTTGGCAAATCTGACCAACCGAGAGGCCGACGTCGCGATCCGCGTCGTCTACGACCGCAAAACCCTGCCGCTCAATCTTCACGGCCTGAAGGGACCGGAATTGTTCGGCGGCGTCTACATGTCCCGCGATCGGCTAGCCGCGTGGCGTGCTGGCGCGCCTGATCCCATCCGGTGGATTGTCATAAGCATTCATGGAATCCCCGACTGGGCCCGCGAGGGTGAGGTTCGCACCACGGGGGTTCCGTTCAGGACCACGGACGGCGAGGCGCAGATCGTTGCAGTACGGCAAGGGCTCGGGATGACGGCACTGCCGTGCTTCGTCGGAGATGCCAACCCCCTACTGGTGAGGGTGCCGGGCACCGACCTGCACATGCATGGAACGCTCTGGCTTCTCACACAGGGGGAGACACGCAAGACGAAGCGCGTGCGGCTCTTCACTGAGTTCGTATCCCGCAGGCTCGCCGCGTACGCGCCGCTTCTTGCGGGGCTGTCTGTATCGCGCGACTGATGTGCGGCAGGTCGCCGGCGACGCTTGCAGTGGACAAATGCCTGCAAGCGGACATTCCGTGAACGCCTTCGGCACTCCGGCGATCAGGCCGAGCTGAGCCGCAGCCTCGCTTCGCGGCGACCGTGTTCGGCTGCTGCGAGCCGAGTTCTTGCACAGCCTGGGGTCGGGCGCCCCGCTGTGAGCGGAGCGCCCGACCCGAAACCCGCTCGGTATTATGCGGAGCAAAAGCCACGCGAAGTACCCGGAATCCGGGCATCACAGGCCGCCAACTCCGCATAACAACTCGCTACGCATAATCTGTGCTATGTGGAGCTCCACATAAAGTTGAGCTGGGCTCCGCCTGGCAGAAGACCTCCGAGCAGGGTCGCGACTATCTCTCGGTCAAGCTCGACGACCCGAGCTTCCCCGCTCCAATCTACGCGACGCTTTCCGAGGTCGAAGGCGAGAAGGAACTGCAGCTCATTTGGTCCCGGCCGAACCGGGACTGAGGTAAACGAGGCTCCGCCCATCGGGCGGGGTCTTCTCCGCACATCGTGAAGGTGGCGGACAAGCTGTCTGTCGACCGCGTCTCGGCGGGGCCCGCCTACGCTGAACCGCCCGGACGATGGAAGCGGTTTTGCCCGACACAGGTTTTCATATCGTTGCGGCGAAACCAGATGGCGCGGCCGCATCTCAGCGGCGGGTTGCCGGCGGTGAAGACGATCTGCTCGTCTGGGCGCATGCGCAGCACTTCATGTGGCTGGATCAGCGGCCGCGCGGCCAGTTGCTTCGATCGCGTTCGCGATGATCCGCGCGACTGGTAACTGCGGCTCACCTGGTCGATCTCGACCGTGGTCGTGCCGCATCGCCGCGAGATGTAGTCGGCAGTTTCAGGATCGTTGATCGCTGCAAACGAAATCCAGCTGGCGCTTTCGAACCACTTGCTCGACGCATCGCGGCCGCCGTAGGTTTCGCGCATCTGGCCGATCGACTGGAAGATCATGGTGAGCGTGATGCCATACTTTCGGCCGGCATCTCTTGCGGTCTCGAGGATGCGCATGTAACCAAGCCTCGCGACCTCATCGAGGAGGAATAGCGCCCTGCCCTGCATCGCCCCGTGGCGATTGTAGATCGCGTTCAAAAACGAGCCGATGATGACGCGGGCAAGTCCGGCATGAGTCTCCAACGTCTTGAGGTCGATGTTTATGAACACGTCGACCTTTCCACTGACAATGTCATCGGTCGAGAAGCTCGATCCTGACACCAGGGCTGCATAGTTCGGGTAGGATAGCCAATGGGTTTCCTTAACCGCATTGGCGTAGACGCCGCTGAATGTCTCCGGCGTCATGTTGACGAAAGCTGCGACATTCTCCTTGACGAAATCCGACTTCGAGATCGCGTGAATCTTCTCCAGCCGCTCGCGCAGTTTCGGTTCAGGCTCGGCGAGATTCTGGCGAACCTGCCGCAGCGTCTGATCCTTCTTTTCCGTATGACCGGACAGGCAGACATCGGCGATCATCGCCGTTAGCAGCTGCAGTCCCGACGCTCGGAAGAAATCGTCGCGCACGCCCGTTGCCCTGCCGCTGTCGCTCATGATCCAGGAGGCCACTGCCGCAATGTCTTCTTCCTTCGTGCCGCCATGCCGGCCGATCCAGTCGAGGACGTTCAAGCCGATATCAGAGTTCTTCGGATCGAGCACATGCACATCACGACCGGCTTTACCGCGATGGTCCGAGACCATGGGCGCAACCTCGTTCGACGGATCAAGCACGATGAGCGAACCACCCCATTTGAGCGCGGTCGGGATGGTCACCGACGTCGTCTTGAAACCGCCCGATCCAGCAAAGACGATCCCATGCGATGAGCCGAACGAACCATCGAAGCAGAGCAGCCCGGACTTGCCGCCAGCGCCCCATGTCTCCGGGCGACCCGCTCGGAACGACATCGCCGCCACGCTGTCGCGGTCGACTCGATAACGCTCGCCAATGACGATCCCGCCGGTATCCGGAAAAAGCTGTTCGGCGTCTCCCAGCTTCATCCAATCCGCCTCGCCATGCATGGCGCGTTTGCCGCGGATGCGCTTCGGCTCCGATCGCGCGAAAGCGGCATTGCCGATCATTGCGACGCGCACCGCAAAGCATCCGCACATCAGGGCCGCAGCAGCACCGATCATCGTCGAGGGATCGAGATAGGATGCGAGCGATTGCCCTTCCGGGACCTTCCCGACAAAAGCCGAAAGCCGGTGCGCTTCACGCAGCAAAGCGATGACGATCGTTGCCACCGAGCCTGACACGACGCCCCACCCGGCGAAACGAATACTAGCGGCTCCAGCGGTTGCAAAGAGGAAGATCAGACCGGCGGCAGCGGCTCCAACATAGGGCAATGCGATGCCGGCACGCCCAAGCGTCAGCTTCGCTGCTTCCGTTTTACCGAAGCCGGCAAGCCAGCTTTCCAGCCCGGTCAGCGCAAAGCCAACGGCGAGCATCAGCATGACGGGTGCGATGGTGAGAATGACCCTATTCGCCGCCATTGCCGAAAGCCTCCGCGCCGATTGCGGTCAAGCGCGCTCGCTCGTTCTCGTCGGCTTTCAGGCGGTGGCTAAGGTCGATCAGCGCACCCAGTAGAAGCGCACGCTTTTCAAAGCGCAGTCCAGCTTTGACGATCAGTCCGCCCAAGGCAATCTTGTCGCGCGTGTCCCGTTTGCGGGCGTCGGATGTGGCATTTCGGCTCATGCGCTCAAGCCTCGTGACCGCTGCTCTCAGCCGCGCCAGACGCGTCCGGCGCGGTCTCCGCAGTCGTCGATCCACTTGCTGCTGCCTTTCCTTTTCCGTTCGATCCGGCCTTTCCGCCGCGAAACCGTCTGGAGATATCCTCGAAGGCCGCCTGCAGCTCGGCCTCGTCGATTTGGACTTCGCCAAGGCCGGCTTTTAGCGCAATCCGTCCGATCCGCTCAGCTTCCCGGGTTTCGGCCTGGCGCAGTTGATCCTGCAGCCTGGCGATTTCTTCGCGGATTTTCGAGGATGGTTTCTTCATGTGTCTGTTCTCCTTTGGCGAGAAAGCTTGCCTTTCGAGCCAGAGGATTTCAGAGCGGAGTGCGGCACGCACTACTGTGAATCCTACAATCGCCAACGGCGATGCTTTGGTGAATGATCCCTGCCGTTCGAAGGACGGCTTCCAAGGGCGCAATTATACGTCGCTGACGCGACGCCCTGCTTTTCCAGCCCTGGCGGGGCCGCTTCCTTTGACGAACGGTTTGAAACCATTAGGAAAAAGGAGCTCGTTGCACCGTGGCCGTCCCGCATTTCTCCGTCAGTATCGTTGCCCGTGGCTCCGGCCGCAGCGCGGTGCTGTCGGCGGCCTACCGCCACTGCGCCAGGATGGAGTTCGGGCGCGAAGCCCGCACGATCGACTATTCCCGCAAGCAGGGCATGCTCCACGAGGAGTTCGTGATTCCCGCGGATGCGCCGCAATGGCTGCGTGCCCTCATCGCCGATCGATTGGTCGCAGGCGCGTCTGAGGCATTCTGGAACACGGTCGAGGACTTCGAGAAGCGCTCGGACGCCCAGCTTGCCAAGGACGTCACCATTGCCCTGCCGATCGAGCTGACGGCTGGGCAAAATATCGCCCTCATGCGCGATTTCATTGCCGAGCACATCGCTGCCAAGGGGATGGTTGCCGACTGGGTCTATCACGACGCACCCGGCAATCCGCATGTGCATCTGATGACGACGCTTCGGCCGCTGACTGAGACGGGCTTTGGGGCCAAGAAGACCGCTGTGCTCGGACCCGATGGCAACCCGCTGCGCAATGATGCCGGCAAGATCGCTTACGAGCTTTGGGCGGGAAGTGCCGACGACTTCAACATCTTGCGCGATGGCTGGTTCGCCTGTCAGAACAGGCATCTTGCTCTCGCAGGCCTTGATCTGCGGATCGATGGCAGCTCCTTTGAAAAGCAGGGCATTGCGCTGACGCCGACGGTTCATGTCGGCGTTGCTGCGACCGCGATCGACCGGAAGGCAGATGGCGACCTTACATCCTCTCTGTCGCTTGAACGCATCAAGTTGCAGCAGGAACGGCGCGCAGAAAATGCCGCACGCATCGAGCTCAACCCGTCGCTTGTGCTCGACCTGATCACGCGGGAGAAAAGCGTCTTCGACAGCAAGGATGTCGCAAAGGTTATGCACCGCTACATCGACGATGCGGCGCTCTTTCAGAACCTGATGGCGCGCATCCTGCAACACCCGGATGTGCTGCGGCTCGATAAGGAGCGCATTGACTTTACCACCGGCCTGCGCGCCTCTGCCAAGTACACGACCCGCGAGATGATCCGGCTCGAGGCGGCCATGGCCAACCAGGCGATCTGGCTCGACAGTCGTGCGTCGCACCGTGTGCGTCAGACAGTTCTTGAGACAACATTCGACCGCCACCCGCGCCTCTCCGACGAGCAGAAGACGGCGATCCATCATGTCGTCGCCGACGGGCAGATCGCTGCTGTCATCGGCCGGGCGGGTGCCGGCAAGACGACGATGATGAAGGCCGCACGAGGGGCCTGGGAAGCCGCTGGTTATCGTGTCGTCGGTGGCGCATTGGCAGGCAAGGCGGCGGAAGGGCTAGAGAAGGAAGCTGGTATCGCCTCGCGCACCCTTTCCTCATGGCAGCTTCGCTGGGAGCAAGGCCGTGACCGGCTCGACGCCAAGACGGTGTTCGTTCTCGACGAAGCCGGCATGGTCTCATCGCGCCAGATGGCGTTCTTCGTCGATACCGCAGTGATGTCTGGCGCCAAGCTCGTGCTCGTCGGTGATCCCGAGCAGCTTCAACCGATCGAAGCAGGGGCCGCGTTCCGGGCAATTGCCGATCACATTGGCTATGCCGAACTCGAAACCATCTATCGCCAGCGCGAGCAGTGGATGCGCGACGCCTCCCTCGATCTTGCCCGTGGCGACGTCGCCAAGGCGGTCGAAGCCTATCGTGGTCATGGCAGGTTGATGGGCTCCGAACTCAAGGCCGACGCCGTCGGAAACCTGATCACGGACTGGAGCCGGGATTACGATCCGACGAAGACATCGTTGATCCTAGCCCATCTTCGTCGGGACGTGCTGATGCTGAATACGCTTGCCCGGGCGGACCTCATCGCGCGCGGCATTATCGATGTCGGCTCTGCCTTCAAGACGGCGGATGGCATGCGGCAATTCGCGGCCGGCGACCAGATCGTCTTCCTGAGGAACGAGGGTTCGATCGGCGTCAAGAACGGCATGCTGGCAAAGGTTGTCGAGGTCGGGCCGGGACGCATCGTCGCTGAAATTGGGATAGGCGACGACAGACGTCAGGTCGTTGTCGAACAGCGCTTCTACAACAATGTCGACCACGGCTATGCGACGACGATCCACAAGTCGCAAGGGGCGACTGTCGACCGGGTGAAGGTGCTGGCCTCGCTGTCGCTCGACCGGCATCTAACCTATGTGGCGATGACCCGCCACCGCGATGATCTCGCCGTTTATTACGGCACCCGGTCCTTTGCCAAGGCAGGCGGCCTGGTGAAGCTTCTTTCGCGCAACAACGCCAAGGAGACTACCCTCGACTATGAGAAGGGCGCCTTCTATCGCGCCGCCCTTCGCTTTGCCGATGCCCGAGGTCTGCATCTCGTCAACGTCGCCCGCACGATCGTCCGCGACCGCCTCGAATGGACGGTGCGGCAAAAGCAGAAGCTTGCCGATCTCGGGACGCGACTGCGTGCGATCGGCGCGAAGATCGGTTTGGCCGCCACCGCTCAGCACATAGTGTCAACTGCCGCAAAGGAGATGAAGCCGATGGTATCGGGCACTACGACGTTTCCGAAGTCGCTGCAGCAAAGCGTCGAGGAGCGGCTCGCAGCCGACCCTGCTCTCAAGAAGCAGTGGCATGACGTCACGACACGCTTTCACCTCGTCTATGCCGAGCCGCAAGCCGCCTTCAAGGCCATCGATGTAGACGCAATGCTGAAGGACGCCGAGAAAGCCAAAGCGACACTTTCGAGGATCGCTGTCGAGCCTGAAACCTTTGGTGCGCTGAAGGGCAAGAGCGGCATGTTTGCCGGGCGAGCTGACAAGCAGGCGCGCGATACGGCGCTCGTCAACGCGCCGGCGCTGGCACGCAACATCGAACGCTATCTGCAGTCACGCAGCGAAGCCGAGCACAAGCACGAGGCCGAGGAGCGATCCGCCCGTCTCAAGGTCTCGGTCGATATCCCGGCGCTCTCGCCCCTGGCCAAGCAGACGCTGGAGAAGGTACGCGATGCCATTGACCGCAACGACCTGCCATCCGGTCTCGAATATGCGCTGGCTGACAAGATGGTGAAGGCCGAGCTCGAAGGATTTGCCCGCGCCGTCTCGGAGCGGTTTGGCGAGCGGACCTTCCTCGGCATCGCCGCTAAGGAGCCGGCCGGCGAAAGCTTCAAGATGGTCACCTCGGGCATGACACCAACGCAGATAGCTGAGGTGCGATCTGCTTGGCAGACCATGCGAACCGTACAGCAACTCACTGCCCACGAGCGCGCCGCCGAAAGTCTGAAGGAGGCACAGACGTTCCGGCAGAGCCAGACGAAAGGGCTGTCCCTCAAATGACCGGCGCCATGCAGAGCAGTAGAAGTAGGCACCGTCAAAAACGATTGGCTTGTCGCCTCGTTGCCGGTTCGTCGCTCGCAGCGTTTTCAATCCTGGTCGCTGGTTGGACTGGCGGCTTACGCGTGAACCTTACGCCAAGCGAGCCGATGGGTCTGTGGCGCGTTCTTCCGCTCGATCGGCCAACTGCGGTTGGCGATGTCGTCTTCATCTGCCCTCCCGAAACACGAACTATGCAGTTCGCGCGCGAACGCGGTTATTTGCGCAGCGGGCTGTGCCCGGCTGGCTACGCGCCGCTGATCAAGACGGTGGTTGGTGTTGGAGGTCAGAGAGCCGACGTCGGGCAAGACGTTCAGATCGATGGTCACCCGATCCCGCACTCTGATGTCGTCACACGCGATGGCGAAGGCCGGCCGCTTTCAAGCTTTGGCGGTGGTGTAATCCCCGCTGGTCACGTGTTCCTTCATTCGAATTTTTCTGGCTCATTCGATTCCCGATATTTCGGTCCCATCCCCGCATCCGGGGTTCTCGGCCTGGCTCAAAAGGTTTGGATCTATGCGCCGTGAACTCCTATCAATCGCGGGTCTTACAACCCTGTCCATCGCTGTTGGTTGGGCCGCCTGGAGCGGCGTTCCGCTCCTCCTGCCCGTCGCCCTATTGTTCCCCGTTTTGTGGTCAATGGCGCCGAGCCGAGCAGAGGCGGGTCCGATTGCCGGCGGCTACTTTCTGGCCGCGTCACGGGGACTGCCACAAGGCGTCGCGACGTTCTACCAATCGGATCTTTGGCCGGGTCTCGCCCTCTGGCTCTGCGCATCGGTCAGCTTCGTCGCAGTGTACACAGCAATGTGGAGCGGCGATGCGCGACATCGGCCATTTCGCTATCTCATCGCTGTCGTTCTCATGGCCGCACCGCCCTTCGGGATCACCGGTTGGGCGCATCCGATCACGGCTGCCGGTATTCTTTTTCCTGCTTGGGGATGGTGGGGTATCGCGGCGATGACAGCCGGCCTGATGGGCCTCGTAACCCGCTTCTGGCCAGCTGTCACGCTTGCGCTGTTGAGCCTGTGGCTCTGGTCCGCCGCAACCTGGACCGAACCGAATCTAGCTGACGGCTGGGACGGTGTCGACCTCGATCTCGGGGCGTCGCTCGGCCGCGACGCCGGGCTTGAACGACATCGCGCTTTGATGTCGATCGTCCGGGATAGGGTCCGGCGTGACGGATCGGTCGTCGTCCTGCCGGAAAGCGCACTGGGAAACTGGACGCCAACAATCGAGCGCCTGTGGACGCGAGCGTTGTCAGGCACGTCGACGACGCTGATTGCCGGCGCCGCAGAGATGACCGCCGATGGATATGACAATGTGCTCGTGGCGGTTTCCGAACACGGTGGTCACGTGCTCTACCGCGAGCGGATGCCGGTCCCGGGATCGATGTGGCAACCATGGCGCACCTGGCTCGGCCAATCCGGCAGCGCGCGCGCTGATGTCTTTGCCAATCCCGTTGTTGAGCTCAACGGAAAAACAATTGCTCCGCTTATTTGTTACGAGCAACTGCTCGTCTGGCCGGTCCTGCAGTCAATGCTGTGGAACCCCGGTGTCATTATCGCTGTCGGCAATGGCTGGTGGACATCAGGCACCTCCATTGTCGGAATCCAACGTGCCAGCGTCACCGCCTGGGCGCGTCTGTTTGCCAAACCTCTCATCATGTCGTTCAACACGTAGATACAGGAGCGATGATTCTGGACGCTGCCCTGATCCAACAATGTGCCGACCCGTCGCTGAAACCGGCGATCGTCGAGCAGTTCATCCAGTCGGCCGGCACCACTGATCCTCTCGCGGTCACGGTCAAATCCGGGAGCCGGTTGGTCCTGGTGCCAAGGCCTCAGAACGCGGACGAAGCGCTCGCCCTCATACGCGACAATGTCGGCCGGGCAGTGATACGGGTTGGCCTCACCCAGTTTCCTGCGGGGGTCGGAGTAAAAAATGCGATCGAGATAAAGGCTGATCTCCTCGACCCATGTGAAAACCTGCGCAGGGGGACCCGGATGTTTGCCAAGGTTCTAAGG
Organism: Hyphomicrobiales bacterium; assembly: GCA_900473175.1. Taxonomy (GTDB): domain Bacteria; phylum Pseudomonadota; class Alphaproteobacteria; order Rhizobiales; family Rhizobiaceae; genus Phyllobacterium. The sequence goes on along the minus strand of UCKM01000028.1, from coordinate 23,047 downwards.
ATCGTCGCCAAGTGGTATGGGAATCCAAAAAGCGAGGAGGTGTTCCCGCAGATCTTCAATGACGCAGTCTATGCCTGGAAATCCGGTGAGTTTGAAGGCGTCGGGGTGTTTCAAGCCGAAGATCCGAGCGGGGCGGCGCCAAACCAGACGGAGCTGTCGAAAGTGGATGCCGGCAATTCACACGACGCTGTTGGTCCTCATGACGCGCCACCACCAGATGAGAGCCGGCCCGGGTCGGCTGGGATACGTGTTGATCTTTCACGGATCGGAGGTACTCAATAGCGAACAGTTTTCTTGAGCGTGACGCGCGTTCTGGACTAGCGAGCTGATCGATGGCTGGCCACAGCGTAGCCTTTGCTGCGCTGCAGGCGTACAACAATTGCTTATCGCCTTTCGATGAACTGGAATGTCTAGACTGCAGACACTTTTGTTACGCACTAGAGGATCTTATAGGCCGATCGATATCGTCCCGAATGGCAGCCATGCTGAGGATGAGGCGACCAGTCAAAGCAATGGGGATTTATAACGTCATCGCCTGCTACGAGGCACAGGATTGCGTCTCTTTGCCGTTATTTGGCCGGCATTTTCGAGAAGATTCAGTATCTACCCCGAATGTCTTAGGTGTCTCGGAGTTCCGGGCTGATTTAAGCGTTGCATTGTGCATTTACCTTTCAAGCGGCCTTGCGAGAAGCTCGGCAGGCTCGACGCCCAGCGCTGCCGACACTTGGCCAAGGACAGTTACGGTAGCAGACTTGTGAGCCCGCTCAATCTCGCCAATATAGCGTGCGCTGAGCCCGGAAAGGTGCGCCAATTCTTCTTGCGTCAAATTCTTATCATGGCGGATCCGACGCAGATTGATGGCCATGACCTCCTTGAGATCCATGGCATGAGCGAAACCTCAATCGGAACGATGGTTCTAGGAACTATAGTTCCGATTCGTTGCTGGACGTGATAATCCATGAACGGTAAAAGGCTAATAGCCATGAGATGTTTTCCGGCTAGTTGGTGCAGCGCTGGCTTTAAACGTTTAGAGTGCTGTAGCACAGGTCTGTATTGTGAGGATGAAACTGATGAAGAGCGGCGCCTCCGCCGACAGCGCCAAAGCCGATAAGGCAGTGCCGTACTGTTCGATGTCGCCGTCAGATCTCGAGGCGCTCGCAGTCGCCGCGATCCAAGAGCACCGCCGTCTCCTGGCGGCCGACGAGGAGGTCTACGAAGAGTGGGTCCGGGCGAGCGAAGATCCGACAACACCTGCTGCTGTTCGCCAGACGCTTCAAGACGAACATGTGAGCCGCCAGGAGAAGTCCGAAGCGCAACAATACGAGCTCGCACGCATTATCGATGCGCTCGGGTTCGTGCCCTCAGTGCCGGATGATGACGGACAAGTCCTATATTAATTTCCGGCCCTTCGCCAACGCCACAAGCTGCGGCAATGTCTTGGCATGAAACTTCTCGCGCGCGCTGTCGAGGTAGTGTTGAACCGTTCGCGCATTGATGCCGGTCAAAACCGCTGTTTCATGCGTGGTCTTACCCTTGGCCGCCCAGACGGTGCACATCAGTTCTCGGGGCGATAGGATCCGCTTTGGATTGAGCGTTGTCGATGCCCCTATCAGCTTCAGCCGATAGTGAACAGCGAGTACGATCTGCACCGCGCTTTTGATGTCGAGGAGTGAGGCGATATCGACCTTGCGGTCTTGTGACGAAAACGTCAGCATCATCGTCGAGCCGAAGCTCCCATCAACGGGAAGCGTCACGCCCGAGCGAATTCCATGGTCGACCGCCTCATCGCGAAAACGCCGCAGCGGTGTCGATCCTCGCGCCGGCCAATCATCCGCGGTCCAGGAGAAAACGTCCCTTCGACGCTTGGCCTCTGTGACAACGGGATCGATGCTCGCGTAATGGCTGCTGAGGTAAATGTTCTGCCAGAGTTCAGGATAGGTGTTGAATGTGGCGATCTCGATACCTTCGGTCTGAAGGTAAGCAAAGCGGTCGTAGCCGCAGGATTGAGCGAAGCTTTTAAGAGCGCCTTTGACCATGTGTTCGTCTTGCGCCGCTTCAAGCATATCAAGGAGTGAGCGAATAACTCCGTCCACGGACATGTTCTCCTATCTTCTGACCCGGCTGCGCGCAATCCTCGTTTCGCGTCCGCTTGTGCGACGCTTTGTGCGCGGTCCTGACGACATCAAGCCGGTGGGACATCGGATGAGGAACGCGATCTTCGCATTCCATCTGTTCGGACACGGCAACCTTGGATGCGTAAAAGTGGCGACGCAGTCCCCTGATCCGTGTAACGTAGCAGTACCGGCAAAAATCGACTTTTCAAGTCGGGCGGGACTAAAAAGCTGAGAAAAACTGAAAAGCCAGTGCATTTATAGATGCGCTGTACACAAGCAAAGTGTTCGGTCGCCAGCCTACTGTTGCTCAATGCGATCGATAAGCTGACGGAAAGACGATGTCCTGATCAACAAGCACATTGAACTTGTACCCCGGTCGAATTCGGATCGTTGGCTGCACGTTGAGGTTTTTTGAAATCGTCTGCTCGGCCGCTCGGCCAAAGGATTCCGCGAAATTGCGTCGCGCCGCATCAGACGCCGTGTCTTGGGTCGCAAGCGTCGAGCTCTCGGGGATCGACATGTCGATCCCCGTGCCGATCAACGCAACAAGCGCGGCCGAACCGAATGTTCGCCACAGGTGCCGATCGACCTTATCTTTAAAGCCACCATAGCCTTCGGCGTCCGTGCCCGCCATTCCGCCGATCTGCAAAGTCGATCCGTTCGGAAAGATTAGATCCGTCCAGACGACGAGCACTCTCTCCTGTCCGAATGATATTTTGGAATCGTAGCGGCCAAACAGTTTGGCGCCTTGCGGGATCAGAAGCCGGTATCCGGTGGCACTGTCATAGACATTCTGACTGATTTGCGCGGTGATTCTTCCGGGAAGGTCGGAGTTGAGCCCGGTGATCAGCGTTGCAGGGATCACTGATCCGCGCTTCAATTCATACGGCGCCATCTGCGGCACGACCTGGTTTGGCAGGTAGCCGAGATCCTTGATGTCCTGATTGAAGAAATCCTCCTTCGACCCCTGCCCGTTCGGATCGACATTCTGGCCCATCAGGCCAGATTTCATGGCGGCCGCGTAGAGGTCAGATGCACTGTTGGATCCCAAGTTTCCAGGCTGGCGGCCGCCCGCCCTTTCATCTGTGGCTCCGTCGACATCGGAGACATCGACTTTCAGGGGCGAGTCCAGCGCCGTCGCTCGGGCCTGAAGACGCGCCATCCGCTGACGTTGTGCTTCGCGCAGGTATTGCTCGTCCTGTTCGCGCTTTAGGCGGGCTCTCCATTCCTCCTCGGATTCCAGCTGCGGCCGCTGGTCCCGGCGTTCCGCCGGCTGCCGTTTGAACACAGGCTCCTGTTTCTCTTCTTCCTGGCGAACGACAGGCGTCGGTTGGAATATTTCCTGTCTTTCGGGCTCGCCAATAATGCCGTCGGAAACGCCGCGCTTCAGTTGATCGCCGAAGCCGGTTGCCGGCGCGCTGGATCCGTTGTCGAGGTCATTGCCGCGGTTAAAGGAGAGCCCGCGCCAGGAAAGACCGACGACAACAACGCCGAGGAACAGCACGATGACGACAATGGCAATGATGATCGGGAGGCGGTTGAGACGCCGCATGTTCTGCTGATCGCCTGCCTTGCTGGTGCCGAGCTGGAGTGACTGAACCATCATCTTTCCCTTCTCAATTGAGCTTCATAACGGAAAGAGAGCTCGCCGGCGTGGCGCCGGCAGTTGTCGCCGTATAAGCCCTCCCGAGTACGACCGACGGCGTACTCAGGCGGGCAAGGACCACCTGGCCATCGAAGCTATCGATCGACCAGGCGATCTCGATAGGCTTCTGATCCTTACCAACCTTGCCATCAGCAATGACGGTATAGCCCCACCCTGTCAGCGCTGCCTCCAGCGCCGCCGCATATTCCGAAGCGTCCTTATCCATCTTGACCAGCGTCGTGCCAGTAGGACCTATCTGTTCCGCCAGCCGGCTCGTCATGTCGCCGGCGATCGCGCCCGCAGTGGCCCCGGTGACGGCGACAGGTGTGGTACTGGTGGTCAGGGCGTCGTCGGTCGATTGGCAGCCCGAAAGAAGCCCCAGCGCCATGATTGCAAAGAGGACCTGGCGCATGGCTAGCCTCCCCGCCTGATGGTGATCTTCTGCTGTCGCCAGCCAACGCCTGCGACGAGGACGGCCTTGTCGACGGCGTAGTCGACGATCATCATGTCGTTCTTCATTCGGTAATTGACGATGCGATTCTGGCCACCGGAAACGACGAAAAGCACCGGTGCATCCTGGCCGGAGATCGACTTGGGAAACTGGATATAGGTTTTCTCGCCATCGGAATAGACGCGCTTCGGCCGCCACGCCGCGCTGCCACTCACCGAGTATGAAAAATTCAGTTTGTCGGGTGCCGCGCTCGAGATTCCACCAGTTTCCAGCCGCGCGTTGATGTCGGCCAGTTTGGTCGAAGCATCTTCTGGATATTCAAATCCGACCCGCGCCATGTACTGGCTGGGATGGGATTTGAGCTGGATGTGGTAGGTCCGCCGCGAGGTCGTGACCACCATCGACGTGACCAGCCCGGCCTCCGATGGTTTGACAATCAGATGGATGGCCTGACCGCCCGTCGCGCCTGATGTCGCGGGCTCGACCTTCCACCGCACGGTGTCGCCGACGAGCACGTCGCGAACGATCTCACCGCCCTGCAGCTCGATGTCGCAAACCTGTAGCGGCGAGCAGACGACGGATGGCTGGGTTTCGCCAAACAGGAAGATGACCTTTCCATCCGTCCCGGTCGTGATGAGCCCCGGCGTCCCCCGCCACTTTCTGGAGATGTTGGTTCCCTTCACCTCGTTTGACGTCATGCTTTGCGCGAACGCAGCGCTTGTGAAGGCAAAGACGCCCATGCAGCCAAGGGCCGCGATGCTTCTCATCATGCTCATGAATTCCGCCCCTTAAAGCTGCGCCGTCCAGTCGAAGTCCTGGACGTAGAGACCAATCGGATTGAGGCGTATAATCGCCTCATCCTGTGGCGCGGTCAGTGCCACCGTCGCGATGCCGCGGAATCGGCGCGTGCCTGTTTCCTTGCCCTTGCGGTCGCGCTCGTACTCAGTCCAGTCGACCTGATAGGTCTGGTTCGAGAGCGCCACGATGTTGTTGACTTCGATGGCCACCGTCGCGGTCTTCGCCTTTTCGAACGGCGAATTCCCGCGAAACCACGCATTGATCTTCTGGGTCGAAGGATCCGGCGTGCGCAGCAGTGCGTAGGTCCGATCGATATACTGCTTCTGCACGACCGCATCTGGCGTGATCGACCGAAAGCTCGCGACGAAATTGCCGAGCGTGGCGCGTACCACGCGCGGATCGGCATATTCGATCTGTTGCGGGAAGCCGACTGACGCCGATGTCCCGAGCTTATCCACCTCGACGATGTAGGGGACGAGCTTGACCTGGCTGCTCAGGTACAGCGCATAGGTAAAGCCAATCACCCCCATTGAAAGGCCGATCACACCGACGATCCGCCAGGCGCGTGCGGCTTGAACATAGGAGCCATAGCGCTCCGTCCACTCCTGCCGGGCGGCAAGGTATGGGTTTTCCGGGCCGCGATCTGCTGCCATTGCATGTTGCCTTTCTGCTTATGCTTTGTCGCTGCGTTCGGGAGGAGGCTTTGGACCGCTATAGCCGCCTAGGCTCTCCCCCAGCTTTGCGTTTGCCAATCCCATGATCGAGCCGGCATAGGCGCCAGGCGATCCGATCGCCTTCTCCTTGGCTGCGGAACCGGCAGCTTTGCCCGCCGATCCTATCCCCGCGCCCATTCCCCGGACCGCCGCTCCGGCAACGGATGAGCCGGCCGCCCTCGCAGCCTGGCCCGCCGCAAAGCCCGCGCCGGCAGCGCCGGCGGCAAGGAATGTGCCTCCGGCGGCGAAGGAGGCCGCCTGGCCACCATGGCGGATCGCCTCCATTCCCCCGGATACCGACGCGCCCTGCACCAGACCCTGGATGATGTTCGGCACATACATCGCGATGATAAAAACGACGACAGAGATACCAGCGATGGCCAGCGTCGTAATGAACTGATCGGACTCGGCTGTCGGAGCTTGCGCAAGCCCAAGGAGCACCTCCGAGCCAATCTTGGCGATCATAACCAAGGCCATCAGCTTCATGCCCACGCCGAAGGCATAGATCAGATACCGGACGGAAAAGTCCTTCGTGAAGGATGAGCCGCCTAGGCCGAGCATGATCATTCCAGCGAGCAGGCCGACATACATTTCGACCATCACAGCAACAAAGATCGCGGCGACGAGAGAAAAGCAGATGACGACAACACCCATCGCCAGAACGGCGGCAATCGCCAGTGCATTATCTTCGAACACGCCGAACTTGGCTTGCTGAGACATTTGCGAGGCGACGCGGATACCGGCGTCAAACACTTCGGCCGGCGACGCGGATCCGCCACCAGCGCCGATCTGATAGAGGCTGTCGACGACGACGCGCGCGAATGTTGGCCCTTGGTTCAAGACGAAGGCAAAGAAGCCGATGAACATGATCCGACGGACCAGCTCGGCGAACCAGCTATCCAGCGACGCGGCCTGGATTGCCAGCCATACGGCGGCAATCCCGACTTCGATCGCAGCCAGGATCCAGAACAAAGACTTGGCGGCGTCCATGATGGTGGTTTCCCAGCCCTTCGCAGCCGCGGACACTTGATTTTCCAGTTCGGTCAAGACCTGGCCTTGTTGCGCGAATGCGGGGCTCGCAAGGATGACGCACAGCACACCGGCGAGGATGAACGCGCGCTCGAGATCGTGTTTCACCATCGCGGACGCATCTCCTGGCCCTTTTGGATTGGAGGGAGCTCCCTGTTCGACCCAAAAAAGCGTTCGCGCGTCAGCCGCTGTTCCTCACTCACTTGCGGCGTACCCGACGCCTTGGAGTTGATGAAAAGTATTGTTGTTGCCGTGGCAGTGGCCGCGATAACCAAGAGAGCGACGACGATGAGGACGGCGCGGCTCACCATCGTGGCTCCATCTTCTGGCCGCTCGGCACGGACTTAACGTCTGCGTTGAAGAACTTTTCTCGGCGAGCCTGCGCCAGATCCTTGTCGGTCTGCTCGGTTTGAAGCCAAGTTCCCATCATCGCCATCTGCTGAGAGACGAGGCCGCGAAGCTTCTGCATCTGCGCCACCTGCTGCGCGGCGATCTCATGACCGACCTGCAAAGCCTTCATCTGGCCATCGGCCGATTCAGACATGGATCGCAGTGAGCTCATGGTGCTTTCTTCGCTGTCGAACTGATCGGCGGTCAGGATCGCGGCTTTCAACGTGCTGCCGATGGTGTCGCGATTGGTGTCCGACCAGGACTGGTAGGTCGATGAGAAAGTTTCGGCGTTCGGCAAATTGACTTTGAGGTCCCCGTAGCTCTTGAAACGCTGCTTCAGGACGTCGTCGGCGTTGCCCATCGAAAAGGCGATACTCTGTCCCTGATCGACGATGCTGCGAAGCTTGTTCAGGTCGCCCTCGACCTGTCCCCAGATGTGGTTGGGGAGCTGCGCCGTGTTCTGCAGCATGTTTTCGTAGATCTTCAGCTGGTTCTGGATCTGCTCGGTAAGCTGGCTGATCTGGGTCAGCTGATTATCGACCTGCAACCCCGAGCTTTTCAGGAGATCGACCAGCTGCGCGTTATTGGCAAGCTGGGTCCATTCCGTGGCAGCACCGGTCGCCGAGCCTGCTTCAGCGAAGGTCAGGGACGTCAAGGTGATCGCCGTGACGGCAATTCCTGTGAGCCATCTATGCGAAGTTGATGAGCGACGCGGCATCGTGAACTCCTCTCGTTTCAAGCCAGTGGATCGGCCAACTCCGGCCGTGTTCGGATTTGAGCGCGCGGATGCGCTTGAGGTCGTCCTTACCTGAGGCGCCGACGAAGCTCAGCGCCACCGGGCCGAGCGACATGTCGAAGAGCCGCCTCCCCTCCGGGGTTGCGACGTAGTATTCCCGCTTCGGAATGGCGCTCGAGACGATCTCGATCTGCCGCTCGTTGAAGCCTATGCGCTCGTAGAACTCTCGTGTGCCCGGTTCGCGCGCAGCACCATTCGGAAGGCATATCTTTGTCGGGCAAGACTCCTTCAGGACATCGATGATGCCGGATCGTTCGGCGTCCGAGATCGACTGCGTCGCCAGAACCACGGCACAGTTCGCCTTGCGGAGGACCTTCAGCCATTCGCGGATCTTGCTGCGGAAGACAGGGTGACCGAGCATCAACCAGGCTTCGTCGAGGACGATCAGGCTGGGCGCGCCATCGAGCCGTTTTTCGATCCGCCGAAAGAGATAGGTCAAAACTGGCACGAGATTGCGCTCGCCCATGTTCATCAGCTGCTCGATCTCGAAGCATTGGAAGGCGCCGAACGTCAGGCCGTCATCCTCCGCGTCGAGCAACTGTCCCATCGGACCATCGACTGTGTAGTGGTGCAGGGCATCCTTGATTTCACGCATCTGCACGCCGCTGACAAAGTCGGAGAGGGAGCGGCCCGGTGCATTGCTCATCAGACCGATCTGGCGCGAAATCGCGTTGCGATGATCAGGGGTGATCGTCACGCCCTGCAAGCCGACGAGCATCTCGATCCATTCGGTGGTCCAGGCGCGATCTCCGTCGCTGGCTAAATCGGAAAGCGGGCAGAATGCCAGCGTGCGCTCCTCAGCGTCGTCGTCCCCGCCAATCTCATAATGGTCGCCGCCACAGGCAAGCGTCAGGGGCAGCAGCGAACTACCCTTGTCGAACGCGAAGATCTGGGCGCGATCGTAGCGCCGGAACTGCGCGGCGATCAGCGCAAGCAGCGTCGATTTGCCGGAACCGGTCGGCCCGAAGATCAGTGTATGACCGACGTCGTCGACATGCAGATTGAGACGGAACGGCGTCGAGCCGCTTGCGACCTGCATCAGCGGCGGGGAGTTGGGAGGATAAAACGGGCAAGGCGCTATGGGCGAACCCGACCAGACCGAGTTGAGCGGAATAAGGTCGGCAAGATTGCTGGTGTTGATCAGCGGTTCCCGGATGTTGCAGTACCAGTTTCCGGGCAGGCTCCCTAGATAGGCATCGGTCGCATTGAGCGTCTCGATCCGGGCGCCGAACCCTTCTGCCTGCACCAGCCGGCGGATGGCTTCTGCCTTTTCCTGCAAGGCTTCCCTGTCGTCGTCGAAGAGAACTACAACAGGAGTGTAATAACCGTAGGCCACCAGTTGCGACGAGGCCTGCGCGATCGCATCCTCGGTCTCGGCCACCATCGCCATGGCGTCCTGATCCACCGATCGGCTCTGGGTCTGGAACAACTGATCGAAGAACGGCCGCACCTTCTGCTGCCATTTCTTGCGTGTGCGCTCGAGCTTCTGGCGCGCTTCTTCCGCATCCAGGAAGATGAAGCGCGACGACCAGCGATAGGTGAGCGGCATTAGGTCGAGGCTGTTGAGAATGCCGGGCCAGCTTTCGGCCGGTAGTCCGTCGATGGCAACAACACCAAGGAAACGATTCTCGATTTTCGGCGTCAGCCCGTGCTGGAGCTCGGCCGTTGCGATCCAGTCCAAATACATCGGCACATCAGGCAGGCGGACCGGATGATTTTCACCCGAGATGCAGAACCGGACGAACTGCAAAAGTTCGTCATAGCGGGCAATCCTCTCCACTCCCCTCTCGGTGGTCTCGCGGGTTTCCATCCGCCGGATCGAAACGGTGTTGGCGAGATACTGCTCGATTTCGCGAACGGCGTTCTTGAAAATGAACAGCACCGTATCCGCGTAGGATTTGTTGCGACTCTCCTCATCGGAATAGATGTATCGGCTGATCGCCGTCCGTTTCGATTCCAGTGGCCGGTAGGTCAGGATCAACGCATGCTTGCTTTCGAAGTGGCCCTGCTCCCGCTGAAAGTGCGCTCGACGCTCGGCGTCGATCGCCAATGTCACCGGGTCTTGAAAATAGCACCGTTCGGTCGAGGGATATTCTACCGTCGGAACGCGGATCGCCTCGACCTGGATCATCCAGCCACTGCCGAGCCGCGACAGAACCGCGTTGATCTGGCGCGACAGTTCATTGCGCTCAAGATCGGTCGCGCTTTCAGAGTCCGGCCCGGCAAAGTACCAGCCGGCCATCAGGCTGCCGTCTTTCAGAAGCAGCACGCCATTATCAATCAGACCTGCATAAGGAACGAGATCCGCAAATGATGGGCCGGTGACCCGGAAGCGTTTGAGAGCAGCCATTCTCGTCCCTCAGTACCGACGCCACGGGGACGTGGTCGGCTTGTAGTAATGGCGGTAGGAGATGTGACGGAGATAGACCTGGCGCATCAGCGGATCGGATTTCGCCATCAGCCGAAGCAAGCCGACGAGCACGATCCAGACGGCAACACCGAAGAGTGCCGAATAGACCGTCAACACCACGAAGATCAGAATGACGGCTGCAAGCCCGGTGATGAGAACCAGTTCGCGGTCTGCCCCCATCAGCAGATTGGGCCGCGACAAGGCACGATGAATGCGATGACGGTGAAGTCCGGAAACGGAGTCAGCCACGAGCCCCCTCCCCTCTCGCGTCAACCCCTGGATCAGTCTGCTTCATCTGCGCGCCGATCGACGCCCCTGTCGCGCCGAACAATCCGACAATCGTCGTTGCGCCAAGCAGGATGCCGGCAACGAGGACGACATACATGAGCCGTCGCGCGAAATCGTTGAGCTCCCCGCCGAAGATCAGCATGCCGCCGGCGATCGCCACGGCCGCAAGCGCAATGTACCCGGCGACCGGGCCGGTGATCGATTCCTGGATCTGTTGCAGAGGACCTTCCCAAGGCAGTCCGCCGCCGCCCGAGCTTGCGAGCGATGGCGCTACCGATAGCAAGAGGAACGGCGCTGCAAGAAGGGCGATGGCAACAGTGGGTAACTTACGCGACATGGCGCACCTCCTGTTCTTCGGTGGGCTGTTCAGACTGGATTTCGTATTGGCCGTTGAGAAAGCGCTCGACATGGATGACGTCGCGCACACGCCGGCCCCGTGGCGTTCGCTCGATCGAAACGATGAGATCGACCGCCTCCCCGATCACCTCATGCATCGGTTGGTGGCTAGCCTCGGCCGTCAGCTGCTCCAGTCGTCGCAGCGCCGATGTCGCTGTATTTGAATGGATCGTCGCGACGCCGCCCGGATGGCCAGTATTCCAGGCTTTAAGCAGGGTGAGTGCCGCGCCGTCGCGAACCTCGCCCACAACAATCCGATCTGGCCGCAGCCGCATCGTGCTCTTGAGGAGCCGGCCCATATCGACGGCATCGCTTGTATGCAGGAGGACAGCGTTCTCTGCCGTGCACTGGATCTCGGCAGTGTCTTCCAGGATGACCAGCCGGTCCTCCGGAGCACTCTTGACGATCTCGTCGATGACCGCATTGGCGAGCGTTGTCTTTCCCGACCCGGTTCCACCGGAAATGATGATATTGAGACGCGAATCGATCGCGCTGCGAATGGTGCCAGCCTGTAACGCCGTCATGACCCCGGTTTTGACATAGTCGTCGAGCGGGATCATCCGCGAGGCACGGCGCCGGATCGTAAAGGCGGGCCTGGCGACGATTGGCGGCAGCAAACCCTCAAAGCGGTGGCCGCCGATCGGGAGCTCACCGGAAATGATGGGTTGATCTGCATCGACCTCCGATTGAAGGGCATGGGCAACCGTTCCGATCACCATCTCCGCCGCGGCCGATGACATTTCGCCGGCGGGAGTGACGCCATGGCCGAGACGTTCGATGAAGAGCTTACCGTCTGGATTGAGCATGATTTCGACGACCGTGCTGTCGTCCAGCGCGACGCAAAGCTGGTCGCCGAGCGCCTCTTGCAGTTTGCGAACCAGTCTGGGATGAGACCGAAGCTGTGTCACGAACGCCTCCTTATGCGGCTTGGCTGATCGGGGCGGAAATGAGCGAGCGATAGCCCGCAGGGCGAAGCGTTAGGAACGTGCACTCGTCCGCCGGCAAGGTCCCCGCGACGGCATTGGTTACACCAATCTGCTTCGGAGGGCCCAGCCGTCGTAGAGGCCAGCCGACCCGAGCGAGGATCCTCTCGAAGCGCAGATCCGTGACGGTGACGATTTCGTGGTATCCGTTCGCGACCGACCACTCGACGATCGCCGCGAACATCGCGAGCGTTGTTTCGTGTACCGAGCCCGTTCCCCTGCTCTGTTCGATGGTGGTGTCGACGCAGAAGCGGGAGCTCTCGATCATTGCGGAGTGAGTGTCGAGTTTCCCGCCCGTCAACGGCGACGAGAAGACGTCAAGAACCATTGTGGGGCCACGTGCCGGGAGGAGGCGCGCGCAGCCCGCGACCTTTCCATCATCTTTGACTGCGAGAATGTAGGATGGTTGCAGGAGATCGAATCTATCGGCTTCGATGCCGTCCTTGACATTAACGTCCCACCCTAAACGGCCCGAAAAGACCTCGGCGCGCAGCTTGTGGTGGGCCTGGAGCAGCTGCGCTTCAACGCAGCCGCGGGGTTTCGAGATTGCCATAACCTTCATGAGTTTTCTCCGTCGATCGAGTGTCGGCGGGGAACTCAGCATAGATGGGAATCGGGCGGCAGTTGTAGAATCCTACAAATCGCATTCGCTGAGTCGGCTGTCCCAAACGACAACGAACCGTCGCGGACCGCCTGGGTTGCCTGTGCAAAGACGCTAGCATTGTAGGATTCACAGTAACACAGAACATGAACGCGACGAGCTGTGTGGATCGCTAACTACGGGGAAACATTGTCCGATCACGGAAATGCACATCGGCACGTCCCATCTTGGGGAACACGCGGAAAGCCTGGCCGGTCGGGCCGAAGCGCATGTCGAACGTCTGGGTCGCGGCTTGCCCAAAGAGGCAAGTCCCCTTTGGAACATCATGATGGCCGCTTCAACCGACTTGATTGTGGATAAACACGCAGCAGCGCTGCTTCAACCGATGGCACGCCTTCTAACCGGGGGGTGACCGCGCTGAGGGGCATATACTGAAGGGCGGATTTTGAACCTGGTTGTGAGCCAGATCGAAGTCGGCGCGAGTTACCCGACATCATGCGACACTTCAGTGCTTGCTGAACCGGGTGATTGCACTGCAAGCAACGCTGCAACCAAAGCGGCTCCTTCCCTTAAGCTCTCGAAGCTTGTTTAAACGGGCACGAAGACCGCGAACTGATTATTGTTTGTACCCTTTTGCTTGCATGCAGTTATTGATCAAATTGGCTTCTTCCTTGCGTCTGGCGGAAGTATCGGAAGCCAAGGAGGCCGTTGCACTGGCGGCTTGATACTTGCACTGCACCATGTCGTTATCCGCAGGGGTTACCGGAGCTTCGCTATGGACCCACTTCTTCTCAGAAGACGCACACGACGCAAGCACCGTGAGCGGAATGACAATCAGCAAGATATGGCTGTGCGAAAGATATTGTGAAACTGCATTGCGCATTATTCGAATCCCCTCAGCTTGTGGGCCTATCCTTAACTCAATTCAACGAGAACGCGTTCAACAATCTGGCGTTCCATGGGTACTGCATGGGCAAAGATACATTAGTCACGAAAAAAGTTCGATCGGACGGTCATTTGAGAGAACTATGCGACCCAGATCGCCCTCGCCGTGCCATGAGCGGCCAAAAACATGTCATTGTGTAGGTTCCCCCCGGCGGTCAGGGATTGCTCTTGTGGTGACACGGAGCCGGGGTTCCGCGCCTCCGTTGGACAATACCAGCAAGATTACTATGCTTCGCTCCGAAATCCTTCTTGACTACCCGCGATAATGTCCGCATTGCACCCTATCGGACCGTTTTGTGGCATGCGACGAGGACAACGTCTTGGCCATCGTCGGAATTAATAGCAAAAATCGGCGGCGCTTGCAGGTCAATCGTATTTGAGTGCGCCGGATCAAAAAGCTGATTTTGGCGCTGACTTCGGCGGTGCAGCAAACGCCCCAGTATGCGGCCGCCCGCGGTCCATGCTGCAGGACAGAGGCCCTTTTAGCTAATTCTTTGGCTCGCGGTGCTGCTGCCGCCGCAAAGCATCCACGTGCTGGGACAGGTCAATCTAATACGCCCGAACATATGGCGCCCAGCGCAGCCGCTGGGGATAGACGATCCAAAGGCTTAGCGTGCGATACGCGGCCGGGCAGCATAGTTGAAGATCATCTCTTGGGTCGCCGACCGATGTTGGGCAGCCATAAATTACTGTAGTTTCTGCCGATTCCCAACCTCGGTCCGCAGGCCGGGTAACGCCAAGGGTAACAGGTAATAGGTGGGGATATGAGCCCTACTACCAGAGCCTGCGAGTGCGGGTCTTTTCGTGCACCAATCGATGAAAGCGCTCGGTGACGCCTCGGTCGGACGGGGTATGCGCTCGCCTGCCAATTCGTTGGCCAGGATCGGAAACCAGAAAAACTCTCCTGTCCGTCCTACCGTCACGTCTGGTTGACACGACCGAGGCTGTCCCAACTTCAATGAACCAACTTCCAATCGGTTCCTTCAAGTAAATTCCCGGCTGCGGCTTTTTTGCCGCCTCGTCGGGTGGCCGTTGGCAACCCATCTGACTCATCACCTGAAACAACAATAGCAACAGCACAGCACTTCGTCTGGCCCCACCCCCGCCCCGATGCAGCCAACTGCACTAGCGCTCACCATTGCTTCTAGTGATCTATTTACGCTTTGCCATATGATCGACCGTTCGAGATTTCCCGGTGACTCGGGTGCAGCTCGCTATCGTCAGATTGCCTTCGTCAATTGTCTAGCCGGTGAAGCGGCAGTGGGCAGACGGCCTACCATCCACGGCCTCGCACAAAGCGTGGGTTCTCATCCTTCACAACTAGCGTTGCTTTCCAAAGCGATGAAATCACGCGGTGTTGTCGATCGTATCCATGTTCCGGGCGTAACCAAGTCGCGCGTGGGCAAGGTACTATTTCTCCGAGATGATGCCATTGAAGCGCTGAATGAGTCTCATATTAGAACGGTCGGGGCCGCGCTTTTGCCGCGACAAGATACCGAGAAGGGTTCGGAAACCATTGAAGCTCCATAGCTTGTACGCGGCGACGATCACGGCCGAGCTATAAAAATCCGCGTCTGATCGGGAGCCGTACTGATTCCGTCTCAAGTGTATTTGCGAGCCGCGTTAGGTGGCGAGTGTGAGCGATTGGATCAGGCGTCAAAGGCGGAGATCGTGGTTGCACATCGTGCTTGCTCGCGGTTACCCATACCTGCCGTGCTTTTTTGGGGGTCGCCGCGAGCGGTGCCTTAGTCTTACACTCGTGAGGGTGTTGGCATATCAGTTGTCCGCGGACAACTGATATTTTGAACGTTGAGAAAAACGTCATGGTTAAATGTTTGTAACTTCTTTACGAATCGGGCCATATTGTAACTGCGCAGTTTGATTGAAAAAAGCATCAATAGCGCAGTTTGAGGGCCACCTATGTTACAGACGTTAAATTCACTGGGCGAACAGGAACACCTGCCTTCGATGTTGTCTGCGGATTCGGCAGAGCTCTCACGGCAGCTTCAGCTCCACCAGCAGAAAATTTTTCCGCCCACATCCCAAAAAAGCATCCGGCAGTTCACGCCCGCTGAAGCCGCGTACTACATCGGCATCGGCGAGGGCTATCTCAGACAGGTGGCTTCGGAAGGTCATGGGCCGGAGCCTCTGGCGAACGGCAGGCGGATGTATGCGCCTGCCGACATGGATAGGATTCGTCGCTCGCTGGATGAGAAGAACGGATCGCCGAAGTACATTCCAAACCGCCGTGCCGGAGAAAAGCTTCAGGTCATTGCTGTCATGAATTTCAAAGGCGGCTCAGCGAAGACAACCACTTCTGCTCATCTTGCACAATATCTTGCACTCCGGGGTTACCGAGTTCTGGCCATCGATCTTGATCCGCAAGCATCATTATCCGCGCTGTTCGGCCATCAACCGGAACTGGACGTGGGCGAGGGAGAAACACTCTACGGTGCAATCCGTTACGAAGATCCGCGACCGATCGCTGAAATCGTTCGGGCCACCTATACCCAGAACCTGCACATTGTACCGGGCAATCTGGAACTCATGGAATTCGAGCACGAGACGCCGCGGGCCATAACATCGGGATCGGCGGAGACTATGTTTTTCGCGCGTATCGGCGAGGTTCTTGCCGATATCGAAAGTTTGTACGATGTGGTCATCATCGATTGCCCACCACAGCTCGGCTTTCTGACGATGTCGGCTTTGTGCGCGGCGACATCGGTATTGATTACCGTGCACCCACAAATGCTGGACGTGATGTCCATGTCGCAATTTCTCGCTATGACCAGTGAAATGATGGCAGTGGTCGAGAGGGCAGGGGGACGCACCAGCTACGATTGGATGCGCTACCTCGTCACACGCTACGAGCCGAATGACGGACCCCAAAACCAGATGACCGGCTTCATGCGGGCCATCTTCGGTAATCGTATGCTGCATAATCCCATGCTCAAATCGACCGCGATTTCCGATGCCGGGGTAACCAAGCAGACGCTGTATGAGGTCGAGCGGAGCCAATTTACACGCGGCACATACGATCGAGCAATGGAATCGCTAAACGCTGTAAACTCTGAGATCGAGGATCTACTGAATTCAACATGGGGGAGGAAATAATGGCTCGCAAGAATCTCATTGAGGTTTCGGCGGCTGAAGAATCCGCTCCCGATACTAGCGCTTCCATAACCGCAGTCAGGCCAATTGCAGGTTTCATTGCTCCTGGAGGTCGCAGCGCCCCCATCGGCGGAATTACAAAGACCTTGGGCAGCATCACGCAGAAGTTCGAGCGAGCTCAGGATATCGAAAAACAACTGGCGGAAGGCCAGACGATAGTTGAGCTCGATACGGGCTTAGTTGACGGTTCGTTTATAAGCGACCGCCTGGGGATCGACGCTGTGGAGCTTTCCGAGCTGGTCGATCAAATCAAAAATCATGGACAACAGGTACCGATCCTTGTTCGCCCGCATCCGGAAGCGAAAGGTCGATACCAAGTGGCCTACGGCCACCGGAGACTTGCCGCAGTCAAGAAATTAGATATCAAAGTTCGTGCGGTGATCCGAGAGCTTTCCGATACCGAGCTCGTTGTCAGCCAAGGACAGGAAAACAACGCCAGAACCAATCTCTCCTATATCGAGAGAGCGCTGTTCGCTGTACGACTTGAGGAACGCTCCTTCTCGCGTGAAACAATCATGGCCGCGATTGGTGTAGACAAAGCCGCCCTATCAAAAATGATTTCCGTTGTCAGGGCGATGCCCGTAGAGGTGATCGAAGCAATCGGAGCCGCCCCTGAAGTCGGAAGGCGGCGTTGGATGGATTTTGCAGAACATCTGTTGAGGGCCAAAGTGAAGGTGAAGGAGCTATTGACGTTGTTGTCCGCGGACAACTGCACCATATTATCCTCCAATCAACGCTTTCAAGTCGCGGTCGACGCCCTTAGCCAAAAGCAGGAAAAGCTGAGTGCCCATACTAAAGCGTGGACGCCTGACGACGATTCTGTTCGCGTGGCGCTCAAAAACAACGCGAAGAAGGCGATTTTGACGCTTGAAGCGGCAAACGGGCCACGCTTCGCCGACTGGATTACCGAGAATCTGGAAGAGCTTTATGAGACTTTCAGGAAGTCGATAAAGGAAGCAACAGGAGACTGAACCGCAAAAGAAAAAGGCCCCCAAACGTCGCCGTCGTGGAAGCCTCTCTCATAGTTTTCGCAGACTGAGAATCGCATTTCCTCGAATCACTGTCAAGCATGATTGGCGTCGCTTTGGCGAGCAGAAGTCTTTTGCCTTTAGAAAAGGTGAACGGAGATGCTTGGGAATTTGATAACGACGCCTTTTGGGCGGCGATCGATGTCGCTTGGCCAATTAAAGACACAGGCTGAAGCGCAGGAAATCGAAGCGGGAAAGACAGCCCACAAATGGCAGGTCTATCGCTGGCTCTGTGAAGGCAGGGAAATCGTTGGGGTCGGTGACCGCTCCCTTGCCGTGCTCAATGCCTTGCTGTCGTTCCTGCCCGACGACGACCTAGCTGCGGAAAGCGGTTTAGTTGTCTTTCCATCGAACGTTCAACTTTCGATGCGGGCCCACGGTATGGCAAACGCCACGTTGCGGCGCCATTTGGCAGCGCTCATTGACTGCGGCCTGATCACGCGGAAGGACAGTCCCAACGGCAAACGCTACTCAAGAAAGGGCAGGGGCGGGGAGATCACCGATGCATTCGGATTTTCGCTGGCGCCGCTCCTTGCCCGGGCGGAAGAGCTGCAGGCCGCCGCTGAGCGCGTCCGGGCAGCCGCCAGGGCCCTCAAGCTCGTTCGCGAGCGGATCACGCTGCATCGGCGCGATATTGCCAAACTGATCGCGGTTGCGGTCGCAGAAGACATTCCCGGCAACTGGGGCCCGCTCTGGAGACGGTTCCGAACGATTGTCGAGGCCATTCCGCGCCAGGCGGTGCTCTCAGTGCTGGAGCCGATCGTTGCCGATCTGGCCACTTTGCACGACGAGGTGGCTATCTTGTTGGAAAACCATGTAGATGCCAAGAATTTGAGCTCCAATGAGTCTCAAACTGAGCCGCAGCAACAGAATTCAAACACCGACTCTTCATCTGATCTTGAACCCGGCTTAAGAAACAGCCAAGGGCCAAAATCTGCACCCATCAAACCAAGGGCTGACAATACGACGAAGACCTATCCGCTTGGCTTGGTGATGAAGGCCTGCCCGGAAATTGCCGACTATGCGCCAAGCGGCATTGGCACCTGGCGGGAATTGATGGCGACGGCGGCGCAGGTCAGGGGCTATCTCGGTATTTCGCCCTCCGCCTACGAGGAGGCGCTCGATGTGTTCGGCGAGGAGAACACCGCCATCGTCATTGCCTGTATCCTCGAGCGGGCACAAAGCATCAATTCGGCCGGCGGCTATCTGCGGGCGCTAACCGAAAAGGCAAGGGCAGGGGAATTTGCCGTCGGGCCGATGCTGATGGCAGCACTGAAAGCAAATGGTGTCGGCCCGCAACTGGTGAGCGCGACGTGACGGATGCCAATGTCCGGCTATTTGCCGACGAGGCCGAGCTTTCGCGCCCGGTCGAGGAGGTGCTTGACGGACGAGGCGGCCCAACGCGATGAACCGCGCGGCGTGCGCTCATACATGGCTTCAAGCTGCAGCGCAATGTCGCGCAAACTCAAATCCGGGTTGGCATTGGCTATGCCGGTGATCAGCATCATCAGCCGGTCCTCGGGCAACCGGCGAGGGGAGGGGACCAGAAGTGCTGGATCAGCCAGGCCTTCGCTGGCCAGCCGTTTTACCGAACGGCGCAGGCGATCGACGGTCCAGCGCTGGTCGTTTTCACGATTGAGGCTGCGCGTTACGTCTTCCCAAGGATGATCTGGGCGCATGCGTTGAACGACTGGCAACCAGGTTGACATGGTGGTGGTAAGATCGGCTAGATGACTGCGTTGTCGCGCCCTTGAGGCTTTCGAAATCGCTTCCGGCAGCCGGGCGCGCAAGCCAGGGTTCCCGGGAAGCCTGCCGCGGGCCTTCGCCGCTTTGATCCCCGCCTTGGTGCGCTCGGAAATCAAGGCCCGTTCGAGCTGTGCGACGGCACCCAAGACCTGCAGCGAAAACATGCCCTGTGGCGTCGCGGTGTCGATCGGGTCGTGCAACGAGCGGAAATGTGCGCCCTTGGCTTCGAGTTGTTCGATTACCTGCAGCAGATGGCTCACCGATCGCGCCAGGCGGTCAAGCCGCACCACCACCAGCACCTCACCCGAATTGATCTCTCGCAAAAGCCGGGCCAGCACCGGCCGCGCCCGCGAAGCACCCGAACCATGTTCTTGATAGATAATGTCGCAGCCGGCGGCCCGAAGCTCGACAAGCTGCGCGTCAGTAGCCTGGTCTTCGGTCGATACCCGAGCATAGCCCAACAGGGGAGGGTTAAGACTCTCGGATGCATAGCGCCTATTCAATAGTGATCTCGTCTGGCCACATTTGTGCGCTATGCAAGATGCGCAAAATGCGGATCGTGTCCAACGTTACGGCGTAGGCGGCGACATAAGAAGTACGCGGTATTACGAGTTCACGTGTCCCAGCAACACGACCAGGTCTTCCACTTTCCGGAAAATCCAGAAGACGGCGTACCGAAGCCACGATCTGATCGTCGACATGCACCGCGGCCCGAGGACTTTCGGTTTCAATATAGGTAAAGATGTCATCACGGTCCGATAGGGCGAATTGTGCCCAAACTAGCCTCATCATTCTGCCACGCCCTTGCGCACTGCGGCCGCTCGCCGTTTCGCAAAATGAGCCTCCGCCTCCGCGTCTTCGACGTCGGGCCGTGTGTCGTCAAGGGCTTGTTGTACTTTGGCTCGAAACCAAGCGTCGTAAGCGCCGCTATTACTAATCAGTTCGAGGGGCAGGGCGCCCTCTTTTGCCGTACGGGTTAAAAGGATGCGTACGGCATCTGAAACCGTGAGTCCCATCTCCTCCAGAACAGCGGTGGCGCGCTCCTTAACTTCTGCATCTATTCGTGTCTGAACCAAAGCGTTCGTTGCCATCACCATATCTCCTTCGTCCGTACAAACAATGTAATGCAATTGCAGTACAAAAGCCAGATCGGCCGCCACTTTATTGGGGACTACGGAACCCAGCGTACAACCTCGGAAGGCATGCCGATACCTGTGACTGATGGCCGGCATACCCTATGCCATCAACGATAGAGGTGACCGGAAAGTGCGCTCCACATGGGTCGTCGGCAATGCAGGTGATGCCCGTAGTTACTTCAATGAATTTGAATCCCGAAAGCAGAAGCTAACGGCGAAATAAATTCTGATAACGAAAAAATGTCAATTGAAACAGTCTGTTAACTATAGCGGGCGACCGAGCTCTGAGGTGTAGAGAGGTGGACGGAGGGATGGATATCGCCAGACCGGCTCGGAACGCCGGCTGGGTCGGGCTGAATCATCGACAGGAAGATTGCAGTGGGCGTAAGTTATCGCCCGCCAAATGCACCGTCAGATCTCCTCGGCTTCGCGTTGGGGTGGGCAAATCCGTCGAACGACCTTCTGGACGATCAATACACGACCGAAGCGTTCTACCGATTCCATGTCACACCGGCTTTGGTGCACGGATCAGACGTTTCGGACGCGGGTCTTTGAAGCTGCCGTCTATGCGGTGGTTGACATGCGACGGACGGATTTCGGGCGTGCACCAAAGCCCGTCCCAGGTATTCCTAGGGATATTCACATCGACATTTGAGTGGAGTTCAACCTCCTGAGTGCGGACAAACAAGACCGTCAGTTGGCAGAGGTGCGCAGATAAGACCAATTGCTGGCTGCGTAGCGGCCACTCCCTTGTGCAACGGCGAACACCCGCCATGCGAAGGCCCCCTTAAAACTACTTGAGAGAGCTACGTTCAGGCTCGAAACTTCGACGAAGCCGGAATAGATCTCCCTTGAACCAGATGGCACAAGTGCGCGCAACTCCACAAAGAAGCGCACCCCCTCGGGTCCCTGGCGCGCCGTCCACACGAGTTCGACATTATTTGCGCCGGAGCCAATTAGCCCGCCATCCCCAGGCGCGACGAGCACAGGAGCGGAAAGCGTCGCGGCCTTTGCGCCACCAGAGCGAATGGCGGTCAGGCGCGCGCGGGCAGCCGGGAGATCGGATGCTTTGAACCACGCACGGGCGAGATCAACGTTTTGCGGAACGCCCTGCCCTGCTTCGTAAAGCTGGCCGAGATTATACGCCGCTCTTCGAATGCCGTGAGAGGCCGCACGCGCGTACCATGTGGCGGCTTGCGCCACATCCGGGGACACGCCGCGGCCGCTGTCAAGCATGATGGCGACATTGAATTGTGCTTCGGGCAAGCCGGCTTCTGCAGCACGGCGGTATATGTCGAAGGCGAGCCGAGCATCCGCCGGCCCGCCCTTCAAGTCTTGTCGCAGCGCCTCGCGAAATAAAGCACTCGAATCCTCTGCGCCAGCCGACGTCGCCGACTGTGCAAACGCGAGGACTAGCGTGGCCACCGCCGAGAAACGGCGCACGGCGTTAGCGCCAAGTGATCTCGACACGACGGTTTTCAGCTTCGGCAATACCCTCTTCGGTCGGAACTGCGAGTTCCGTTTCGCCTTTCGCCAGGACCTGGAACCGGTCGACCGGAAGTCCGCGATCGACCAAGGCTTTCAGCACTGCAGTAGCCCTGCGCTGAGAAAGCGAGAGATTCTTCGCCGGTGATCCGACACGATCGGCACCGCCCGTAACGATCATGACTTGCGGCTTGCCCGCGTTGAAAGCGCGAGACGCTTGATCAAGGACTTCTCTTTCCTGGGGAGAAATTGCGCTGCTGCCGCTACCGAAATGGATGACCAATGGGGCCGGTCCACCACTTTCTGGTTTCGAGCTTGCCGGCGTCGCGGGCGAAGGCGGATTTGTTTGCGCGAAAGCGGATGTGCTTCCCAGCAGGACAATAAAGGCGAGATGGCGAACAATGCAACTGAGGCTCATGTCAGGCTCCTGTGTTTTACGCTACATTACTAGTTACCGTCCGATTGCCACTTCGATAGTTCCTGGGGGAGGGAGTGAGCCATCGTCCGCAAATGGGCGCTGGATGAATGCTGCTTCCGCAAGCCCAGCCGCTATACGCTCTGCGCTCGGTCGATCTTCTTTGTAAAAGTACATGACTTTGTCTGCACGAGAGCTTGCAAGTGAATCTCCGGATTTTACGACGTCGAGACCCTGAGCTCGCAGACTCCGCTCCAGAGTCGCCGCTCGTGTCCGCGCGGAATCGCGGTTGCGCGCAAAGCGCAGAATGACTCGGGGGACTGTATCTGGGGGCAGAACGATATCAGGCGACGCGGCGATCGTTCCTGTAAACTGAGGCGACTGTTGAGGCTGCAGGATGGACGGAGGCGCGTCGGTCGCTCGCGGTGGCGCATGAAGTGCTTCACCGAACTGCTTTTCAAGGCGATCCAAGCGGGCATGATTGTCCGCCGCCTGCTGCCGCAGCTT
>UCKM01000005.1:408024-410123 GCA_900473175.1 Hyphomicrobiales bacterium | reverse complement strand
AGGCGCTGCGCCTTGGCGGGCGATATGGCCAATGCAAACAGCGGTCGGCCACCAATCAGCCCGGCCAGTCGCTGCAGGGCTTCGGAGGGAAGGTTGGCGTCACAGAACACCGCGTCAGCCGCGGCGATTGCGTCCCGCACCTTGCGCCGCCGCAATTGCCCGGGCAGGGCTATCTCATAGAGCGCCATATCGGCAATCGCCGCAACCACATCGCCATGTTCGTCGAGAATGGCCGTGTAACTCGGGGTGGGCCGGTCCATATAGACAACTGAACCGTCCCTGATGCCAGCGGCCTCGATCGCAGTGCCGATCGTCTCGCCGATCCTGTCGCCGCCACGCACCGACATGATCTCGGCCGCAATGCCGCGCTGGACCGCGAGCCGCAAGGCATTGAATACACCGCCGCCAGGCTCCTCGCGCATGATCCCGGGATTGGAGGCGCCCGGCACGAAAGGCACGATGCTTTGGCCGCGCCGGTCGAGATGAGCGCCGCCGACAGCAAAGAGCAGCGGTTTGTTGCCTGAGGTCATATGATTGCTTTGCCCGGGTTAAACCTGCGTGATCGGAACCACGCGCTTCCACCCTCCTCTAGAACGACGAAGCGCGTGGCGCAATGATTTGAGCGATTCGATTCCGTCATCGCCGGTCTGTCCTGCAAGCCGCAGATCTGGATGCGCAACACGGAGACAGCATGTCGCGGAACCCGGAGGAACATCTTGAGAACATTTTTTAGTTCCGATGATTTTTCAATTGGTTATACCTGTTGCCAAATGAGAACAAAACAGATACAAATAAGTTCATTCATACAGACATCCGGACTTCATGGATAACACAGGGGTAGTGTAACATGGCTCAAAATTCATTGCGGTTGGTTGAGGGTAATTCGGTGGATAAAACGAAAGCGCTGGATGCGGCATTGTCCCAGATCGAGAGGGCCTTTGGTAAGGGCTCGATCATGCGGCTTGGCCGTAACGAGCAGGTGGTGGAGATCGAAACGGTTCCGACCGGCTCGCTGTCGCTGGATATTGCTCTTGGTGTCGGCGGATTGCCGAAGGGCCGCATTGTCGAGATTTATGGGCCGGAAAGCTCAGGCAAGACGACGCTTGCCCTGCATACAATTGCCGAGGCGCAGAAGAAGGGCGGTATCTGCGCCTTCGTCGATGCCGAACATGCGCTCGATCCCGTCTATGCCCGCAAGCTGGGCGTTGATCTGGAGAACCTCCTGATCTCACAGCCGGACACCGGCGAACAGGCGCTGGAGATCACCGATACGCTGGTGCGTTCCGGCGCGATCGATGTGCTGGTGATCGACTCGGTGGCGGCGCTGACGCCGCGTGCGGAAATCGAAGGCGAGATGGGTGACTCGTTGCCGGGCCTGCAGGCTCGCCTGATGAGCCAGGCGCTGCGCAAGCTGACCGCCTCCATTTCCCGCTCCAACTGCATGGTCATCTTCATCAACCAGATCCGCATGAAGATCGGCGTCATGTTCGGCTCGCCCGAAACCACGACCGGCGGCAATGCGCTGAAGTTCTACGCGTCCGTGCGTCTCGACATCCGCCGTATCGGCTCGCTCAAGGAGCGCGACGAGGTGGTGGGCAACCAGACCCGCGTCAAGGTCGTCAAGAACAAGCTGGCGCCACCCTTCAAGCAGGTCGAATTCGACATCATGTATGGCGAG
This sequence comes from Hyphomicrobiales bacterium, assembly GCA_900473175.1. Classification (GTDB taxonomy): domain Bacteria; phylum Pseudomonadota; class Alphaproteobacteria; order Rhizobiales; family Rhizobiaceae; genus Phyllobacterium. Next base: position 408,445 of record UCKM01000005.1, on the reverse strand, counting down.
GGTGTTTCCAAGACGGGTGAACTGGTCGATCTTGGCGTCAAGGCCGGCATCGTCGAGAAATCCGGTTCGTGGTTCTCCTATAATTCGCAGCGCCTCGGTCAGGGCCGCGACAATGCGAAACTGTTCCTCAAGGAGAATCCGGAAATCGCCAACGAGATCGAGCTCGCCCTGCGCCAGAATGCCGGCCTCATCGCCGAGCAGATGCTGGATAAGGGGCCGGGCGATGCTGATGATGGCATGGATGCCGCCGAAGGCTGACCTCGTCCGTTCATCCCCCCAAGCGGACCGCTTCCGCTTCGAAATTCAACCCGCAACCAGAGATGGCTTGCGGGTTTTGTCTTTGAGCACTTCCTTCTCGTCATCCCCGAGCACTTCCTTCACTGTCATCATGAGCGCCTCTCCCCGTTATCGTGAGCTCTCC
>UCKM01000005.1:0-408003 GCA_900473175.1 Hyphomicrobiales bacterium | reverse complement strand
CCTCGGGTCAAGCCCGAGGATGACGGAAAAGGAGGTGCTCAAGGATTACGTCGAAGGAGGTGCTCTTGGATGGCGAAGTTGGAAAGAGCGAACGGGGTCTCGCATTAACTGCTAAGCGTGCTTCGATAGGTGCAACATGGGGAGGTGTGCGTGCGGCACTAGGGATTTTCTGGACAGCGCGCAGCCCTGTCGCTACAAGCGTTTCGTTCCACCCCTTTGCTGTTAGGGGGCCCAATTCCGTTTGGATAAAAGAAGTCAGAAGGCAAGAAGCATGAGTGGCGTCAACGAGATCCGGTCGACATTTCTGAACTATTTCAAGAAGAACGGCCATGAGATCGTGGCGTCGAGCCCGCTCGTGCCGCGCAATGACCCGACGCTGATGTTCACCAATGCCGGCATGGTCCAGTTCAAGAATGTTTTTACCGGTATCGAGCAGCGTCCCTATAACCGGGCCACGACGTCGCAGAAATGCGTTCGCGCCGGTGGCAAGCACAACGACCTGGACAATGTCGGTTATACCGCCCGCCATCACACCTTTTTCGAGATGCTCGGCAATTTCTCCTTCGGCGATTATTTCAAGGAAGAAGCGATCTCGCTTGCCTGGAACCTGATCACCAAGGAGTTCGGGCTGCCGAAGGACAAGCTGACGGTCACTGTCTATCACACCGATGACGCGGCGGCCGGCTTCTGGAAGAAGATCGCGGGGCTGCCGGAAGAGCGGATCATCCGCATTGCAACCAGCGATAATTTCTGGGCGATGGGCGATACCGGACCGTGCGGTCCGTGTTCGGAAATCTTCTACGACCATGGCGAAGGCATCTTTGGCGGACCTCCCGGCAGCGCCGACGAAGATGGCGATCGCTTTATCGAGATCTGGAATCTCGTCTTCATGCAGTTCGAGCAGGTCACGAAAGAGCAGCGCATCGATCTGCCGCGTCCCTCGATCGATACCGGCATGGGCCTCGAGCGGCTCGCCGCCGTGCTGCAGGGCAAGCACGACAACTATGACATTGACCTGTTCCAGACGCTGATTCACGCGTCCGAGGAGGCGACTGGCGTCAAGGCCGAGGGCAAGTTCCGCGCCAGCCACCGGGTCATCGCCGATCATCTGCGTTCGTCAAGCTTCCTCATTGCCGATGGTGTTTTGCCCTCCAATGAAGGTCGCGGCTATGTTCTGCGCCGCATCATGCGCCGCGCCATGCGCCACGCCCAGTTGCTGGGCGCCAGGGATCCGTTGATGTGGCGCTTGCTGCCGGCGTTGGTGCGCGAAATGGGCCAGGCCTATCCGGAACTGGTGCGCGCCGAAGCATTGATCTCGGAAACGCTCAAGCTTGAAGAAACCCGCTTTCGCAAGACCCTTGAGCGCGGCCTTGGCCTCCTCGGCGAAGCCACCGAAGCACTCGGCGATGGCGACAAGCTCGATGGCGAAACCGCGTTCAAGCTTTATGATACCTATGGTTTCCCGCTCGATCTGACCCAGGATGCGCTGCGCCAGCGTGGCATTGGCGTGGATACAGACGGTTTTGCCGCCGCCATGGAGCGGCAGAAGGCCGAAGCCCGTGCCAGCTGGGCCGGTTCCGGCGATGCCGCGACGGAAACGGTCTGGTTTTCGGTGCGCGACAAGGTCGGTGCAACCGAATTCCTCGGCTATGAGACCGAGCGCGCCGAAGGGGTGATCACTGCGCTGGTGCAAAATGGCGCCTCGGTTGCAAGCGCCCAAGAAGGCGAGGCTGTCTCCGTCGTCGTCAACCAGACACCGTTCTATGGTGAATCCGGCGGCCAGCAGGGCGATACCGGCACCATCTCCGGCGATGGCTTTTCGATAGTCGTGACGGATACGCAGAAGAAAAACGATGGCGTCTTCGTCCATGTCGGCAAGGTGAGCAAGGGGACCGTCAAGGTTGACGCGCCGGTCGAACTCGTCGTCGACAGTGAGCGCCGTACCCGCATCCGCTCCAACCATTCGGCGACGCACCTGCTGCATGAAGCACTGCGCGAAACGCTGGGCACCCACGTTGCGCAGAAGGGTTCGCTCGTCGCGCCAGACCGGCTGCGCTTCGATTTTTCACATCCGAAGCCGATTTCCGAAAAGGAACTCGCCGTCATCGAGGACCTCGCCAATGAGATCGTGTTGCAGAACGCGCCGGTCACCACACGTCTTATGGCCGTTGACGATGCCATCGCCGAAGGCGCCATGGCTCTGTTCGGCGAAAAATATGGCGACGAGGTGCGGGTCGTGTCCATGGGTAAGGCCTTGCAGGGCGACAAGGCCGGCAACAGCTATTCGACCGAGCTTTGCGGCGGCACGCATGTGCGCGCAACCGGCGATATTGGTCTGATCCGGGTCCTATCCGAAGGCGCGGTTGCCGCGGGCGTGCGCCGCCTCGAGGCCCTGACCGGCGAGGCGGCCCGCCGCTATCTCGAAGAGCAGGACGACCGGGTCAAGGCGATCGCCGCCGTGTTGAAAGCGACGCCGGCCGATGCGCTTTCACGCGTCACCGCGCTCGTCGACGAACGCCGCAAGCTCGAACGCGAACTGACCGAGGCGCGCAAGCAGCTTGCTCTCGGCGGTGGCGCCTCCGCCGGCGGTTCGCAATCGGAAACGGTCAATGGCGTTGGTTTCATCGGCAAGGTGGTGAGCGGCGTCAATCCGCGCGATCTGAAGCCGCTCGCCGACGATGCGAAGAAGACGGTCGGCTCGGGCGTTGTCACCTTCGTCGGCGTGTCCGAAGACGGCAAGGCCAGTGCTGTCGTCGGGGTGACAGATGATCTCGTTGGCAAATACAGCGCCGTCGATCTCGTCCGCGTTGCCTCAGCGGCGCTGGGCGGGGCTGGCGGCGGCGGCCGTCCCGACATGGCACAAGCTGGCGGTCCCGATGGTTCGAAGGCCGAAGCTGCCGTTTCCGCCGTGCGCCAGGCTTTGGCCGGCTGAAATGCGATGAACCAATCCAGCCGTGTATGCACACGGCTGGATGCGGTTGATCTTCTAAAGATATTATACTTATTTCCTAGATGCGCTCGGTCGCTTATTGCGATAGTAATGCGGTTAACGACGTGTTTTAACTTATTGATTGGCTTATTGACTTCCAGTCGTGTGCGCGCGCAGTGATTTTTTCAGAGTAAGTCCATGTGCCTGTGGACTGTTCCCTATTTTTTTGACGTTTCCATACTTCAGAATTCAAGCCTTCGAGTCCTCTTAAACGCTTTCATATCAGTTCGTAGTCTTCGTTGGAGGAGCTATGCGGAAGACTCTGCTTCTGGCGCTTGTCGCCGTGTCCCTTGGCGCTTGTCAGTCTTCGGGGGTCGTCAAGGATGTTCATATGGGCGCCGAGATTGCGTACGGACCGGAAGTTATGGCCTCCTTTGAGGTTTTCGATTCCTTGAAAGCGCAACCTTTTTATTCCACCAAGTCCGGATATGGCTTCAAGACAGCTTATACAGGGGCTCTCAAGGGGGGTATCCTGGAGGCCTGGAGCTACGGCAAACAGTTTGAATTCACCAAAGGCACAACCGGAAAAACGCTCTGTCTGATCCAACCGTGCGTTCCGATGGCCTATGAGACGGGTCTCGTTGCGATGGGCGAGGCGGATTTTGTCAATGCAGCCAAAACCGGATTTGATTTCGAACTTGTCGGCAAGGCGACAAAAGTGACTGGCAAGATCCCGGCAACGGCGTTTCGCGCCGTGCTGGATCTCAAAAGCAGGCTTGGATCGACTGCTCCAGTCCCGGCAGTCGAGAATGCGCCAAACCAACAAAAAACGGCTGAAGTTGCCGACGCCGCCGAGGATGGCTCATGAGCGGCCGGATGCGTTAGCCCTCGCGTGAACCCTGCGCTGCCGCGATCCGCATCGGGGCGATGTGAAAACTGTTCAGTCCGGCCAATACCGTCGGGTCGTTTTCGCCGAACCGTACAGCCTCGGCGTGGTCCTGCACTTCCAGCAATGCCAGCCCGAATGTTCCGTCCGGGTCGTGCACCGGCCCATAGGCAAGCACGACGCCATCATTGAAGTACTCCTGCACATAGCTCGCGTGCTGGCGCATCAGGTCTTGCTCATCATCGTCCATATCGTCGGCGAAGGTCGGACGAGGCGGGATCAGGCGGAAAAAGAACTGTTGCTTGCTCAACTTCTGTCTCCCTATCTGGCGCGGTGGAACTTCATCATAGCCTAAATGGCAATTTCTGGCGCCCCTGGCGAAGGTTCGGAAAGAGAAAAAAGCTGGAGCCGACAAAAAAGCCCCGGCACCGTGAACTGCCGGGGCTTAGATTGGGTTTGTGTGGTGCGTTGGCTCAGGCGGCCATCGCCTTCGACAGGTTCTCGTTGATCTTGTCGAGGAAACCCGTCGTCGACAGCCAGGGCTGATCCGGGCCGATCAGGAGTGCCAGATCCTTGGTCATGTAGCCGGCTTCCACCGTGTCGACGCAGACCTTCTCCAGCGTATGGCTGAAGCGTTCGAGTTCGGCATTGCCGTCGAGCTTGGCGCGATGCGCGAGGCCGCGCGTCCAGGCGAAAATCGAAGCGATCGAGTTGGTGGAGGTTTCCTCGCCCTTCTGGTGCTGGCGGTAGTGGCGCGTCACGGTGCCGTGTGCCGCTTCCGCTTCCACCGTCTGGCCGTCCGGCGTCATCAGCACCGAGGTCATCAGGCCGAGCGAGCCGAAGCCCTGCGCCACGATGTCGGACTGCACGTCGCCATCATAGTTCTTGCAGGCCCAGACATAGCCGCCAGACCACTTTAGCGCCGAAGCGACCATGTCATCGATCAAGCGATGTTCGTAGGTGATTTTCTTTTCGGCGAACTTTGTTTTGAACTCGGCATCGAACACTTCCTGGAAGATATCCTTGAAGCGGCCGTCATAGGCCTTGAGGATGGTGTTCTTGGTCGACAGATAACACGGCACGCCGCGATTATAGGCATAGTTGAACGAGGCGTGGGCGAAGTCGCGGATCGAATCGTCAAGGTTGTACATGGCCATGGCGACGCCGGCGCTCGGCGCGTCGAAGACATCGTGCTCGATGGTCGCGCCGTCTTCGCCGACGAACTTGATCGTCAGCTTGCCCTTGCCGGGGAACCTGAAATCGGTGGCGCGGTACTGATCGCCAAAGGCGTGACGGCCAACGATGATCGGCTGGGTCCAGCCGGGGACGAGGCGCGGAACATTCTTGGCAATGATCGGCTCGCGGAAGATGACGCCGCCGAGAATATTGCGGATCGTGCCGTTGGGCGACTTCCACATCTTCTTCAGGCCGAATTCCTCGACGCGCTGCTCATCCGGCGTGATCGTGGCGCATTTGACACCGACACCATATTGCTTGATCGCATTGGCCGCATCGATCGTCACCTGGTCGTTGGTAGCGTCGCGATGTTCGATCCCGAGGTCATAATATTTCAGATCGATATCGAGGTAAGGATGGATCAGCTTTTCCTTGATATATTGCCAGATGATGCGGGTCATCTCGTCGCCGTCGAGCTCGACGACCGGATTTGCAACCTTGATCTTTGCCATGAATATTTAGCCTCTATTTTGCTGGATGTGGGAATATCTGCGCAGGTTTCAACGAGGGTTCGCGCCCCTATAGCACCGTGATTGCCGAACGCAAAGGCTCTGCTTCATTGGAAGCGGGAGTTGTGTTGTTAAAGGGACGGGCATGGGTGCAGTGCGTGGTTCGACAGGCTCACNNGTGAGCCTGTCGAACCACGAACGACCGGCATGCCAAAGAACGTCTCTCTGTCACTCGGCATTGCTCATAAAAAAAACGCGAGCTATGAGGGCGACTTCAATATCCAAGGATTGACGATGGCCGGTACAGACAGACAGCGCACCCTCATTGCCGAAGGCCCGGCGATCATTCTCGTTGAACCACAATTGCCGGAGAATATCGGCATGGTGGCGCGGGCCATGGCCAATTTCGGCCTGGCGGAATTGCGCCTGGTCAAGCCGCGCGAGGAATTTCCCAACGAGAAGGCGCGTTCTGCGGCGAGCCGCGCCGACCACATCATCGATGCGGCGCAGGTTTTCGACGACCTGCCAGCGGCGATAAAGGATCTGCACTTCGTCTATGCGACCACTGCGCGTGAACGCGACGCCTTCAAGCAGGTGCGCGGTCCCGTCGAGGCGGGCCAGGTCTTGCGCCAGCGCTTCAATGACGGCGAGAAGACCGGCATTCTTTTCGGACGCGAGCGCATTGGCCTCAATAATGACGAAGTCAGCCTCGCTGATGAGCTGGTGACCTTTCCGGTCAATCCGGCATTCTCGTCGCTGAACATTGCGCAGGCGGTATTGCTCATGTCCTATGAGTGGATGAAATCAGGTCTGGAAAATCACACGGACACCGCCTTTCGCGGGCCCGAGCTTGCGCCGGCGCCAAAGGAGCACTTGCTCGGCTTTTTTACGCACCTCGAAGAGGCCTTGCAGGCGCGCGGCTATTTCCGGCCGATGGCACGCAAGGAAATCATGGTCAACAATCTGCGCGGCGTCCTGACAAGGCCCGGCTTCTCGGATTCCGAGCTGAAGCTCCTGCGCGGCGTTCTGGTCTCCCTCGACTATTTCAGTCCGAAGACCCCGCGCGGTGCCGGTGCGCCAGAAGGGCGCAAGCGCGACAAGGCCGGAAAGACCGATATGGTTCCGCCGGCAAAGGATACGCAAAACGATGAATGACGTTACCGCGGACCGGCCGATCCTCGTCTTCGACAGCGGTATCGGCGGATTGACCGTGCTGCGCGAGGCGAGGGTGCTGATGCCGGACCGTCGCTTTGTCTATATCGCCGACGACGCCGGTTTTCCCTATGGCGAATGGGAAGAAGGCGCGCTGCGCCAGCGCATTGTTGGCCTCTTTAAGGGCATTCTTGCGACGCACGATCCAGAGATCGCGATCATTGCCTGCAATACCGCATCGACTTTGGTGCTCGACGACCTGCGCAACGCCTATCCTGGTGTACCGTTCGTCGGCACGGTTCCTGCCATCAAGCCCGCGGCGGAGCGCACCTCGTCCGGCCTTGTCAGCGTCCTTGCGACGCCAGGCACCGTCAAGCGTGCCTATACGCGCGACCTTATCCAATCCTTTGCGTCGCAATGCCATGTGCGGCTCGTCGGTAGCCAGAATCTGGCGCGCCTTGCCGAAGCGCATATTCGCGGTGACCACATTGACGATGCTGCCATCAGGGACGAGATCGCTCCCTGCTTCTACGAAAAAGACGGCCAGCGCACCGACATCGTCGTGCTTGCCTGCACCCATTATCCATTCCTTGCCAATGTCTTTCGCCGTCTCGCGCCGTGGCCGGTCGACTGGCTCGATCCCGCCGAGGCGATCGCCCGCCGGGGCCTGTCATTGCTCAAGCCCAATGGTACCGGCACCCTGCCGGAACATGGCGACGACATCGCCATGTTCACCTCGGGAAATCCCGATTTTTCCACCCGGCGCCTGATGCAGGGCTTCGGGCTCGATACAATTTAAACACAGGGTCATATTATGCGCCTTAAAGACTGCCATAATTTTCATGATTTCCGCCGCATGGCCAAACAGCGCCTGCCGGGACCTATCTTCAACTATATTGATGGCGCGGCCGACGATGAGGGCACCTACCGGCGAAATACATCTGCGTTTGACGATTGCGATCTGATACCCAACGTTTTACGCGGCGTCACCGATGTGGATATGTCGGTGACCGTCATGGGACAGAAACTGGCGATGCCGGTCTACTGCTCACCGACGGCGCTCCAGCGTCTGTTCCACCATCAGGGCGAACGGGCCGTAGCTGCCGCTGCGGCCAAGTATGGCACGATGTTCGGGGTCTCTTCGCTTGGCACAGTCAGCCTCGAAGAGGCACGGCGCATCGGCAACGGGCAGCCGCAAGTCTACCAGTTCTATTTCCACAAGGATCGTGGTTTGAACCGCGACATGATGGGGCGGGCGCGGCAGGCGGGCGTTGAAGTGATGATGCTGACAGTGGACAGCATCACCGGTGGCAACCGCGAGCGTGACAAGCGGACCGGCTTTGCCATTCCGTTCAAGCTTAATCTTGCCGGTATTACCCAGTTTGTAATCAAGCCCGGATGGGCGATCAATTATTTCACGCATGAACCTTTCAAGCTTCCGCAGCTTGACGGTCATGTGGACATGGGGGGCGGCGCGATGTCGATCAGCCGCTATTTTACCGAGATGCTGGACCCCTCCATGTCGTGGGACGATGTCGCCGCCATGGTACAGCACTGGGACGGGCAATTCTGCCTGAAGGGGATCATGTCGGTCGAAGACGCAAAACGTGCGGTCGAGATCGGTTGCACGGGGATCGTGCTGTCCAACCATGGCGGCCGGCAACTTGACGGTTCGCGTTCCGCCTTCGATCAGCTTGCCGAGATCGTTGATGCTGTCGGCGACAAGATCGACGTGATCATGGATGGCGGCGTGCAGCGTGGCACCCATGTGCTCAAGGCACTCTCGCTCGGCGCCAAGGCCGTCGGGCTTGGCCGCTATTACCTGTTCCCGCTCGCCGCGGCCGGGCAGGCCGGAGTCGAGCGGGCCCTTGATTTGATGCGTATCGAGATCGAGCGTGGCATGCGGTTGATGGGTTGTACTTCGGTAAAGGAGTTTAACCGGCATAACCTGCGCTTCCGGCGCTAGGCGGGAACGTTGATCGGGCGCTTTATTGGTTTGTGACCTTTAATAGTGTCCATTTTTGTGCCGGTGATACTACCAAGGTCGGGCTGGAACGGACGTCGAAAATCAAATGTAATACGGTAATTTAGATTATGTTTGAGGACTTTCGTGGCCATTCTCTTCGGGCTGGTTCTGTCGGGCCAGGCAAACAAAAAGTCGTCCAAACGCAGCCTGAGCGCGAAGGAGCTTGCACATAAGTTCTGCTTGCTCGCGCGCAAGGATCCCATCTTGGGACCCTTGGCGGTGATTGGGGCGGAAGGAGATGGCGGCAAGACTGAATCCACAGTCTCGATTTTGCCTATCGATGAGAATGTCCATTTCTACCAGCACGGCGCGCAGGTAAGATTTTCTGCCGCGACGAACGCAACTGGGCCGGGATACCACGATTATCTCGCCGGGCTTCTTGACCAACTCGTTGCAGGCGAAAATCTCGTCGCAACCGAAGAAAAAGAATGGAAGGACGAGACAGGATACTGGACGCATCGCGATTATGCCGTCCTCCAAACCCATATGAGTATTTACTTCAACATGGTCTCAAAGGTCGTGGTCGGAAGAAGCAGGGCAAACGGCCATGGGCCGCTCTCGCTCTCGCTGCAACCTTCGGAGATCCCCGATGATTTCCCTGATCGGATCATGACCGTGCGCGGACCGCGCGACGCGGACTTTTTTGGAATTACCGGCGAAGCAGCCAAGTTTTTTCCGTGGTGGGACTTTGCTTTGCCGCCCGTTGCGGCGCTGGGATTGGCCGAGGCGATGCTGTGGCTGGCTTTTCCCTGGCGAGCCCCGATCGACCGGTACGAGGCAGCTCTTGTCCACACCATCTCCGAACTCATAAATATCGCGCGGGAGGAGCCTCGTCTGAATGCCGATACGCGGTTGAACGTAGCTGCGTTCGAGGCTGCAAGTTCATCGATGAGCTGGCCCGATTCCAAGGGCATGGGCTATCTGCGCTATCCGCGCATGGTCAATATCAACGACAACTGGTGGATCAGGTTGCCAGGTCATTTTGCCAAGGTTTGGGACGAGCATTTCAAACAGGATGTTTTCAAGAATTTTGGTTGCGTCATCCTCACGGGCGTTGGTCTGACGGAAAAAAACGACCGCAGTCCAATCGAGGGATTCGAGGGCAAGCTCGACGTGTCCGTCGTCAAGGATGATCTCAGCTTTTATGGCATATTGCGGGACAAGGAATATGACCGCGACAAGATGGGCAAGTGGCTGGATGGCTGCGTGGTGGCAAAGCATGAAGTAGCCATCGTTGCGATCATGTTTGACGACCTTGGCTTGCAGCAATGGGTGATTGATGCCTTTCTTTCGGTTAAGACCCGGCAGCCCAAGGGCTAGGCCTTTGCTGAACGCAGGAGCGCGTTGCCACCCAATTCCTTCCGGATCACTGGGGCGACCTTCGTGCCAAAAAGCTCGATCGCCTTGAGCGTATTCTTGTGCGGCAGGCTGCCGAGGTCGATCTGCAGCAAAAACCGGTCGTGCTGGAAATAGGTATGCTGCAGCATGATCTTGTCGATGAGTTCCTGCGGCGAGCCGACCAGCAGTGCACCGCGCATTGACCGTCCTGCCTCGAACTGAGCGCGATTGCTCGGCGGCCAGCCGCGTTCGCGGCCGATCTTGTTCATCACCACTTCGTATGATGGCCAATAGTCGTCGGAAGCCGCTTGCGAGTTTTCGGCGACATAGCCATGCGAGTTGATGCCAACCTTCAGCTTCTCCGGCGCATGGCCGGCCTTGGCGCCCGCCTCGCGGTAGAGCTCCACCAAGGGTGCAAATCGATGCGGTTCGCCGCCAATAATGGCGACGGCCAAGGGCAGCCCAAGCGTGCCGGCACGTATGACTGAGGCGGGCGTGCCGCCGACGGCAATCCAGACGGGCAGGGGTTCCTGCAGCGGGCGCGGATAGACGCCAAGATTGTGGAGCGGCGCACGCAGCTTGCCGCTCCACGTCACATGTTCGCTCGCCCGCAGTTCCAAGAGCAGGTCGAGCTTCTCGGCGAAGAGCTCGTCATAGTCGTTGAGGTCGTAGCCGAACAGCGGAAAGGACTCAATGAATGAGCCGCGTCCGGCCATGATTTCGGCCCGGCCGGAGGAGATCAGATCGAGAGTCGCATATTCCTGGAAAACGCGCACCGGATCGTCGGAGCTAAGGACGGTCACAGCGCTGGTGAGGCGGATATTCCTGGTGCGGGCGGCACCGGCTGCCAATACGACCGCCGGCGTCGAGATGACGAAATCCGGCCTGTGGTGCTCGCCGATGCCAAACACGTCGAGCCCCACCTGATCGGCAAGTTCCATCTCTTCCATGAGATTTTGCATGCGCTGGTGGGCGCTGATGGCGACGCCGCTTGCGGGATCCGGGCTCATGCCCGCAAAAGTATAGATGCCGAGTTCCATCTGCCGTGCCTCGTTGAAACGCTTGCTGCAGAGGTAATCACATAAGCGCCTGATGTGAAGAACGCACCTTGCGGTTGCCGGGGCACCAAAAGGAAACCGGGTGATTTGATTTCTGCGGAAATCCATTCCGTGGTGCGTGGTTCGACAAGCTCACCATGAGGGAGGTTGGCTGGTTATTGGGAGCCAGGGACGCAGAGGTTGGTGACTTCTATGGAGGCCACCTGCCTCCCTCATGGTGAGCTTGTCGAACACGCACCATCCCCGCCCTCCAATGCATCAGTACGCGACGGTAAAGCGCTCTCTGACGTGCTGCGGCTTTTCGGCCTCGTCGAGTATCGCTACCGCCAAATCGGCGACGCTGATCGCGCTCTTGCCATCGGCATCAAATACCGGATTGTCCTTGCCGAGGCGGTATTTGCCCGTCCGTTCGCCGGGAGCGAGGGCGAAAGGCGGAGAAACAAAACTCCAGTCAAGCGCGGTCTCGCTGCGCAGGTCGTTGAGCGCTTGGCGCGCGCCGAGAGCACCTTCCTTGTATTCGGCCGGGAAACCGTCACCATCGACAAATTGAGTGCCGTCTGCGGCGTAAAGGCTGCCGGCGCCGCCGACGACGATCAGGCGCTTGATCCCTGCCTGCTTCGTGGCTTCGGCAATTACCTTGCTGGCCTTGATATGGATTGCCTTGATGTCCGGTTCGCTCCAACCTGGATTGTAGGCAGAGATGACGATGTCATGCCCCTTCAGCTTCGCAGCAAGATCAGCCGTGTTAAGAGCATCGGCTTTTACCGCGCTAACGCCATTCAGCTTCTCCACCTTGTCGACGCTGCGTACCAGTGCCGTCACACTGTCGCCGCGCGACACGGCCTCTTTCAGGATTTCCTTGCCCACGAAACCGGTGGCGCCGATCAATGCGATTTTCATCAGATGCTCCTTTGATGCGGGTACGCATCGTTTTCTGGTTACGAATAATAACTATCTATGCTAGAAGCCGAACCTTGAGAAGAACGCACTTTTTCAGTTTCAGGGAACATGCAGGTAACCGTGCGACAAGTGGATAACGAGGATTCAATATGAGTATCCATGCGAAAGCCGACGGCAAGACGCCGCTTCTGGCAACCATGCCGGCCATGGAGTGGGACGGCATCGGTTCCTGCCCGATGCGCGAAGTGCTCGACATCATCGGCGACTCCTGGAGCCTCCTGACCATCATCAATCTTCAATCCGGCCCGCGCCGTTTCAACGTGTTGCGGCGGATGATCGAGGGCATCTCGCAGCGCATGCTGACTGTGACGCTGCGCTCACTCGAACGCGAAGGGCTGATCACACGGACGGTCAAGCCGACGTCGCCGCCGGAGGTCACCTATGCCCTGACCGAAATGGGGCATTCGATCGCCGTCCCCATCGGGGCGCTGGGCGAATGGGCGATCAACAACCGCGACCATCTCCGCAGCGCCCGCAAGGCGTTTGACGAGCGCGCCGACGTCTAGCGCTGAAATCGTGTCGGAACATATCTTCTGAGAACGCGCGGACGGAAGATGACAGACAGGGCCGGAACCTGCATCCGGCGGCCGCGTTTTTCCACCTGTGCAAAACGTCACAAGGGAGAACGACAATGCCTGCAAAATCCCAAGCCCAGCAAAAGGCAGCCGGCGCAGCGCTTTCCGCCAAGCGCGGCAAGACCAAGACGAGTGAACTCAAGGGTGCTTCCAAGAGCATGTATGACTCGATGAGCGAGAAGCAGCTGGAGGAATTCGCCGAGACCGATCGCAAGAACTTGCCCAAGAAGAAGACGAGCCAATAAGCCGCGGCCACTGCCAGGGATTGGCGCGCATTGCTACTGGCAGATGCGCGCCTCGCATTTTTTCCCATGACAGCCGAGATCAAGATGCAGGTTGCCCTGGTGGGCCGCGTCGCCGTCGGGGCCGATCACGGTCATGAACCGGTCGCAGCTTGCCTTGTGCAATGCCCGCCAGAAAGTCTGCTCCTCGGCCGTGCCATTCCAACCTGAACCGAGTTCCGTTTTCTTGCCGTTCTTGAACTTGAACGCAACGATATCCACTGCATTGGCGAATGCATGTTCGGAGACCCGGCCCTGATGGCCATTATTGACCTTGCGGCACTGATAATCGGAACCCGTGGTGATGCTCTCGATCTCCGCGCCAAAGTCCTTTTGCGCTTCCTGCTGCACGTCCACTACCCAGTTCGCCAGTGAACCGGCCATTGCGCAGTTAGTGGTTATGGCCGCGGCGAGCTTTACCGGCCTGTCCTTGCCAATAGCTGTAATTTTCAGCGGCGAGCGCTCGCCGCACGTGCCTTCCGACAGGGGGGGAATGAGTTCGCCCTCCACCTCGCCATTCATCAGGGCAGGACACGCACTCTGGTAGACCCGGTCGGGTGCGATAGCAGGATCGGCCTTCTCGACCCTCTCTTCATGGTCATTTTCGCCTGCTTCATCCGTCTTCGACACCGGGTTTGGTCCAAATTGCTGCGCCCGTTTGGCCGGTTCAGCGGGTTTCTCCGCCGGCTTCTCGGCGGCTGCCGCTGGCTTTTGCGACGGCACGGGCGTCATGTCGGGGTCAGCCTTCTGGATTTCCTCCTTGGGCTTTTCCTCCGGTTTTGGGGTTTCAGGGGCCTCGGCTGCCCGCGGATTGGTTTCCGGTATGGGAACGGCCGTCAGGGGTGGTTGCACCGCGACCGTGCGCGGCGGACGCCGGCGCCGTGCATCGGCATCACCTGCCGCGATAAGAAACATGCTGGTTGCAACAAGGGCGATGAGGGATAGAAGGACGAAAGTCGAAGGACGGGATTGCCGCGAGAATAGGGTCATTATCGGCTCTACTCCTGTTGAGCGTATAGCCTAACGTCTCAAATGCGGCATCGGTTTCAATTTATGTGATCCGCTGAAACATCTGTTCCCGCTTGACATCAAGTTGCCTTCCCACTAGAAGCCACCCCAGCGCAGGGCTTAACAGCTCTGCGTTTCATTTGACGTGTCCCGTGAGTGGTTTCGCAAAGCGTGCGTGGATCATTCTGTCAGTCTTCACAAACAGGAGGCAGAGGAGGGCGCGTTTCCTTGAACCGGAGTGTGAGCTTCGGTTCGTATGTGTTTGAAAGGAAATGCGATGAGCAAGCGCGAATCGTCCAAGTATAAAATTGACCGCCGTCTTGGCGAAAACATCTGGGGCCGTCCGAAGTCCCCGGTAAACCGTCGTGAATATGGCCCCGGCCAGCACGGCCAGCGCCGCAAGAGCAAGCTTTCCGACTTCGGCGTGCAGTTGCGCGCCAAGCAGAAGCTCAAGGGTTTCTACGGCGACATTTCGGAAAAGCAGTTCCGCAAGACCTATGAAGAAGCCGCTCGCCGCAAGGGCGACACCGGTGAACAGCTGATCGGTCTGCTCGAGTCGCGCCTCGATGCGATCGTGTACCGCGCCAAGTTCGTTCCGACGATCTTCGCTGCGCGTCAGTTCGTCAACCACGGCCATGTCAACGTCAACGGCCGCCGCACCAACATCCAGTCCTACATCTGCAAGGCTGGCGACGTGATCGAAGTGCGCGAGAAGTCGAAGCAGCTCGTGATCGTTCTGGAATCGGTTCAGCTGGCTGAACGCGACGTTCCGGAATATCTCGAAGTCGATCACAACAAGATGGTTGCCAAGTACAGCCGCGTTCCGGCCTTCTCCGATGTGCCCTACGCCGTACAAATGGAACCGAACCTGGTTGTCGAATTCTATTCGCGTTAATCAGTTGTGCGTTTAAAAGAAGCCGCCCGGAGCAATCCTGGCGGCTTTTTTTACAACCGGAGTCTGCTCATGACCGACCTTCAGGCTATTGTCGACAGCGTCTATCGTGATCTTGCCGGGCGGATCGGCGAGGGCAAGCTTGCAGACTATATCCCGGAGCTCGCGACAGTCGACCCGAAGCAATTCGGCATTGCACTGGTGACGGTCGATGGCAAGGTGCACACGGCAGGCGACGCAGATACCAATTTCTCCATACAGAGCATTTCCAAGGTCTTCACGCTGACCCTTGCGCTTGGCAAGATCGGTGATGGCCTGTGGAAGCGCGTTGGGCGCGAACCTTCCGGCAATGCCTTCAATTCCATCGTTCAGCTCGAACAGGAGCGAGGCAAGCCGCGCAACCCCTTCATCAATGCCGGCGCCATCGCGGTCGCCGATGTGGTGCTTGCCGGACACCAGCCGAAGGAGGCGATCGGCGAGATTGTGCAGTTCATCCGCCACGTCGCCGATGACGACACGCTCGCCATCGATCAGAGCGTCGCGCGCTCGGAGACACAGACCGGCTACCGCAACGTCGCGCTTGCCAATTTCATGCGCGCGTTCGGCAATCTCCATCATCCGGTCGAACATGTCCTTGGCGTCTATTTCCACCATTGCGCCATCGCCATGTCGTGCCGCCAACTTGCCCATGCCGGGCTGTATCTGGCCTCCGCCGGGCGCAATCCGCTCAATGGCGGCAGCGTGGTCTCGCCGGGCCGGGCTCGCCGCATCAATGCGCTGATGCTGATGTGCGGCCATTACGATGGCTCAGGCGATTTTGCCTACCGTGTCGGCCTGCCGGGCAAGAGCGGCGTCGGCGGCGGGATCCTTGCCGTGGCGCCGGGCAAGGCATCGATCGCGGTCTGGTCGCCGGGGCTGAATGAAAACGGCAATTCGCAGCTGGGCTCTGCTGCGCTCGAGCTTCTGGCCCAGCGCACCGGCTGGTCCGTATTCGGGCAATGAAGGCAATCAAGAAATCACCCCCCTCTGTCCTGCCGGACATCTCCCCCGCAAGGGGGAGATCAGCTTGCACGGCCGTTGTCGCCAATCTTCAACGTCCGGGGAGATGTGATGGCCTGACTGCCAATTCGATCTCCCCCCTNNCAGGACAGAGGGGGGTGCCTGACACAATCAGCAGTTCGGAGAAAATCGATCTCTTGCGTTCAACCTTGCGACGATGCAATTAGGTCGCAACGAGGTGTTCCATGACCATCCACGAACCAGACTTAAGCGATGCGGCAGGCTGCCACCCGATGTTTCTCGGCGTGCCGTCGAATGTCGAATTCAACAAGCTGCGCAAGCGACTCTTGCGCAACACGCGCCAGGCGCTCGAAGATTTCGCGATGGTCAGGGCCGGGGAACGCTGGCTCATTGGGCTTTCCGGCGGCAAGGACTCCTATGGGCTATTGGCGCTGCTGCTTGACCTGAAGTGGCGGGGTCTTCTGCCGGTTGAACTACTCGCCTGCAATCTCGACCAGGGTCAGCCCAACTTTCCCAAGCACATTCTGCCGGATTTCCTGAACAGGAATGGCATTGCACATCGCATCGAGTATCAGGACACCTATTCGGTCGTCACGGACAAGATCGCCGAGAACCAGACCTATTGCTCGCTGTGTTCAAGGTTGCGCCGCGGCCATCTCTACCGCGTCGCGCGGGAGGAAGGCTGCTCAGCGCTGGTGCTTGGCCATCATCGCGAGGATATTCTTGAAACCTTCTTCATGAACCTGTTTCATGGAGGAAGGCTTGCCGCCATGCCGCCGAAGCTCCTCAACGACGAGGGCGATCTGATGGTGCTGCGGCCACTCAGCTATTGTGCCGAAGACGATCTTGAAAAGTTCGCCGGTGCGATGCAGTTTCCGATCATTCCCTGTGACCTTTGCGGCAGCCAGGAAGGCCTCCAGCGCAACATGATGAAAACCATGCTGGCCGACATCGAGAAGCGCATGCCGGGCCGCAAGGAAACCATGATCCGCGCGCTGGCCAATACGCGCCCGAGCCATCTGCTCGATCGCAAGATTTTCGATTTTGCGGGGCTGGGGCTAGTATAGCAAGCTTGGATTAGCCGACGTCCATGGGAGCTACCATCTCCCTCATGGTGAGCCTGTCGAAGCAGGCACAGCGCCAGCTTCGATTGACATTTCAACCACAGCGGATGTTCAAACCGGCTTGTTGTGCGGGTGGAACATCCGGCCGCGCTCGGCGATCAGAACGAACACCAATCCAATCAACGACAGAACGAAGAACCCTGCCGTCAGCGGCAGCGTCGTTCCATCATAAGCCTGACCGATCAGCGCGCCGATGGCGCCGCCGCCTGCCGTGCTCATGAAGCCAAGCACCGATGACGCGGTGCCCGCCACATGCCCCAGAGGCTCCATGGCCAGCGAGTTGAAATTGGAGCCGATCCAGCCGAACTGGAACATGGCGAGCGCAAATAGCAGGAGATAGAGCGGGAACGGTGTCGGATTCGGCCCGAGGATCGTCAGCAGCAACCAGAAACCGTTGATGCCGAGGAACCCAAGCAGCGCACCGTGCGAAATGCGCCGCATGCCGAACTTGCCGACGAGGCGTGAGTTCAGGAACGAGGAGAGCGACATGGTTATGGCGACTGCCGAAAAGGCGACCGGAAACCAGACGCCGAGATCATATATTCCGACATAGATCTGTTGGGCGGAATTGATGAAGCCGAACAGTGCGCCGAAGATGACCGAGTTGGCCAGCGTGTAGCATAGCGCCACGCGGTTGGTGAGAACGATCCTGAAGCCCTGCGATACCGACTTGATCGTGAATGGGCGGACGTCTGCCGGATCGAGCGTCTCGGGTAGGCGCAGATACACCCACAACGATACCGCGCTGGCGATGGCAGCCATGAAGATGAAGATGAGGTGCCAATTGCCGAAAAGCATGACGGTCTGGCCCGTACCCGGCGCAATCACCGGGACGATCATGAACACCATCATGATCAGCGACATCACCTCGGCCATCTGCCTTCCGCCGTAAACGTCGCGCACGATGGAGATCGTAATGACGCGCGTCGCAGCGGAACCGATACCCTGCAGCAGGCGGAAGAGCAGGAGCGACGTGAAACTCGGAACGAAAACGCAGGCAAGCGCCGAGCCGATATAAACAATTAGCCCGGTGAACATCGGCACACGGCGGCCAAATCGATCAGAGATCGGGCCATAGAACAGCTGCGAGACGGCAAAGCCCATCAGATAGGCGGAAATCACATATTGGCGATGGTTTTCGCTGGCGACGCCGAGGCTGGCGCCGATCTGCTGCAGGCCTGGAAGCATGATGTCGATGGCAAGCGCATTGATCGCCATCAGCATCGCCATCATCGCGATGAATTCCGCCTTGCCCATTCCCTTGAGGCGGGAGGCGGATGTTGTCGTCGAACTATCCATGATCAAGCCTGCAATACTAAAACAAAGACAAAGGCGTCGGAGCGGCCGACGCCTTTATAAAACGAGATCCCGGACTGCCCCGGAACCGATTAAACGTAATGCGTAATCAGGCGGCCTTGGTGGCGACGCCCTTTTCGCTGAGGAGGCTCTGCAACTCCCCCGACTGGAACATTTCGCGGATGATATCGCATCCACCGACGAATTCACCCTTCACATACAGCTGCGGGATGGTCGGCCAGTTGGAATAGTCCTTGATGCCCTGGCGCAGATCATTGGAGGAAAGCACATTCACGCCCTTATAGTCGACACCGATATAATCGAGTATCTGCACGACCTGGCCCGAAAATCCACACTGCGGGAACCCGGGGGTGCCTTTCATGAAGAGAACGACGTCGTTGCTCTTGACCTCATTGTCGATAAATTCGTTGATACCGCTCATTTCGGCAACCTTTCACCCCAGGATGTGACGACTCGTCATGTCATGGTTCAATTGTTTTCGTGTTTTACAGATAGCGCTTCAATTTTGTCAAAACAAGGCTGGTCACAGTGTCATTTCGTATCATTGTTGCAGCCGGCGTGCTTACTGCCGCGATCGTTGCGGCTGTGTTGATACCGTTGGCGCAACAGCAGCCCGCTTCAGAAAAGTCAGGAGTTCTCATGGATCCGCTCCCCTTTGCGAGGGAAGATCTGCCATCGCTCTGCCGGATGGTCGATTTCGAAAGCGTCGACCATGTCGTCTGCGAAATCGATGTTGGTTCCTATGAAGTGAGCTTGGCGCTCAACGATTCGGACGGCAATGCCTATGGTTCGCTCGCACATTTCATCGCAGCTGAACCTGAGGCGGGAGGACTGATCCTGGCAATGAATGCCGGCATGTATGAACCGGACATGACAGCTGTGGGTCTCCACGTGGAAAGCGGTCGCGAGGTTTCACCGCTGCGCACGGACGAAGGAGCCGGCAACTTCTTCATGAAGCCGAACGGCGTGTTCTTCGTCAGGCATGACGGCACGGCCGGCGTCCTTTCGGCCGAAGCCTATGCCGGCGCGGCGCCTGACGTGCGCATTGCCACGCAGTCGGGACCGATGCTGGTTATTGACGGCAAGGTGCATCCCCGCTTTGAACCGGACGGCACGTCCCGTTTCATCCGCAACGGCGTCGGCGTCCGCGATGCGCATACGGTTGTCCTCGCCATATCTACCGAGCCGGTCAGCCTCGGACGCTTTGCCCGTCTTTTCAAGGACGAGCTTGGCTGTGCAAACGCATTGTTCCTCGACGGGATGATTTCGTCCCTGTCGAATGGCCGGAAAACGCTGATCGGCGGAACCGATCCCGTGGGCCCGATTCTGGCGGTCTACAAAAAGGATTGAGCGGAAGTGGCGATATTATTCCGGCGCGCTGGTCTGCAGGGCGAGGGCATGCAGCACGCCACCCATATTGCCCTTCAGCGCGTCATAGACCATCTGGTGCTGCTGCACCCGTGACTTGCCGCGAAAGCTCTCCGCGACAACTTCTGCTGCATAGTGGTCACCGTCACCCGCCAGATCGCGGATTGTTACTTTTGCATCCGGAATGGCGTCTCGAATCATTTTTTCGATATCGCGCGCGTCCATTGCCATCTCGTTCTCTCCTCAGGCGGCCTGATTCTTATCGTCCGCCCGACCGCTCATATAGTCAGGGAACCACGATTCGTGGGCTTTTGTCAGGTCTGCTACAGATATGGAGAGCAGACGGCCGATCGTCAATGCATTGCCGCCCACCGTGCCCAGCTTGCGGAAGCGAATGCCGCATCCTTCGGCGTTCAGGGTGATGATATTGGCCATGTCGGGAGCCACCGCGACGAGGTAGCGGGCCTGGTCTTCACCGAAGAGCAAAGCATGTGGTGCAGTCTCGCCGATCTCGACCGTTGCGCCCTTGCCGGACGACATGCACATTTCCGCGAGCGCAATGGCAAGGCCGCCATCGGACAAATCGTGGCAGGCCGTGACCTGACCATTGCGGATCGCCGAGCGCACGAAATCGCCGTTGCGCCGTTCGGCGGCAAGATCGACCGAGGGGGCGGGCCCATTGGCGCGTCCATGCAGATCGCGCAGATAGATCGACTGGCCGAGATGCGTGCCGTCGCCGCCAAACAGAATAAGCGTATCGCCATCGCGCATGCCGCCGACCTTGGCGGTCTTTGTCCAGTCCGGGATGAGCCCGACGCCGGCAATTGTTGGCGTCGGCAGGATCGCCTGACCATTGGTTTCGTTATAGAGCGAGACATTGCCGGAAACGATCGGGAAGGCGAGCGCGCGGCAGGCATCGCCGATGCCGCCAACAGCCTTCACCAGCTGCCCCATGATTTCGGGCCGCTCCGGATTACCGAAGTTGAGGTTGTCAGTCGCGGCCAGGGGCTCTGCGCCAACGGCGGTCAGATTGCGCCAGCATTCGGCAACAGCCTGCTTGCCGCCTTCATAAGGGTCGGCTTCGCAATAACGCGGCGTCACGTCCGACGAGAAGGCGAGCGCCTTGCTTCTATGGCCCTCGACGCGCACAACGCCGGCGTCGCCGCCGGGAACCTGCAGGGAATTGCCCTGGATCAGCGTGTCATATTGCTCATAGACCCAGCGGCGTGAGGAAAGATCGGGCGAGCCGATCATCTTGAGCAGAGCGGCGCCATAATCTGCGACCTCCGGCACATTGGCGGCCGGCAACGGCGCATGCTTGCCCGGTTCCATCCACGGACGGTCATATTCCGGTGCCTGGTCGCCGAGATCCTTGATGGGAAGGTTGGCGACCTCCTCGCCGCCATGCAGCACACGGAAGCGCAGATCGTCGGTGGTGTAGCCGACAATGGCGAAATCGAGACCCCACTTGCGGAAGATCGCTTCGGCCTCTTCTTCCTTTTCCGGACGCAGCACCATCAGCATGCGCTCCTGGCTTTCCGACAGCATCATCTCGTAGGCGGTCATTCGTTCTTCACGCACCGGCACGCTGTCGAGGTTGAGTTCGATACCGAGATTGCCCTTGGCGCCCATTTCGACGGCGGAGCAGGTAAGGCCGGCAGCGCCCATGTCCTGGATGGCGATGACCGCGCCGGAGGCCATCAATTCCAGCGAGGCTTCGAGCAGGCATTTTTCCGTGAACGGATCTCCGACCTGGACGGTCGGACGCTTCTCGTCGATCGATTCGTCAAACTCGGCCGATGCCATGGTGGCGCCGCCGACGCCGTCGCGTCCGGTCTTGGCACCAAGATAGACGACCGGCAGGCCGACGCCCTTTGCCTCGGAGAGAAAGATCGCGTTGGTCTTGGCAAGACCGGCCGCAAAGGCGTTGACCAGGATATTGCCGTTATAGCGCGCGTCGAAATTGACCTCGCCGCCAACCGTCGGCACGCCGAACGAATTGCCGTAGCCGCCAACGCCTTCGACAACACCGGAAACGAGATGGCGGGTCTTCGGATGCGACGGCTCGCCAAAGCGGAGGGCGTTCATGGCCGCAATCGGCCGCGCGCCCATGGTGAACACATCGCGCAGAATGCCGCCGACGCCGGTTGCCGCGCCCTGATAGGGCTCGATGAAGGACGGGTGGTTGTGGCTCTCCATCTTGAAGACGACGCAGTCGCCATCGCCGATATCGACAACGCCGGCGTTTTCACCGGGGCCCTGAATGACCTGCGGGCCCGTGGTCGGCAGCGTGCGCAGCCACTTTTTCGACGATTTGTACGAGCAATGCTCGTTCCACATGGCGGAGAAAATGCCAAGTTCGGTGAAGCTCGGCTCGCGCCCGATCAGATCGAGGATACGCTGGTATTCATCCGGCTTCAGCCCATGCGAAGCAACGAGTTCCGGGGTGATCGGGCGGTTATCGGAATTGGTCATGGGTTCTGGAGCATCCGTGCGAGAGGGCGGCTTTTGGCACTCTTTAACCCATGTGATTGCCGGGCTCCACAGGAAAATGGCTCTCATCACAAAGTGCCGATGCAAGCAGACCGGATACCTTGTCGGGACCGGGCAGCGCGGGTACCCTCGCTTCAAACAATCTGGTTGCGAGGGAGGATAATCATATGACAGGCAGGTTGGCGGGCAAAGTGGCAATCATTTCCGGCGGAGCGACCGGAATGGGTGGAGCGGCGTCAAAGCTGTTTGCCGCCGAGGGTGCGAAAGTCGCAATCGTCGATCGCAACGAAGAGGCGGCCGCGGCGACCGTCGCGGAAATTACAGCGGCTGGCGGCGTTGCGGCGCATTTTGTTGCCGATGTTTCGGATGAAGTTCAAGTGAACAATGCCGTCGCCGGCGCAGTCGCCAGATTTGGCCCGGTCACCGTGCTGTTCAACCATGCCGGCACGATCGTCATCAAACCGTTCCTGGATACCACGCTTGAGGAGTGGGATTGGCTGCATGCTGTCAATGTCCGCTCAATGTACCTGATGACGCGCGCAGTCATCCCCCACATGCTCGGGGCAGGCGGCGGGTCGATCGTCTGCACTTCGTCCATTTCGGCAGTTGCGGCGACGCCAATGGAAGTCCTCTACGACACGACCAAGGGCGCCTGCCATATGTTTGCCCGAGCCATTGCCGTCGAGTTCCGCGACCGCAATATCCGCTGCAATGCCGTCTGCCCAGGCTTCATCCGCACGCCCCACGGCCTGCACGAGGTGGATGAATTGCAAAAGCGCGGTGTCGATGTTTCGGAAGCGGCAATGCAGGCCGCGCAAGGGCGGATCGGCGAGCCGGAGGAGGTGGCCCGCGCCGCGCTTTTCCTCGCAAGCGACGAGGCAGGCTTCATCACCGGCACGCATCTCTTCGTGGATAATGGATTTACGGCGATTTGAAGCTTAGCCACGCAGGTACAGTTCCTGAACTGGATGATTGCGGTCCTCCCATGCGAGATTGTGCTAGTGTTGGTAGGGCACTCCAACGGCCGACCTTAGGGAGGTAAGACGATGACCGCTTATTTGATTGCTGACGTCAAGGTGACCGACGACAAGTGGATACCCAAATATGCCGCCGCTGTGCACGATATCGCGCACAAGCACGGCGGCAAATATCTCGCACGCAGCGGCAACGTAAAGGTATTGGAGGGCAAGCCTCTGGAAACCACTCTGATCGCGATTATAGAGTTTCCTTCGACCGAAGCGGCCGAGGCGTTCGCATCCGATCCTGAATATTCGCCCTATGCCTCGGCGCGGCAGGCCGGCAGCGACAGCCGCTTCCAGCTCATTGACGATACCGATGTAGCCGGCAGCATCCCTTACTTAAAAAAGGGGTAGAACTGGCTTATTTCACCCCTGACTTCTTCGGTCCAGCCTCAAGCTGGACGCGCAGGCGCGAACCAGTCGCCTGCGCTACTTTCGTCAATGATTTGGTCGATGGCATGGCCGTGCCACGTTCCCATCTGGCCACCATCGCCTGGGACGAACCGATTTTTGCCGCCAATTGCGCCTGTGTAAGTTCGGCACGATGGCGGGCTTCGGCAATTGCGAAAGCAATTTCCATCTCTGGGCTGATTTTATCATAGGCTTCGCGAAACGCCGGATCGACATTCCACTTATCTCGAAGCGCTTTGAACGGAATGGTCATCAAATCACATCCTTCGCTCGTTCGTCGGCCAGATCGGTCCTAATATCAAAAAAAGCATAAAGCAATATGGGACGATTGGAAAATCGGGTTCAATCTGACTGAAGATTAATCTCGAATCAATGGTCGTCGACGGCTCGCTAACTGTCGTGCACAAGGGTCAGAATCGTGGCGCACGAATTTTCCGCTTTACATCCATAGCCGAACGGTTATTAATGCAATCAATAGCCAACGGGTTATTGATTTCGATGCCTGACACCCATGACACTCTATTCAGATCGTTGGCCGACCCCACGCGGCGAGCCATCTTCGAGCGTTTGTGCCGCGACGGCGAGCTGACGGTCGGGGCAATCACGGCCAAAGCGGGGGTCTCGCAACCGGCCGTGTCAAAGCATCTCGGGGTCTTGAAACAGGCCGGACTGGTGCGCGACCGCCACGAAGGTCGCCAAACGCACTATAGCGCGCAGCTTAAGGCGCTTGCACCGTTGGTTGACTGGACAAACCAGATGGCCGGGTTTTGGGAGAACCGGTTCGACCATCTCGAAGATTTGCTGAAAAGGATGGACCAATGAATAACACTGCGACGCAAACGCGTTCCGTCATTGTCGAACGTGAAATGCCTCATCCGCCGGAAAAAATCTGGCGCGCGCTCACGCAGCCGCATTTGATCGAGGAGTGGCTAATGCGGAGCGACTTCAAGCCCGTTGTTGATCATCGCTTCAAGTTCAGCGGGGACTGGGGTTCAGTCGACTGTGAAGTGACGACGGTAGAGCCAAACAGGACGTTAGCCTACACCTGGGCGGCTCTCGGGCTGGAGAGCATCGTCACATGGACGCTTACCCCAACCCCGAATGGAACGCACCTGCGGATGGAACAGCTGGGCTTCCGGCCGGACCAGGAGCAGGCCTACCAGGGTGCCAAATATGGCTGGCAGGCATTCTTTGGCAAGCTTGAGCAGGTCTTGGCGCGTGGGGATTGAGGCGGTCGGACATGTCAGAACGAAAGCCAACCACGAAGAAAGCGGGTCCGAAGAAAACTGGCGCGGATGTCGTGCTCCTCTCGGGTGGAAATCCGCAAATCGTGAAAGGCGAAGGCGATGCCCCTGTGCAAGCCTACATCGCGGCAATGCCGGGGTGGAAGCGGGAACTCGGCGAGCGCCTCGACGCACTGATCGTGCGCACCTTGCCGGATGTGCGCAAGGCGGTGAAGTGGAACTCGCCCTTATACGGCATCGAAGGCCAGGGCTGGTTCCTTGGGCTTCATGTGTTCACCCGCTATGTCAAGGTCGCCTTTTTCGAGGGCGCATCGCTCAAGCCGCTCCCGCCCGGACCCAGCAAGGACAAGGGCACGCGCTATATCGATATCCACGAAGGCGACGAACTTAACGAGGCGCAGATGGCCGAGTGGATCAGGCAAGCCGCGGCATTGCCCGGTTTTATGGGCCCCAAAGGCAATCCAGGAGGTGCAAACAAATGAAGAATAGCGAGACAACAAACGGCGAATCCCCGTCCAGCTTGATCGACGCGAGGATCAAAGAACTGGGCGACTGGAGAGGCAAAACCCTTGCCCATATTCGCGCGCTCATAAAACAGGCGTTGCCCGATGTCGTCGAAGAGTGGAAATGGCGCGGCGTGCCAACCTGGTATCTGGATGGGATGATCTGCACCGGCGAGACCTACAAAGCCGCGGTCAAGGTGACGTTCGCCAAAGGCGCAGCGCTGGAAGACCCGTCGGGACTGTTCAATTCGAGCCTGGAGGGCAATGTCAGGCGGGCGATCGACTTCCATGAGGATGATAAGGTCGACGACGACGCCTTCAAATCGCTGATACGCGCCGCCGCGGCACTGAATAAGTCAAAGGGCCGGAAGTAGCATCCGGCTCTCACGAGTAACTGTCATAGCTCGCATTGTCGGTTTCCATCAGGCGGCGCAGGACCGACAGCCCCTGACTGAGTTCCTCACGTGTCGCCGGCACAGTGATGCCGAGGCGCACGCGATGGAACACCTTCTCACTGCGGCCCGGCTTGAATTCGTCTTCATCGTCGATGAGGACACCTTCATTCCGTGCGGCACTCTTGAACGTGCCCGAAAGCCAGGGGTCGGGCAGCTTCATCCACAGGAAGGGTGAACATGGCTGCGAGGCGAAATCCATTCCCGTGAACATCGACCGGGCGATCGCCTCGCGCGCTGTCACTTCGGCGCGCACCTTGGCGCTGACCGCATCCGCTTCGCCGGTATTGACCAGCTGTGCCCCGAGTTCCGTCATGAGGAACGGCAGGCCGCCGGTGACCATCTTGTGGGCTGTCAAAACACGCGCCGAAAGATGAGGCGGGCAGGCGACCCACCCGCCACGCACGCCTGCGGCAACCGATTTTGACAGCCCGCCAATATGAAATGTCCGCTCCGGCGCGAGTTCCGCCAGCTTGACATGTTCGTGCCGGGTCAAGGAACCATAGATCTCGTCCTCGATGATCCAGACATTGTAGCGCCGGGCAATCTCGACAATCGCGCGGCGGTGGTCCTCCGGCATCGTCGCTGCGGTCGGATTGTGCAGTGAGGGCATCAGGAATACGAGCTTCGGATGCTGCTGGGCGCAATGGCGCTCGAAATCGTCGGGCGTCAGGCTGCCTTCCTGCGTCTGCATGATGATGCTGCGGCGGCCCATGAGGTTGACGCTGCGCGCTGCCGAACAATAGGTCAGTTCCTCGAATGCGATCCTGTCGCCCGGCACGGTAACTGCCGCAATCACCGCGAGAATGGCCGAATGCGCACCGAGCGTCGGCACGATGGAGGATGGCTCCGGCACCCAGCCCGCTGCCGATAGCCATCTGCTCCCGGCCTCCTGCCAAGCGGCCGGAAGGGTACGCGAGTAGCTCGAAATCTCGGTGGGGAACTGTCTGGCGATGCCGGCAAGCAACCTCGCCATCGCCTCCGACTGGCCGACCTCGATGGCCGCGGTGCTGTCAAGGCGGATCTTCCCGGGCTCCGCGGTCGGGCCGCGCGTGCCGCCAAATGCTTCGGTACGCGGCACCGGCTGGTCGAGGACAGGCTCCTTGCGATCCGTCACATAGGTGCCCCGGCCCACTTCGCCGCTGACCAGTCCACGTTCGCGAATGAGATTGTATGCCCGGCCGACAGTGCCGATCGTCACGCCGATATCGAAGGCGAGATTGCGCTGTGGCGGCAGCTTGGTGCCGGGGGCAAGGATGCCCTCGGCAATATCGGTTTCAATGCGTTCCGCAAGCCGCAGGTAAAGCGGGCCCTTGCCGTGTTCGAGATCGGGAAGCCAATTTGTCATGGTGACAATTATTATATTGCGATTCTAATTGAGTCAATACATAGAGACAATCCTAGAATATTCGAGTCAATATGGGCTTGAGAGGATAAAGCAATGAGTACAATAGACACAATCGATACGACTGGCGCGACTGAGATCAGATCAACACGTGGATTGTCTGCGTCGACTGCGGGTGTGTTTCTGAAGTGGTTTGGCAGGGCAATGATGAAGCGCCGGACGCGCATTCATCTCAGCGAGCTCAGCAATGAACTGCTGGAGGATATTGGTATCGCTCCCGCCGAAGCCCGGCGCGAAATCAAGCGTTTCTTCTGGGATTGATCGCTGGAAGTCGCGCCTGCTTGCGCGTCGTCTTGCGAAAGCCAACAGCGATACCAATATGGAATTGGAAATTGTCACATGGAGGCGAATATGGGTCCGATTTACATCGATCCTGGCAGGCCCGCTCATCCAGGCCTGGCACATGGTTTACAATACGAAACATTTGGCCGCATTGTCGGTTGGTTCGGGAATGCGGTGAACAAGCGCCGCACACGGCTTGAACTCGGCTGCCTCGGCGAGGACGGTCTGAAAGACCTCGGCCTGACGCGTGACCACGTCGAAGCTGATCTCGGCGATTACTATCGGCCGGATTCCGGTTCTTACTAGCCGCTGGCGGAGCAGGACGACTGTCCGCCCGCCCAGCGGCGCACGTCGGCGGCGATGCGATTGCCGCCCGAATGCATCATGAGCGGGCCAAACGCCTCGACCTTTGCTGGATTGCCCTCAGCATGAACGACGAGAAGCGGCCGCCCGCCCGGATTATTTGCAGGCACGACCAGAATGCGCGGCCGCCCCGAATAGGAATCAAGTTCCGGCGCCAGACGGTAGGGCTTGAAACTCGAATCGCCGGATTTGAACCAGCACGTATTGGCGGCGAGCGCTACGCGTTCCATGGTCGGCAGGGCAGCCTTTTCCGAATTGAAAGCAAGGCTGCCGGGCCCCGGCGTGTTTTTCGATTGGCATGCGGCGAGCGCTGCAAGCGAAATCATCAGGGCAATACCGATCGTCGGCGTTTTCATGCGTCTTTCTCCACGACTGCGTCGCGAGGTGACGCAGAGGACCGTTATATGCACAACACCGGCAGCGGTTGCGCTGCTGGCGTGATGCGCGAGGAAGGGGATTCAGGCGGACTCGAGCTCCCCGAGGAATATTTTGAGGCCGTCCGCCATCTCGTACCAGACCAGCGATAGCACCGGATCCTGAACAATACGTTGCTGTAGAGCGTCGAACTGGGGATAGGGGTCGAGCAAATCAGGCCGTCCCACCATGTCGCGGAAATTGTTGAAGACGAAGCGCGTTGGCGTCAGCCACGCGTCCGCCAGCGTCATTTCTTCGCCGAGAGCATAGGGACCTTGCCCGAGGCGCTTTTCCACCTCGGTCAAACCCACTTCCATCTGCTTGAACAGTTTGTTGATTCGCGCGTCGTCCTTCGACTTGAGGTGGAAGAGCTCGAACAATTCCATGACCGGCGCCAGCACCTCGAGTTCAGTCGCGCGTGCCATCATGCGCACGATGGCGCGATCTCGCGAATCCACAGGCAGCAACGGACGCTCGGGGAAATGTTCTTCCAGATATTCGGCGATGACCGAAGCTTCGACGATGGTGAGGCCCGACCCCGTGATCAGCACCGGAATGCGATTGAAGGGCGAGATGGCGCGGAACTCTTCGGGGATCGGAAAACCCGGCGGCGGGGCGACGATCTTGATTGGCGCCTGCTTGTAATAGGCGATGCAGCGGATGATGGAGGAATAGGGGGATAGCGGCCGCGAGTAGAGTTTCATTGAGCGTTCCTCCATTTTTTGGCCCAGGCTTATGATTTGAGAATGCCAGCGCCTTGAACGAACGTAGCGAATTACCCGCCGAGATCAAGGAAGTCGAAACGGATTGCTGATGCTGAGGCCTTCAATTGTCATGCCATCCTGCATGTCTTCGGACCAGAGCACCGTACTACCGCTGCGTATGGCAGAAGCGATGATGAGTGAATCGAATATCTGAAGGCGAGATCGCTCGGCAATTGCGGTAGCCGCATCATGAGTCTCAATATCGATACCGGCAATTGTTGGACACAAATAGCGTATCAGTGAAAGGGCATCATGGATTTCCGCCCAACTCATGCGCAATTTGCGCAAGGCGACGTTCGTAAATTCGTTCAATACCTGCACACTGATCGTGCAGCCTTTTTCGAGCAACGCTTGCGCCCTGTTGCTGCGCGGGTCGTCGGTGAAGGCATAAATGAGGACGTTGGTGTCCAAAAATTCAGCGGGCATTTGCATCATCGCGATCAAACTTCCAATCAGGGGGAAGCTTTTTCTTGAAGGCGCGAACCCGCTCGATGGCCCGCTCACGACCGC
The DNA here is from genome assembly GCA_900473175.1 of Hyphomicrobiales bacterium. Classification (GTDB taxonomy): domain Bacteria; phylum Pseudomonadota; class Alphaproteobacteria; order Rhizobiales; family Rhizobiaceae; genus Phyllobacterium. The sequence goes on along the minus strand of UCKM01000005.1, from coordinate 378,524 downwards.
CATCACGCGCTACGTCGAATGTGCGATCGTCTGCGATACGGATCTCAATCTCGGTGCCTTCGGTGAGCCCCAAGGCATCCACGACATTGGCGGGCAGGCGGACTGCCAGACTGTTGCCCCACTTGGCGACACGCATGATGAACTCCGTTGGATATACATCTCCAATGTATATCCAATCCGATCCATGGTCAACGAATCGGCTAGGCGGCAACCCCGAGAATGCCGGCGAACAATGCGCGCCCATCGGTTCCACCATGGGCGGCCTCGATCAGGTTTTCCGGGTGCGGCATCAGCCCGAGAATATTGCCATTCTCATTGATGATGCCGGCGATATCGTTGATCGAACCGTTTGGGTTGGTGCCTTCAGCATAGCGGAACACCACCTGGCCGTTGCCTTCGAGGCGGGCCAACGTTGCTTCATCGGCAAAATAATTGCCGTCATGATGGGCAACCGGGGTCCGAATGATCTGCCCGTGGGAATAGCCGCGCGTAAAGGCCGTGTTGGCGTTGGTCACTTCGAGCTTCACCTGACGGCATACGAACTTCAGCGAGGCGTTGCGCATCAGCGCGCCCGGCAGCAGTCCGGCCTCGACCAGGATCTGGAAGCCATTGCAAACGCCCATCACCATGACGCCCTTGTCGGCCTTCTCGCGGATAGCCTGCATGACCGGCATGCGCGCGGCAATCGCCCCGCAACGCAGATAATCGCCATAGGAGAAACCGCCCGGTATGACGATCAGGTCGACATCGGGAATTTCCGTATCCGTCTGCCATACTGTTTGCGGAGCGACACCGGAAATCTTCGTCAGCGCCGCGATCGTGTCGCGGTCGCGATTAAGGCCGGGAAGAAGGACGACTGCTGATTTCATGGGTGTAACTCGTATTTAGCGTGGGCTTCCGCGAGTTCGCGCAGTTCGAGGCGGTTTTCAATTCGCTCGAGGCGATCATGGATGGATGAAGTGGAACTGTGAAGATTGTTCATTTCGCCTTGCAGGAGGTGCAGGTGACCGCGGATGCTGATGTTGTCTTGGCGTAGTTCACGCACACCGTCTTTGAGCGATGTTAATTCGCCCTGTATTTTTCTAAGTATCTCGAAAATCAGATCGGGTGACAAATCGGCCATCGCAAATCCCTAAAAAACGTATCAATCAATCGCAACACTGTAATCTTCGATCACAGTGTTGGCGAGGAGCTTCTCGCACATCGCCTTGAGGTTCGCCTCGGCCTTGGTGCGATCCGTCGTATCGAGTTCGACATCAAAGACCTTGCCCTGGCGCACGGAGCCAACGCCATCGAAACCAAGACTGCCGAGCGCGCCGACAATTGCCTTGCCCTGCGGATCAAGGACGCCATTTTTCAAGGTTACAGTGACACGTGCCTTCATCGAGTTGTCTTCTCCGAGCTGATTTGACTGCTGTTATTTGACCAGAACCGGTCCCGCGGGGCGGTTCGGTTCGTTTTCGTTCATGATGCCGAGGCGGCGCGCGACTTCCTGATAGGCTTCGATCAGGCCGCCCATGTCGCGTCGGAAACGGTCCTTGTCGAGCTTTTCGGCCGTCTGGCTGTCCCAGAGCCGGGCGGAATCGGGCGAAAACTCATCGGCAAGGACGATCCGCATGAGGTCGCCCTCATAGAGACGGCCGCATTCAATCTTGAAATCGACGAGCTGGATGCCGACGCCGAGAAACAGGCCGCTCAGGAAATCATTGACGCGGATAGCGAGCGCCATGATGTCGTCGATTTCCTGCGGGGCTGCCCAGCCGAAGGCGGTAATGTGCTCTTCCGATACCATTGGATCGTCGAGCTCGTCGTTCTTGTAATAGAACTCGATGATCGAGCGCGGCAGCACGGTACCTTCCTCGATGCCGAGCCGCTTTGCCAGCGAGCCGGCGGCGATATTGCGCACCACCACCTGAAGCGGGATGATCTCGACTTCCTTGATCAGCTGCTCGCGCATGTTGAGACGCCGGATGAAGTGCGTCGGAATGCCCATGCGGTTCAGCTGGCTGAAGATATATTCGGAAATGCGGTTGTTGAGGACGCCCTTGCCGTCGATCACTTCCGTTTTCTTGGGGTGCAGCACGGTCGTATCGTCTTTGAAGTGCTGGACGAGTGTGCCTGGTTCTGGTCCTTCATAAAGGATCTTGGCTTTGCCTTCGTAGACACGGCGGCGACGGTTCATTGCAAATCTCGGTATTGGAGTTATCGGTCGGCCCCGGTTCTTAAGCGTGCCGTCATGTTGGCGCGCTAACTATCGTAAAAGCAAGCATTCTACAATGATCCTTTGTGGAGCTGCGCGGATTTATGAAATATAGGTATGCTATGTATGTTCTACGACAATGTGATCCCGGCCCTGAATTTCAGCCTTTCGATTTTGCGCAGAACGACTATATGAAAACCCAAGAAGCGAAAAACATTAGGGATTTGCCTGAAAAACGCCCAAGGCCCGGATGTAAATAAGCACCGAACCAACCGATCACTTTGCGGGAGCAATCGAGTATGACAATGGAAGATCGCAAAAACGCCTTTGAAAACAAGTATGCGCATGACGCAGAAGTACGTTTCAGGGCGGAGGCCCGCCGCAACAAGCTGTTGGGCCAGTGGGCGGCCGAAAAGTTCGGCAAGACCGGCGAAGAAGCTGATGCCTACGTCAAGGAAGTGATCAAGTCGGATTTCCAGGAAGCGGGCGACGATGACGTATTTCGCAAGCTTCGCGCCGATTTCGACGCAGCTGGCATCGAAATGTCCGACCATCGCATCCGCCGTACGATGGAAGAACTGATGGTCGAGGCGTTCCGTCAGATCGAAGGTTAACGACTGGGCGCATATTCATGCGAAAAAGCCCGGCCTCGCGCCGGGCTTTTTGTTGTATACGCCTTGACCCGCCCTGTCGCCGTTTCCCATACTCGGCGCAAAGATCACGCAGGAAAGAGAATCATGTCACTTGCATCGCGTCTGAAGGCCGGCGAAACAATCTATTCGGGCTGGTCGAGCGTAACCGACCCGCTGGTCATGGAAGCACTCTGCCGCACTCCGCTCGATGCCGTGCTTCTGGATATGCAGCACGGTGCGCACGACACGGCGAGTGTCGTCGCACTCACCGGGATCTTGCGCAGCACTGAAAAACACGCGCTTGTACGTATCCCTGTCGGTCGTTTCGACATGGCAAGCCGCGCCTTGGACATCGGTGTCGAAGCAGTCGTTGCTCCGATGATCAATAGCGCGGGCGACGCAAGGCTTTTTGCTGCTGCGATGAAATATCCGCCGCTTGGCGAGCGTTCCTGGGGCCAGTTGCGCGGGCGTCCGGCAAGCTATGGTGCCGGCGGTTCCGGAGCCTATCTGCGTGAACTCAACGAGTCGACCCTGGCCTTTGCCATGATCGAGACGAGGGCCGCCTATGAAGCGCTCGACGATATCCTCGCCGTGGATGGCATTGACGGTGTTTTCGTCGGCCCATCAGACTTTTCCATCGCCTGGAGCAATGGCGCAGAGGTGGACGCGGGTTCCGAAGCCATCATCGAGCCGCTGACCCACATTGCGGCCAAGGCAAAGGCAGCAGGCAAGCTCGCCGCGATCTATGCCGCTGGCCCGCTTTTGGCAAGGCGTTTTGGCGCTCTCGGCTACACCTACATTCCTCTGGCCGCCGACACCGCTTACCTTACCCTCGGCGTCCAGAGCCTGCTCGACGGGTTGAAAGCCTGACGTCGAGCCAAGCGCTATCGCGGTTGGCTCGAGCCGGAACTGGCGATGCGCTATGGAGTTCGCCGCTCACAGTTTCGACAGGAACTGTGCAAACACCATCGAGCCTTCCGGCCAGGGGCCATGGCCGGATTCCGCGTTGAGGTGGCCGGAATCACCGGCATCGATGAACAGCGAGCCCCAAGCTGCGGCAAGGTCTTCGGCAACGTCGTAGCTGCAGTAATGATCATTACGGCTGGCGACGACCACCGACGGAAAACTGAACGGCTCACGCGGGTAGGGGCCGAACGTCATCAGGTGTTTCGGGCGAATCTTCGGGTTGGACACATCGGGGGGCGTCACCAGAAAGGCGCCCTTCACCTTGTCGCCGATTTCCGGAATGGCGTGGATGAATGTCGGAACGCCGAGCGAGTGCGCGACGATAACTACCGGTTTGGTCGCCGCATTGACTGCCTTGACGACCGCCGCCACCCAGTCTTCACGCACTGGCTTGGTCCATTCTGCCTGCTCGACACGGCGCGCCGTGGAAAGCTTTGCCTCCCAGCGCGTCTGCCAATGGTCTGGGCCGGAATTGGTGTAACCGGGAACAATGAGAATATCGACGTCTTTGACTTTCATGGCCCGTATTTAGAAAAATTGGCCGGTCTTCGCAATATGGGTATGTAAACCCGGTGTCGTTCGCTCAACAGGGCCAAGACTTCGCAATCGGCATGAACGTTGGAAGTGGGTTCGCGCGTGAACACGTCCGATGTTAGCATCCCGGCGATTCCACGGGTGGAGGCAAGCATGGCAATATTGGTCACAGGCAGTTCCGGCCATCTGGGTGAAGCGCTGGTCCGCACGCTGCAGGGTAGCGGACAGGCCGTGCGAGGTCTCGACATCAACGAGGGACCGTTCACCACGCATACCGGTTCGGTTGCTGACCGTGTCTGTGTCAGACGATCCATGGCCGGGGTACGGACGGTTTTCCACGCCGCCACTCTGCACAAGCCGCATGTCACCACGCATACGCGGCAGGATTTCGTTGACACCAACATCACCGGAACGCTCAATCTCCTCGAAGAAGCGGCGTCGGCGGGCGTAAGCTCTTTCATCTATACGAGCACGACCAGCGTTTTCGGCGATGCGCTGGTGCCGCCGCGCGGTGCTCCCGCTGTTTGGATTACCGAGGATATCAGGCCAATCCCAAAGAATATTTACGGTGTTACCAAGGCCGCTGCCGAGGACCTTTGCCAGCTGTTTCAGCGCAACCATGAATTGGCGACGATGGTGCTGCGGACATCGCGCTTCTTCCCCGAGGAAGATGACGACAAGGCGGTTCGTGATGGATTTGCCGATGCGAATATCAAGCTCAACGAATTTCTTTATCGACGGGTGGACATCGAAGATATTGTCAGCGCGCATCTGCTGGCTGCCGAGCAGGCGCCGGCGCTGGGTTTCCGGTGCTATATCATCAGTGCGACGACACCGTTCACGCCGGACGATCTTGCGGATTTGCGCACCGACCTGCCGCGCGTGGTGCGGCGTCATATTCCCGAATACGAGGCCGAATTTGCACGGCGCGGCTGGACGTTGCCGTCCGGCATCGATCGCGTCTACGTCAATGAGCGCGCGCGGCGTGAGCTCGGGTGGCAGCCGCGCCATGATTTTCGGATGCTTGTCGGCCGATTGGCCCGGGGTGAAGATATGCGCAGCCCGCTGGCCCAGCTCATTGGATCAAAGGGCTATCACCCGGGCGTTTTCAAGGAAGGACCATATCCGGTGGAGTAGGGTAACGAGCCCATTGTTCGTGCATTTATATGCACAGAACAAGTTGACGTTGAGGCAATTCAGGTGCACTATGATGCACCAAATGATGGATCACAATGCCCAAGCCAGAGGTCAATACTCGTAAGATCGTTGCGCGGCTTGAGGCTGAGGGATGGACCAATATCGGTGGAAGCAATCACGATCGCTTCGTTCATAAGGATAGGCCGGAACTTATGATTCCGGTACCACGCCACCGCGAATTGTCGCCCGGAACGGCGAGTTCCATAGCTAAGGCAGCGGGTTGGCTGTAGGCGACGACCGAAAGGAACTTAGGATGACATATTACGTCGGTGTGCTCGATGGGGCGGAGGATGTTTGGGGTGTGCGTATCCCGGATGTTCCGGGCTGCGTCGGTGCGGGAGCAAGCCCGGAGCTGGCAATTGCCGACGTTACAATCGCGCTTCGCGATGTAATGGCACACAAGCGTGGCGGGGGCTTTGCGATACCCGCTCCAACTTCGGTTTCGGCCATTCTCGCGTCAGGGGAAATTGAAGCCGGCGAAACGACTGTTATGATTCCACTTGTTCTCGACTCCGGGCGAACAGTGCGCGCCAACCTCACAATGGATGCGGGATTGCTCGACGCGATCGACGAGGCTGCAGCGCTTCGCGGAGTGACGCGTTCCGCCTTTATAGCAAGCGCGGCCCGGGATAAGATCGAGGCGATGTAGTTGTTGGTAGGCTAGTCGCTACAGTCCAAAGTGGTAAGACCAAGGTGCAGTAAACAATCCAACACGGATGGATCGCATTTTGTGAACAAGCTGTTCGCTCACCTACGGCTTGTTTCCGGCCCGGATAAAGCCGACCTTACACACGACGAAACAGGTTTGTTGCGGCATGAAAAGCGCACGCCGGGACGTGGTTGGTGGGGCCGTGGCCGTTGTCGCAACAGCGGGAAGCGCCCGCGCGGAGACAGAAATGGAAAAGATACCCTTTGCAGCGACGGCACCGACCCATGTGTCGAAGGTTGGCATCAAGGCCAGGGATGCGGATGCACTGGCAAAATATTACGAGGATGTGGTTGGGCTGCGTGAGATTTCGCGCAAGGGCCAGTCGGTTATCCTCGGCGCTGGTGAAACGCCCTTGCTCGAGATCGAGCAGGCGGCTGCTATCCGCGCCGATGATCCGCACAGCGCCGGTCTCTACCATACTGCTTTCCTGCTGCCGGCCCGTGCCGATCTCGCGCGCTGGGCGAAGCGCGCCATCGACCGGCGCACGCCAATCGTCGGCGCCTCCGACCATCTGGTCAGCGAGGCGATCTACCTCACCGATCCGGAAGGCAACGGCATCGAGATTTATGCCGACCGTCCGCACGAAAGCTGGAAATGGAATGGCTCGGCCGTGGCGATGGCCACGGACCCGCTCAATGTCGGCAGTCTCATCGCCGAACCGGGGGCCGAGTTGCCGTGGACTGCTGCTCCAGACGGCACGATGGTCGGCCATCTTCATTTGCGCGTCGGCAATGCCAAGGAGGCAGAGACCTGGTGGCAGAACGAACTCGGGCTCGAGACCGTTGCGGGCTATGGGGGTAGTGCCGTGTTCATGTCGACGGGCGGGTACCATCATCATGTCGCCGCCAATTCCTGGCAAAGCCGTGGCGCAGGACGCCGCGACAATGACCGTTCCGGTCTCGCCTGGGCGGAGTTCAGTTCGGTGGGCGCAAAGGATGAACGCGAGATCGTCGATCCCTGGGGCAATGTGATCCGGATCGTGCCCGCAAAAGGTTAGCGGGCTTCTGTGAGGCCGAGTTTTGCGTGGTTCGAAAAGCTCAAAATGAGGTGAGTTTTCGATCCTCGCAAGCGAGACCTGTGGGCGTCGTGGCCGCGTAAATCAAACCCAGGCCCACCCTCATGGTGAGCCTGTCGAACCACGCATTAGATTGATTGAGCCATCGTCACGGTTGCTCGCCCGACGTCAATCAGAAATGAGATGGATCGGGTACAATTGCGTGCGAAATACGAACGATCACGCCCCAATTCACTCAAAAGCGGGTGACTCCTGCCCAGAAAATCGCCAAAATAGCCCGATCACCTCAATCGTAAGTTTCAATTCAGTTGAGGCCAGTTGAGCCAAAAACGCGTTTGAAAATCGTGTCGACATGTTTGGTGTGATAGCCGAGGTCGAACTTCTCGCGGATCGTTGCTTCTGGCAGTGCGGCCCGGACATCGGCGTCGGCGAGAAGTTCCTCGAGAAAATCCTTGCCCTGTTCCCAGACCTTCATGGCGTTGCGCTGCACGAGCCGGTAGGAATCCTCGCGGGAAACGCCAGCCTGAGTCAAGGCAAGCAGCACGCGCTGCGAATGGATCAGACCGCGGAACTTGTTCATGTTTTTCAACATGTTGTCCGGATAGACCAGCAGCTTTTCGATGACGCCCGTCAGCCGCGCCAGCGCGAAATCGAGCGTAATCGTCGCATCGGGGCCGATCATGCGCTCGACCGAAGAGTGCGAAATGTCGCGCTCATGCCATAGCGCCACATTTTCCATCGCCGGGAGCGCGAAGGCGCGAACCATGCGGGCAAGGCCGGTCATGTTTTCGGTCAGCACGGGATTGCGCTTGTGCGGCATGGCCGACGAGCCTTTTTGTCCGGGTGAAAAGTATTCCTCGGCCTCGAGAACCTCGGTGCGCTGCAGGTGCCGGATCTCGACGGACAGGCGTTCGATGGACGAGGCGATAACACCCAGGGTTGCAAAATACATGGCATGGCGGTCGCGCGGAATGACCTGCGTCGAAACCGGTTCTGGCTGCATTCCCAATGCCTTGGCGACATGTTCTTCGACACGCGGATCGATGTTGGCGAAGGTGCCAACGGCGCCGGAGATGGCGCAGGTTGCAATCTCCGCGCGCGCCGCCACCAGGCGATTGCGGCAACGTTCGAACTCGGCATAGGCCTGGGCCAGCTTGACGCCAAAGGTCGTCGGTTCGGCGTGGATGCCATGGCTGCGACCAATGGTGACCGTATCCTTGTGCTCGAAGGCGCGTGTCTTCAAGGCCGCCAGAAGCTTGTCGAGATCGGCCAGGAGAATGTCGCTGGCGCGCATCAGTTGCACGTTGAAACAGGTGTCGAGGACGTCGGACGAGGTCATGCCCTGGTGCACGAAGCGCGCGTCGGGTCCCACGATCTCAGCCAAATGTGTAAGGAAAGCAATGACATCGTGCTTTGTCTCGCGTTCGATCTCATCGATGCGGTCAATGTCGAATGTCGCTGCGCCGCCCTTTTCCCAGATGGTTTTCGCCGCCTCTTTTGGGATGACGCCAAGCTCGGCGAGGGCATCGCAAGCATGGGCTTCGATTTCGAACCAGATGCGGAACTTTGTTTCCGGGGACCAGATGGCGACCATTTCAGGCCGCGAATAGCGCGGGATCATATGTCTTCCTGTCGGCAATAATATTGGTTTTGTGGGCGGTCTATCAGACCTTCGGCAATCACTCAACGCGGCTTTTTTGCGGCCCCGCGTTCTATCTGCGCTGGGTGACGGCGAGCCAGCGATGATCCGGGCCTTCGAAACCGACGCTGCGAACGGCGATGAGAACGGCGACGACCGGCCTGCCGCCTTCCGGATAGAAGGTCTGGACGGCGCCGATACCATAGCCCTGCGGACAGCCGCGGCTGCCTGGAACGGTTTCATCAAGATGCAGCAATTCGGGCCGCGCGTCCGGCTTGTCTTCGAGAAGCGTCAGGCGGAAACCCTTGATTTCGCCAGTATTCTGGCATGTTTCGCTGGCAGGAGCTCCAATTTCTTCGAGCTCAAATGTGAGCGCAGGATCAATGGCTGGAAACACCGGTCTTGGATTAACCTTGACTTTGAAGGGATCAGCCGAAAGCTCGGTTACCGGGTTGAAGGCGGCGGTCTGGCCACTATTCGTACGCAGTTCAAGATCGGTCAGGGACGTCACCCCCTGGCCATCGCGGCCGGCCTTGTCGCGGGCGTTCTCGATCGACGAATGCTCGTCATCAAGCCGGACCCGGATTGGGGTCTTGGGTAGAAACTTGTCGGTTGCGGTGTCGATATAATAGCGATTGGCGTAGGGGAAACCCGAACCGTCCTGTATGCCATATTCTTCGAATGCGAAGATCCCGCCATCCTTGGAAAAGCCCAGAATATCAAGTTTGGCGGCGTCGCCCGCGTGTGCTGCCATCGGCCAGACGCCGAGAAGCAAAGCGAAGAGCGCGGGGCGCAATCTCATCACGACCCGTTCACGCAGGAACGGCGGATAAGGTCGATATTGGCCCGGTACGCTGCCTCTGATCCGCCCTTGTAAACGGCCGAACCCGCAACCAGCGCATTGGCGCCCGCGGCAGTCGCCAAGGCGGCGGTCTCGGCGGTGATGCCGCCATCGACTTCGAGATCGATCGGCCGATCGCCAATCATCGCCTTGATTTTTCGGATTTTTTCCTGCGTTTCCGCAATGAACTTCTGACCGCCAAAACCGGGATTGACTGTCATGACGAGAATGAGATCAACATCGTTCAGCACATATTCAATGGCCGATTCCGGTGTAGCCGGATTGAGCGCGACACCCGCCTTCTTGCCGAGTGTGCGGATGGCCTGAAGTGAGCGATGCAGGTGCGGGCCTGCCTCGGCGTGGATCGTGAGGATATCGGAGCCGGCCTTGGCGAAGGCTTCGAGATAGGGATCGCAGGGCGAAATCATCAGATGCGTATCGAACACTGCGTTGGTAAGCGGGCGAATTGCCTTTACCACTTCGGGACCGAAGGTGATGTTCGGAACGAAATGTCCGTCCATGACATCGATATGAATCCAGTCAGCGCCAGCCTCAAGGACAGTCGTTACTTCTGAGCCAAGCTTGGAAAAATCCGAAGCGAGGATGGACGGGGCAATGACGAGCGGACGGCTCATATTCAGTCTCCGGTATGGGTGTTATGCGCGCCGGTTACCACGGTCGTTCCCATGGCACAATCGAAACCATTCAGGCGCGCGATGCCCAGACGGGAAAAGGATCGTGTTCGGCTGGCGTTGCCGCATGGACGCCGCGCGCGACTGCCCGTGCCATGGTTGAAGCTGCCGCGGCGCAAAGATCAATGAATTCAGCGATTTCGGGCGTTCTGCCGCTGGCGCCGGTCGCAAGCGCGAACACAAGATCACCGTCGAATGGCGTGTGCGAAGGCCAGATGGCGCGCGCAAAACCGTCATGGGCGGAAATTGCCAGCCGCTTGGCTTGCGCCTTGGTCAGGATCAGGTCGGTGGCTATGACGCCAATTGTCGTGTTCGCCTCGCGCGCGGCATCATTGAATTTGGTCCTGACCTCGGCCGTATCGGCGGGCAGCGGATGCGGAAGGCCAAGCCCGCCAAATTCATCGCCGATTTCAAAGGGTGCGGCCCAGAAATGTACACTTCTTCCCACGGTCACGGAGCCCAGCGCATTCACCGCGACGAGCGCGCCGATGGTCGATCCGTTTTCGAGCTGTGATGAAGCAGAGCCAAGGCCGCCCTTTAAGCCCGCCACCGTCGCACCGGTACCGGCACCAACGGTGCCAAGCGGAAAATCCCGCGATGCGGATTGTACGGCGGCGTATCCGAGTTCCCGGTAGGGCGGATGGAGGCCCCAATCCTTGTCACCGCCGTTGAGCATGTCGAAAAGGATGGCGGCCGGAACGATCGGGATGCGCTGCCCGCCAACATCGAAACCGATACCTTTTTCGCGCAGCGCCGCTTGAACGCCCGAGGCTGCATCGAGCCCGAATGCCGATCCGCCCGAGAGCACGAGCGCGTTGATCGCATCAACCGTGTTATGTGGCTCAAGAAGGTCTGTCTCGCGCGTACCCGGCGCGCCGCCAAGGACCTGAACAGCCGCGGTTGCGGGCACATCGCACAGGATCACGGTGCTGCCGGATTTTATCGTAGCGTCGGATGCATTGCCGACGCGCAGGCCTTCGACATCGGTAATGAGGTTCCGCAGTCCGGTTGTGAGCGCCATTATTGGGTGGCCTCCAGGACGAACTGGGTACCGTCATACTTCTGCAGCCGGTAGGTGTCTGCTATGCGCTCGCCGGCCCCGTCGAATTGTACGGACCCGAGTGCTGTGTCGAAAACATTCTTGCGCAGGATTTCGGTGAGCGAGCCCACCTGCGATTGCGCGGCGATGAGGGCCTGCATCGCAACCTCTGCTGCCGCGAAGGCTGGCACGGTATAGCCTTCGGGTACTTTGCCGGCGAGTTCGATGGCGTTCTTGGCGTTGCGGGCGCTCTCCAGCTTTTCCGGTTCGCGTGGCGCAATCATGAGTGTCCCCACGGCAAGATCGCTGCCATTGCCCGCAGCGCTCAATACTTCACCGCTGGCTATGACCAGCGGATAACCAAGGGCCACGGCGCTTCGGCCGATCGCCGCGACGTCATCGCGTTCGCCTCCAATGAAGACCTGGCTTGCGCCAGCCCGCTTCAGCCGCCCGACGAGCGCGTTCTGATTGTCGAGACCGGGGCGATAGGTGTCCGTAAAGACCGCTTTCAGGCCCTTGTCTTCCAGCCGCGCCCGAACACCGGATGCAAGTTCGCGGCCGAAGATCGTGCCGTCGTCGATGATGGCGAAAGGCGTAGAATGCCAGAGCCCGCCAAGAATATCGCCGGTTTCGTTGATTTCATTTTGATCCGATGGCGCAATCCGGAACACAGGGTAGGGCTGGTCGCTGCGCAATTCGGTCAATGTGCGTGACCGGACGCCGGGCGTAATGATGGCAATGCCCTTCTGATTGAGAATCGGCAGTGCTGCCTCAAGCGATTCCGCGCAGAGAAATCCAACGACAATCATGACGTTGGCCTGAACCATTTGTCTCGCCGCATCGGCGCCGCCCGCTGCTTCGCATTTGTCGTCAGCAGCCGTGATCGAGATGGGCCTGCCATTCTTGTTTGCATTGACGGCGACTGTCGCGCCATCGAGCAATTGCGCGCCAAGGCGCGCAAAGGAGCCGGAAAGCGGCGCAATAACGCCGATCTTGTCTTCCGCATGTGCGACACTGCAGATCAACAGGCAAAGGCCGAACGTTGCGGTGCGTAGCATGGGAGTCATTGCGAAAATGCCGTTTGCTCTTGGATGGTAACCACTTGCATGTTTTCGGTAACTGTTTCCTTCATTCTGCGCAATTGGGCTCTATATAAAAGAAAGGTACAAAAAAGAGTATCCGCGCGCTTTGGTTGTAGGGCATGTTGCGATAGTTATGCTTCAGATACGGAAATAGAATTGTGCTTATTGCCAAGGATCAGAAGATAGAGCCCCTCGCATTTCGCAATGCCATGAGCCACTTTGCCGAAGCGGTCCATATTATCACCACCGATGGCCCGGCCGGCCGTCGCGGTGTGACGATTTCGGCGGTCTGCTCTGTTTCTGATAATCCGGCGACGATGCTCGTCTGCCTTAACCGGCAGCACAAATTCAACCACCTCTTCATCGAGAACCAGGTCTTTGCCCTGAACACGCTGTCGGTCGGCCAACAGGCGCTTTCAGAGGTTTTTTCCGGCAAGGGCGACCTTTCGCAGCAAGACCGGTTTGGGCTCGGGCATTGGCATACATTGCAAACGGGAGCGCCCGTGCTTGTGGATGCGCTTGCCAGTTTCGATTGCCGCATCATCGCGACGCATGAGATCGCCACGCATTATGTGATTTACGGCAAGGTGACCGCGCTCAACATGGGCGAACCCGGCCGGTCATTGATCTATCTCAACCGCTCCTATCACAGTGCAGGAGATTAAAGGCAGCATGGCAGAAAAGTCCGTCTTGTCTTTGCCGCAATCGATCGAGCATACGCTGGCTTTGCTTGAAGCCGGCGGTTATGTTGCGGACCGACCACTGGCGACAGTCCTGTTCCTCAGCCTGCGCATGAAACGGCCGCTATTTCTGGAGGGCGAGGCCGGCGTTGGCAAGACCGAGATCGCCAAGGTATTGGCGGCAACGCTCGACCGGCCGCTAATCCGACTGCAATGTTATGAAGGGCTCGACGTTTCTTCCGCCGTTTATGAGTGGAACTATGCGGCGCAAATGATCGAAATCCGCCTTGATGAGGCAAGTGGCACTGTCGACAAGAGCGCGATTGAACGCAACGTCTTCTCCGAGAAGTTTCTTATCCGCCGTCCTGTTTTGCAGGCCCTGTCGGGGAAGCCCGGAAAGGCGCCGGTGTTCTTGATCGACGAGCTTGACCGGACCGACGAGGCTTTCGAAGCGTTTCTCCTCGAAATATTGTCCGATTATCAGGTGACCGTTCCCGAGCTCGGAACGATCAAGGCGGCCGAACCACCGCTTGTCATCATCACCACCAACCGGACGCGCGAAATCCATGACGCGCTGAAGCGCCGCTGTCTTTATCACTGGGTAGACTACCCATCGGCCGAGCGTGAACTCGAGATTGTCCGCCGCAAGGTTCCGGCGGCGAATGAACGCCTGTCACGCGAGATCGTTCGCTATGTGCAGAAATTGCGCAACCTGGATCTGTTCAAGCTGCCGGGCGTTGCCGAAACCATCGATTGGGCGGGCGCCCTGACCGAAATGGACAAGCTGGCGCTCGATCCGGAAACCGTCTCCGATACGATCGGCGTTCTGCTCAAATATCAGGACGATATCGCGCGGATTGCCGGGGGCGAGGGGCGCCGCATACTCGATGAAGTGAAGGCCGAACTGAACGCGGCGTGATATGGAAACAGTATCGCCCCTTCCCAGCACAATCCAATCCGAAAGCCGGCTTGCGGACAATATCGTCTATTTCGCCCGCACGTTGCGCAAGGCCGGATTGCGGGTCGGCCCGGCCTCGGTTCGCGACGCCATTGAAGCGGTTCTTGCAAGCGGCATAGGTTCACGCGATGATTTCTATTGGACGCTGCACAGTGTTCTCGTCACCCGGCGCGAAGATCACGCCACATTTGACGAAGCATTCCGGCTCTATTGGCGCTCGCGCGAACTGATCGAGAAGATGCTTGCCATGTTCTCGCCGGTTGCCATGACGCGCGAGCGGCCGCAGCCGAAAGCCGCAGAAGCCCGTGTTGCTGAGGCTCTTTTCAAAGGCAGTTCACGCGACGAGCCAGCCGAGCGCCCGCCGCAGATCGACGTTGACGCGCGTTTCACGTTTTACGGCAAGGAAGTCCTGCGCACCAAGGATTTCGCCCAGATGACGGCAGCCGAACTCAATGAGGCACGCCGCGCCATGGACGAACTCACATTGCCCTTCGACGAGGTCGAAACGCGGCGTTTTCGCAGTGACGCAAAGGGGCAGCGTATCGATCCGCGGGCCATGATGCGCGCAAGCCTGCGTACCGGAGGCCATCTCATTTTGCCAAAGTTCCGTTCGCGGCGCGAGGTGCATCCGCCACTGGTCGTGCTCGCCGATATTTCCGGTTCGATGAGCCAATATACCCGCGTTTTCCTGCACTTCATGCACGCGCTGATGGCCAAACGCCGCCGTGTGCATTGCTTTGTCTTTGGCACGCGGCTCAGCAATATCACGCGTCCCTTGCGCTATCGCGACCCTGATGACGCCATCGCCCATTGCGGCGCTGTCGTGCAGGACTGGTCGGGCGGTACCCGCATTGGCGAGACGCTGCGCGATTTCAACCGTCATTGGTCACGGCGCGTACTTGGCCAGGGGGCCGTCGTGCTGCTGATCACCGACGGGCTTGAGCGGGAAGATACCACCGGTCTTGAAGCCGAGATGGAGCGCATGTCGAAATCCTGCCGCAGATTGATCTGGCTGAACCCGCTGCTGCGGTTTGAAGGTTTCGAGCCGCGTGCCCGTGGTGTGAAGGCCATGTTGCCCTATGTCGACGATTTTCGAGCGGTCCATAATCTGGAAGCACTGGATGACCTCTGTCGGGCGCTCGGCCGTCCGGCCCAAAAGAATGACGATCCAAAGCGCTGGTTGAACCAAATGGCCTCTTCCCATGCGCCGGTCGTGCACCCATATTGATGCTGGAGGCATGACATGCAGAATTCGACAGAACAGACGCTTGATCCCTTGACCATCGCCGAAGACTGGATGGCCGGCGGCCGCGATGTTGCCATTGCAACGGTGGTCGAGACCTGGGGCTCCGCGCCAAGGCCGGTCGGCAGCCATCTGGTGATCGATGGAGCCGGCAATTTTGAGGGCTCGGTCTCGGGCGGCTGCGTCGAGGGTGCAGTCATCGCCGAGGCGATGGATGTAATTGTTCAAGGCAGGCCGCGAATGCTCGAATTCGGCGTTGCCGACGAGACCGCATGGCAGGCTGGACTGTCCTGCGGCGGGCGTATCAAAGTCTATGTCGAGCGGCTCGGCTGACCGTGGATCCCTATTGCCTCAAGAAACTCAACGAGGAACGGCGTAACCGTCGCGCCGCGATCCTCATCACCGATCTTGCCGACGGACGGGATCGAGTGATCAAACAGGGCGACCCTGTTGCGGGTCTCCTCGGCGATGCGGTCCGGCAAGCGTTCCTGTCCGGAAAGTCTGGCGTTGCCGAGATCGAGGGGCGATCTTTTTTCCTTAACGTTCATGTGCCGCCCCCGCGACTCGTGGTGGTCGGAGCTGTGCATATCAGCCAGGCCCTTGCTCCCATGGCGAAGGTTGCAGGCTTCGATATGGAGATCATCGATCCACGCACTGCTTTTGCCACGCCCGACCGCTTTCCGGACATCAAGCTCCACAGCGAATGGCCGCAAGATGTTCTCGCAACACGGCCGCTCGATCCTTACACGGCCCTCGCTGCGGTCACGCATGATCCCAAAATCGATGACCCGGCATTGGAGAGCGCGCTGAAGTCGGGATGCTTTTATGTCGGCGCGCTCGGAAGCCGCAAGACCCATGCAAGGCGCGTGGACCGGCTGAGGGCCCTCGACCTTACTGAGGAACAGATCGGCACCATACACGCGCCCATAGGCCTTGATATCGGTGCCGCCAGCCCCGCCGAGATCGCGATCGCTGTCCTTGCGCAAGTGATCCAGGCGTTTCACGCAAGAGAACTGCAACCCCTGCCGCAACCGGGAAAGACAGCATGAAGTTTGGCGAGATCTCACTGGACGATGCGCTTGGTGCAATTCTCGCGCATTCGACCCATGCGGGCGCTCTCAAGCTGAAGAAGGGCCATGTGCTGACAACCGGTGATATCGAGCAATTGCGCGACGCCGGAGTGATCCGAGTTATCGCTGCACGGCTCGACGACGCAGACCTCGAAGAAAACGTCGCCGCCCGGCAAATGGCCGAGGCTTTGCAGTGGTTCAATGTCAGGGAAGGGCCCGCATCGACGGGGCGGGTCAACTGCTATGCGGACACCACTGGTCTGTTTTCAGTCGATGCCGAGTTGATCAATGCCATCAACGCCATCGATCCGGCCGTGACCATTGCCACCTTGAAGCCATTCGCGCGGGTCGAGCAGGGTCAAATGGTGGCGACGATCAAAATCATTCCTTTTGCGGTCGGGGCGCCCGTGATCGACAAGATCTTTGCTCTGGCACAGGGGCGCACGGCCTTTGGCGTCCACGGCTTCGCCGGCTCGCGCATCGGGCTGGTCCAGACGACGCTTGCGTCGGTCAAGGCAACTGTGCTCGACAAGACGCGCCGCGTCATCGAGGCGCGAGTTGCAGCCAATCATGGAAATCTGACTGCGGAATTGCGGCCTGTCCATGCTGACGCTTCGCTTGCAACTGCGATACGCGCGTTGCATCGCTCCAATGACATCGTCATCGTCTTTGGTGCATCCGCCGTGGTCGATCAGGATGACGTTGTTCCACAGGCGATCAGGCAAGCGGGGGGAACGGTCCATCATGTCGGCATGCCGGTGGACCCCGGCAACCTCCTTGTTCTTGGAGAGCTTGATGGCAAACCGGTAATAGGCGCCCCGGGCTGCGCGCGCAGCCCGAAGGAAAACGGCTTTGATTGGGTGCTTGACCGGATAATGGCAAATCTTCCGGTTACCAGGGATGATATTGTCGGCATGGGGGTTGGCGGGTTGCTGATGGAAATCCCGACGCGACCGCAACCGCGCGACCCGCGTCCTCCATCATCCCGGGCGAATGTGGCGATTGCGGTGCTGGGAGCGGGTCAATCGACGCGCATGAAGGGGCCGAACAAATTGCTGGCGACCTTCGATGGCATGCCACTGATACGCCGTGCGGCAATGATTGCAATCGAGGCGGGCGGCCATCCGGTTATCGCTGTACTCGGGCATATGGCCGAGCAATGCAGCGCCGCGCTCGACGGGCTCAACGTGGTGATTGCCCTCAACAAGGATTTTGCCAGCGGCCTTGCCTCGTCACTGCAAACCGCGATCAGACACGTGCCGGCCACGGCTGATGGCGTGATGATGCTGCTTGCTGACATGCCCGCGCTCACCGCCACTGACCTTGAAGCCATGATAAAGCGCTTCCAGAATGCTGGTGGCCAATCGGTGGTCAGGGCAACCTTTGAAGGAAAGCGCGGCAACCCGGTCCTGCTGCCACGTCAACTGTTCGATGAGGTGTTCACACTCGCAGGCGATGTCGGAGCCCGCCATCTGATCGAACGCGGGGATATTCCCGTCATCGATGTTGAACTTGGCGAAGCTGCCGCTATTGATGTGGATACACCGGATATGCTGAATAGGGCCGGTGGAACCATGCCCCTGCCAATCCGATAGGAAATTCCCTTTGATAAAGTCACTGATGCTTGGCGTGCTGGCCGCAATTTGTCTTTCGTCTGCCGCCTCAGCCTTGCAACTCGAACCTTACAAGGACGACGCCTTTGCCTATCCCGGCATACTGAAGACCGCCGACGAAGGCGATTATGTCGTTATTGATTACAACGAGATGCGGGATATCAACGGCCGCGACACCGTTCCGGAACGCAGGGTCAAGGACAATTACGTCTCATTGCAGCCAAAGCGCTCGCAGAAGGATCTAGTGGTCACAACCGACAGGGGCCCGGTCAAAGTGATGGCGGTGGGAAAACTGGATCCCGGGGCGTCGATCATCACAATCTATCTGCACGGGCAGGGGGGAAATCGCCAACAGGGCATGAACGATTACACGTTCGGCGGCAACTTCAATCGCCTGAAAAACCTGATGGATCGTAATGGTGGCCTCTATTTGACGCCCGATTTCACCGACTTCGAAGACAAGGGCGAAACCGAAGTTGCAGGCCTGATCAGCTATTTCAAATCGCAGTCGCCTCAGGCCAAACTTTTCGTCGCCTGCGGATCGATGGGCGGCATGCTGTGCTGGCGCCTCGCCCAGGATACGCAGTCGGCAAAGGACATTTCCGGCTTGATCATTCTCGGCTCGCTATGGGACGATCATTTCATAGGATCACCCGCGTTCAAGCGGCGTATACCCGTCTTCTTTGGGCATGGCAGCCGCGATCCTGTCTTTGCCATCGACAAGCAGGAGGCGTTCTACCGGCAAATCCGTACATCCGCAAAAGGCTACCCGGTCCGGTTCCACCGCTTCGAAAGCGGCAATCACGGAACCCCGATCCGGATGACGGACTGGCGCGGCGCGTTGAACTGGATGTTGTCGGTTTCCCCGTAACGTGGGTCTGCGAGTTGTTGCAATAAAGTCCCATTGTGGCAGTTGCGCCACTAGACAAACGGCGAAAAGCGAATAGTTTCCCGCCAATATTCCAATACTTCGATAGGACTTTGCGGAGAGAGCCATGCGCCTGCCTACAAATATTTTGAGCCGAATTGCCCCCTTGGCGGTTCTTATACCCCTGGCGGCATGCTCGACGACTGGCCAGCCCCCATTGGTCCCGATGATCCCGACGTTTGCCCCGGTCCGTCCGCCGGTAAATTCTGCGCTAGCCGACCCCTGCATCTCGGCTGCAGCCACCAAGTACTTCCTGTCGGAGAGCAACATCAAGGCCGTCGACTCCGAGGCGATCGGTGGCGGCGTCAACCAGGTACGGCTGAAGGTCGATCTGCGTGACTCCATGTGCACGGTCACCGACAAGGGCAAGGTCCGCTCGATTGTTGATACAATGCCAAAAAGCGCAGACCAGATCGCAGCCGATGAAGCGGCCGCACGCAAGGCCGCCGATCCCAATGCAGCAGCCCCTGCGCCGGTAAAGAAAAGCAAGAAGAACAGCGGTTAAAACCCAGATATTGCAAACTGAACGGCGCGGTCAGGCCGCGCCGTTTTTATTCGTCGGGGGTGTTTGGCGCGAGAACCTTGAGTTCGCCTGCATGCATGACGATCTTCACGTCTCTGGCCAGCGGAAATAGTTCGCCATCAATCGTTGCCTTGGCGCCGCGCCGCAAATGCGGGAAGTGCAGTTCGACGTCCTTCGCCAGAATTTCATCGACGTCCGGGTTATTGCGCCACGAGCCCGTGATTACGGTTATCGCCAACATGAACAGCGCTCGGGGCGTGAGCAGGCCCGCCGTGTAGAAGCCGAGGCGGCCATGGTCGACCGCATCGGGCACGGGCAGCATCCCTTTGCCATACGGATTATTGGACACCGATATCGCCGAGACCTTACGGTCCAAGGGTGTTCCATCGATCATGATGCGCACGGCAAAATGTGGCGGATTCCCCATTGCCTTGACGAAGGCGCGCAAACTTGCGAGCCGCTTGCCCCATCGTGACCGGTATTCCAGAGCGTTGCGCAACTTGATTATCTGCGGCTGAAATCCGATTGAGAATTGATGAACGAAGCTTTCATCATTGGCGGTGGAAATATCGACGGACTTGATAACGCCGCTCGCCAGAGCCTCCAAGGCCGCGTTGAGGTCGAGTGGTATTTTCAACGCGCGTGCAAAGAGGTTCATCGTTCCAGCTGGAAGGACGGCGAGCGGCACCTGGGCTCTCCAGGCGACGTCCGCGGCCGCCGATATGGTGCCATCGCCCCCGCCGGCCAAGAGCACATGGTCGCCGGCCTCGGCGCAGACCCTTTTCAGCGTCCTTACAAGGTCCTTGCCCGCAACAACCTCACTTTCGAAGGTATGGCCATGCTTTTCGAAAATGGATTTGGCCGTTTCTGCAAACAACTCCATGTCCATTGTGCGAAACGTGCCGCCGTCGCGGTTTAAAACGGCATGGACTTTCATGTCTGGTCCTTGTTCAGGCGGGATGGCTGCCGGATTTGGCTGGAAGATGATCAATTGCTCAATTGAAAACAATCCCTCAACGGATTTTTCGTTCCGCTTCGCCACTGGGGTCGGACCCCAGATGCGGGCTGGCAAAACCAAGTTTCCGCAAGCCGTCCTTAACTTCCGGTGCGCTCATGAACAGGCTCCATAGAAGACCGCTTCGGTAGTTCTCGACCATGGCGACGATTGGCCCTTGATCGATGGCAAGATAGGTTCTGGCAAACCACTTGCTCGCCGGGGAGAAGGCATCGATAAGGCCGAAGCGGCCTGCAATCTTGCCTTCAGGCAGTGACATGAAATGGCGCAGCGCTCGCATCGCCTCTTCCGGCAGGTAGGGCAGGCTGCTCAGCGCGGCCGTCGGTGCGATCAATCCGAAATCCAAGGCCGGTGAGCTAAGGGCGTAGCCCTTCGGACCATGGCTCGAGGTCAAACCCCAGCAATCATGGCCGTACCCGGCGTAGCCATGCGGATTTTTGATGCTATGCAGATAGTTGATGCGCGCGTGGCTGCAATTCTGCTCCCAATAGTCAGCGTAGCGGTCAACGAGACCGCGCGGGTCGAGACCGCAAAACGAGTAGTGGGCAAAAAACAGCGGACCGCCGTAGTTGGGACCGAGCGGCAGGGTTACGCCGTAGAAATCGCGACCGTTGCGAAAGGCGCCATTTGATGCAAATCCCTTGTGATAGATTTCCGCATCAATGCCAAATTCCGGCGAGGCAGCAGCCAGAACATAGGTGATAAGCGCTTCGTTCCAGCCGCGGATCGGGACATTGCGTGCCCACCCGAACTTCGGGCTACGGTGCCAATAGAGTACCTCTTCTCCGGGCTTGATGTGGGCATCCCACTGGACCGTAAGCCAGAGGCGGTTGATACGGCTGCAAATTTCGAGCTCGTCCTTGTGACCGGAAGCAAAATATTGCCGGACGCAGATCAATCCCTGCAACAGCAGGGCGGTTTCCACCAGATCGCCGCCATCGTCCAGCCTTGTGAAAGGAACGGTCGAGCCGTCCCTGCCATTGATGAAATGCGGGAAGACGCCCTGATACCGTATCGTTCTCTCCAGCGCCGACAGCATCTTGCCAATACGTGCGATCGCTTCGCTACGCATGATCCAGCCGCGTTCGACGGCAACAACAAGGGCCATGAAGGCGAAACCGGAGCCGCCGATGGCGACAAGATCGTTATTCGGGTCGGCGGTGCGCCCCGACCTGTCGCGTGCGAGTCCGCTTTGCGGATGCGCGCCTTCCCAAAAATAGGCAAATGTAGCGCGCTGCACCTGTTCAAGCAGCGCATCGTCGTCATCTTCCGCAACTGACGGATTTCGCAGGTCAAGTCTGAGGTGCATAAGCGCGGAAGAATTCCTGCACTGGGCGTCATGCCGGGTTGCATCAAAGCATCGTCTGATCTCTATAGTACGCGTAGAACTGCCTGAGAAGGCGCATTCCTATCAAACCGAGGTGAGACGTGCCTGACCAGGATGATCTTTTCCTTTTCAATCCGCTGCCGCGACCTGTTCTAAAGGTGGTCGGCTCGGACAAGCTGTTTCCGGTGCACCGGATTTACTGCGTCGGCCGCAACTACGCCGATCACGCCATAGAAATGGGACATGATCCCCACCGCGAAGCGCCATTCTTCTTTCAGAAAAATCCCGACTGTCTGGTGACCGATGGGCGCGATTTCCCCTACCCATCCGCCACCAATGACGTCCATTTCGAAATGGAGATGGTAGTGGCGCTCGGTAAGGGCGGCGCCGACATCAGCCTGGAATATGCGCTCGACCATGTGTTCGGTTATGCCGTCGGTCTTGATATGACCCGGCGTGATCTGCAAGGGGAAGCAAAGAAGCTGGGCCGCCCGTGGGAAGTAGGCAAGGCATTCGAGTTTTCAGCGCCATGTTCAGCCATCGTGCCCGCATCCAGTATCGGCCATCCGGCCTCGGGTGCTGTCTGGCTGAAGGTGAACGGAACCGAGCGTCAGCGCGGCGACCTTGCTCAGTTGATCTGGAAAGTACCGGAGACAATCGCCTACCTTTCGACGCTATTCACGCTGCAGCCGGGCGATCTGATTTACACGGGGACCCCGGCGGGTGTCGGCGCCATTCAGCGGGGCGATGAAATGCATGGCGGCGTCGCTGGAATTGGCGAGATTCGGGTTCGCGTCAGCTGATGCAGGTGCAACCCGATGCACTTTTGCCAGCGAAGGAAGTGGTTTCTCATCAAAGGTCAAAAATATACTTTTGACCGCCTTGGGCAGTCAATTTCGGAAATTCGCACACGATACGAGCAGCTTGAAAACGCTCAGCTGGCTAAGTAACGCGGGCTCGCAATTCTGTGAAGAAATGCGGTGTTGTGTTTGAAAATGAATGGGCTATTGAGGAAAGATTGTCCCTCATTTCGCGTTGCAAGAGCTGCCCTCGATGAAACACCGCATTCTCTTTGGCTCCTACCCCATTCCGCGCTTTGGCGGGATCGCCAGCCACAATTTTGTCGTGTGGACCGATGAAGCAGGCCGCCCGCTCTTCGAGATCAATGGCGGAGCGGCCAATATGGATGGCAGCTTCAACTATTGCGCGATCCGAGGCCCTCTGACGGCAGTGGTCACCGACTATGGCAAGCGTGATCTCGTTTTTTGTCCCGAATTTTATGTTCGGCCGACCTCGCGTTCGATGATGCTGGTCGAGGGCAACTACGCGGCCATAGCCGCACGCTGGCGTGCGGGAGTCGATGTCGCCGAGCGGATTCGATTGTCGAAATTACGCTACTCGTTCCTGATCCAGAACAGCAATTCCGTTGCGACCGCCGTCACCGAGGGAATGGGCCTGAAACCACCGCTAAAGGCAGTGAGCCGGGTCCGGGCTCCCGGCAGCCACCGGCAGTTGCTGCTGGACGCGGCCTGAGCCTGTTTCGCCGCTCGCCCCTTATTCAATCCCGCCCAGACTAACCGGCGCTAATGCCAAGTCGAGATTGCTCTAATCATCAGAGTGTAATAACAGACAGCCTATATTTCTGCGGGCCAGGCCCGGCGAAAGATTAGATGTGTGTCTATTCTGGGCTCAATCCCGCCATTATTGCAGGGCTTATGGCGCCATCCTTGATACGGTAAAGCGGCGTTCGTTCAAATCCATTTCTGGCTTCGGAATACCCCATGACGGCTATTGTTGACCACGAGAAGCAAATACAGCGGCTTGAAGCTCGCGCGAAATCACGCATGCCCTGGTGGGGCAAGCGCGCGAGATCGGCGGTGTTCGCCTTCTTCGGCATTGCTGTTGCGGTTATCAGCCTGCTGGTACTCAGCCACCTGTCGAGCCAGATTTCACTGCACGACGTCAAGCACTCGCTCCATGCCATACCTAGCGCCACCTTGCTGGTAGCGCTGTTCTTTACGATTGTCAGTTTCGCTGCCGTCGCGCTCTATGACGTTGTTGCCGTGGAGACGATTGCGCCCGGTCGCGTGCCCTATCATATCTCTGCCATGGCCGGCGGCGCCGGCTATGCCATCTCCAACGCGCTCGGATTCTCGCTTCTGACGGGTGGGGCGCTCCGTTACAGGGTCTATGCGGCCGAAGGCATCGATATTGCCGATATCGGTCGAATTATCGGCACATCATGGCTTGCGATCTGGTTTGCCTTCACGATCCTGATTGCGGTGGCTCTGGTGATCGATCCGTCGCGCATTCCCTGGGTTGTCTCGTTCGGGCCTGTGGTGGATCAGGTGATCGGCGTCATCGTCCTGGTGGCTGTCGCCGTTCTTCTCTATTGGCTGTCCCGGCGCGAGCGTACTCTCCAGTTTGGCCGCCTTTCGGTCCGCCTGCCGTCTTCGCAAGGGGCTCTCTTGCAGATACTGGCGGGCCTCGTCGATGTGGCTGCCGCGGCTGCAACACTTTATGTCCTGCTTCCGCAAGGTTCCGTCGGCAGTATCCCGGCATTCGCCCTGGTTTATGTCGTTGCCGTAGCGCTCGGCATCATCAGTCATGCGCCGGGCGGCATAGGCGCGTTCGAGGCGACGGTCATTGCTGGCCTCGGACTAGGACAAAACCCGGATGCCATTGCAGCGCTTGTCGCCTACCGCGTCATTTACACGCTCATTCCATTTCTTGTCGCGATTGCCGGGTTCGTCATTTCCGAAATCCTGCGCAAACGTCACGTCCTTGCCGGCCCGACCATGCTGGCTGCGCGCATGTTCGAGCCGCTTATTCCGCCACTGTCGGCAGGCATCGCCTTCCTCGGGGGGATCGTACTTCTAATATCAGCGGTCATTCCGGAGTTGCATTCCCGCCTGGAGATGCTTGCCGACATCCTTCCCATGCCCTTTCTGGAAATGTCGCATCTCGGTGCGAGCTTCGTTGGCCTGGCATTGCTGATCGTAGCGCGAGGTCTTGCACGTCGTCTTTGGCGCGCCTGGTTCCTTGCGCTCGTTCTGTTCAGTATGGGTGCAATCTTTGCACTGGCGAAAGGACTTGCCTGGGAAGAAGCGGTGATGCTGACGCTGATGGCCGCAACGCTCCTCCTGTTTCGCGATTCATTCTACCGCAAACCGCTGGGTGAGCGCTTTACGCTGACCTGGGGCTGGCTTGCCAGTATCGGTACCACCGCATTTGCCATTATCTGGCTCGGCTTCTTCGCCTATCACCATGTCGAATACGCCAATGAATTGTGGTGGGAGTTTGCCTGGGACGCGCAGGCATCGCGCTTCCTGCGCGCTTCGGTGCTGCTTCTGACGTTTTTGGCAGCTGTCACCATCAATACCGTGATCAACGGCGTCGGCCGCAGCAAGTTGCGGGCGCAGCCCATCCCGGAACAGGTGCCGGAACTCGTCGCTGCTTCGCCGCGCGCTTCCGATGCGCTTGCGCTGTTGGGCGACAAGCGCTTCCTCGTGGATCCCAAGGGCAGGGGCTTCGTCATGTATGCCCGCTCAGGCGGAAGTCTGGTTTCGATGGGCGAACCCGTTGGCGGCGATGGCGCGGTTGCCGATCTCGCCTGGGCTTTTCGTGGCCTGGCCGATAGAACGGGTTCCAGGACTGTATTTTATGGCGTCGGTCCCGAAAGATTGCCGTTGTTCCTCGATATGGGATTGACGGCGCTCAAGCTTGGCGAGGTAGCGCGGGTCGATCTTACCGACTTTTCCCTGGAAGGTTCCAAGCGGCAACCGCTTCGCTATGCGGCCCGGCGCCTCGAAAAGGAAGGCATTACCTTCGAGATCATCTCGAAGGAGCAGACCCAGGATATCATGGACGAATTGCGCGACGTGTCCGACGCTTGGCTTGAAATGAAATCCGGCTCGGAAAAGCGCTTCTCCTTGGGCTCGTTCGAGAATGCCTATCTTTCGAATTTCGATATTGCCGTCCTGCGCAAGGAAGGTGCAATCGTGGCTTTCGCCAATGTATGGCGTGGTGCGGACAGGCAAGAAATTGCCGTCGATCTGATGCGCCACATGCCGGACGCATCGAGCGTTGTCATGGACGGACTTTTCGCCAACCTGCTGATGGCAGCGAAAGCCGAAGGTTATCACTGGTTCAACCTGGGCGCGGCGCCGCTATCGGGTCTTTCGGACAGCCACCTTGCTTCGCGCTGGAACCGGATCGGCTCTTTTATCTATCGCCGTGGAGCGGAATTTTATCGATTTGACGGACTGCGTGCTTTCAAGGATAAGTTCGGCCCGAAATGGACACCCTACTATTTGATTTGCCCCCCGGGCCTCGCAACGCCTCGTTCGCTTATTGACGCGACGAACCTTGTGAGTGGCAGCCCCTTCGAGGTCTTTAAACGATGAAATTCATGCGCAGGCCCTATCTGCTTGTCATTCTTGCACTTCTGATTGTCAGCATCGCTCTCTCCGCCGCTCTTCATTACCTGCCACGGTTTGGTTTCGGACTATCGGGCAAGCGTATACTGATCACGTCGGAGCGCCTGACCGATGTGCCGCTGCTGCAGCCCAACGGCAAGCCCGAAGGAATCGCCGTCCTTGTTTCACAAAAGGGCGGTCTTGCCGCTGACGATGCGGCGCTGGAGAAATTGCTGCTCGACCGCAACTTTCTTGTACTGACCGTCGACCTTGAGAAGTGGCGCAAAGAACTCGACCAGGATACCGGCGACTGCACTTATTTTGTTTCGGATCTTGAGGGCGTTGCCAAGGAAGCGCAGCGCGTGATTTCCGTCGATACCTATATGCATCCTGTTGTCATCGGCATAGGCGAGGGCGGTGTCATGGCCTATGCATCGGTTGCCGATGCACCTGCCGCTACACTTGCCGGCGCCGTGACCATCGATCCCTCCATCGGATTGAAGACCAAGCTTCCATCCTGCGAGGGTGCGGACTACGAAGCCGTTCCCAATGAAGGCTTCAGCTATTCCTATGATGCGGATCTGCCGAATCCGGCGACGATCGTGCGCGAAAAGCCTGATGCCGAATCCAAGGGACCGCCGAGCGCGGGCTTCTTCCTCGCGCAGGAAAAAATCGCCGCCACGAAAGCTGAACGCCTGCAGATTGCCGCTGATGCATCTGTCGAGATAGCCAAGGAAGACGCATCGGCCGAATCCCTGCCGATCGTCGATGTGCCTTCCAGCAACGGCGACCCGAAATATCTGGCCATATTCTTTTCAGGCGATGGCGGCTGGCGCGACATCGACAAGTCGGTCGGCGATATCATGGCCAAGGAAGGCGTACATGTGGTGGGCGTCGACTCGTTGCGCTATTTCTGGACGCTGCGCAAACCCGAGGACATTGCCAAGGACATCAAGCGGATAGTGGCAAAGGCTGATCCAAGCGGCAAGTTACCGGTTGTACTGCTGGGATATTCCTTCGGGGCCAATACGATACCGTTTTCCTGGCCTTATCTTCCCCAGCAACTGCAGGATCGCATCAGCCTTGTCGGGCTGATCGGTACTGAAGAAACCACCCCGTTCCAGGTTTCCGTGGGCGCGTGGCTCGGCATGGGCGGTGACAATGAAGTTGCGCCGGCGGTGGCGAAGCTGCCCCTTAACAAGGTCTTGTGCGTTTATGGTTCTGAAGAGGACGATACCGCCTGTACAGATCCTTCGCTTGCGGCCGTTGAAAAGATCGAACTCAATGGCGATCATCATTATGACGAGAAATATGACATGCTTGCCTCCAAGCTGATGCAGGCGATCGCCTCACGCCAGCCGAAGTAAATCAGGTCCTTGCGGCGGGCTGAGCCTGGTTGAGGCGCGCCTTCTTGGCAGCATCCGCATATTTCTGGGCGATGACGGCGCACACCATGAGCTGAATCTGATGAAAGAGCATGAGCGGCAGCACGATGCTGCCAATGCTTTGTCCGGCAAAGATCACCGTCGCAATGGGGACGCCACTTGCGAGGCTCTTCTTGGAACCGCAAAACGTTATCGCGATCTCGTCTTCCCTTGAGAAGCCCGCCCAGCGGCTGCCGAACATCGTAATGGCGAGGACCATGGCAAGGATCAGTATGTCGACCACGATCACGACGCCGAGATCTCCGATCGAGATTGTACGCCAGAGCCCCTCGGTGACCGACTCGCTGAAAGCCAGATAGACGACCATCAGAATGGAGCAGCGATCGACTGGCATGAGAATTTTCCTCTTGCTGCGGATGAAGTTGCCGATCCACGGCTGAAGGATCTGGCCAAGGACAAATGGCGCCAGCAGCTGGAGGAGAATCGATTTCAGCGCGTCGAGCGAGAAGCCCACATGCCCGCTCGCCGAAAGCAGCAGCCCGGCGAGAAACGGTGTCAGGAACATGCCGAAGATGTTGGAGGCGGATGCCGAACAGATCGCGGCAGGCACATTACCTCCGGCAATGGACGTAAAGGCGATGGAAGACTGTACTGTGGACGGAAGGACGCAAAGGAACAGAACACCGGTATAGAGAGCGGGTGAAAGGATGTTCGGTACCAGAATTCCCGCACCAAGACCGATTATCGGGAACAGGACGAAGGTTGCGGCAAGGATGGTAAGATGCAGTTTCCAATGCAGGAAGCCGGCAATCACCACGTCCCGTGACAATCGCGCTCCATGCAGGAAGAAGAGCAGGCCTATCGCCACCTTTGTCGCCAGGCCGAAATAATCCGCTGCCACGCCGCTGACCGGAAAGAACGAGGCCAGGACCACCGCCACGATCAGCATCAAGGTGAAGTTGTCAGGCAGAAAGCGGCGCATCGCAAGGTCCAGGTAAGAATTTTCAGGCTTTGAGTAGAGGCTCTAGCACAGACAACTCGCCACGGGAAATCTACCAATGCATCACATTTCCAGGCTTATTTGGTGCAAACTGCAAAAATTTGAGCAATTCACTCACGTAAATGTCACCGGCGCAAACATTGTGTAAGTTGACAAGTTTTATCATAATTGATTATCGACCGGTGGTTGCATCCACGCGAGTCGGATGTTTTTTGACACGGGGGTACTAATGAAAATGTCTTTCCAACATCTTGCTGCTACGCTGGCCTTGGTTGCCGGGCTCGCCGGTTCGACGGCACTGGC
Organism: Hyphomicrobiales bacterium; assembly: GCA_900473175.1. Classification (GTDB taxonomy): domain Bacteria; phylum Pseudomonadota; class Alphaproteobacteria; order Rhizobiales; family Rhizobiaceae; genus Phyllobacterium. Next base: position 349,515 of record UCKM01000005.1, on the reverse strand, counting down.
ATCGGCGCAGAGTGCATCTGATGGGATCGTTGTCTACAACGCCCAGCATGAAAGTCTGACAAAGGCTTGGGCAGACGGCTTCACCAAGCAGACTGGTATCAAGGTAACCATCCGCAATGGCAAGGACATGGAGTTCGCCAACCAGATCGTCCAGGAAGGCGCTGCTTCACCAGCGGATGTGTTCCTGACCGAAAATTCGCCAGCGATGGCATTGGTCGATGGTGCAGGTTTGTTTGAGCCGCTGAATGCCGACACGCTGGCGCAGGTGCCGGAAAATTACCGTCCGGCAAACGGCCACTGGGTTGGCGTGGCCGCCCGCTCGACCGTGTTCGCCTATGACAAGAACAAACTGACGGAAGACAAGCTGCCCAAATCATTGCTTGATCTTGCTGACGCCAGCTGGAAAGGCCGTTGGGGCGCAGCGCCGGCCGGCGCCGACTTCCAGGCGATCGTCAGCGCAGTCCTGGAACTCAAGGGAGAGGAAGCGACGGCTGCCTGGCTGAAGGCGATGAAGGAAAACGCGACGCCCTACAAGGGTAACAGCGTCGCCATGAAAGCCGTCAACGCAGGTGAGATCGAGGGTGCGGTGATCTACCATTATTACTACTACGGCGATCAGGCCAAGACCGGCGAAAACAGCAAGAATGTCTCGCTGCACTATTTCAAGAACGAAGACCCGGGCGCATTCGTCAGTATTTCGGGCGGTGGCATTCCTGCTTCCAGCAAGCACAAGGAACAGGCGCAGGCTTTCCTGAAGTGGGTCACCGGCAAGGGCGGTCAAGCTGTCTTGCGTGACGGCGACTCCTTCGAATATGCGGTAGGCGAAGGCGAGGCTGCGAACGCGAAACTGGTGCCGCTCGCTGATCTCAATGCGCCGAAGGTCGAGCCATCAAAGCTGAACAGCAAGAAAGTCACGGATTTGATGACAGCGGCCGGTTTGCTCTAGCGCGAGACCGGTCATACGCGTAACCGATTGAAGGCACCATCCCGATTGCAGGGATGGTGCCTCATTCATTGAAAGACATTCAGTTCCAGACCGAACGGAATTTCTGCAACCATTGAAAGCAACGCTGCATTGCCGCCAAGCCAGTCAATCAACGAGCCAGGCGAATTCTTGCTCCAAGTCCCGTATCCCCTTGTTCGGCGGCGAGTCCTGCCGCATGTGCCCGTCGTTGCCGCGGCTGCAATCGTTTCGCTTATCTCGCTCCTTCCTGTCGGATTCGTCGTCTGGATAGCGATCCAGACCGGATCGGAAACGGCTTCGGCCCTGATATTCCGGCCGCGTGTCGGCGAGTTGCTGATCAACACCTTTTTGCTGTTGGCTTTCACCATTCCGCTGTCGATCGCCCTCTCGGTAACCCTCGCGTGGCTGACCGAGCGAACTGATCTTGCCGGCGCGCGCTTGTGGGCCTGGCTCGCAGTGGCGCCGCTCGCGGTTCCGGCATTCGTCCACAGCTACGCCTGGGTCAGTCTCTTGCCGGGTCTCCATGGGCTCTTCGGCGGCGTTCTGGTTTCAACGCTCGCATATTTTCCGTTTCTGTATCTTCCAGTCTCGGCCCAGCTTCGCCGGCTCGATCCCGCAATCGAGGATGCCGCGGCTTCGCTTGGCCATGGTCCCTGGCGGGTTTTCTTCCATGCCGTTCTGCCGCAGTTGCGGCTTGCCATTTGCGGTGGATCCTTACTTATCGGTCTGCATCTTCTGGCCGAATACGGGCTTTATGTCATGATCCGGTTCGACACATTTACGACCGCGATCGTCGACCAGTTTCAGTCGGCCTTCAACGGCCCAGCCGCCAATATGCTTGGCGGCGTGCTCGTCATCTGCTGCTTTGCCTTGCTCGGTCTTGAAGCACTCGCGCGCGGTAATGAACGCTACGCCCGGGTTGGCTCGGGGGCGCCGCGCTTGCCAGTTCAGCAGCGGCTGGGATGGCTCGCGCTGCCCGCGCTTGCCCTATGTGCCTTTACCGCTCTGTTGGCGCTTGGTGTTCCGTTCGTGACGCTTGGTCGCTGGCTCATCCTCGGCGGCAGCGAAGTCTGGCGCCTCGGTCCACTCGGGGCTGCATTTGGCCAAACGATTGTTTACGCGCTCGCCGGCGCGGCCCTTACCACGCTCATGACCGTCCCGATGGCATGGCTTTCGGTTCGCGCGCCCGGACGTGTGCAGCGGATCATGGAAGCCTGCCATTATTATGTCGGATCATTGCCTGGGGTCGTGGTCGCCCTCGCACTCGTTACAATCACGGTTCGGGTCGCGCTCCCGCTCTATCAGACGATGGCGACGCTGCTTCTCGCCTACGCGCTGCTGTTTCTTCCAAGATCACTGGTCGGGCTGCGCGCGAGCATCGCTCAAGTGCCCGTCGAACTCGAGCAGGCCGCAATGGCCCTTGGGCGCACGCCGCTCCGGGCCGTATTGCAGATCACGATGCGGCTTGCGGCTCCGGGCGTTGCCGCCAGTATGGCGCTGGTAGGGCTGGGGATTACCAACGAATTGACCGCGACGCTGATGCTTGCCCCTAACGGGACGCGCACCCTTGCCACCGAGTTCTGGGCGCTGACGAGCGAGATTGACTATGTCTCGGCGGCGCCATACGCATTGTTGATGGTCCTGATGTCCTTGCCCGTGACGCTCTTGCTCTACACCCAATCGAAACGAATGGCCGGACGATGACCTTTCTCTCAGTACAAGCCCTCAGCAAACGCTATGGCAAGGTCTCGGCTCTCGACGACGTCAGCATCGAAGTTCCGGCCGGCAGCCGAACCGCCATTGTCGGGCCTTCCGGCTCGGGAAAAACCACGCTGCTGCGCCTGATTGCCGGATTCGAAGTCCCCGATAGCGGACGACTGGCACTCGATGGCGATCTGTTGGCGGAAGGTCGGGCGGGCGTGCCGGCGCACCGGCGCAGTATCGGCATCGTCGCACAGGATGGCGCACTCTTTCCGCACCTGACCGTCGCGGACAATATCGGATTCGGACTCGAGCGGAAGGCGCCGGACCGTGATCAGCGCATTCTGGCGCTCATGGATATGGTCGAACTGGCAAGGACCATGCGCGAGCGGCGCCCGCACCAGCTCTCCGGGGGCCAGCAGCAGCGCGTTGCCCTTGCACGGGCGCTGGCAAGGCAGCCGAAGCTGATGCTGCTGGACGAGCCATTTTCCGCACTCGACGCAGGCTTGCGTGAAGGCATTAGAGCCTCGGTTGCCGAGTTGCTTCAAGCAGAGGGAGTCACTGCGATGCTGGTCACGCACGATCAAGCGGAGGCGCTGTCCTTTGCCGACCAGGTTGCAATCTTGCGTGATGGCAAGCTGTTGCAGGTGGGGCCGCCGCGCGAGCTTTATATGAGCCCACGCGATCCGGGGACGGCGGCCTTTCTCGGTGACGCCATTATATTATCTGCAAATGTAAGCGGCGGATGGGCGGATTGCGCCCTGGGTCGTATCGCTGCGCCAACAGCCTGCGACGGCGTTGCCAAGGTCATGCTGCGTCCTGAACAGGTGACGCTGTCACCCGTATCCTCGGACGGGCTGGAACACCGCCTTGCCAATGGGTCTCGCTACGGACGTATTGTGCGGATTGACTTCGGTGGCGCGTCGAGCTCGATTGCCGTTTCACTCCTCGACGAACGAGGCGATCACGAGGGGCCGCTGCTTATCAAGACCACTCATGTCGACTTACCGCCGGTTGGCAGCCACGTTCAGATAAAGGTACTCGGCCAGGCGCATGTGTTCAAATAAGACGCTGGCAGTCGATCGGGGTGGGAACATGAATGAAAAGTTCAGCTGGCTCAATGTGCCTGCCGCTTATAGCGGCGGTGCGCATGATCTCAGGATAACCACTGACGAAAGGACAGATTTCTGGCAGGACACGTTCTATGGCTTTCAGCGCGACAACGGCCATGCGTATCTCACCCCGGTCAGCGGGGACTTTACCGCTGGTGTAATAGTGCGGGGGGACTACGAGCATCTTTACGATCAGGCCGGGATGATGCTGCGCATCGATGATCGCAATTGGATCAAGACCGGGATCGAATATACCGATGGCCTGATGCATTTCAGCGTTGTGGTCACAAACGGGAGTTCCGACTGGTCGGTCATTCCGCTTCATGGCGCAAGCACGGACGACGATGTCCGCGTGCGCATCACCCGCCACGATGATGCGGTTCGCGTGCAATTTTCGCTGAATGGCGCACCGTGGCAATTGGCCCGACTTGCACCGTTTTCGGCCGCCGACGCATCGGTTGGCGTCATGGCTTGTTCCCCGGAGAGAGGTGGCTTGAAGGCCCAATTTACCGGCCTCAATGTGGGTCCACCCATCAGCCGTCAACTGCACGACTAATCGTTCAATTTCCGAAGAGTTCGGGCCGTTTATCTCGCAGATGCAGGAGCATCTTGCTCATCTGCGAAATATGCGCCTCCATCGTTTTGGCCGCACGCTCAGGATCCTTGTCGGCGATGGCAGAGATGATTGCCTCATGCTCGATCAATGTTTCGCTCATTCGTGTCTCATAGTGAAGCAGCAGTCGTCTGGCTCGGTCGATCTGGCTACGCTCCCGCGACGTGATTTCGCGCAGGCCGACCAGCCCGGTGGAATCGCTGATCATGTCGTGCAGCGCTTCATCAAGCTCGTAGAATTGTTCGAAATCCTGCCGGTCAGCGGCGATTTTTTGCTGCTCCAGATTTTGCCGCATGCGCGCTATGATTTCGGGGGTGCTTTGTTGCGCTGCCCGGCGAATCGCTGCTGTCTCGAGCGCCGCGCGAACAAACTGGGCCGTTTCGATCTTGTCCAGCAATAAGCGGGCAACGAAGGTTCCCGTCTGCGGATAGATCTCGACCAGCCCCTCGTCAGCGAGGCGATTTATCGCGTCACTGATAGGTGTGCGCGATACGCCGAGTTGTGCGGCGATAACCTCCTTGCGAATGGCCTCACCGGGGGCAAGCTGGGATGAAATAATTGCTTGGCGCAGAATTGTGTATACCTGATCCTTGCGCGCGACTGAGACGACCTTTTGCTCCTTGAAATGTCTGCCTGACTGAAGCTGCAAAATTCCCCCCCATAATCTCAAGAGTAATGAAAATCTATTAAACCTAAGGCTAATTGACTTCAATAAGATAGCATCTAACATGTTACATACAAAGCGCGAAAGGGCGTTGGGAGGAATGCATTTTGACGGATAGCTCGACGCCGATCGTGTCTTTGCGCAGGATCAGCAAATCGTTTGGTCACGTGGTAGCGTTGCGCTGCGTGGATCTTGATATCCATGCGGCCGAAATCCACGCCATTATGGGTGAAAACGGTGCCGGGAAATCGACTCTGGTCAAGATTCTGAGTGGTGTTCATCGCCGCAGCGGCGGCGAGATGATGGTTCGTGGGCATGCGGTCGATTTCGCCACACCCAAGGAGGCCGAGCGCAGTGGCATTGCGATCATCCACCAGGAACTCAACCTCATTCCGAGCCTTACCGTGTCGGAAAATATCTTTCTTGGGCGCGAGCCGCTCAAGGCCGGTCTGTTCATCGACTACGCCGAGATTGAGCGGCGCAGCGCGGAAATTCTCACCAGGTTCGGGATCGACATCGATCCGCGCGCAGATGTCGAAAACCTGCGTGTCGGCGAACAGCAATTGGTCGAGATTGCCCGTGCGCTGTCTCTCAATGCGGATGTGCTCGTACTCGATGAACCCACCTCCGCCTTATCCGAAGCTGAGGCTCAACGGCTTGCGAGTTTTGTTCGCGAACTGGCGCGGCAGGGCGTTGCAATAATCTACATTTCGCACCGGATGAGCGAGGTCTTTGCCATGGCTGACAAAATCACGGTGTTGCGCGACGGCAATTTCATCGCGACCCGCCGTTCAGAAGAGATCAGCGAACGTGATATCATCCGCATGATGGTCGGGCGCGAATTGAAGAAGCAGGAAGTTGCGCCCTCCGTGACGTCCAATCCGGTTGTCCTGTCCGCGCGCAATCTCGGACTGGAGCGGCCAAACTCGCGCGGCAGAATCCACAGCGTTGTCAATGATGTGAGCTTCGATCTTCACGCCGGCGAAATTCTTGGGATCGGCGGATTGTTGGGCTCTGGCCGCACGGAAGTTCTCGAACTCATCTTCGGTGCCGCGATTGGCAAGCGTTCGGGTTCGGTCGCTCAGCGCGGCGTGCGCATGCGCGCTCAGTCGTTGACGCCGCGTGGGTCCGTTACAAATGGCGTCGCATTCCTGACTGAGGACCGCAAGGGCACGGGTTTGTTGTTGCACGCGGATATTCGCTCCAATGCCGTCCTTCCATCGCTGCCATGGATCGCACCCCTGGGGTGGCTGACCACGCTGCGGGAAGATGCCGTTGCCAAGCGGATAATCGACGCGATGCGCGTTCGCTGCCAAGGTCCCAACCAGGGAATTGACGAACTCAGCGGCGGCAACCAGCAGAAGATCGTGCTGGGCAAGTGGCTTGAGATTCGACCGAGCGTCGTTCTGCTCGATGAACCGACGCGTGGCATCGACGTCGGCGCCAAGGAAGAAATCTATGACCTTCTCAAGAAGCTCGCTCAATCCGGCGTTGCTGTCGTGATGGTCAGTTCGGAACTTCCGGAACTCCTCGCACTCTCGAACCGCATCCTTGTGATGTGCGAGGGCAAGGCCACCGGAATCATAAACAGTGACGAGTTTTCAGAGGAGAGGGTGATGGAGCTTGCGACGCCGTTGGGCAATGCGCTGACGGGAGAAGCTGCATGACCGATACGAGTGACACAATGGCATCATCAGCAAGCGTCGAATGGTTTAAGAGCCTGCTCAAGGCCACCAAACTTTATTGGGGGCTTGCGCTCCTGTTTCTCGTCGGTGTGATTTCGTCACCCATCACATCCAAAGGTCACAATATCTTCCTGTCGTTCGGCAACCTCTCGGATGTCTTCCGCCAGATTTCTGTCACCGGCATTACCGCAGTGGGAATGACACTGGTCATCCTTATCGCTGGAATCGACCTGTCCGTGGGTTCGGTGCTCGCATTGGGGTCGGTCGTATGCGCGATGTTACTTACCAATGAAGGCTGGTCTGCTGCCTATCTCCTCGGCGTTCCTGCGGTGTTTCTACTTTCATTCGCCGTCGTGCTTGGCCTTGCGACCTTTGCCATAAAGCTGCAGCGCCATGCGACGCATGCGGCTGAGGGGGGCACCGCGGGACTCTCCAAGGCAGCATTGTTGACTGCGCTCGCGGCCGCAATCGTCGTCGCGTTCCTGGTTGGAGCAAGTTCTGGCGGGAAAGCCGGCGTCCTGCTTGTTCTGCTGGTGGTGCCGGCAGTCGGCCTGATGCTGGGCGCCATCAATGGCGTGGTCATTGTTGGCGGACGCCTGCAACCCTTTATCGTGACGCTCGCAATGATGGTCGCGGGGCTCGGAATTGCGCGTCTGACCGCGGGACAGAACACGGCGGTTTGGCCGGTCTATACCGGCAGCAACGCCACCGCGGATTTTGAAGCGCTGCGCGCATTGATCTTCGGCATCATTCCGGTGCCGGGCGTAATCTTTGCTGGCATCATCGTCCTGTTCTGGATCGTGCTGAAGTTCACAAAGTTTGGGCGCTATGTTTATGCAATCGGCGGCAATGAAGAAGCGGCGCGACTGGCAGGCGTTCCCGTTGCGCGGGTGAAGATCACAGTCTATGCCATTTCCGGATACCTCGCAGCGCTGGCAGGCATCCTCTATGTGGCCCAGTATCGCCAGGGAAAGCCCGATGCCGGCATGGGGCTCGAACTCGACGCGATCGCAGCGGTGGTGATCGGCGGCACGAGCCTGATGGGTGGCCGCGGCTCGATGATCGGAACGCTCGTCGGCGTGCTGATCTTCGGCTTCTTGAGCAACATTCTTCAACTCAACAACATCGACAGCAACACGCAGCTCGTTCTGAAGGGCATCATTATTATTGTTGCCGTCCTCCTTCAGGAGCGGCGCTCGAGCGGTTGGCTGTTCTTCTTATCACAACTCAGGGTGCGCCATGCACCGGAGGAATCCGAGCCGGACAAGCAAGTCGATCCGCTACGGCAGGGCAAATAGCTAATTGGAACTCAACACAAGGGAGAGAGAAATGAGAATAACCCGCAGACAATTTGCAACATGGGCGCTGGCCACAGCGCTTGTCGCCCCGATCGCATTCCACGTGTCGTTGGCCGAAGCCAAGGACAAGTATGTGATCGGGTTCAGCCAGGTAACGACTGTCGAACCTTGGCGCGTCCAGTTCAACAAGGACCTTGAAGCGGAGGCCAAGAAACATTCAAACGTCGAACTGCTGGTTGCGGACGGTCAGGACAAGACCGAGAAGCAAGTGGCCGACGTCGAGAACTTCATCCGTCAGGAAGTCGATGCAATCCTTATTTCGCCCAAGGAGTCGGCGGGTCTTACCGGCGTCGTCGAGAAGGCCATGGATGCCGGTATCCCGGTCATCGTGCTCGATCGTAACGTCGATACCGACAAGTATACGCAATGGATCGGCGGCGACAACGTCGTGATCGGCGAAGCGGCCGGCAAGCACGCGGTCGAACTTCTCGGCGGCAAGGGCAAGGCGAAAGGCACGGTCGTCGAGATCTGGGGCGGCCTCGGTACGCAGGCGAGCCATGATCGCAGCGACGGCTTTCATAAGTACACAGACGCCGAACCGGGCATCAAATATCTGCTCGACAAGCAGTCGGGTGACTGGAAGCAGGACCAGGCCTACAACATCATGGCAACCGCGCTTCGCAATCACGAAGACATCACCATGGTCTATGGTCACAACGATCCGATGGCATACGGCGCCTACCTTGCGGCCAAGGATGCGGGCAGGGAAAAGAACATTCTTTTCCTTGGCGTAGACGGACTTCCTAATGAGGGTGTCCAGTGGGTGAACAAGGGCGAACTTGCCGCGACATTCCTTTACCCGACCCCTGGCGCCGAGGGATTGCGGCAGGCGCTGAAGGTTTTGGCCGGGGAGAAGGTGGAGAAGAAGATTGTTCTCGGTACTGAAACGATCACCAAGGAAAATGCCCCCGCGATCCTGAAGGCAAACGGGCTCTAAGCACTGGCGAGACGGGCCGCGCTCTTGGTGCGGCCCGTCTTCTTTCTACTATGATTTGCATCTGTTGCGCCTGTGGTGCTCAATGCTGAAGCCGGCAACCACCGGCAGTAGAGAGCCCAGGAGATTCGAGATGAAGAACGACGTCGTATCCGCTGCATTGGCAATCGTTGCGATGGGTTGGCTGACGAACGCTTGCTTCGCCGAACCGCTGAAGACGATGGACGACGTGGGGCGCGCGATCGCGACGTGCTGGAAGCCGGCAGCCGGGCTGAAGGGAACGGTGACGCTCAGTTTCAGCTTCAAACGTGATGGAACCTTGATCGGCCCGCCAAGGCCAACCAATATCAGCGTCGCTGGCGACAGCGCGGCGCGCGACAAATTCATCGGAACTGCGGTCGATGCGCTCAAGGCGTGCACGCCGCTGACATTTTCTCCAGACCTGGCAGAAGGAATGGGCGGTCAGGTATTCACGATGCCCTTCACCGCACCAGCGGACCCGGATGCGGTCCCGACCGTCGATACGCAATAGTGGCATTCTGTTGGTTAGACGACTACGGACCAGACCGCCGCAAAATGGATGCCAGCGGCTGTCATGACGAGGCCATGCCAAATAGCATTGTGAAAGGGCATGCGCTCCAGCACATGAAATATGACGCCAAAGGAATAAACGAGGCCGCCGGCAAGAATCAGCCACAGGACGGAAGCCGAAAGGGCGCCCTCGAGATCGTGATATGCGGCAACACCACTCCAACCGAGCGCCAGGTAAAGTCCGATGGACAGCCTATCATATCTGCCGGGCTTCAGCAGCTTTACAAGGACGCCGGCAATTGCAGTGACCCATACGACGGTAAGCAGCCAGAAGGTCCCGGACTTGGCCATGAATGGCGTATAAGTTCCTGCGATCAGGAGATAGATTGCCGAGTGATCGAAGCGGCGCAAGAAGCGCTTGACGGGCGATACAGGCCATATGTTGTAGGTTGCTGAAAGTACCATCGAAAGCACGAGCGTTGTGACATAGATCGCAGCCACGCCCGGCATGCCTGTCGCGGGCCGACCGAGTACAATGGTGAGCAGTATTATCGATGCGACAACCGCCAGCAGGGTCCCAGTGACGTGAACAGCTCCGTCGGCCCACAGCTCCGCTACGGAATAGTTCCGGAATATTATGGTGGGTAGGGGGCGCTTCAACGGTGTGTTCAAAGGATGTCCTTGTCAGCTTTGGTCTACGAGAACCCTAATTCATTCTGGTGCATTAACAACAGTGAATCGGCTGCGGGCACTGCCAGTGCTCACGAAGATGAAGAACACCCTGCGAAAATGCCGATGCGCTGATTTGGAAAATGTGTAACACTGTTGAGTGCTTACCGCTCTTACTTCAGAATATTGCCAGTGGGTCACGCTACATATTGAAAGCCGGGAAAATCACTTGCTGAATCGGGGGCGTCATGGAATTTCTGCGCAGGTACGGTGATCGCTGGAACTGGGCGCTTTTACCGACGGTGCTTCGGCGCTTCGGGTTCATGCTGCCGAGCGGTAAAGCCCTGTCCGGCAATGCAAGGACCACCTCGCGGCCCTTGGGCTTGTTGCCATACGGACTATTGTTGGGACTGAGCGTGGCGGCAATCATCCTGATCTTCGTCTTCGGGGTTTTCGAAAGCAGGGAGCGGATGATCGCGCAGCACAAGATCCAGTTGCTGCAGAAGACGGCTCTGCTCGAGGCCTATGTCAGCAAGGTCCTTGAGGCGAATGACATGGTCCTGCAGAATATCTCATCGGAGATCAATCCGATGCCCTGGCCGGAAATCGTCGCTTCGGAACGCGTCTCGAAGCTTCTGGCTGATCAGAAGGCGTATCTGAAACACTCCGGGGTGATCGCCCTTATCAACCGCGAGGGCAACCTCGCGTCCTACAGTGAAGGGTTCCCGGCAAAATCTTTCAGCGTGACGGACCGCGATTATTTCCGCTTTCATCGCAACAATCCTTCCGATGTCACCTTTATCGGCGAACCGTTGATTGGCCGTGTTTACGGAAAGCCGTCATTGACGATGAGCAAATCACTGCGCCGGCAAGATGGCAAGTTTGACGGGCTGATATTGATAACGATGCCCATCGAGTACTTCTCCAGATTGTTCAATGGAGCCGCCTCGCCGTCGGACGTCGCTCAACTCCTGCGCAAAGATGGACAAACCATCATAAGCGTTCCATTCGGCATGGCGGCGAGCGAAATCCCCGCCTGGTTTGCACCTGCCATTGCAGAAAATCCTGATGCGGGCGTGATTCATACCTTATCTCAACCAGAGGGCATTGACCGCCTGATCGCCTATCGCAAGGTCGAGGCCTTTCCCTTCTATGTCAGCTTCGGGATTGATGAAGGCAAGCTCCTTGCCGGCTGGAAGCAATCGGTCTTTGTCTATGGTGCGATCCTGGCGACTGCGCTGGCCGCGTTCATGGCGACGGCGTGGTTAGCGCGGCGCAACTCCGTCGCCCTTATGTATTCCAACGAGTCGCTTCGGGAAGTGAGCGAACGCGTCCTCGTTTCGCAAGACGACGAACGCCGTTCCATCGCGAGGGATCTGCATGATTCAACCGGGCAACACCTGATCGGCGCGGCGATGGAACTGCAAAATGTAAGGTCACGCCTACCAAATATCGACGATGACATATCACGGGCATTGGCGCGCACGGCTGAACTTATCGTTCAGAGCAACGAAGAGTTGCGGACGCTGTCTTATCTTTTGCATCCGCCGATGCTGGACGAATCCGGATTGCCCAATGCACTCGAGCTTCTGGTTGTCGGGTTCGAGGAGCGCAGCGGGCTGGAGATCGAACTGCGCGTCGCCCCCGACATCGGGACAAGGAGACCACCGCCAGGGGTCGAGCTTGCGCTTTTCCGGATCGTGCAGGAAGCTTTGACCAATATCTATCGGCATTCTCATGCGCGCCGGGCAACGATCAGGCTGGTGCGCGTCGGCAGCGATGCCAATTCCATGCTTTCCCTGACGGTAAAGGACGACGGGATCGGCATCGAACGACGCAACCGCAAGACGGTCGGCGTCGGTCTGTCGGGCATGGAGGCGCGTCTTCGCCCGCTCAACGGTGTGTTCGACATCTCCACGGGCAAGAAAGGAACCACGATATCCGTAACAGTGCGTGGTTAGAGTGCGCCTTTGCCTGGCCAGGCACGCGCGGAGCGCAAATCCTGTTCACACGGGGCCGGCAGTAATTCTGGCGCTCGCATCCTTCAGTGTTGTGGGCTGAACGCAATCAGGGACGTTTGACGCAGCGGAAACCCACATGGCTGGTCGAGGTATCCTCAGGCTCGGCGTGACGCGCCGCCGGACGGTAGCGGCGGCAGTAGTTGGGAGCGCACAGATGCGACCCTCCCTTCAGCACCCGTCTCGGAATGCGAATATTGGGCAAATGCGGATCGTAACTCGCTTCGATCGTCCCGCCGCGGGGGTTTACCGGAATGCAGCAGGCCTTTGCCTCCGGCTCGGGATGGCGAGTCGACCAGAAATCGCCCGTCCACTCCCACACGTTCCCGATCATGTCGTAAACGCCATAGCCATTGGGGGGATAACGGTGGACGGGCGATGTCCGGTCGTCGCCTTGGGAGCGAAGGTTTTGATGGGGAAATATGCCTTGCCAGGTATTGGCCATTTGCCGGCCGCCGGGCTTGAGCTCGTCGCCCCAGGCGAATTCCGCGTCCTCCAGGCCGCCCCGCGCCGCAAGTTCCCACTCGGCTTCAGTAGGCAGCTCCTTGCCCGCCCATTCCGCGTAGGCTTTGGCGTCCTTGAAGGCGACATGCACGACCGGATGATCGAGCTTGCCGCGAAGATCGCTTCGGCGACCGTAAGGATGTTTCCAATCTGCACCGAACTTGAACGTCCACCACTGCGAGATATCGGGACTTGTGACCGGCCGGCTCGGCGGGTCGAACATCAATGATCCCGCCTTGAGCATGTGGGGAAGGGCACCAGGATAGTCTTTCGGGTCAGGCGCTATTTCGGCGAAGGTCACATATCCAGTTGCCTCGACGAACGCCCCGAACTGGCGATTGGTCACGGGCGTCGCATCGATCCAGAATCCGTCCACCTTGACCGGATGAACAGGCGCTTCTTCGGGGTAATGCTTGTCCGAACCCATCAAAAAGGTTTTTCCAGGTATCCAGACGAGACCATTCTCCGATTTCGACTTGTCGTCGGGTTTCTCGTGCTGAGCTACAACTGTCATTCTATCCGGCCTCCAAATGCAATTGGTGCGAGCATCGTGGGTAATCAATTATGACTGAAGTACGTTACGGTTACAAACGCGCGATTTCCAACTTACGGATATGGATTGAGTGGGGGAAGAGCGGGTTCCTTCGTCGCCGCAGTTTGTCTGACGCGAGCAGAATAACGGACACGCCACGCGAGGATCGCCGAGGTGAGCACACGCATGCTTGAATGCCCCCCTGCTTGAGCGGAACCGAAGACATTTTTCTCAAAGGCATTCACGGCGTCGATCAGCGTTTTGTCGTCGCTGGCAGCAGCCCAATCCGATATGGTTCGGAAGCCCATGCTTCGCGTCCATGTATCAAGCGCGCGGTAGACGTCTTTTGCATTGCCCGACCCCAACGCCAGAGAAAGTTGCCGGTACCGGGCCGGTTCTGACTGCAACGCCAATTCCCTGCGCGCTTTGATCCAGCGCAGAAGGCTTGGCAGGAGACGATGCAGGAGTTCACCCAACACGACGAGCACAAGCAGGATCGTACCAGCGAAAAACAGCATCTGCCGCGAAACACCGCCTCCGGACCGCTGAGCCGTATCGAGGCGTTCGGGCGGTATGGAGTTGGCAACTGGAGGGGGTGCCTTCACCGTCAAAACCAGCGGGACAAGCTGTGCCATTTGTGTTTGGGCGCTGTCCGTATTGAACCAGTCGATGGCGAGGGCCGGCAGCGTGATCTTGCCCTCCTGCTCCATCATGTACGTGACGCGGTCAATTCGTCTGCTGCCGGACTTACCGTCCGGGCCGGTGATTGCATCTTCGAGTTTCGGCGCTTGTGCATAGAGTTTGACGCCTGCAGGTACATCGAAGCGCGGCTGCGGCAACATCATCGCCTGTGTCCCCTGTGCGAACAGGGTTACCGTGCGCACCAACGTCTCGCCAACCTTGAGGCTGGCAGGATCGCGATCAAGCGACTGCGTGATCTCGACATTCGTGGCGGCGAGTGTGGCTGCACCATCGCCTTGTCCCGGGATCGCCACGACAGAGAATTTGGTGGGAGGTAAATTGACGAAGGCGGCGGTCGATTGTCCCGGAACGGCGGCATAGCCGAGGGGAATGCTGGCCGGCGGCAGGGCATAATCACCCGCTCGTTGCGGAATGACCAAATAGGTCCGGCGGATACCCGAGAATTGTTCGCCATTGACGGTTTTGCTAAGGTTCTGACTGCGGGCGTCCGGCAGGGTGACGATCGCATTCTCAAGCTCGAACACAGGAAATTGCGGCGGCGAGGTGAAGAAATTGGGAACGTAGACGTCGACATCGACGCTGATCTGCTGGCCGGTGACAATCGGGCCCTTGGCGCCGACACTTGCTTCCGCAAACGGTTCGGCCGCCAAGACGGGAAAGCACGTACCCATGAACAGCATGAACGCCAGTAGCCCATATGCCCGGCTCATCGCGAACCTCGGCTTGCTTCGAGGGCGAATTTGCGGGCAAGCAGGTCGGCCGGGCTAACCTCGATATTCTTCATCCACAAATCCGCCGTCTGTTCGGCGACGTTGACCTTGCCTTCCTTGCCTTGTTTGCCCTTCTCATCGAACTGGATCTTGTCCGGCTTGAGATTGGGGTCCTGCTGCTGCTCCTGTTCTTCGTCTTTTTTTCTGGCAAGCAGCTTTTCGGCGACGGCGAGATTTGCCTGTGCCTGCGGCCAGTCCTTATGCAGCGTCAGCGCGTGCTTGTAAGCAGCAACTGCCTCATCGAGGCGCCCCAGATGCAGCAGCGCATTGCCCTGATTATACCAGCCTTCAGACGTATCCTCGCGTGCGAAGGCGTCCAACGCCTCATTGAATTTCCCGGCCCGGTAGAGCGTTACGCCGCGCCATTCATTGTTCTCGAACGTAGCCGCCGCCGCAGCATAATCACCGCGCTCGAAAGCCAGGCGGCCCTGTTGATCCGGTGTGAGCCACATGTCCACAAATTGCCGATCGGCGGCGTGAGAAACATCGACACCCGCAAAGATGTGGAAGGCGAGGAACAGGCCGGTCCACCGAACCACCCAGCCCCGGCGGAACGAGAACGCGGCAAGAAGAGCGATGGGAATTGTCAGCCAAAAGCCGAAATCGCGCCATCGTGTTTCACTTTCGGCGGCCTTCTGTTCGAAATGCGTTTTGATGCGCTGAACGATCCATTGCACATCGCCATCGTCGGCGGTGAACGTGGCAACGCTTGCATCCCCGAGACCCTGCAATCGCTTCAAGGCTTCGGTATCGAGCCTTGCAAAGATACGGCTTCCGCTAGCATCGGTGGCGAAACGCCCATCGGCCGACTTTACCGGCCCACCCTCGGCGGTCCCTATTCCAAGAATGACAAGACTGTTCCGGTCTGGGCGCTTTGAAATGCTATCGAGCGAGGCGGCCTCGACGCCATCCGTCATGAGAAGGATCGTTCCGGACGTGGTCTCATTGGCCAAGGTCTTTTCGGCAAGGCTCAATGAACCCGTCGTGTCCTTCCCGGCGACGGGCATGATCCGAGTGGCAAGCGAATTGACGTAGATCTGGACCAAGGCGGAATCGTCCGTGAGGGGAAGCACGAGATGTGCCGAACCGGCATAGGCGATGATGGCGGTCTTGGCCGCTGGACGCAACGCCAGGAGATCGTGAACCTTCAGTTTGGCTCGCTCCAGCCGTGACGGGGTGACGTCAATCGCGTCCATCGTCTGGGTGAGATCGATTGCAATGACCAACGGCGCCTCATCCTGGACGAACGGCGGCAGTTCCCGTTGCCACGTCGGACCCGAGAGGGCAAGCGCGCCGACAGCAATCAGGATTGCGGTCAGATGATAGGGTCGCAGCCGTCCCTTTGCCGGGTCATCCGAAACCAAGTGGTCAAGCAGTTGTGGCGCGATCATCTCACGCCAGCGCGCTCTCATGTCCGATTGCCGGGATGCCAGCCACAGGAAGCCGAGGGCGGCCAACAGCGCAAGCAGCCACCACGGGCGCAGGAAATGAAAATCGCTTATCATGACGGACTGCCTTGCTGGCGCGCCGGTTGCCCGTGGACGCGCAGCTGCGCGACAATGAAAGCGAGGAAATGGTAAGCCGCGAGCAGCAGCAGCGCGGCACCCAGAGGATATTGAAAAAGCTCGCTACGCGGTCGCCACGACAATGTCTTCTGGTTGGCGGGGGTGATGCGGTCCAATGTGGCATAGATGTCCTGCAATGCGCTCTGGTCCTGTCCGAAGAAATAGCGGCCCCCTGTCAGGCTGGCAATATTCTGAAGTGATACCGTGTCGAGCTTGTTCTCGCCGCTGGCATTCGCATCGCCAATGCCAACCGTATGCACGATGATCATCTCGCCCTTGGCGATTTCTGCCGCTTTAGCCGGCTGCATCTTACTGGCGGTATCATTGCCATCGGTCAGGACGACAAGCACTTTTTCCGGCGCCTTGGTATCCTTGAACATCTTGATCGCAAGACCGATGGCATCGCCGAGCGACGTGCGCGGGCCCGCCATGCCCGGCAGCGTCTCGGCAATCATGGCGAGGACAGTGGTGTGGTCCATGGTAAAGGGAACAAGCGGGTAGGGCGCATCGCCGAAAGCAATAAGGCCGATGCGATCGCCGGGACGCTTGGCCACGAAGTCGCTCACCACTGTGCGTACAGCATCGATCCGCGAGATCAGGTTCCCGTCCGGGTCGCGAAAGTCTTTCGTTTCCATTGATTGCGACAGATCGATCGCCAGCATGAGGTCGCGCTGCGGTTCGGTCTTCTCGATTGGAGGTTCGACAAATTGCGGGCGTGCTACGGCGAGCAGGACCAGTGCCCAACAAGCCGCCCCAATCAGCATCTCGATCCAGCCACGCCGGGATACGAGCGAGCCCGTCGTTGGCGCGATGCCAGCCGCTTGGGTGACCTCCGCGAAAAATGGAATGCGCACCGATGCCGATTCCTCCCGGTATGGCGGCAGCAACCACCACACGAGAAGCGGCAGCGGGAGGAGTGCGAGAAGCCACGGATAATCAAGCTGATACATGGTGACCCTCGATCCAGTGCTTCGCCGTTGCGATGAGTTTCGCGGTCTGCTCCGGTGCAATGGCGACATCGCGATATTCGAGTTCGATCAGGACGCGGGCGAGATCAGGGTCGAGCTTCCCAGCGGGCAGGGTTTCAACAAGGAACGTCACCCATTCCTGACCACTGCTTGCCGCAACCTCTTCGCGCGGCCACGCGGCAAGCGCAACGCGCTTAAGAAGCGCTGGCACGGCTTCGACAACCGCCTGGTCCATACCGGGATGACGACCGATATCCTTCTCCAGCTTCGACAGGATCGCCAGCGCTTCACGGCGGTATCGGTCAGCTCTGCGCCGCTTCATCCATCGCCAGCAAGCCACCGCAATCAAGCCAAGAATGATGATTGCCAACATGGCCCAGCCCCAGGTCTGCGGTATCCAGGAGACAGGCGCTGGCATGGCAATATCGGCCAGCGATTTCAGCGCCTGTTCCGTCGCTGGGTCGAGGCGGGTCTGATCCATCATCGCCTCCGCTGCCGCCAGGCGGCTTGGCCGAGCAGCCGGCGCAATTGCAGCGCGGTCTCCTGCGCCGCAGAGATGGGCAGCATCGGCAGGCCAAGATCACGCTGCCATGAAAGCAATTCGCGGCCGCGCTGCCGGGCAAAATCGCCTATCGCCGATCGCGCCTTCGCCTGCTGGAAGGCAAGTTCCGCCTGCATCGACCCGCCGCTGACGACCATTTCGCCGGCGGTCGGCAATTCGAGCAGGAAAGGATCATAGACAAGAATGGCAATCACATCGTTGCGCACCGTCAGGCGCAACAGCAGGTCGCGCGTTTGGGGAGAGTGTCCGTCGAAGTCACTGATAATGATGATAAGATGGTCGTGATGAGCGACGTTGGCGACCGTCTGGAGTACCCTGTCCAGCTGGTCCGTGCCACGGTTTTCAGGCGTGCGCGCATTCAACGATTGGTTCATGGCAGCAATCTGGTTTGCCAGCGCAATGACGGATTCGCGGCTGCGGTGCGGCCGAAGTTCATCAACCTGCGAGTCGTTGAAGACAAATCCACCAACGCGGTCACTCGAGCCCAGCACCCGCCACGCACACAAGGCGGCGGCTTCGGCAGCTGTTACCGATTTCATCGCGCGGCGGCTGCCGAAGAACATATTGGTGCGCTGATCCGTGACGATCAGCGCCGGCCGCTCCTTCTCCTCGCCGTAAATTCGCACAAATGGCTTGTTCGTCCGTGCGGTGACACGCCAGTCGATTGTGCGAATGTCATCACCGGGCAAATATTCGCGCAGTTCCTCGAAGGTCAGGCCGCGCCCACGCATTCTGGAGGGGTGTCGACCTACCAAGGGCTGCTGGACCGATGTTTTCTGAACGAAGGTCAGGTCCCGCGCCGTTGCTTCGAGCGCGACCAGATCCTCAACGGAAACATAGACACCGCTGGTGGACGTTTGAGCTGTCGGGCGATCGCGCGCCATGGCACTCAGGCCACCGCCACGAGTTCAACGATCCGGTCGATGACTTTGTCCGGACCTATATCTCCCGCATGTGCTTCATAGGAGAGGATGAGCCGGTGCCGGAAGACATCGTGCACGATCGCCTTGACGTCGTCCGGAGTGACGTAATCGCGGCCCTTGAGCCACGCATAGGAACGCGAAACCTTGTCCAACCCGATGACACCGCGCGGACTGACGCCGACCTGGAGCCATTTGGCGAGGTCCTTGTCGTATTTTGCCGGGTAGCGGGTCGCGAAGACCAGCGCCACCATATAGTCCTCAACCGGCTGGGATACGGTTATCGCCGCTATGTCCTTGCGCGCGTCAAACACAGCCTTGGGGTCGAGCTTTTCGTCAGGTTTGGCCGATTTCCCCTTCACCTCGTTCTCCTCCCCCCGAACAAGCCGCATGATCGCGGCTTCAGATTGTTCTTCCGGATAGCCGACTTCGACATGCATGAGGAAACGGTCAAGTTGCGCTTCGGGCAGCGGATAGGTGCCTTCCTGCTCAATTGGATTCTGTGTTGCCATCACCATGAAAAGATCGGGAAGAGGATAGCTCTTGCCGCCGACGGTCACCTGCCGTTCCTCCATCGCTTCGAGGAGTGCCGACTGTACCTTGGCAGGTGCGCGGTTGATTTCGTCCGCGAGGATCAGATTGGCGAAGATCGGCCCTTGCTGAAACTTGAACTCGCCCTTGCCACCCTCGCTGAAATAGATTTCGGACCCCGTGATGTCTGCGGGCAAAAGGTCCGGCGTGAACTGCACCCTCGACAAGCCAGCGTCCAGATTCTTGGCGAGGCTCTTGATCGCCCTTGTCTTGGCAAGACCAGGGAGGCCCTCCACAAGGAGATGTCCGTTTGCGAGCAGGCCGAGCAGGAGGCGTTCGATCATTGCCTCTTGGCCGATGATTGACTTGCCCATGCGCTTGCCGAGCGAGAGAATGTCGTCGCGAGCGGTCATTGCGATCCCCAACTGTGAATGACTCTCGAGACGCGCCAGGTGATTGACGCGTCTCGAACCTGGTTCGCAGCTTGCTCGAGCTGCCTATTTCTGTGTTTCCTCGAAATGCTTCTCGATTTGCTGGTGCACAGCTTCTTCGATCTGATCGATGCTGAAGCTGGCGGGACGCTGGCTGGGGGGATAGGCGACGAACGTATCAAGCAGTGCGGCTGCCCTCAGCGTGCCTTTCACGAACAGATAGTCGTTTCTGACGCGCCAATCATTGTACTGGTCGGAAACGACGTCGGCCCGCTCGTAGGGGTCCATTCGCAGGTTGAAGAGTTTCGGTACGCGAAGTTTGACGAAGGGTTCAGACCATACTTCGAATCCGCCCGGCTTGCGTTGTTCGGCAAAGATGACCTTCCAGTCATCGAATCGTGTCGCAACAAGTTCGCCGTCATCGTTGAAATAGAAGAAGTCGCTGCGTGCGCTCTTGTCCGACTTGCCCGTGAGATAGTCGAGCTGATTATAGCCGTCGAGGTGGTTCTTGAAGGTGGTGGTAGCTCCCTCCGGTTGCCATCCCTTGAGCAGACGGTCCTTCACATCGGGATCGCCGGCCGCGGCCAGCAGCGTCGGGAACCAATCGAGGCCCGAGACGATCTGGTTGGAAATCTGTCCGGCCTGTACATGGCCCGGCCATCGGATCATCGCCGGAACGCGGAAGGCACCTTCCCAGTTGGTGTCCTTTTCGCTACGGAACGGTGTCGTCGCCGCATCGGGCCAAGAGAACTGGTTGGGGCCATTGTCGGTCGTATAGATGACGATGGTGTTGTCGGCGATGCCGAGATCATCGAGCGCCTTCAATAGCTTGCCGACATCGCCGTCATGCTCGATCATGCCATCGCCATATTCGTTGCCGGGCATGCCGCTCTGGCCGCGCATCGATTCGCGTACATGGGTGAACAGGTGCATGCGGGTCGTATTCATCCAGGTAAAGAACGGCTTCTTCTGCTTCACCTGCCGCCCCATGAAGTCGATGGCTGCGGCCGTGGTTTCGTCGTCGATGGTCTCCATGCGCTTCTTCGTGAGCGCACCGGTATCCTCGATCTTGCCATCAGCCGACGCCTTGATTACGCCGCGCGGATTATATGCTTTCAGGAATTCCTGATCATCCTTCGGCCAGTAGGGAGCTTCCGGTTCCTCTTCGGCGTTAAGGTGGTAGAGATTGCCGAAGAACTCATCGAAACCATGATTGGTTGGCAGATATTCATCCCTGTCGCCAAGATGGTTTTTGCCAAACTGTCCCGTGGCGTAGCCCAAGAGCTTCAGGGCCTGGGCGATGGTTATGTCACCCGGCTGCAAGCCAACGAGCGCGCCGGGAGCGCCAACCTTGCACAGGCCAGTGCGCAGGCAAACCTGTCCCGTTATGAAGGTCGAGCGGCCAGCCGTACAACTATTCTCGGCATAATAGTCCGTGAACATCATGCCTTCCTTGGCGATGCGGTCGATGTTCGGAGTCTTGTAACCGATAACCCCCATCGAATAGGCGCTGATGTTGGTCTGGCCGATATCGTCGCCGAATATGACAAGAATATTGGGTTTGGCGGCATCCTGCGCCTGCGCCTGCTGCACGCCGGCCCATTGGGCGAACGCAATCCCCGTCATGATGGCCGCACTGGCAAGCAATGATCCCCGGGCCCTGGCACTGCCTGCAAAGAGGGTTCGCCAAAGCGAGCTGAATTGGGGTTTCCGTTCAACGGACATGGTGTCTCTCCTTTGGAGACGGGCAACGAATTGCATGACGTTCTCCTGTCTGTCGGCCCACAGGCCTGCCTTCATAGCTCTGCCGGATGAACGCGGCGCGAATGGTTGTCCTTGGTTGTGGTTGGACTGCTGCATGCTTTCGGCGATTCCGCCGCGAAGGAAGTACGTAACAGTAACGGAGGCCCAACATTCCGCCGCCGTCGTCGCTGAAGCGACCGAGCGGGAAAAGTGACTTTGTAACAGTTAAGTACTTTTTGACCTCGGCACTTGGGGCCATGATAGGGGCAGAGTCTTATTGCCAGATGAGCAGGAGAGCTGAATGAACGCGGCGCGGGTTACGACAATGTGCGCGATAGCAATCATGGCAGGTTTGCAGCTACCTGCAAACTTGGCCCACGCCGACGATGTAAAACTGTCAGGATTTCCATCACTCATCCTTTCGGGCGGGACCGCGAAATCCACATCCTATTCAATGCCCAAGCCCTTCGAAAATCTGATCAAAGCCGATACTCTGGACGTACGGTTCGGCCAGACTACGCTTGATCAGGTTCAGAAGGAATTCGGTGGTGAGATCAGGAAGCGCGCCGAGGGGCCTGCATCCGCCAACTGGTTGTGCTACCAGGTTGCGCTCGACGGCCACGCATCCAACCTCTGGTTCATTTCCAACGGCGAAGCCGGTGGCGGGTCGAAGCGGTTGCTGACCATGGTATCAGCAGAGGAAAGCGACACTGCGCGGTCCGGCTGTTCTCAGGGCCCCGAAACCTTGACCATGTGGGTTCTGCCCGTCCCGGGTTTGAAGGATGGCGCCCCGCAATTGCAGAAAACCTTTGGCGAATCCGTAGACGACGGAATCATTCGCTATTCGAATGAGCACGGTCCCGACGCCAACGGCGTCATCACCCTACAGGCGCTTGTCTACAGGCTGAAAGGCGGAGAGATCGACGGCATATCGTTCAGTCAGATCGCTGCCAAGTAGCGGTTGCTATTTGCCAAGTGCAAACTGGAAATTGACGCCAACGAACACCTGCCATTCCGGATTGCCTCGGCCATGGTCGAAGACCGTATATTGTGGCTCGACAAAGGGATTCATCGTGACCTTGTCACTGACCTGGAAGACCTTGCCCACGCCGAAGCCGACGGGCACTGAGTAATTTCCGCTTTCAAGGTCGAAGTTCCATATGGCCGTCGATCTCAGGTAAAAGCCGTCCTTCAGATTGAAGTTGACGATCGGTTGGAAGGTTGCAAGCGAGACGTCGTTGCGGTCGCTCTCGCCTGCGAACGATGCCTGGTAGGTGGCAAGGCCGCCGATGAGGCCCCAGCCTTGTGGAGCGACCGCCACACCAGCAATGCCCGCTTGCCATTTGCCATTTCCGAGCGCGTCGTCCGTCGCCGTCGGCAAAACGAAAAGCGGGCCGGCGCCGAAGGATACCTCCTTGCCGGGTATGAGGAATACGTCCATCAAAGTGAGGTCCCCGAGCCCGGTCGTATATCCGCTGGGAAACTCGGGAGCAGTTGCGACGGGAAGTGTGAAGCGGATCAGCTGGGGCGCGCCGAACAAATCGGAAGGGACAAGGCCGCGCAGAAGAAATTGGTTCGCTTGGCGATCCCCCGGCAAGCCGCCGAGTTCGGGAACGTAGTAGTCGTGAAAGTTTAAAGTGATCTTCGGCGTCAACGGATTGTTGGCCGCGTTGACGTCTTCGTGTTGCTGGGCGTTCGCAACTTGCGGCCAGGTTGCGATCCCGGCCATCACAATGATCAACGTTCTAAAAAAACTCATCAGCAATCACCTCGTGTTGAAAACCGCAGGTGAGCCACATCCAAGCGGGCAAGGGGAGTACGTTACAGTAACGTTGCGCTATTCCAGAGCGGCGCCTGAACCTGTTACATCGATTTTCATAAAAAGGACTGGGTTTTTCACGCCCGCCCGTAGCCGACGGTGAAGAGGGTACATTGCCAGGTGTTTACCGTAACGTACTCCCACAGTGCGCCGCATCATTGTATGATCGGAACCGGGAGATGCACATCGGATATAGTCGATCAGCTTTGCCTCCCGCTCATGTTTCACAGTTTGAACCGGTCAACCAAGAATGGGTTCACAAAAAGGTGATGTCGACGGCGTCTGCGCAAAGGGGACTCTGGAAATTGATGCTCAAGTTGCCTGCAATGCGCGGACAGCTGCAAGTGCTCAGTGCGCGAAATTCGACCTTGCTCAGCCTTTGCGACGCCTTCGACGAGGCAAGTTCCACACTGGATCGCCTGCGGCGTATAGGTTCCAACGATCTCAAACTGATCGCCGAGTATGAGACACTCTGTTCCGACATCGAGGGCGAGGTCATCGATATCTGCATAGCGACACGCGGCAAGACCTCGTGAGTAGACAAATAACGACACAATTGTGGCGTCTTCTGTGATATGGAGGCGCATCAGTACAATTCCGGAGCGACATAGGGAGTTTTCCCAATGGCTTCCTGGCTCATTCCGGTCAATTCTACCGGCGGATGAACGGGGCGGGGCTCTATCATGGAAGTTGACTTCAATGTCGACGTACCACACGCGGAGAAAGTTACCGAGCGTGACGCGCGGGTGGAGCTCGACAGGCTTTTATCGGATCCGCAATTTCATTCGACAGAGCGAAACCGGAATTTCTTGAGGTTTGTCGCCCAGGCGATGTTTGAAGGGCGTGCCGCTACGGTAAAGGCCTACACGATTGCCGTCGATGTTTTTGGCCGGCCAACCAGTTTCGATCCCACGACAGATCCAATCGTCCGTATTGAAGCGACTAGGCTTCGCGCATCCCTTGCCCAGTATTACGAATCCAGGGCAGAGGAAGGAAGTGTTCGCATCGAACTCCCGCGCGGGCGGTATATTCCCGTTTTCACCAAAGCGCCGCCCCAAGGCGAAATCGTTGACGATTGCGATGTCGCCGATGAGCCCAACATCGTGCCAACCCTTTCCAGATGGCGAAGTACCGTCGTCAACAGGCGTTTGATTCTTGCCGCGTCCATCGCCTCCGTTGCGGTTGGCTTCATCGCTTACGCCTCAGTCCGGGCACCCCTGTTCTCCGAAAAGCCCACCGTGGCGATCGAGATGAAGCTGGCTGGAGACGAGACGGACAGTGAAGCCGGACTCATCCGCGATTACCTGATGACGGCGCTTTCGCAGTTTCAAACCCTCAAGCTCGCCGCCGGGGAAATGCGCAGCACCGGCGCACGGTCTGCGGCCAGTCTGTTCAACGCGCCGCGCCAAACCACAAACCCTTACAATGTGGTCCTTAAATACCATCCGGCCGAGGACGAGCGCTCCGTCTGGTGGCAAGTCGCCGATCCGGTGAGCGGAGAAGCATTGCGCTCTGGGGTCGAACGCGTCCTTCCGGACGGAAGGCCACAAATTGAGTTGCGCCGCGAACTCGTCTCGCTTCTCGCCACGCGCTTCGCCGGCTTGCGCGGCGTGATCAACAGTATTGAACTCTCTCGTGAGCTCGCCGTCCCGAGCCTCGGCAATGGTTGTGTCCTTCGTTCGGCGGTTGCCGTTGAGCAACGCGACGCAAACCAGATCGACGCCGCAAAAGCCTGCCTCAACGCCACGCTAAAGTCCGCACCGAATGATCCTGACGCCAATGCGGAACTTGCAATCGTGCTCCTCGGGTCAGAGGCGCCTGAGACGGTCAACGAAACGACGGCACGCGCCTTGGCATTAGCCAACAAGGCCGTGATTCTGGCGCCAATGTCGGATCGTGCCGGATACGCGCAGATGCTGGCGCAGTTCCGCAATGGTCAGATCGAAGCCGCTTTCATCTCGGGATATCGTGCCATGGCGCTTAACCCGAACAACAGCGTCATTCCCGCCACACTTGGTGCGATGTTCTTCGCGAACGGCAATTGGGCCGAGGGCGTAAACCTGGCTACCAAGGCCGGAACAATCGAGAACGGTCCGCACGACGATGCGGAACTGACTCTGGCACTCGATGCATATCGGCGCGGAGAATTCACGGCGGCACTCCTTCGTGTCCAGCGGTTGGGACATTCCGGCAACTATGTCGCCGATGTTCTGGAGTTGGCTGCGTCGGGCCAATTGGGGAATGCACCGAACGTGAAAGAAGCGACAGACCGCCTGAATGCCTATCGCGATCATTTCTGGACGTCCTTTCAGGTTGACATGACCGCGCGCCACTATGCTCCCGAACTCATCGACACGCTCGGGACCGGACTGATGAAGGCCGGGCTGCCGTTGCCCCAACCGATCGCCAAAGCCAATTAACTGTTACGTTCATTTTTAGCTGGCACTTGTGATAAGATTTTACCAGAATTGCTGTGCTCATCCGGGGTGGGGGATTATGGCTTCCGACAGTGGAGTGAAATTAGCCGGCAAGGCATCGTTTGATTGTCTACCGCCTAAGAAAACCTGTGCCGAAAAAAGATTAGCTCCGGCCATCCAAATGGGAGGTTCTGGCAATGCATAAGGGGTTATTCTTCACCGCTCTCACGCTAACGCTGACGCTGGTGTTCTGGTTGCCTTCCAGTCTCGGAACGGCACAAGACAAGTCGATCGTAAAGCCGCATATTATTGACCTCAACGGTATGAAACAGCGTCGGCTGGTTCGCGTACTCGTGCCTTATAGCAAGACGATCTATTTCATTGACCAAGGCCGACAATACGGTACTGCCGTCGAATTTGGGACGGCGCTGGAGACCGCCTTGAATATTGGCACGAAGCACGAAATCGATCGCATTCACGTCGCTTTCATCCCAACTGGCCGGGATCGATTGCTTCCGGCGTTGAATGAGGGGCTCGGCGACATTGTCATGGCCAATCTGACAATAACCCCAGGTCGTTCCGAACAAGTCGATTTCACCATTCCAATTTACGACAAGGCCAGCGAAGTCCTTGTGACCGGCCCTTCGTCAGAGGAAGTGCTCCACCTAGATGATCTCTCCGGCAAGGAGATCGCCGTCCGGGAAACAAGCAGCTATTACGAGCACCTGATGAAGCTCAATGCTGATTTCAAGAACCGCGGGAAGGAAGAGATCAAGCTCCGGATCATGGACGAGAATTTGGAGGATGAAGACCTTCTCGAAATGGTGAATGCTGGCCTGTTGTCCTATACCATCGTAGACAAATACAAGGGGGTGATCTGGTCCACGATCTTCACCGACATCAAGGTTAACGATGAGATCGCCGTCGCCACCGATGGCCAGATTGCCTGGGCGATCCGCAAGAACAGCCCCTTGCTCAAGAAAGAGCTCGACGTGTTTGTTGCTGCTCATCGGGTTGGGACAGCTTTCGGCAACATTCTGCGCAACAAATATTTCAAGAGCGACAAGATCTTGCAGCGCGCCTATTCAGGCGAGGATGTCGAGAAATTCAAGCAACTCGTGCAGATATTCCGCAAACACGGGAAGACCTATTCCTTCGACTATCTGATGTTGATGGCGCAGGGCTATCAGGAATCCAAACTGGACCAATCGAAGCGCAGCCCGCGCGGCGCGGTCGGCATCATGCAGCTCTTGCCTGCAACGGCGCGTGACAAGGTCATTGGTATCACAGGCATCGACAAGAATGAGGACCGCAATGTCGAGGCAGGGTCGAAGTATCTGCGCTACCTTATGGATACCTACCTTGCTGAGCCAAAGCTGAACGAGCGGGATCGCGAGCTGCTGGCGTTTGCCGCATATAATGCTGGCCCCGGAAACCTGAACAAGTTTCGCGAGAAGGCCAAGGACATGGGCCTCAACCCGGATGTCTGGTTTGGCAATGTTGAAAATGCCGCCGCCTCGATCATTGGAAGAGAGACCGTCCAGTATGTCAGCAACATCTACAAATATTACGTTGCCTATACGATGCTCGTCGAACGGCTGGGCAAGCACGCAGATGCTGTGAATGCGGGCGCGAAGGGTGGTTGAACGGGGCTTTCCGCGATTAGAGCAGAAGCAGCCGTTTCAGAACCGGGAGCATTTCCTTGATTGGCAGCTGCGTGATGCCGACGAGGACGAACGGTAACAACGCCGCCGCCGATACCGGGACGAGCGTTGAGCGCGTTACCAGCATTGGCGATAGTTTCTTTGCCGCGTCGTAGAATTTACCGGGATCTGCCAGTTCGGTGTCGTCAGCTTTGTTGACTTCATCGACTTCGACATTTCGGCCGAGCGTCTTTCGCTCGACTTGTCTTTGAAATTCGGTGCCCCGGTTGCTTGCGGCAAGCAAGGAGCGCTTCTTGAAATCAGACAGGAGCTTGGTGAAACCGACAAGCGGTAGGCCGAAATAGAGGGTGATGAATACCAGCCATACGCCCATAACCGTGCTCAAGGCCGATATGGTGAACGTGCCGTGCAGGACCTGATGCGTGACGGCGGCAGAGATGACGCAGCTTACCGCAACCGTGAATAGGACATAGGCGTTCGGGTATCTGCCGACGAATCCGAGACCGGCGTGACCGTCGGGATGGGTTGCCACCAATCGGGTATCCAACTTGGAAAAGTCGGAGAGCAACAGCGCCCAGATGATATGCCGCCAAAAGGCTCGGGCGACGAGAAACCAGAAAAGGGTGTTGCTGAAAATGATCGACCACCAGCCAGCGGCGCTGATTGCCGTGCCGTCACCCGCCGCCCATGACGACGCAATCTGATCGCGCATGTTGAATACCATAAACACTGATGATGCGATGCCCAGCAACAGGCTGATCACGTCGGCGAGCGAGGAGTTGCGGCGTCGCAGGGCCTGCGCCACAGCCGCTTTCGCCGCGACGAGCGCGTTTTCGGTAAGCAGTGGTCCGGCGAAGAATTGCCTCACGCCATCGCGAAGGTGTTCTTCGATCTCAGTCTCGGCCATAACGAGCAGCGCAACCGCAACAAAGAACCGCGCCCATGCACCGGGATCGAGCAGGAACGGGCGAGCCTCAAGCGGCCCGAAGGCAGTGCCTGCCATAAGGCATAGGATCAACGGAACGCCCCAGGTAAGGGCCACGAAAACCGCGGCGCGAACAAGGGGATTAAGGTCCTTGCGACGGACCAGCTTCGCCTTCAGCTGCATATCATAGAACGGCCCGCCGCGGGCGATGAGGAATGGCTGCGGGTCCTTTGCACTATCAGTCATGGCACCGCTCAATAACTCAGTTCCGCTGAAGGAGCTTTGCTGTTCAATGTTGCACCGAGTTCGTCGGATTTCTTTGGCATGGGCTTCGATTGTTCCAAAACTGTCAAGGGAGCCGCCACGGTGGTCGCCGCCACCTTGCCAACGGTGCTTACCGTACCGGCGACGACGGCCGTGATCCCTTGACCGAGGGATACGTTGGAATCAGTCAGCGTCTGGCCCGTCACCAATCGCTGGCCGATGAGCTGCACGACTTCCGGGCTTTCGGCAAATTTGCCGTGATTGAGACTGTCCCCTGCCTTCACCTTGGTCAGGTCGATGACGGTGATTCCGGCCTTCTCCAACTTGCTGCGATACGGCTCTTCTGCAGGATTGATCGCACCAAGGCGCTGCACGTCTCCGGATATGAAACGGGACGCGGCGAGGGCGCGATCGTCCTGCGACACGAAGATCGTGAACTTGGGGCGGTGCTCGCCCATCTCGACAAACTGGCGGGCGAAAACATCAACATCGATGTCGGGCGAAGCCAGGATTACGTTGTCGATCTTGGGCGCTACCCTTCCATCGCGTATCGCCATCTGGCG
The DNA here is from genome assembly GCA_900473175.1 of Hyphomicrobiales bacterium. Lineage (GTDB taxonomy): Bacteria > Pseudomonadota > Alphaproteobacteria > Rhizobiales > Rhizobiaceae > Phyllobacterium. Next base: position 320,386 of record UCKM01000005.1, on the reverse strand, counting down.
CAACGACTCCATGGCGAGCCATGTACCCATGGAATGGGCCATGACCGTAATATCCTTGACCTGCGGATCCTTGGCCAGCGTTCTTAAAGTCTGTTCGAAGGCGACGCGGGAATAGTTGGTGCTCTCCTTATCGTAGTTATAGTCAAAGACACTCGCTCGCGACGGCCAGGTGAAAAGGATCGGTGTTACCTGGGCGCTGGAATCGTGCACGATCTGGGCAAAGCGGAAGACGGAGTCCTCGTAGCGATTGTTGAAACCATGCACGAACACCAGTGCATGGCCGCCGACAACATGCTGGCGGAACCAGCTGCGACCTTCCTCGACCGAGTGCAATTGGTTCACATGCGTGACGGCAAAGTCAGTCTTTGGATTCGGCGGCAATTTCTTCGGCCATTGCACGGTACCTGCCTTGCGGTTCTTGTCCGAGGGGATCGAGACGCTGATGTCGGTCAGATACGGCTTTGGACTGCGTTCACCGGAAAACAATGTGGCTGGATCGTCCGAGGGTACGCGGCTCGTTACCACGAGCATATCCACCGTCGAGCCGCCGGTTGCGCCCGTGGTGAGCACAGGAGCCATCACCCCCTTGGCATGCCCGGCGCATCCGCCCAAAACCAGTCCACATAGGAGGAGTGTCGTACAGCAGGAACCTGAAAGTCCGGTCGGCAAACTTGCTATCAATTTATGACGTACCATTTTTACGCTTTCAAACAGGCGGATTGCTCCAGTGAACACAATTGACGACTTATAAAAAATTTGCCGGCCGCGCCGTGCCTTGACCTATTATGGTAGAAAAATGACAGGTTGATAAAGGCCATTCGACGATCCCGTTTCACGCTTCGATGAGGCGGTTGCGGATTGCATAGCGCACAAGGGCGGCCGTTGACTTGGCATCGAGCTTGCGCATGGACGCCGAACGATGGCTCTCGACCGTTTTCTCGCTCAATCCAAGGATCGCCGCGGTTTCCTTGTTGCTGTGGCCTTCGGCGACCAGCTTTACAACGGCGGTTTCGCGCGAGGTAAGGATGCTCGGTGAAGCGTCTGATTTTGCAAGATATGAAGAGACCAGCATGTCCGATACGGTCTTCGTGAAAAACGGCTGGTGATGTTCGAGGGCCTCCACGGCCTGGGTCAGATAAAGCGTCGCATCCGACTTGAGCAGATAGCCGCGCACGCCAGCTTCGAGAATGTTGCGCAACAGTGCCTCGTTGTCGTGTTGAGTAAACATGAGAACTTCGGTTTTGGGGCTATGCAGCCGAATTTGGCGGGCTACCTCGACCCCGTTGATGAAAGGCAAGGCATAATCAAGGATGGCGATTTCGGGCTCCGCCAGTCGCGCCTGTTCGACGGCATCGCGGCCGTCGGCTGCCTCAGCGACGATTTCCCAACGTTCCCGCTGCGAAAGGATCGCCCTGACGCCCTGCCTGACGATCTCGTGGTCGTCCGCAATCAGAATTCGTGTCATGGTAGTCCCCGTCTATCAATTGCTCCGGCATGCCCTCGCGCATGCTTGGCATCGGCAGATCAGAACAAATCAGTCCTACACTGGAAAGGCAATTGCAGCAAAAATTAACTGTTACGTACTTCCGGTAACGGGGCTGATATCAGCAAATGCATGCAGTAGATGAATCGGGAGCGCTGCAGATGAAGCAACGATCGTTCTGGGACAGTTGTCCTCAGGGTGCCGAGCATGGTTTTGCGAGACCGGGGGGGCGCTTTCGATTGGCCGCCGCCGCTTTGTTCGTTGCTTCTTTCAGTTCGTCAGCGACAGCACTTGCCGCCGATCTTGTCGTGGCGATGCCGAACTGGCCGTCGGGGCAAGTGACGGCAAATATCATCAAGACTGCGTTGAAGAAGGACATGAGCCTCGATGTCGAGGTTCGCGAGATGGGCACCATGACTGCCTTTGCCGGCCTTGCGTCCGGAGAGGTCGACGTGCATCCAGAGGTCTGGTTGCCGAACCTCGATTCCCTCGTCACCAAATATGCCGACAAGGTCCAGCTGGCAGATATTGGCGTGTCCGCGTGGCAGGGCATTTGCACGACGAAGCAGACGGTGGACAAGACCGGAATTCACTCAATCAAAGATCTTCTCGATAAAAAGAAGACCGCGGCGCTCGATACGGACGGCGACGGTAAGGGCGAAATGTGGATAGGCGCCGAAACATGGTCTTCCACGGTGATCGAGCAAATTCGGGCGAAGAGCTACGGCTACGACAAGGATCTGCAGCTTCTGCAAATGCCGGAGGATATGGGCATGGCGTCGGTAGATGCCGCCGAGGCCGCCGACAAGCCTGTTGTCTTTGCCTGCTACAGTCCGCACGTCGTCTTCAAGTTGCATGACATCGTCAAGTTGGACGAACCCGCATACGATGCCGCCAAATGGCACGTGGTGCTTCCTGCGGATGATCCTGACTGGCTGGCCAAGTCGAGTGCGCCTGTCGCTTGGGACAAAGCTCATTTTCACATAGCCTATGCAAAGTCGCTGGCTACCCGCAAGCCCGAGGTCACCAAATTCCTTGAGAGCATCGATTTCACGCCTGAGGAGATCACTGACATGAGCTACGCGGTCGAAGTCGACCGCATTTCGCCTGCCGACTACGCAGAAGCATGGGTGGACAAGAACGGCGATCGTGTCGAGAAGTGGTTGAAGGGGAGAGAGCAATGAAGCGTTTTCCTTGCAGGACCAGACTGGTGGCCGGGCTGGGGATAGCCGGCGTACTATTTGCATCGGTGATCGGCATCGGTTTCGCCCAAGTGCCGAAAACCCAGATCTACGATGTGAAGACACGGACCTGGATCCCTTATGACAGCCGCAAGGCTCGCAAATACTATGCGGCCAATGGTCAGGTGCCGGAGGCTTTCCGCCGCCAGGTTGTGACGTTCCGCACGGCGGAGAAGCCCGGAACAATCATTATCGACGGCAACCAGCATTTTCTTTACCTCGTGAAAGGTGATGGCCAGGCAATACGGTATGGCATTGGCGTCGGGCGTGACGGCTTTGGGTGGGCCGGGATCGTCCGTGTTGGACGGATCGCCGAGTGGCCGACCTGGACTCCGCCAGCCGAAATGGTGGCGCGCGATCCGAATGCCGTCAAATTTGCCGGTGGCATGCCCGGCGGTCCTGACAATCCGCTCGGCGCTCGGGCACTTTATCTTTACGAAGGCGATCAGGACACGATCTATCGCATCCATGGCACGCCCGAACCGTGGTCGATCGGCCTCAACGTCTCATCTGGCTGCATCCGCATGAACAATGACGACATTGTCGACCTGGCCTCGCAGATACAGGTCGGCGCCAAGGTGATTGTGCTCATGCAGGGCGCATCGCTTTACAAGGGTGTTTGAGCAGCAAGCGCAAGGGGGAAACTATGCGTGGCAAGATGGATTCAGTTGGAGGACAATCGAGGTGGCTATCCTCAGGCCTGTTCGCGGCGGGCGCCTTGGCGTTGGCCGGGTGCGTTTCAAGCAGCCCCGCCCCCGAAAACATGGCAAGAAACACGCAGCAGACGGCCCCGGCTGACCTGCAGCTTGCGTGCGCAAGCGCCGCGACAACCAAGTTCGGGGCCGATCATGCGTCGGTATTGCCGGTCAGTTCGAGCCCGCTTGAAGGCGGCAAGTACCAGATCATCCTTGACGCCAAAGGCCAGCGCTCGACTTGCTTGATCGACTCCACCGGTCAGGTGCTGTCATTGGAAAAGGTGTGAAGAGATTTACGTAAATCATAGCAATATTGTTTGAAATTGCCGTCCGCCCGTGCGGATCTCAGTAAGGAGAGGCCTGAATGTCATTGCACCGAAAGACGATCGCGCTCGTTTCATCAGTCGCGCTGATGCTGCTTTCTGGACCGGGAATACAACACGCATGGGCACAAACTGCAGCCGCTCCGGCAGCATCAACCGCGCCAGCGGCAGCGCCGCCCGCAGCCCAAGCGCCGGCATTGCTGACGACAGAGGAACTGCAGACACTCGTGGCGCGCATCGCCCTGTATCCCGACGATCTTGTTGCACTTGTGATGTCCGCGAGCCTCAACCCGCTGCAAATTGTCCAGGCGTCGCGTTTCCTTGAACAGAACAAATCGAAGCCGGATGCAAAGCCCGATTCATCCTGGGATGGCAGCGTGATATCGCTCCTCAACTATCCGACGGTCGTAAAGATGATGAGCGATGACCTCGACTGGACCCAGCAGCTCGAGGCGGCCGTCGTCAATCAGCAAAAGGATGTGCTCATGGCTATCCAGGATTTGCGTGACAAGGCGGTGGCCAACGGCACGATCAAATCCAATGACAAGGTCGTGGTCGAGAAGCAGAACGACAATGTGGTGATCCGTCCGGCCAAGAAGGAAGTGACCTATGTTCCGGTCTATGATCCCGTCATTCTGACAAGTCCGACCTATGTGGCAACTGCGCCGATCGTTTACGGTGATCCTTATCCTTCCTACTACTATCCTTACGCGCCCTATTGGGCCGGCTTCGTCACCGGCGTCGCCTTCGGCGCCGCCGTCGATTGGGACAACTGGCATTCTTGGGGAGGTAATGACGTCGATATCAACGTCAACAATTTCAACCGTAACGATTTCCACTTCGACAAGAACAACATCAACAATCTCAATTTCGACAGCAGCAAGTTCAATTTCGATCGCGATTCGATTACCAACAATATCCGCCAGAACAACGGAAACCGGCTCGATTTGAGGAACAACAATCAGCTTGGCAATCTTGGCGCGGGTGGTCTGGCGGGTGCCGGTTCGAGGCTCCAGAGCAGCGACGTTCGTCGCGATGTACAGAACCAGTTGAAGCAAGGTGACGGAAATCTCGCAGGCAAATTCCAGGGGCAGGGCGGAAATCTTGCCGGCCAGTTGCAAGGCCAGGGCGGCAACCTGGCGGGAAAACTTCAAGGCCAGGGCGGCGGCGGGAATCTCGCCGGAAAGGTACAAGCCCAGGGCGGCGGCAATCGCAACATCCAGCGTCCCAAACAGCCTATTCAAAAGCCGGCCGGGCGCGCGGACAATCGTCCGGGCCAGCCGAGCGCGCTCGGAAATTATGGTCCCGGGCGCGACGCCCGCCTCTCATCGCAGCGCGGTAATTTCAGCCTCGGCGATGGCGGAGGTGGACAGCGGTTTCAGGGCGGTGGTGGTTTCCAGGGCGGTGGCGGCCGGTTTCAGGGTGGCGGCGGTGGTGCCCGGTTCCAGGGCGGCGGAGGCGGCTTCCATGGCGGTGGCGGTGGACGCTTTCACCGCTGACCTGCCACTGAGCCCGTTGAGCTTTCCTTTTGAAGGGATTTCGCTATGTACCGTACAATTTTGAAAACACTTTTCGCCTCCGCTTTCATCTCACTGGCCGCCTCAATGCCGTCAGTCGCGGCGGAACCATCGCTACAGCGCTTCGTCGGCGCCGAGCCTCAGAGCTTCAAGGAGCCGGTCGAGGCGCTGGATGCGCTCAAGAAGGATCTCGATGCCAAGGACGTGGACGCGTTGGCGAAGATTCTCGGGCTCAATGCCGAAGCCGCCAAGAAATCGGACGATTTCGAGGCGCGCGTTGAAGACCTGCAGAAGGCTTCCAAGGAGCGGGCCGTGTTGGAGGATCGCGACGATGATTCCAAGACCGTCGTTCTCGGGAATCTGGACTGGCCATTTCCATTTCCATTGGTGAAGCACGATGGCGGCTGGCAGTTCGATACACTTGCGGGCCTGGAAGAAGTTCTGGCCCGGCGGATCGGCGAGAATGAACTCGAGGCAATAAAGACAAGCCGCAATTACCTTACGGCACAGGCGCTTTACGCGCAGCAGGACCACGACGGCGATGGCGTGCTCGAGTTCGCGCAGAAATTGATGAGTGACAAAGGACAGGAGGATGGCCTCTATTGGCCATCAGCGGGCGGCGAGGAAAGTCCGGCAGGCAGTTTTGGCGACGCAGCGAAAATCGAAGGCGCGGCCGGTTCAGACCATGGCTATTTCGGCTACCGCTATCGCATTCTCAAATCGCAAGGCAGCAATATTGCCGGCGGCAAATATGACTTCGTGATTAACGGCAACATGATAGCAGGATACGCACTTATCGCCTGGCCGGCGGTTTATGGCGAAACCGGCGTCAAGACATTTGTTGTGAGCCATCATGGCACGATCTATGAAAAAGATTTAGGCCCGGCTACTGATAAGGTGGTAAAGGAAATTAGGTCATTCAATCCCGACAAGACGTGGGAGCCGGTTGAAGACTGATTCCAATAACCTGGGGGATACAGGTCATGAAACATTCAATAGCGCTCGCTTCGGTCATTTTGGCCAGTGCGCTTGCTTCGACTCCGGTTCGTGCTGCGGATGTCTATTCGGCAATGGCACCCGAGGTGAACACCATTGAAAAGGATGGCTGGACGTTCGCCGTCAGTCCGTATTTTTGGGCTGCGGGCATGTCAGGCGACTCGGGCGTCTTCGGGCTTCCAACCGTTCATACGGATATGAGCTTCGGTGACATCTGGGACGAACTCGATTTCGCCGCAATGGCTATCGGCGAGGCACGGTACGGCCGCTACAGCATTTTCACGGACTTGATGTACAGCAAGATCTCTGACAGTTCAGGCACCCCGCGCGGCGTAATTGCGGATAGTGTCGAGGTCACATCCGAAACCTTTGCCGGCATGGTCGGCGGCGGCTATTCGGTGCTGGAAAGTGACCGTGGCAACCTCGATCTCGTCGGTGCGGCTCGGCTTTGGTACGCCAAGACTGAAATCTCCTTCAATGGCGGAATTCTCGACGGTGTTGATCGCAGCGATAGTGCGACATGGGTTGATGGACTGGCAGGCGTGCGCGCCAGGTATTCGCTGACGGATAATTGGTATCTGACAGGCTGGGGACTTGTAGGTGCCGGCCAAGCCGACGTCGATTGGGATGTCGCGGGTGGAATCGGCTACAAGTTTAACGATCGATTTTCGGGAGTTGCGGGGTATCGCGCGCTCGGTGTCGACTACAGCAATGACGGCTTTGTCATGAACATAGTCGAACAGGGGCCGATCTTCGGTGTCGTCATGCATTTTTAGGAGATGAGGCAAGGCTCGCCGCTACCGGCGGCGAGCCTGCATCCATTACATGTCGCACTTTTGGTATGTCACGTACAAATTGTCGCCGAACGGATCGAAGCGCTGAAACGTCTTGGCATCGACGATCTTGAATGTGACCGTCTGGTCGCTTTCAATCATCGAATCAACGCAGCTGAGATTGGCTGAGAGGCGATCTTTCACCTTGCGTACACTCTTGCTCGTGCAGGTGGCGTTCGGACCAATAATCTTAGAGCCAGTGATCAACAATCCCGTTGACGTGGACGCGGTGCGGTCCGTGAATTCTAGCTTGTTACCTTTCTTCTTGAAGGTGTCTTCGCATTTGGTGCCGTCCATGGTCCAAGCGCCCTGAAGTTCCTTGATGGTCACGGCCATTGCGCCGGTCGCCATGCAAAAGCTGATCGCACTGCTCACGAGTGCGACCTTGCTGAATCTACCCTTCATCGAGATAACTCCGGTTTGTTGCACCTTGGCGCGACAGGGATCCCGCTTGGCGCCGCCGAAGAATATACGGCTACGAAATAGTAGTCGTGTCAATGGCTTCCGGGTAATTTGATGGGGTTGAACAGATGCGACCGGGCGCGCGATCAGTACTCGCGCGCATGCTTGCTACCCAACCCTCACTTAACTAGCACGGGCCGCATGTGCCGGCGCCGTAGTCATAACATCCGCACTCGAAATGCCCTTCGGATGTTCGGTGCAATGCACCTCTACCAGTCCGCCATCCTCGCGTTCTGCCTCATTAAGCTTGCCTGAGTCGTGACCCACCGGCCGCAGCATGAGCGTTGTTTTTTTCCGAGACCGTCATATTGAGATTTCGCGCCATGATCAGCGACATCTCCCTGAGGCGGCCATTTACCTCCTCGTAGACGGGCCATCCGCTGCTTGTCTTGTTCATTGAGTTCAATGAAGTTTTCACGCGTCTTGTGTGCTGCACCATGCATCTTTGTCATGTCTGCCCCCCGTATTCCGGACGTCACAATGATTGATTGGTCAAGTGCTTAACAGTGCGGATATTAGCATTTGCGCGCCTTGCTTGTAATCTTCTGCCTCGGGCTGGATCAGCAGAAAGCAAATGGCTGCCCCAGGATTCTGGGACAGCCAAATAGTCGTCAGCAGTGCGGTGGGCTGTTATCCGATCAGCCGGATCAGCTGCAGCCGGAGGTGCTTCCGCAGGTGTCGCACTTCAGGCAGGTGCCGTTACGCACCATGGTGAAGTTCGAGCACTCCGAGCAGCTGTCACCCGTGTAGCCTTGCATCATCGATTTGATGCGGCGATCCGACATGATCTTCTTCGCCTCAGCCTTAGCCTCCTCGGCGGCGGTCTCCGCATCGGCATCGTCGAAGAGGGCAGCCGCTACGCCCGCTTCTTCCTTCGCGCGCTCCTCATAATCGCGTTTGAAACCGGTGGCCTCCTGGCTTACCGCTGTGATTGCCGGTTTGGTGGCGAGGGCCGTTGCAGAGGAGCGGGTGGCGAGGGTTGTGACATTTGATGACGCAGTTGCCTTGGGCGCTATCACCGCCCCCATCCCCCCTGCGCTACTAAAACCCTTGGGGTCGGCCTTGCTGGGCGAGACGACCTTCAAGGAGGCACCGCGGGTCAGACCCTTGGAGACCGGCTCTGCCTTGCCTTCCGATATGCCGCGACCGAGCGAGGTGTTGGAGAAATCCGACTGATCCACATGAGCGAGATCGTGGCGGTCGAGATAGGAGACAGCGAGTTCACGGAACAGATAATCAAGGATCGATGTCGCGTTCTTGATCGCATCATTGCCCTGGACCATGCCCGCCGGTTCGAACTTCGTAAAGGTGAAAGCCTCCACATATTCTTCGAGCGGCACGCCATATTGCAGGCCAAGCGAGATGGCGATGGCGAAATTGTTCATCATGGCACGGAAGGCAGCGCCTTCCTTATGCATGTCGATGAAGATTTCACCGAGGCGGCCATCATCGAATTCACCCGTGCGCAGATAGATCTTGTGGCCGCCAACGGTGGCTTTCTGGGTGTAGCCCTTGCGGCGGTTCGGCAATTTCTCGCGATCATGGATGTATTTTTCCACGACACGCTCGACGATCTTCTCGGTGATCTGGACGGCACGAGCAGCGGCCGGGGCTTCGATCAGCGCCTCGATTGCATCATCCTCGTCCTCGTCCTCATCGGCGATCAGGGAGGAGTTAAGCGGCTGCGACAACTTCGAGCCGTCGCGATAGAGCGCATTGGCCTTCAATGCCAGCTTCCAGGAGAGCATATACGCCGATTTGCAATCGTCAACGGTTGCTTCATTCGGCATGTTGATCGTCTTGGAGATCGCGCCGGAAATGAAGGGCTGGGCGGCGGCCATCATGCGGATGTGGCTGTCGACCGAGAGGTAGCGCTTGCCGATCTTGCCACAAGGATTGGCGCAATCGAAGACCGGATAGTGCTCTTCCTTCAGGAAGGGCGCGCCTTCGAGGGTCATCGCACCGCAGATGTGGATATTGGCGGCTTCGATTTCCTTCTTGGAGAAGCCGAGTGCCGGCAACATTTCGAAGGAGATATCGTTGAGCTGTTCATCCGTGAAGCCCAGCGCAGTCTTGGCAAAATCTTCGCCGAGCGTCCACTTGTTGAAGGCGAACTTGATGTCGAAAGCTGACTTCAGCGCAATATTGAGCGTAGCGATGATTTCGTCGGTAAAGCCCTTGGCCTTCAGCGAACCGGGGTTGATACCGGGTGCCTGATTAAGATTGCCATGGCCGACCGCATAGGCTTCGATCTCGGCAATCTGGCTTTCGCTGTAGCCAAGCGTGCGCAGCGCTTCCGGTACGGCGCGGTTGATGATCTTGAAGTAACCGCCGCCGGCGAGCTTCTTGAACTTGACGAGCGCGAAGTCCGGTTCGATGCCGGTCGTATCGCAATCCATGACAAGGCCAATCGTGCCAGTCGGGGCGATGACCGTTGCCTGCGCATTGCGGTAGCCGTGCTTTTCGCCGAGTTCCAGCGCCTTGTCCCAGGCGATGCGTGCATGGGTGATCAAGTCCTGGTCCGGACAGTCGCCGGCAACCAGCGCGACCGGGTTCACGGCAAGCGCCTCATAGCCCTGGGTTTCACCGTAGGCAGCGCGGCGATGGTTGCGCACGACGCGCAGCATGTTGGCGGCATTCGGCGTATAGCCCGCGAAGGTTCCGAGCTCCTTCGCCATTTCCGCGGAGGTAGCATAGGAAATGCCGGTCATGATCGCGGTGAGGGCGCCGCCAATGGCGCGGCCTTCGTCGCTGTCATAGGGTATGCCCGAGGTCATCAGCAGGCCGCCAATATTGGCATAGCCGAGACCGAGCGTGCGGTACTCATAGGACAACCGGGCGATTTCCTTGGAGGGGAACTGCGCCATCATCACCGATATTTCGAGAACGATGGTCCAAAGACGCACGGTGTGCTCATAACCGGTAACGTCAAACTTGCCATCCTTGCCACGATAGGTGAGGAGGTTGATCGAGGCGAGGTTACAGGCCGTGTCGTCGAGGAACATATATTCCGAGCACGGATTGGAGGCGCGGATCGGCCCTGCCGCAGGGCAGGTGTGCCAGTCATTCATGGTGGTGTTGAAATGCAGGCCCGGATCGGCCGAGGCCCAGGCGGCATAACCGATCTTTTCCCACAGATCGCGCGCCTTCAGGGACTTTACCACCTTGCCGTCCTTGCGGGCGGTCAGGTTCCAGGTACCGTCATTTTCGACAGCACGCAGGAATTCGTCCTTGAGCGAAACGGAGTTGTTGGAATTTTGCCCGGCAACCGTCAAATAGGCTTCCGAATCCCAGTCCGTGTCATAGGTCTTGAAATCGATATCGGTGTAGCCCTGCCTGGCAAACTGGATGACGCGCTGGATGTAGTTTTCCGGAACCTGGTTCTTCTTGGCGGCCTTGATCTCGCGCTTCAGCGCCGGGTTCCTGGCAGGCTCGTAGCAATCGCCATTGTCAGCTTCGCAATTGACGCAAGCCTTCATGATGGCGGCAAGATGCTGCTTGACAATCTTCGAACCGGTGACGAGGGCGGCAACCTTCTGCTCTTCCTTCACCTTCCAGTCGATATAATCTTCGATATCGGGGTGATCGACGTCAACCACCACCATCTTGGCGGCACGGCGGGTCGTACCGCCCGACTTGATGGCGCCTGCGGCGCGATCGCCGATTTTGAGGAATGACATCAGGCCGGACGAACGTCCACCGCCGGAAAGCTTCTCGCCTTCGCCGCGCAGGAACGAGAAATTCGAGCCCGTGCCGGAGCCATATTTGAACAGGCGGGCTTCACGCACCCACAAATCCATGATGCCGCCTTCGTTGACGAGATCGTCAGCGACGGACTGGATGAAGCAGGCATGTGGCTGCGGATGTTCGTAGGAGGATTTGGATTTGGTCAGCTTGCCGGTGTCGGGATCGACGTAATAATGGCCTTGGCCCGGACCATCGATGCCGTAGGCCCAATGCAAGCCGGTATTGAACCATTGCGGGGAATTGGGTGCAACACGCTGCGTGGCGAGCATATAGGCGAGCTCGTCGCGGAAGGCGAGTGCATCGGCTTCGCTATCGAAATACTTGCCCTTCCAGCCCCAATAGGTCCAGGTGCCGGCAAGACGGTCGAACACCTGGCGCGCATCCATTTCCGAGCCATAGCGCTCGTCGGCGGGAAGGGCAGCCAATGCTTCTTCATCCGCAACCGAGCGCCAAAGCCACGATGGAACGGCGTTTTCCTCGACCTTCTTCAGCTTGGCCGGCACGCCCGCTTTCCGGAAATACTTCTGGGCCAGAATATCGGCGGCCACCTGACTGAACTGGGCCGGAACATCGATATTCTCCAGACGGAACACAACCGATCCATCCGGGTTCTTGATCTCACTCGTCGCTACGCGAAATTCAATCTCCGCATAGGCCGACTGGTTCTCTTTGGTAAAACGCCGTTCGATCCGCATCTCTTTCGTCCTTGTCTCTATATATAGTGCCCAACAAGCGCCGTGTGAAGAGATGCGCGCCCAAGAACACAGATCCGCCCTATCCGGCTTCACTCGCTGAAACCGGCTCGTTCACCTCGGCCCGTCATCGGTGCGGTCAACCCGCTTTGATTTCCGGGCCCGGGGGCCCTTTTTCTGACGCCTGTCGTGTGATTCATCGCTGATGAGAGTGTCACACTATCTGGTATTCAATATACGTGCAAACACTAAATATTGTGTTAATCGGCCATTTACCCAACAAATATTCGCCTGTGGAAATCGGAGTTTTCTTATCGCGGACATACATCTGCGCCAGCGCAAGCCACCGGGCTCAAGCTCAGGTAAATACTGCATAAACTGGAAGAAAGACCGGTACAAAACACGCCGGCCACGCTACGAACGCAACGCCGTCGACCATAAAAAATGACTCGCAAGCGAGCGTCAAGACATAGTTTTTTACATATTTATGACCGCAATATCTTGTGTGTCACATATGTGGATAACGGGGAGAACGCCGCGGAAAAATTTGCAATTTCAATCAAGGCGGAGGCGGACCCGCGCGGCTGTCCAATGTTCTGAAGATTTTCTTCGAAGCGGCGTACCCGCGATATCAGCGAATACTTATCAGCTCAGGATCAAAGTTCGCAATCAGCTCTTGCAGGTCCGGCTCTTCGACAAGGCTCGCCGATTCTTCGACGCTCATCCATGCAAGGCGCCGCTCTCCGCGCTCCGGCCAATTCTTCTCCTGATGCGAAAACCGCATTGGAAATACATCAACGATGAAATCGCCAAATTCCCCATCGCAGATGTCACTTTTTTCGTAGGTATAGGTACCGATGGAGAAGGGGGCGACGTCGCCGCGCGCACCCGCCTCTTCATAGGCTTCCATGCGGGCGGATTGTGCGAGGGTCTTGCCGATCTGGGGCCAGCCCTTGGGCAACACCCATCTGCCGGTCCCTCTGCTCGTGATGAGGAGAATCTCAGGACGGTGTTTCTTTACACGATAAACGAGCGCCGCAACTTGGCGAACTCTGCCGTCAGGCATTTCGATCCGCTTGTCCGTCACGATCTCGTCCAGGTAAGTTACGTTCAAGGCTCCGCTCATACTTTATACTTATTCTTTTTAACCAGTGTGGACCGATTCGCCGAAACCACAAGTCGTGCGTACTCGGTGTTTACTGCTTAAACGCGCCTTGTGACGATATTTTGAACAGCAGTGCAAATAGTCAGGTTTTTTTTCGAATTTCTTGCAACAGCGGCGTTGGGCATCAGATTGAAGAGATATCTGGAAAGGATAAGTCGTAAGGGATAGTCTTGGTTCCACGGCAAGATCGGAGGTGCAATGGTTTCCCAACACTTGTTCGAGGAGTCTGCGCGGGCTTCCGATGCTTCGGCTTCGGGGGACGAGAGCGTCAGCGTCATCGCCTCCTGCGTCTATGCCAATGGCAAGCGTATCGCTGATATCCCCATCGATGACGCCGGGAAATGGACCGACAAGGAAGGGCACGTCGTCTGGATTGGCCTGCTTGAACCTGACGGCGAAGTGCTCCACCGTGTTCAAAAGCAGTTCGGGCTGCACAGCCTTGCTATCGAAGATGCGGAACATGCCCACCAGCGACCCAAGCTGGAGCAATATGGCGATGCGATCTTCGTCGTGGCGCGGACGGCCCAGCTTATCGGGCACCGTGTCGCATTCGGCGAAACTCACGTCTTTCTCGGTAAGGGGTACATCGTAAGTGTTCGCCACGGCGCCTCGACATCGTACACGGCTGTCCGGCAGCACTGGGAAACTTCGCCCTATGCGCTGGCGAAAGGCGAGGATTTCATTCTCTACGCAATTCTCGACTTCATCGTCGACAACTACATGCCTGTCCTCGAGGCGATCCACGATGAGGTCGAATCAATCGAAGACCGTGTTCTGACCAAGCCCATGACCAGCAATGACCTGGAGCGCCTCTACATGTTGCGGCGGGATCTTTTGCGGCTGCGCAATGCGATCGGGCCGCTGGTGGATGTCTGCGGACGCCTCAGCAATACCGACCTGCCGCAAATTCAAAGTGCGATGCAGCCGCTGTTCAGGGATGTGACCGATCATGTCCGCACCGTCCAGGAGAAGATCGACGGGTTGCGGGAAGTCCTGGCCTTCGCCTTTGAGGCGAGTTTGCTGGTTGGTCAAAGCCAGGAGACCGTGATTTCGAAGCGCCTTGCTGCGTGGGCTGCGATCCTTGCCGTGCCCACGGCCATCGCCGGCATATACGGCATGAACTTCAAATATATGCCGGAGCTGGATTCGCCCAATGGCTATTACTGGATCATGGGTCTGATGCTGTGCGCGTGCCTGATCCTGTTCTGGCGGTTTCGCAAGAGTGGCTGGCTCTAGCCCCGATGGCCCTTGGTGATCGGCTCCTGGTAGGTCAGGCCCATATCCCAGGGGAAATAGATCCATGTATCCTGTGAGACCTCGGTCACGAAGGTGTCGATGAGCGGGCGGCCTTTGGGTTTGGCGTAGACGGTGGCGAAATGCGCCTTCGGCATCATCGCGCGCACGACGGCGGCCGTCTTGCCAGTATCGGTCAGGTCATCGACCACAAGGATTCCATCGCCGCCATCTACGAGAAGTCGTGCATCCACGTCTTTCAGCACCTTCAACTCGCCCTGGGCGTCATATTCATGGTAGGAGGCAATGCACACGGTCTCAATCATGCGGATGCCGAGTTCGCGGCAAATGATGGCTGCCGGTACCAACCCGCCGCGGGTAATCGCGACCATCGCCCGCCACTCGCGCTGCATGCCGGCGACGCGCCAAGCGAGGGCCCGTGCATCCCGGTGGAATTGATCCCAGGAGACTGGGAAAGCTTTTTCGGGCAGGGACATGGCGCACACTCCGTGAGGTCATCTCTAAATTGCGGAACATCCGCAGGAATGCAATTCGCAATAGCGGGAAAACCAAGCCGCTGGCAAGCCACTTGCAACCAACGGGGTTGCTGATGCCAAGAAAAGTTTAGTTTTAGCGCGACATCAATGTCAGGCAGGGCATGTCGGCCATGATCGAACTGGTGACGCCGCCAAATACCCATTCTTTCAAGCGTGACTGGCTATAAGCGCCCATGACAAAAAGCGAGGCGTTTGTGTCTGCAATGCGCCGCCGCAACACCTTGTCCGTCGCCTCGCCGTGCGATTCGATGATGTGTGGGGTGACGTTGACGCCATGGCGACGCAGCGCATCGGATAGGGGTGTGCCCGGGATATCCTGGCTCAGGTCGTTGGATCGCTTCGGATCGATCCAAAGGATATCGACGCTCGACGCCTTCAGCAGCAAGGGCAGTGAATCGAAGGCGGCACGCGATGCTTCGCGCTTGCCATTAAATGCGACGACGACGTGGTTGATCTTCTCCGGCAAGGCCGATTTATAGGGGACGAAAAGTACCGGCCGGCCGCTTTCCATCACAAGCGGGTCGGTCACGTCATTGACGCTGTCGGGATCATCGGGGTCGGGCTGCCCGGCGATGATGATGTCGGCCCGCAATGCGCTCTGGGTGACCCCGGACGAAGGGCTGCTGCTTTCGGAGCGTACGATGCGAAATTCGTGGCCAATCGTGCAGCGGGCCATTTCTGCGTTGAAAAGCGCAGTGATTGCTTGGGAGTTCTCCTTATGCCGCTGTTCATGTGCTTCAAAGAGCGTCGTATCGGCAAAGCCTGTCGGATCGGCGTAAACTATGGGTGATGGTATCGTATAGAGGCCAATGATGTGGGTGCGCTCGCTCGAGGAGGCGATCAGTTTTGCAGCACCAATAACGCGTCTTGCTTCCCGCTCGCTGCGAATGAATGCGATGATCGTGCGAAATGCCATACTGGCCTCCATCGTTGGTTGCATCGGCAGATGCATCTGGCACCATTATACAACCTGTACGCAAGATTTGCTTTGCGTTTTCGGCAGTGTGCATAAATTCACTTTGTATCACTGGACATTCGTCGATGCTGCGATCTGCTCCACCATTTGTCTGACGGCCGTTTCTGCGGCGATAAGCTTTTGCTCATCACGCGCCCGGATGACGAGTTCCGTCGAGAATCGGTTGTTCTCATATTTCGGGTAGGAGCCAATGATCGTATCCGGGTGCGCAGCCTGAATTTCGCGCAGCGGAACGGCAATCGTGCCTTCGCCAAACGGGCAATTGACCGAACGCGACAAAAGCTGGGTTCCGGCGCGCAATGTCGGAATGACATTGTCGAGCATGGCCTGGAAAACCGATGGAACGCCCGCCATCACATAGACATTGCCTATATTGAATCCCGGCGCGGTCGAAACGGGATTGGCGATATGGACGGAACCGCGCGGCATGCGCGCCATGCGCTGACGGCCTTCGGTGAATTCAATACCGCGAGCTGCATAATTGTCGCCCATCAGCTTCATGGCTTTTTCATCGAACTCGCATGGCACACCAAAAGCCTTGGCTATCGCGTCAGCGGTGATGTCGTCATGGGTCGGTCCGATGCCGCCGGACGTGAAGACATAATCGTAGCGCTCCCGCAGGGCATTCAACGCCTCAACGATCCGATCTTGCTCGTCCGGAACGATGCGCACTTCTTCAAGGTCGATGCCAGTGGCGGTGAGGATTTCCGCAAGATGGCCAATGTTCTTGTCCTTGGTTCGACCGGACAGCAATTCATCGCCAATGGCGAGCATGGCAGCGGTCACGACTTCGTTCGTCATCAGATTCTCCCGTCGGCAAGGCGAGCGTAATTGTCGGCTTGCTTCGCCGCAAGCCATTTCAGATGGTGGGCAGGGCGACCGTTGATCGCCGAATCAAAGGTGCAAATCAGCGATTGACTGAATCGCTTTAACCGTTGAAAAGCAAAGCGCGCGGACGTGGCGAAACTGGTAGACGCAAGGGACTTAAAATCCCTCGGCCATAGGTCATGCGGGTTCGACCCCCGCCGTCCGCACCATATTGAAATAACTATATAATTTTGCTTTTGTTGGTTTGATCTTTGATGAGTTAATTGAAATGGGGTGCAAGTTGGGGTGCGAGCTTCGTCAGCCTCAATCCCTGGGAATCGATCAAGGCGGCCGAAATCCTGCATTACATGATGAACGGTCTCGGTGCCTTGACGTGGTGGGACATTTTCCCGCTTGGAACCAATGACCAGAAGCGACAGTCCGCGTCGACTGTAAGTTACCGTAACTTACTTCACAGGGGGCCTCCAGCAGAACACACTCGCCGAGTTGCAGGCGTCCCGACATGAAATTGCGGTAGAACGATTGCCCTTGTTGCGGATCAGACTCTCATGCGTGATCTGATCCCTGTGAGCGTTCGATATTGCTTCTTCCAAAGTGACCTTGCTTCGCGTGGCCAAGAGGAGGGGTTCCATGCGCTCTCGCTATTTGCACGTCTCTCGCGCCCTGATTGCCGCCGTGGGTTTTACCGCTTTGACCGGCATCGGTTGTTCGGCGGCATCCGCACAATCGGTAAGCGGTGAAGCGGGCTCCCCGGGTGCCACGACCACCATCGACGGCAAGCAGCTTCCGCCGCCGCCGCCGAAGTTCGGCGGTGTGATCAAGGACAAGGCGTCAGAGTCACAACCCTGGTGGGCCCCGCGCGTCGTGCCACCGAAGGGTGCGCCCAACATCCTCCTGATTATGACGGACGACCAGGGCTTTGGCGCCCCAAGCACCTTTGGTGGTGTCATACCCACGCCGGCGATGGACCGGATCGCCAACGCGGGCCTACGCTTCACCAACTTTCACTCGACATCGCTATGTTCGCCAACACGGGCAGCATTGATAACGGGACGCAACCACCACTCGGTCGGTGCCGGGGTGGTCGGCGAAATAGCGACGGGATACCCGGGCTACGATTCGATCATTCCGATCGAGAAGGCGACGATCGGCACAATCCTAAAAGAGAACGGTTACGCCACATCATGGTTCGGGAAAAACCACAACACACCATCCTATCAGTCGAGTCAGGCAGGTCCATTTACACAGTGGCCGACAGGGATGGGCTTTGATTATTTCTACGGGTTCGTCGGCGGCGACGCCAGCCAATGGCAGCCCAATTTGTTTCGCAACACCACGGCAATCTATCCCTTCGAGGGCAACCCCGGCTGGAACCTCGAAACGGCAATGGCCGACGAGGCCATCCAATATATGAAGCAGCTGAAGGAGATCGCACCCGAAAAGCCGTTCTTTGTCTATTACGTGCCCGGTGCCACGCACGCC
The DNA here is from genome assembly GCA_900473175.1 of Hyphomicrobiales bacterium. GTDB lineage: Bacteria > Pseudomonadota > Alphaproteobacteria > Rhizobiales > Rhizobiaceae > Phyllobacterium. The sequence goes on along the minus strand of UCKM01000005.1, from coordinate 302,156 downwards.
CCGCACCATCCGACGCCGGAATGGATCAAGAAGATCAGCGCCATGCACCTGTTCGACGAGGGCTGGAACAAGCTTCGTGACACCATCTTCGCCAACCAGAAGCGTCTTGGGATCATGCCTGACAATGCCAAGCTGACGCCTTGGCCGAAAGAGCTGCCGGAATGGGATACGTTGGATCTGGAGCAGAAGAAGCTCTTCATCAGACAAGCCGATGTCTATGGGGCATATCTTGCCTATGCCGACAATGAGATTGGCAGGGTTATTCAGGCTGTCGAGGACCTTGGCGAACTCGATAACACCTTGATCATCTACATTGGGGGCGACAACGGCGCGAGTGCCGAGGGTATGCTCAACGGTACGCCGAATGAATTCACCACCTTCAACGGCGTATCCGTCCCTGTGAAGGATCAGTTGCTCTGGTATCCGTTCTGGGGATCAGAACGGACGTTCCCGCATTTTGCGGCCGCCTGGGCGTGGGCGATGGACACGCCATTCAAGTGGGTGAAGCAGGTGCCATCGCACTTCGGCGGCACGTCACAGGGCGTTGTCATGTCATGGCCTGGCCATATCAAGGACGTTGGCGGCATTCGTCGCCAGTTCCATCATGTCATCGACATCGTGCCGACATTGCTCGAAGCCACGGGCATTCCGGTTCCCGATATGGTCAACGGTATCGAGCAGCGGCCCATTGAGGGTGCGAGCATGGTGTATACGTGGGAAAAGGCGAATGCCACTGTGCCGACCCGGCACACGACGCAGTACTTTGAAATGCTCGGCAATCGCGCCATCTACGACAACGGCTGGGTCGCAGCGACGACGCCCGCAAACCGGCCGTGGGAACTCAGCACTGCAACGCCGCCCGATGTGATCTCGGGTTACAAATGGGAACTTTACAATGTCGACGAGGACCCCACCCAGTTCAACGACCTCGCAGCAGTGATGCCGGACAAGCTAAAACAATTACAGGACGTCTTCGACGCTGAAGCAAAGAAATATAATGTCTTGCCGCTCGACAATTCGACGCTTTCGCGATGGAACACGCCGCGGCCAAGTCTCACCGCTGGCCGAACGGAGTTTACCTACTCAGGCGAACTCAGCGGTGTGCCGCCCAGCGCTGCGCCAAGCACGCTCAACAAGTCCTACACAATCACGGCTGACATCGAGATACCCGAAGGTGGTGCTGAAGGGATGATCGTCACGGAAGGCGGGCGATTCGGTGGCTATGGATTGTTCCTGAGCAAAGGCGAGTTCGGTGTCGGTCGTGGGAAAGTGGTGTTCCTTTACAACCTCCTCGATCTCGAGCGAACGATGTGGGAAGGCCCGGAACTGGAACCTGGCAAGCACTCGATTGTCTTCGATTTCAAATCGGATGGCAAAGGGTTGGGCGCGGGCGGAACCGGAGTCCTTTCGGTGGATGGCAAGGAAGTGGCCCGGAACACGATGGACCATACCATTCCGGTCACATTCCCTGAGGACGAGAGTTTTGATGTTGGCCTGGATACCCGCACCGGAGTTTCGCTGGTCGAATATCGCTACGATTCTCCGTTCAAGTTTACCGGAACGATCGACGAGCTGACCTTCAAGCTCGGGCAATAGAGGGAGACGCGAAGCCGCAATGCCCGGAACGACAAATCCGAAACCGCTTCTTTCTGTGACGGCTGTAGCGGAGGGCGCAACTGGGCTCGCGCTCCTGGTCGTACCTTCAAAGCTGGTCGAACTGCTCCTCGGAAGTGGTCTCGATACGGCGGTCGGCGTTACCGCCACCCGTGTAGCGGGGGTGGCGTTGCTTGCCCTTAGTATTGCTTGCTGGCGGGCGATCGCAGATGCCGCGAGCGATGCCGCGCGTGGGCTGGTAGAGGCCATGCTTCTCTATAACTTCGGTGTTGCTGCGGTTCTTATTCTTGCATGGTTGCGCCATGGATTATTCGGCATCGGCCTCTGGCCAGTAGGTATCGCGCACATCGCAATGGCTGCCTGGTGCCTCGCATGTATTTTGGCGTGGACCCGCAACGGGAAGAGCCCTTGAGCGTCGCTGTTATTCAACTCAATGTCCGCTATTGCCCCAAAGCCGCTATTGCAAGAAGTTTTCAGACCGCATTTGATGACAACAAGGTCGTTCATGCTTGTTGGCCGTGGTCTATTGGGGAAACCATCGCCTACTTTACTTCTGTGAAAGTATACAGTTCCCATACGAGCACTCGTCGCCGCCGACTGTATAATGAGGAGGAGATGTCATGCGCGTGAGCCAGTGATCTCTACCTGCAGGAGTATTCGCGGCCGTATTCATTGCTACAACAAACATGACGCAAGATTAAATAAATAGATATTTGGTAATAAATTAATGCTTAATAGCAATGTCCATTTTGTTTATTTATACTATTGTGTTTTTGATGGTTATCGAAGAATAGGTTGGCGAGTGCGATGCGACCAATGGCGCATACGCCGCTGGTGGATTTGGAATTCAACTTCGCATAGAAGCTTCACTTTCAACGGTGTGAGAAGATATGCCTGCCATTTCGGTCCAAACTCCTGTGAGCAGGGTAAAAACATTCGCGTCGCAAAATCCGGCGCTTGTGTTCGTATTGCTGTATTTCGCCTTTCAGATCCTGTTTCTGACCACCATTTCAAACGGCGCCGGCGTCGATGACGCCGAACAACTGGCCTATGTCGGTGTTCTGCAATGGGGCTATGGCGGCTCGCAGGCACCGCTATATACATGGATCAACAGCATAGCCGGCGACTTTCTCGGGATCAGCCTTTTCACCATCTACCTGGTGAAATTCGGCATGCTGGCAAGTTTGTTCACCAGCGTCTATTTTGGCGCGCGTCTGCTCGGTCTGTCGCGCATGGTCGCCGCGGCGGGTATGCTCGGCATATTCATGCTGCCGCAAATCGCCTGGGAATCGCAGCGTACCTTGACCCATTCCGTCGGCGGCACGACCGGTTGCGCCTGGGCATTCCTGGCGTTCGCCTGGCACATGAAGTCACGGTCATGGCTTTCCGCCGTTCTCCTCGGGCTCGGCATCGCTGCCGGCCTGCTTGGAAAATTCAATGCAAGTTTCTTCCTTATCGCATTGATTCTGGCTGGATTCTCAATTCCTGCCTACCGCGCCGTCCTGCTCTCGCGCACAAGTATTGCGACAGTTCTTGCGTTCTTGGCGGCAGTAGCTCCAACCGGACTCTGGGCCCTGGCGCACACCGAGAATCTTCTGGCCCGGACGCACAAGTTCGAGATGAATGCCGGTGGGAAGTTTCTCATCAGCCGGATTCATGGCGAATGGAAACTCTTCCTCAACAGCGTACTTTTCTCGGGCGTTGCGCTGGTGTTTTTCGCGATAGCCTGGTGGCGAAGCCGCAGCGAGCAAATCGCGCCACGATCACCTTGGAGTGACGGTGAAAAGTTCGTGGCACGGCTGCTGCTGATCGCCCTGGCCTGCGTCTTCCTCGGCGTACTTGTCAGTGGGGCGGCGGAGGTCAAGGACCGCTGGCTCCAGCCGGTGCTGTTTCTGTCGCCGCTCATTCTTGCCGTTCTCCTTGGTCGCTATATCAACGCGGACCTTCCATTGAAGCGCTTTGCAGTCGTCGGCGCGGTCTGCGGACTTATTGTCATCCCGGGCCTGGCGGTGAACATGCTCTACGCCGGAGGCGGCGAAAAGCCATCGATCGGACAGCTGGATTATGCCAAGCTGTTTGCCACGACGCGCGCTGAGGGCAATTATGTGACGGTCGTTTCAGATGGCCCGCAACTGCCGGGGAATCTGCGGCTGCTCGATACGTCGATCAATCCGGTGCATCTGGAAATGCCGAAAGCGTCGTCGCGAATCAAATTTCCGGCGCTGTTTGTCTGGTTCGGGCAGGACATGAACCCCGCGGTGCTCAGTATGATGAGCGCCTCGGGCGCTCCGACGCCGCCCGCCGAGGTGCGGCATCTGACGCTCGGCTACAAATATTATCCCGAACTTACGCATGAGGTGAGCTACGTCATCGTCCCGGCAAAATAGCCTGCCGCAAAGTCAGAGCCTCAATCTTCCACAAAAACTTCGTCGCGCTTCTTGCGGATACTCGGCATCAGCACAACGACGAGGACTGCAACTGCCAGAAGCAGCAATGTCAGGCTGATCGGCCGTGTCAGGAAGGTGGTCGGGTCGCCGCGCGACATGATCATCGCCCGGCGCAGATGTTCTTCCAGCAGGGGGCCAAGCACAAAGCCCAGCAGCAGGGGCGCGGGTTCGCAGCGCAGCTTCGCCAGCCCGTAACCGATGAGACCGAAGAACGCGACCGCATAGAGGTCGAAGACGTTGGAATTGACGCTGTAAACACCAATCGAACAGAAGGCGATGATGGCCGGGAACAGCATATAATAGGGGATCGTCAGGAGCTTCACCCATAGTCCGATCATGGGCAGATTGAGCAGGATCAGCATGAGGTTGCCGATCCACATCGATGCAATGATACCCCAGAACAGGGCTGGCTGTTCGGTGGCGACGTTGGGGCCCGGAACAATGCCCTGAATGATCATGGCGCCGATCATCAATGCCATCACCGGATTGGCCGGGATGCCGAGGGTAAGCATCGGAATGAACGAGGTTTGCGCACCGGCATTGTTAGCCGATTCGGGACCCGCGACACCTGCAATGGCGCCCTTGCCGAAGGCGCCTGGCGTCTTCGAGATGCGCTTTTCGACCGTGTAGGAAGCAAAAGAGGCGAGGATCGCCCCACCGCCGGGCAGAATTCCGAGGGCCGATCCTATGGCGGTTCCGCGCAGGATCGGCGCTGTCATCTCTTTCCAGTCTTCGCGCGTCGGCCAGAGATTTGTAACCTTCTTGATCATCACATCGCGTTCATGCTCGTTCTCGAGATTGCGTAGAATCTCGGCAATGCCGAAGACTCCGACTGCGAGCGCGACAAAGTTCAATCCATCGGAAAGCTCCAGAATGCCGAGGTTGAACCGCGGCGTGCCCGTATAGATATCGGTGCCGACGAGGCCGAGCAGAAGGCCGAGAACGACCATGCCGAGTGCCTTGACAACTGAACCATGGGCAAGGGCAATCGACGAGACAAGGCCGACGATCATCAGCGAAAAATACTCGGCCGAGCCGAATTGCAGGGCGATGGCGGTCAAGGGCGGCGCGAATACCGCAACGAGAATAGTGGACACGGTGCCGGCAAAGAAAGAGCCGATCGCAGCGATGGCAAGCGCGGCGCCGGCGCGTCCCTTGCGAGCCATTTGATAGCCGTCGATGGCAGTGACGGCCGAGGAGGACTCACCCGGCATATTGATGAGGATTGCCGTCGTCGACCCGCCATACTGGGCACCGTAGTAAATGCCGGCGAGCATGATCAGCGACGAAACGGGCTCCAACTGGAACGTGAGCGGCAGGAGCATGGCAATCGTCGCCGTCGCGCCGATGCCAGGCAGAACGCCGATCAGCGTGCCGAGAATGACGCCGATCAGGCAGAACAGGAGGTTCCACGGATGTCCTGCGGTTACGAACCCGAGCGCGAGATTGTTCAGAAGGTCCATCGCGCCCTCACTGTCCAAGCCAGGGGCCGAAGCGCCTGAAGGGGAGGCCGAGCGCGTAGCTGAACACGACGACGGAAAAGAGCGTCAACCCGCCGACGAGAAGGAGGGCGGTTCCGGGGCGCATTTTTGCGCTGGCAAACGCCGCAAGGAGACCGGTCAGAAACAGGGAGGGCACAAAACCAAGGCCGCGAACGGTCAAACCGAACAGGATCGGCGCAGGCAATATGAACAAGAGGCCACGCCAGGCGATGGGACCCATCGGTTCATGTTCCACCTGTGTGGCCTGTATGATCACGATAATGCCGAGCAGGACAAGCATCCCGGCCAGCACTAAGGGGAAATATCCTGGCCCCATGCGAAAGGCTGTTCCAAGCTCGAGGCCGTAGGCCTGTATGGCGAAAAACAGGCCTATGGCGATGAACAGCAGGCCACATATCAGATCGCGCGAACTGAAGCTGAAGGATTTCATACGTCCCCTCACGTGTGATTATTGCTGGACTGATGCTGGTCAGGAGCGGGCATCCGCTCCTGAATATGCGATGGCTCAGTCGGCGTATTGCCCGGCAGCCTCAATAACGGGCTTCCAGCGTACCACCTCGCTTTCAAGCTTTGCTTTCAGCCCGGCAGGTGTTGCTTCCGCATCGGTCACCGGAACGGTTCCGAGTTCTGCAAAGCGCGAGACGACATTTGGGTCTTTCAAGGCTTTCTGCAGCGAAGCCGACAGTTTCTGCGTCACTTCCGCGGGGGTTCCCTTGGGTGCATAGATGCCATGCCAGATGCCGACCTGCATACCTGGCAGGCCAGCTTCCGCGACTGTTGGCAGATCGGGGAGCGCGTCGAGCCGCTTGGCCGACGTGACGGCATAGGCTTTCACAGTGCTACCCTTGATCTGCTTCGTGGTATTGGTAGTCTGGTCGCACATCAAATCAACCTGGCCGCCGAGCAGGTCAGTCATCGCCGGACCAGTTCCCTTGTAGGGTACGGTGACAAGGGCGGTTTTCAGCTCGCTCATGAAGAGCATGCCGCACAGATGCGAAGCAGCCCCAATCCCGGCATTGGCAAGCGTGATCTTGTCGGCGTTCGCCTTGACGTATTCGATCAGGCCTTTCATGTCCGTCGGCTCAAAATCCTTCTTGGCGACGATCGTCATTGGAACGTCAGTGACGAGCCCGACATATTCGAACGCGTTCAGCGTATCGTAAGGCAGCTTGCGATAGAGGGTGGCGCTGGTGGCCATGCCGATGTGATGCAGAAGCAGCGTATAGCCGTCCGGATCGGCCTTAGCGACTTGCGAGGCACCCAGTGTCCCCCCGGCGCCGCCGACATTCTCGACAATGATCTGTTGGCCCAGATCCTTCGACATCGATTCCGCAACCAGGCGTGTGACCGTGTCGGTTGGGCCGCCTGCCGCAAATGGAACGACCATCGTGATACTGCGCTCCGGGTAGCCGGCGGCATTGGCCGGGCCGGAAACCAGAGCGACGATGGCGGTGGCCGCTAAAGGGTAAAGAAGCCTGTGCATTAAATTTCCTCCCTGAAGAATGCATGAAATGACTTCAACGCATTAATGCCGGCAAAGATGCCAATAACTTTCTCCTCCAGATATTGGCAGCAGTGAATTCGGCGCGTAGCATTCAGTCTATCGGACGAAACCATAACTGGTATGTCAAGCAATTCATGGGGTTCGTGAACATTTTTAAACATTGTACTGTGAACAGGGCGGCAATCGCATTCTTGGTGTATGCAATGTTCGCACGGCATTTGGTTCGTTAGAGGGAATGCAATGAGTAAACAGGCGAGAACTGGCAACAAGCCGAGCCCATGGACGCAATCAGCATCTCTGCTGGTCGATGTGGCCATGGGCCGCAAGCATGCGGATCTGGTCGTGCGCAATGGACGCCTTGTCAGTGTCTATTCGGGCGAAATCATTGCGGGAATGGACATCGCCGTCGTGGCAGGACGATTCGCCTTTGTCGGCCATGGCGTCGAACATTGCATCGGACCGACGACGAAGGTCGTCGATGCAGGCGGCCGCTATCTCGTGCCGGGGCTTTGCGACGCACACATGCACGTCGAGAGTGGCATGGTCACGGTGACGGAGTTCACCCGCGCCGTCATTCCGCACGGCACGACCTCGATGTTCATCGATCCGCATGAAATCGCCAATGTGCTGGGGCTTGAAGGCGTGCGGCTGATGCACGACGAAGCGCTTGCCATGCCAATCAATGTTCATGTTCAGATGCCGAGCTGTGTTCCCTCGGCTCCGGGCCTCGAAAACGCTGGCGCAACGATTACGCCCGCTGAAATTGCCGAGGCCATGACCTGGCCAAATATTATCGGGCTCGGGGAGGTCATGAACTTTCCGGGCGTCGCCAACAACAATGCGACCATGCGCGGCGGTATCGATGCGACCATGAACGCCGGTAAGACTGTCGGCGGACATTTCGCATCGCCGGAGCTTGGCCGTGCCTTTCACGGCTATGTCGCGGGTGGTCCGGAGGATGACCATGAAGGCACGCGCNNGCGCGCAATGCTGCGCCTTGGGTCCGCCTGGTATGACGTTGCGAGCCAGATCAAGGCGGTTACGGAGCAGGGACTTGACCCGCGCAATTTCATTCTTTGCACGGATGACAGCCATTCGGGCACGCTGGTCAACGAGGGCCACATGGACCGCGTTGTCCGTCATGCGATTGCGCAGGGCCTCAAGCCAGTGACTGCGATCCAGATGGCGACGTTGAATACCGCGCAGCACTTCCGGCTGGAGCGCGAGATAGGTTCGATTGCGCCAGGTCGCCTTGCCGATTTTCTGATTGTATCGGATCTCGCCAACCTGACGATCGACAGGGTCTACGGTCGCGGCACGCTGCTTGCAGAGAAAGGCAAGCTCGTCGCCGAAATACCGCGATACGACTATCCGTCATTCGCCAAGAACACGATCAAGCTCGGCAAGAAGCTGAGCGCCAGGGATTTTGACATCAAGGCGCCCAGACCTGCCAAGCATGTAACTGCGCGCGTGATCGGCGTCATCGAGAATCAGGCGCCGACAAGGGCGCTTGAAGCAGATCTTGCCGTCTCCGATGGCATCGTCCAGATGGATCGGCGCAACGATATCTGCCAGATCGCACTCGTCGAGCGCCATCGTGGTACAGGCGCCGTGGTCAACGGCTTCGTCTCGGGGTTCGGGTATACGCTCGATTGCGCCATGGCATCGACGGTGGCGCATGACAGCCACCACATGATCGTCGTCGGTACCAACAAGGAGGATATGGCCAAGGCCGCCAATCGGCTTGGCCAGGTCGGCGGCGGTGTGGTGCTCTTTTCCAAGGGCCGCGAACTCGCGCTCGTCCAAATGCCGATTGCTGGGCTTATGTCCGACCAGAGGGCCGAGACAGTCGCGGAGCAGGCTGACAAACTGGTCAAGGCCATGCGCGCCATGGGCTGCAGTCTCAACAATGCCTACATGCAGCACTCGCTGCTGGCGCTCGTGGTCATACCGGAATTGCGCATTTCCGATGTCGGGATTATCGATGTCAGAAAATTCGAGAAGGTTGACCTGTTCCTATGACTGCATTCATCAAGGCCGTGGACCGCGCGGTGGAAAAAATGCGCGGCCTGTTTCCGGAAACACCGCTGCAACACAACCACTATCTTTCGCACAAGTACGGCGCACAGATCTGGTTGAAACGCGAGGATTTGTCCCCGGTCCGATCCTACAAGATCAGGGGTGCTTTCAACTTTATTTCGCACTATTTGAACGAGCACAAAACCGGCGATTCGAGTTTCGTTTGTGCTTCCGCTGGTAACCATGCTCAGGGCTTTGCCTTTATCTGCCGGCACTTCGGCAAGAAGGGCGTGGTCTTCATGCCGGTGACAACGCCGCAACAGAAGATCGACAAAACCCGCAGTTTTGGCGGTGAGTTTATCGAAATCCGGCTTGTCGGCGATATATTCGACCAGTGCTATCTGGCAGCGCAGGATCATGCTGCCATGACCGGTGCGGTCATGGTGCCGCCATTTGATCACATGGACATCATCACAGGTCAGGCAACCGTGGCGCATGAGATCGCGGCGCAACTTCCGGACAAGCGCAAGCCGGACCTGATGATCCTGCCTGTTGGCGGCGGCGGGCTTTCCGCCGGCGTGACGCGCTACCTTGGCGATCTTGGCTGGGAAACGCGCTTTCGCTTCGTTGAGCCGGCAGGCGCGCCGAGTCTTAAACGCAGTCTCGAAGCAGGCAAGCGCGTCAAGCTCGATACCGTCGACAATTTTGTCGATGGTGCAGCGGTTGCGGAGATCGGACGAGAAAACTTCAAGCTTCTCAAAGGCTTTACAGCAGATGCTGTCACGCTGATTCCGGAAAACCGTCTGAGTTCGACCATTCTCGAAATGCTGAACGTGGAAGGCATTGTCGTTGAGCCGGCAGGTGCGTTGGCAATCGACGCTCTCAAGGACATGAAAAAGAGCGATATCAAGGGCAAACGGATTGTCCTCGTCATTTCCGGCAGCAATTTCGATTTTGAGCGCTTGCCAGAATTGAAGGAACGGTCGCTGCGCTACGAGGGATTGAAAAAGTACTTCATCTTCCGTTTTCCGCAACGGCCTGGCGCCTTGCGCTCCTTTCTCGACCTGCTTGGACCTGAAGACGATGTGGCGCGCTTTGAGTATCTTAAGAAATCCGCCCGCAATTTCGGTTCGGTGCTGATTGGCATCGAGACCAAAAACAAGGTCAATTTCGATATTCTGTTCAAGCGGTTCGACGAGGCTGGCTGGGCCTATCAGGATATTACCGAGAACGAAGCTATCGCAGGGTTGATAATATAAGTGCGACGTCTGACGACCTATATCGTCCTGTTTCGTGGCGTCGGCGGCGCGACGTCGCTGCCTGTGCAACCGTTGAAGCAAGCCTTGATCGAGGATGGGTTTGAGCGAGTCGCTACCTATATCAATACCGGCAACGTGGTCCTGGTTTCGGATTTGGCGCCAGAGGAAATCCAGCAAAGAATCGCCGCTATCGCTTTGGAAAAGTTTGCTTTCTCAAAATCGATCATGGTCCTCGACAATGATGAGTGGAAGAAGCTCATTGCAGGCAACGCCTTTCCAGATCACGTCGCCGAGGGCGATAAGCTGCACGCCTTCGTGTTGGAGAAGGAGCCGGATGCAGATGCTGTGAAAGCTTTGGAACGCAAGGCAGAGGGGCTGCCAGAGCAATTCACGATCGTCGGCAAAGTCCTTTACTATTATCCGCCGCAGGGCGCTTCCCAATCCAAATTGCACGGAAAGATTGAGTCAACATTGAAAGTTACCACTACAGCGCGCAATTGGAATACAGTGTTGAAGTTGGGGCAATTGGCGGACCGGCTGCAGGGGGGATGACTTGACGACGTATATTGCGCTTTTTCGTGGCATCAATGTCGGGGGTAACAAGGTTGTAAAAATGGAGACGCTTCGAAACGCGCTGAGCGATGCGGGGTTTGCCGAGGTAAAGACCTATATCCAGAGCGGAAACGTTGTCTTCAAGTCAAACCAGACAGCCCGGCGCGTTGGGGAGACAATCACGGATCTTTTTCCAAAGATCTTCGGTTTTGAATCACGCGTTTCGGTACGCAGCATTGACGAATGGAATTGCTTGATTGGCAAGAATCCTTACCCCGAGGCCAAGGACAATCCGAAATCGCTGCATGCCGTAATTCTCGACGGCGATCCGACTGAAGCTGCATTGACGGAGTTTACCAACAAGGCGGTGGGATCGGAGAGTTTCACGCTCAGGAATCGCATTCTCTATCTCTATACGCCGGACGGATTTGGTACGTCCAAGCTCGCCCTGGCGCTCGACAAGGTGTTGAAAGTGCCGCTCACCGCGCGCAACTGGCGCACTGTGCTGACGCTTCAGGAAATGGCGTCCGCAATCTGATCGGATTTAAGCCCGGTGCCGAGCATATGAAATATGCGCGGATCTGCACATTGCGCCACGTTGAAGCGCATATAAGAGTTTGCCGAGGGCGACTGGCTGAACACCTGGCCTGGGGCAAAAATGATCCCTTCCGCCAATCCCCGTTGCGCCACTTTTGCGGCGTCGATGCCTTCCGGTAACTTGCACCACAAAAACATGCCGCCACGCGGTTCGATCCAAGGGGTGAGGCCGAGTGACTTTAGTTTCGCGCTGGCTTCACCCATGCTGCGTGCCAGCCGCGTTCGCAAGGCATCCATGTGCTTGCGGTAGGTGCCGTCCTTCAGCATCAGCAGCACAAGTTCGGCGGACAACCGTCCGCCGCCAAAGGACGTTGCAATGCGCAGATCCACCAGGCCGTCGATCCAGTCGCGCCGGGCGGCGATAAAGCCGCAGCGGACTGAAGCGGAAAGCGACTTCGAAAAGCTGCCAATGTGCACCACGCGTTCAAGTCCATCGAAGGCTGCGAGACGCGGAGCGGGTTCCTGTTCAAAGTCCGCGAAGATGTCATCCTCGATGATCGTCAGATCGTGCTGTTCGGCAAGCTTGAGCAGGCGGTGTGCAACGACCGGCGACAGCACCGCGCCTGTCGGATTATGCAGGGCGGAGTTGGTGATGTAGAGGCGTGGACGATGATGACCAAGGACTTCGGCGAAGCGCTCAAGGTCAGGCCCCGATGGCGTATAGGGAACGCTTACCACCTTGGCGCGGTGGGCCCTCAGCAAGGCATGAAAATTGAAATAACAGGGATCATCGACGACCACCGTATCGCCTGCCTCGATGAAAAAGCGGCACAGAAGGTCGATCGCCTGCGTGCCTGACTCGGTCAGCATGATCTGATCGGGTGAGGCTTCAATGCCATGTTCGGCCATGCGCCGCGACAAGAGTCGGCGCAGCGGCTTAAGACCCAGCGGCGAAGCATAGTCGGTCAGAGAGGGTGCATCGGAACGTGCCAGCGCTCGGAGCGCCCGCCGAATCCCCTCTTCAGGCATCCATGCCGGCGGCAGCCAGCCACAACCGGGTTTCGGCATATCGTCGTCGCCTTCGAGAGATATGCGCGACACCCAGAGCGGGTCTATGGCGCGATCCAGCTGAGGACCGATCTCGGCAAGGCTGAGTGGCGGCAAATGGCCCGCCACATAAAAGCCTGAGCCACGCCTGGATTGGATGAATCCCTCCGCCGCGAGCCGGTCATAGGCCTCGACGACTGTCGATTTTGAGACCGCCATGGTTGCAGCAAGGCCGCGAATCGAGGGCAGCTTGGCGCCAGGCGCGAGCGTTCGCCCGGCAACGCGTTGCCGGATTTCGCGCATCACGAAGCCGACAAGTGTCTCACCCTCAGCCGGTGCCCGCAGTTTACCGTCCATCTGTACTGCTCGATTGTCCATAACAGTTTGTCAGTATTGTACTGCTCCGTATCTGGAAAATGCAAGTCGATTGACGCTAGGACAAAGCGGGAATTTCAGGAGTCGGACGATAAGCATGGACAGAATAACGAGCGGCTGGATCAACGGCTTTGTGGGCGTGCTGATTTTCAGCGCGTCGCTGCCTGCAACGCGGGCTGCGGTGGCAGATTTCAATCCGATCTTCGTGACCGGTGCCCGCGCCAGCATCGCGGCGCTGCTGGGCGTTGCGCTACTGCTGGCCTTTCGCGAAAAGCGTCCTGCCCGTAGTGACCTCGCTTCGCTTTTCGTGACTGCGCTTGGCGTCGTCGTCCGTTTTCCGCTTCTGACCGCACTCGCGCTGCGCCATATCACCTCAGCGCATTCAATCGTTTTCATTGGCCTGCTGCCGCTTGCAACCGCGATTTTTGGTGTTGTGCGCGGCGGCGAACGGATGAAGCCGCTCTTCTGGTTGTTCTCATGCATGGGCAGCCTGCTTGTGGCCGGTTTTGCGCTGACGCAGAATCTTTCCGCATCGGTGACGGGCGACCTGCTAATGTTCGCTGCAATTGTCGTATGCGGTCTCGACTATGCGGAAGGGGCACGGCTGTCACGCACGCTTGGTGGTTGGCAGGTCATCTGCTGGGCGCTTGTGCTCTCACTCCCGATCATGCTGCCGCTGACGCTCTATGTCATGCCGACCGATTGGCAAAATGTTGGCCAACCAGCCTGGATCGGCCTCTTCTATGTCTCGCTGTTTTCAATGTTGATCGGGTTCATCTTCTGGTATCGCGGGCTGGCGCAGGGCGGCATAGCTGCCGTCGGCCAACTGCAATTGCTGCAGCCTTTTTTCGGTCTGGTCTTGGCCGCGACCCTGCTGCACGAGACGGTGGGCTGGCCCATGATTGTTGTAACCGTCGCGGTGATCCTGTGCGTTGCCGGCGCCAAGCGCTTCGCCAGATAAAATTGGGATAGATTTTCCAACCTGCCGTGTGCATGCAGAAACTTATCCTTTGCCAGAGTGCGTTCCAGCCGCTATCGCCAACAATCGCGCGTGACGGTGGGCTGGGAAGGGCGATGAATTCCATAGTTGATTCCATAAAGCGACTTCTGCCTGCATTGGGCCCGGTAAGCCGTACAGAGCGGTTTCGCGCATGCATCGGCGCGTTCCTCGGAATTTTCGCGACAGGCATAGCAAGCGAGGCGGCTCTCGGTGCGACATCCAGCGTCCCGCTGCTGATTGCGCCTATGGGTGCCTCGGCGGTGCTGCTCTTTGCCGTTCCGTCAAGTCCGCTGGCGCAGCCCTGGTCAATTCTATGCGGCAATGTGCTTGCGTGCCTTGTCGGTGTGACCTGCGCTCATTGGATTCCGGATCTCGTCATTGCGTCATCTGTCGCTGTCGGCGTGGCCATCGCCCTGATGATGATCACAAAATCGCTGCATCCGCCAAGTGGGGCGGTCGCTCTCACCGCCGTTTTGGGCGGACCGGTTGTGCACGATCTTGGGTACAGTTTCGTCATCTGGCCCGTCGGGCTGAACTCACTTCTGCTTCTTGTTATCGCCATCGTCTACAACAACCTTACAGGCCGCCGTTATCCGCATTTCACACAGATGCCGCAAATAAATGTCCACAAAACCGCCGACCCCATTCCGACGGAGCGGATTGGATTTGTGCCCGACGATCTCAACTTTGCCTTGAGGCAGTATGACGAACTCATTGACGTCAGCCCTGATGATCTCGACGCGATCCTGCACAAGGCGCAAATGCATGCCTATGGCCGCCGATTCGGCGAGATACGTTGTGGAGAAATCATGTCCAGCGATATCGTGAGCGTCGGCGCGGATACGTCATTGCGACGGGCCTGGACTCTCCTGCGGCAACACCGGATCAAAGCCCTTCCTGTGCTCAATGACGAGCGCAAGCTTATTGGAATTGTGACACAAACGGATTTCATGCAGAACGCTGCTTGGCCCGCGCCAACCAGATTTCAGTCCGGCATCGTCAGACTTTTTGGCCGCAATGGCAACGAGCGACGCGTCGTTGCCGATATCATGACCGCACCGGTGCAGTTTGTTGCACCTGAAACACTTGTTACCGAGCTTGTGCCAGCGATGGCTGACCGTGGGCTGCATCATCTGCCGGTTGCCGATGAGACGGGAAGGGTATTGGGCATCGTTACACAGTCGGACCTGATCGCGGCGCTTTACGCGCGCAATATTCACGATCGGCGTGGGCCCGAAAGGCTTTCTCTCGCCAGTTGAGCCGTGAAGCGCCATGGCGTTTTTGCGCCGCACAATAAAATCGTTTGCTTTTTGCCGCGAGAGGGCCCATATGCGGTTCAGGCGCTTGGACCGGTCGATCCGGTCTTCCCAATCAGGACTTGTGGCGTCTGAGCCCCATTCGCATGATGCGGTGGGCACGGCTGCGCAAGTCGCATGGAATCTGATGCCTTCGGCATAGTGTTTTCCCGCGTCTCGTCGTTCATCCAAAAAATATGGCATGCAGGTTGCGCCCTGCGATGCGTTTGTGACCCGCGATGAATCGCGCCTGGTCAATGAAAGAAGATTGAATTGAAAACTTTAGAAACAACCGGCTTTGCCGATATGGGTTTGAATGCCATCCTGCTCAAAGCAGTCGAGGCAGCTGGAATGGCTACTCCCAAGCCGATCCAGGAACAGGCTATCCCGGCACAGCTCGCAGGACAGGACATTCTCGGCATCGCCCAGACCGGTTCTGGCAAGACAGCAGCCTTTGCGCTGCCGATCCTGCAGAAAATCCTCACCATCGGCGACAAGCGCAAGGGCAAGACGGCTCGTGCGCTGGTCCTTGCTCCAACCCGTGAACTTGCCGTGCAGATCGAAGAAACCTTCCGCACACTGGCGAAAGGCGCGCATATCTCGACCGCGCTCGTCCTCGGCGGCGTATCGCGAATTGCCCAGATCAACAAAATGCAGGCCGGGGTCGACATCTTGATCGCAACGCCGGGTCGCTTGACCGACCTCGTGCGCGACAATCGCGTCGATCTCTCCGAGACCCGCTGGCTTGTGCTCGACGAGGCCGACCGTATGCTCGATATGGGCTTCATCAACGATGTGAAGCGCATTGCCAAGGGTACGCATCGCGATCGCCAGACCGCCCTGTTCTCCGCGACCATGCCTCAGGAAGTGGCCACGTTGGCCGCGAGCCTGCTGCGCAATCCGGTTCGCGTCGAAGTCGCCCCACAGGGCACGACGGCGGCCGAGATCAAACAGGTAGTCCACACGATCCCGACGAAACAGAAGAAGCAGGTTCTTTCGGCTATGCTGAAGGACGAGACGCTGGCCTCGGTCATCGTCTTCACCCGCACCAAGCATGGCGCCGATGCCGTTACCCGTGTTCTCGAAAAGGATGGTTATGATGTCGCCGCCATCCATGGCAACAAGTCGCAGAACGCTCGCCAGCGGGCCCTCAACGGCTTCAAGGACGGCTCGGTTCGTGTTCTCGTGGCGACCGATATCGCCGCGCGCGGCATCGACGTGGTCGGCATCAGCCACGTAATCAATTTCGACCTGCCAGATGAGCCGGAAAGCTACGTTCACCGCATTGGCCGGACTGGCCGCAATGGCGCATCGGGTTCGGCGATCACCCTCTACGATCCAGCCGAGGAAAGTGCAAAGCTGAAGGCGGTTGAACGCGTGACGCGCATGCGCCTGCCGATGCATGATTCGCCGATCGATCTTTCGAGCCTGCCGGCGCGCGCGGCCAACAACGACCAGCGGCCGCCGCGCCGTGAAGGCGGCAATGGTGGTGCGCCGGGCAAGAAGCCGCATCGCGGTCAGGCAGCCAGCAAGCCACGTGAAGCGCGCGGCGAAAAGATCTGGAGCAATGATGGCGGCGCCCCCGCGCAAAAGCGGCCGTTCCGCCGCAACAAGCGCAAGAGCTTTGGCGCCAAGGCAGCCTAATCGCTAGCCCTGACGTATGAATTAGGCCGCCGGCACATGGTGCCGGCGGCCTTTTTGTTTGTGCGGCTCGCCATCCTTCGAATTTCGACATTTCGCGCAGTTTGGGAAAATCTGCGCTTGAACGGCTTGCTCGGGCCCAATAGGTTCAATTCGCATAGAATGAAGGACTTGTGCCATGTTGAATTCAGTGATCGACGCCATCGGCAACACGCCACTTATCCGCCTCAAGAAAGCATCCTACCTGACCGGCTGTGAAATTTACGGTAAGGCCGAATTCCTGAATCCGGGCCAGTCAGTAAAGGATCGCGCGGCGCTCTATATTATTCGCGATGCGGAAAAGCGCGGCCTGCTGCGGCCCGGCGGCGTCATTGTCGAAGGTACCGCCGGAAACACCGGCATCGGTCTCACCATGGTCGCCAAGGCGCTCGGCTACCGGACTGTCATCGTCATTCCGGAAACGCAGAGTCAGGAAAAGAAGGATGCGCTCAGGTTGCTTGGCGCAGAACTCGTCGAGGTGCCTGCCGTCCCTTACAGGAACCCGGATAACTATGTGAAGGTGTCTGGCCGCTTGGCGGAGCAGATGGCGAAGACCGAGCCGAGTGGTGCAGTCTGGGCCAATCAGTTCGACAATGTCATCAACCGTCAGGCGCATGTGGAGACAACCGCCCAGGAAATCTGGCGTGACACCAATGGCAAGGTGGACGCGTTCGTCTGTTCGATCGGATCCGGCGGCACGCTGGCGGGGGTGTCGGAAGGGCTCAAGGCCAGGGACAAGACGATCAAGATCGGGCTTGCCGATCCGTTCGGCGCGGCACTCTATTCCTATTACACGACCGGCGAGTTCAAGGCAGAGGGCAGCTCGATCACCGAAGGCATCGGGCAGGGGCGTGTCACAGCCAATCTTGAAGGATTTACGCCCGATTTCTCTTACCAGATTTCGGACGCGGATGCCTTGGAAGTGGTGTTCGATCTGGTGCAGGAAGAGGGGCTATGCCTTGGGGGCTCGTCCGGCATCAACATCGCCGGCGCCATACGGATGGCACGCGATCTTGGCCCCGAACACATCATCGTCACGGTTCTGTGCGACTACGGCAACCGCTATCAGTCCAAGATGTTCAATCCGGAATTCTTGCGCTCCAAGGACCTGCCAGTGCCGGCATGGATGGAGACGAAAACCAACATACCTGTTCCGTTCGAGAATAAGTCCTGATGGCTTACGACACGACGATACTTTTCCGCGACGATTCCTATCTGAAGGAAATTGAAGCAACTGTCCTTGGCATCAATGAGCGCGGCGGCATCCTGACTGACCGGACTGTCTTCTACGCGACGTCCGGCGGTCAACCTGGCGATACGGGCGTCTTCGTCCGTGCGGATGGTTCGACGGTAGCGATTGCGGCGACGGTTACGGGTGAGACCAAGGAAGAGATCATCCATGTGCTGGCACCCGACCAGTCCATTCCGGCGATTGGCGAAAAGCTGCGGCTGCGCATCAACTGGGACCGGCGTTACAAGCTGATGCGCATGCACACCGCCTGCCATTTGCTGAGTGTCGTGTGTCCGTTTCCAATAACGGGCGCTGCGGTTGGCGAGGACGACAGCCGCGTGGACTTCGATCTGCCCGAAGCGGGCGTCACCCGCGAAGGCGTGACTGCCAAATTGATGGAACTCGTCAGTGCCAACCACCCGGTTTTCACCCGTTGGATCACTGACGAGGAACTGGCGGCCAATCCCACCCTCATCAAGTCCAAAAACGTGCGGCCGCCCATAGGTACGGGGCGCATAAGGCTTGTTTGCATCGGCAAGGATGCGTCCGTTGACTCGCAGCCCTGTGGCGGGACGCACGTTGCAACCACGGGCGAAGTCGGGATGATCCACATCGGCAAAATTGAAAAGAAGGGCAAGGAAAACCGGCGGTTCCGTATACGCTTTGGCGCCTTGCCGGAAGGAGAATGAACGTGTCAGACAAGAGCCCCTACGTCGTTTCACCCGACTGGCTGGAAGAGCGGCTGGGCCAGCCAGGCCTTAGCATTCTCGACGCGTCCTGGTACTTTCCGTTTCAAAACCGGAATGCCAATGCGGAGTATGAGGCTGCCCATATTCCCGGCGCCATCTTCTTCGATCACGAGAAACTATCCGACCCTGACTCCCCGCTACCGCACACATTGCCAAAGCCGGAGGCATTCGCGGCTGCTGTTAGCAGCATGGGCATCACCAATGACGATACAATCGTCGTTTATGATGGTCCAGGAATGGTGACCTCGCCGCGGGTCTGGTGGATGTTCCGGACGATGGGGGCCAACAATGTATTCGTACTCGACGGTGGTTTCGACAATTGGAAAAATGCTGGCCGGCCAGTCACCGATAGCGTGACGAAGATTGCCCCATCCGCCTTCGTAGCGAAATTCGACGCCGGCAAGGTGGCAAGTTTCGGGCAGATGCGGGAAATCGTGGCGAGCGGCACGCGGCAGGTCGCCGATGCACGCTCTGCCGGCCGTTTCACGGGCGTCGATCCGGAGCCACGCCAAGGTTTGCGCTCTGGCCATATGCCGGGCGCCCGCAACGTGCCGTCGTCAAGCCTTTCTGACAAGGGGTATTTCAAGGATATCAGTGGCTTGAGAAGGGTTCTTGATGATGCTGGCGTCGATCTGTCTCGCCCAATCGTCACGAGCTGCGGCTCTGGTATCACCGCCGCCGTCATTACGCTCGCGCTCGAATCCCTCGGTCACAAGGACAACATGCTCTATGATGGTTCATGGAGCGAGTGGGGCGCCAACAAGGATACGCCGGTCGCCACCGGTGAAGCGTAAGTCATGACCGACAAAGCCAAGTCGAGAATTCTGAAAACACGCGTTACGCAATTGGAGATGACGGATCGTCCGACGCAATCGGTGCCGACGCCAGTCAGCTTCAAGCTCGCGCTGATGCGGGCAACGAAGATTTCGCTGCCGTTTTACCGATTTCTCTATGAGCAGGTCGGGAAGCCTCATCACTGGTCGGTGCATCGCAATCTCGACGACGAGGCATTGGCAGCGATCATCCATCGCGACGATGTCGATATCCACGTACTTTATGCCGATGGATCACCGGCCGGATTCTTCGAACTCGTGCTCGACGAGAAGGAGGCGGTTACGGAAATCCTGTACTTTGGGCTGGTGCCCGAGTTCCAGGGCAGAGGGCTTGCCAAATTTTTCCTCAATGAAGCGATTTCCACCGCGTGGATGAGCAGTCCGCAAAAGGTAATCATCGAAACCAATACGCTAGACAGTCCGCGCGCATTGCAGATGTATCAACGCATGGGGTTCAAGCCCGTCAGTTTTGGCGAGGCAGAGATCGAGGCGTGGAACTAGAGCCTTTCTTGCTNNAAACAAGAAAGGCTCTAGGTTCGATGTCTTCGTTGCCGGCGCAGCGGAGCCGAATCTGATGCATGCGCTAGCGACGGGCTGTTGTGGCAAGAATCGGGTGGTTTGGAGTTCCCTTTAGGTGTCTTCTGCTTCCAACCAAGGAGGCACCCATGAACACGATCCGATTTGTTGCCATGCCTACAACCCTTGCCCGCCATTACCAGGCGGGCGGTGCTGACGCCAACGGCCAAACACCTGAGACCCAAGTTTCCGATGGTGATGGCGTGCCTTGCCGTCATTGCCTGCAGAATGTGAATGCCGGCGAGAAATACCTTATCCTGTCGCATCGGCCATTTCCCGCGCCGCAGCCCTATGCGGAAACGGGGCCAATTTTTCTGCACGCCGAAGAATGCGAGCGTTATGCCGAGACGGCGGAAATGCCGGCGATGTTTAGCGAAAACAGCGATTACATCCTGCGCGGCTATTCGTGCCAGGACCGGATCGTCTACGGAACCGGCGGCGTCATCAAGACCGGCGATATCCTGAACCGGGCTGAGGAACTCTTGCAACGCGATGATGTCGCCTATGTCCATATGCGGTCGGCAAGAAACAATTGCTTCCAATGCCGCATCGAACTGCCATGAAAAAACCCGGACGCAAGGTCCGGGCTTTTTATCGTTCCAAAGCAATCAGGCAGCTATGGCTGCCTTAGCCTCTACCATTTCAAGGCCCAGCGCTTCGGCGACGGCCTGATTGGTGATCCGACCCTTGTGGACATTGAGGCCGTTACGCAGGTGCGGGTTGTCAACCAACGCCTTGACGCCGCGATCGGCCAATTGCAATCCGTATTGCAGCGTTGCGTTGTTGAGCGCATGGGCCGACGTGACCGGAACTGCGCCCGGCATATTGGCGACGCAATAGTGAATGATGCCGTCCACCTCATAGGTCGGGTCCGAATGGGTGGTCGCATGCGATGTCTCGAAACATCCGCCCTGGTCGATGGCGACGTCGACTATGACAGCACCCTTTTTCATCCCTGACAGCATCTCCCGGCTGACGAGCTTCGGTGCGGCTGCGCCAGGAATGAGCACCGCGCCCACGACGATGTCGGCGGAAAACACCTCGTCGTCAAGCGCTTCAATTGTCGAGTAGCGGGTATGGATGCGCCCGCGGAACAGTTCGTCAAGCTGGCGCAGACGTGGAATTGAACGGTCCAGAATGCTGACATCGGCACCGAGGCCAGTTGCCATCATTGCCGCATTGATGCCGACGACACCGCCGCCGATGATCGTGACCTTGCCAGGGAGCACGCCGGGCACGCCGCCGAGCAACACACCGCGCCCGCCATTGGCTTTCTGAAGGGCAGTGGCGCCCGCCTGAATGGCAAGACGGCCGGCGACTTCCGACATCGGGGCAAGCAAAGGCAGTCCGCCGCGATCGTCGGTGACCGTCTCATAGGCGATCGCAGTGACGCCCGAGGCGAGAAGGCCCTTTGTCTGTTCCGGATCGGGAGCCAGATGGAGATAGGTGTAGAGAAGTTGACCTTCACGAAGCTGCGCCCATTCCGATTGCTGCGGCTCCTTTACTTTCACAATCATGTCCGATTGCGAGAATACTTCTTCGGCAGTCTTGACGACCTTTGCGCCTGCTGCCTGATAGGCTCCGTCGTCGGCGCCTATTCCAAGGCCAGCTCCGGACTGGACGATGACCGTGTGGCCATGGGCGATATATTCGCGTACGGCCCCCGGAGTGAGACCGACGCGATATTCATGGTTTTTGATTTCCTTCGGGCAGCCAACGCGCATAACGCCTCCTGATCGTGTTCTTTGTGTTCCCGTTTGAGGCCAATATTGCACCACGAATCCAGTCGCATGTCCTTGCCAAGAAGGCTCGACGCAAAGCCAATTTTCGAATATTCTTGCGCCAAATCACATGTTGTCAGAAGAAAGCACGAACAATGACATTGGACAGGATCGATATCGCGATTCTCGACAGTTTGCAGAAGGATGGCCGCATGTCGAATGCGACCCTTGCCGAAAAGGTCGGGCTATCGCAGTCGGCCTGTTCGCGCCGGCTGGACATTCTTGAGAAATCCGGGGTCATCCGCGGCTATCACGCCCGGCTCTCCAACAAGATGCTGGGGCATCCCGTTATCGTCATCGTCAATATTTCGCTTTCGGGTCAGGCAGATAAACAGCTGCGCGAATTCGAAACTGCGGTGAAGCGCTGCCCCAACGTGCTGGTCTGCTATCTGATGTCGGGGGAATACGACTATCTTCTGCGTATAGCTGCAAAGGATCTCGAGGACTACGAGCGGATCCACAAGTTCTGGCTTTCGGCCATGCCGCACGTGACGAAGATTAATTCGTCGTTTGCCTTGCGCGAGGTGGCCGACCGGACGGGCCTCGGCGTCGAAACCACGCTTATCGAAACCACCAGCGAGCGCTAGTTGGCATTCGCGGCTGCGAGGGCCTTCTTAAGCTTCGCAGGCGCCTTGGCGTGCCAGGCAAGCTTGATACGGTGGGCAAGCTCAGCGTCCGAAACCGCGCCGAGGTGCATCAGTATATAGGGCCATCCCTTGTAATGGTCGGTCTCGAAATAGATGTCCGGGACATTCTCCATGAGGAGCGGCTTTTCCTCGAGCGGGCAATGAATTGCAAACGTATCATTGTCTTTCAAACGACCGATGAAGGATGTCTTCACTTTCAAGGAAGGCGTGCCGTGCGTCGTGCTGCGGACAAGCTCCGGCAAACCCAATGTCTCTGCAATATTCCAGATGCGTTCGAAAACCTTGTCGAGCGCATCGTCGGTCATGACTTGTAGAAAACCTGGCGCACGTCGATATATTCCGACCGGAAGCCAGCCTCGCAATAGAACAGGTAGAACTCCCAGAGCTTCTTGAAGCGGCCATCGAAGCCGAGATGGCGCAGCCGGTCCCATGACCCCCAGAAACGCTGGCGCCATTCAGCGAGCGTGCGGGCATAATCCTGCGGAAAGACATTCTCGCGGTAGAGATCGAGACCGAAATCCTTGCCGAGCCGTTTCAGTTTCTCCGGCGTCGGCAACATGCCGCCCGGAAAGACATAGCGCTGGATGAAATCCGGGCGTTTGCGATAGCGATCGAAGGATTTGTCGTTGATGGTGATGATCTGCATGCCGGCGCTGCCGCTGGGCTTGAGACACTCCTTGACCTTAGCGAAAAACACCGGCCAATACTTTTCGCCCACCGCCTCGAACATCTCAATCGATGCGACATGGTCATACTTGCCGGTCTCGTCGCGATAATCCTGGAACTTGATCTCCACCTTGTCGGAAAGGTTCGCCTTGGCCATGCGCTGCGTCGCGTACTCGAACTGCTCGCGGCTGATGGTCAGCCCCGTCACATGGGCGCCGATCTCGCGTGCCGCATACTCGGCAAAGCCACCCCAGCCGCATCCGATTTCCAGCACCTTGCTGCCGGCGGTGATGCCGATATTGCGGGCGAGGGCGCGGTATTTGGCGGTCTGCGCACTTTCAAGATCGTTGGCGCCTTCGTCGAAAAGGGCGGAGGAATAGGTCATCGTCGGGTCGAGCCATTCGCGGTAGAAGGCATTGCCGAGATCGTAATGGGCAGAAATGTTCCTGCGTGAACGGGTGCGGGTGTTCTCGTTCAACCAGTGGCGCAAACGCTGCACCGTGTTGAGAAACCAGTTCGAGCCGCCGGCAAGATCCTCGCCCACCTGTTCGTTGACGACGAAGAGCTCAAGGAATGTTGCAACATCCGGGCTTTCCCAATCGCCATCGATGTAGGATTCGGCAAGGCCGATCGTCCCGCCGGCAAAGGCGCGGCGTGGCAGGTTCCAGTTGTGCAGCACCACCGCCGCTTCAGGGCCCGCCTGCCGGCCGCCCACCTTGAAGACCCGGCGATCGGGCGTGGTGATGGTCAGTGTGCCGCGCGGAAGATGCACCGCTGCACGCAGGGCCGCCTGGACCTTGAGCGGGAAGCCTTTTAGCGCTGCAGCGACATTTTCCGGCGTCAGCCAGTTGAACTGCGCCGGCGTCTCGGAAGAAAGTGTCTTCGTCTTTTCGGTCACCGACGGGATCCCCAGTCTCCAAGTTTTATTCGTCGACGCAAAAACTCTCCAGCCCAAGTGATTGTCGGGAAAATCGAACGCATATTCCACACTGAAACGCTAGTCTTGTAAATACGCTGCGCGGATCTGGATTATTCCAGTCAGTGAGGCGACTTCGGTACTGGTCCATAGTGTCAAATTCTAACATTGTAACGCGCCTTTGGTAGAAGCCGGGCGGAACCAGGCAACCGACTACACTGGTGGGTTGAATATAGGACAAAGTTTTACTTAATCAATATGGATGAGTTTGCAGACAGCAAGAAATGCCAATTTTAAGTCTGCTCGTGATGTCGAAATTCGTAATACTAAAGTGAGAAAAACGTGAAAACATAGGGATTACACAAAAATGTTACTTTAAAAATTTCAATCAATAAACGTATTTATTGTTGATTATGTCGCGTTGAAAAAAAATAAGAGTATAGTCTTGCGTACCTGATTCAACGTCATACATGCTTCCGATCCAAGGGGTAATTTTAGTATCAATTTTAAGGAACCTGATATGAAAGTCACGACCGCAACTCGCATCATTTCTGCCGTCGCCTTTGCTCAAGCCTCCATGTTCGCAGGTGCAGCATCCGCCGGTACGTCAACTGGTTCTCTGGCAGTCTCGCTTACCATCATCGACGGCTGTACGATCAGCGCCAACCCGCTCAACTTCGGTACCGTGAGTGGTATTCCAACCAATCTTGACGCTACCACGCAGATAGGTGTTACCTGCAACACTTACGGTCCGACGCCTTACGTGGTTTCACTTGACAAGGGTGTGGGCGCGGGGGCCACAGTTACCGCCCGCAAAATGACCGGGGCTGCCGGTGCCACCCCTGTGACCTATTCGCTCTACCAGGATGCCGGTCACAACATTGTATGGGGTGACGGGAGTGCAGGTGCGCCCAGTTACACTATATCCAAGCCAACAACGGGTGGCACGTCCTGGACAGGTACAGTTTATGGGCGGGTGCCTTCGCAAAACGGCATCACTTCCACCACGTATACCGATACCGTGCAAATGACATTGAGCTACTAGCCCTCGCATTGCGACGAGGAGCTGTTGCGATCAAAGGTGCCGCACTTTCTGTGAGGCATCCACTTTGCGCGGCCTTTGAGTTTTTGAAGGGCAATATGCTCGCGCCTTTTATTTAATATTTAGCAGATATACGCATTTGTTTTGTTTTGATTAACTTACTACCGATTGGGTTTAATTTAATGCGTTACTTGAATATTAGTGTTTTTATTTCGATTTATTTTTGGTTTTCCTCAGCGTTTTCGGCGACCGCCGCATCCATGTCGGTCATGCCGATCAAACTCGATCTGACGGCCCCCAAAGTTGCGGACAAGCTGATCGTGGCCAATGGCGATGACGAACCGTTCAATATTCAGGTCCGCCTGTTTCGCTGGTCGACAGTGAATGGCGTAGATCGCTTGGATCCCACCACTGACGTCGTCGCGAGTCCGCCCGCGGCGCATGTGCCTGCTCACGGTCAATATGTCGTACGGGTCGTGCGCACGGCAAAAACACCAGTCGTGGGAGAGGAGCGATACCGTGTCCTGATCGACCAAATTCCTGAGCCCAAGAAACTGAAAAAAGGCACCATTGGTTTTTCGCTCCGCTTCTCGGTTCCCGTTTTCTTTCAGGATGCAAATGCATCTGATGCAAGCGTGACTTGGACTGGCAGGCAGACGGTCAATGGTTTGGTAATAAGCGGTGTCAACTCGGGCGACCTCACGATGCGCATTTCCGATATGCAGGTGCTTTCGGGCGGCCGCGTGGTCGCCAGCAAGAAGGGGCTGGTCGGTTACGTTCAGGGCGGTGCGACGGCGACCTTTCCTTTGGGGCCGGTGAAGGGAGCCTTGCAGGGGGCGGTCCAAATGAAGGCTCAAAGTGACGGGGGAGTTGTCGATGTCACTGTGCCCATTAGTAATTAGGTATTCCACGTCCATCTTTTGCCTTCTCACTACGCTTGCGCAAGCGCAGGAAAAAACGAGTGTATTGCCCCCAGTCGAACAGGCGACGTTTCCGCCGGTCGTAACATTGCCGCGCCCCTTGGCGGACGGCGTGGTTGACGTTCAGGATCTTCAGCTCGAGGTCTTTGTGAATGACATGCCGGCCGGGTTAATCGGAAGTTTCACGCAAGCCCCTGATGGAACCTTGAGCGCCAAGGCGCAGGAACTGAAAGAGGTCGGGTTGCGTCCGCCAAAGGGAGCGAGGGCGGATGATGTGATTAAAATTAATAGCTTGCCGGATGTCAGCTATCGAGTCGTAGGTGATAGCCAAGCTGTCTATATCACCGCTAGCGATGGCGCCCGCCAGCCTAAGGTCATTGACGCATTGCCTCAGCAAAAGCTGCAAAAAGCTACTACAAGTACAGGCGCGGTTTTGAACTATTCGCTCTATTCAAGCACGGACAATTTCCTCGACGGAAGCGTGGATCTGTTTCGCGGGGTCTCGGGTGGCTTCGATGGCAGGATATTCAGCAAGTTCGGAACGCTCAGCCAATCCTTCTCAGCCAGCCTTTCTGACGGAGATCTCGACGGGGTCAAGCGCTTAAACACCCTCTGGTCCTACTCGGATCAGGATCACCTGATCACTTACAAGGCCGGCGATGTCGTCTCGGATGGATTGTCTTGGACGCGGCCAGTCTATTTAGGCGGCGCGCAGATCTCGCGCAATTTTACGCTGCGGTCCGACCTCGTGACCCTGCCAATGCCCGGCTTCACCGGTTCGGCTGCCGTGCCCTCTACGATTGAGATTTACACCCGCAATGCCAAGACTTTCAGCGCCGACGTTCCGGCAGGTCCTTTTTCCGTGACAAATCTGCCTGCCTACATGGGCGATGGCAATGCTCAGGTTGTATTGCGCGACACGCTCGGACGCGAAACCAGGACCACACTACCATTTTACGATACCTCGGACATGCTGCGACAAGGTCTTTTAGATTTTTCAGTCGAAGGGGGCTATCCGAGGCGCAACTACGGCACGGAGTCCAATGATTACTTCAACGACCCGGTTGGAAGCGCTTCGATTCGCTATGGCGTTACCAATGCGCTCACCCTCGAATCCCACGTGGAAGGCGGAGCTGGCCTTATCAATGGCGGCGCGGGAGGAGTAATTTCCGTTGGTGGCTACGGTGCGCTTTCGCTCGCGGTTGCCGGCAGCCAATATCGAGAAAGTAGCGGCATGCTCCTCAGTGGTTCAGCCCAGTTCAGCCATGGATCATATACTTTTTACGGAAGGCTCCAGCAGACCTTCGGCCAATATGACGATATTGCTTCGATATCAGCCGACGATGGCAGTAGCGACCTGATCAACAACGGCTACTATGCGACTGCATACAAAACCTACTACAGCCCACGTGTTCCCAAGACCCTGATCCAGGCATCGTTGGGTATTCCGACCCCATTCGACCGAGCGAGCCTCAACTTTTCGTTCACGCAGATTAAGTCCGACGATGGCGACAAGAGTAGTATCGCCAGCGCTTCCTACAGTCAGTCGTTCTTCAAGAGCACATCGTTTTATGCGTCAATATTCAAGGATCTGAACGACGGCGATAGTTTCGGCCTTTTTGCCGGGCTGTCGGTTTCCTTCGACAATGGTATCAATCTCAATACTGGAGTGGAGGAGTCCCCGGACGGTGTCGCCGTCGCTGCGGGCATTTCCAAATCGGAGAAGCACGAAGAAGGCAGTGTCGGCTGGAATCTGAGGGATCGCGAAGGCGTTGCGGCCAATCGCTCCGCTTCGGCAAGCTACCGCTCGAAATATGGCCGTATCGAGGGCGAGGTTGATCAGTATGATGATACGGCCCAGGGCAGTCTTTGGCTTGACGGCGCGATCGCGATTGCAGGGGGCGGCACTTTCGCCACCAACCGCATCGACGATGCCTTTGCTGTGGTCAAGGTCGGCGCCCCAAATGTCGAAGTTCGTTCGGAGAATCAACTGATAGGGAAGACCGATCGTTCCGGTCGCATCCTCGTTCCATACCTGGATTCCTATCAGGAGAACCTGATCGATATCGACACATCCAATCTTCCCGTCGATGCAACGATCGATACCACCCGAACCATCGTAGTCCCGGCACAGCAGAGCGGTGTTGTCGTCGATTTCGGCGTCAATGAGGATCCGGCTGCTGCTGTCGTCACGTTCGTTAACCGCGACGGCAAGCCGCTTGAAACCGGGCTTGGCGGCAGTCTCAATGGCGAGGCGAATGCCATTGTCGTCGGCTATGACGGTCAAGCCTTCATCAAAGGTCTGAAATCCCGCAACGAGGCGTCGATCGAGTTAAGCGATGGAAGAACCTGCGCGGCGCAGTTCAGCTATAGCGCAACACCCGGAACCCAACTACATTTGAAGGATGTGGTATGCCAATAAGCAGACTACTATTCTGCGCCGTGTTCTTTGCTGGCTTTTGGATGCTGCCGGGCGGCGGCGTTGCCTCCGCGCAGGTGTGCCAACTTTATCCTAACGACGTGGCGTTTTTGAACTACAAGGTGGATAATAATCCCACGGATCAACGGAGCAGCGTCCAATTTGGGTGCAATTCGTCCGCCCAACCAATGATCGGTTGCATGGTTGTGGACCCCTCAACTTTGTACATGACAAGTACAGGCGGCGGCAGAAATGCGATAGTTGATCGAATAGACCTTCAACTGGGTGAAGGTTACAACGGCACGAACCTGGTTCCACTCTCACGGCTGAACTTGGGGCTTGCGGGCGGACCGATCGGGCCGGTACGCGGTCCCGGCAATACGAGCTTCTATCTGCGGATTGCCCCCAATTCCGTGCTGCAAGCCGGGCACTATGAGGGGCACATAACGGCGATATTGCAGTATCGTCCGAATGACGGCTTGGGCTGTGGATCAGGCGCACCTATCGGCAAAACGACCACCCAGTCCATACCAGTTTCCTTGACGGCTTTATTCAGCTGTACTGCGACAATTCCCACGAGCGTCGATCTTGGCCAATTTCAATCATTGGTAAGCGGTGCACAGGTTCAAAGCGAGATTAGTGCCAACTGCTTTCCGGGAACTGTTTATTCCGTCAGTATTGACAATGGAAAGAACGCAGCTGGAGGGCGTCAGCGCTTTCTTGCTCTCAACGGCAACACCATTCCCTACAACATCGATACCAAACTATTCTCCGTGCTGAATTGGACTCCTTGGCCCACGGCAAATGGCAATTCCTATCCTTGGGTGGGTGATGGACTGACACAACGCTTTCAATTGCGGTTCCGGGTAGATCCGACCACATTGATATATCCGAGTGGCAAATACACGGATACATTGACGGTGAATGTCACGTACTGACTGCTGTTCGAGTTTAGATGCGCCGCCGCCCGCAAGGCCGCCTGGACCTTGAGCGGAGCGCCTTTTAGTGCTGCAGCGACATTTTCCGGCCTTAGCCACTGGAACGGCACCGGCGTTTCGGAAGAAGCTGTCTTCGTCATTTCGGTCATTCAATCGCTCTTTTCGGTCGTCCAGCCCAGTATTAGCCGGGACAAATAAGCGTTCAAGTTGCAATTTCGTCAATAGGAACAAGGAGCGGACATCTCACACCAGACCGCAAGCTCTGTAAATATGCGGATTCATTGCCGGTACATGCGCAAGCCCGCAAAGTGCCGGTTGGTGATTGCCGAATTTGCCAGTCACAAATCCATCGGAACTGGAATCGTTAATAAAACCTGAACATTCGGCGCGTTGAGTTCACCGAATCACGAGAACTCGAGCGGCGAAACCATCTGCATTCCGTCGAATTTTCACCAACCTGCCACACCAAAAAGTAGGTGAACCGCACATTGCATCGTTGTGGTGCACGGCATCAAGATTTTGGAACCGAAAAATACAACCGTAAGGGGTGCACGCCAAAGTTGTTTGCCTTAGACCAAAGTAAAATAAAAATTCACCCATAAATTGTAGCTAAAAAAAATCGATAAAAATTTAGCAAAAAACGTCGTATTCGCGACAATCGATGTCGGTGCAGCTAAAAATTAATCGGCTCTGCAGTCGTAGGGGACCTAGTAGCACCCAATTTGTTGGGTGTCGAAATTTCAATTGTCAATTTTTCAGGAACCAATATGAACTCTTCAAATGTTCTTCGTATCGTTTCCGCCTTGGCGCTCGTTTCCTCCATAGCCACTCCGGCCCTGGCCGTTACCAACGTTCCCGGCAAGATGATGGTTAGGATGGAAATTGTGGCCGGTTGCCAGGTGGAGTCCGACGACATCGACTTCGGCATTAAAGCCGGTATTCCCACCGACTATACACAAACGGGAAAAGTCAAAATCTCCTGCACCGCCGATAAACAGGATTACAGTATCTTCTTGGGAAAAACCGGTGAAGACAATGCCGCCCGCAAAATGCGACCGGGAATTGATGGCCTCGGTGTCGCTACCGGGCCTGTGATCAATTACAGCCTTTATTCCGATAGTGCATACACAAAAGCTTGGCCGATCCCTGGCGCCACAACCGACCTCGTCAAGTCGACCTTGCCGGGGGCGGGTGTGCCAGTGGATTATCTGGTTTACGCCAAGGTGCCAAGGCAGACCGCACCTACTATTGGCAAGTATTCCGAAAGCGTCGATATAACTGTTGTAATGCCATAATTCTTAACGCAGAGAACTACACTTCTCTGCGGTCAGTATCCGGTTGCCGCTTTGGGCCATCCTTGCTTGGCAAATACCTGAATGAGCTAGATTCGAAGTGGTTGTTGGGTCTGTCGTGCGATAAACGATGGCCGTAAATTTCGACGGTCCGGGATTATTCAAGCCCGGACCGGATATACTGACCGCTGACTACATACTGATTGCTGACTATTTACGGAATTGGATTTTTAGATGCGCTTTTTTATGTTTGCATTGGGCTTGGCCTGGTGCGCGCTCCAAGCCGGGAACGCACAAGCTGCAAATCTGACCATTATGCCACTCCGCGTCGAAATCGACGCGCCCGCGTCAGCAGGCAAAATTACCTTGAGTAATGATGGCGACGGCCCTGTCAATATCCAGGCGCGGGTGGTCCGCTGGTTTCAGGTCGATGGCGTGGACAAGTACGAGGCTACGAGCGACGTCGTTGCCAGCCCGCCATTCGCGCAGATCCAAAGCGCGAATGAATATTCACTACGGGTCGTGCGGACAAGCAAAGCACCCGTCGTTGCAGAAGAGCGCTACCGCATTCTTATCGACCAACTGCCTGATGTAAAATCTGCAAGGGCCGGCGTCGTCAGCATGGCGATACGATTTTCCGTGCCACTCACGATCGTGCCTGTGAACGCCGCACCAGGCAAGCTGGCTTGGCGGGTAGCGCGTTCTGGCGATCAGGCCGCAGTTACAGTGAGCAATTCCGGCGGGAAAACGTCACGCATCTTCGATCTTCAGATACTTGCAGGTGATCGGGTGGTCGCCAGTCGCAAAGGGTTTGTTGGTTACGCTCCTCCAGGTTCCGCGGTTCGACTTCCAGTGGGGCCCGTCAAGGGGGCTTTGCCGGGAACTGTAACCTTGAAGGCGCGAACCGATGGAGGCGATGTTAATGAGACGGTATCACTCGATTAGAGCGAGTGTGGTCGCCGGCGTCGTTTCCTTTGTAGCCGCTCCAGCCTTGGCCCAAGGTACGCCGGTGGTCCATGAACTGATTGACCCTTATTCCACTGGCGGGGTCGAAACGACCGGCGCATTGTCCGGTCCGCAGAGTCTTCAGCTGGAAGTATTCATCAATGACGCGTCGACCGGACTGATCGGAACGTTTCAACAAGGGGCCGATGGCAATATCGGTTCAACGGCGCGCGAATTGACTGATATCGGCCTCAAAGTGCCGGCTGCGACCAATCCGTCCAAAAAGGACGATGCCGAGATTTCGCTAAGCAACCTGCCAGGGGTCAGCTATCGCCTCGATATGAAAAGCCAGTCGCTTTACATTACCGCTGGTGACGGTGCGCGTGTGCCGAGGAAAGTCGACCTTAATCCGCGCAAGAAGGCACCGCTGGCACAGACGGGTACCGGAGCGGTTCTTAATTATTCCCTGTTCTCAAGCACCGACAATTTGCTTGCCGATGATGTTCAGCCATTTCGCGGCATTTCGGGCGGCTTCGATGCCCGATTTTTCAGCCCCCTCGGGTCCCTCGATCAATCCTTCAGCGCCAGTCTGTCCGATGGGGACCTTGGAGGGTTCAAGCGGCTGAATTCCACCTGGTCCTATTCAGATCAGGAGCGCGCCATCACCTATAAGGCGGGCGATTTCGTCTCCGGCGGCCTTGGCTGGACAAGGCCGGTCTTTCTCGGCGGCATGCAGGTGTCGCGGAATTTTTCGCTGCGCTCAGATCTTGTTACAACGCCGATGCCCGGTTTCACTGGTACGGCGGCGGTTCCCTCGACGCTCGAAGTCTATACGCAGAACGCCAGGACCTATAGCGCGGACATTCCGGCCGGGCCGTTCAGCCTGACGAATATTCCGGCCTATACTGGTGACGGCAATGCGCAGGTGGTCATCCGCGATAGTCTCGGCCGCGAGACAAGGACGACGCTTTCTTTCTACAATACGTCCGACATGCTCGCTCCAGGCATGGTTGATTTTTCGGTCGAAGCCGGTTTTCCAAGGCGCAACTATGGTACGGAATCGAACGACTATTCCGGCGATCCGTTCGGCAGCGCCACCTTGCGCTATGGCATGACCGACCGACTGACGTTGGAGTCGCATTTCGAAGGCGGCGCGGACTTTATCAATGGCGGCGGCGGCGCGGTATTTTCGGTCGGCGATTTTGGCGCGTTCACGCTTGCGGGCGCGGGCAGCCACCACGGTGGTGACACAGGCGCGCTAGTCTATGCTTCCGCGCAGTTGAATCGGGGTTCCTACAGTCTTTACGGCAATATCCAGCGGACGTTCGGGAATTACGACGATATCGCCGCGCTTTCGGCCGACGACAACAATACCCTCGACAACAAAACGGACTATATCGGGTATACCCAAATCTATAGCCCGCGTGTGCCAAAATCGATTGTCCAGCTTTCACTTGGCGTGCCAACCCCGATCAAAGGTTCCGGCCTCAGTCTGACCTATACGCAGATCACGACGGATGACAGCGGCACCAGCCATAATGCTTCGTTGTCCTATAGCCAGTCGCTGTTCAGGCGCGCGGGGCTTTATGTCTCGGCCTTCAAGGATCTCGACAAGAGGGACAATTTCGGCGTTTACGCGGGGCTGTCGATATCATTCGATAACGGAATTTACGGAGGCGCCAATATAAATCAATCCGGGGATAGCATGAATGCCTCATCCTATCTTGCCAAATCCAATACCCATGAAATCGGCAATGTCGGCTGGCGTGTGCGCGATACGGAAGGCAATCTCACCAACCGGTCGGCCGCTGTGGACTACACCTCGCGTTATGGCTATGTTGCTGGCGAGGTCAACCAGTCGGATGGCAGCGTCCAGGGCAATCTTCAAGTCGAGGGGGCGGTTGCGGTTGCGGGCGGCGGTGTCTTCGCCACCAACCGCATTGATGATGCCTTTGCCGTGGTGAAGGTCGGCGCCCCGAATGTGACTGTCAAATCTCAGAACAGGCCAATCGGAAATACCAACGGTTCCGGCAAGATCATCGTTCCCAATTTGCGTTCCTATGGCGAAAACGAAATCGAGATTGACCCGATGAACCTTCCCGTCGATGCGGTGGTGGATACCACGCGCGCCGTCGTGGTGCCGGGACAACAGGCCGGCGTCGTCGTCGACTTTGGCGTCAACGATAAAGGACTTGGTGCCATTGTCGATTTCGTGGATCGCACAGGCAAGCCGCTCGATGTGGGCTTGCCCGGCAGTCTGAACGGCGCGGACGATGCCTTTGTCGTCGGTTATGACGGGCAGGCATTCCTTGAAAACCTCAAAAACAGCAATCAGGCATCAATTCAACTGCGCGATGGAACCACCTGCGCCGCGCGCTTCGACTATCGCGCCAATCCCGGAACGCAGGTCAACTTGAAGAATGTGGTGTGCCAATGAAGAAGTTGCTGTGGGTGTTTGCGTTCCTGTGCGGCTTGTGGATGCTGCCTGGTAGTGCGTGGGCTGTAGCTTGCTCCGGGGTGGGGTTTATCGCCAACTTTGGAGAGGTCAGCCCCGTCGCCGGCATTGATAAGTCGGTGACCACAAATGGGCAGATACAGTGCAACGCAGAGGCCGCCACGGCCGCCGGCGAAGTCGGCAGGAAAATCAGTGTTTGCATAATGCCCGCTGCGGGCAATAGGATCCTGAATTCCATACCGACGGGTTTGGCCTCATTGAGCTATACGATTTCAGAGGGAGCGACTGCGGGAGTTCCTCCGGGCAGCACAAAAACGATCTATACCACGTTGCCACTCCCAAGCCTTAAAGGTGGCGGAATAACGCCGCCCACGGTGTCAGTAGGCGCTAACATCAAATTTTATTCCGTGATACCCGGCGGGCAATTCACAACGGGAACAAAAAATAATCAACCAAACGACATCGGGACGCTGATGGATAACGTCCAGCTAATTTATAAGTATTGGTTTGCTGACGATAAAACCCAAGGGTGTGACAAGGCAGTACTGGGAACAGGAACCATCCAAATGAACATCGCAGCCGACGCTACGCAAAG
The DNA here is from genome assembly GCA_900473175.1 of Hyphomicrobiales bacterium. Lineage (GTDB taxonomy): Bacteria > Pseudomonadota > Alphaproteobacteria > Rhizobiales > Rhizobiaceae > Phyllobacterium. The sequence goes on along the minus strand of UCKM01000005.1, from coordinate 267,320 downwards.
TTGCAACATCCAGACCACCGATGTTGACTTCGGGAAAACCGACAGGCTGAACAAGGATTTCACGGCGGAAGGCGCCATCACCGTAAATTGCGCCTGGGGGGCAAGGCAACGGTTTCATTGGATAACGGACAAGGCTTCAAACTAACCACCCGAACGATGAAGCGTGCCGGTGGGACCGACACGATCAATTATTCTCTGTACCCCCCGTCAAAATCCAATCCTGCTGTAGCGGGCGCTGTAGAATGGGGCGCGGGTATAAAAGCGCAAACAATCCCAATCACGTCGCGGTCTGTCTCGCTCAAGGTCTTCGGTGTCGTGCCGGCCCAGGCAACGCCGCCGCCAGGCATTTACAGTGATACCGTCGTGGTTATACTCAATACGGTTGCCCCTTAAGCAGCATTCAGACGTTCGTTCCGCCGCGCCGATCCCGGAACGCAAGTCAATCAAGTGATATGCCATTGAAACCCGTGCTTCGGGTCTTTGCGCTTATGTGCGGCTTGTGGATGCTGCCGGGCAGCGCGCCTCCGCCATGTGTCGTTCATCAATTGTCATCTGTAGGCGCCGCCAAAATCAAACCCCGCTACACACAATCAACCCCGGTCGCCGGACAACTCGCACAACGAAAAAGCAAAAGGCCGGGAGCTACCCGACCTTCCTAAACTTACCTCGACATCAGTGCCAGTACATCCGTGGTCAAAAATGGAAATAAGCTATTCGCTATGTTTAATCACTACCCTGTCATTACGACAGAATGATGACGTGCAGTCAATAAACTGGAAGCGCGTACGCATTACCTTTTCGCGCCCGCAATCAAGGTGAACCATCATGGTAAAGACCGGGTTAATGCCAGACAATTCATTGTCATGCAGGTCCAAGCAACCGATCCTGGTTCATACGCCCACCTGAGCATTGATAGCGAACCTCATAGCGCGGTTCCATGATCGCCGTCACATCCTGAGCGGTGCATTGGCGTCCGGTGCTGCGCAGGAACTGTTCCGCTGCATCGCGGTAGACGACGGGCGGCGTTGCAACAAGGCTGTTGGCAACGCCCATGCCGAGCCCCTTGACGAAACCCTCCGTCGCCGAGCCGCCGCTGCCGGGGCCGATCATCAGTTTGCCGCGTGCCGGGCTGTCGATGATCTGGAATGACTGGCCACCGCTCGTCGTGAACTGCTGCTGCGGCAGCCCGCCATAATTGGATTTGGCGTAGTCGATCCCCGCGCATCCGCCGAGCGCCAGGAGGAGAAGAGTGACCAGTTGCACCACACGTTTCATGATTTTCTTCCCTCTTTGAGTAGGTATCGGCTTTTGCTCATTCCAAGTGGCGTTGGCGATCGGCGGCATCATTCCTCCTTTATCGCTCCCATCAGGTCGGCGAGAACAGCCGCGGCCGCCATGGGCAAGTCTTCGGCAAGCAAGCCAAATCCCAGGCGCCGGGCCGCGGCGCCGTGGACATGAACGGCAGCGCAAGCGGCCTCAAAAGGCGCCATGCCCTGTGCCATCAGGCCAGCGGTGAGACCTGCAAGGACATCGCCGGAACCTGCCGTTGCCAGCAAGGGCGTGCCATTGGTGTTGATCGCCGCGCGCCTGTCGGGCGCTGCGATCACCGTGTCGGCGCCCTTATAGATCACAATCGCGTTGGATCTCTGCGATGCCGCACGGGCCCGTTCGAGTTTCGATGGCATGTTCGTCTCATTGATATCCGGGAACAGGCGCTTGAATTCACCCTCGTGAGGCGTCAGTACCAGGCGCACCTCAACCGATTTGCGTGTACCTGCAAAAAGCTGCTCCGGATTTTCACGAAACGAGGTGATTGCATCGGCATCGAAGACGAGGCGTGCTGCCTGGTCCTCCAACAGCGACAGCGCGAATTCGCGCGCCCGATCGCCGATGCCAAAGCCCGGACCGATGACGAAGGTGGAGGGTTGGCGCGTCTCGACGAACGTCGCAAGATCCTGGCTGTGATCGCAGCGAGCCAGCATGATCGAGGTGAGGTGTGCGGCATTGATCGCCAAGGCATCGCTCGGGGAAAGCAGCGTCACGGCGCCTGCGCCGCTGCGCGCAGCAGCAAGGGCGGACAGCCGTGCGGCTCCCGTCGATGTCGCGCCGCCGGAAAGCACGGCTACGTGTCCGCGGCGGTATTTATGGGTGTTCACATCTGGTAGGGGCAGCTGCGCGCGCCAGAGGCTTGGCATGTTTTCGAAGCAGTGCGGCTTGATGCTGGCAAGAACCTCGTTCCTGATACCGATATCCGTGACGATCAAATCGCCGCACAAGGACCGTCCCGGATAGAGGAGGTGGCCCGGCTTCTTGCGAAAGAAGGTGATGGTGCAATCCGCCTTGAAGACCGGTCCAAGCGGTTGACCGCTTGAACCATCCAGCCCTGAGGGGATGTCGACGGCGACGCGCCCGACCGATGCTTCATTGGCACGTCCGATCGCCGCGGCGGCATCACCGGTAACCGGCCTGTCGAGCCCGGCACCAAACAGGGCGTCAACCACCAGAGCGCCTGCGGACGGCTCAAAGGTGTCCATGGGGCGGGATTTGACCGGGCAATCGGCAAGGGCCCGTGCCGCGTCAGTCGCATCTTTTGGTGCGCCAGTCGCCCAGACCCGAACGGTCGCGCCGCTTTCGGCCAGCATGCGTGCGATAACATGGCCGTCGCCGCCATTGTTGCCAGGACCGCAAAGGATGTGAAATTCGGACACATTACCGCGATGAGCGAGAAGATGACGGGCAATTCCATACCCGGCGCTCAGCATCAATGCATAGCCATCGCCGGGTCCGGCCGCGATCGTCAGCCTGTCCGCCTCGCCCATCTCCGCCGGGGTCAAAATCTCATAAGCCATGACGATGCAATGCTTTCTTCTCGTTTTCCTGCGGGGAGACTAAAGCAGATTTCAGCTGCGACGCCAGTGAAGTTTCCCGAATGACGCGGCCGCAACCGGCAACCCCAGTCCGTCAACGCTGCAATGCATCCAAAGTTCACTTCGCGCGTTCTTGAGAAGCAAAAAACCTTGGAGAAAATTCTCATGACTGCAACGCGTATCAAGGAACATATGGACGTCATCGGTGCCGATGGTGTCCATGTCGGGACCGTCGATCGTGTCGAAGGGGCGCGCATCAAGCTGACAGCGGCGAGGGTTCGCACAAGAATCACCACCATTATATTTCAACCTCGCTGGTCCCCTATGCTGAGGGTAACCACGTTCGCCATTCGGCCAATTCGGATGTCGCGGTGATGTTCGAAGAGGAAGCCTGCGAAAAATAGGCGACGACTGGTCCTTAGCCAGGACCAGCGAGAGCCACTAGCCAAATAATATCAATACAATAAGGGCGTTTCGCGGATGACTGGCTCCCCGGGCCGGATTCGAACCAGCGACCAACCGGTTAACAGCCGGTTGCTCTACCACTGAGCTACCGGGGAATAGCTACTCAGTCATTCGCGAAGTGGCCTATAGCAAAAGGGTTTCGCTTTTGCAAAGGACCATTTCATTTTTTTTCGACGAATGTGCATAACAGAATGATGACACAGCGTGGCAGGCTTCCTACATCGGGTCTGATGGCGCGTTGCAACTGAAAGAGAAGATTTTTGCCTGACGATCCGGAAAATGCGGAAAAACCTGCTGAGACGGCCCATAGTCCGCACCACGCGCACAGAATGCGCCGGCACATGCGCATCTTCGGCCGGAATGTTCCCATACCACAATCGGTGGCAATGCGTCGCACGCTGGGTGGCCTGCTGGTTGCCGGCGGTACACTTGGATTTTTGCCGATCCTCGGCTTCTGGATGGTTCCGCTTGGGCTTGTGGTCCTGTCGCACGACTCGTCCCTGGTTCGGCGCAAGCGGCGGCAAATCGAGGTGAAGCTCGGTCGCCGCTGGAAGGGTAGCCGGTCGAACAAAGATGGGGACTGAGCGCAATCTCTACGTGGTTCTTTGAAGTTGCTCCACAATAACCCCACCCGCAGTTCATAATGAGCTAAGGATTTCGCGCGGAACCGCTTGACTAGCCATCCGCCCTTCCATATTGAACCAAGCCGTGAATGAGCAGGTTATTCTTGATAGCCTCGCGACGTGAGGCCTCGTGGCGGAGTGGTTACGCAGAGGACTGCAAATCCTTGTATCCCGGTTCGATTCCGGGCGAGGCCTCCAACTTCAAATCCACTCCACGTAACCATCTGATTTAACTAACACTTTTATCAAAGTGAGGGACAATAGACGGTATGTGAGGGACAGGGTGAGGGACACGCGGGAACTACAGCCCTTTGAGCCTCCATAGGAGTTGATCTACGCCCGATCTTGTCAGTCTCATACTGTAATTGCGTCACGCCGCCCTCGCATCACGCTTACCAAGCCGATCATTAAGGGTAGTTGCGCGGCCTTTCGGCGTTGTGTCTCAAGATGCGCGGCTAGCATTGATTTATATAGCAATTTTCACACGCACTGCCAATTCAAGCCTCAAATGAGTGCGCTTTTTTCGTCCCAGAACATGGAATTAGTTCTACCAATCGTTGGCAAGGGGGTGGGATCCCAGTTTGGAACTCCATGGTGTGACGGCTAAAATTGTCCTTTGAAAACAAATCAAGTTTGATCCTCCTTTGAGGACACACGGTATGAACTATTTTGTATAGTGATAAAAATATCCTGATTCGCCCTTAGCGGCCGACAAATTGATGTCTGATCGTGCCCTGAAAGGATGCTGTCATTACAATGGGTAGTTGCCGGGCAAGTCACTGTGGAATTTACATATCACTCGAACCGGATGCGCGAAGTTACGATGGATCAAAAGGTGGCCACCGAGAATCTCGGGGTTGACTTGGCCCAGAGCTTTCGAAGTTTTGTTGCAGATATGAGGGAAGCAACGTTCTTGGGCGAGCTCACAGATGTCCCGGAAATCTTTCAGGATGGGAATTCCGTTAAACTTAGATTCGTTATTGAATCAAATGCTATGCTCGAAGTGGAGCCTGTTGGGAGGGGTGTCACGGCCAACGACCAATGGCGTCAGGCCTACCGCGTCAAGCTTGTTCATATTTACAGAAATGGGATTGTTGCGATATGAAAGCAGACCCAAATTGGGCTTCAGCGCCCGGTGAAACCATCCAGCGACTCATGATGCTTCGGGAAATTCCGCGCGATGAGTTGGCTGAGGCCTTGAACCTTTCTTTGGAACGATTCGACGCTCTGATCGGCGGGCACGTGCGAATCACATTAGAAATCGCTGAAGCGCTTTCGGAACATCTCGGCTCATCTTCCAGGTTCTGGTTTGCCCGAGATAAGAGTTATGTTCGAGAACTCGCGCGCCTCGGTACTTCGGGACCGGATGATGAAGACTCTTGGGCTACAACAATGCCTGTTAGGAGTATGAAACGCCTTGGATGGTTATCGCAGACGGCGAGGGGAGATTCGTTGCGGGCGGACCTGCTTGGCTTCTTTGATTGCGCCAACCTTCAAGAGTGGGGCATTCGGTATTCAACCGGCGTCGGCGAGGTCGCCTTCCGGACATCGTTGGCTTATCCTGCTGACGGTATGGCAACGCTTGTCTGGCTGCGTGTGGGAGAAAAAAAGGCCGACGAATTGCGTCTTGAGAAATATAGCTGCAAAAGTTTCAGAACCCTTCTGCCAAGTCTGAAAAAGTTATCTGCATTCAAGCATCCAAAAAGCTTTATCTCCCGTATCCAGACTGCGTGTAGTTCTGTGGGTGTTGCAGTTACCACCGCTCGTGCGCCTGAAGGCTGCCGCGCCAGCGGTGCATCGTGGGTCAACCGGAATGGTAATCCTGTCATTCATTTAAGTTTTCGTCACCTCTCGGAGGATCACTTTTGGTTCACTTTCTTCCATGAGGTAGGACATGTACTTTTACACGGGAACAGCCATATCGATGGGGAAAATTCCGGTACGCTGGCTGTCGACCAGGGAGAGCAAGAAGCTGAAGCTGACGCGTTCGCCCAAGAGGCGCTCGTAACTTCCGATATCCGGGCACGATTGATGGCGGGTCGTCCCAATCGCGCGGCTATTATCTCCGCTGCACGAGAGGCCGATGTCACACCTGGTATCGTTGTGGGGCAACTTGAAAACGCCGGAACTCTCGCGCATGGCAAACTGTCGTTCCTCAAGCGGCGATACCGATGGGAGAATGATTCTTACCTTCCTGTATTGCGTACCTAACCCCGAAAGTATTCGTATCTGTCGGGTCGCTTCTGCCAATTACATATGCTGTCTTCGATAACTTGCTTTCCTACTTCAAGGTATTCGTCAAGGTGATCTAATTTTACCTGAAGTGTCTGTGCGGAGATTGCAAAATCTCGTTCGCCGAAAAAGAGTAGCTTGGCGCCAGCCAGCGGGCCCGTCGATCCCACCAGATACGTGCTGCCAGCTTCAATCGGCGCTATCTGCAGCTTTCCGAGCATTGTAAGAAAATCGAACTTTCCAAGGCGCCCCAAACCTGAAACTTCGTCCAACGATTTATAGAGCGCATCGAAACCCTCAATTGGATTCTGGCCGCGCGCCTCGTGGATTCTTCTCACAAGCTGCTGGAAGGTGCCTGCAGAAAACTCCCACTGATAAAACGAGGCGAAACTTCGCGCGATGCTTTCCGGCGCTTTACTCTGATACTGCCGATGATTGGAATACCGACCGGACTGCCGCATGTCCGATAGTGCATTCCGCTGACTGGTAAGCATTGCGAGGAATTGGTCTGGCGCTTGTTTATACGCCCTTGCTGTCCATATCTGGCCTGATCCGAAAGAACCCATTACGTTCGCTGCTAGTTTCCAGCCGTCGTCTTTGTGTTTTCCGAAGTGGGTGGCGATGAATGTGAGCCATACCGCCTCGTCGAGCTCTCCCCGCCGATTTAGTAAGGAGGCACCTCTGAGAGGATCGAACGACGGGTCATGAGGATCCAATCTGCTTGCTGACACGTCCCGATCACGGATGGTATGTACGTAGGATATACGACGCAGGCTCGAGATGATCTGTTGTATCAAGGTATCCCGCCAAACAGGGCTTATTAATCCTTTGAGAACACCGTTGTTCTCCTCGTACCTTGTTATCGAAGCAGCAATCTCACTAGCGCGATCCTTGTGTATTCCGATTGGCATCATACCCCCTCAAACAGATCGCCGGTATCTTTACTTGAATTAGTCTTCTTGGCGATTCGATCCAGAATGTACAGGCGGTAACCGGACCAGGCCATATCAGCAAGCAATTCCTCCAATTTGGCTTGGGGCAGACCTGCCTTATCGATTGAGTAGGCTTTGACGAGCCGAGTTAAGTCCGCCCAATAAGGGTCCAATCTACTGTCGATTGGATAATCATCGTTGCCGATTCGAATCTGATTTTCCGCTTCAATAACCTTGCGAATTGAAGGCCAAGGATTTCCCTCCGGCATCGGCAACATGGGAACAATGTCATGCAAGTCTTCATTCAAATAGTGCTCAGCCATCGTTTTTGAATCGAGGCATTCAGTGTCGTCGTACAGGTGCAGACTTGCCACAGAATGAATGTACGTCCCAATGCCGAACCCAAGCTCTCGTGCAGCAATTTCTTGAAGCATCGTGAACGAAAAAATATCATGGGGTAGACCAAGAAGCGCATCGTTTGACCGCATATGGACGTGCAGGTAAACCTTCTTGTTTCTCACGGCAAACTGTAGGGTGCACGTGCAAGGTTTGTCCTTGGTATCACTGGCGGCATCTTCATTCGAGAAGATTTGGATCACCGCATTTCGCGTTCCATTCCTCCGCCTAAGCGTATCCATCGTCCGCTGCCACTGGTCTCTCGGAAAGTCCTCTCCTTGCGCACGGTCGGCGTGGAAAAGGCGAGGGCCGTATGCGCCATTGAGAGTCGTACCGTCGTCAGAAAACTTGTAATAGTCGCGAATATAATATCGGATAAATTCAAGGGAATTGCTGGCCGAGAGATACCAAATGAGTTCCCCGAGTGGGCTGAAAACGCGAGCCCGACCCATTGATCTGCCGAGTCGTGCACGTGGATCAGTCAGTTCGAGCAAGGCGCCGAAAATCTCTGTACTGTTTCCCTTTCGCGAGGATACCTTGAAATTACCCGATCGTGGGGAGAGCAGCCGCTTGAAAACAGCGCGCATTAGATCGTCGAGGCTGTTTGCCCTAGCGTAAAACACCATTCTCCCAACCCCCGAATAAGCTCTTCCCGTTGAGGACATGTCCTGACGGGTTCTGCCGCTGGCATACAGGCAAATTGTGTGGAAGAAAGCTATAAGTTTGCGGTGTAATGCTTAATCTTATGCGCTCAAATCACTAACCGATTGCGGCAAGCAGGAAGTAGGACCAAGCAAGCCAGTCGAGCTACTCAGCGGTAGTTCGACGCATTTGTCATGATCGTAGTTATCGTTGCGGCTGATTATTTGGCAATCTCTTGCCATGCTAGGGAAACCAGCAAGCAAGATCGGAGCCCTCTTTGTTAAGAAACGAAGTTATCTGTCCCTCACTTCGAAAACCTCAAAACTGATGTCCCTAGTCCCCTATAGTCTTTTCTTGTCCCTCACTCACGCTGTAAATCATTGAAAATATTAAATTAATGGATTCCGGGCGAGGCCTCCAACGTCACACAGCACCACTCCAATTATTTGATATTGCTTACTTTTTTCTCAGGTGTGGCAGCTTGGGACACCACCCCACCTTCAAGGTGTGGCAGTATGTTCCCGATTTCACCCCAATCGAGTGACGTTCTCGGAGATACGGGGACGATCGGTGCCCTGATCGATAATCGCTATTCCCTCTGGGCCTATTGCTTCGCCAAGGGTTGCCACCATGGTCAGGAGTTCGACTTAGAGGAGCTGGCTGCAAAACTCGGCAGGGACCATGGGGCCATGCATAACGACCTGGTGCCGAAGCTCCGATGCGCGAAGTGTGGATCAAAAGACGTTGGGCTGACGGGGATCCCGTATTATGGGCCGAGTGGTCTTTTATAGTTGGGGTAGCGCCCTTGAATACCCATAAATGTAATAAAATCCACATATTTCTGTTACATATAAATGTTAGATGATAAGTTTGACGTATTTCTAAACAATACACAGTATAATACGACTTATTTTGCCGAGTTATAGTTTGCTTAGATGTGATTAAATTGTCACTATCTTGTGAATGTTCAACCATAGGTTGATTTTAATTTGATTTATGCTTTGACTCTTTTGTGATTGCACGTAAAGACGCTGTCGTCACTACTTACCTTCATGGAGAAACTAAATGAACATTAAGAGCCTTCTACTCGGCTCCGCTGCGGCTCTCGTCGCAGTAACCGGTGCGCGCGCTGCTGATGCAGTCGTCGTTGCCGAACCAGAGCCCGTCGAATACGTTCGCGTTTGTGACGCATACGGCGCTGGCTTCTTCTATATTCCGGGGACAGAGACTTGCCTGAAAATCAGCGGATACGTTCGCTATGATGCCAAGGGCGGCGACGACGTCTACAAGGGTGGGAACGTCGGGGCCAAGGGCAACGAGACCTGGTACAAGCGTACACGCGCTGAAGTTCGCTTCGACGCCCGTTCGGAGACTGAACTCGGTACTCTGCGTTCCTACATCCAGAGCCGTTTCCAGTTCACCAACGGCAGCGACAATGGAGCTTCGCTACCGCAGGCATTCATCGAACTCGGCGGCTTCCGCATCGGTGTTGCCGACGAAATCTTCGGTTCGTGGACCAATTATGCCGGTAAGATCATCAACGACGACGTGATCAACTACCAGTCGGGCACGACCAACCAGGTTAGCTACACCTTCAAGGGCGGCAATGGCTTCTCGGCCATTGTTGCAGCGGAACAGGGCCAGGATGGCGAAACCGTATTCGGCGGCAATTACGTTATCGAAGACTACATGCCGCACGTCCTTGCTGGTGCGAAGTGGGAACAGAGCTGGGGCGGTATCTCGGGCGTTGTTGGTTATGACTCCAACGTTGAAGATGTTGCTGCAAAGTTGCGTTTGGACGTGAAAGTCACCGACTCGTTCTCATTGTTCGCAATGGGCGGCTACCAGTCCGATTATGAGTCGCCGGTGGTAAACCCGGTCACCGGCGCAATTCGCAATCCTGCAAACCGTAACTGGTTCGGCGAATGGGAAGGCGATTGGGCTGCCTGGGCAGGTTTCTCCGCGAAGCTTACCGACAAGGCAACTCTTAACGGCCAGGGCGCATACGAAGAAGAAGGCACCTATGCTTTCGCTCTTAACGTAGCCTATCAGCTGGTTCCTGGTTTCGTCATAACGCCGGAAATAAACTACACCAAGTTCGACGGCGCTCGTGCAGACCTGTCGGAAGCACGTGGCGGCAGCGATGACGCGTTCGGTGGCATGGTCCGCTTCCAGCGCAACTTCTAAGTCGCGATCGAAACTTCCAAAAAGCCATTATTGAGTTGGTGCCGTAGAAGGACTGCGGCCCAACATGTGATGATGGGATTGATCTCCAGTCGCTCATTCTCACGGAGCGGCGGACCTTAGGGCCCGCCGTTTTCTTACGATTGGCCGAGCGGACTTGACGCTCACTACATAAGCGCAGAAGTCGTGGTGTAGCTCATCGCCGCCCATGATGGTTCTTTTCCAGGTGATCTGCATAGACCAATGGTAAAGGTGTGGTAGCGCCCTTTGCAACCCATTGATATTTGGTGCCCGTTAAAACTGCCACAACCTTTTGCAACATGTTGAAATTGTTCGCTTTGACGGGTCCGGGCGAGGCCTCCAACACAATTCCACTCCACATATGAGCCAAGCTCATCAGGCGATCAGCTTGAACGTCGTTCGGAGTATCTGCGGTAAACACCTTTGCCGGCCTTTTTGGCGATGTAGAGGGCCGCGTCGCCGCACCACAGCAGGCTTTCCGGCGTATCGCCGTCGCGCGGCGCGAGTGCAGCGCCGATCGTGACGCTCACCGAAACGGTTCCGGCGCCGCCGAAATCGAACGGCTGCGAAACCGTGCCGATGATGCGATCTGCGATGCCGGCAACCTCATTTTGTGTCACCTGCAAGAGGACGATGGCAAATTCGTCGCCGGCGATACGATAGATCACATCGTTCTTGCGCATGCACGACTGCAGGCGGTCTGCCACCAGCCTCAGCAAGTTGTCGCCCTCGGCACGGCCATGGCGTTCATTGAATTTCGCAAAACCGTCGACATCGATGCAAAGGACGGCGAACTGCAGCCGGTCGTCGAAATCGCTCTCGGCATATGTGCCGCAGAGGCTGTCGAGATGCTCTTCGAGCGCTGCCCTGTCGGCCAGTCCCGTCAGTTCGTCCTGGCTGATCAGAACGTCATTGAATCCTTTGATCTCAATCATTTGCCTCGAATTCCTATCGTTCGCGCGAACGATTCCTGCACTGGAGCGCAGAATGACAGTTGCGGGCGATCTGTACAATCCCACATTAGTCCTAGGGTTAAAGGCGATGGTTCTCAAGATTTATCTTGGCGATGGATATATGACCATCGAAGTCCGCCTCGAGGGGAGCGGGGATGTGGTGCATGAAGGACGCAATCGGCAATTATTGTGAACCGCACCTGCCCGGCGCGTTAGTCATTCATTGACGCTAATGGAAATTTTTGCCACACCCTTTAAGTAAAATAGTAACTTCTGTGAGAGGGTGATCCTGCGAGGGATCGTCAACTTTACAGACGATGGATTTGATGCGGATCCGTCAGAAGCATGTTACGCGCTTGCAGTCCAAGGGTCGCAAGCGCCTTGTCAGGAAAGCTTGTGGAATGATGCCGAATTTCGATGACCTGCGTACCAAGATGGTCGACAATCAGTTGCGCACGACTGATGTGACCGAAAAGCCGCTTTTACAGGCGTTTCTTGATGTGCCGCGGGAGAAATTCGTGCCGGATGCGCGCCTGCCGCTTGCCTATATCGATGACGATGTATTGGTTTTGCCAGCTACTCTATCGACAGGTGCCCGCTACTTGATGCAGCCGTCGCCCTTTGCCAAGCTCGTGCAACTTGCCAATATCCAGCCGGATGATGTCGTCCTCGACGTTGGCTCGGCCACTGGCTATTCTGCGGCCGTCCTGTCGCGAATCGCCGGCTCGGTGATCGCCCTTGAAAGTGACGAGACGCTGGCCAAACAGGCTTCGGGCACGCTGTCGAACTTGGGATTTGACAATGTCGTTGTGGTTAATGGACCCTTGGTAAAAGGCTATCCGTCCGAAGCGCCTTACGACGTAGTCATAATTGAGGGTAGCGTGGACCAGGTTCCTGGTACATTATTCGATCAGTTGAAGGATGGGGGGCGACTCGCGGTGGTCGTGGGGGCCGGAAACGCAGGCAAGGCAATGTTGTACGGAAAGAATGATGGGATTGTTTCCGGACGCCGCGCTTTCAATTCCGCGGTCAAGCCGCTTCCAAGTTTTGAAAAGGTAGCTGAGTTCGAGTTCTGACTACGGGCATGAGACAAATGTGCAACGGTCGGTGACTTTGTTTGCAATCGGAAATTGTGTCTGTGGTCATCTTGTGAATTGGCAGCTAATGAACGAGATGTTGTCGAACCAATCGGTTCGGTCGGACGTGCAGGTTTAGGAATGAAGGGGCTTATGGTGTTCAAAGCGGGTAAGCGAGTACTAGCCGCAGCGCTGTTATCAGCGACGGTATTGGCCACTACGCCTTCGATGGCTGAAACGATCTTTGGCGCGATGGCCAAAGCTTATGAAAACAATTCGACACTCAATGCAGACAGGGCAGGTGTCCGCGTTACCGATGAGGGCGTAGCTGTTGCGAAGTCGGGCTACCGTCCAGTCGTCTCTGCGACGGCCGATCTGACGTCCACCCATCGGCGATTTGATGGCGGTCTCAATGGCACGAGCAATGTCGGCACATTCGGAATTCAGATCAATCAGCTCCTGTTCGATGGATTTACGGTCAGCAACAATATCAAGTCGGCCAAGACACAGGTGCTCGCCCAGCGGGAAAATTTGCGCAACAACGAACAGAACCTGCTGTTCAGTGCTGCGCAGGCCTATATGGACGTCTACCTCAATCGTCAGATCGTTATTCTGCGCCAGAAGAACCTCGAATTTCTTGACGAGCAGCTGCGTGCGGCCAAGGCACGCTTCGATGTAGGTGAGGGAACGCGAACCGACGTTGCGCAGGCGGAAGCATCCAAGGCTTCGGCGATTGCCACGCTGGATGCCGCCAAGTCCGATGAGAAAATCGCAGAAGCCAATTATATCCAGATCGTTGGCGTAGCGCCGGGCAAGCTCGCCGCTGCCGCAATGGCCTCAAAATCCTTGCCGAAATCGATGAATCAGGCATTTTCGATTGCGACGAGCAATCATCCGGCGATTCTCGCCAGCCAATATGCAGTAGACGCTGCCGGCTACGTCGTGAAAGCCAATGAGGGGCAACTTTTGCCGCAGGTCGGCCTGACAGGCGCAATTCAACGCGACGAGATCTTCGCCGGCGGTGTCAGCAGCGGCACGACGGACGGAACCTCGGCGTCGGCTGGTATCCAGGTTACGATCCCGATCTACAATGGCGGCCGTACGTCGGCCCTGGTTCGGCAATCGAAGGAAACGTTGGGCCAGCGGCGCATCGAAGTCGACGTGGCGCGCGACAGCGTGCGTCAGGCAATCGCCCAGGCCTACTCACAAATGGAATCGGCCAAGGCGCAGATCATTGCACAAAGGTCTGTGGTTGCCGCTGCACAGCTCGCGCTTAATGGTGTTATCGAAGAGCGCAAGGTCGGACAGCGGACAACGCTCGACGTCTTGAACGCTCAGGCCGATGTCCTTACCGGTCAGGTATCATTGGCACAGGCTGAACGCGATAGCGTCGTAACCAGTTATGCAGTTCTGTCGGCTGTGGGTCGTCTGACGGCCTCGCAGATCGGGCTGCAGGTGGCCGAATACAGGCCGGAAGAGCACTACGACGCCGTCAAGGACAAGTGGATCGGCCTGCGCACGCCAGACGGGCGCTGATCGCCGATCCGATTTTCTAGCGCTGAGATTTTGCCGCCAGGTGTAAAGCCGGGCGGCATTTTAATTTCTGGCTCATGCGGAACGGCTCTCCATTGAGAAAACTGTGGGTTAGCTGCAAACAGTCTCCCGGGGGATTCTCAAACATAATACAAGCTTCTACACTGAATACAGATTCGTTGCTGCGCAATGAAGCAAGATGTAGTGGGCAAGGGCATCATGGCACAATCATCCAGCGTCGCGCGAGAACCCTCCATGGAGGAAATTCTCGCATCGATCCGCCGTATCATCGAAGAGAGTGACACGACACGGCACGATGAGGTTCCACCGTTGCCGGTCAACTCGGATGTTCCGCCTGCCGCTACGACGACGCAGGCCCCACCAGCCCAGCCGATAGCCATTGAAGAGGCGGAACTGCCGCCACGCGAAGGCATTGCAGTCGCTCCGCCTGTGGCGCCTTCGTTTGAATCGGCGCTGCGCCGGCCGGCAGCGCCGCCGCAACAGCCGAAATTTGTCGAACGCGGAGCGGCGCGCACCATTACCTCCTATACGGAGAAGCTCAGGCAGTTCGCCAAGGAGCCGATCGAGGACGTGGTTGCTGAGCCCGCCGCCACCACAGACAATCTCGAAGCAGGTGTGATGGAAGCAATCGTCGAGGAAACCCAAGCGCCGCTGCATGAGCTTCCTGCTGCAGTTGAATTGGACCAGCCGCAATTGGTTGTCCAACCTGTCGAATTTGCGGAGACGCAGATCGCGGCAGATACCGAGCTGCCAGGCGAGCAACCGGACGCAGGCATGGATGATGCGGTTTCGCTGGATCTTGAGCGCGCGCTCGACCCGATCCTCTCCGAGGCGACCGAACGCCAGGTAAGTTCCGCGTTCGAGGACCTGTCATTCGCGATCCGCAACGAGCAGCGCCGCTCATTCGACGAAATTGCTCAGGAAATTATGCGTCCGCTGCTGCAGGATTGGCTGGACAACAATCTGCCGACGCTGGTCGAGCGCCTCGTGCGTGAAGAGATCGAACGCGTGGCACGAGGCGGACGCCGGTAAGGGCTGGACACCACCAATTTCCTTGTATGACCCTGAGCGTATTCGGCGTGATCGCGCCAACGCAAGGATTTGAAACGCTTTCGCTTCAACTTCCCCAAAATACGCCATATTGCGCATGCCATTGGTCGGGCGATGCCAATGATTCGTCTAGCGAGTGCAAGTTGTATTTAATAAGTCAGCATTGATTGACTTATCTGCGGCCATTCGGTTTACACCGTACCAATCCATTCTCCGCAAATTGACGGATTAATTGCATGCTTGAGAAGACGTACGACGCAGCGGCCGTAGAGCCGAAGATCGCAGAGCGCTGGGACGAAGCCGGTGCGTTCAAGGCCGGTGCCGGCTCGAAGCCTGGCGCCGATCCGTTTGCGATCGTCATTCCGCCACCAAATGTTACGGGCTCGCTGCATATGGGCCACGCGCTCAATAATACGATCCAGGACATTCTCGTCCGCTTTGAGCGCATGCGCGGCAAGAACGTGCTCTGGCAACCCGGTATGGATCATGCGGGTATCGCCACGCAAATGGTTGTCGAGCGGCAATTGATGGAGCGGCAACAGCCAGGCCGCCGGGCCATGGGCCGCGAGAAATTCGTCGAGCGCGTCTGGGAGTGGAAGTCTGAGTCAGGCGGTATCATCGCCGATCAGCTCAAGCGCCTCGGTGCATCGTGCGACTGGTCGCGTGAACGTTTCACCATGGACGAGGGCCTGTCAAAGGCGGTTCTTGAAGTCTTTGTGACGCTTTACAAGGAAGGCCTGATTTACAAGGACAAGCGCCTCGTCAACTGGGACCCCAAGCTGCTGACGGCTATTTCCGATCTTGAGGTCGAGCAGCGGGAGGTCAAGGGCCACCTCTGGCATTTCCGCTACCCGCTCGAAAATGTGGCTTTCGACCCGGAAAACCCGCACACCTATATCGTCGTCGCAACGACGCGGCCTGAAACCATGTTGGGTGACACGGGCGTTGCCGTCAATCCGGATGACTCCCGCTACCACGCCCTGATTGACAACAATGTCGTCCTGCCGCTGGTCGGTCGGCACATTCCCATTGTTGCCGACAGCTATGCCGACCCCGAGGCAGGGTCCGGCGCAGTGAAGATCACGCCTGCGCATGACTTCAATGATTTCGAGGTCGGCAGGCGCAATGATCTGCGCCAGATCAACATCCTCAATACGGACGCATCGATACATCTGCAGGACAATGACGATTTCCTCGAGGGCTTGGAGCCATCGAGAAATCTCAGCCAGCTCATTCACGTCCTGGATGGCAAGGATCGCTTTGCGGCCCGCAAACTCATCGTCGGCATGATGGAAGAGGGCGGATACCTCGACAAGATCGAAGATCACACCCACATGGTTCCCCATGGCGACCGCGGCGGTGTGCCGATCGAACCTTTCCTGACCGACCAGTGGTATGTGAACGCTGCCGAGCTCGCCAAGCCGGCGATTGCAAGCGTTCGCGAAGGACGCACGAACTTCGTTCCGAAGAACTGGGAGAAAACCTATTTCGACTGGATGGAGAATATCCAGCCATGGACAATTTCGCGCCAGCTCTGGTGGGGGCATCAGATCCCGGCCTGGTATGGTCCCGATGGCCAGGTCTTCGTCGAACGCACCGAGGAAGAGGCACTCAGCGCCGCAATCCAGCATTACCTCGCACATGAAGGGCCGATGAAGGCCTATGTCCAGGATTTGCTGGAAAACTTGAAGCCGGGCGATATCCTGACTCGGGACGAAGATGTGCTCGACACCTGGTTCTCGTCGGCGCTGTGGCCATTCTCCACGCTCGGCTGGCCCGACAAGACGCCGGAGCTTGCCACCTATTATCAGACCGATGTTCTCGTAACTGGTTTCGACATCATCTTTTTCTGGGTTGCCCGCATGATGATGATGGGCCTGCATTTTATGAACGAGGAGCCGTTCCATACCGTCTATGTGCATGCGCTGGTTCGCGACAAGAACGGCGCCAAGATGTCGAAATCGAAGGGCAACGTCATCGATCCTCTCGATCTGATCGACGAGTACGGCGCCGACGCACTGCGCTTCACGCTGGCGATCATGGCGGCGCAGGGACGCGACGTGAAGCTCGACCCGAGCCGTATCGCCGGTTATCGCAATTTCGGCACCAAGCTGTGGAACTCGACGCGCTTTGCCGAAATGAACGGCGTCAAGCGCGATCCATCCTTCCGTCCGGAAGATGCGAAGCTTACCGTCAATCGTTGGATTCTGACGGAACTCACCAATACGGTACGCGACGTCACTGACGGCATCACCAGCTATCGCTTCAATGAAGCTGCCGGTGCCGCCTATCGCTTCGTCTGGAACCAGTTCTGCGACTGGTACATCGAACTCCTGAAGCCGGTGTTCAACGGCGAGGATATGCAAGCCAAGGCAGAAGCACAGGCTTGTGCCGCCTATGTTCTTGATGAGATTTACAAGCTGCTCCATCCCTTCATGCCCTTCATGACCGAAGAGCTATGGGCACACACGGCCGGCGAAGGCGAAGCCCGCGAAACATTGCTCTGCCATGCGCCGTGGCCGGAACCGGATTTCCTCGATGCGGAGGCGGCGGCGGATATCAACTGGCTGATCGACCTCGTCACCGGAATTCGCTCGGTACGCGCCGAGATGAACGTTCCTGCATCGGCGGTGGCACCGCTTGTGGTCATAGGTGCGAATGCGGTGACGAACGAGCGGCTGCAGCGCCACGAAGCGTCTATCAAATGGCGGGCGCGGGTTGAAACCATCACGGCTGCCGACAGTGCGCCGAAGGGCTCGGCGCAATTCGTCATCGGCGAAGCGACAGCTTGCCTGCCGCTTGGCAGCCTGATCGACGTCAATGCGGAGATCGCCAGGTTGACGAAAGAAGCCGGCAAGATCGCGGATGAGGCTGATAAGATCGGCAAAAAACTCGGCAATGAGAAATTCGTCGCCAATGCCAAGCCGGAAATCGTCGAAGCCGAACGCGAACGTCTCACCGAGTTGCAGGCCGCAGCCGAAAAGATTGAAACCGCGATCCGCCGTGTGCGAGAGGCCGGTTGAGAAGGGATTCGCGCCTGTGCGAATCCTAGTCTGAAAAATCCGGACTTCCCCTCGAATCTGCTGGGGAAGTTCCCCATTTCCACCGGTTAAAAGCCGCAATTCTGTCATTTTTGAGCATCGTTGCATTTGAGCAACAACGGCGTTTTTCGCCCAAAAACCTTCGATTTCGCCACTAACCATTTCGGATTAGTTTGAAAACCCGCCAAACTTTGATTGGAAATTTGCGAAATTCGAGAATTTCACCAATCCTCGCGGTGCCGTCGTCGAATTGCTCCAGTGCAAAGCCGTTGCACGTTTCGCGCGCTTTGTTACCTATTACGTATAAGTAACATCTTTGCTGAACAGTGACGACGTTCGGTACGCTTTTGGACTTCGGGAGGGGAATTAATGTCGAGAGCAATTTCAACAATATTGGGTGGGGCATTGCTCTTGACCAGTGTGGCCTCCGCTGCTCAAGCCGGGGGGCTTGAGCGCGGAGGTTATAACTGGGAACTTCTGTTCGAGCCGGGCAATTTCGTCACGGAGCTCGGCACGGTCTATGTGATGCCGGATCGCAAGATCAAGAACGCCAAAGATACCAATCCGCGCGATGGACGCGGCGGTCCGAACACCACAGCCGACGAAACGCCTGACTACTCGGTCTGGCGCTATGGCGCGAAGGTTGGCGTAACTCCTGACCTCGACTGCCTTGGCACCTACACGCAGCCGTGGGGCGTTCATACCGACCCTGGCTTTAACTGGGCCGGCAACAATCAGAACATCGAGACCAAGATTCAAAGCAACGACTGGGGTCTCACCTGCTCCTATAAGTTCGATGTCACGGACAAGAGCTTCATCCGCGCAATCGGCGGCGTGTCCTACCAGGAAGTCTGGGGCTTCAAGCGCCGCATGGTTTTCGGTCCCGATGCCATCAACGCCGCTCTCAGCCGCCCGGGTCGCCCATTCAATGCGCTAGCCGCGGGCTTCGACGGTTCCGGTCTGCTTGATCTTGAGGGAGACGGTTGGGGTTGGCGCGCCGGTGTTTCATACGAAATTCCTGACTATCATTTCCGCACGAGCCTGATCTACAACGCAGCGGTAGACCTCGGTCAGATCAATGGCTTCGTCGACCTTACGGAGATTCCAAGCGTTTTAGCTCGCCCGTTGGGCATTCCCGCCGGCACGGTAACGGACGTTTACGGCACGGCCACCATGCCGCAGTCGGTACAGTTCAACTGGCAGACCGGCATCGTGAAAGACTGGCTGGCCTACGGTACGGTCAAGTGGGTCGACTGGAGCGTGCTTGATGTCATCGCCTTCTGCCCGACCTCGACCAAATCCCTCGGCGCCTGCGGACCAAGCTCGCCGTTCCGTCTGACTTCGCTCGATCTGATGTTCCGGGATGGCTGGTATTTCTCGGCCGGCGTCGGTCACAAGTTCAATGAGCAGTGGTCGGCAACAGCACAGGTTAGTTGGGACCGCGGCACGTCTACCGGCCTTACCACGCAGACCGACACCTGGCTGCTCTCCGGCGGCGTTTCCTACTCTCCCAACAAGAACGCTGAGTTCCGCGTCGGCGGCGGCGTTGGTGTGATGGAGTCTGGCTCCTATGGTCCAACACCCTGCACCGGCAATCGTCCGTGCGGCACTGACGCCACCTATGACTATGGCGATGACCTTATTACCGCCCTGTCCGTCTCGGGCAAGTTGAGGTTCTGATCCGTCACCAAGCGAATGCAAAAAGCCCGGCGCAATACCGGGCTTTTTTTGTGCCGCGAATGCCGGTAGCCCCCTGAATTTGTGACGATTCAGCAACACTCTTGATTGATGATCCGTGGTGGCGGAGTGGGGGACAAATTTGCCCATTTTGCGCCACAAACCCGGAGCACCTCAAAAGGGCGGCGGCCGCGGTGGGTCGAAAACGTCGAGTAATAGTACAGATGCTCCGCACGGGGAAATGATGGTCTCAGTACGTATTCCGCAAGTCAGCTTCCATAGCCTACATCCGGCGATTGGCCATCATTTTATCGTGAGCCCCACTATTGCCGGAAATCCGTCAAATGATTGCTGGAATGATGTGCAACTTGTGCACTTTCCGAAACCGGCTGCCATGTCGAGGCAGTCAGGCGGGAATTATGCCCGGACAGTTGAAATGGCGCGCAATCATGCTGCGACAAAGCTGATCGGGACAAAGGAAGCAGGGTGCCATGGACATCACTGATCGTCTTGTCGCTCCCCTTGTCGGGATTGGCCTTTTGATGAGCGCCATGACCATGCCGTGCTTTGCGTTCGACACCCAGAATGAGGTCAAGGAGGATTCAAGCCCCTTTGCGCTCTTCAAGTTCGGTTTCTCCGCCTACAAGAATGGTCACAAGGACGAAGCGGTCAAGGCATTGCGCTTTGCTGCCGAAAAGGGACATCAGGGCGCCAATTGGAAGCTCGCGCGCATGTATGCGGAGGGCGACGGCGTCAAGGAAGACGATTACCAGGCCTACAAGATGTTCGAGCAGGTGATCAAGGAAGGCGCCGACCAGGGCACGCAGAACGAAAGCTATGTGGCCGATGCGCTCGTCGCTCTGGCCGGCTATCTGAAACGCGGCATCCCCAATTCACCCGTCGAGGCCAATCCGGGTGCGGCGCGCGATCTTTATCTTCAGGCGGCGTCCAATTTCGGCGATTCCGATGCGCAGTTCGAACTTGGCAAGATGCTGATGAAGGGCGAAGGTGGGCAGTCCAACCCCAATCAGGCCGCGCGCTGGTTCCGCCTTTCGGCGCAAAAGGGCAATGCGGGTGCGCAGGCCATGCTCGGCAACCTGTTGTTCCAGGCCGGCAAGACCGTGCGTGGCCTTGCCATGATGACCGCGGCACTCGAACACGCCAGCAAGCAGGACCGGGTCTGGATCGGCGATATCCAGGAGCAGGCCTTCTCCATTTCGGATGAAGCCGACCGGCGCACCGCCATGGTCCTTGCCGAAGATATCATCAAGACCGGCGATTTCTGATCACCTCTCGGCTGCCGGGCAGCTTGGCGGCCGCCAGGCGACCGCCAGGGTTCCGCATCAGACTGCCTCCACCTTGTTGTAGGTGAGAAACGGATCGGTGATGCTGGCCAAGCCGGTTTCGACGTGGCCGGCAAAGCGGCGCAGATAGACGCCGTCCGGATTGCCCTTATCATCGAGCAGTTCGACGGAAATATCATACCAGCCCGACTTGGTCGCGAGTTCCTGAAACTCGAATGTGCAGGCCGCACCCTTCAAGGTGTGAACGACTATTGTTGGAAGACCGTCGGCATTATCGATTTTGTCGTAATGCGAGGTAATTTTCAGCTGGCAGTTTTCGATCCCCCGGTTGATCATCTTAAGCGTCACGCCGCCATTGGATTGATACATGATCTCGACTTCCGGATGTAATTTGTCGACGTGCATCGCAACACCCTTGAAGAGACGATAGAAACCGTTGGCGCCATGGACCGCGAGGTTGTAGCCCTTGTCTCCAATGGCCCAACTGTCCTGCAGCGGTTCGTCTTTTACCACGGAGTAGCGCCGCGGCTTTTCGTCCTTGAGCACGTAGTCATAAACATAGAAGTAAGCGCCGGCCGCACCAGAATTAACGATATCGACGACGAACTGGTTCGCCTTCGCGTCATATTGCCCGTTGACATGGAATTCATGCGGAAGCGGCCGCGCCTGGCGGGTGAAATCCGGATTGCTGGTATTGGCGGCAGAAAACGTGGTGACCGGATTTTCCGCCATTGGCAGGGCGTTGTTGGAAGGAACAGTGGGCGAAGTCCACCATTTCCGGCTGCTTTTCGTGACCGCCTTGGAAGATTGGGGAAATGCAGCGGTCTGGTTCGAGAAATCGAACGCCGAGGTCATGTCGCCCGTAACCCCGCGCCGCCACGGCGTTATGTTGCTCTCGTACAAGGGGTTGTCCTTGCCGATCTGGTCGCTCTCCAGTCCAAAGCGGGCTTCAAGGAAACGCAATGTCGAGGTGTGATCGAAGACTTCGGAGCAAACCCAGCCTCCCTTGCTCCAAGGCGAAACAACGATTGCGGGAACGCGCGGGCCAAGTCCTATCCACTGATCCTTAAATGTGGTGCCATCTGGCTGGTTATACAACTCGCGGTCCAACCCATCCTTCAGTGAGGGCGACATCTTGCCAGGGCCCTTATCGTCCGTAGGCATTGGCGGAACCACGTGATCGAAAAGACCATCATTCTCATCATAGTTCAGGATGAATACTGTCTTGCTCCATACGTCCGGGTTGGAGACCAGAGCGCTCAGGACCTCGTTGATGTAGTATGCGCCATCCGTGACGTTGGCTTGAGGATGCTCGCAATAAATGTAGGGTGCCACGATCCAGGAGATGTTGGGCAGTTTGTCGTCGAGGACGTCTTGCTTAAGTTCCTTCAGTGTGCGGTTGGTCACCCCGTTGCGCACCAGATCGGGTAGCGTTGCAACGCTGCCCGTATAGGCTTTGCCGTCCTTGTAGCATGCTCCGTCGACCCAGTAGCATCCATTAACTGGTTGGTTGTCATAGGCTGCAAAGTACGCAAGATTGTTTTCTTCGTAGCAATCGGTGGCATCACCCGCGATGCCGGTCCCACCCTGATAGGTTCTCCAGCTGATTTTCTTTGAAGGGTCGGTTTGCGCGCTGTTGAACTTCTCAATCCGCTCGGGATAGGTCGTCCAGTCTGCAACCAGGCGCGTTGCCATACTTGGGGTTGAGCCAAAATCGGGCCAAATAACTTGAGGGTTCTTCTTGGCCGGGTTAGCAGCGGCTCCCGAGACGAGATATTGCCGGTTGGGGATCGTGTCTCCATGGCATGATACGAAATAGTGATCGCAAACGGTGAACGCATTGGCGAGATAGCGATGGTAGCTGATATCCTTGTGCTTGAGATAGGCCATGGTCAGCACATCTTTTTTTGCGGGAATCCAGTTGTCATATCTGCCATCATTCCAACATGCCTGGCCGCTGTCGACGCCGTGGTTCGTTCCTCGCTGATTTTCGCCCGTCGTATCGTAATTCATGGGAAACGGCAGAACTTCTTTGGCACCGTTCGGGACGCCGCAACGGTATCCATACTTGCTCGTATCAAAAGCGTCGAAAAAATTCGTGCCCACATAATCCAGCACACTGTCATTGATGGGCTGGTGGAACAAATCCTTGCCGGTCTTGGGCGACACCACTGGACGCGGATCGGTAAAGCCGCGAACTCCATTATAGGTGCCGAAATAGTGATTGAAGGATCGGTTCTCCTGCATCATGATCACGACATGCTCGACGTCTCGGATCGTGCCCGTTGCATTGTTGGGCTCGATCGCCAGCGCCTGCTGAATCGCAGGGGGCAGCATGTTGAGGCCGGCAACACCGCCAGCCGTGACGCCCATCATTTCCATGAATTTGCGGCGACTCATACCCGCGCGTTGTTTTGAGGAAGTCACTGCCATTCTCCAGTCGTCATAAAATGAATATCTGAAACAAGCGAACGAGATCAGCGCGGCCATGAGCCTGCGCGAACGCGTTCGAGCGAAATTATGGATGGGGATATAAACGGAACGACTGGCCGTCAATTCGACTATAGTTGCAACCAAAAATATATAATTACACAAGTTTCGAATAAATAAAGCAACAAAGGCATATTTGTTACAGAAATATTACATCTATATCGCAGTAATATTATATTTTTCCCGAAAGATTGTCAGGCGATGGAGATTGCGACCGGGACGTGGTCGGAAGGCTTTTCCCAGGCGCGGACATGCTTTTCGATACTTGCCGATTCAAGCATGTTGGTCGCTTCCGGCGACAGCATCAGGTGGTCGATGCGGATGCCGTTGTTCTTCTGCCAGGCGCCCGCCTGATAATCCCAGAATGTATATATGCCAGCCTGCTCGCTGACATTGCGAACCGCATCGGTGAAGCCGAGATTCTCCAGGCGCCGGAAAGCCTGACGCGTCTCGGGCTGGAACAAAGCGTCATTGACCCACACGTCGGGATTCTTCGCATCGATCGGCTCGGGGATGACATTGTAATCGCCAGCAAGGATCAGCGGCTCCTCAAGCGCCAGCCGCTCCTCGGCCCAGCGCTCAAGCCGCGCCATCCAGCGCAATTTGTAGGGAAATTTCTCGGTGTTAACGGGGTTGCCGTTGGGCAGGTAGAGCGAGACCACGCGCAACGGGCCTTTCTCGGTCGAAAACACCGCTTCCATGAACCGCGCATGGTCGTCTGCATCTTCACCGGGCAAGCCGGGGTTCACTTCGTCCGGTGTCTTTTTCGACAATATGGCGACGCCGTTGAAACCCTTCTGGCCGTGGGTCGCCACATGATAGCCAAGCGCTTCGATCTCGAACCGCGGAAATGCGTCGTCGACCGATTTGATTTCCTGCAGGCACACAATGTCCGGATTGGATTCCTGCAACCAGTTGGTCAGCACTTCAATGCGTGCCTTGACGCCGTTGATGTTCCAGGTGACGATCTTCATGGCAATTCCGCTCTGGTTGCAACAGCGATTTCGGGGTGGAATTTTCAGACGGAGAAGCTGGTTCCGCAGCCACAGGAGGCGGTCGCGTTGGGATTGCGGATCTGGAACGACTGGCCCATCAGGTCATCGACGAAATCGATCTCGGAGCCGCCAATATAGGGCAGGGAGATCGAATCGATCAGCACCTTCGCGCCGAGTTTCTCAATGACGATGTCGTCCTCGTCCTGCGCCTCGACAAGGTCATATTTATAGGAAAAGCCCGAGCAGCCGCCGCCTTCGACAGAAATACGCAGTGCCGTCTTTGCCGGTTCCGATTTCAGGATTGCCGATATGCGCTTTGCAGCGGCATCGGAGACAGAAACATTCGCTACTTCGGTCATTCTTTTTACATATCCCTTGCGGATCGCTCCGCTGTACGGCCGGATTGACATTGCCATGTCACGCCTTGCCATTCATCATACACCATAGCTAAGAATTGGCGACCGTGAAGTCAACGCTGCCACCAGTCCCACGGCGAGAAGGTGCCATTATATTATGTCCATGCAGGGTATTGGTTTCGGTTATCGGGAGAGGGCGCCATACGCCTGCGATCCCGAAAAAAGCCGGGGACGGCTTGTTCCGGAAACAGAGAGCCCGACGCGCACGGTCTTCCAGCGTGACCGCGACCGGATCATCCACTCGACGGCGTTCCGGCGGCTGAAGCACAAGACGCAAGTTTTCATCGCGCACGAGGGCGACCACTACCGCACACGTTTGACCCATACGATCGAGGTCGCGCAGATCGCCCGGGCGCTGGCACGGTCGATGCGGCTCGACGAGGATCTGGCCGAAGCCATCGCCCTTGTCCATGATTTCGGGCACACGCCATTCGGTCACACCGGTGAAGACGCGTTGAATGAAAAGATGCGGGATTTCGGCGGGTTTGATCACAATGCGCAGTCTCTGCGCATCGTGACGAACCTTGAAAAGCGCTATGCCGAGTTCGATGGGCTGAATCTCACCTGGGAAACGCTGGAGGGACTGGTCAAGCACAATGGCCCGCTGATCGACGATGAGGGCAAGGGGATAGGGCATCCGGTGCCTGGGCCGATCATCGAGTATAATGCGCGCAATGATCTTGAGCTGACGAATTTTGCCTCGCTCGAAGCGCAGTGCGCCGCCATTGCCGATGACATCGCCTATAATGCGCACGATATTGACGACGGCTTGCGCTCTGGCCTGCTGACGCTGGACGGCCTCGAAGATGTTGCGATTTCAGGGCAAATCCTGCGTGCTGTCCGGCAGAAATATCCCGGTCTCGACGATGGACGCACGTCGCACGAGATTGTTCGCCGCCAGATAACGATCATGGTCGAGGACGTCATCCGCAGCGCGCAGGCCAATCTGAACGAACTCAACCCCCAAACAGTCGGGGATATCCACCGGGCCGGCCGTAGCATGGTCGGGTTCTCAACGGCCATGCGGGAGCAGGAAAAAGCGCTCAAGGCGTTTCTCTACAAGAACCTCTATTTTCATGAGAGCGTCATGCGCGTGCGCAAATCCGCCGACAGAATTGTGCGCGAGCTGTTCGACGCCTATCTCGCTGACGGTCAGTGCATGCCGGAAGGCTGGCGCGACGGGCTTGCGGAAGGCGATCGGGCAGCGCGCGCCCGTCTCGTTGCCGACTTCCTTGCGGGCATGACCGACACCTATGCTGTGCGTGAACACCGCCGACTGTTTGACCATACGCCCGATTTAGCTTAATGCGGGCGCAAATTGCGGTAGATTTGCCGCTCACACCTGCCCAAACCCAAACGAGTATGACGTCATGAACATCTTCGCTGATTTCGACGCGCGGATCAAAAAAGCCCTGCAAGCGCTTGAACTCAAAACCATAGATGGTGCTGAAGTAGACCTGTCCCGCGTGGGTGTCGAGCCACCGCGTGATCCCAGCCACGGCGACATAGCGACCAATGCGGCGATGGTGCTTTCCAAGGCTGTGGGTCAAAATCCGCGCGAACTCGCGGTTCAGATCGGCGATGCCCTAAAAGGTGATCCCGATGTCGGGACGGTCGATGTTGCCGGACCTGGCTTCATAAATCTGAGGTTGAAAGATTCCTATTGGCATCGGCAATTGGCCGCGATGCTCGGCGCCGGCCTCAATTACGGCCGCTCGCAGCTCGGCTATGGCCACCGGGTCAATGTCGAATATGTCTCCGCCAATCCTACGGGGCCGATGCATGTCGGCCACTGCCGCGGCGCAGTCGTCGGCGATACCTTGGCAAATCTCTTGAAATTCGCCGGTTATGACGTGGCCAAGGAATATTACATCAACGATGCGGGTGCGCAGATCGATGTGCTGGCGAACTCAGTGATGCTGCGCTACCGCGAGGCGCTCGGCGAGCGTATCGGTGAGATACCGGCGGGTCTCTATCCAGGTGACTATCTTGTTCCTGTCGGTCAGGCGCTTGCCAGCGAATTCGGCACCAAGCTTCTGGAAATGCCGGAAGAGGAGGCACTTGCCCTCGTCAAGGACAGGACCATCGATGCAATGATGGCTATGATCCGCGATGATCTTGCGTCGCTCAACGTGCATCATGATGTGTTCTTCTCGGAACGAACATTGCACGCCAACAACGCCAAGTTGATCCGCTCGGCGATCAACGACCTGACATTGAAGGGCCACGTCTACAAGGGCAAGTTGCCGCCACCCAAGGGGCAGTTGCCGGAGGATTGGGAAGATCGTGAACAGACCCTGTTCCGGTCGACGGACGTCGGCGACGATATTGACCGGCCACTGGTGAAGTCCGATGGGCAGTTCACCTATTTCGCTGCGGACGTCGCCTATTTCAAGGACAAGTATGATCGCCACTTCGATGAGATGATCTATGTGCTTGGCGCCGACCATGGCGGCTATATCAAGCGGCTCGAGTCGCTGGCGCGGGCCGTTTCGGGCGGCACGGCGAAGCTCACCGTCCTCATCTGCCAGCTGGTCAAGCTCTATCGCAATGGCGAGCCGGTGCGGATGTCGAAGCGCTCAGGCGAATTCGTCACCCTGCGAGACGTGGTGGAGGAAGTAGGGCGTGATCCCGTTCGCTTCATGATGCTCTACCGGAAGAATGACGCGCCGCTCGATTTCGATTTCGCCAAGGTGACCGAACATTCGAAGGACAATCCCGTCTTCTACGTCCAATATGCTTCGGCCCGGTGCCATTCGGTCTTCCGGCAGGCGCTTGAACAGATGGGAATTGGCGAACAGGCGCTGGCGGGGAGCGCCCAGCACTTCGGCCTGCTGACGGACGAGAGCGAAATTGCCCTCATTCGCAAACTCGCTGAGTACCCTCGGTTGATCGAAACAGCGGCCTTGCATCAGGAGCCACACAGGCTTGCGTTCTACCTTTATGACCTTGCAAGTTCGCTGCATACGCAGTGGAACAGAGGCACCGAAAATCCGGACTTACGTTTTATTAAGGTTAACGATCCAAACTTGTCGCAAGCCAGGCTAGGGCTGGTTCAGGTTGTTTCGAAAGTCCTGGCGTCCGGATTGTCAATAATAGGTGCGGACGCCCCGACTGAAATGCGTTAAAATGCGTTAAAAAGCGTAGCAATCCTGACAACTTTTGCCCACATTGCGCTGGTAAGGCCAATGCGGAACGTTTGCGGACGTTTCACAGTTGAGTACAGGATTATACGCTATGGCGGACAATTACATTCAGCGTTCTCACCGGCAGGATGATTCGCGATTTGGCAGTGACGACCCTTTGATGGAGCTTTCCCGCATTATGGGAACGCCTGATGAGGAAGCTTCCGCCGGGTCCTACGACGCCTTTGCTTTGGATCTCGAACGCGAACTGATGGGAGGCTTCGATGAGGAGCCAGCCGCACAGTCCGCCAGGCAGGCTGCGCACTCCAGCCAGCCCGCCGAGGAAGATCAGCTTGCGGTCCAGGATTTTCAGGAATCGATCGAGCGTGAATTGGCGGCCGGCGAGCCGGCCCATGATCGCCACTCCGCAGCCGCCGAACCGATTGCTGCTTATGAAGAACCGGACTATGCCGATTATGAGCCGGACGCCGCCTATGCGGATGGCGAAGCAGGCGAAGGGATCGACGCTCCTGCGATGGCCGCTGCACCCTATGGTGAACGTCCAGTTGTTGCTGGGCCGTCGCTGAGCCTCGAAGATGAGCTGGAAACGCTCCTTGCGAGTTCAGCTCAACCGGTAATCCAACGTTCGGCCAATGCTTCCTGGGGTTATGGCTCGCAGACACATGTTCCAGGCCGTACCGAACCTGCACCTACAATCAGCCGGACAATGTCCTACCAGCAGCCTGTTGCCCAGCCCACTCCGGAGCCGGTCAGCTACCATGTTCCCGAGCCATCGCGCTACGAGGCGACGGACGAACAGGCGCAGGATACGGTGGAAGATGATTTTGACGCCGATGAACTGATGGCCGCATTCGATGATTTCGAGGTCTCGCCCGATGCCGACGAGGATCATTCCGCTGTATCCGAACAGCCCGTATTTCCGCTCTATCACGCCGAACAGTCCTACTCGCCCGCTCGTGAACCGATCGAGGTTCCGGTAGCAGCGCCAATAGCTGCAGCCCCGGTGGTGCCCGAGGTACATGATCTTAGCGATTATGCGGACGAGCTTGATCGCGCTGCCTCGTTTGTTGAGACGGCGCCCGACGTCGATACCATTGCCGTGACGGAGAACCGCGTCGACTTTACCGAAGCCCTCGACCTTCCGGCCGTGCATTATGAAGATGATGCGCCCGAGCACAATGGGCTGGGTGAGCTGGAGACCGAGTTTGCCGAAGTCTTTGGGTCGATCGAAGCCGACGACCAGCGTGCCAGCTACGCTGCTGCTGAAGAGCCTGCGAAGGTTGAGCCCAAAAAAGATGAGTATGCCGATATCTTTGCCGATGTATTCGGCAATGAGGCCGAGCAAGGCCGATACAGTCAGGCGGGTTACGCTGCCGCGGCAGGCGTTGCTGCAATGGGAGCGGCCGCTGCTACTGCCAAGCACGGGCGTCCGGCCCATGGACCCGAAGACGACAACGACTTTGGCTACGACCCGCGGCGCCATGATGTCGACATCGCCGCTACGCCCTATGGACAAAAGCAGCCGAAGGGCCGCAGCACTTTCTTCGTTCCAGGAGTAGCCGCAGCCGTGGTGCTTCTGGCCGTTGCCGGCGCCGTCGCCTACAAATGGACGGGCCATTCGGGTGGTGACCCTGTTGTGATCATGGCCGACAAGACGCCGATCAAGGTTCAGCCGGAAACGACCAGTACGACCATCGTTCCTAATCAAGACAAGGCTGTCTACAACAAGGACGCGACTGCCGCTCCGGCAGCGCCGAAACAGGACCAGCTTGTGACGACCCAGGAAGATCCAGTCGATCTTGCCGCCGATGAGGACGCTGAAGCGCCTGCTACGGACAAGGTAGAAGCCCGGGTTGATCCTGCGGAGCAAGATGCTGCCTCGGACCAACAACCGGCAGCGAAAAGCAATACACTGGCACCGCGCAAGGTGCAGACGATGGTCGTCAAGCCTGACGGAACCATGGTTGCGTCAATCCCGCAGGCCGATCAGGCGCTGAGCACGGGTCCTGCCGCTGCCCCGGTTGAGCGCCCGGCGCCGGCTCCTGCCAGCACGCCGACGGCTTCGGCTGCGCCTGTAACCGATGACTCATCTGGTGACGATGCAATCGGCACGCTGGTTCAGGACAACCAATCCGCTGCGCCGGCGGCAGCCGCAGCACCAGAGCCTGCACCGGCAAAGGTCGCAAAGGCGCCTGCTGCCGGGAAACTGCCGGCCAAGCCGGTCGAGACGAAAAAGATCACCCAGGAAACCGTCGCGTCCGTAACTCCAAGGAACGCTCCGGTGGTCGATCGTCCTGCTGACCAGCCCGTCGACATCGTCGATCGCGTGCCGCCGAAGAACGCCGCTGCACAACAGGTCGCTTCCGCGGCGCCTGCTGCGGGCAGCTATTTGATCCAGATCGCTTCCCAACCGAATGTCGAGGGCGCACAGAAGACCTATGCCGCCTTGTCGCAGAAATATGCTGGCGTGATCGGTGGACGGGGCGTCGATATCAAGCAGGCCGAGATTGCAGGTAAGGGCACGTTCTTCCGGGTGCGTATCCCTGCGGGATCGAAGTCGGATGCGATCAATCTGTGCACCAAATACAAGGCTGCCGGCGGCAGCTGCTTCGTAACGCAGTAAGTTCGTCTGATTTCTCACGAAGAGGCGGCCCGCGGCCGCCTTTTCCTTTTTTACGGCAAAGCAGTAGACTCATGGCATGAGCGAATCAAAAGCATGGATTGCCGGTACATCCGGTTTGAAACTGACCCCCGACGAGATCGCGTTTTTTCGCGACGAGCGTCCTTGGGGCTTTATTCTATTTGCCCGCAACGTCAGCGAGCCGGCACAGATTGAGGATTTGTGCGCGCATTTGCGCGATCTGGTGCATCGTGATGACGCGCTGGTCCTGATCGATCAGGAAGGCGGCAGGGTGCAGCGTCTGCGCCCGCCGCTGGTGTGGAACTATCCGTCTGGATCGGCACTCGGGGCACTATACCGGGAAAACGAGGAGCAGGGGCTGCGCGCGGCATGGCTGCTCTCGCGGCTCCATGCATTCGATTTGCTCAAGCTTGGCATCAATGTCGATTGCCTGCCCGTGCTGGATGTTCCGGTAGAGGGCGCAAACGACGTGATCGGTACAAGGGCCTATGGCAAACACCCGGAAATCGTTGCGGCAATGGGCGCTGCGGCAGCCGAGGGCTTGCTTGCCGGCGGCATGTTGCCGGTGATGAAACATATTCCGGGACATGGCCGTGCCTTTGCCGACACGCATCACGAATTGCCTACGGTGACGACGCCCCTTGAACAACTCGCAGAACACGATTTCGCGCCGTTCCGTGCTTTGGCCCACTTGCCGATGGCCATGAGCGCCCATGTGATTTTCTCGGCAATCGATCCGAAAAGCCCGGCGACGACATCCGGCAAGGTGGTTGAGGAGATCATTCGTGACTTTATCGGCTTCGATGGCCTGTTGATGAGCGATGATATCTCCATGAATGCACTTTCTGGGGATTATTTTGATCGGACCAAAGCAATCTTTGCGGCGGGACTTGATATCGTGCTTCATTGCCATGGCATCATGGACCAGATGACGGCGGTGTCGTCATGCACGCCCGAACTTGAGGGTAAGGCGCTCGAGCGGGCGCGACGGGCCATCGATTTTAGAAAAGAACCGGATACTTCAAGCGAGGAGGAACTCCGGGAAGAATTCCAGCGCTACTTCGAGGCGGTGGCATAGAAACGAGAGCGATTTGTCTGCGACGGAGCAAAAGTTCAACGGACATAATGGAGCGCCCATGGAGGCGCTGTGGGAAAGTCCGTCCGATCGCGGCGTAAGCGAGCCCTTGCTCGTCATTGATATCAAGGGCTTCGAAGGTCCGCTTGATCTATTGCTGCACCTGGCCCGCAATCAACGGGTCGATTTAGCCCGCATTTCGGTGCTGGCACTGGTGGAGCAGTATTTGGTCTTCATTCGCCAGGCCCAGGCCCTGCGGCTCGAACTCGCGGCTGACTATCTGGTCATGGCGGCCTGGCTTGCCTACCTCAAGTCGAAGCTTCTGATTCCGAAGACACCCGGCGACGATGGCGAGTCCGGCGAGGAACTGGCGGCCACGCTGCAATTCAGGCTGAAGCGGCTGGAAGCGATGCGCGACGCGGCGATGAAGCTCGTCAATCGCAACCGGCTTGGCCGCGATGTTTTCGCGCGCGGTATGCCAGAAGCCGTGATCCTCGATCAGACCAATACCTATGCCGCCACGCTCTACGAATTGCTGATCGCCTATGCCTCGCAGCGCCAAAAGCGCGCCGTTTCGCAGGTGCAGATTGCACGGCGCAGCGTTTGGTCGCTGAAAGATGCGCGTTTGATCCTCATGCGCCTCGTCGGTGAAATGAAGGACTGGACGGCGCTCGACCAATATCTTCTCGAATTCATCATATCGCCTGCCGAAAGGGCTACTGCGATCGCCAGTTCGTTCGCGGCAACTCTTGAAATGGTTCGAGAGGGTCACCTGGAAATCCGCCAGATCGGTGCTTTCAAACCGATCTATCTGCGCAACAGACCAGAGACAGCCGCAGCGGAGACGTTCGAGCCAATAGAGGTCGTCAATGGCTGACAGCATCCACGAACATATCGACGACGACAATGAGGACGAGGACCAGCCCGCCGGAAACTGGAATTCGCGGGTCCCCGCGTCGGACGCCCTGCGTATGGCGGAGGCCATTCTGTTTGCATCCGCTGAGCCGGTGACAGAAAAGGCGCTGCAGGAGCGACTTCCGTCCGGCGTGGATGTGCCGGCGCTTTTGGGCGAGCTGCAGGAGATCTACGCCAAGCGTGGCATCAATCTGCGTCAGATTGGTGGTGCGTGGGCCTTTCGGACTGCCGCCGATCTCGCCTTCCTGATGAACCGCGAGGCGGTGCAGCAGAAGAAGCTGTCACGCGCGGCATTGGAGGTCCTGGCAATCATCGCATACCATCAGCCGGTGACGCGCGCCGAGCTGGAAGACATTCGCGGCGTGGAAACCTCGAAAGGCACGCTTGACGTGCTGATGGAAACCGGCTGGATCAAATTTCGCGGACGTCGCCGCACGCCGGGCCGTCCCATCACCTACGGCACGACCGCTTCGTTCCTCGATCATTTCGGCCTGCAGGAAGTACGCGATCTGCCGGGCATCGACGAATTGCGCGGTGCAGGCCTGCTGTCGGCACGCATGCCGGCTAATTTCGCCGTTCCAGTCCCGACCAATGATCCGGATGAATTGACGGAAGACGAGGATCCGCTGACGGATATCGACCTCGAAGAACTCGGGCTTTTGACTCCCCGCGTCGAACATGATTGAGACAAGCTTTCTACTTAAGGCTAATGTGGCTGAAACAACCCGTTGTGAAGTTTTTGCACGGGCATTCCAACTTCGGGCTTGCGCCGCGTTTACATGAATGTGAAACAGCAGAACGAACTTGTGTTTGCAATACATCGCGTTGTGTTTGAAAAGCACGGGGAAAAGGCATAGATCAGCCCAGAACTTTGGGCGAATGTGAGGATAAGATGGGTAGTTTTTCAATCTGGCACTGGCTTATCGTGCTTGCAGTGGTGCTTCTTCTGTTCGGGCGCGGCAAGATTCCTGAACTCATGGGCGACGTTGCCAAGGGCATCAAGAACTTCAAGAGCGGCATGAGCGACGACGAAACCACTGCCGACAGTTCCAAGACGATTGACAATCAGACTGGCCAGCCGGTGAACTCGGTCAAGGAAAAGACGACAAAGTCTTGATTGCCAATGATTAGCCTCGTCGTGCGCGCGGCCTCGTTGCTGCGCTGGGGCCGGAGCATGTTGAATGTTTGAAGTTGGTTGGTCGGAAATCCTGGTTATCGTGATCGTCATGATCGTGGTGGTCGGCCCGAAGGATTTGCCGAAGATGCTGCGCGCATTCGGCAAGGCAACTGCGAAGTTTCGCGCCACGGCCGGCGAGTTCCGGCGCCAGTTCGACGAAGCGCTCAAGGAGGCTGAGCTTGATGATGTTCGTGACATCATCAACGAGGCCAAGGGCCTCGATCCGCGCAGCGACATTCGCAAGGTGTTCGATCCGGTCAGGACGATGGGCGAGGAAATTCGCTCCAGCCTGAAGGACGCAACCGCCGTCGCCAAGGAAAACGTGGCAATACCTGATCCGGAGGCTCCCGGCGCCGCACAGCTGCAGCCGCAGGTGATGGAGCCGATAGCGGCTGCGCCAGTGAGTGCCCCCGTCGAGACAAAGGTCAAGGCAGCGCCCAAGCGCAAGCCAGCGAGCCCGGCCGCGAAGCCGGCGGCCGCGACGAAGGCAGAAAAAATTGTACCGCCCGTAGTCGCGGCGGCCACACCCGCCGAGGCACCGACAACAAGGGCGGCGCCAGCAAAAAGAACGGCCAAGCCGCGCGCCAAAGCTGGCGACACGGGGACACAATCTTGAACAAGTACGATGACGATATCGACAAGAGCTCGGCGCCGCTGATCGAGCACCTGATCGAACTCCGCAAGCGCCTGATCTGGGCGCTGCTCGCCTTCTTTGTTGCTTTCCTCGGATGTTTTCACTTTGGCAAGCAATTGTTCAATCTGCTGGTCATCCCTTACCAATGGGCCGTCGGCTGGGCAGGGTTTGACCCTGCCAAGGCGCAGTTGATCTACACGGCTCCGCAGGAATTCTTCTTCACTCAGGTGAAGATCGCCATGTTCGGCGGCATTGTTCTGGCGTTCCCGGTGATCGCGTCGCAGATCTATAAATTTGTAGCCCCTGGCCTCTATCGCAATGAGCGGATGGCGTTTCTGCCTTTCCTGATTGCATCGCCGATCCTCTTTCTCCTCGGCGGAGCCCTGGTCTACTTCTTCTTCACGCCAATGATCATGTGGTTCTTCCTTGCCATGCAGCAGCAGGGCGGTGCCGGTGAGGTGCAGATTTCCTTATTGCCCAAGGTTTCTGAATATCTCAGCCTGATCATGACGCTGATCTTCGCCTTTGGCTTGGTGTTTCAGCTCCCGGTGGTTACCACTTTGCTGGCGCGCGTCGGTCTCGTCGGTTATGAGGGGCTGAGGTCGAAGCGCAAATACGCGATCATTATCGCATTCGTCGTGGCGGCCGTCATTACGCCACCCGACCCGATCAGCCAGATCGGTCTTGCACTCCCGACGATCCTTCTCTACGAGATTTCCATCTGGATGGCGCGTCTGGTCGAGAAGAAGCGTGCGGCAGCTGATGCCGAAGCGCAATCGGAGCCCAGCGAATCCTCGTCCTGACGGCCACAGATTTCGCCGGGCGTTCGCGCTCTTTATTTACGGTTCACTCCAAGACGGCTTATTCCCATGCTCGATATCAAATGGATCCGCGAGAATCCGCAAGCGCTTGACGCAGCTCTGGCCAAACGGGGCAATGAGCCGGCTTCATCCCGCCTGATCGAGCTCGATGAAAAGCGCCGTCAGCACATCGCCAAATTGCAGGAGGCGCAGGAGCGTCGCAATGCCGCCTCGAAGGAGATCGGCAAGGCGATGGGCGCCAAGGACCAGGCGACCGCCGACCGCCTCAAGGCGGAGGTGGCCGAGATCAAGCTGTTCCTGCAGTCGGCCGAAGAGGAAGAGAGGCAGCTCGATCGCGCGCTGAACGATGCGCTGTCGGTGCTGCCCAACATTCCGCTCGACAGTGTGCCGGTTGGCGAGGACGAGACGGACAACGTCGAAGTCCGGCGCGTTGGCCATTTGAAAAATTTCGCCTTCGAGCCGAAGGAGCATTTCGAGATCGGCGAGAAACTCGGCTATATGGATTTCGAACGTGCAGCCCGGCTTTCCGGCAGCCGCTTCACGGTCCTCAAGAGCCAGTTGGCACGCCTTGAGCGCGCGCTCGGCCAGTTCATGCTCGATCTGCATACGAGCGAGCATGGCTATACCGAGGTGAGCCCACCGCTGCTGGTCAATGACGATGTGCTTTATGGCACTGGCCAGCTGCCGAAGTTTGCCGAAGACCTGTTCCAGACGACCGATGGACGTTATCTCATTCCCACGGCCGAGGTGCCACTTACCAACCTCGTGCGCGAGGAAATTCTCGACATTCGTGATCTGCCGATCCGCATGACCGCGCTGACCGCCTGCTTCCGTTCCGAGGCGGGTTCCGCCGGGCGCGATACGCGCGGCATGCTGCGCCAGCACCAGTTCATGAAGGTCGAACTGGTATCAATCACCGATGCCGATCGTTCCATCGACGAGCATGAGCGCATGACATCCTGTGCTGAGGAAGTTCTGAAACGGCTCGACCTTTCGTTCCGCACAGTGACGCTCTGCACCGGCGACATGGGCTTCGGCGCCCAGAAGACCTACGATATCGAGGTCTGGCTGCCAGGGCAGAAGGCGTATCGCGAAATCTCCAGCTGCTCGGTCTGCGGCGATTTCCAGGCGCGACGGATGAATTCCCGCTACCGGCCGGAAGGCGAGAAGGCCACCCGTTTCGTTCACACGCTCAACGGTTCGGGTGTCGCGGTCGGACGCGCGCTGATCGCGGTTGTGGAAAATTATCAGAATGAGGACGGCAGCGTCACAGTTCCTCAAGCACTTGTGCCCTATATGGGTGGACTGACACGGATCGAAAGAGCCGCTTGATTTAGAGGGTAGGGCGATGCGCATTCTTCTGACCAACGATGATGGTATTCATGCGGAAGGTCTGAGCGTACTCGAACGCATCGCCCGCCAGCTCTCTGACGATATCTGGGTGATCGCGCCGGAAACCGACCAAAGCGGTCTGGCACACTCGCTGACGCTTTCCAATCCGCTGCGGCTGCGCAAGATCGACGAACGCCACTTTGCCCTGCGCGGCACACCGACCGATTGCGTCATCATGGGCGTCAAGCACCTGATGCCTGAGCCGCCCGACCTGATCCTCTCAGGTGTCAATTCGGGCTCGAACATGGCAGATGACGTTACCTATTCCGGAACAGTCGCCGGTGCCATCGAGGGCACGCTGCTTGGTATCAAATCGATTGCCCTGTCGCAGGAGTATAACCTCGACGGTGGTGCGCGCGTCGTGCCGTGGGAGGTGGTGGCGGCGCATGCACCGGCACTCCTGAAGAAGCTTCTTGGCGCCGACCTGGCAAAGGGCGTTCTCGTCAATATCAATTTCCCGAGTTGCGGCAGTTCCGAAATCGCTGGAACGCGCGTGACGGTCCAAGGCAAGCTCTCGCACGGCCTTGCCATCGAAGAGCGCCATGATGGCCGAGGCTTGCCCTATTACTGGCTGCGCTACGGCCGCGGCAAGGATGTACCCGCTGAGGACAGCGATGTGGCGGCGATCCGCAAGAATTTCATTTCCATTACACCGTTGCAGCTCGATCTGACCGCACACGAAACGCGCGCGACCCTTGAGGCAGCATTCGCATGAAGCCGGTTCTATCTGAACGAGAAGGCTTCGCCGCCTTCGTACTCCGGATGCGATCGCAAGGACTGACGGATCAGCGGCTGCTGAGCGCCTTCGAGGCGACGCCGCGCATGGCCTTTGTCAATGGCAATCTCGGTAATGTCGCCTATGGCGAGGGGATGCTGCCGATCGAGTGCGGCGAGTTCATGGAAGGGCTAGACCTTCAGGCGCAACTGATCAACGCGCTTGATCTGGAGCCGACGCACCGGGTGCTTGAAGTCGGCACCGGCACCGGTTTCACGTCCGCCGTCATGGCGCGTCTTTCCGGCCGGGTATTGTCACTGGAACGCTACCAAACCCTTGTTGAACTTGCGCAGCAGCGTCTGCAAGCGCTCAAGATCGAGAACACCTTCGTCAAACACGCCGACGGCAGGCATGGCCTGGTAAATGACGGCCCGTTCGACCGCATCGTGATATGGGGTGCTTTCGAAAGCATGCCGCGCCAGTTCGTCGACCTCTTGTCTTCGAACGGCGTGATGATCGCCCCGATCGGTCCGCTCGAAGGCAGGCAGGTGATGGCGCGGTTGTCAAAGATAGGCAGCCGTTTCGAACGCCAGGACCTGATGGCGGTGCGGTTTCTCCCGCTGCTTGAAGGCGTTGCCGCAGCGCTCTGAACCCGCACAGCCTAGAAATTCCTCGTTTGTGCAGTGCAACCATTTACGGGTTTGGTGAATTTTTTACAAATTTTATGCGCGTTTTAACCGTCGGGTAACATTAACGCGATCTAATGCTCCCAATATTCTTGTATTGAGTACGGGCGGGACATGCGATGCGTTTGAGTACATTAGACAAAGCGTCACGGCGGCTGGCTCTTAATGCCGCCATCCTCACATTTGCTGGTATGGCTGCAGGTTGCAGCTCTGGCGTACAGCGCTTCACCAGTGCCGATTTCAGTTCTGGCTACAGCGACAACCAGCGTTCAATAATGCAGACGCAGAACGCGGCCCCGCAGCCTTATACGCCGCCGGTTGACGGAACTCCGACCGCTTCGGTCAGTCGCGGTACGGTACAGCGCGGCAGCCTGCCGCCAGTCGGCGCAGCAAGCACCGCGGCTCTGCCACCGGTTTCCTCGCAGCCGTCGCGCCCGGCGCTGGCACCCGTCGCAAGCGCTACACCCGTCCGCAACCAGCAAATGGCTTCAGCCGAGCCAGTCCAGCCGATGAAGGCAGCGCCGCTCGCCTCGAGTGGCGGCACTTTGAAGACACCCGATGGCCGCGAAGCCCGCATGCCCGCCAAACCGGCCCCGGCGTCGAACGATGTTGCGGTGCTTCCGCAGGCGCAGCAGGTCAAGGAAAAGCAGGCTGCACCTTCCGCCACGCCGTCCACCAGCGCGAAGAATACGACCCCTCCGAGCAATGGCGGCTCCTATACCGTGCAGAGCGGCGACACGCTGCACGCAATCTCGCGCAAGACCGGCGCCAATGTAGATTCGATCAAACAGGCCAACAACATGAAGGACGGCAACGTCCGCGTTGGCCAGTCGCTGATCATCCCGCCGTCGAATGCAGCGCTGGCGCAGAATGTCGCCAATAACATGAAGCCGAAAGGCGCTGTCGATCAGGTCAAGACGGCATCGACCCCGCCGGTCGAACAGCCGAAGGTCGTCGCCAGCGCAGCGCCCCAGGCTCGTGCAGCGCCGGCCGCGCCGCAAGCCGACGGTCAAGCCAAACCTTACACGCCGCCGCAGGCGAGCGAGAAGGTGATCGATGATGCCGAGAAGGATGTTGCTGCAGCACCGTCGTCGACCGGCGTGGCCGGCATGCGCTGGCCCGTACGCGGCCGTGTCGTCGCCAATTATGGCAAGGGCAGCGATGGTATCGATATATCAGTGCCGGAGGGCACGCCGATCAAGGCCGCCGAGAATGGCGTTGTGATTTATTCCGGCGATGGCCTCAAGGAGTTCGGCAATACGGTACTGGTGCGCCACGACAACGGCCTGGTCACCGTCTATGGCAATGCCAGCAAGCTCAATGTACAGCGGGGCCAGAAGGTCAAGCGCGGCGAGGAACTTGGCAAATCCGGCATGACAGGCAACGCCACCCAGCCGAAACTGCACTTCGAAGTGCGCAAGAACTCGACTCCTGTCGATCCTTCGAAGTATCTCGAATCCTGATCGATCAGCGATATCAACGCAAGGCCCGCGTCGGAAGACGCGGGCTTTGCCGTTCTGTCTAAAGCTTCTTTCCGAGCCTTCCGGCCAAATCCTGGGTGAATTGCCAGGCGACGCGGCCCGAACGGGACCCACGCGTCGTCGCCCACTCCAGTGCCTGGGCATGGAGTTGGTGCTGGTCGAGCGCGAGATCGAAATGGGCAGCATATCCGTCGATCATCGAAAGATA
Source organism: Hyphomicrobiales bacterium (assembly GCA_900473175.1). Lineage (GTDB taxonomy): Bacteria > Pseudomonadota > Alphaproteobacteria > Rhizobiales > Rhizobiaceae > Phyllobacterium. Next base: position 227,511 of record UCKM01000005.1, on the reverse strand, counting down.
GTCGTCCTGACTGCATTTGTGAAAGCCGAGCCAAAGGCCAAAACGGTCCGACAACGAGACTTTTTCCTCAACCGCTTCTGAAGGATTGATCGCCGTCGAGCGCTCATTTTCGATCATGTCGCGCGGCAACAGATGGCGCCGGTTCGAGGTCGCATAGAAAATCACATTGTCCGGACGGCCCTCGACACCGCCTTCAAGCGCTGCCTTGAGCGATTTGTAGGAGGTGTCATCGTGGTCAAACGACAGGTCATCGCAAAACAGGATGAAACGATAGTCGGTATCCTTGATGGCTGTCATGAGGGCGGGGAGGCTGCCAATATCCTCGCGGTGGATCTCGATCAGTTTGAGCGGATGGCTTCCGGCTGGTGCTGCAACGTTGACCGAGGCATGGACCGCCTTGACCAGTGATGACTTTCCCATACCGCGCGCGCCCCACAGGAGCACGTTATTGGCCTGAAACCCGTCGGCAAATCGCTTGGTGTTGTCAAAGAGGATGTCACGCACATTATCGACGCCGCGGATCAGCGAGATATCGACGCGGTTGACCTTGCGGACAGGATCGAAAGCCAGATGCTCGGGATTCCAAACAAAGCAATCCGCGCAATCAAGGTCGACAGCCTGCGGTTCAGGGGGTGCCATGCGCTCCAGCACCGCAATCAGACGATCAAGTTTATCGGTCAGCAATTCCCGTGACATTCTCATCAAGCCTTTGTTTTGTCTACGCACTTGCAACTATCATGTTGACGATAAATGGAAAAGGAGCCCACGCGGTTTTGTGAGGTTGCTTTTGTCCAAACAAACATTGTATTGCGCAGGCTGGTTCAATCGAAAATTGGTCTTCTCTGGAGGTTGTCTCTATGTTCGTAACTCCCGCATATGCCCAGGCGACGGGTGCAGGTGGCGCACCGGAAATGCTCATGAGCATCCTGCCGTTCATCCTGATCTTCGTGATCATGTACTTCCTGATCATCCGGCCGCAGCGCACGGCAGCGAAGAAGCGTGAGGAGCAGCTCAAGAACATCCGCCGTGGCGATACGATCATCACGGGCGGCGGCTTCATCGCCAAGGTAACGAAGGTTTATGAAGATACAGGCGAACTCGACGTTGAAATCGGTGAGGGCGTCAAGGCACGCGTCTTGCGTGGCATGGTGGCAGATGTGCGCGTCAAGGGCGAGCCGGTTGCCGATAACAAGAAATAAGGCATAGTACCGGGCGGCCATCGAGCCGCCCTGTTGATTCTAGCCGCAAAAGGTCGCGACCGTATGCTGTATTTTAGCCGCTGGAAGACCGTACTTATCTGGGCTGTTGTTCTGGCAGGCGTGATATTGGCACTGCCGAACGTCTTCACGCAGGACCAATTGGTGAAGCTGCCGGACTGGCTGCCGAAGAAGCAATTGGCGCTTGGGCTCGATCTGGAAGGCGGTTCTCGCATTGGTCTTCAGGTCGACAAGGATCATCTGCCCGATACAGAAGCCACGGTTGCGGTCCTCAGCCGCCGACTGAGCGAACTCGGCTACACCAACCCCAATGTGGAAAGCCAGCGCAACGGCCGCGTTCTGGTCGAAGTACCGGGCCTGTACGATTCACAGCTGCTCAAGGACATATTGAGCCTTACCGGCGAACTCAGCTTCCAGATGGTCGATTCCTCAGTGCCGGTCCAGCAGGCGATCGATGGAACGCCGCCTGAAGATGACGAGATCGTCTATTCGTTCGATGATCCGCCCGTGGCCTATCTCGTCAAAAAGGAACCGCTGGTTTCGAACAAGAATTTCGTGGACGCGCAGGCGGGTATTGATACGGCGACCCAGCAGCCAGTCGTCACGTTCAGGCTTGACAGCATCGGCGCGGATCGGTTTTCGAAAGCGACCAAGGCCAGTGTCGGGCAATCCTTCGCCATCGTCCTCGACAATCAGGTCCTGTCGGCCCCGGTCATAAGCGAAGCCATTCCGGGTAATACCGGCCAGATCACCGGCAATTTCGACCTGTCGGGCGCCAGCAACCTTGCACTTGTCATGCGCGCCGGCGCTTTGCCGACAGATGTCACGGTCGTTGAAGAGCGCACGATCGGCACTGATCTGGGCGCGGCGGCGGTCACCTCCGGCAAGATCGCTGCGCTGATTGGCGCTTGCCTCGTCATTCTCTTCATGTTGCTGACCTATGGGTTCCTCGGGGTCATCGCTAGCGTTGCGCTGGTCGTCAACGTGCTTCTCATTCTCGCGGTTCTGACGCTCTTCAAAGCGCCGCTAACCCTGGCGGGCGTTGCCGGCATCGTGCTCACCATCGGCATGGCCGTGGATTCGAACGTTCTCATCTACGAGCGCATCCGCGAAGACAGGCGTGCCGGTTTCTCGGTCATCCAGGCAATTGATTCCGGCTTCTCCCGCGCGCTTGCCACGATCGTCGATGCCAATGTCACCACACTGATTGCAGCGCTTGTGCTCTTCATTCTCGGAAGCGGACCGGTGCACGGTTTCGCGCTCACCGTGACGATCGGTATCGTAACGACATTGTTCACGACCTTCACCTTGACGCGCTGGCTAATATCCCTGTGGGTGCAACGCTCGAAGCCGAAGGAAGTGCCGGGCGCACCGCTCAAGCTCGTTGCCAACGACACCAAAATCCCGTTCATGAAGCTGCGCGGTCTGACGCTTGGGTTTTCGGCTCTGTCGAGCATCGCCGCAATCGTGCTCTTTGCTGTGGTCGGCATGAATTTCGGCATCGATTTCAAGGGCGGGACGATGGTGGAAATACAGTCGCGCCAAGGGGCGATCGATCTCGACGACGTCTATGGTCGCCTTGATGAACTGAACATCGGCGAGGTCAAGATCGAGCCTTTCAAGTCGGACGATCGCGCTCTGATCACCGTCGGCAGCCAGGGCGAGGGTGAAAACGCCGAACAGACCGTTGGCGTCAAGATCCGCGGCGAATTGCAGGATGATTATGATTTCCGTCGCATCGATGTCATCGGCCCCTCGGTATCGAGCGGCTTGTCGCAAGCCGGTGCCCTTGCTGTGGGCTTGTCGCTGATCGCAATTCTTGCCTATGTGTGGTTCCGCTTCGAATGGCATTTCGCGGTGGGTGCGATCCTTGCAACGATTCACGATGTGGTTCTCGTCCTCGGCATGTTCATGATTTTCCAGATGGAATTCAATCTCTGGAGTATCGCGGCACTGCTCGCAATTGTCGGCTATTCGCTGAATGATACGGTGGTCATCTATGACCGTGTCCGCGAGAACCTGCGACGGCAGGGAACGGGAATGACGCTTTCGGCCATCCTTGATGCCTCGATCAATCAGACCCTGTCTCGAACGATCCTCACATCGCTTGCCACGTTCCTGGCACTCATCGTGCTTTACGCATATGGCGGCGATGATGTTCGGTCGTTTGCGCTCACCATTGCTGTCGGTATCGTGGTTGCAACCTACTCGTCGATCTTCGTGGCGGGCCCGCTTTTGATGCTGTTTGGCCTCAAGGGTCGGGATGTGATCGACGGCGGGCGCTCGGCGGCGGTTTCCGAGCAGAATGGAGCGTAAACACGGTGGCCAAGGGCATTGAAATCCGGGAAGCCCATTTCCCTGGGCGGGCACCGATCGATGCCTATGGCAATGGCGGATTTCGCTTTGCCGACATGTCGCATCGGGGCTCCATATTGTGCCTTCCTTCGGGAATTCACGGATGGGAACCGAAGACGCCGCCTGTTGTGACGATTGCCGATCTGTCACTCGTTTTGGCGCAGGCGGGCGACATCGAAATTCTTCTTGTCGGGACCGGAACGGAATTGCGCCGGCTGCCGCAAGCGCTGCGTGACGAACTGCGCAAGCACCGCATATCGGCCGATCCGATGAGCACCGGTGCCGCCGTTCGAACCTACAACGTCTTGCTCGCCGAGGATCGCGCCGTCGCTGCGGCGCTGATCGCGGTCGATTAGCTCATTCTTTAGCCATGAACGCCAATGAAACCCACTGCATGCAATTCCTGCGCGATGCAGATCCGGACCGGTATGTCTCCATACTTTATGCACCTCAAGACAAACGGGGTGCGCTTGCCGCTCTCTACGCGTTCAACGCGGAAATTGCCCGCATTCGCGACCTGATCCACGATCCGCTGCCGGGTGAAGTGCGTCTGCAATGGTGGCGCGACCTGATCAACGGCACCGAGCACGGCGCGGTGTCCGGTAATCCGGTAGCCGCAGCACTTGTCGACACCATCAATTCCCACGATCTGCCGCGAAGCGCTTTCGACAACTACTGTGAAGCACGCATCTTCGATCTTTATGATGATCCGATGCCGAGCCGCAATGATCTCGAAGGCTATTGCGGCGAGACCGCCTCGGCCCTGATCCAGCTTGCCAGCCTTGTGCTGAATGCGGCCGCGCCCGTGCACGCCGAAGCGGCCGGGCACGCGGGTGTCGCTCAGGCAGTGGCGGGGCTTTTGCGATTGTTGCCTTTGCACCGGCGCCGTGGACAGGTGTTTATTCCGCGCGACATTCTCGGCGCGGTCAGTTGCAGTCCGCAGGCGCTGCTCGAGGGTTCTGACAAGGGGGCTATAAAGCGCTCGATCGACGCGATGATTGCACTTGCTGAAGATCATCTTGGGAAATTCGAAGCTGCTGCGGGATCACTGCCGGTGAGCCTGCGGCCGGCCTACTTGCCAGCGATGCTTACGCCCGTCTACCTGAAAAAGCTGAAAGCAAAGGGTGCGGATGCGGCAAACGAGGTTGCGGATATCTCGCCGCTGCGCCGCCAGTGGGCCATGTTCCGGGCGTCGATCGGGTAGTCATTCAGAGCAAACATTGCGCGTGGTTCAACAGGCTCACCATGAGGGAAGCTGTAGCTCGCGTCGACATAGTCAAAGTGTCTACTCTGGCTCTCCGCATTTCACCAACGTCCCTCAGCGGAGGCGACTGCACGTCGGACGGCAGCGGCGGGAAGCTTTCATTTTTGGCTTTCTGAAACGAGCCTACCTCCCTTCATGCTGAGCCTCTCGAACCACGCACCACACCACCGACTCACGTACGACAGATTACTCGGCGGCCTCTGCCAATGCAGGCAGGCCCAGCCACGAGCGGCAATCGGCAAGTGCTCGGGCGCTCATGGCACGTTTCTTGGCGTTTGACTTTTCCTTGCCGCGCAGTCGCTTGCCCTCGGACTTTGGCGTTTCAATTGGCGGAAACAAGCCATAATTGACGTTCATCGGCTGGAACGACCGCTTACCCGGCTCTTCATCGGTGACGATATGACCACCGGTGATATGCCCGAGCAGCGCGCCAAACGCCGTTGTCGCCGGAGGCGGTGTCAGAGTCTGACCAAGACGTTCCGCAGCGGCAAAGCGCCCGGCAAGCAGGCCGATCGCCGCCGATTCCACATAGCCCTCGCAGCCGGTTATCTGGCCGGCAAAACGCAAACCAGGACGGCTCTTCAGCTGCAATGTAGGATCAAGCAGGATCGGGGAGTTCAGATAGGTGTTGCGGTGCAGGCCACCCAGCCGTGCAAATTCGGCATTCTCAAGCCCCGGAATCATCCGGAAGATATCGGTCTGTGCGCCGTATTTAAGCTTGGTCTGGAAACCGACCATGTTGTAGAGCGTGCCGAGCGCGTTGTCCTGCCGCAGCTGGACGACCGCATAAGCCTTGACTGTCGGGTTGTGCGCGTTGGTAAGCCCCATAGGCTTCATCGGACCATGTCGCAGGGTCTCCGGTCCGCGCTCCGCCATAACCTCGATCGGGAGGCAGCCATCGAAATAGGGTGTGCCCTCCCACTCCTTGAATTCCGTCTTGTCGCCAGCGATCAACGCCTGGACAAAGGCTTCATATTGTTCCTTCGTCATCGGGCAGTTGATGTAGTCCTTGCCGGTGCCGCCGGGGCCTACCTTGTCGTAACGCGACTGAAACCAGCACACGTTCATGTCGATGGAATCGAAATGAACGATCGGCGCGATGGCGTCGAAGAAGGCGAGGGCGTCAGCGCTCGTTTCCTTGCGTATTGCCTCGGCCAGCGATGGCGCGGTCAATGGCCCCGTGGCGATGATAGCCTTATCCCATTCTGCCGGGGGCAGGCCGGTGATCTCCTCGCGCTCGATCGTGACAAGCGGATGGGCTTCAAGCGCGACCGTTACGGAATCGGAAAAACCATCGCGGTCAACGGCAAGAGCGCTGCCGGCCGGAACCTGGTGCGCGTCGGCACACGCCATGATCAGCGAATTGGCGAGCCGCATTTCGGCATGCAGAACACCGACGGCGTTCGTCTGCGCATCGTCCGAGCGGAATGAGTTGGAACAGACGAGCTCCGCCAGACCCTCGGTCTTGTGCGCGTCGGTGCCGCGAACCGGTCGCATCTCATGCAGGATGACGGGTATACCCGCCTGCGCGAGCTGCCACGATGCTTCGGAACCGGCGAGGCCGCCGCCAATGATATGTACAGGTATGATCGACATGCGCTCCCAATAAACTCTTTGGCGAGCCGCTGCAATGCAGTTGCAGCGGCCTTCATATACTTCGGATTGGCTCAGGCGCTGGCTTGGTCGAGTTCGGCCATATCGTCCTTGTTGAGGGCGAGTGACGCGGCCTTGATGAGGCTTTCCATCTGTTCCAGCGATGTCGCGCTTGCAATCGGGGCTGTCACGCCTTCGCGGTGGATGATCCATGCGAGCGCAACCTCCGCCTGTTTCGCCTTGTGTTTCCCGGATATCTCGTCGAGTGCGGCCAGGATGCGATATCCGCGCGCATTGAGGTAGTCCTTGATCCCGCCGCCGCGCGCGCTCTTGCCGAGGTCGGCCTCGCTGCGATACTTGCCGGAAAGAAACCCCCGGGCGAGGCTGAAATAGGTGATGACGCCAATATCTTCGGCCACGCACGATCGCCTAGCTCACCATCATAGCTCTTGCGGTCGTAGAGATTATATTCAGGTTGCAGCACGTCATAGCGGGGCAGGTTCCTGGCCTTCGCCACATCGAGTGCTTCGCGCAATTGTGTAGCGTCGAGGTTGGACGCCCCGATCGCTTTGACCTTGCCTGCCTTCAGCAGTTTTTCATGGGCGCCCAGCGTCTCCTCATAGGGTGTATCTGGGTCAGGCCAGTGCGACAGGTAAAGGTCGATCGCATCGATCTGCAGCCGCCTCAAGGAGGCTTCCGCCGCCTTGGCGATGTAGGGCGCCGAAAGGTCCTTCTTGCCCTGGCCCATGTCGGAGCCGACTTTGGTGATGATCGTAACCTTGTCGCGTGCCCTACGCGATTGCATCCATTCGCCGATGATCGTTTCCGATTCGCCCCCCTCATTGCCGGGAACCCAGCGCGAATAGGCATCCGCCGTGTCGATGGCATTGAATCCGGCATCGACGAAGCGGTCAAGGAGATCGAATGATGTCCGCTTGTCGGCCGTCCAGCCGAAGACATTTCCGCCAAGAACCAGAGGTGCGATGGAGAGGCCGGTACGGCCAAGGCGACGTTTTTGCATGATTGTGCTCCCGGAGCATCACAGGTGGGACTTACCATGTAGGTCCGGGCGCAGGGCGTTTCTACCCATCAACGCATAACAGCAACCATAAATTCCGAATCCAGTAGGCTTCACCCGCCAGGGTTGTTAGGGTTGCCCCATGTCCGCACCGAGATCGATCACCCTGCCGCTCCTCCTTTGCGCCATCGTGTACAGCACAGCGTCAATGGCGCTGGCGCAAACGTTCGGCGTCTGTCACGGCTATGGCTGTACCTATCGGACGTCGGTGACCTTGACGGCGGCCAACCGTGCCCAAATCGCCTCGATCATGGCAAGCGGCAACACGTCCGCTGAAGCCGAACGTGCAGCGGTGCGCCGCGCCGTCCAGGTCTTCGAGCGCCGCAGCACCGAGGTGATCGGCGTAGCCGACCGGCCGAAGATGGAATTTGGCAAGGGGCGCGAAAGGGGACAGATGGACTGCATCGATGAATCGACCAATACCGACCATTTCCTGCGCTATCTGCAGGATGAAGGCCTTTTGCGATTTCATACGGTCGCCCGGCGCGATTCGCGCGGAAGCTTCATCGATGGCCGTTATCCGCACTTCACCGCAGTGTTGAAGGACGGTTCGGGCACATTGTGGGCGGTCGATTCCTGGTATGAGCCGGCAGGCGGCCCACCGGATGTCATGCGTTTGGCGGAATGGAAGGGACGAGGCTACGGCGGCGTTCGATAGCGCGGTGCCTGAAAACAACAACACCCACCGCGGGAGGAGGTGCGGTGGGTGTCGTTTGATAAAGACCGGCTGGGAGGAGGAGTGCCGGTCTTTGATCGCGGAGGCTCCGGGAGGAGGATGAGCCCCGGCGATATTCTGATTAGCGGACTGCCGACTTCTTGGCGACGAACGGGATGTCCGAGCGGGCAATGCCCAGGTCGCTGAGTTCGCGGGTCGACAGGCGGTTCAGCTCGGAAACCGTGTCACGGTAACGGCGCCAGTTGCTGTAAGAGCGGATAAGGTTCATTTCATTCACCATTTCGGTTCGTTGTTCGGTTGATCACTCTTGATCGTTGAACTGAAGATAGGTGATGACCCTCAAAAGTTGCAGAGCCAAGTTTGCAGATCAGCTATGCAATTGTTGCATTGCAACATTAATCGATCTTAATTGTTGCGGCGCACAAGCGGTATCTTTGCGGTAATGGCCCGAATCGAGCCATAATTGCAGCCAGGTACTGCCGTCAGTTGAGACACGTCAGTGATTGAGGAGCGGCCCGTGGCGATTTCCCTTGGCGTGAAGAGACACATTGCGCGGTGGCAGCGGGATGGACTGATCGACACTGCAACGGCGGAGCGCTTGCGCCAGGACATCGACAGTAATGGCTCCGGTTTCGGCCTCGGCGGTATCCTTGCACTCTTGGGTGCAATCCTCCTCGGCGCTGCCATCGTTTCGCTCGTTGCCGCAAATTGGGAAGCCATGCCGCGCCTCGTCAGGGTCGGCCTGATCGCAGCAACGCTTTTCATCGGCTATATCGGCGGCGCCTGGCGGGAGAGCCGCGGCGACAAGGTATTCAGCCAGGCGCTCTATCTGATGGCCGCGCTTACCTTCGGTGCCGGCATAGCGCTGGTTGGCCAGATGTATCATCTTTCTGGCGATGCATCGGATGCGGCCTTACTATGGGTTGCTGGCACCATGGTCGCGGCGTTGCTCTTGCGTGCACCCGTGCTCGTCTCGGCAAGCGCTGCGATTACCGGGTTCTATCTGTTCTGTTCGCTGGAACCAGCTTCGTCGGGGCGATTGAGCTATCTGTGGTTGGTTCCGATCCTGGCGCTCATCTGCGCCGGATTGGTCTGGTACACGAAGGGCAGGGCCGCACGGCATCTGATTGCCATCCTGTTGATCACCTATGTCTTCGTCGTCCGTTTCGATCTCGACCACCCCGGCATCTTGTGGATGGCCGCGATCCTCGGTGCTGCTCTTTTCCTTGTCGATGCACTTCGTACCCGCTTGGTGCAGGAAGTGACGGGCTGGAGCGAAGCAATCGGCGCCTACGGCTTCGTGATGCTGCTCCTTGCACTGATCTTTTTCCAGTTCGATGAGTTCAGCGAAGGAGTTACCAACCAGGTCATTATCGGATTTGCCATATTGGGCTGTTCGATTGCCGGGCTTGCTCTTTCCGGATACCGCAATCTGACGGTACGCTGGGTCGCCTATACGGTATTCTCGCTGGAGGTCCTTTATCTGGCCTTCCAGACCATCGGCACCATGATCGGTACAGCCGGTTTCTTCCTCAGTGCAGGCATACTCGTATTGCTTCTTGCGGCCTTCGTCATCCGAATGGAGCGTCGCCTTCAGAAAAAGAATCCGAAAAAGGAGGTAACCGCATGATTTTCAAGCGTCGTATTCTCTGGATCGGTGCGCTGGTGGCGCAGCTGCAATCAGGTGCACTCTATGCCATGGTCGCGCAACGCGCCTCGATCCTGCGCAATGGCAGCGACATCACGCTTCTGACCGAACCGGTCGATCCGCACGATCTTATGCGCGGCGATTACGTCACGCTCGGCTACGGCATTTCCAATATCGAAGCCGCCAAGGTCAGCGGAAAGCCACCTGTCGGCGAAGACCGCCTGGCCGACATCTATGTGACGGTAAAGCAGGGCGACGACGGCGCGTGGATATTCTCCAGCGCATCCTGGCAGAAGCGCGATGATTTGCAGCCTGGGGAGGTCCAGCTACGCGGCCGTACGGCTGGATTTGCCAATGCGGTGGTCTACCCGCAACTTCGCGTCAATTATGGGATCGAGCGCTATTATGTGCCGGAGGGCCAGGGGCGGGCGATCGAGGATCAGCAGCGGGAAAGCAAGATCGAGGCCGTGATCGCCGTTTCACCTGCGGGAGACGCCCAGATTCGCGCCCTCAAGGACAATGGCATGCTGCTTTATGAAGAGCCGGTTTACTGACCAGAATGCATCACTGGTGATGACAAATATTGCTGCTTGATATCCGCCTTTTCCCTTTGACCCCCGGAAATTGGATGATATAGAGACCGGCGCTTGGGGTGCGGTCACGCCTCCATCTGCGGATGTGGCGAAATTGGTAGACGCACCAGATTTAGGTTCTGGCGGGAGACCGTGGGGGTTCGAGTCCCTCCATCCGCACCACGTTACTTTCCATAAGTTTTTGTTGTTACTGCATAATATGGCGGATCACGGTTCGCTCCGATTAACGATATTTCACTTGCGGCTTTCGCCTTAACCTGTGGAACAGGCGTGATGCGAACGAGGAGCGAACAGGGGTTCGAGGATCAAAATCCAAAACTTTTGGAATTGGCCGTGGATCGCGTTTTTGGCAAACAACAACCTCGGTATAGTCTCCCATGATGCCGTGATAGGCATCATTGAAGCGACTAACCCGAATATCAAACGGAGCCCATTCCGCGATTGCCTTGTGCAGATCATATCCATAATCCACGGTTACGACACTCCCCTCGGAACTCACCGGATTACCATGGATTTCAGGGTCTTTGATGTGATTTCGGCTGCCATCTTCATTTTGGATAAACCTGCGTTCCCACCCGTTAACTTGATAGTTTCTCACAGGGAATGTGCAAATGTAGACGCCACCGGATCTCAAGGTCCGATAAATTTCGGAAAACACTTTGTCTGGATGATAGACGTGTTCCATGACATCCAATGTAATCACGATATCGAACGATTCATTTTCAAACGTCTGTGATTCCAGATTTTCATTTCGAACACCATCGACCAAGCTGCCCAAGGGTTCGTTTGGAAAGTACTGTGAGGACAGGTAACTTCTTGCCTCGCGCAACAAGACAGCGGAGACACCCCTTGGCGAAGGGGAAGACTCATGAATGGCCAGGTTTCTCCAGTTTGGGCGGATCTCATTGAGAATGAGAGCTAGCGCCCGCTCGCGGGGCACGGATCCTCCCGGGCACTGGTAACATACTAAGTGATCTCTGAACCACTCATTGGACGCTTGGAACGTAGTAGGTGATTGGCAAATCGGACAAAAGCCTTCGAATAGCCAAGTTTTGTGAGAGCCGGCAATAGTATCCACATTTCCCTCCCAGGATTGCAGAAAATCTCCTAACTCAGTGAAGTGAGTTTAGCAAATCAAGGCTTATCCCGTCGGGCGCTCTGATTACTAGCTGTGCAATATCGATACGGTGGATGTTATACCGAGCCTCAACCCGTCTTGACCGCCTTGTGGCCTGTCGTTTCTGAAATGGCGATGCGGAAGTAGACAGGTTCCAATGGCCGCTCCTCATCGCGGATGATTGTCTTGACGAAGCCGGGTTCCCACCATTCGGCTTTCTTGTTCAAGAGTTCGTGCGCCCGGTTGCGCTCGGCCACGTGTTCCGGCGCGTTTGTCAATTCCTCAAATCGCCCGGTCACCAACACCGTGTACCAGCTGTTCGTGGCGTCAATTTCGTCGAATTCCACGCAGACCTTGTGGTTTTCGCGCATCCATTCGATTTTCCGCCCGACCGTGGTGAACGAATAGAGATATACGGAATTATAGACGAAACGCAGCGGGACGACATAGGGCTGGTTGTCCTTGGCACAGGCCAGCCGGCCAATGCTGGCCCGGGTAAGCAGTTCCTTGATTTCCTGCCTCGACATCTCGTGGATAATCATCATGTACTCCGCTTTGTCTCACGCGACTGCAGTTCATTCGTTAAAAGCCCCGCGCCGGCGCTTCCACAGGCTTTGGTTTGCGGCGTCGCAAAGAGCGCAGCGCTACATAGAAGACAGGCGTCAGGAAGAGGCCGAAGAAGGTGACGCCGAGCATACCGGAGAATACCGCCGTACCCAGCGACTGGCGCATCTCCGCGCCTGGTCCTGTTGCGATCATCAGCGGCACCACGCCGAAGATGAATGCGAAAGCCGTCATCAGGATCGGACGCAGGCGCAAGCGGCTCGCCTCGATGGCGGCTTCGACAGGCGTGGCACCGCTTTCCTCATGCTGTCGTGCGAATTCCACAATCAGAATTGCGTTCTTTGCGGCAAGGCCTATGAGGACCACTAGCCCGATCTGCGTGAGAATATTGTTGTCCATGCCGCGCAAGTGCACGCCTATGAGCGCGGCGAGCACTGCCAATGGAACGATCAGGATGATTGCCAGCGGCAGGATCCAGCTTTCATATTGCGCCGATAGTGCAAGGAACACGAAGATCACAGACAGTCCGAAGATGAATATCGCGGTGTTGCCGGTGCCGCGCTCCTGGAAGGCCAATTCGGTCCAGTTGAAAGTCGTCCCCGGCGGCAGTGTTTTCGCTGCCAGGGCCTCCATCTTGTCGAGCGCTGTACCCGTGGAAACGCCCGGAGCCGGATTACCCTGCAAAGGGACCGACACGTACATATTGTAGCGCTGGACCAGCGAAGGGCCGGTCGTATCCCTGATTTCCACGAGCGTACCCAGTGGAACCAGTGCACCCGTTGCCGAGCGCACCTTCAGCGCGAGGATATCGGCGCGATCGACGCGATATTGCCGGTCCGCTTGCGCTCTCACTTGATAAACGCGACCGAAAGCGTTGAAATCATTTACATAAGACGTACCCAGATTAATCGAGAGCGTCTCGAAGATGTTGGGGATGGGGACATTCAACGCTCTCGCCTTGTCGCGATCGACTTCGAGGAAATATTGCGGGCTCGACGCCGAAAAGGTGGTGAAGACACCGGTGAGACCCGGGGTCTTGTTGGCTTCTCCCATCATCTGGTAGGCAAGGCCGAGGACCCTGCGCATGTCGGAACTGTCGCGATCGAGCAATTGCATCTTGAAGCCGCCGGAATTGCCGACCCCGCGGATCGAGGGGGGCGGCACGGCGATGATGAAAGCTTCCTGGATACTCTGCAGACTGCCGAACAGCTTGCCGATGATCGCATTGGCGGAAAGACCTTGTTTCAACCGATCTTCGAATGATTCAAATGGAGTGAAGACCACGCCTGCGTTGGATGCATTGGTAAATGTCGCGCCATTGAACCCGGCAAAAGCCACCGCATTCTTGACGCCCGGCACGGTCTTGACGATGTCGGACACTTTCTTGATCACGGCGTCGGTCCGCTCCAGCGATGCCCCATCAGGCAGCTGGACTACGACAATCGCGTAGCCCTGGTCCATGGTGGGAATGAAGCCGCGCGGCACCGTAGTCGCCATATACCAGGTTGCACCGAGGAGGGCTGCAAATACCAGGAGCGAGGCAACGATACCGACAGCCGAGCCAACGAGGTGTCGAATGACCCAGGAATAGCCCGACGCCATCTTGTCGAAGCCGGTATTGAAACCATTGGCAAGCATTCGTCCGAAGCGTGCCAGCGGATTTCGCGAATGCGCATGTTCATGCGGGCGCAAGACGATTGCCGCAAGCGCCGGCGACAGCGTCAGCGAATTGAGCGCAGAGATCGCCGTCGCCACGGCAATCGTGACGGCAAACTGCAGGTAAAACTGCCCGGAGATGCCCGGAATAAATGCCGTCGGCACGAAGACCGCAATCAGCACGAGCGAAATGGCGATGACGGCCGTTCCCACTTCGTCCATCGTGACGTGTGCCGCCTGTTTCGGTGTCATGCCCGCCGCGAGATTTCGCTCGACGTTTTCCACCACCACAATCGCATCATCCACGACGATACCGATGGCAAGTACAAGGCCGAACAGGGTCAGCATGTTGAGCGAGAAGCCGAAGGCCAATAGCAGGGCCAGCGTGCCGATGAGCGAGACGGGAATGGCGACGATCGGGATGATCGCTGTGCGCCAGGATTGCAGGAAGACGAGGACCACCAAAGCAACAAGGATCACCGCTTCGAGAATGGTCTTGTAGACTTCGTTGATTGATTCCGAGATGAATTCCGTAGGGTTATAGACGATGTCGTAGGTAAGGCCCGCCGGGAAATCCTTGGCCAGATCCTTCATGGTGGCCTGGATCGTCGCGGCGGCGGCCAGCGCATTGGTGCCGGGACGGCTGAAAATGCCAAGCGCGACAGCAGGACTGCCGTCGAGATAGCTGTTGGTCACGTAGTCCTTCGCGCCAAGCTCGATACGTGCCACATCCTGCAGCTGGACAAGACGGCCGCTTTCTGAAGCCTTTACAATGACATAGCGGAACTGTCTCGCGTCACTGAAGCGTCCCTCGGTCGTCACCGTATACTGGAAGGCGTTGTTTCCGGACGACGGTGGGCCACCGATCGAGCCACCTGAGACCTGCACGTTCTGGTCGCGCAAGGACTGGACGACATCGCTGGCCGTCATGGAATAGGCCGCGAGCTTTTGCGGATCGAGCCAGATGCGCAGCGAATATTCGCGCTCGCCGAAGATGATGAGATCGCCGACGCCATCGAGCCGCAACAGGACGTCGCGAATGCGCGTGCGGGCATAGTTCGATACGTAGAGCTGGTCATAGCGGTTGTTGGGCGAAAGCACGTGGACGACCATCATCAGATCGGGCGAGCTTTTCGTCGTCGTTATGCCGAGGCGGCGCACTTCTTCCGGTAGGCGCGGTTCTGCGATCGAGACTCGGTTCTGCACGAGAACCTGCGCCTTATCGAGATCCGTGCCGAGCTTGAACGTGATCGTCAATGCCATCGAACCGTCTGCGGTCGAATAGGAGGACATATAGAGCATGTCCTCGACGCCGTTGATTTCCTGTTCGATCGGTGTCGCGACCGTATTGGCAATCGTTTCCGCATCGGCGCCCGGATACGAGGTGCGCACGACAATCGTGGGCGGGGCGATTTCGGGGTATTGCGCAACGGGAAGCTGCGTATAGGCGATGCCGCCGACAATCAGAAGAACGATGGATAGAACAGATGCGAAGATGGGCCGGTCAACGAAGAAATGCGCGAACCTCATTGGCTAACCCCCGCTTCCTTGCCTTCCGGCGGAAGCACGATGAGTTCGGGCTTGACCTTGGCGCCGGGCCGGACGCGCATCAAGCCATTGACAACGATCGTCTCATCACCGCTCATGCCTTCGCGGATGACGCGGTAGCCATATTGCTTTGGTCCCAGCCTGACGGGCTTCGCTGTAACCGTACCGTCATCGCCGACCACATAGACAACCCGTTCATTCTGGTCGGAACCGATGGCGTCGTCAGGGATCAGGATACCCTTGTAGACATTTGAGGCGGCCACCTCGACGCGACCGAAAAGGCCAGGCTGCAGGATGAACTTGGGATTGTCGAAGCGCGCTCGCACACGCATCGTTCCCGTCGCGGCATCGAGCCGGTTTTCCGAGAAGTCGAGCTTGCCCTTGACCGGAGGTTCCTTGGAATCGGTTAGCCGCACCGTCACCTCTAGTCCGCCGCCGCCTTCCTGCAGGTTGCTGCCGCGTTCGCGCGCGGTGCGCGCATAGGAAAGCAGGTTCCGCTCATCGACATCGAAATAGAAGTCGATCGGGTCGAGCGAGACGATCGTCGTCAGGATCGTGTCGTTGGCATTCACCAGATTGCCTATTGAAATGAGCCTGCGATCGATACGCCCGTCCTGGGGCGCGGTGATTTCAGTATAGGCGAAGTCGAGCTTGGCGGAGGCGACAGCGGCCTCGGCGCCCCGTACGCTGGCCTGACCGGCCAGGAAAGCACGTCGCTGATCATCGAGTGTCGATACCGACAATGTTCCACTGCCGGTCAGCGATTCCGTCCGCTTGTATTGCGCCTCCGCGTAGGTGGCTGTCGTCTTGGCGACTTCAAGCGCCGCCTGCGCCTGATCGAGGGCGGTTACGAACGGTCGCTGATCTATGGTGAAAAGGGGATCGCCCTTCTTGACGAGAGCACCGTCCTTGAAATGAACGGTGTCAAGGTAACCTGAAACCCGGGAGCGCACAGCAACCTGGTCGACGGCTTCAAACCGTCCGATGTACTCATCCGCATCGATGATGTCGCGCATGACAGGCTTTGCCACGGTGACGGGAGGGGGCGGCGGCGCGGCGGCTTCCTGTGCCAAGGCTGCGGTTGTGAAGAAAATGGCGGCAGCAAAGCCGAGTTTTGCGGCTGGGATGAACGTTCGTGACAAGGGCAGGCCTCCAGGACAGTCGGCTTTCGATTCGGCGCGGAACGAAATGCAAGGTGATCCACTGATTGGTACAGTTCGGAATACCGCTTCCGCGCATCGTCAAACCAAGTGATGCAAGTCAGATATTAAACGCTCTATGGCGTGGAAAGCTCAGACTGGATCCGTACGCAACACATTGCAAGCAACGCCGTCCAAAATCACGCGTCCTGAAACCCACCTATCCAGACTTGCATAGTTCGATTTGGTTGTCACCTTGCAATCGTGGGTCGGCGACGAGGCAGGCTGGCAATTTCGCCGGCCCTGGCGGCTGCGCCATTGATTTTTGCACGCAAGGCAAGTAAAGGGAGCGACCAGTCGGTAAGGGTGCAATTTCTTCCGCAACTTTGTGCCACATTCTGTGATACAATCTGTGCCACAAATCGAGAGTTGAGTTAGAAATAAGGCAATAAAATCAACGTGGATGGCAAGGGTTCAAGCTCGCTCCATCCGCACCGGACGCCGTGATGGCAGACAGTTTCTCTCCCGCAATTTGGCCAATGAGCCGGCGACGGCGGGACGAATGTTAAAAAAGTGAAGGTTTGGACATGCAGGTTACTGAAACGCTCAATGAAGGGCTGAAGCGCGAGATCAAGGTCGTCGTACCGGCCAAGGATCTGGAAGCAAAGCTTTCCGAACGCCTCCAAGGCGCCAGCGCCAAGGCGCGCATCAACGGCTTCCGCCCCGGCAAAGTGCCCATGAGCCATCTGCGCAAGATGTACGGCAAGTCGTTCATGGCTGAAGTCGTCAATGAAATCCTGAGCGATTCTTCGCGCTCGATCCTTGCCGACCGCAACGAAAAATCCGCCACCCAGCCTGAAGTCGTCATGACCGAGGACGAGAAGGAAGCGGAAAAGGTTCTGACCGGCCAGGCCGATTTCGAATTCTCGCTGAATTACGAAGTTCTGCCCGCTATCGAGCTCAAGGATGCTTCCAAGATTTCCGTTACCCGTGAAGTGGTCGACGTGACCGACGAGGAAGTCGAAGAGCAGGTCAAGCGCGTTGCGAGCTCCGCCCAGACTTTCGAGACCAAGAAGGGCAAGGCCGAGAGCGGCGATCGCGTCACCATGGATTACCTCGGCAAGGTCGATGGCGTTCCGTTCGACGGCGGTGCCGACACCGATGCGACGCTCGTTCTCGGGTCCGGCCAGTTCATTCCGGGCTTCGAAGATCAGCTGATCGGCGTCAAGGCGGGCGATGAAAAGCAGATCAACGTGACGTTCCCGGCCGAGTACGGTGCGGCCCATCTCGCAGGCAAGGACGCAACCTTCGACGTCACCGTCAAGGAAGTGGCAAAGCCCGGCGAACTCGAAATCAACGACGAGACCGCCAAGAAGCTCGGCATCGAAAGTGCCGATCGTCTGCGTCAGGTCATCCGCGAGCAGATCGAAAGCCAGTACGGCACCTTCACCCGTCAAAAGGTCAAGCGCCAGATTCTTGATGCGCTCGATGGCGAGTACAAGTTCGAATCGCCGGAGCGCCTGATCAACGCCGAGTTCAACAATATCTGGGCACAGATCGGCAACGATTTGCAGGAAGCCGGCAAGACCTTCGAAGACGAAGACACGACGGAGGAAGAAGCTCGCGAAGAGTATCGCAAGCTGGCTGAACGCCGCGTGCGTCTTGGCCTCGTGCTCTCGGAAATCGGCAACAAGGCCGGCATCGAAGTGACCGAAGAAGAACTGCAGCGCGCCGTTTACGACCAGGTTCGCCGCTATCCCGGTCAGGAACAGCAGATCTATGAATTCTTCCGCAAGACGCCGGAAGCCGTCAACAATCTGCGCGCGCCGATCTTCGAGGAAAAGGTTGTTGATCACCTGCTCTCGAACATCAATGTCACTGACAAGAAGGTGACCAAGGAAGTGCTGATGGCTGACGACGAGGCAGATACCAAGTCGGATGAAGCCAAGAAGCCTGCCAAGAAGGCAGCGCCGAAGAAGGCCGCCAAGAAGAAGACCGAAGACGAGGCATAAGCTTTAACCGCATTGTGATCGTGAAAAAGGCCGCATCAGCGGCCTTTTTTGCATTTCAGGTACCCTGACCCAGCACGGCGGCCGCGCGTATCAGGTCGGCATTGTCTTCGGCTTCCTTGCCCTCCGGGAGCAGCTTGCCGTCTTCCAGACCAATACGGCGGTCGTAGCCGTGCGCTATGGCCAGATTGAACATCGGCCACACGCTCGCCTCATCGCCGTGGAGAAGGATGGGGAGCTGTGATCCGGCCTGTTCCAGCACCGACATTATGCCGGTCGCAGCGATCATACCTTCCTCGGTATCCTGCTCCTCGATTTCGATCAGAATCCGAAGGCAATCCCCAGCATCGGGCATGGCGACGAAGCGCTTCGCATCGCTGATCGACCAGAGACCGGCTTCTATGCCTATTCCCTTGCTGCGTGCCAAGGCCATGACCTCGCCCGCGTCCTCCTCGATGAGATTGATCGACACATAGTCTGGAGCAACCTGCCATTGTTCGATCAGCTTTTGCCGGGCCCTGCCGCCTGGCAGTATCCTCGAGTGCGTCGACAGGCCTATTGGCACCTCGGGAACACTCTTGCGCACCGCAAGCAGCGTCTCGGCAACATCGCCGGGATTGATCGTCTCCAGACCATCGTAGGTGCGAGGATGGATATGCAGTTCGCTCGCGCCGGCTGCAACGACACGCGCCGCGTCCTGGGCAAGTTCGTCCGCTGTGTAGGGCACCGCTGCATGAAATTCACGGGTACGACCGCCATTAAGGCAAGCTTGCAGCATGGTTCTCACTCCCAATAATTCGGCTCATCATATCTCCAGTCATCCTGAAAGCCATATGTCAGTAGTAACGGATGGGGCGTTGCATGGTTGCTCTCGCAAGGGAGTTTGGCAGCATTGCTGTGCGTGGTTCGACAGGCTTGTCTGTTTGATTTGTGCATAATGATGAGGCCCACGCGCTCATACCAGCACGTGGGCCGATGGACAGGAGGCCGTTCGACGGGCCGGACCGATGAAAGTCCGATGGTGAGCATGGCCCTGTCCTTCGATGAACCCCGAACAGTTGCAAGGGGCATCGACCCCGTATGACAAGCCAGGGAACCTCATCATTATGCACCAAATCAAACAGACAAGCCTGTCGAACCACGCACAGCAATGCTGCAACAAGAACGTTACTTCTTTACAGGGATCCAGATTTCCAGGCCGCCATTGCCTGTGCGCGGGTCGAATTCGGGTCCGTACCGCTCGAAATTGGCGGCATCGGCCACTTCATGGCCAGATTCCGGGAGATATTTGCCCCATATCGTCATGAACGTGCTCCTGATGGTTGAAATGTGGTCTCTGTGGGCGAACACCAGGTATGTCTGCGCCGGTATGCGCACGCGGCTGAACTCCGCGGGAACGTCCGTGAAGTCTTTTACCTCGACACCTGCGACATAGTCGAAATTGTTCTCATCATCGCTGTTGCAGCAAACGCCATAGCATACATCGCCCACCTGACCCGGCACATGGCCGACAAAAGGGGCGAACCGCTGCCATTGCGATGGGATCGCCTTGCTGCTCTCACAATTGTATCGCGCGCCAATGCCAACGACGAGCAGCGGTTTGCCGTCGACAATGCGGGGTGTTTCGAGATCGACAAGCAATGATTCTTGCATTTTGATAGCCTCCACCAATGGGATGTTGTTGACGTGGCCCTCCGCGCGGACCTGTTCGGGCGTCATGCCGAATTGGTCGCGAAAGGCCCGCGTGAATGCTTCATGGGAGTTGTAACCGGCTTCGAGAGCGACGCAGAGAATATCGGGGGCACCTTTGCAAAGAACCTTCGCTGCTTCGCTGAGCCTGCGGCCACGCATGTAGCCGCTGACCGAACAGCCGGTGACTGCTGCAAAGGCACGCGACATATAAAAGCGCGACAGCCCGGCCGAAGCCGCGATATCGTCGAGTGTTATATCCTCGGCGAAATGCCCTTCGATAAACCAGATCGCCTTCTCGACCGAATTCATTCAAACCTCCATTCAAGCACGATACCTGAATAGGAGGATTTCGGACGCTTCATTTGATCGTGTTTGCCCTACGAGCCATCCGGAAACACACCTCAAAAAAGCTTCAGACCCTTCAAACTGGCATGGCCACTTTTGCCGATGATGATGTGGTCATGCACGACGATGGCCATTTGTGCACCGATACCGGCAATGGTCTTGGTCATGTCGATATCGGCCTTCGAGGGAGTGGGGTCGCCGGAGGGGTGATTGTGGATCATCCGATGGTTTGTTCTAGAGCTTTGATATATAATGTTTTTTCCGAAGTGTATCCGGAGGTGGTGCCGGAGCTGGGGATCGGCATTTAGTGCGCTATCGTGATCGTCACGAGCGATCATCGGCGCGCTCAGGGAATTCCTTTGATGCACGGCGCTCAATCTAATCCCTTCCGGCTCACGCTTCTATCTCGCCGATTCGGTGGAGCATCTAGGGTCGTCCGCGAGCCGGGTCCGGCTAGATGATCAATCGGCAACGTCTGCCTTCGAGTTTCGCCACCCTCAGTGCCTCCGTCAAGGGCGGCGGTAGTCTTGCAGGAAGGATAGCCCGAGCAAGCCAGGAACGGTTGATATGCTCCGCCGGAACGAACGACCATCGATCCATCGCCACAGGTGGGACAAGAATCTTCAACTGACATCGGGCTTGCGATCCTCACCCGATTGGACGGTGCCCCCGCACGGGAACTTTCCACCGAGATGTTGCGCTTGAAATCACAACGAGGGTGGGTGCTGCACGCCTCGAACGGGCCATATTGGCCGTCGTACCGCCTCATGGTGCCGCAGCCGCACTTCGGGCACGGGCTCAGAACGCCTTCCTCCGCTTCGATCTCCACCGCGCCGGTTCTCGCTAGCTCGATCAGGAAGCGCGATGGCGCATCGGCCAGGGTGTAAATGCGAACCTGACGGCGAGCCCGCGTGAGCGCGACGTAGAAAAGGCGGCGCTCCTCAGCCAAAGGATATGGGTCGGGTTCGGGCATCGCTATCTGGAGGATCGGATCGTCGGTAATCTGGCTTGGAAAGCCCATCATGCCCTCAACGACGTTCAGGAGCATCACGTAGTCGGCTTCCAGGCCCTTAGAAGAATGGACCGTGCGGTATTCAATACTCAGAAGGTCGCCGAAGCGCCGTTTCCAGCGCTGCCACCCTCGCGGTTCGTCATTGTTGTACCGGCCGAGCATCATCACGCTGATGCGGTCACCGGAATCTGTGTTTAGTCGCCCACTCCGCGCGAAATCATACATGCTGTGCAGATCCTGCTCGAGCCGAGCCAGCGCGAGGGCCTGAGTTTCGGCGGCAAACGTATGCAGCGATTTCTTCGTATAGGGATTGGTCGTCTCGACGGTCTTTCTAATCTGCCGGGGATTGGCTTGAACGAAAGCGCTTGAGGCTTCGCATAGCTGCGCGGGACAGCGGAAGGTCGTGCTCAGCATGAGCCGGGTCGAATTGGCGAACACCTTTTCAAACTCGGTCATTACGGAAATGTCGGCGCCGGCGAAGCGGTTGATGCCCTGCCAATCATCGCCGACGACGCAGAGATGCGCCTCTTCCCCTGCGCTCGTCAGCAGGGCCTTTAGCAGGCGCACCTTGGCCCGTGAGGTGTCCTGAAACTCATCGGCCAGCACCATCATGTAGGGGCTGACGAAACCGCCGCTTTCGATGTGGTCGATCGCCATCAACAGCATGTCGTCAAAGTCGATACAGTCGGCTTCCCGCAGCCGGCGCTCCCATTCGTCTGCTATCCGCTCATAGAGCGCCAGGAACCGGGTTAGCCGGTCCGCATGGCCGCGCGTGTCCTTCGCAACGGTTTCCCGAAGCTGTGCGTGGGAGAGACCATTGCCTTTGACGTGCTGCTGGAAAATTCTGATCGTCGCTGCAAGTTGCTCGGTCGTAACGGGGCGTTGGCCCCTGGCCTGACGATCAGGGTCGTATTGAAGTAGGATGCCGCTGCGAGTGAGCGCCTCGGCGAGGTTTGCGAAGCCCTCTGCGTTTCTGATCTCGTGCGAAGTGGTCTCAAAGAGCCGGGTGCCCTTTTCGGCGTGAAGCTCACGCTTCCAGCGGACCCCGCCTAGATAATCGCCTCCAAAATGTGGAGGCGCCTGACCTCTTTCGTTGAGCGCGAAATGCTCATGATAGAGATTTATCTCAGGGTAGAAAAAGTCTGGGCGATACTGGCCATGATGCTCTGTCGCGGTGTCATGTTCGTAAGGCTGCTCATATTGATAGTGGACGCCATGGTAGAACAACCAATCCGCGATCATTCGCTCCTCTTCGCTTTTGACGATCTCGCCTTTCGCGGTGAGGATGCCTCGCCGCCCGTCGCGGTAGGCATTGGCCTGCAACGGATCGCTCCACGAGCCGATGTCTCGACCAAAAACGGTGCGGAACAAATCCCAATCGTGCCGGAACTTGTCATCGCTTGATCGCATATCATCGATGATTTCGACGATCGTGGCGCTATCGCGGCCTGGTTCGGCCCATTCCGCCAGTGATGGTTTCCGCCCTGTCGCCTTGCCGATCACGCCCAAGCCAAAGGCATTGAAGGTTTTGACCGTGACAGCACCGATACCGTCGAACCCAGCCAACCTGGCATTGACCCTAGACTGGAGCTCCTCGGCGACGGATCGGTTGAAGGCAAGAACGAGTATCTGCTCGGGTTTCACCAGGCCTTCGTGAAGGGCGTAGCCGATCCGGGCGACCATGGTCGATGTCTTGCCCGACCCGGCCGCAGCCACGATTTGCACCGCATCGTCCATGCAGATGCAGCCGTCCATTTGATCGTCGGTAAGAGGGTCCTTCTCGACCGTATCGAAGAATGGCTTCAGCCGCTCTTTCTGTCGCGCGAGATAGGCTACATTGTGCGCTGCGAATTCGGCAAGCAGCTCCTGCTCGACGCTATCACCTCCAAGCAACCGAAAGGATATCCCAGATCGCTTTGGCGGCGGAAAGCGCGCGACAATGCGCGATGCCATGCTTTTCGGGATCCACCGGGAGTGATCTACCGTCGGTTGCCAATGGGAGCGCCACTCCGCGATCTTGGCGGGGAAGTCCTCGCGAGGAGTGGACGCCGGGGACGCGTTTGGCCGTTTCGTCTTGCTGGTGCCGAAGAGACCACCAGCGAGAAGCGCCGCGCCGATGATCCATTCGATCATGCACGCCTCCGTCTGGAGACGGGCTTTACTGGTTCCGTGAACACACCGCTGCGCGCTACGGCAAGAACTGCCAGCGATGCGATTCGTATGAAATCAATGTTGTCTCGTGTTTGCACCTGCCCATATAGCCACGGCGCAGTTCCAAAGTCGTTATACTCGTCCCCGCAACGGCAACGTGATTCATGGATAGGCGCTTCAGCCCACGATCATCGAGCATGAGGAGGACGATGCTGGCCAACTATCTGATACCGTCCCTTTCGACATGAGCCGACGTAGCATATGAGACCTGCCACCTTGAGCGCGGCGATGTCCCGACGCGCGGTTTTCAGGCTGACTGCCCACACCGCCGCAATATCCCGTGCGTCACTTCGGCCTTCCGCGACTCGGTCGAGAAACCAGTGCTGCCGCTCGTTGAGTTCGGCTCGATCAGGGACATTAATAGGGTCGCCTTCAGGGACACGTTCAGGGACATTTTTCGGCGCGCCCGTTGCCGACCGTCCCCCTGCGGCTTCCCCGACTGCATAGGCTTCACGGGCTCTGGCCAGAGAAATGCGATCCACTGGGCCGGTCAACGGGATGGCCGCCGGCCCATCGACCAGGCCGAGAACGAAGGCCCTGATGACCGGGGAGGAGACCACCAGTCGCAGGAAATAGACGCTGTCTGGCCCGTGCTGCCCTGAGAGCCAGTGCTTGACGGTTCGCTCACTTGCATCCGTCTGGCGCATGAGCTGTTTGATCGCGCGACGGCTGTCGCCATGCTCTTTGCGTAGCAGCTCGGCGATGGTCCGCGCATAGGATTCGCGTCCACTAAGAACGCCTGTCCATAGGGGTAATTTCCTGCCCGTTTTCGGCAACATCTTCCGTTTCCTCCGCAGCTAAACTGTTTCCGTGCGGAGTGGCGGTAGAGGCCCGTCATGCGCTGCGGCGGTAGGTCGCCCGGACCGCCGCAGGCAAGTTCGCGAGGGCGTAATGTGATGAGCCGGAGACGTTACGATAATGATCGGTCAGAACAGCTCGAGCGTCCTCTTCGAGCTGCCGAATACGTCCGCATGTCGACAGATCATCAGAAGTATTCGACGGAAAACCAATCCGAAGCGATCAAGCAATTTGCCAACGAGCGCGGAATCGAGATCGTCAGAACCTATGCCGATGCCGGCAAGAGCGGCCTCAAGATCGAGGGTCGCGATGCGCTGAAGCAGCTTATTGAGGACGTTCAGTCCGGCAGCACCGATTTCGCCCTGGTGCTTGTCTATGACGTAAGCCGCTGGGGCCGCTTTCAGGATGCCGACGAGAGTGCTTACTACGAATACATCTGCCGCCGTGCTGGCATTGCCGTGGAATATTGCGCCGAGCAATTCGACAATGACGGCAGTCCGATTTCGACTATCGTCAAAGGCGTCAAGCGAGCGATGGCCGGCGAATATAGCCGCGAGCTGTCGACCAAGGTGTTCGCTGGTCAGGGGCGGTTGATCGAAGATGGCTATCGCCAAGGCGGACCTGCGGGCTTCGGCCTCCGCCGGACGCTGGTCGACGAGCACGGCGCCATCAAGGGGCATCTGGGCCGGGGCGAGCACAAGAGCATTCAGACCGATCGGGTAATCCTGACGCTTGGACCGGAGGAGGAAGTCGACCTGGTGCGGGGCATCTATCAAGCCTTCGTCCATCAGGGATACACCGAGCGGGACATTGCCGCTGATCTCAACGCGCGCGGCATACCGACCGATCTCGGGCGGCCCTGGACGAGAGGGACGGTCCATCAGATTTTGATCAACGAGAAGTATGTCGGCGACAACGTCTGGAACCGACGCTCCTTCAAGCTGAAGAAAAAGCGCGTCCAGAACGACCCCGAGATGTGGATCAGGTCGCAGGATGCTTTTGCGGCTGTCGTCCAACGCGAGCTGTTCGAGGCGGCGAGGACCATCATCGGCGCGCGCTCTTTTCGCCTGAGCGACGAGGAGATGCTGAAATCGCTGAAGCAGCTCTACCAGCGGAAGGGGTTGCTATCCGGTCTGGTCATCGACGAATGCGACGGGGTGCCATCGAGCAGCGCCTACAGCTCCCGCTTTGGCAGCCTGCTTCGGGCCTACAGCCTTGTCGGCTTCACGCCGGATCGTGATTATCGCTATGTCGAAATCAACCGCGAACTGCGCAAGCATCATCCCGGTATTCTCCGTGAGTTGCTCGACGGACTGCGGGCGACCGGAAGCGATGCCTGGCAGGATGTCCAGACTGACCGGGTGATCGTCAACGGCGAGTTCAGCCTCTCCGTTGTAGTCGCTAGGTGCATTGAGCTGCCGACCGGGTTGCGACGGTGGAATCTGCGCTTCGACACCTCGCTCGCACCCGACATCACCATCGTCGTGCGGATGGACAGCGCCAATCGCGACCCGCTCGATTACTACCTGTTCCCGCGGATCGACATGCTCTCCGAAAAGTTGCGGCTTGCAGAGGACAATGCCCTCGGGCTCGACGCCTACCGCTTCGACGGCCTCGATCTTCTCTACGACATCGCCACGCCAATACCGCTTGGGGAGGCTGCCTGATGCCCGCTGTTCGTCCAAACAAGATCGAAATGATCCCTATCTCGCGGATCACGGTTCTGAACCCACGCGCGCGCAACAAGCGTCAGCACCGGGAGATCGTGAACAATATCGAAGCCATTGGTTTGAAGCGGCCGATCACAGTCAGCCGCCGCGATGGCGCGGGGGGACCGCGTTATGATCTCGTCTGTGGCGAAGGCCGCCTGGAAGCATTCCAGATGCTGGGCCAGACCGAGATACCCGCAGTGGTGATCGAGGCCAGCGAGAGCGAGTGCCTCGTGATGAGTCTGGTCGAAAACATCGCGCGGCGGAACCCACGCCCCATCGATCTCATGAAGGAGATCGGTGCACTGCGCTCTCGGGGCTATACCGATGCCGAGATCGCAGAGAAGATCGGCGTCGGGGCGTCGTGGGTGAATATGATTGCCTCGCTTCTCGAGCGCGGCGAGGAGCGCCTCGTCGCGGCGGTCGAAACGGGGCTTGTCCCGATTACGCTGGCGATGGAGATTTCCAAGGCCGAGAGCGAGGAGGCGCAGAATCTGCTCCTCGACGCCTATGAGACCGGCAAACTCAGGGGCAAGAAGCTGGCCGCTGTCCGCCGTCTGCTCGAAATGCGGATGCAAAGCCAGCGCCGGGGGAGCTTGCCTTCCGGACGCCTGGGTCGGAAAGCCAGCAGCCGGAGGATGACGGCTGCCGATCTCATGCAGGTCTATCAGCGGGAGGCGGAAAAGCAGCGGCTGCTCGTCAAGAAATCCGATTTTACCCAGACCCGTTTGTTGTTCGTCGTTGAGGCGCTGAAAGATCTTCTCGCCGATGACGGCTTCGTCAACCTGCTCAGGGCGGAAGGGCTTGCCACCATGCCCCGGGCGCTCAAGGTGCGTGTGTCGGGAGACGAACATGCCTGACGACACGAAAGGCCGAGAGGACGGCCATGTCCATCTCGCGTTCGGCAGCGACCTTCTGACTGTTCCGGTCACGTCGATCGTTCCGCTCAAGACGCTGCCGGACGGCGCCAGGGCGAGCCGGTCCTATGCCCAGGTGCTCAGTTCGATCAGAGCGATCGGCCTGATTGAAGCGCCCGTCGTGATGGCTGATCCGAAGAAGCCCGGGGTCTGGTTTCTCCTCGATGGTCATCTGCGGCTTGAGGCGCTGAAGGAACTCGACATTTCCGAGGTCGAGTGCCTGCTTGCCGCTGACGACGACACCTATACCTACAACAAGCGCGTCAATCGCATCCCGCCGATCCAGGAGCATCGGATGATCGCGCGGGCAATGGACCGGGGCGTGTCATCGGCGGACATCGCTACCGCCTTGAACCTTCAGGTCGAGTCCGTGCTGCGGCGTTTCCGGCTCCTGGAAGGGATCAGCCCAGAGGCGGCCGATATGCTGAAGGATACGCCCTGTTCGATGAAGGTGTTTGACATCCTGCGACAGATGACGTCGGTCAGGCAGATCGAAGCCGCCGACCTGATGATTGGTCAGAACAATTTCACGGTCATGTTCGCGCGCGCGCTGCGTGCGGCAACGTCCGAGAACCAGCTCGCCACCACCCGCAAAGGGAAGGGGGGAGGCAAGCCAACGCCCTCGGGCCAGCAGATTGCCCGTATGGAACGCGAGTTGGCGGCGCTCCAGACCCAGGTGAAGTCGGTGGAGGAAACCTATGGCATCGACAATCTGCATCTGACCGTCGCACGCGGCTACATCGCCAAGCTGCTGGCGAACAGCCGGGTGGTTCGCTGGTTGGCGACCCATCAACAGGACTATCTCAGCGAGCTTCAGAAGATCGCCGAGATCGACACGCTGGGTTCGGTTGCGGAAACGCCGAGAGCCTGAGTCAGATATGGGGACCCGGACCCGATAAGCGCGGGGACCATGGGAGAAGCCGCACAGTGGGGCGGATCAAGCATGGCGGTGGGAATGGCGGCGAACCCGCATGAGGCCCACCAGGCTGGCCGTCATATGGTCCAGCCGCATGAGGGGCGGTTTGCCTCGCATAAACTGAAGGCGGGCGGGCGCGCGGGGAGTGCCGACCGGCGCGCCCGCCATTTTTACTGAGCGATCAAGCACGGTCCATGGCGCTTTGTTCAATTCGCTTTGGGGCGCGGCACTGCACACGATTCCTGTCATCCCACGCCTCAAGCTCATCGACCCGGTAGAGAACCGCTTTGCCTATTTTTACGAACGACGGCCCGATCTTCATCGCACGCCAGTTCCGAAGAGTGCCAACGGAAACGCTGCCACGATAGCGTTCGGCTACCTCTTCCGGCGTGAGGAATGTGGTCTCGGACATACGCCCTCCTTCGGCAGAAGACCTGCCGTTGATGATCGTTGATGGTCGAGCACGAGACGCATTTCGGGTTGTGTCGATCATTCAGAGGCACCGACACGCTGGCCGAGCTTTGCTGACTCACGCTCCTGCATGACCAAACATGAGCGCGCGGAAGTGATCAGGGAAGTATCAATCATCAGGCGTAGGGAACGCGGCTAGTCATGGATATAAATAGGCGGGAAACCGCACGAAGCCGACCAGGCCGGTCGTCATATGATCAGGCCGCGTGAGGGGCCGCTTGTCCCGCATGAACAGGGCGGGCATGCCGGGAGCGCCGACTGGCAAGCCCGCTATTCATCGAGGTTCTTCTGTCGTGAAAATGCGGACAGATCGAGGGTCAATGCTTGCAGCGACCGCGTCGTTTCCACGTCGTGATGCGTCAGGAGATCGACAAGATCCTCTTGATCCGGCTGTCCCAAAGCAAGGCGATAGAGCAGCCTCTGCGTCCTCAATTTTGCAAATCGGTCAATGTCGCGACTTTGGGGAAGCGCGAACAAATGTCGCTTTAGATCTGCGCCTTCCATCGCCCACCACGGGCTGAGGCCGGTTTTATCATCCGCGAATGCTTTGTCGGCGTCGCGTGCGATGATGTCCCACGGCGACGATGCTTGGCCTCGTGCCTGCGCAAGCGCTTGTTCACCTAGTTTTCGGGCGAGCGGTTGTCGGACAGTCAGCCCGCCGAAGCGCTGAACCCGGCCTTCTCGTTGCTCCAGGTCAACCGGGCTGGAACAAAGATCCCAATGGCCGAGCCTGTCGCACCAGCTATGAAAGTCGAGACCTTCCTGTCCGACAGAGGTCGTTGCCAGGACATGGGGCCAGAATGGTGTATTGAACGCGCTGCGGATTTCCTCAGAGCGCGCCGGTGGCGGTTCATCGACATCATGGTCCTGTCGATGCGTCTCTGTCTCGGTGCCTCCAAACGGCACCGCAGCGTGACAGCGGATACGGATCTTGTCCCTTTTCTTTGCGCCCTTGAACCCGAAAGTGCCGACGTTCGCTGCGAGCGCCGCCGACAGATCCTCGATCAGCCCATCTGGATTGACCTTGGATTTTCGCAGCCAGAAATGTTCGTCGAGGACGGCTTCCAAGCAGCCATCAACGCACGCATTCTGATATTTCTGCGTGGCGTCCTCGCCGGGTAAGACCGACCAGAAAACGGGGCGATCCAGATAGGTGCGCAGCCGCGTCCAGCAGAAGCGCACAAGCCGCGCGAAATGCTGCTCCTGGAAATTGAAAAGGTCCGGAAGGTGGCGATAGAGTGCTCGACCTGTCACGACGCCAGGGGCGCCGAGAGCCATATCCACCAGTGCGTCCAGCTCCCACCGGCTTAGCCAGGTGATTGCCTCGGCTTCTTGGCGCTGTTTGAGCAAGGTTTGAAGCGTGGCATCCTTCGGTGCGACCCGACCCCAGTTCTTCTGGACCGCCGCGAACTCCCGAGCCAGCGGCGCCTTCTGCGCGCGCTCGACGGCCGCAAGGATCGCCCACGCCGGTTTGCGCCGCCGATTGCCACGCGCATTCGGAGCCTCCGGCGCGATGGACGGGGGCAGCGCCTGAATAATCTGCTGCCGCGCCCTGGCTCTGATCTGCTTCGTGGCCGCCTTTCCCTTCACATCGAGGGGATCGACTGCGCGGATTAGGAATGGGCTCGGGTGAAACAGGGCGAGCGTGGGGCCTTGGTTGGGCTTCGGATTCAGGTGGCGCTTCTTCCACGCGGCGGCGTAGGGAAGACTGCTTTTCCCAACGTATTTGCGCTCGACCTCTAGGCTGACGAGGGCTGCCAGGCTTTGCGGCGTGGCCCTGAACCGGCTGAAGATCAGCATCTTGGGCGATTGCGTCACCTTCGCCCATGGGCCCGAAGGCGCCCACCAAGTCAGCGATGGCAACACCCATGGGAGCGCAAGGGCCTCCGTCGGCACAAGGTTGCTGAGGGCGCGGAGCTTGGCGCTTCCCCAACCATCTTTGGGCGGCTTGAAGCAATTGGTGACTCCAAGCCGGGGGACGCTGCGCGTGGCTGGAAAATCTATGTCGCGAGAAATCTGGTATCGGTCCCCCAACGCTTGCGCAGGGAGAGGCACTGAAAGCCAGTAGGCGATCGCGCTGCCCGCGAGCTTGGGCGGCACATGGTCGGTGAAATGGCGATAGACGTCGAGATCGTGGGGCTCGATCCTTACGGACGGCGGCGCAGGCTCTCCGGCATGGTCCGAAGCCGGACGCTCGGTCCGCGACATGAGCGGTGTGAGGAGCGCCTCGAGATGATGCTTGAGCGTTTGCGCCTCTTCGATCGCCGCCGTTCGGCTATCGGGCGGCAGGTGGCCGATCAAATGCAGGAGATCGCCAAAACGACGAAATTGGGTTTCAGCCTCAGCGCGTACAGCCGACCCGCCCAGAAATTCGATAATCTCGAAAAATTCGACATGAGGAGCAGCCCCAGCGCCGCTTTCCCAGCGCTCGGCATAGAAACGGTAGGGCGTGGCGGACAGGAGGAGGATCGGTGGCGGCGTCCCTCCATCTATTCCTGCCAGCAATTGACGCGCCAAGGGATTATCGGCGCCTGCGTCGAGCAGCTCGCGATAGCATTGGAATTCGTCGAAAATTACGAGATCGGGCGGGGCGGAATCCAAAGCGGCTTGAGCGAGCGCCTTCCGCATCCGGCCCAAGCTCTGGCCATGTTTGCTCGTATCGATCGCGTGCAGAATGTTTTCGCGGGCCGGCTTGCCAAATTCCGCGCGTAAGGCCCGGCCATAGGCCGCCTTGAAGAGGGCGGAGACATTGTCGAACTTGCCTTGAGCTTCCTCGCACGCCCATGTCCAGCCGGATGTTGCGCCATATTCGATATAGCCTTCCGGGAAGGCTGCGGTCAGGCCGGGGTATAGTTCGTCCAACAGGAGCTTGATAAACGCGCGCTCAACAGCCTTTCCGCCGTAGAGGCGCTGCGAGTTGGAGAATGATGTGGTGGGTGTAAAGGCGTAGAGCCGCAGCTTCCCCTTCCGTTTTTCCTCGAACGGAATGAGACCGACGCGGTCGATGATGGAGAGTGCGTCCTTGGCGTCGTCCTTGTCGAGGAAGCGCAGCAGTTCGACCTTGTTCTGGTCCGCGACTTTGAGCCCGCTCGTAATATAGTAGACCGTGAACTTACGCGCTTTGCTTGCCAATGCCGCAAGCGTATCTCGGGCGACGACGGTTTTCCCGAGGCCGACTTCGTCCGCTACGAGAAACCGGCGCAGTGGGTTGCCTCCCGACAGGGCGGCGGTTGCAGCTTTGACCGTCGCGGCCTGGAAGGGTTTTGATTTCGCGCTCATGGGGCAAGCCGGGTCCGCGCGATGGCCCAGATCTGAGCGAGTTCGTTCAAGTCAGCTCTCTCCGTTTCGCTCAGGTTTTCGCCGTGGGCGAGGAGCGCATCCACATAGGGCGCAAAATGGCGATCGACCCGGCCGAAGGCTTTGCGATCGCGTGCCCAGGCCGTGAGAATATCCTCCAACGTAAGCCGGTCATAACCCAGGCCTTGGGGGCGGTTGCCCCGCGATCCGGCATCTTCGTCCCATGCGCCACCACCGACCGGAAGCGTGTCGCCGCCGAGCATCGCACGCATCCAGTCATGAAATGCGCGAAGCCCCATGTGGCTGGCCAGCGCGGCTAGATCCCGCTGCTCTTCGAGAGGCGGATCGACGGTGACGCGCTGCATCCATCGCAAATCGCCGTCTGGGCCGCTTATCCGGACCTGAATGAAGGCAGACTGAAGTGACAAGGGGATCGGTCCAAGACCGAGGCGGACGGCATCGGCCGGCCAAGGCAGCAGGTCGCCATTTGCAGATCCGGCGTGCAGCACATGGTCGGGGTAGGCAAGCGAAGGAACCGCCTGCGCATCGATCGAGAAGCATTCCCCGTCGCGGCGCAGAATCGGGTTCCAGGAGGCCATCAGCACCTTGCGCGACTCTTCCAGAGCATCGGCCGCAATCATGCTGCGCAGGTCTGTGGCGGCGAGTTCCTCGATGGTGACAGGCGTCGCTTTACCGACCAGGAACGCCAGGCCGGAAGCGAACGCATCGCCCGCCTCGAGTTCGACCATGATTTCCGAGTTGCGCCCCGACCATGCCCTTTCGGTCGCATTGGCGCTCCCGACCCTCAAGATGGTCTTCTCGCCCGAATGGAAGCAGAAGATCTTCGCATGGAGGGCAAGGGGCGCCGGCTCCGCATCATCTTCGGCCACAGGTTCAGTGCCGGGCAGAGCGAGCGTGGACTCGTCAGCGAGCACGTCCGGCGCCGCATAAGCCAGGATTTTCGAGAAGCCGGTCAGCGAGGTCCTGGACCGGCTGGCCATTTCGGCAAGAGCCGGCATCGACGAAATCAGCGTTCTGGATCCAGCCGCCCCCCAGTTGCCTGCCTTCTTCAGAAAGTCGGGCGACAGGAACGGGCTGATGATCGTTATGCCGTCGATCGCGCCGGATGGCGGCTCCGCTGGCAAGGGAACACCTTCATCCAGCCCGTTGAGGAGGCCGCGTAGGCGAAACCCGTCGGGCGCATCCCACCAGATCGCCTCCAGTTGCTCCGAGATGTCATCGGCATCCTCGCGTGATGCGCAGCGTGCGAGAGTGCTCCCGAGAGCACCGACGCCAGGGAGCCGAACCCGCCCCTTCGCGCGCTTTTCGCTGCCGTCCAGCAAAACGCCGGCGTCGAGATCTTGAGATCGCGTGAGGTTCCGGCTGCCAATCCAGAGCTTCCAGCGGGTTTCCCCTTTGGGGCAGTTATAGGCAACCAAAGCAATCTTCGGATGCCAGCTGCGCTCACGTTCATCGTAGGGTTGCTCAACGATGAACTGATCGAGGATGCCCGCGATCCGGGGGAGCGCGACCGGGCGGGCGATCCGCCCGCGCTGGATGATGATCCTGACGTGATCGCGTAGCCTGTCGATCGCTTCGGCAAAATCGACCGCCGTTCCACTGCCCTTGTCATTGTTGCGACCAATCAGGGCGAGCAACGCCGCGGCGACCGCAGACAGGTCAACCGAGTAGGTCGCGAACAACGCGAGCTTGACCGTCTCCAATCGCCCGGGCCGCAGTTCGTCGAGGTAGGGCTGGCCGTGCCAAGCTTGCCGATCACTCATGTGACGGCTTCCAGATCACGCAGGAGCCGCTTCACATTCCCCCAGCGATAATGGAGCGGCTCGGCACGACCATGGCGCTCGCCTTGCCATTCCATGCGCCGATCGACGCCGAACTGGTTGCTGGCGAGACGCGCGCGATCATCCTTCCTGCTGACCTCCGCCCACGCATACACGTCGAGCAGCGGCATCGGATCCTTGCTATTCGCCCGAACCCAGGCCGAAGTTTCTTTCAACACGCCCTCAACCGCAGGCGGGAGGTGGCCGATTTCGGCGAGAAACAGGTTCATATCCAGCCGGGCTGCCAACCCGCCCCATTGCTCGACCGCGTCTTTCAGCTCGGCGCGATGCAAATTGGGTTGTGGCCGCTTGTCACGCGTTTCCTTGAGTGTCTCGACCTGGGCCGCATAGATTGCCCTACCAATGGCGGACAGCGCCGCTGCCTGGCCGGCCCGCTTCAGCATGGCGGCTTCCTTGCCGGCAAGTGCGAGAATTTCGCTGTCCCAGCAGTGATCCGCCTCGCCGAGCGGCTTTCCGACCAGTTTCGACAAGAGCGATGGCTCGCCCGGATCGGTCGGCGAGCGAACGGCGCGCAGCTTGGCCGCGAGATAGATCTGCTCCGGAGGTGAAAGGTCGAGCGTGAGCTTTCCTCCGCCTTCCCAGTCGTCGGGGGCATCGATCAACCCCGAGATTGGCCAGGCCACTGTCTCGAAGGGCTTCCCGTCATCATCATGGAGGGCGCGCTTGCCGGATGCTGCCAAGAGCTTCGCCATATCCGGGCGGCTCCACGGCCGGCCATCAGGGCGGGCGCCGATCAGTCCCCACTTAGCGAGAGCCGTCCAATAGACATAGGCTGGCGGCTGGCTGATCACTCGGGGGAAGACCTCACCTCCGATCACGCCATCTTTCTCGCCGCCCACTCCATCGACATGTTTGAGACGGCCGGTCAGCTCGTGTTCGAGATCGGAAAAGGCTTGGCCAAAATCCTTGGGAACAGGGCGCTTCGTCCGAAGGCTTTGGTAAAGCCAGGGGACGAGAAGCGCGTAGCGCAGCCGTGTGTGCAGAACCGATGTGCCGGGGAAGAAGTGATCGGCATAGCGCTGGTGGACGATGAGGAATCCGACCTCATCGCGCACCCCCGCTGCGCCGCCGAACATCATCTGCTCGGCCTGGCCCAACGCCTTGCGCGACAAAAAGGTGAACCCAAAAGATGACACGAAGCCTGCCCCCACGGCGTGGTAAAAACTCACAACTCAAGAATATTGCCGATGCCCTACGGCATCATTCACTACCAATAATTTTCAACCTCATGGCGCGGGTTTCGAGCAAATAGGTCTCGACCCCCGCAAGCAGGTGCAAGCCTTCTTCACCGATTGCTTGTCGGGATAGTCCAGGTTGCACGATGCGGACATCGAACTCGAAGCGATGATCTTGCCACCCGACCTTGAGCTTTTTGATCGCGGCGGCTGAGCCTTGCTCAATCCGAGAGCTGAGGCCACGATCCCGGCGCATCTTTTCGCGCCTCAGCATGTGTTGAAGCATGCGGCCTGGCCGGTCGCGCCACCGTGCGGACTTCTGAGCCTGGCCGCAAACCTCGTAGAGGTCGCCGAGGCGCGCACCTGGCGTATCCGCCGCCGAATACTTGCAGTGATAAAGGGTCACGGAAACGACGCTGTCGGTTATTCGCAGCGCCACGACATCGGCGATCTCGCCTTTGCCATCATCGTCGAAGATCACATCATAGGGATCGGGGTCGGCCAACAGTGTGTCGATGACGAGACGCTGGACGGAGTCTGCGCGCTTACTCGTGCCTTGCGACTCGACGCGGATATTGGCCTTCGACCAATCCCAGGCCTCGATCTTGTCGGACGGGTACGGCTCGATCGTTTCGCCTTCGGGCAGGGTGTAGAGGTGACTGTAGATGAGCAACGAGCCATCGCCGAAGTCGATCTGAGGTGAATCCTCGCCGAAGGATTCCGAAAGCGTCTGCACCTTGCTGCCGATCTTGATCGTCGCCTTGGGGCCGGCGCGCTGGGGGTAGCGGGCATGCCCGTCGCTGAAGACGATCTCGAACTCGGCCGCGTGCTCATCGCTTCGCACGGCGAATCGCAGCGGTCCGGAACGAGCGTTATCAAGCAACTCGATATCGCATTCCGTGAAGGTGACGGGCTCATCTCCGAACGAAATCTCGATCCGCTCCTCGAACTGGGTGATCAGAGATTCAGGCCAATGGATCGCCACGGGCGGAACGGCCGGGCGCTGGTTGATCTGATGGGGGCGCATCGCGCTCTTGAAGACGCCGTCGGTCGTGATGCTGGGATCGTTCACCGTGCGGCCGACGTCGTGGCACCAATCCACCCAGTCGGTCAGGTCATGGACTTTGGCGCTGGACCAGAACTTGCCCTTGGCCGAGCATCCGCGTGAGGAAGGCACACCGTCGAGGAAGCCGGTGGCGAAGATGTTGTTCTTGATCCTCGACTGGGATTTCGCGCTGTCGAGGCCGTCGGCGACGTCCACGCCCATATACATTGAATAGCGGACGCCGCGCCCCTGATGGTGGGTGAGGCCAAGGTTGCGCAGGATGAGCCGTTTGAACCCGTGGAGGCTGCGGAACACTTCCTCGCCTTCCACGCGGCGCGTCGTATCGCCGCAAACCGCCTTTGCCAGGCGGTCAAACGGGCCCTTGGCGGAACTGCTGATGTAGAGCAGGCCACTTGCCTGATCCCAGTGGAGCATGTGCAGATCCCAGGTGACGTTCACCGCCTGCTGCGCCGAGGTCCAGCGCGCCTGTTCCTCCGCCCGAGTCACGAAGATCGCGACCCGTTGATGCGGGTTCATTTTCATGCCGAGATAGATGCCGGGATTGTAGAGTTCCTCCGCGCGGAACGGATCCCAAGCGTCACAGGACGTCCGGTAGAGGACCGCGTTCATTTTCGGCTCGAGGGTCTGGAGCGGAATGTCGCTTAGATCCCCCGAAAAGCCTTTGAACATCTCGGCGCGGCGAACCTGGCGTTCGATCTTGGCCGAACTGAGCGCCTCCACCAGCGCGTTCCAGTCGGCGTCCTCGGCGTAGAGCTTGGCCAGCGCGCGATCGACATCGTCGATGCCGGTATTGGCGATCACCGTCGCATCGCCCAAGGTCGGATCCTGGCGGGTGAAGCGGCCGACGAACTGGATCGTCACCGCCACGCTTTTGTGATGATCGTGCAATGCAGCGATCTTCAGCTCGGGCAGGTCGAACCCCTCGCCGAGCATGTCGACACATACGATGATCCGGCTCTCAAAGCGGCGTAGCGCTGCCAGATTTTCACGCCGCTCTTTCAGCGATTGCTGGCTGTGGACGATGACAGGCCGATAGTCCGGATAGGCCGCCGCATAGAGACTATGCAGGTGCTTGGCGCGTTCGATGGTGCTGCAACGGGCCATCGCCAGATGATTGAGGCCAGCGTCCAGGTCCGAGGCAAGCACTTCGCCGAGCTTGTCTATGATCGCTTGATCAGCGTCGGGTTGATCAAGCCCGAATACGGCCTCGAAGCGGATCGGCTTGAAATAGCCTTCCTGCTGCGCCTTCTTCAGGGGGTAGGTGTAGATGAACTCCCCATCGACGCGGCCTCCATCCTCACGAAACGGGGTGGCGGTGAACTGGATCACCGGAATGGGCGGCTCGTGCTCAACGAAGAGCCCGCGAAAGGACTTCCAGGTCCGTGCCCCGATGTGATGCGCCTCATCGATAAAGAGTGCGGAGGCACGGACCGCCATCCGTTCCTGTACCGGCGCCTCGGCGCGGCCAGCGATCTGCATCGTGGTGACGACGACATTGGCGCTGTCGAAGATTTCATCGACCTCGGCCTCGCTGACCGGAATGTGCGAGAGCCGTATGACCAAAGGGAAGGCTGCGGTTTCATCGAGACATTTCTGCTGTTTCAGGACGCCGAAGGTCTCGAATTTGCTCGCGATCTGCTCGCGCAGAGCGTCGGTAGGGACCACCACCATCAGGCGCTCGAACCGCCGGTTGGCATTGAGCGCCAGCATTGTCTCGGTCTTGCCCGTGCCCGTCGGCATGACGATGGTGGCCGGGTCCGTCGATCGCGTCGCATGGGCAAGCGCGGCATGAAGCGCCCCGATCTGGGGCCGCCGCAAGCCAGGCTGCGCCGGCACACCATCGGCCGCGGCTCGGCCTTCTCGCAAATGAATGGCGTCGATCCAGGAGGCGGAGACGGCCTTAAGCCGCTCGACGCGCGCGGAACGATCCAGCGTGTCAATGCCGATCGGCAGCGCATTCATCCACCGGCCTGCACCCAGTTCAAGCGCTTCGGCGATCCGTTCCGGCTCCATTGCCCCAGGCACAAGCAGAATGAGATCGGCCTCCAACGGCGTGGCCGTCTTTGCGCTGATGACCTTCAGAATTTCGCCGGATTCCAGGGTTGTCTCGTAACCATTGACGCGGCGGATGGCGAAGGGGCGAAGCCGGCAACGTACCCGGCGCGCAGGAACGGCCAACTGACGCACCGGGCTCCCCAGCACCTTGCCGTCGATGACAAGCCGGGCCGGCAAGAGCAGTTCGACCTCGGGATTGAAGAGGTCGTCCTGGTTGGGGCCGTTGGAGCGGGTGCGGGAGGCCATCGGGTCGCCCTCCGTCAGGCCGACACGGTCTGCGGCGAAGGCGCGACGGCAATCACCGTTCCCTTCGTCATCAGCACGATCAGTCCGCGCTCGGCGCCGGTCATGTTCAGATAGGCGCGCACCTGCGCATGATAATGATCGAGAGTCTGAGCGTCGGGGTTCACGTCGCTCTTCCAGTCGACCACCACGACTGGCCGGCCATCTTCTCCAACTGTCAGAGCGTCGGCGATCCCGGCCGTCGCGGTTTCCACGCCGTCATTCGCCTGGGCGGCATAGACGGGAAATTCGGCCAGGAGGCCGGGTCGCAAGGCCGCGATGTCAGGCAGGGCCAGAGTGCGTGTGACACAGGCCGCCAGTTCTTCGGCCGACAGCCCTTTCGCCGGATCGGCGAGCGGCGACCGGCCAAGCGAGCGGATCAGGCCGGCCGCACGTTCGATCAGCGCCGCCTCGGCTTCCGGGGTTTCCCCGGTCAGCACCTCTTCGATGAGCTTGTGGAGGATGAGCCCGCGCTCCCGGCCTCCCTGCACCGGGGCGGCGATTTCCAGTTCGGGGGGCTGGTCGTCAGCCGAGCCGGTCCAGAGGGACGCCTCTTCTTTCCGGAGCACCGCCCCGACGGCGTTTTCGTCGCGGCTGGGTGCAAGCCAGGTCAGCCGCGTCTGCGCCGCGGCGATGATTTCAGCTTCGGCGGCGAAGGTCGCGCGTGTCTGGGCGTTGTCCACCCCCGTGCCCGCTGCCGTGAGACCGGCGGGCAGATGCGAGACATCCAGACCGGGTAGTTCGGCGAGCGATAGATCGACGAGACCGATCCATGCCGATTTCGACGGCGTGGTGTTGAGACGGGGGAGGACAAGAAGCTCGCGGGCGCGGGTGGCCGCGACATACCAGAGCCGGATGCGTTCGCGGTCCAGCTCTTCCTTTTCCGCCTGGCGCGCGTCGTCATAGCCTTCGGGCGGGATGCCCAGGACCGGGCAATAGAAGGTCTCGGTCTGGCGATCGAGGACGGCGCTTTCGGGCGCCATCACGCCGGTCATGGTGTTGACCGGAATGACGATCGGCCATTCCAGCCCCTTGGCCGCGTGCATGGTGAAGAGCGCGACCGCTTCCTCCTGTGCATCGGGGCGCCCCTCGACGGCGCGGGCCTCGTCGGACCACGCCGTCGCCATGGCCTCGGCAAAGGCGCGCAGACCGCGCACGGCGTAGCCGGTCGACAAGCTGAGATAGAGATCGACGTTGGCGAGCGCGCGCTCGGCCTGGCCGCGATGCCGTTCGAGGAGAAGCGGACGGACGCGCATCACGTCCACCGCCTGTGAAAGCAATTCGTGCGGGGTCGTGCTGTTGCCGCGCCGGGAGAGCGATTGCAGCCGTTCGATGACCTCGCGCGCGAGCGGGTGCGTGATGACGGCAGGGTCGATGCCGAGATCCAGGCGTGGAATCCGGTCAGGCTGATCTTCCGAGCGGGGAAGCCCCCAGATGATGTCGAGCAGCTCTTCTTCGGACAGGCCGACCAGAGGCCCGCGCAGCAACGCGCCGAGCGCGAGCGTGTCGCGGCGATCGGCCAGGACGCGGGTCAGAGCGATCAGGTCCTGGACTTCCTGGCGGCGGAACAGCCCCTTGCCGGCCTGGGTCGCCACGGGAATGCCGCGCCGCTCCAGAGCTTCCTCGTAGCGCCACAGTTCCGCGCCGGTCGGCGCCAGCAAGGCGATGTCGCCCGGTTGGCAAGGGCGCTCCGTGCCGCTGCGTCGGTCGATGATGGGGTGGCTTTCAATCAGCCGGGCGCAAAGCTCGGCGATGGCGTCGGCTTCAGCGTCGCGTTGCTGTTCGGCGCTGGCCTTGCCGGTTTCGTCAGCCACCGCGATGTCGAGGGCGGCTACGCAAACGCCGCCCCGGTCATCGTGGAACGGGTCGAGCGCGGTGAACCCCGGCTGTCCATCGGCCGAGAGCACGGCCTCGAAACGCTCGTTGACGAAGGTGAGGATCGAGGCGCAGGAGCGGAAATTGGTCGAGATCGACAGGAGGCTGTCGGCGTCCTGGGCGCGGAAGGCGTCACGCGCCTGGACATAGGCGCCGACATCGGCGCCTCGGAAGCGATAGATCGCCTGTTTGGGGTCGCCGACCAGGAAGAGCGCGCCCGGCCGGATTTGGAACCGCGTCCAGTCGTCATCGCCATCGACCGGCTCGCCGCACAGACGCCAGAAAATCTCGGTTTGCAGGGGATCTGTGTCCTGGAACTCATCAACGAGGACATGGGCGAAACGCTCTCCCAGCGCCTGGCGGACGGCATCGTGGTCGCGCAGCAAGGCGCGCGCGGCGAAAATCAGATCGTCGAAATCGAGCTGGGCGCTGGCGCGCTTGTGGTCGCGATAGCGTTGCAGGATGGGATGCGCCTCGTCGATCAGCGCTGCGAGGGCATGGCCGGCGGCGGCCTGCACAAGTGCGGTCCAGGCATCGCGGCAGGCGGCGTAGTGGATCTCGGCCGCGTCGTTCAGCCGATCGCCGTCGACCTTGGAAAGACCGGCCTGCTTGGCGGAGGCGGCCCATTTTCCCTTCTTGCGATAGGAAGCGAAGGCTCCGGATTTGGTGCAAAGGTCTGGGTGGGGCCGCGAGGTCAGGAGCTGGACGAGGCCCGCGGGCGTCGCCGGATCGGGAGCCGTCGCCAGGTCTGCGGCCATTTCCGCCAGCCGCTCGACGATCGTCACCGTTTCCGGCTCAGCCACCGCCGTGCCATCCATGAAGCCGACAAAATCCGCCGCAGCCTGCCGGAAC
Source organism: Hyphomicrobiales bacterium (assembly GCA_900473175.1). GTDB lineage: Bacteria > Pseudomonadota > Alphaproteobacteria > Rhizobiales > Rhizobiaceae > Phyllobacterium. Next base: position 186,519 of record UCKM01000005.1, on the reverse strand, counting down.
GCTGTCAGGTGGCCGTCAAGTGGAGAGACGGTCGGGGCCGCCAGCGTGGGGCGGCGGCGCAGGTTTTCCGCGATCTTGTGGATCAGCGCCACCGTCTCGCCGGGGCTATGCAGCACCATCTCGGCCAGGATGCCGCCTTGGCCCCCGGACAGCCGCTCGCGCAACCAACCATCGACAATCTCGAGGAAGGTCAGATCGGCCTGGTTGCGATCCATCACGCCGGCGCCGGGGTCGATGTCGGCCTCTGCCGGATAGGGCTTGATCAGCCGCTGGCAAAACCCGTGGATGGTCGAGCAGGTGATTTCGTCGATCTCGGCGCTGGCGGCGGTGAGATTGCGGCGATGGACCTCAGACAGGCCATCGGGCAGCGCCACGCGCAGCTCGGTCGCGATCACGCCGGCCGAGAGATCGGCGACGAATTCGCGGACACGCGAGAGCAATTCACTTGAGGCCAGTTCGGTGAAGGTGACGGCGGCGATGGAACGCGGCGCGACGCCTTCGGCGAGCATGGCGGCGATGCGCCCAGCCATGACGGCGGTCTTGCCCGAACCCGCGCCCGCCTCGACGAGGATGGAGCGATCATGAAGGCTGATCGCATGGCGGCGCGCGCCGTCGTCCTTCAGCACTTTGGACACGTTGCTCATCATTCCGCCTCCCAGACCTGAGTAACTTCGCCGAGCCGCTCCGTGGCGGCCGGCATCTTGCGTTTGCAATAGGTGGCGCTGGCGTTGGCCGGCAGGGCGAAGGCGAGGTCGTCGTAGTCGCCTCCGGTATCCGGCCCAGGCAGGGCCGCGCCGCTGGCGAGACTCGCCCTTGCCGCGCGCAGATAGCCGGTGATCTCCACGAGCACCGCTTCGGGTTCGTCGAGTTGAAGATCGACGGGATCGCGTGGATAGAGCAGCGAGGCGCTGATCGCGACGTCATCGCCGAGCAGCGCCTTGACCGCGAACGCATAGAGGCAGCGCTGAAGCTCGCGTCCGCCGTTCAGTCGGATGTCGCCGCGCGGCGGGCGTCCGGTCTTATAGTCGCGCACGAGGGCGCGTTTGCCGTCTCCTGCGATGTCGAGCCGGTCGATATAGCCGGCGATGTTGAAGCCAGTGTCGGGAATCGTGACTGGGGTGCTCGTATCCCAAGGCGTCTGCGCGTCGGATTTCGGCTGCGAGCCGCCGAAGGGAACCTCGCCGTAGGAACGCGCGCCTGGCAGAAGGCCATCGCCATAGGACAGAGCTCGGCTGGCCAGCACGCGGGCGTCGTCGAGGGTCCGCCCCCAGATGACCGCCGGCGGAACCGGGCGCTCGCTCTCCCAGTCGGCGGCGATGACTTGCGCGGCCCGCGCCACTGCGGCTTCGATGGTCGGCGCGTCGGCGGCCGCAAGACCGACACCGGTTTCGAGGTCGCGCAGGGCTTGGTCGAGAACCAGGTGGACAAGATCGCCGATCCCGAGCGCGTCGAGCACGAGCGGTTCGGCGCTGCTCTGCGGTTCACGCCATCCAAAAGCATAGATCCACACGAAGCTGAGCGGATTGCGCAACAGTCGGCGCAGCGAGCTGGCGGACTGGGTCCGGCCGAGGATGGCGAGGACGAGCGGATGGTCCGCCCGCACGAGGCCATCGTGGGACGTGATCTCAACCTGTCGCCAGTCGCGCCAGCAGCCTTGCGCGCTGACGGCTTGCGGATCGGCGGCGAATTCCTGGGGCCGGGCCATCAGGCGGTCGGTTTCGCTGAAGGCGTGCGCTGGCGTCGCGTTGCGGCGCAGATAGGTCTCGTCACCATGTCCGGCGAGCAGAGGGCTGCGTCCCAAGAGACGTCCGTCGCTGTCACGCCGCGCGCGCGAGAGGACAACGGTATCGCCCGTCGTGGCGAGGATCGTCTCGAAGTCGCGCCGGTCGGCGAGATTGACTGGCAACGGGTCGAGCACCGGGGTCGCGATGATATGGTCCGGGATCAGCCGATCTTCGGCGATCCCGCGCGGCCAGCGGGACGAATTGAGGCCAAGCAGCCGCACGAAGCGGCGGGGCGACGCCGCCAGCGCGCTGGCCGGCATCCAGGCGACGCAGACGCAGGCTTCCAGTCCGTCGTCCTGCTTCAGGGTCTCGAGCGTCGCATCGACCGAGGCGCCGGGGCCGGCGAGCAGCGCTTTGCGCCAGATCGCGAGGGCTCGGCCCTTGAGGAAGGCTTCTCCTATCTCGCCGGCGGCCTCTGGCCCTTTCGACAGCGTCTCGATCGCCACGCGCAAAGCCGGGGTATGGTCGGCGCCATCGGGCCAGTCGTCCGCCGCCAACCGGGCCAGCAGGCGGTTCCAGGCGCCCGGCGTCGAGAGCGGCGCATCGGTCGGCAGGACACGCAGCCAGCCTTCGGGCAGCGACTCGAAATGTCCACAGTCCCGGCAGAGCGTTGCGAGCCGCCGCAACCGCGATTGCGACAAGCCGCGGACCACGATGTCGGCCAGCGCCGCGGCGGCCTGACCGTCGCGGGTGGTGACGGTGCGAACGCCGTGGACGAAGTGCAGGTCGATGTTGGCGTCGGCGCGCAGAGCCAGGAAGTGATCGTCATAGTCGGCGGGCGAGGCGGTCGCGATGGCGATCTCCGACGGGGTGACGCCCGACGCGAGCAGGCTTCGCGCCCAGCGCATCGCCTCGATGGCTTCGTGATAGGCCGTCGCCGCGCTGGCGGCGTTGATCTCCGGCGCTTGCGCCGGTGCGCGCGAGATCGCGACGTCCGTGCCGTCCAGCCACGCGGGAACGCTCCTCGGGCCGGCCGTCCACTGCACGGGGACATGGGTGGTGAGCGCCTGAAGTAGCGGCCGCCAGCAAGGCGAGAGTTCGGTGAGCCCGACGATCTCCATCGGACCAAGGACCGCTGGCGCATGGGCGAGACGCTCAGTGGCGGCGGCGGCGATGTCGAGAGGCCGCAGCATGCCGGCCGGAAGCCGGTCGAGGACGGCCGCCTCCAGGCGTGCGATGGCGGCGAGACGGGGATGGTCATCGGCCGCGCGTGCGGCAAGGTCTATGCCCGCGCGCCAGGCCTTGTGCAGCGTGTCGGCCGCCGCATCGATCATGCCGGGCAGCGTCTTGATGCTCTCCAGTTCGCCCATCGGCGTGGCGGACAGCGCCGCCTGGATGGCGGCGCGCAGACTCTCTTCATCGATCGGGCGAACAAAACCGCCGGCCAGCCGGACGGCGGCTTGCTCGAAGGACATGATCTGGAGGCCGTGCTGGCCGGCACGGCCCGCCGCAAGGCGGCTCTCCCGCATGGCGAGGCGGCCGTGAACGACCAAGGTGGATCGATGTGCGATGGTCATGGCCGCCCTCCTTCCGGGTTCTGCTTGGGGCTGTGCGCCGCGCCATCGATCCGATCCAAAAAGCCGTGCCGCGGCATTCTTTGCCTCGCTGACTGTGACAGATCGACCATTGACGGAACCCCCTAATGAGGATAATAATTACACGGACTATGGCGAGTTGTCCATATAGTTTTTATCCTCATTAGGCGAGGCAGGGTACATGGCAGAAGCCGCGACGGCGCTGAAGTGGGGGGTGGGGCGCCGACTCGAATTCATCGAGTTTCGGCTGTTTTGGGAGGGCTCGATCAACCGGGCTGATCTTGTCGAGGCGTTTGGTGTGTCGGTGCCGCAGGCTTCCAAGGATTTGACGCTCTATCAGGAGCGTGCGCCCGGAAACGTGGAGTATGACCCCCGCGCCAAGCGCTACGTCGCTGCCGAAAAATTCGTGCTGCGGTTTCTGGAGCCGGACCCGTACATCTATCTGTCGCAGCTTCGCTCGGTAGCCGAGGGGGCTGTGTCCGCGAACGACTCGTGGATTGCGGCGCTTCCCAGCGCTGATGTGGCGCTGACCCCCAGGCGGGACATCGACATTAAGGTTCTGCGGAAGATTCTTGATGCCTGCCGCGAGGGCGTATCCATCGACGTCTTCTACCAGTCGATGAACAAGTTGCGGCCCGAACCTACCTGGCGACGGATTACGCCGCACGCCTTCGGTTACGATGGTTTCCGCTGGCACGCGCGGGCCTATTGCCACTTGGAATACAAGTTCAAGGATTTCCTGCTGCCGCGCATCCTCGACGTCGGCGCGAATGGGGAGCCTGGCGAGACTGGCGAACGGGACTGGCTCTGGAATAACTATTTCGACGTTATCGTCGGGCCGCATCCGGCTCTTACGGCGAGCCAACAGAAAGTCGTCGCCAAGGATTATGGGCTGGACCATGGCAAGAGCGTGCTTTCGGTACGCTACGCAATGCTCTTCTATGTCTTGAAGCGCCTCGGGCTTCTTGGCGATGCCTCAAAGCAGAGCGCCCATACGCAGCATATCGTTACGATAAACCGTAAGGAAACGGAGGCCGCGCTACAGAAATCGGGGCTTCATCTATGAATGAATCGGGGGGCGCTGACTGATGGGGGCACGGCTTGAAGATGTAAAGAACGGCGCGTCTGTGCGGGGGGTGGCCTCCGCGCAGCCCGTGCATGTCATCTCGGTGGACTGGATCGGCGACCAGGCGATCAATGTCGTTTTCCGCGATCACAATGGCGCGGTGGCCGAGGCTGTTCTTTATCGCGATGACGAACACCGTCTTGAGATCGAGCAGAACGGGCGGCCCTGGTCGTTCGACGCCGATGGCGCGCTGCTGCGTCTGGTGACGGAAGCCAACCGTATCAAGCTGGCGCATTATTTCGATCCGTATCTGGCGGTTCACACGAGTCTAGTTGAGCCGCTGCCGCACCAGATTTCTGCTGTCTATGGCGAAATGCTGCCGCGCCAGCCGCTGCGCTTCCTCCTTGCCGATGATCCCGGCGCGGGCAAGACGATCATGGCCGGCCTGCTGATGAAGGAGCTGATCGCGCGTAGCGATCTTGAGCGTTGTCTCGTCGTCGCGCCGGGTAGTCTGGTCGAGCAATGGCAGGACGAACTCGGCCAGAAGTTCAATCTCGAATTCGATATCCTCTCTCGCGACATGATCGAGAACTCGCGGTCGGGCAATCCGTTCAGCGACCGGGATCGGCTGATCGTCCGTCTCGATGTGCTCGCGCGCAATGAGGAGCTTCAAGAGAAGCTCATGAGTGCCCGCGAATGGGACCTGATCATCTGCGACGAAGCTCATCGCATGTCAGCGACCTATTTCGGTGGCGAGGTCAAATATACCCGCCGCTATCAGGTCGGTCAGAAGCTCGGCCAAGTATGTCGGCACCTGCTTTTGATGTCGGCGACGCCGCACAATGGCAAGGAAGAGGATTTCCAGCTTTTCATGGCGCTGCTCGATGGAGATCGGTTCGAAGGCCGGTTCCGCGATGGCGTCCACTACGCCGACACCGCAGACATGATGCGGCGGCTGACGAAAGAGGAACTGCTGAGATTCGATGGCCGGCCACTCTTCCCCGAGCGGCGCGCGCGCACCGTCAAATATCAGCTCTCGGAAGGGGAGGCTGCGCTCTACACCGCCGTCACTGAATATGTGCGCACCGAGATGAACCGCGTGCAGCGGTTCGCCGAGGGTGACGGGAAGAAGCGCAACAATGTCGGCTTCGCCTTGCAGATTCTCCAGCGGCGCCTCGCCTCGTCCCCGGCCGCCATCTACCAGTCACTCAAGCGGCGCCGCGAGCGGCTGGAGAATGAGCTGGGTGAGGCACGCCTTGCCGCGAAAGGCCGTCGGGCCGGTATGGGTGAATCGGTAGTCAACGCCGACATGCTGCGCAACATCGAGGAATATGGTCAGGATGAGATCGACGAGCTTGAGGATCTGATCTCGACGGGCGCGACGACGGCCGAGACGGTCGAACAACTCGCCCTCGAAGTCGAGACGCTGAAGGGCCTGGAGGCGATGGCGCTCGGTGTACTTCGCTCCGGCGTCGATACGAAGTGGACTCAGCTCAATCGTATTCTCGACGACGATCTCATGATCGATGCTGCCGGCAATCGACGCAAGCTGATCATCTTTACCGAACCCAAGGACACGCTCCACTACCTGCTCGACAAGGTGCGGTCGCGGCTTGGCAATCCTGAGGCCGTAGAGGTGATCCACGGCGGCGTGTCACGCGAGGAGCGACGCAAGGTCGTCGAGCGCTTCATGCAGGACAAGGACATGCTTGTCCTCATCGCCAATGATGCGGCCGGTGAAGGCGTGAACCTTCAGCGTGGCCACCTCATGGTCAACTACGACCTGCCGTGGAACCCGAACAAGATCGAACAGCGGTTCGGCCGCATCCACCGCATTGGTCAGACTGAGGTTTGCCATCTGTGGAATCTTGTCGCTGCCGATACTCGCGAGGGCGAGGTTTATGCCCGGCTTCTTGAAAAGCTGGAGGCAGCGCGCGAGGCGTTGGGCGGTCGTGTCTATGACGTGCTCGGCGAACTCTTCGACGGCGTGGCGCTCAAGGATCTGCTGTTCGAGGCGATACAGTATGGCGAGAGGGAAGAGGTCAAGGCGCGTCTCTTCCAGCAGGTCGATGGCGCGGTCGACCAGGCGAACCTGCTCGAACTGCTGCGGCGCCGCGCGTTGACCAACGACACCATGCCCGAGGCCAGGGTCGAGGAATTGCGGCTTGAAATGGAGCGCGCCGAGGCGCAGCGCCTTCAGCCGCACCACATCCAGAGCTTCTTTGTCGAGGCGTTTCAGCATCTGGGTGGCCGGATCAAGCGCCGCGAGGAAGGACGCTGGGAGATCACACACGTCCCGGTGCGTATTCGCGAGCGGGATCGTCAGATCGGGACCGGTGCGCCGATTCAGACGCAGTATGAGCGGATCTGCTTCGAGAAGGACAAGATCAACCAGCAGCCCGTCGCAGCCTTCGTCTGCCCTGGCCATCCGCTGCTCGAGGCCGTGATCAGCATGATCCGCGAGCAGTACGAGCAGATCATGCGGCAGGGTGCGATCCTGGTGGATGACACTGATGCCGGCGACGCGCTGTCGGCGATCTTCCTACTGGAGCACACTGTCCAGGACGGTCGTGTTACCAGCGCCGGTAAGCCGCACGTAATATCGCAACGGCTCCAGTTCGCGGCCCTCGACAGGACTGGTAACACCGTCAATGCAGGCATTGCGCCGCACTTGAATCTCCGGCCCGCGACGACGGAGGAGGTTGCCAGCGTGCGCGACCTCCTGGACGAGAGCTGGCTCACCTCAGAACTGGAAAAAGCAGCCATTCGGTTCGCTACAGTCGAGCTTGCCCAGGGTCATGTCGCCGAGGTCAAGGCGCGGCGCCTGCCCGAGATCGAAAAGGTCGAGCAGGAAGTTCGCGCGCGGCTCAAGAAGGAGATCAACTACTGGGACTCGCGCGCCTTCGAGCTGAAGGAAGAGGAGCGGGCTGGCAAGAAGACGCGGGTGAACTGGCAGAATGCCCAGCGCCGCGCCGAAGACCTTGCCGAACGGCAGAAGCGCCGAATGGACCAGCTTGAGCGCGAGCGCTTCATCTCATCGCAGCCACCGCGTGTCCGTGGTGGCATGGTTGTCATCCCGCGCGGCCTGCTCGAAGAGCGTCAATCGCCAAGCGTCCCGAACCATTTTGCGGAAGACCCCGCTGCACGCAGAGTGATCGAGCTTGCCGCGATGGAGGCCGTCATGGCGGCCGAGCGTGCACTGGGGAACGCGCCGGTCGACGTATCGGCCCAGAAGGTCGGCTACGACATCGCCTCGCACGATCCGAAGTCGGGGCACCTACGCTTCATCGAGGTCAAGGGGCGCATCGACGGTGCCGACAGCGTGATGATCACACGGCAGGAGGTCATCACCTCGCTGCACGAGCCGGAGAAGTTCATTCTGGCGATCGTCTCTGTCGCCAGCGGTTTCGCCCATGAGCCGCGCTATGTGCGTGGCCCTCTTGTCGAGCGCGAGCCGTCCTTTCTCGAGACGGCAATTCAATTTCATCTGCCGCGCCTGCTCGAGCGCGCGGAGGCGCCGCGATGAGGATCACCAAGGGTCTGATCATCGCCGATCCCTGGATTGGCTATATCCTTGGCGGGACCAAGGACTGGGAAATGCGCTCGACCGGCGCTTCTCATCGCGGTTGGTTCGGACTGATCCGCAAAGGCACGGGGGCGGTCTATGGCGTGGCAAGACTGATCGAGGCCGGCGCGCTGCTATCGCCAGAAGAGATGATCGCCACGTTCGAACATCACCGTATTCCGGAGCATATGATCCGTTCGGGCGAAGTCGCGAAATGGAATACGCCCTGGAAGCTGGCCGATGTGCGCCGCCTCGACCGACCGGTTGCTTACCGGCACAAGAGCGGCGCCGTGACCTGGGTCGAACTGGACGATGCGGCCGTCGATGGTATCGCGAGCCAGCTCGGAGCCGGGGGCGCGATGGGCGAGCCGGAAGTGGCGATGCCTTTGGTTGGCGCTTCGCGGCAGGATCGGTTCGGCAGCGCCGATACGGTGAAGGTCGATGTCTCCCAGCGCGGTCGCAAGCTGCATGTCGACATTGAGTGGGATGACGCCAAGCCGGACGTAATCGATCCGGTGAAGACGATGCCATCAACCGCGACCGCCCAGACCGTGCGACCTCCGGCGTCACGGGGCATGACAACCTTGCAGACGACGACCGGGCGCGTGATCGGCGAGGTGGAGATCACCGACGGAAACATCGCGAACAACCACATCTACCTCCGTTCTTTCTTCGACCGCTTCCCGGCCGACGCCATTGGCGGGTCAAACAAGGCGACGCGGGCGAAGCGCGATCTAACGATCGAGTGGGGCGGCACGGACCCGGTCCAGACCGACCTCGACGGCCAGAAGAAGTTTTTCCGCGCCCGTGGCTGGATCGGCGCTTTCTATCGATTGTATTGCGCCCGAGCGGGGGACCGCGTCGTGGTCGAGGAAATTGCAGCCTATCGCTATCGCGTCAGTCTCATGCGGTGCGGATCGCAAGGGAGGGGCGCGTGATGGAGATGAAGGATTTTGCCATTCTCGCTCCGGTGCCGCTGGAGCATCTTCAGTCCGGCGAAGACATCGCGCACAAGGCCGGGTTCGTCGCCTTTGGCTCGCGGAAGTGGGAGCTGTTTCGCAAGGTCGATGAAATGCGCGGCGGCGTTCGCATGCCGGTCTTGATCTATCCATCGCGCGAGGACGTGCCGGCCAAGCTCAGTTTTGTCGTGTCCTGGCTGGGTTGGTATGTGGGCTGCGAGGAAAGCGGAAACGGTAAGCATTCAAAGGGAATGATGCATCGCCCGCCGACGACGGGCCAATATACGTCCGACAATCAGGGCCACTGGGCGGTGTTCTGGCACGTTTGCGATCTGCACGAACTGCCGGCCGGGCGACGTTTGCCGATCTCTGCTATCCAGACCGTAAAGGGCGGCTGGCGTAAGACAGCCCCGCCGCGCGGACCCGAAATGGTCGCCACGCCTTCGACGCTGGAGTTGCCGCTATGAGCGCTGGCCGCCAGATCGAAGCGATCCTCGCCGATCCTCCTGGCTATTTCCAGCCCATCCAGGAACGCGCCACCAAACGCTGGGACCAGCTTGAGGCGGACCCGGAGCTTGCAGGGCCGTGGCATCAGCTCTTCAAGCAGGTGCAGAGCCCACGCCATATTCTGTCTGAGCTGCTCCAGAATGCTGACGACGCCGGTGCTAGCGAGGCGCGGGTATCGATCGAGAACGACCGCTTCGTGTTCGAGCACAATGGCGAGGACTTCATCGAGGCCCACTTTGCATCGATCTGCCGCTTCGGCTACTCCAACAAGCGCGCGCTGCACACGATCGGCTTCCGAGGGATCGGCTTTAAGAGCACATTCAGCTTGGGCGATCGGGTCGAGCTGTTCACGCCGACGCTGGCTGTCGCCTTCGAGCGCGCGCGGTTCACGCAGCCGCACTGGATTGATAGTCGTTCCCTGACGTCGGGAACCACGCGCGTCGAGGTGGCAATTGCAGGCCCGCTGCTACGCCGCGAAGTCGAGAAGAACCTCGACGAGTGGCTGAAGAGCCCGGTGTCGCTGCTGTTCTTCAAGAAAATCCGTCGCCTTCTGATCGGCGACAGCGAGGTGCATTGGCAGAGTCTCGGACCTGGCCCCATCGCCGAGAGCGAATGGATGGCTTTGGACGAGAAGGCGAACGATCCCTTCCTCCTCGTGCGGTCGGACGAGGAAGCCTTTCCTGCCGAGGCGCTCGACGAGATCCGCAACGAGCGGATGTTGGGGGCCGAGGATAGCGGTGATTTCCCGCCCTGCCGGGTGGAGATTGTGCTCGGCGCCAAGGGCCGGCTCTATGTCGTGCTGCCGACCGGCGTGGAAACTGCGCTACCTTTCGCCTGCAACGCCCCCTTCATCCAGGACCCGGCGCGTCTCAAGATCAAGGATCCGGAGACCTCGCCGACCAATCGCTGGCTGTTGAACCGGGCCGGCGAACTCGCCGCCAGTGCGATGATTGAGTGGCTGGAGCAGACCAAGGCCAGCCCGCGGGATCGCTCGGATGCCTATGGCTTGTTGCCTGATGTTGATCGTGAGGCGTCCACGCTTGAAGGATCGTGTGGTGCGATCGTCGAACTGGCGTTTGATGCGGCGATCGATGGCCGATCGATGCTGCTGACCGAAGATGGGCAACTCGTCAGCATCAAAGCCGCGATCACTGTTCCGCGGCAGATATTCGACATCTGGCCGGCTGATCAGGCTATGGCCTTGCTCGACGACAAATCCCGGTCGGCGCTGTGCCAACATGTATCGGCCAAGAACCGGACCAAGCTCGTTCACTGGGGTTTGGTCGAGGAGTTCTCGAAGACCGATTTACTTGAGCGCCTGCGTAGCAATCACCTGCCTCGGCCTGCGACCTGGCGACACCTGTTGAACCTATGGGCCTATATCGCGCCCGAAGTGACGGGCTGGCAATGTCATGACGCCGACGCCCTGCGGATCGTGCCTGTGCAGGGCAAAGACGTGCTCTATGGGGCGTCGGAGATCGTGCGGCTCGGCGAGAAGAAGCTGCTTCAGTCTGAAGAGGATTGGGAGTTTCTCGCCGGCCACCTGATCGTCCTCAACCAGAACTGGACCCGGTTTCTCGCCGAGCAGCGCCGCGACAAGGGGGACGGGGAAAGCCGCAACGACACGGTCGAGGCGGCTTTCGCGGTGCTGGAAGAGATCGGCCTCGATGGGACGAGCGACGTCAATGCCGTGATCGAGCGTGTCGCTGCCGACTATTTCACCTCCGGCCAGCCGAAACTCGCCGAGTGTATTCAGATTGCCCAGATCGCGGCCAAGCTGGGCGTCACGATCGGTGACGCTTTCCGGTACGCCTGCGCTGATCGAACGCTTCGGTCGATCGGCAAGGGAGTGCTGTTCGACGAGAATGGGGCGCTGGAGGAGCTGCTGCCTGAGTCCGTCCGGAAGACGCAGCTCCTGCACGGCGACTATGTGGCGAGCTTCAAATCCTGCACACGGGAGGATTGGCTGCGCTGGGTGGCGTCTGGCCGTTCGGGGCTCCAGACGATGGCCCCGCTGGTTCAGAAGCGCCAGAGTCTCTACGGGCGGCCGCAACTCACATCGGAGGCGCAAGCGCGCGGTGCGCGCAGTGCGCTCTATTATCCTTATGTCACCAGCCAGTTCGTCATCGAGGACTGGGACTTTCCTTCGGACTATTGGCGGCATTGGGAGGGGCTGTCGAAGACTGACGCGGGTATCTGGGCGAAGATCGTCGGCAAGATTCTGGATCAACGTGATACTTATTGGTCGCGCGGTGTCGGCGCTCGCCTTTCACAGGTGGCGACCACGGGTTCCACGCGATCGGTCACATCGGAACGGTTGCTGACGGACTGGCTGCTGAAGCTGCGGGCCAAGCCTTGCCTTCCAGACACGCGCAACATGATCCAGCTCCCGGCGGATCTTGTACGCAGGACCCCCGAGACGGAAGCCCTGATCGACGTCGAGCCCTTTGTGCATGGGCTGCTCGACCGGGAAACAACGCGCCCGCTGCTCGATCTTCTCGGCGTCCGCAGTACGCCGAGCGGTCCCGGACGTCTGCTCGACCGGCTGCGTGCCCTGGCGAAGTCCGACAAGGCGCCAGCGCATGAGGTCGAGAAGTGGTATCGCCGCCTGGATCAGATGCTCGACGGTTGCTCGACCGCTGATGCGCAGAACATCAAGAACGCCTTCAAGACCGAGAAGCTGATCCTCGCCCATGACGGCACGTGGGCGACATCCGGTGGAGTCTTCCTGGCAGGTGACGAGGAGGATGTTCCCGGCGCCGCCGTCATGCGCACGTCCGTGCTCGACCTCAGCCTGTGGCATCGTATCGGTGTCGCCGATCGACCATCGGCGGATCTGGCGCTGCAATGGTTGGACACTCTGGCCTCGGGGAAAGCGCTGTCGGCCGACGACGCCCGGCGGGTTCGCACTCTTCTGGTCCGATACCCGACCCGGATATGGGAAGAGTGCGGGCACTGGGTGAATCTGGTGGGTGAGTGGGCACCGGTTGAGACGCTGGCCTATGGCCTGAGCATGCAGACGCTGTTCCGGTGGAGCCATCTGCACGAATGGGTCAAGCGCAAGACTGCCGATTTTCAGCGACTGTCGGGGGAGACCGTGCAAGCGCCGCCATTCTCGGTGTTGCCGGCCTTGTCGGAACTCGTTGAGGAACGCTTCAATCAGCCGTCGCTGCTGGACGGCATGGATAATCGCCGCGCCTGGTTAACGGCGTTCGGAACGCAGCTGGGACGGATCGAGTTGGCCGATGCCGCCGAGACCGAGCGTGTGCGGACGTTGGCGGATGCGATCGCGGCGACGAGCTGGGTCCAGAGCCCCAAGCTGGAGGTCATCCCGTACCTTGACGGCGTGCCGGCCGGCACGCCCCGGTTTACCGACATCCTGTGGCTCGACCACAAGCTGTTCGTCATCCCGCTATCCAAGGCCAAGCTCGCCAAGCGGGTGCCGGAGGAGATCGGCAGGAGCCTGAGCGCCGATATTCGCGCGGCGCTGGCCTATGCGTTCGAGCGGTCGCCCGAGGACATCCGGGAATATCTCGAGGAGAATTTCACACTCGGCCCTGAGCTCATCGTCGCCCTACCGATTGCCGAGATACAGCCCGCTGCCGAACCCGGCGATGACGAGGACGTCGACCAGGTTGCCGAAGACGCTCACGATGATGCCGAGCCGGTTGATGCGGATGATCTCCACCCGGCGGAGGACGATGAGCCCGCAAACCAGCCTGAACCCGCCTCGCCGGCCGGGGAGCCGGATCGCGAGCTGATCGAAACGGAGGTGGCGACCAAGCATCGCACCGTGCAGAAGCCCCCACGCCCGAGTGTCATGGCGCGCTTTGCGTTGGCCCAGGGCTACAAGGCTGACGGCGAGGATCGCTTCTTCCATGCGGACGGGAGCTGGATCGGCCGCGGTAACGGCACGCGTTTTCCGTGGGAGCGCCGCTCGGCAGGCGGCGAGATCCTGCGTCACTACTACCCCAAGGACCATTGCCTGGAGCATGAACCGCTCCAGCTTGAGGCCGACGTCTGGGGGCTGCTTGACCAGAAGCCGGACGTCTACTCATTTATTCTCAACAACCCCGAGGGTGATCCCGTCGAGATGACGGGGGTCCGCCTACGCGCACTGCGCGATGACGGCGAGCTGACTATTCACCCCGCAACGTACAGGCTTGTTTATGACCTCAACGAATAACACCAAGAAGAAATTGATTGAGGTCGCGATCCCTCTGGAGGCGATTAGTGCGGGATCCTCCTATGAGAAGATGCCGGGGATAGGTCCACACCCGCGGGGAATTCATCATTGGTGGGCACGGCGCCCTCATGTGGCGTGTCGCTCATTCCTGTTTGCGCAGCTCGTTGACGATCCCTCGAGCGATCCTTCTCAGTTTCCAACGGAAGAGGCGCAACAGGTCGAACGAAATCGATTGTTCCATATTATAGAGAGACTATCCAACTGGAAAAATAGCCACGATGAAGAACTGTTTCGTGAGGCAAGAGCTGAAATACTAAAAAGTTGTAATGGCAGCCTTCCGTCGGTTTATGATCCTTTCTCTGGCGGATTTTCGATAGCATCGGAAGCGCAAAGACTTGGTCTTCCCGCATATGGCAGCGATCTAAATCCTGTCGCTGTCATGATCGGAAAGGCTATGATCGAAATACCGCCGAGATTTCGAGGATTGAAGCCCATCCATCCCGGCCCCAGTGACCGAAATCATTACCGCCATGCCGAAGGCTTGGCCGAGGACGTCACATATTACGGTGAGTTGGTTCGACAGCGTGCCGTCGAGCGCATCGGCCAACTGTATCCGAAGGTCGACTTGCCCCAAGAACTTGGAGGCAAGAAGGCGACCGTAATTGCGTGGATATGGGCGCGAACGGTACCGAGCCCCGATCCCGCCTTCTCCAACGTGCGAGTACCGATAGCTTCAAATTTCGTCCTCAGTACGAAGAAGGCAAAAGAGTGCTGGATCTCTCTCGAAATCGATAAGGCGACGAAGACGATCCAATACCGGATTCGCAAGGGCGGCACGAAGGCAGAACTCGATAGGGCGAAGGAAGGAACGAAGGTCGGAAGGGCAAATTTTGTTTGTCCTATTTCGGAAACTGCAATCACCCCAGAATACATTAAAGAATGCGGACTTAAGGGCGAAATAGGCCAAACGCTTATGGCGATCGTCGCTGATGGAAAAGGTGGTCGCGTATATCTCCCCCCTTCGCAACATCATGAGGATGTCGCGTTTTCGCAAGTTTCGGAATGGAAGCCTGAAGACGAGTTCTTCCAGCAAGGGCTTGGATTCCGCGTGGGCAATTATGGTATGTCAAAATGGAGTGATTTATTTACTCAAAGGCAGATTGTCGCGCTAAATACATTGGGCGAGATCATAAAGCATGCTCGCGGTGAGATAGAGGCCACCGCTCTCGCTGCGGGAATGGATGATAGTGGTTCTTCGTTACGAGATGGTGGCGCAGGGGCTAAGGCCTATGCTGAAGCAGTTAGTATATATTTGTCATTTGGGATCGATAGGGCGGCAGATTTCAATAACTCCTTAGTGCGATGGAGCCCAAGTAACGAAAAGCCAATGAACCTTTTTGGCCGACAAGCTATACCTATGGTATGGGATTTCGCTGAGGCGAATATTCTTGCGGACGTTGTTGGGGGATTTGCTCCGGCGACAGAATATCAAGCGACATGCTTGTCTCGCTTGATAACAAACGTTCCCGGTATAGCCTGGCAACATGACGCTCAGTCGGTTGTTTACGGATCAGATGCGGTAATATCGACCGATCCGCCGTATTACGACAATATAGGATATGCTGATCTTTCAGATTTTTTCTATGTTTGGCTCAAAAGAAGCATCAATGATGTATACCCTGAACTATTCTCTTTTATCCAGACGCCAAAATCAGAGGAGCTGGTAGCCACGCCGGCTCGACACGGTAGCGGCAAAGCTGCTGAGCAGTTCTTCCTAGATGGTATGACGAAAGCCATGCGGAGCATGGCGCGACAGGCGAGTGCCGAATACCCGATCACAATATATTATGCCTTCAAACAGAGCGAGATCGAGAAAGAGGGCATAAGCTCTACCGGATGGGCAACATTCATCCAGGCGATAATCGACGCAGGTATGTATATAAGCGCGACTTGGCCGGTGCGATCTGAGCAAAGTTCTAGGATTAGAGGGATTGGGAGCAATGCGCTTGCCAGTTCTGTAGTCCTAGTCTGTAGGAAGAGGGACGAGAATGCTATCAGTGTTAGTCGGGCAGAGTTTATACGAGCGCTAAAGCGTGAATTGCCTGCTGCAATTGCGAAATTGCAAATGGCTAACATTGCGCCTGCCGACATGCCGCAATCAGCCATCGGTCCCGGCATGGGTGTGTTTTCGCGCTACAACGCCGTCCTCGAATCTGACGACAGCCCGATGAGCGTGAAGACTGCGCTCCAGCTTATCAACCGTGAGCTCGACGAGTATCTCGGCGGCATCCAGGGTGAGTTCGACGCTGACACCCGTTTTGCCATCACCTGGTTCGAGCAGAACGGCATGAGTAAGGGTGATTACGGCACAGCCAACAGCATCGCCACCGCGCGCGGTATCTCTGTCGAGAGTGTCAAGCACGCCGGGATCGTGGAAAGTGCTGCCGGCAAAGTCCGTATCCTTTCGCGAGACGAGCTCGATGACGATTGGGATTCAGACGTCGATAGCCACCTCACGGTGTGGGAGTGCCTTCAACATCTAGTCCGTCAGCATGAGAAGGATGGCATCTCTCACGACACCGCCATCCTGCTGAAGAAGATCATCACCCAAGCCGAAGCCGTGAAGGATCTCGCCTATTGCCTCTACGACATCAGCGCCAACAAGCGGAAGGATGCGAAGGAGGCCACAGCCTACAACGCTCTAATCGCCGATTGGACCGAGCTAACGAAGGCTGCGGCGGCCATCCACGACACAAGCGGGGATCGTCAGATCCGGCTGGATATTTAAGGGGGAACGGGACGTGGCAAAAAGTACGCGCCAATATGTTTTCGAAGGAATGGAGCTGCTTCCTGCGGCGCTCATTCCATTCGTCGAGAAGAGGCTGGAGACCTCCGTCAAGGGGCATTGGCAGATCGAGGTCGTGCAGCGAGTGCAGGGTCTCAAGCCCAATTCGGCAGGAGAGGTCGGCTGGGATCAGCAGGGCTTGCTTAAGACCATGATGGCGTTCTGGAAGGATGCCTTTACCTCGGTGCTTGGGCATCCCGAACGCTCCTATGTTTCGGAGCTGCTCGATGTCCGCAACAAGCTCTCGCATAACGAGACCTTCACCTACGATGACGCCGAGCG
This sequence comes from Hyphomicrobiales bacterium, assembly GCA_900473175.1. Lineage (GTDB taxonomy): Bacteria > Pseudomonadota > Alphaproteobacteria > Rhizobiales > Rhizobiaceae > Phyllobacterium. The sequence goes on along the minus strand of UCKM01000005.1, from coordinate 169,790 downwards.
GGCGTTGGACACGATGCGGCGGCTGATGGAGTCGATCAGCGCCGGCGAGGTTGCCGAGCAACTCTCGAAGATGCGCGATACGATCCTTCGCACCAAGTTCACCGAGCTTCAGCGCAACGAAGAGCGCCGGAAAACCCAGCGGCTGGATATTTCGGTCGAAACCGTGGCGGGATTGCTCCCGTGGCGCGAAGTGGTCGAGCCGCATCCGGACGTTGCGACCGGCGAATTCCAGCAGGCCGAGTTCGCGGCGGACCTTGCGAAGGTTCATTCGGGTAGTGCGCCGGCCGAATATCGCGATCCCGGCCAGTTTTTCAGCCGTACCTATCTGACGGAGGGATTGAGCACGCTTCTGGTTGGCGCTGCCAAGCGGCTTGCCGGCAACGGCGGCGATCCGGTGGTCGAACTGCAAACTAATTTTGGTGGCGGCAAGACTCACTCGATGCTTGCCCTCTATCACATGGCGGGCGGAACACCGGTACAGGACTTGTCTGGACTAGATCGCTTGCTCGACGAGAACGGGCTGAGCGTGCCCAAGGCCATCAACCGTGCGGTGCTTGTCGGTACGTCGCGGGGACCTCAGGACGTCCTCAATACCAACAGCGGCCAAAAGATCCGTACCACATGGGGCGAACTGGCGTGGCAACTCGGCGGCGCAGAAGCCTTCGACATGGTTGCAGAGAATGATGCCAATGGTATCGCACCGGGCTCCCACCTACTCGAAACGATCTTCAACAAGTATGCGCCTTGCCTGATCCTGATCGACGAATGGGTCGCCTATCTGCGGCAGATCTACAAGGTAGAAGGACTGCCGTCGGGATCGTTCGATGCGAACCTGTCCTTCGTTCAGTCGCTGACCGAGGCGGTCAAGGCCAGCCCCGGCACTCTGCTGGTCGCCTCCTTGCCGGCGTCGCAGATCGAAGTTGGCGGCGAAGGTGGTCAGGAGGCGTTGGCGCGTCTCAAGCAGACGTTCAGCCGGGTCGAATCGTCATGGCGCCCGGCGAGCCAGGAAGAGAGCTACGAAATTGTGCGGCGGCGGCTGTTCAAGGACATTCCCGGCGACAAGTTCCATCATCGTGACAACACGCTGAAGCAGTTCGCGAAGCTGTATCGCGAGAACACGAACGACTTCCCGCAGGGCTGCGCGGATGAGGACTACAGGCGCAAGCTGGAGAAGGCCTATCCGATCCATCCAGAGCTATTCGACCAGCTCTATACGACCTGGGGATCGCTTGAGAAATTTCAGCGCACGCGCGGTGTGCTGCGGTTGATGGCGCAGGCCATCCACGAGCTTTGGATGAATGGCGATCCGTCGGTGATGATCATGCCGGGTAGTGTGGCCGTAAGTTCCCCGCGCGTAGAGCCGGAATTGCTGCATTATCTCGACGTGAGCTGGCAATCGATCATTGCCGGCGATGTCGATGGCACGGCGTCCACGCCGTATAAGATCGACCAATCGGCGCCCAATCTGAACCGATACTCGGCGACCCGACGTGTCGCCCGCGCGATCTTCATGGGGACTGCGCCCACGCACCAACAGCAGAACACCGGCCTCGACGATAAGCAGATCAATCTCGGCGTCGTGCAGCCCGGCGAACGTCCAGCGATCTTCGGCGATGCGCTGCGCCGGCTGACCAACCAGGCCAAGTTTATGCACGCCGATCTTGGCCGGTATTGGTACTCGATGTCGGCCAGCCTCAACCGCATCGCGGCGGATAAGGCGGCGCAGATCGAGGCGGCGCTGGTCGATGTGACGATCGACGCGGAACTCGGAAAATATGTGAATGGTCTCACGGATCGCGGCCATTTCGATGCCGTGCAGGTTGCGCCGGCGTCATCGGCCGAAGTCCCCGATGAAGCGGGCGGTGTCCGCGCCGTCGTGTTGGGCGTCAAACATCCGCATAACGGGCGCGATGGTTCGGAAGCGCTGGTCGAGGCGAAAGACATCCTCACGCAACGCGGCAGCACGCCGCGCGTCTATCGCAACATGCTGGTGTTCATCGCCGCAGAAACCCGCCAGCTCGATCACCTGAAAGACGCCGTTCGTGCGTCCCTAGCCTGGGGCGAGATCGTGCGCGACACGGAGCGGCTGAACCTCACCCAGAGCGACAGCGCGCTGGCCAAGGCGAAGCTGGCCGAAGCGAACGAGACGACGAAGACGCGCCTGAAAGAGGCATGGTGCTATCTGCATTATCCCGCCCAGGAGAGTGCGCAAGCCGATTGGGAGTGGGTGTCGGGCAAGATTCCGGCGCAGGACGGGCTGCTGGCTCGGGCCAGCAAGAAGTTGGTGGCCGAAGAGGGCTTGCTGGTCGAGTTGGGGCCGTCGCGCCTCGACCGCGATCTCCAGAAATACATCTGGAACGACAAGCCGCGACTGTCGCTGAAGGATCTGCGGGAATACCTCAACCGCTACATCTATCTGCCACGCCTGAAAGGACAGGACGTTCTGGTCAAGGCCGTGCAGGCGGCCGTGGGCGGTATGTTGCCCGGCCCGTTCGCCTATGCCGAGCGGTGGGACGAGAAGTCCGACACTTATCTGGGGCTGGCGATTGAACGGGCGGCAAACGCCGTAGTCGTGATCGACAGCGACAGTGTCATCGTAAGGCCCGAGGTGGCTGAGATGCACCGTCCGGCGCCGGCACAGCCGGGAACGGGTGACACACCTCCAGGACCTGGCGACAGCACGCTACCGCCGGATGGAGTACCCACGGACGGTGGGCCGACTGCGCCTCCGCCGGAAAAGAAGCCGACGCGTTTCTCCGGCGCCGTGATGATCTCGCCGGAGCGTCCGGCCCGAGACATCCATCAGATCGTCGAAGCGATCGTCGAGCAGCTCACTACGTTGCCGGGCAGCCAGGTAAAGATCCGCCTCGAGATTGTCGCCGAAGTGCCTGACGGCCTCGATCGCGCCAAGGTTCGGACGCTGGTCGAGAATGCTAATACACTTGGATTCATAGAGAAATCCGTAGAGTGATAGCTGGTCGGCGTTCCCCGGTGTGGCCGGGGAACGCCGACGAACTTTGTCGCCACGCTGGGAAATCGCTTTGGCAAGCCTCGCAGCGTCTCTGTCAAGCATTCGGGATAAGGGGGCTCCCCGGACGATTTCCAGGTGCAAGTATGAATTTTCGACATCTGCGATATTTCGTTGCAGCTTTCGAGCATGGAAGCTTTCGGAAGGCGGGTGCAGCGCTCGGTGTGCAGGAGTCCACGATCAGTCGCCGGATACGCGACATGGAAGACGGGCTCGGGTCAGCGTTGTTTCACCGCCATAGCGGCGGCGTGTGCCTGACCGTCGCAGGGCAGCGGCTGTTGTCGAAGGCGCGAAAGGTCCTTCGCTACGTCAACGAAGGCGCCGAGATCGTAGACGCGGTGGGCCGCGCCAAGGAAGGCCATCTGCGCGTAGGGATTTTCACCTCACTTGCGTCCGGCTTTCTTCCCGATCTGCTGCGTGGCTTTGCCGAGGAGCATCCTGGCGTCCATATCGAGATCGCCGACGGCAACCCCGCAGAGCATGTCGCAGCGATCAGGCAGTTCCGGCTGGACATCGCCTTTCTGACGGGGACCTTGGACTGGCCACGATGCGAGACGGACTATCTCTGGTCAGAGCGTGTTTTCGTGGTGCTGCCTGAATCCCACGCACTTGCTCAGAAAGAGGAGGTGAATTGGCATGACCTCGCGCATGAGCCGTTCATCGTCAGCGACGCACCTCCGGGCCAGGAAATCCACGACTATCTGGTGCAGCGCGTCGCTGATCTCGGCCACCATCCGAAAATTCAATCACAGTTTGTCGGGCGCGATAATCTGTTGACGCTTGTCGCGATCGGCAGCGGGCTCACGGTCACGAGCGAGGCGACGACAGCAGCTCATGTGCCGGGCATCTGCTACAGGCCGATCGTCGGCGAGGTTCTTCCCTTTAGCGGCGTGTGGTCGCCGAAGAACGATAATCCGGCGCTCAGGCGCTTCGTCAGCATGGCGAAGGTGTTGGCGCGCCGCGAGGGCGCGGAACTATGAACCAGCATCGCCGATAGGTTTCGCTCGGCGGGCCTTGGCGAACCCGCGGTCGGTTGCGATGAAGCGCTCCAGCATCGGTACGATCAGTTGGGTGGGATCGCGAACGGACTGGCCTGTCTGCCGTCCCAGCACTTCGGCGTAGGCGGTGAGATCGCGGTGGAGCGATGCCGGTAGCTCCAGCGTAGCCTTGACCGGCTTTTCCTCCATGATTGGACCGAGCTTCAATTTCGTCATGTCAGCCTCCGTAGGGTTCGAGGACGAGATCGCGGGTGACGATCACGCGGACGGGGAAGCCAGGCCGAATTGTCAGCGTTGGCGGGACGTTGAGCTGACGCCGAATGATCTGCTGGCCTGCGTCATTGATGGTGTCCTGTCCGCCGTCGCGGATTGCGCGCAAAAGCCGGTCCTGGTCGTCGACGGCGAGTTCGGCCCCGACCGAGAGGAGCGTCGAGAGGCCGGCGGCCTTGGCGAGATCCCACCAGTGGTAATCGACGCCATCCTCGATACCAGCATAGCCCTGCATGTCTGCACCGGGTTGACGTTCGAGCACGATCGAGCGTCCGTTGGGGAATATGAGGCGGCTCCACACCAAGAGGATACGACGCTGTCCGAAGCCGACGTCGTTGCTGTATTCGCCAATGATGCGCGTTCCTTGCGGAACGACGAGGATGCGCCCGGTCGGGCTGTCGTAGATATTTTCCGTGACCTGGGCGGTGATCTGCCCCGGCAGGTCCGAGCGGATGCCGGTGATGATCGCGGCCGAGATGATCGCGCCCGCCTGGAGGACATAGGGCGACGCCGGCGCCATGACGCGATCGGCGGCAATGGTGCGGCGGTCGACGGGAGCGTTGAGGAAGGCGAGCTGGCGGTCCTGAGCTGTCTGGGCGCCCGGTTGCCCGCCTGTTCCAAGGCCAGAAAGTCCGGGCGTGTTCATTCCGATTGGCGCCGACGTTGAGACTGGACCTGCCTGGAAGAACACCTGGCTGGTGCGCGCCGCTTCCAGCTCGGCGAGACGGCGTTGCTCTTCGGGATCGACCTGCGGGCTTGCCATGGCGGGCGGTACGACAGGCTGGCCCTGGTTCTGCGCACTGACAATCGGTCGGCCGAGATCTCCCGGCAGCGCCGGACCAAGCACGGGCCCGGTATAATCGCGCGGCAAGCCGGCCAGGCCATCGGCCGTGGCGCGATTATCGGTCGAATAGAGTTCATCGCCGCTCTTGCCTGGATCGCGGGTCTGGAGCGCGTAGATGAGGGAACCGCCGATGCCGACAAGGGCAACGGCGGCCGCGCCAGCGAGCACCTTGCGCGATAGCCGCGTGACGCGCGGAGACTCGGCGCGCAGGCGCATGGGCGATGTTGAATCGACAAAAGGCGCCGATGGCTGCCGTGGTTCGGGGGTGTCGTTGTCGGTATCACTCATGATGCAGGCTTCCCATCGGTTCGCACGATCCTGACGGTTTGCTGGCGGTTGCCGCCGCCGAGACGCAACTCGGCGGCGCCGAAGATGCGGTCCACGATCAGGATGTTCTGGTAGATGCGGCTGTTGACGAGCTGGGGTACGCCGTCGGCGCCGAGGACGAAGATGGGCGGCATTTCGCCCTGGACGATGCCGCGCGGAAACTCGACATAGACCCGCCGGCCGTCGTCATAAACGGAGACCGGCCGCCAGGGCGGTGTGTCGCCGGTGATGCCGTATCGATAGTGACGTGCGGCGGCTGCGGGAATGATCGGTGTCGCCGGGATTCTGACGCGCTGCGATGCCGGGGACACGGGATAGGCCCATGCCACGGCTGGCATGTACGGTTTCGCTTCTGCCCTGAGTTCGAGCATGTAGATGCGGCGGTCGGTCGTGATGGCGAGGTTCGTGGTTATGTCGGGGCGCGTCGGCTTGACGAGGATGTGGACGCGGCGCGAGAGGCCGGATCCGCTCTCGGTGTCGCCGATGATCCAGCGGGCGGTGTCGCCAGCGGCGATCGGGCCAGCACCGGTCAGGCTTTCGCCGGGTTCGAGCGCGATGTTGGTGATCTGCCCAGGCGCGGCATAGACCTGATAGAGCGCGCCTTCGCTCCACGGATAGATCTGGATCGCATTGTAGTAGCCCTCGCGTCGCGGTTCGACGCGTGCAGCGGCGTTGGCATTCTCGACGCGGCCGCTTGGCGTGTTCGCAGCGGTTCCGCCATGCGCGGGTGTCCAGGCGGGCGGCGTATGCAGCGGCCGCGGCGGTTGTTCGGTGACTGGCGCTGGCACTGCCGGCAGAGGCGGCACGTCGCTGTCGTAGCTGATGGTCGGCGGCTTGAACGTCGCGCATCCCGCCAGCATGGTGGCGGAAAGCAACACCATCGCCAAAGCGGATTTACGCAAAGCCGGAGAGGCGGGCCTCCGATGAGACGCGCTCATTGGGACATCTCCCGCGACCAGTTGATGGCGTTGACGTAGATCCCGAGTGGATTGGCGCGCAGCCGTTCGGCGTCACGCGGCGTCTGGATGACGATGGTGAGAATCGCGGTCCAGCGTTCGGTCCCGGCGAGCTGGCCGTTCTCGTAACGCTTCTCCGTCCAGGCGACGCGGAAGGAATCCTGGGAGGCACGGATGACGCTCGATACTTCGACGGCGATCTGCTGTTTGCCGACCTTGGTGAAGGGGTCGTTGGTGCGGGCATAGTCGTTCAGCGCGCCTGCGCCGCGGTCGGTGGTCCATTCATAGGCGCGCAGCCAGTTCTGCCGCACGATGATCGGATCGGCGGGGATGCTTCTGACCTGCTCGATGAAGCGGGCGAGATGCCAGGCCACCTGCGGATCGGTCGGCCGGTAATCGGCCGTCGCCGGTGCCACCGATTGCGCCTGGCCGAGACGATCGACCTGCACGACCCAGGGGACGACAGTGCCGCGCGCCGACTGCCAGACCAGTGCGGCGGCGAAACCGGCCGACAGGAACAGCGAGCCGAAGGCCATGATGCGCCAGTTTCTGGCCTGTACGCGGGCCGAACCGATCCGTTCGTCCCAGACCTGGGCGGCCTTCTGATAGGGCGTTTCGGGTTCGGGCGATTTCCCATAGTGAGCGGAGGGCCGTTTGAAGAGGTTCATGAGCGGTCACTTTCGGAGAGGTTGACGGAGGAGCCGCCGCCATGGCCGTCACCGGAACGGACGGCATGGGCTGCGAGGGTGGCTCCGTGGCTGAGGGACTGGCCGCGCTTCATGCGCTTGGCCCAATCGGGTGGCCCGTCGCTGGACGCAGCCGCAGCGTCGCCAGCAGTCCCCGAGGCAGAGATCGTGCCCATCGTCGAGGAGCCGCCCGTCGCGCCGAAACCGGCCTTGGCACCTTCCGAGAAGCTGGACTTGACGACTTCGGCGGCGCGCGCCGTCGCGCGCTTCAGGGGTGACACTGTGGCCGCTCCGGTCGCGCGGGCGACGCCGCCGAGACCAGAGGCGACGCCAGCGGCTCCGGACTGGCCGAGCGAGCCGACGCTGTAGGCAGCGGCGGCTCCGCCTGCGGCAGCCGCTCCACCCCGCACGGCGGCAGCACCGCCGGACATCGCAGCCGCTCCTCCCTTCATGGCAAGGCCTGCCGCGCCACCAGCTGCGAGCGCAGCCCCACCGACGGCAAGCCCGGTGCCGACAGCCGCACCGGCGCCGAGTTGCGGTCCGCCGCTGACCAGACCGGCAGCCATGCCGGGACCGAAGATGCCGAGACCGAGCAGCGATAGCGCGGCGAGGACAATCGCCATGGCGTCGTCGATCGTGGGCGTTGCACCGCCGAAGCCGGGCGTGAACTGGCTGAACAACGTCGAGCCGATGCCGATAATGACGGCGAGAACGAGGACCTTGATGCCGGACGAGACGACATTGCCGAGGACACGCTCAGCCATGAAAGCGGTCTTGCCGAAAAGGCCGAAAGGGATGAGGACGAAGCCCGCCAGCGTCGTCAGCTTGAATTCGATCAGGGTAACGAAGAGCTGGATCGCCAGGATGAAGAAGGCGAGCAGCACCAACGCCCAGGCGAAGAGCAGGCAGGCGATCTGGATGAAGTTCTCGAAGAACGCGATCCAACCCATCAGGTCGGAGATGGATTCGAGCAAGGGGCGCGCGGCGTCGAGCCCGGTCTGCGCCACTTTGCCGGGACGCATCAGATCCTGTGCGGTAAAGCTGGTGCCCGAAGCTTTGAGGCCCAATCCCGCGAACGAGTCGAAGACGATCTTGGCGAGGTTGTTCCAGTTGCCGATGAGATAGGCGAAGACGCCGACGAAGAGCGTCTTCTTCACGAGCCGGGCGATGATGTCGTCTTCCGCGCCCCAGCTCCAGAACAGGGCGGCAAGCGTCACATCGATGACGATCAGCGTCGTGGCGATGAACGCGACCTCGCCGCCGAGCAGTCCGAAGCCGCTGTTGATGTAGGAGGTGAAGACCCCGAGGAAGTTGTCGATGACGCCTGCGCCGCCCATGGTTCACCGTCCTTCTGGTGTCGGGACGGCAGGTGCCGGAGGGTGGCCAAGGAAGCGATCACGGCTCTCCGCCCAGACACGCATGCAGTCGGTATCGCTCGCCGCTGCCTGGCCAAGCTGCTGGCACCGGCGCTGCTCTTCGCGCAGCGGGTCGCGCGCGGGTTCGACAGTGCGGGCGTGTCCCATCTCCGGAGGCGCTTCCTTCCGGGTCATCTCGATCGCCGTCGCCGTGATGGCGACGGCGATGAAGACGACGGCGCCCAACCGGGCCAGCATCTTGCCGTCCATGGCTGTGCTCTCAGTTGCCGTTGCCGAACATCTGCGCATTGCCGGGCTGGTAGCCCGAACCAGGCGTCAGGAAGCGGCGGCGCTGTTCCCGGCCTTGGTCGGCGGCAGCGGCACGTTCGGCCTCGGTGAGCGCCTCGGAGCGGCCATTGGCGGAGATCAGCGCAACTAGATCGGAAAGCTGCTGAGATTGAAGCGCGAGAAGTTGGTTGCCGGCCTGGGTCGCCTGCAATGCGCCTTGGGCACCCTGGCTCTGGCTGACGAGGTTGGACATCTGCGTGCGGTTGCTGTCGATATTGCCGACGACACCGGCCTGCACCCGCATGGCGTCCTGCAAGCCGCCCACGGTGTTCTGCCAGCGCGAGCGGGCGTCGGTGACGAGCTTGGCATCGGTCGTGGAGAGCGAGACGCTGCCATATTGTTGCTGGAACATGCGATCGACGCTCTGGACGTCGAAGGCGATGTTCTGTGCTTGGCTGAGGAGTTGCTGGGTCCGTTGGACGTTCTGCTGAATCTGCTGGAGCGAGGAATAGGGCAGGCTCGCCAGATTCTTGGCCTGGTTGATGAGGCTCTGCGCCTCGTTCTGAAGCGAGCGGATCTGGTTGTTGATCTGCTCGAGGGAACGCGCCGCCGTCAGGACGTTCTGGGCGTAGTTGGTAGGGTCATAGACGATACCGCCGAAGCCGAATTGCGCGTGCGCTGGCGCGGTCAGTATGGGCGACACGGCGAGCGGCATCGCCAGGATGACTGCCGCGAACGAAAGCACGCGCGAACGTGAGCGTTGGGTCGTCATGGTCGTTACTCCTTCTCAGGCTGGGGGATGAGGTTTGTGAGGTCGGGGAGGAGATCCGCAGCCCACTCGGCGCCGCGCAGACGCAGCCAGGCGGCGAGGAAGCCTTCGCGGCCATTTTCGGCGACGGTGCGCGCGATCTCGGACTGGTCGGTTTTGGAGGAGGCGGCCGCGAGGGCGAGACCGACTTCGGACAGGCCCAGCTCGAACAGGCGATTGCCGCGCCGCGATTGGCAGTAATAATCCCGCTTGGGCGTGGCGCGGGCGAGTATCTCGATCTGGCGGTCGTTGAGCCCGAAGCGCCGATAGATCGCGGTGATCTGCGGCTCGATCGCGCGTTCGTTCGGCAGCAGCAATCGCGTCGGACAGCTCTCGATGATGGCGGGGGCGATGCCGCTGTTGTCGATGTCCGACAGCGACTGCGTGGCAAAGATGACGCTGGCGTTCTTCTTGCGCAGGGTCTTCAGCCACTCGCGCAATTGCCCGGAGAACGCATCATCATCGAGCGCGAGCCAGCCCTCGTCGATGATGAGCAGGGTCGGCCGCCCGTCGAGGCGGTCGCCGATGCGATGGAAGAGATAGGAGAGCACGGCAGGCGCCGCGCCGGTTCCGACCAGCCCTTCGATCTCGAACGCCTGCACCGATGCCGCGCCGAGATGTTCGGTTTCCGCATCAAGCAGCCGGCCATAGGCGCCGCCGACGCAATAAGGCCGTAGCGCCTGCTTCAGGTCGTTCGATTGCAGCAACACCGTGAGGCCGGTGATGGTGCGCTCCTCGACCGGAGCCGAAGCAAGTGAGGTGAGCGCCGTCCAGAGATGCTCTTTCACATCCGGCGTGATGGCGATGCCTTCGCGGATCGGGATCGCGCCGATCCAGTCGGCCGCCCAGCCGCGTTCCGGCGTTTCGTGAATGCGCGCGAGCGGTTGCAGCGAGACCGAGGACTCCACGCCATCGGTGAGGTCGCCGCCGAGATCATGCCAATCCCCGCCCATGGCGAGCACGGCGGCGCGAATCGAGCCGCCGAAGTCGAAGGCAAAGACCTGCGAATTGGCGTAGCGGCGGAACTGCAAGGCCATGACCGCGAGCAGCACGGATTTGCCCGCGCCGGTCGGGCCGACGACGAGGGTATGGCCGACGTCGCCGACATGGAGGGAAAACCGGAACGGGGTAGAGCCCTCGGTCTTGCCGAACAGCAAGGGGGGTGACCCGAAATGCTCGTCCCGTTCCGGCCCCGCCCACACCGCCGAAAGCGGGATCATGTGGGCAAGATTCAGCGTCGAGATGGGGGGCTGGCGCACATTGGCGTAAACGTGCCCTGGCAATGACCCCAACCAGGCATCGACGGCATTGATGGTTTCGGTCATGGCAGTGAAGTCACGGCCTTGAATGACCTTCTCGACGAGCCGCAGTTTCTCGTCGGCGATGCGTGGATCGTCGTCCCAGACCGCGACCGTGGCGGTCACATAAGCCTGGCCGGCAAAGTCGGCGCCGAGTTCCTGAAGAGCGAGATCTGCATCGGCCGCCTTGTTGGAAGCGTCGGTATCGACCAGCGCGGATGCCTCGTTGGTCATTACCTCCTTGAGGATCGCCGCGATCGATTTGCGCTTGGCGAACCATTGCCGCCTGATCTTGGTCAGCAGCTTGGTCGCGTCGGTCTTGTCGAGCAGGATCGCGCGTGTCGACCAGCGATAGGGAAAAGCGAGACGATTGAGATCGTCGAGGATGCCGGGCGTGGTCGCGGTCGGAAAGCCGACGATGGTGAGAATGCGTAGATGCGCTGTTCCGAGACGCGGCTCGAGGCCACCGGTCAGCGGCTGATCGGCGAGCAGCGCATCGAGATAGATCGGAGTTTCCGGCACGCGGACGCGGTGCCGCTTGGTCGAGATTGTCGAATGAAGGTAGGTCAGCGTCTCGCTGCTATCGAGCCAGGCGCATTCGGGCATGAAGCCGTCGAGCAGCGCGAGCACGCGATCGGTACGATCGATGAAGGTGTTGAGGACTTCCCCCGGATTGATGCCGCCGCGCTCGCGTCCTTCATAGAGCCAGGCCTCGGTGCGTGCGGCGTCTTCGGCCGGCGGCAGATAGGTGACGGTGAGGTAGTAGCCGGAGATGTAGTGCGCGCCGGCTTCCTCGAAATCGGCCTTGCGCTCGGCATCGAGGAGGGCCGCGGCGGCGTCGGGAAACAGGCTGGACGGATAAGTCGATGCTTCGTGGCGCTGCGCCTCGACGAAGATCGCCCAGCCCGAACCGAGCCGGCGGAATGCGTTATTGAGCCGTCCGGCGACGGCGACCAGCTCGGCCGCGACCGCGGAATCGAGATCAGGGCCACGGAAGCGTGCCGTGCGCTGGAAACTCCCGTCCTTGTTGAGGACGACGCCTTCGGCGACGAGCGCGGCCCAGGGCAGATAGTCCGAGAGACGGGTTGCGGTGCGGCGATATTCGGCAAGGTTCATCATCGCGATGCGCCTCCTCAGACGGACAGGTGAGCGGGGATGCGCAGATGACGGCGGCCGACCTCCACGAAGAGCGGATCGCGCTTCGCCGCCCAGACCGCCGCGAAATGGCCGATGGCCCAGATGGCGAGGCCGACGAGCCAAAGGCGCAGGCCGAGACCCACAGCCCCGGCCAGCGTGCCATTCAGGATGGCAATGCTCCTCGGTGCGCCGCCGAGCAGGATGTGCTCGGTTAGCGCCCGGTGAACCTGGATCGTGAAACCCGGCACGGCGTCGAGCTGCTCAAAGCTCGTTGCCATCAGACGAGCGCCCCGCCGCCAAACGAGAAGAACGACAGGAAGAACGAGCTGGCCGCAAACGCGATCGACAGGCCGAAGACGATCTGGATCAGCTTGCGGAAGCCGCCCGAGGTGTCGCCGAACGCCAACGCCAGACCGGTGGCGATGATGATGATGACGGCGACGATCTTGGCGACCGGCCCCTCGATCGACTCCAGGATTTTCTGAAGCGGCGCTTCCCATGGCATGGACGAGCCGGAGGCATGGGCGGCGGGGACGAGGACGAGGTTGATATGGGTAAAGGCGACGGCCGCCGTGATGGCGCGGCGAGCGCGCATGGTGGTGTGGATCATGTAGGGTCTCCTGTGCTGGCGGGAGTTGCGGGGATGACGCGGTAGTCCCCGTCGGGGCCGAGCCCTTCGACGCGGACGAGTTCGGCCAGCCGGCGCGCAGAGCCGCGGCCCGAAAGGACGGCCACGATGTCGATGGTCTCGGCGATCAGCGCGCGCGGGACGGTGACGACGGCCTCTTGAATGAGTTGTTCGAGGCGGCGCAGTGCGCCGATGCCGGAGCCGGCATGGATCGTCCCGATCCCGCCAGGATGGCCGGTGCCCCAGGCTTTGAGGAGGTCGAGCGCTTCCGCCCCGCGCACCTCGCCGATGGGAATGCGGTCGGGGCGCAGGCGCAGGGAGGATCGGACCAACTCGGAAAGCGTCGCGACGCCATCCTTGGTTCGCATGGCGACGAGGTTGGGCGCGGCGCATTGCAGCTCGCGCGTGTCCTCGATGATGACGACGCGATCGGATGATTTCGCGACCTCGGCGAGCAGCGCATTGGTGAGCGTGGTCTTGCCGGTCGAAGTGCCACCCGCGACGAGAATGTTGGCGCGTGAGATGACTGCGGCGCGCAGCGTCGCGGCCTGGTGGGCATTCATGATGCCGGCCGCCACATAGTCATCGAGCGTGAAGACCGCGACGGCGGGCTTGCGGATGGCGAAGGCTGGCGCGGCGACGACGGGCGGCAACAAGCCTTCGAACCGCTCGCCGGTCTCGGGCAGCTCGGCCGAGACGCGGGGGCTGCGCGGGTGGACTTCGGCGCCGACATGGTGCGCGACGAGGCGGACGATGCGTTCGGCATCGGCGGCGGACAGCCGCTCTCCCGTATCGGCAAGGCCCTCCGACAGCCGATCGACCCACAGGCGACCGTCCGGGTTCAACATCACCTCGACGACGGAAGGGTCTTCGAGCAGATGGGTGATGGTCGAACCGAGCGCCGTGCGCAGCATCCGCGCGCCACGCGCGAACGCCTCCGGCTTCTGGCTGGTCGTGATCATTTCTGCCCCGCTTCCTGACGGGGCAAAACAGACGGTCCCCGGATCGGGGTGATTAAAAGAGCCTGGAATCGGGCCGGTTCAACAAGTATCGGTCGTTGTAGTAGCGTGGCGTGCAAATACAGGAGAACGGCGGTGGGGCGCTGCTCTTGATCCGGCGCTAGCGGATACCATCAACCGTGCGCCGCCTCTTCCGTCGGCGATTCGCCGACATCTTCGACGATCTCCTGCCGGAGCTTCGGCCCTTGCGCCAATCGACGTCCGAGCGCCGTGATAAAAGCCTCGTAGCGCTTCCCGGTCATGGCCCGCGCGGCCTGGGCGGCGGGCTCGGGCAGTGCCGGCGTCGTGGTGAGCCAGAACCGGATGAACACGGCCATGGTCTCGACGGAGATTCCGACGTCGCGCTCCATGCGCGTGAGGCGGCGGTCGATCTGGTCGAGGCGTTTGGCGACAACGGCTTCGCGCCGCTGCGCATCGTCCGGCGACAGGAAGGACGCGATGGCTGCCTCGGCTATCAGGGAGAGCGATTGTTCGCGCCGCGCGGCATAGTCGGTGAGCATCGCCATGATGTCGGGGTCGAGATAGACGGAGATTTGCGCTTTTTTCTTGCGGCTGGTCATGGTGCTACAGTTCCATGCCGTCATTGGGATCGAGCGAGACCTGGCGGGCAACGCCGCCCATCACGCGAGTCAGGCGCTGATTGCGTGCGGCGTCATCCTCAGTGTCATCGGGCAGACCGAACTCGAATTCGTTGTCGATCGGCGCCATCTTCTCGACGGGCTTCACCCGGCTGAGTTCAGGCTGATGGCGACGCTCGGACTCGGTCGGATCTTCTTCCTCGTCGGAAATGACCGTTGGGTCGGCGCTGTCGCTCGTGTCCGGGCGAGCCGGAATCGGCAGCCTGCTCCAGTCGTCCGGCCGGCCTTCGGCGGGCCGCGCCAGTTCAGGTGGTGGCAGGATGCGTTCCTTGAAACGGACATCCTCGTAGTAGCGCGCCTTCTTCGCTTGGATCGGCGGAGTTCCGGCGACCATGACGATCTCGTCGGTCGGCGGCAGTTGCATGATTTCGCCGGGTGTCAGGAGCTGGCGCGCGGTCTCCGAGCGCGACACCATCAGGTGGCCGAGCCAGGGCGAAAGCCGATGGCCGGCATAGTTCTTCATCGCCTTCATCTCGGTTGCCGTACCGAGGGCATCGGAGACACGCTTGGCGGTACGTTCGTCGTTGGTGGCGAACGAAACGCGGACATGGCAGTTGTCGAGGATCGAGTTGTTGGGGCCATAAGCCTTCTCGATCTGGTTCAACGACTGCGCGATCAGGAAGCTTTTGAGGCCGTAGCCTGCCATGAACGCCAGCGCGCTCTCGAAGAAATCGAGACGGCCGAGCGCGGGAAATTCGTCGAGCATGAGCAGCATCCGATGACGCCCGGCTTTGGCTTGCAGGTCCTCGGTGAGGCGGCGACCGACCTGATTAAGGATCAGGCGGATGAGCGGCTTGGTGCGGTTGATGTCGGAGGGCGGCACGACGAGGTAGAGGGTGGTCGGAAGCTTGCCGCCCACCATGTCGTTGATCCGCCAGTCGCAGCGCCGTGTCACCTCGGCGACGACAGGATCGCGGTAAAGGCCGAGAAACGACATGGCGGTGCTGAGCACACCGGACCGTTCGTTGTCGGATTTGTTCAGTAGCTCACGCGCGGCGCTGGCGATGACGGGGTGCGGTCCCGCTTCGCCGAGATGGCTGGTCTTCATCATCGCGTCGAGGGTCGACTCGATCGGGCGTTTCGGATCGGAGAGGAAGGCGGCGACACCGGCGAGCGTCTTGTCGTCCTCGGCATAGAGGACGTGCAGGATCGCGCCGACCAGTAGGGCGTGACTGGTCTTTTCCCAGTGGTTTCGCTTTTCGAGCGACCCTTCGGGATCGACGAGGATGTCGGCGATGTTCTGGACGTCGCGGACTTCCCACTCTCCGCGCCGTACCTCGAGCAGCGGATTATAGGCTGACGATTTCGGGTTGGTCGGATCGAACAGCAGCACACGGCCATGCCGGGCGCGAAAGCCTGCGGTGAGCTGCCAGTTTTCTCCTTTGATGTCGTGGACGATGGCCGAGCCCGGCCAAGTCAGGAGTGATGGCACGACCAGGCCGACGCCCTTGCCCGACCGCGTCGGCGCGAAACACAGGACATGCTCGGGTCCGTCATGTCGCAGATAGTCGCGGTCATAGAGGCCGAGCACGACGCCATCGGGATTGAGCAAGCCCGCCGACTTCACTTCCTCCTTTTCAGCCCAGCGCGCGGAGCCATAGGTCGCGGCGTTCTTCGCTTCGCGTGCGCGCCAGACTGACATGCCGATGGCGACGGCGACGGCGATGAAGCCGCCCGACGCCGCGATCATTCCGCCCTTGGCGAAAATCTCCGGCGCGTAGGCGTCATAGAAATACCACCACCAGAAGACGGCCGGCGGATAGTAGATCGGCACGCCCATGACGACGAACCAGGGCGTGCCGAGCTGAGTCTGGAAGCCGAGGCTCCATGCCACATATTGCGTTGCTGCCCAGGTGGTGAGCAGCACGATCAGGAATACGACGGTGATCTGCCCCCAGAGGATTTTGGTCGCGGACATTGCGGCGGTCCTTTCTTGTCAGGTGATTAGAAGCCGAGCCCCCGCTTGCGGCCGAAACTCCAATCGACGCCGCCGTCGCCACGGGCGACGCCGGAGACGTGCTTGCCAAGCTGGCTTTCGAGGGAGGGCGACCAGGGCACGAGCTGGAAGCCGAGACCGTCATCGATCATGGCGAAGCGGCCGGATGCGAGGGTCAGGCGCTGACGATAGGTGCCGGCGACGTATTCGCCATTTCCGGCCGGCTTGAACGGTTGGCCGGTTTCATTCGCCAGTTTGTCGGCCACGGCATCGACCTCGCGGCGGCGAAGCGTATCGATCAGGTTGCGGGTGAAGATGACGCGCCGGCCCTGTCGCTCGGCGAGACCTTCGTCGACCAGATGGTCCGCGCGTTGCCGCATCGCCTGCCGCATCTCGGCGCCGAAGCCGCCATCCGCCATGGCGACGGGCTCACGGGAGATGGATTGTCGGTCGAGCCAGGTTGCGCCGTTAGCGTTCACTTGATGCTGGAGATCGAGATCTGAGCGGACAGCCAGCGCCGCGCGGCGTTCGCCGCGCGCATCCTCGAAGGTGCGCAGCTCGACGATGGAACCCGGCGCGCTGTCGCCCGCCGCGTCGAGATACGGCAGGCGAATATGATGGGTCCGGCCATCGACGCCATCGACCACGGCATAGGCCGTTCCCTTCAGTTCGTCGTCGAGGCCGCGCGCGACCAGGCGGCCGATGACGGGGGTGTCGAGGCTTTCTCCGGCCAGGACGTAGTTAGCCGAGCCGCGTTCGATGCCGCGTTCCGTGAGCGCGCGGTGCATCCGTTTGATGATGTCGCCGCGCTCGCCAAGTTCACGCAGGACCGTTTCGGCTTCGGGTTTGATGAACCATTGTCCGGGACCGACCTGTCCGGCGATGCCGAGGACTTCCAGCCTGCGCAGCCGGCCGACTTTCAGGGTATGGAATTCGTCGGGCTGGCGGTCGGCGTGCGGAGCGACATCAATGATGCCGGACTTGCCGGCGTCGCGGACAAGTTGCCGGTCGAGCTGCGTCCAGCGTTCCGCCTCGAGCTGGCGTTCGAGAGTGCGGCGGATGTCGAGATCTGTGCGCGGCCCCAGTTCCTGGGTGATGAGATCGCGCGCCCGGTCGCGCATCCCCTCCTTGATATAATCACGGGAAATCACGAGGTCCTGGCCGTCGTCGCGGACACCGCGGACGATCAGGTGGACGTGCGGATGCTCGGTGTTCCAGTGATCGGCCGCGACCCAATCGAGCCGTGTGTCCAGATCCTTTTCCATCTGGCCGACCAGATCGCGGGTGAAGGACTTCAGGTCCGATATCTCCACGGCGTCGTCCGGCGAGACGATGAAGCGGAAATGATGGCGGTCGTCCTCACACCGCTGGGCGAAGCTGCGCCCATCCGCTTCCTCCGTGCCCGGCCCGAATAGCCGCGCCTTCTCGCCATCCCGGGTCACACCATCGCGGCGCAGATAGTCGAGATGCGTTCCGAGCGGCGCGGTACGGCCGGAATGCCGAACGACACGGGCCTTGATGACCGCGCCGCGTGTGCGCGCCGAGATCAGGCGGTTCGCCTGGATGCTGGCGCGCTGGCCCCGGCCAAAGCGCGAGCGACTGGCGGAGACGATGCGCCCGGAGCGTGAGACGCCGCCGCCGGCCTTCTTTGCTGCGGCGAGCGCCTGCGCGATGAAGGGGCGGGCCGATTGTGCGCGTGTCGAGCGGACGCGCCCAGGCCGAACGCGAAACTCGTGGTCATCGGCCATGATGCGAGCCCGCAATGTGCGAAAATCCGCCCTGATACAGGCGCTTGGGCGTTACACGCACATTGCGCCAGCGCGTGACAACCTGCGGAGCGCGCCGGAAACCTGAGCAAAAACAACCGCCCGACCGACGCACAATGTGCGGCCTTTTATCCTGCCATCGTACGGTTGTTCTGCCTGCCTCCCTTCCTTGCGCTCTCCATGTTGCGCTGGGCCACGATAGAGCGCGAAAGGCGCTTGCGGGGCTCATTGTGGCGCTCCCTGGTCGGACCGAGCGACAACGATGGGCGCATTCGACCTGTCGATGGCATCGGGCGAACCCGCCGCGACGGAGGCGCGGCTATCGTCCGGATGCGTGTTGCCCGGCGGTGAAGCGACTGAACCGGCGGTGGAAAGCACGACGAACAGAGGTGCCTCGCGCCAATCGGGTGGCGGTGGCGGCACATTGGACGGAGCGCTCGATGGCGACGTCGCGCCAAGCTGCGGAGCGAGCAGCGCGACGTAAGCGCGCGTTTCGGCCGGAAGTGCGCGGCCCCTTTGAAGGTAGTCGTCGTAGCGCGCCGGACCTGCATTGTAGGCGGCCAGCATCGCCGGGATATTGCCGTAGCGGTCGTACATTTCGCGCAGGTAAGCCGTGCCCGCGTGAATGTTATCGCGCGGGTCATAAGGATCGCGGCCGAAGCCATAGCGCGCACGAAGTTCGGTCCATGTGGCGGGCATGACTTGCATCAGCCCCTGTGCGCCGGCCGACGATGTCGCCCGCACATCGCCCGCGCTTTCGGCGCGCTTGACCGCGATGATCCAGTGCTCGGGAATGCCGAAGCGCTGGGAGGCTTCGACCACGAAGGCTGCGTGCGGATGGAGGGAGACTGCGCGTGCTGCCGGTGCTGACTGCGCGAGAGCCGTGCCGGTCGCGCCGGTCGCGAGGGCCAGGGCGGAAAGGAGAAGGAGAGCCATGCGCCGGGCGGCGGGATGCCACCCATGCGCACTCCGATGGCTCGTCGATGGACGGCGAGCGGGCATCGGTCAGTCCTTCTCGGCGCGGTCGCGCGGACGCGACCAGTGCAGCGACCAGGAGGTCTTGTCGTCGCCGTTCTGGAAGAGATTGGCGCGGATCGGCTGCGGGAATGTAGGATCGTCGAGCTGGATCGAGACGAAGTCGCCGGCCTTGTCGCTGGAGCGTTTCCAGCCCGCGCCGATCTCTGGGCCTTCCTCGCTCTCGGCGTGAACGCGGTAGTCCGGCGCGTTCTCGGTTTCGCTTGTCTCTGCCGTCACGATGGCGACGTCTATGTTGAAGCTGAGCGTGCGTATGCGCCCGGAATAGCCGGTCTTCAGCTTCGTGAACTCTCCAATCTGTGTCATGCGGGACTCCTGTCGTTTGTGTTGCGGTGATGAGGTCGGCGGCGGTTCAAGCGCCGCTGGTCGCGCGCTCACCGCGTCGGCGCGCGCCATTCGAAGCGGCCGTTTCCTTCTTCGTCGGTCCACAGCGGGACCGCGCGGCCGATGATCTGGTCGGTGGAGGTCAGGCCGAAGTAGCGACCGTCGAGACTGTCGCGGACCTCCCAGTTCATGAGGAAGACTTCGCCGGTGTGGATGCGGCGGCAGCCCTGCCAAACAGGCAGATCGCGTCCGATGCGATCGCGCTTCAACGCCGCACCGACCTCGACGCCATCGACGGTGACAGTGAGGTTCGAGCGGCAAACGGTCTGCCCGGAGACGCCGAGGACGCGCTTGAGGAGCGGTACGCCCTTGGGCAGATAGCCGCGTGTCGCGAGGAAGGTCGCAAGCGGCTCGGGCGCATCGACGGCGACGAGATCGGTGGCTTCGAACGGGCCGTCGAAGTCGATCGTGTAGAAGCCGATCGGCGCGCTGGCCGATGCGTTCCACATGAGCTTGGTCGGCATCGGCGTGAGTGCCGGGCAGCCGACGCCCATCGTGGCGAGCGCCGCCGCGAAGAAGAGTCCGGTGCGTGTCACGACCCCGCCCTCCGGCGTAGAAGGAAGGCGCGGTGCTGTTCTGGCGTATAGGCGCGGGGCTGCTGTCCGACCGCCATCTGGTTATGGACGTGCCGCCAGTGGTCCGGCGAAACTGCGTCAGCATCAATGCCGGTGGCTTCAATGGCGTCGATATGGCGGAGCACGTCTTCGACCTTCGGCCAGCCCTCGATCTTGAGCAGGATTTCGCCGCCCGGCCGTACGAAGGGCAGCGTCTGGTGCGGCTCGCCCGGTTCGATTGCTCGCACGATGTCGATGCGCGAGATGATGGTGCCGAAGTCGTTGCCTGCCCATCGCATGAAGGCAAAGACGGTGTTGGGCCGGAAGGAGACGACACGCCGGCGGCGGTCGAGGATCTGCTCGTGCGCCTCGCGGCCGAACCTGATCCAGTATTCGATCTTCTTCTCGATCCATGTCAGTTCGACATGGGTCATATCGTCGTGGGAGAACGCTGACGGCAGCGGGCCGCCGCGCAAGTGGGGAGCCGCCATGCCGATCATGAAGGGTCTCCTTGGGTCGGTGAGAATTCGCGCGCGAGGAGCTCGCGCAGCATGTCGGCGACAGTGACGCCGCGGCCGAAGGCGGTGATCTTGATCCGGCCACGCAGCTCGGGCGTCACGTCGATGGTGAGTCTGGCGGTGAACCCTGTGGCGTCGGGTGCGCGCGGCGTGCTTTCAGCCGCCTTGATCCATTGATCGGCATCGGCGGGCCGCGAGGCAAAACCGCGACGGGTGGATCGCTCGTTCAAGGTGCGCTCCCGCCGAGACGAAGACTGAGGAGTTCGTCGGCGAGCGCCGCGATTTCGCGGGCGGCCGATGTCGCGTCGTCGAGTTCGAAGGCAAGGCGACCGGTCTGCGCCGCAGTGGCGAATGCGATGCGCTGGCCGATGGTGGCGACAAGAAGCGGCGGGTCGTGATCGGCCAGGGTCTCCGCCGTCTCCCGCGCAAGGATGGTGCGCGCGCCGCAGCGATTGAGGACGAAGCGGGCGACAAGCTCGGGGCGATAGATGCGCGCTTCCGAAAGCAGCGCCAGCATCTCGGCCGAGGCCCAGCCGTCGAGCGGCGACGGCTGTACGGGGATCAGCACGAGATCGGCGGCGAGCAGTGCGGAGCGCATGAGCCCGGCGACGCGCGGTGGTCCGTCTATGACGACATGATCGACGTCTCGGGCCAGTTCGGGCGCTTCACGATGGAGCGTGTCGCGCGCCAGGCCGACGACGCCGAAGAGGCGCGGCAGGCCTTCATGGTTGCGTTGCTCAGACCAGTCGAGCGCGGAAGCCTGCGGGTCCGCATCGATCAGGGTGACACGCAACCCGCGTCCGGCGAGTTCGCCGGCGAGGTTGAGCGCCAGCGTCGTCTTGCCGACCCCGCCTTTCTGATTGAGGAACGCCACGATCATCGCGCGCCTCCAGGCCGGTCACAGAGCGGAAGCTGATCGGTGGCGAGCGGCTCGCTTCCCTTCCGGCCTGCCTTGGCCGAGGGAGCGCCGAGAACGGGTGTCTTGCCGGTGGCGCGGAGGTTCCTCGCGGCGGCGCGAATGAGGTTTTCCACATCGCGCGCGCGTTCTTCAGAGTTAGATTCTTGGTTAGACTCTAAGTTAAGAGCGCGATTTTGGCCGTGATTTCTAGAGCTTAGGCCCGATTTTGGTTCCTGATAGCACGAGCTTCGGGTTCCCGATGGCACGATAGTCCGGGTTCCCGATAGCACGAGGCCATCCACAGGTTTTCCACAGGCCGTCAGCGGCTCAAAGGCGAGAAGCGTGCGACCGCCGATCTCCACCTCAAGCGACAGGACATAGCCGGGCAGCGGCTGACGCCGCACGATGTCGCGCAGCTCGAACGCGAAGCGTTTGAACGGGGACAGGCTGCCGGATTTGAGGTGGAGGTGGCGTAGCTCGAAACGCCAGCCGTCGCGCTGGCGGCCGCCATGCTTGCGCACGATGCGGTAGAGCCAGCGGTCAAGACCGCCGGTGAGATGGAAATAGGCCGGATCGATGGTGAGGATGAGCGCGTCGTCGAGAACGGCCTTGTAGAACCAGTCGGGGACGATCAGTTCAATGCCGTCTGGCCGCCCATATCGGTCGGTGCGTTCCTGCCATTCGTTGATCCACGAAAAGCGGTGTCGCCGGCCCTCGGCAGGCTGACGGATCGAGGTCGAGATCGTTGTCGATTGCAGGCGGTCCAATGCGGCTTTGAGACGCTGATAATCGCGCATGGACGTGCCGCGTCCGACATAGGTGAGGATTTCGTATGGCGTTGCCGCCATAAGACGAGAGGTTCGCAGACCTGTATCGCGGGCTTCGACGATCTGGCTGGCGGCCCAGATCAGGATGTCGGCATCCCAGATCGTGGCCATGCCATGATCGGGAACTGCCTCGACGCGGATCGAGATGCCGCCCGCAGCGAAGTCGATTGGCGCGATACGGTGCGATTTGGAGAGGGAGAAGAAGGGATAGGCCATGAGATCCTGCGCATCTCGTGGCGCGAAGTCGCCAGGCAGCGCGCGAAACAGATCGAGCTGCCCACGCTCCGAAGGCTCGCGACGCTGCACCACCATGAAAGGGGCCGGCCCCGATCAGCGTGCGTATCGGCCGGCGATCTGGCCGGTCGGTAGCGCCTGACGCTTCGCGGGCAGAACGGAGCCGCGCGGATCGGAGGTCGAGGTAACAGCGCCGCGCGCTGCCCAGGTTTCGAGATCGTCGACCGAATATACGACACGCCCGCCGAGTTTGCGGTACGCGGGGCCGGTCCCATAGGTGCGGTGCTTTTCGAGCGTGCGGGCGGACAGGCTGAGAAACTCGGCGGCTTCCTTGGTCCGCAGGTAGCGTGGCGGGATCGCGGCGATATCGGGTCGCATGGGGCGGGCCTCCGTGAGGTTGCTGGGGGCCGCTGGCGATCAGCGGCTGACAACGACCACGGTGGCGGAGAACCGTCGGCGGGAGGGATGGGGAACTTGGGGTGGCTAAATTTCCCACCCCCAAGCCATTCGGACGGGGGTGTTAGCGGCATGCATGTTGGTCACCGCCGGGATATCCAGGGGCCATGGCGATCACTCAGCTTAGAAGCGAGTGTTGCGCGTAACTGACATTGATAGCTTAGCTTGGAGAATTATTTAGCATCGGGGATCGCCGTGTCGTTTTCAAACCTGCTGAGGGATAATCGCGAAGACGTAGCGCTGGTGCTCGGCAACGGGGTTCACCGCTATGGCCTGCAACGTGCAAACTCGTGGGAAACCCTTCTACTTGAGCTCGCGCGTCGAAACGGCGTCGCTCTCGACGAGATACCGACGGGAGCATCCGCGACTGAAATATTCGATGTTATTGAGCTCCACGCGCGCAGTCGCAGCGGCGAAATTGCTAAAGAGTTCTGCAATCTGATGCGCGATTGGCGACCGCTTCGTCATCATCGAGCCATAGTGGACTGGTCGATCCGGCATTCCGTTCCCGTTCTAACGACGAACTTCGACGACGTCCTCAGCGAAGCAGCGAATGCTCGCCTGATGCGACCCAATGTAAAGGGGTTTACCGATTGGTATCCATGGGACAGTCGTTACGCATTGGAATTACACGATAATCCCTGCGACGGGTTTGGGATCTGGCACATTAATGGAATGGCAAATTATGCTCGCAGCATCCGGCTCGGGCTAACCCACTATATGGGTTCAGTGCAACGCACACGCGATTGGCTTCACCGCGGCGAGGGGCGCCTATTCGAGGCTAAGGATCGCATTCGCTGGGCAGGGCGGCGCACGTGGGTGCATCTCATATTCAACAAGCCGCTTTTGATCTTCGGCCTTGGTCTTCGTGAAAATGAGGTCTTTCTTCGTTGGCTGCTTATCGAGCGGGCGCGTTACTTTGCGAAATTCGAGGGGCGTCGGAAGCCGGCCTGGTATGTGTATGTTAACAATGGCGATGATCTGACGCAGAAAGGCCGACATTTTTTTCTCGAACGAATCGGCATTCAGTGCATTGAGGCGAAAAATTATGACGCGATTTATGACAATACAGAATGGAAGATGTGAACATCTTATAGAAATACATACTTCTGAGTCAGTCTTACGATGGGAGAGTGGGGGCGGCGTCAGAATTATGGCGCACTGATTTAAGCGGCTCGCAAACCTTCAAAATCACCATCTTTACGACCTTTCAGGCCGTCTGTGCCATCGGCACCCTTGTAAGATGTACTGAACGACGTTTACAGTCCAAAGCATAATATATGCAGAGCTAAGGGGGCGCTGTGCAGAGTTTCCATATCCGGCTGACGTGCCTTGCCTGAAACCGAGGCAGCGGCGCCGCAACAGAAAACTTGGCCGTCGATCGACAAGGCTCCACCCAAGGAGCAAGGTGGGCCGATCGCAAGGCAGGGATTTTCCTATCAGGACGAGATCGCGGTCGGTTTTTTGCTCGACATGATCGAGGACGCGAGTCTGGCCAAAATTCATTTCGAGACCCACGACGATCTTATTCTCGTTCGCATCTTGGACGCGAACTCGGCCCAGACCTTCGCCGAATTCGTGCAGGTCAAAGCCGGTGAACCCGACAAACTCTGGTCCGTTGCCGATATCTGCCAGCGCAAGAAAAAGGATGCCGTCGGCACCTCGATCTTCGAGACCTCTCTCGGGCGTGATGAGCACGACGAGATCGCTGCCTTCCGCTTAGTGACTCTTCGCCCTGTCGTTTCCGATCTGACCCCGCTCACCTATGCCTTCGAGTCGGACGGGCGAAAGCCCGGCTGCGAGGCCATGACGGCGTTGGAGACGGCTCTGAACGTCAAATTTCCGGGGCTGAAATCCCCCAAAGATAATGGCTGCGGCTACTGGCTGGAGAATTGTCTCTGGGACGTGCGTCATGATCTGAGGACCGTCCAGAAGGCCAATACTGTTCGGCTCTTCACGCTCGCGGAGAAAACAGGGCAGCCGCTTTTGCTGGAGCAGATCAATGTACTCCTCACCGAGATGCGGGTCTGGGTGAAGGCGGCGGGCGATGCCAAATGGATGCCCGACAAGGCCAAGAAGATTGTTACGCGTGCGGAAGCGGTCGGCTGGTGGCAGCAACGTCTGGCGAAGTTGGTGCAGGGCACCAATGCCCCGTCCGGAGGGATGCTTGCCGAGAAGATGAAGTCGGCCAATCTTCCGGAATCGCTCATCGCCATGGCTGTCGATCTTCGTCTCGGCTACGCCGCTAAGGTTCGAACCACCACCTATATGGAGCCTGATCTCACGGAAGCGCTGCAAGATCGGGTGAAGTCCACGGCGCAATCGCTCAGCGCGGACCTAGCGGCCGGGCTGCTCGATCTTGGAGGCCCCCAGTTCCACGCCCGCTGCCTTGCGGAGATGAACGCAATCAACAACACCCGCGCCAGCGACGCGAAAGATCAGGCCGCCTTCCTCAACGGCTGCCTCTACGACATCGCGGATCGGTGTCTGTTGCGTTTCGACAGGATGACCTCGTGAAATCGCTCGCCCGTCTTGGATGCCAGCCGGCGAGCCTTCCACTCGCGGCCGACGACATCCTGGAGTTTCACGCCGCGAGACTGCTGCTCCTGATGCACGTCTGCGGCGTCTCCGGGCGGATCGACGGCCTAACGAAGATGGCCAAGCTCGACTTTTTCATCCGGTATCCCGACTTCTTCAATGCTGCGCGCGCCTCGATTGACAACACTGCGGCGGCTTCGGCCCGGGAAGACGACGCCGTGGAATCTTCCATGGTGCGCCACCACTATGGACCCTGGGACAAGCGGTACTATCAGGTGCTCGGCGTACTTGAGGCTAAGCAGCTGATTACCGTCATCAAGCACAAGCAGTCTTACCAGATCGCCCTGTCGCCCTTGGGCAAGGAAAGCGCGAAGGCGCTCGCCGCTCGGCCGTCCTTCCAGGATATGATTGCTCGCCAACGCGAGGTGAAGAAGGTGTTCGGATCGAAATCCGGGACCTTCCTCAAGGATCTCATCTATCGCCTGTTCGACAAGGAAGTCGGCAAGCGCACCCTCGGTCAGGTCATCACTCCATGAGCGGAATCTTCCTATCTATCACCTCCGTCGATCGGCGTCTGGCGACCGGAAATGTCGAGACGCTAGAGTTCCAGACCGGCGTCAACGTCTTTGTGGGGCCGCCCAACACGGGCAAGACCAAATGGCTTCAGACGCTGGACTTCCTCCTCGGTGATACCGGTGCCAATCCCTATGAATCCGCCGATTCAGAGGGACTAGCGGAAAAATACGACGCAGCCGGGGCCTGGTTGCAGATCGGTGATGACGCCTTCCGCATTGAGCGTCGCTGGAATGAGCCCGGAGCCAAGGGCAAGGTCTTCGTCGATGATGAAGGCATGCTTGCCCGGGATTTCCAGCATTGGCTGATGGAGAAGCTCGCCATTCCCATGGTGAACTTCCCCAAGGGTAATCCTATGTCCGGCCAGACCTGGCCCGAACTCAGCTTCAGAAGCCTGCTTCGCCATATCCATCGCCAGCAGCGGTTCTGGAGCGGCCTGGTCGATCTCCAGCCCGACGCCGAGTTCCATGCTGGGCTGTTGTCATTCTTGGGGCTGGCCGACCGCGTCTACAGCGAGGACTACGGCGTCCTGGTGAAGCTGCGCCTTGAAGCAATGAACCTGAAAGCGCGGCGCGAGCAGTACGGCCAAACCCTGAACGACCTAGCGATCGACCTGCTCGACGCTGACGACGCCAGCCTCGGCGTCAACGACACGACCATCCTCGCCGCCCAGAAACGATTGCGCGATATGGTCAGCAAACTTCAGGAGGAGCGGATACGCGTCCTCACAGAGGCCAGCACGCGAACTGTTCCCGCCGCCCAGCGGTCTCGGGTCGAGACCCTCAGCCACGCCCGGGCGCACGCTCTTGAGACATTGACGATCGTCAGTGGCAAGCGCCAGGCGGCGGACGAGCGTCTCAAGGATGTTCTCAGATACCGGAAGGATCTTGCCGACGAGATCGATCGGATGGCGCGCGCGGCGGATGCCGGCGACATACTCTCGGATTTGCGCGTCACCCATTGTCCCGCATGCGATCAAACGCTTAAGGCTGCCCACTCTCGGGATCACTGCTTCGTCTGTCACCAGCATCTGCCGGATGAGCCCGAGATCGAGGGGCTCGGGGGGGTGCGCCTTCGGTTCGAGCAGGACCGGTTGAAGGGTGAAATGAAAGAGGCGGATGATCTTCTCCACGTCCTGCGACGCGATGTCGAGAAACAGGCGTCAGAGATGCGGTCGACTGAGGAGGGCTTACGAGCAATCGAAGTCGAGCTCGGCCCGGCTCGCCAAGCCGTCGCCGCGCTCGCCCAAGCTGAAGTCAGCGCAATCGACGTCGCGCTCGGGCAGGCCGCTGAGCGAGCTAAACAGATGGATCGGGTGACGGCAGCGCTCGAACTGGGTAAGTCTCTGACGGCTCAGGTCCAGGCGCTCGAAGACCGGATCAAGCCGTTGGCAGAACGGGTCGATGAATCCTTCAGGGCGATCGACTTCGACGCGGCCGCGCAGTGGCTTGAGGACGGGATAAACGCCTATCTCGAAGCACTCAATCGCGAGCGGCCTCAGACTTGGAAGCATAACCGGGTCGAGGTCGATCTGACACGGTCCAACGTCTCCTTCCGGATCGGGCGCAAAAAGTGGCAGGGCGCCTTGGGCGGAACTGACACCCTCTACTTCCTGATGGCGTACAATTATGGCCTTCTGTCGCTCAGCCCGCGCCCTCAAACCCACTATCCTGGATTTGCGATTATCGACGTGCCAGGCGAATTTTCCGGCGAGTCCATTGGGGACAAGGAGAATTTCATCGTCCAGCCCTTCATCGACCTACTGAAGGACGACGCCTTCGAGGGTGCCCAGCTAATCATTACCGGCGCCGCCTTCACCGGTCTGGCCGGTGCGCATGTCCAAGCTTTGAGTCAGGTCCATGTCGCCTAGGGTTTTCCCGAGCGCAACCAGTCAGCCTGCCGTCAAGGATGTGCAACATGCATACCTGCCGGCTGTCAGCTACGGCGGCGATGCCGGAGCAGCCGCAGATAGCCGCCGTCGATGAGCGCAATTCCGGCTTCGACAACGGCGATGGCGGCGTCACGTAGCGGCGATGTCTTCCAAGGCTCGCTATCGATGCGCGCCGCGCCGTAGATCGCAATGGCGATCTCGCGATAGGTGGCGCCGTTTATACGACCATCGGCGGCGCGCAGTCTCAATCGAAAGCGGCGACGCTGATCGACAGTCATACGAGTGTCGCGCGACAACGGACGTTTGAGCCAGGCACGCGAAAACCGCGATAGCGCATCGATGCGATCAAGGAGATCGTCATCGATTGGAATGACTGCTGCGAGTTGATCGTTCGGGGATGTGTCGGGAAGAAAAAGGACCTGGAGGCCGCAATCGGGAAGATTGGCGTACGATCCTTCGGGACCGTCACGCTCCGCGGCGTACCTATCCGCGAATGCGGTCTGGACGGAGGGCAGAAAGCCTGGCCGGCTCGTCAGGAGGATGATGGCTGGGTCGACTGATGGCGACCACACCACCTGCTGCTCCGCTGCGGAAAGACCTGGCCTTGCCGCGAAATCGTAACCCCCAATGCTGCTGCACTTCGCGAGGCAGCGGCAAGGTTTCTGCGCTGGCATCGACCAGGCTGGTGTAATGTTTCTGATAGGGAACGTGTCTGCGAAGGCATTCCCACGCGAGGCCTTCGATCGGCAGTGTATCGAAGAAATCGTAGCTGCGGTCGTTTCGCCAGTCTGATGTGTCGGGCCTCATAGCATCAACTCCCCGCATGGTCCGCGTAAGTCGAGCGCATATTTTTTGCTGCACCGAGAGGGTGTTGGAAGCTTGAAGGATGGCATCGCGTGATGTCGAAAGGGCATCACGCGGTTTGCGAATCTATCCGCCGTCGGCCTGGCGAAGAAGGTGTCGATAACCGGTGTGCGTCATCCAGCGGGCGCGTGTCAGATGGCTGTCATGGAGGCGTCGGCAGCGTTCCGGCTCGCGAGCCGGATCGAGGCCGAACAGCACTTGTACAGCTTCCTCCCAATCGGCGCCGTCAGCGGCCGCATCCAACAAACGCACGTAGAGTTTGACATGCGATTTGTCGTAGTCGGTGAGCGCCTGCCCGGACGGCGCGATTTCCTCGAACGGTTCGATCATAGTGAAGACTCGATGGATACACGACGTCTGTCACTTAACCATGTTTGGTCCGAAGCCGAGGCGCTTTGAGCGTCAGCAGGCTTTGCCGTCCACAGGTCAGCGTTAACCGGTAGATCTGTTTGGCTTGTTTCCGCGATCATCGACCAGCAGCACTCCTTGCCCTCGGTCGGTCGACAGGAAAACGATGCCGGCGGCTTCCAACGCCCTGCGTGCTTGATCGCGTGTCGTCTCGTACACATCGAGCCCGCTTTCGGATTCGAGGCGTTTGAGTGCTGTCAGCGATAGGCGGGCCTTGTCAGCGAGCGTCTCCTGCGTCCAACCCAGTAGCGCGCGTGCGGCCCGGGATTGTCGGGCGGTGATCATGCATGATCACCTCCCATCGCAACCGACGCGAGTTCCAGAACTACGGCTATTTTAGTCGTCCTTGCCCCTTTTCGCCAGCCGAAAGACCTTGCTTGAGGTCTGTGTCACGCCAGTTCGGACAGGCTGATTCGCCGGATCGATCTGAAGTTGTTGGTGAGCCCAAGATTCGGCTGGTCGATTTCGTAGTAAAGCCAGGTGGTGCGCCTTCGGTCGTGCCGGGACTATGGGGGGCAGGCAACAGTACCTGGAAAGGCGGCCCCGGCCGTCCGGCCGGGGCCTTGTTTCGCTGCCTCAGTCGCCGCGGCGACCGTTGGGGCGGGACCAGATCAGCGAGTAACCCTCGCCGTCTTCGTCATCGAAGAGGTTGGCGTAGATCGGAGCGGTGAAGCTCGGATCGTCGAGCTTGAGGCCCAGATAGTCGCGGCCCTCGTTGGAGCGCTTGGACCAGGCGGCGCCGATTTCGGCGCGGCCGACCAGTATCCGATGGCTGGGGGCGTTCTCGCCGCTGGCACGCAGGTCGGGGACGATGCGGACGCCCTTGGACTGAAGGTTGAGGGTGACGATTTCGCCGGTGAACTCGTTCGAGCCGGTCTTTTTGAAGGTGCCGATGGTCGCCATGATAAGTCTCCGTTTTCCGTTCCGAGCCCGCACCATTGCGGCCTCGATGGCGATCGACCGGCCGGAGGCGGGTGCCGACACATCGCTTGCGACCGCAGCGCAGCGGAGGATGGCGATGGCGCGGCTTTGTTGTTTCGCGAGGAATGGCGGCTCTGCCGTCAGGGGAAGAAAGTCGAGACCAGCCGTTGTGGCATAGGCGCTCGAGGCGAAGCCGTCCTTCGGTCAGATCAGGCCATTGAAGAGGCCGTTTTGGAGCGGGCACTGGGAGGATGGATGACGGAGGCAGTGGCGACCATCATACCTGGCACAGAGACCTGACTGGCAATCACAGGCGGACGATGCCCTTAACCAGGTCAAGGTGCTCATTTCCCTGTCCCGCCAGCCCTGACGGGATGCCTCGACTCCGGGAATCTCTCGGCCGCAACTCAGTTGCCGTCCCCCCACGCGCTCCAACTTGCCGAGACCAGAGGGCACAGCCGGTACTCCATATCTCCGCTCCGTAGCGGGGCAACCCGATGATGCGGACGGCGATGCAATTTGCGCTCTCGTCCGCTGGACGGATGATGTGGGGTTAGGCCTGGGACATTTGCCCGGCCGATGGGCCGGGTGCCGCCATTCCGGTGAGGCGCGCGAAGGCGGCGATGCCGACCGCGACGGCTCCGATGACCGAAAACGCGAGCTGCCATGTCTCCGTCGGCATGGTGTGCTTCACGATGCCGTGGGTGGCATGGAAACCTGCGACCACGGCCGGGGCGACGAACGCGGCAGCGACGAGCAGACGCGCCCAGGTCGGGCGCACCGTGGCGAGGAGGATCTGGCCGAGGCCGAAAGTCAAACCGGCGACGACCAAACCGACCAGGATAGCGCCGAGCCATCCCGCGCCGGTGCCATAGGCCCACATGCCAA
The DNA here is from genome assembly GCA_900473175.1 of Hyphomicrobiales bacterium. GTDB lineage: Bacteria > Pseudomonadota > Alphaproteobacteria > Rhizobiales > Rhizobiaceae > Phyllobacterium. The sequence goes on along the minus strand of UCKM01000005.1, from coordinate 138,819 downwards.
CGGTCACGCCCGCGAAGAATGGGAGCGCGAACACCGCAAGCGTGAAGAGGAGCCAGCAGAGGAAGCCGATGGCGGCGATGCTGAGCAGAATGCTGATGAAGATCATGGTGGTGTCTCCGAACAATGTCAGACGGATGCGCCTCCACCACCACCATGGCGCGACAGCGAGATTAGCAGAAATCGTGTCGCCGTGGGAGCGAAACGCGCAGCGTCCGCCGTGTGTGCGACCCTGTTCGCCTCACGAGGCGAAGGGGTCGATTTCGCTGACGATGGCGGCTTCGTCGCCATCGTATTCGGCCGCTGGTGTGACTGAGAGCGTGCCGTCGCCGGCGCGGAAAATGACGATGGCGGCCATCAGGGTGGTGGCGAGGCTGAAGGCAAAGGCGTGAGCGGTTTGGAGGGACATCGACCTGGCTCCTGCTTGAGCGGAGGTCCATCCCCCGCTGACAGGCGCCCGAAGAGTCCGGCCGATGGCCGCAATCACCGCGTGAGGCGAAGCCGCAGCGGCGGCACGCGCATGCGTAGTCCGACCCTTTACGGGTTGATGGCGTCAGGCCATCGGCTGGACCCAAGGATCAGCGTCTTGAAGCGGGGGTGGTCGTCCGGTCAGGAGACCGTGTTGTCTGTTTGCCGCGAGGGACGTTTCTGCCGGTTTGCCCGGCCCAACCCGCGTTGCCTGTGGCAGGTCGTCAGCGCTCGGCTCTCCATGGGTCGATGAACTCAATACCGGCGGCATCGAATGCGCTGGTGTCACGTGTGGCGACGATAAAGCCCTTGGAGGCCGCGATTGCTGCGATGTAGCCGTCGGGTGTCGGAAAGCCCTTCCCAGTCGCGCGAGCTTTGACGACAAGCTCGGCATAGTGTCGTGCAGCACCGACGTCGAACGGCAGGACGCGATCCGCGAACAGCTCCATCACGCCGTCGAGAGCTTCGGTGAGCCTGTCCTTGCGCTTGCCGTCAGGAAGCGCACCGATCCCGAACATCAGCTCCGCGATCGTGACGCTGGAGAGAAAGAGCGTTTCCGCCGCCTGCTCGTCGAGCCAAACGCGCACGGTATCGTCGGGCGCGGGCTTCATCGCCTCCGACACGACATTGGTGTCGAGGAGGATCATTCGAAGCTCATCGGCTTGGCGGGCGTCCTGTCGCGCGCATGATCGAGCGCATCGACGTCCTCATTGGTCAGGCCGAGGCGGCGGCTGCGTTCCGCGAGCGCTGTGCCAAGCCGTACCCGGGTTTCAGGGCGGACGGCCGTTTCCAGGATGTCGCGCATTTCGGCCTCTGCGCTGCGGCCGTGCTGCGCCGCCCGCATCTTGAGGGCGCGGTGCGTCGCGTCAGGCAGGTTCCGGATCGTGACTGCGGGCATGATAGCGTCTCCATCGGAATTGATAGCGGTGATAGCAACATAGAGAAATTGCCATCATTTTTCAAGTTGGCGGGTTTAGGCGGCGCTTATGCGCCGCCCGAGCCGAACCGATAGACCGGGATACCCATCTTGCGGGCTTTGTCGGCCAGATTGTCCTGAATGCCCGTGCCGGGAAAGATCACGACGCCGATCGGCACGACGTTCAGCATCAGGTCGTTGCGCTTGAACGGCGCGGCCTTGGCATGCTTCGTCCAATCGGGCTTGAAGGCGACCTGCGGCACCTTGCGACTGTCGGCCCAACGGGAGGCGATCATTTCGGAACCTTTCGGCGAGCCGCCGTGCAGCAGCACCATATCCGGATGCTTGGCGTGAATCTGATCGAGCTTCGCCCAGATATGCTTGTGGTCGGCTGTGTCTCCGCCCGAAAAGGCGATCTTCGGCCCGGCGGGCACGAGCACCTCGGTATCCGCGCGCCGCTTGGCTGCGAGGAAATCCCGGCTATCGATCAGCGCCGCGGTGAGGTGGCGATGGTTGACCCGTGATCCGGCTCGCTGCGACCAGGGCGAGCCGGTGGCGATGCGGTAGCGTTCGGCGGCGGCCTCGCGGAAGGCTTCCATGCCATCGCGTCGGTCGATCAGGTTCATACCGATGTCGAGCAGTCGCTCGAGCTGGAGGGACTTCACCTCCGAGCCATCCTGTTCGCGCTGAAGCTGCTTCTGCGCCTGTTCGTTGTCGTCGAGATTCCGTTCGATCCGGTCCACGGCGCGGTGGAACATATTGACGGTCGACCAGAGGAGATCGGGGAGGTCGAAATCGAGGCTGGTGTCGGTGATCGTGGCGACCAGGGCGTCGAAAATGTCGGCGACGGCGCCTTCGACGATGCGGTCTTCCGGTGGCGGACGCTGGTCGAGTTCGTCTTCGGAAGGGCGATAGCCGTGGAGTTGCAGTTCCTGGATCAGGTGGTCGGTTGGGGATGATTCGTGGTGCGGCTCATAGCGGTCATGCTCGCTCATAGGATGTTCCATCGGTTGGACCGCGACCGTCGCGGCCTTCATGGCGACGAAGCCGTCGGACGGGACGGACCTGCACCCCGAGCGTGAGCGAGAGGGCCGAAGCGCCAGCGGAGGATGGCGAAGGCCGACGATTTTGTTTCGCGATGGAAAGGTGCGGCACGCGCCGCCGGAAAATCGTCGGCCGCAGCCATTGCCGATCCGGCCCGGCTGATGGCCGATCGCCCTCTCGAAGGCCGAGGCGCGGTCCTCTTGCCGTAGCTGACGCATCCCTGCGGGCTCGGCGACTGCGCGCCGCCCTTCAGCCCTTTCCGGCTAGGCTGCCAGGCTCATGAAGCGCAGGGCGTCCTCCGGGGCGAGTTGCACCCGAACGCTCGCGCGGAGCGCGTCGATGCCGAGCTGCCTCAGATCCTCGTTGAAGTCCCCGAATGCTGGCGACAATGGAATGGCCTCGATTCCCTCGGCGTTCGCCCGTTCGATCAGAATGTCCCGCGCGCCGTCACCAGCCGGATCGTCATCGCGGACGATATAGAGCCGCCGCAAATTCGGCGGGAACAGGATGGCGGCCAGATGTGCCGCCGACAGCGCTGGCGCCATCGCCATATCGGGCAGGACTTGCCGGAGCGACAGCATGGTCTCGATACCTTCGCCTGCTGCCATCACGCTGCCGGGCACACCGATGCGGACGGCATTGCCGAGGAGATCACCCATCGCCTTGCGCGGTGTGTCGATCGGGGCTTTGTGCGAGCCGTCGGGCGCGAGCCAGGTGCGGTGCGCGCCGGTGAACTTGCCGGTGAGGTCGGTGACGGCCGCGATCATGGCGGGCCAGACTTCAGTCGGGCCATGATCGGGCTTGTAGTAGCAGCGGGGATGGAAACGCAGGTTTCCGGTTCCGTGCAGAAACGTAATGCCGCGTCCGCGCAGATATGTTTGTACGATTGTGCCCGTTATCGGCTGCGTCATGGCGATGAGCCGCCTTGCCGCCTCGGCCGTTCCCGATGGTGCTGGGGCTAGCCCGCGACGTGGTGCTGGCTCCGGCTCGGGATGTGGCTGGCTGAGGAAGGTGCGGGCCTCGTCGGCTACGTCGGCGAAGTCGATGAGGCCGAGCGATTCACGGATCACGTCGAGAAGGTCGCCATGTTCCCCGGTCGCGGCGTCCGTCCATTTTCCTGCGCGACCCTTCGGGCTGTCCTTGAGCCGCACGAACATCGAGCGGCCCTTGGTGTTGCGGACGTCGCCAACCTGCCAATAGTTGCCCTGGCGCTGGCCATTGGAGAGATAATAACGGCAGACCGCCTCGGCCTGACGGCCGAGACGATGAGCCAGATCGGAAACGTGCTGCCGTGCCATCACGCTGCCTCGCGCTCGCTGATCCGCTCGACCGGATAGGTGTCGAGCAGCTTGCCGAGGATGGCGGGACCGGAGGTGTCGATCGGAACGAAGAAGCGCAGCTTCCATGAGATGATCTCGCTGAAGAGGCCGTAGGCGCGCAGGCGATCCCGCATGGCCTCGGTGAAGCCGGATAGTTCGACCCGGTTCGCGCCCATGATGCGCGCACGGCGAAGCTGGAGTCCGTCGGCCAGGTCGAGGATGGTGCGGCCATCCACCAGAGCGGCGTAAGCCTCGTCGCTGGTGAGATTGGTCGCGCCGCTAGAGGCGGCGTTCGCGGCCCAGGCGGGAGAGACCCGCCGCCCGATGATGCGTTCGCCATCGTCGGTCTGGAGCCGATAGACCCGCGTCGACTCGTTCGGCAGACGCTTCCACACGGGCAGGAGCAAACCGCTGACCATGTGGATCATGCCCTCGGTGTAAGCTGGCACCTCGGCAACTTCGCGCTGCCAGATGGCCGCGAACGTGTCCCGACCCGCCTCCTGCCAATGGCTGTCGTCCATTATGGCGATGGTCGCGTGATGTTGTTCCATCGGTCGGATCAGCCGGACGCGGCGTTCGATCTCGCCCTCGTCGAGCATGATGGATGGCGCCGGCACCTGGACAGCAGCTCGTCCCGAACGCGCATTGACGAGCAGCCGGGCATGCGGATCGTCGAGACAGCCGAGCGCCGTATCGAGCGTGGTTGGCTGGTTTCGGCGGCGCTCGGTGATGGCGAGCAGCCGCGTCTGTGCGCCCGTTGCCGGATGGGTGTAGATGGTCGTGCGCTCGCTGACGACGAAGCTCTCCGCCGTCAGCGTTTCCAGCCCGACGTCATAGACGCCGCTGGCGATGGCCCCGGCCACCTTGGCGTCGAGCAGTTGCTCGAAGGCGGTGAAGAGGATGCCCTGAAGCTCGATGGTCAGTGCCAGCAGGCGGTTCAGGAAGGTGGTGATCGGCGGCAACTCGTCCTTGATGCCATTGTCGTCCGTCAGCTTCAGTCCAGTCGCGGCCTCGAAACGCCCCAGCGAGCAGCCATCGACCTTGCCGCGCACGATCAGGAGATAGAGTTGGCGCAGCGCAGCGCGGGCGTAGCTCGATTCCAGATTGTCTTCGGGACGAAACAGCCCTTGGCCGCCGGTCTGGCGCTGGCCGCGTGTGATCGCGCCCAATGTATCGAGCCGGCGTGCGATCGTGGACAGGAAGCGCTTTTCGGCTTTGACGTTCGTGGCGATAGGACGGAAGAGCGGCGGCTGTGCCTGGTTGGTGCGGTTGGTGCGACCGAGGCCCTGAATGGCGGCGTCAGCCTTCCACCCCGACTCGAGCAGATAATGCACCCGCAGACGCTGGTTCTTCGCCGACAGTTCGGCGTGATAGCTGCGGCCTGTGCCGCCCGCTTCACTGAACACGAGGATGCGTTTCAGGTCGTCCATGAAGGCGGTGGTTTCGGCGAGGTTCGCCGATGGCGGCCGGTTTTCCACGGCGAGGCGTTCACCCTTGCGGACGATGCGCCGCGAGCGCCCCGTCACCTCTGCCACTTGTGTCGTGCCGAAGCGCTGCACGAGCTGGTCGAGTGCGCCGGGGACTGGTGGCAGGGAGGCGAGCCGTTCGATCAGTTCGTCGCGGCGTGCGACAGCTTCGCGGCTTTCGACGGGCTGGCCGTCGCGATAGACCGGACGGGAGGACAGATTGCCTTCGCCATCCGTGAACGGCTCGTAGAGCTGGACCGGAAAGGAGTGGGCCAGATAGTCCAGAACATATTCGCGCGGAGTGATATCGACGCGAACGTCGTTCCATTCCTCGGTCGGGATCTCGGCCAGCCGGCGTTCCATCAGCGCTTCGCCGGTCGAGACGATCTGCACGACGGCGGCGTGGCCATCATCCAGGTCACGTTCGATGGAACGGATCAGAGTGGGTGTCTTCATCGACGTGAGCAGATGGCCGAAGAATCGCTGCTTGGCGCTTTCGAAGGCCGAGCGGGCGGCGGACTTTGCCTGCCGGTTCAGTGTGGCTCCCCCGCTATCTGGGCTTCCAGTGATGTTGGCGGCCTGCATCGCGGCGTCGAGATGATTGTGGATGACGGCGAAGGCGCTGGCATAGGCATCGTAGATGCGGCGCTGCTCGTCGGTCAGAGTGTGCTCGATCAGCTCATACTCGACGCCATCATAGGAGAGCGAACGGGAGGTATAGAGGCCGAGCGCGCGCAGATCGCGGGCGAGCACCTCCATGGCGGCAACGCCGCCGTCCTCGATCGCCTCGACGAATTCGGCGCGGTTGGCGAAGGGGAAGTCCTCGCCGCCCCACAGGCCGAGCCGCTGGGCATAGGCGAGATTGTGAACGGTGGTCGCGCCGGTGGCGGAGACATAGACGACGCGCGCGTTCGGCAGGGCGTGCTGGAGCCGGAGGCCGGCGCGTCCCTGCTGCGAAGCGGCAACGTCCCCGCGTTCTCCCTTGCCGCCGGCGGCATTGGCCATGGCATGGCTCTCGTCGAAAATGATCACTCCGTCGAAATCGGAGCCTAACCATTCGACGATCTGCCGGACACGCGAAACCTTCTGCCCGCGGTCGTCGGAGCGCAGCGTGGCATAGGTTGCAAATAGGACGCCTTCCGACAGCGTGATCGGCTTGCCCTGGGCAAAGCGCGACAGCGGCGTGACCAGCAGGCGCTCCATGCCGAGCGCGGACCAGTCGCGTTGCGCGTCCTCGATCAGCTTGTCGGATTTGGAGATCCAGACAGCCTTACGGCGACCGCGCAGCCAGTTGTCGAGGATGATGCCGGCAGACTGGCGGCCTTTGCCCGCTCCTGTGCCGTCGCCGAGCATGAAGCCACGCCGGAAACGCACGCTATTCTCGGCGTCGGTCGGCGCGGCCTGGACGAGATCGAAGGTCGCATCGACCGTCCATGATCCGGCGAGAAAGTCCGAGTGGGCCTCGCCGGCATAGATGACGGTTTCGAGCTGGGCGTCCGACAGCAGATCGGTGATGTTCGCGGGCAGCATCGGCCGATAGGCGGGCTTGGGCGGCGCGATGCTCGCCATGGCCGCCGATTGCACGAGCTTGGTGGGATGCGCCTGAGAGCCGGGAATGCGGATCGACTGCAATCCGTATTCTTCATAGATCGCGTCCGTGAGGTGTGCGCCTTCGGGCGGCGTCCAGTCCACGGTGTCATAGGCGAGTTCAACGCCCTCAGGGTCGATGGACGGCGGCGCAGCCGGACGTGCGGTGGTAGCGCGGGCGAGATAGCCGCGCACGGTGCGCGGCGCTGAGCCCAACAGAGGTGGCGCGGATTCGGGCAGAGTAACCGACAGGCGCGGAGGGACCCGGGCCTCGATCCAGCCGAGCAGCGTGGCGACGTCGGGCGCGATACCAGCGGATGTCGGGAACGTGGCCGGATCTTCGGCGGGCAGCTTGTCGATGACGGTGAGCCGTGTCTCGATGGTCGTGCCGTGCCTGGCATAGACCGAGCCGTCGATCGCCGCAGTGAACACGACGCGGCCGCGCTCCTGAAGCCGCACGAAGGCGTCGCGCCATGCGGGCTGCTCGGGACCGAAGTTCGCGCCGGTGATCGTCACCAAACGCCCACCCTGGGCGAGCCGCGCCAGCGCCGAGGCGATATGGCGAGAGGCGGCGTCGGCCACGCGGCCGGAGACGTTCGCCATCACCGAGAATGGCGGATTCATAAGGATGACAGAGGGAATAGCGCCCATTGCGAGATGATCGTCGATCTGGGCAGCATCGACGCGCGTCACGGTTATGGCCGGAAAGAGCGCGGCGAGCAGATCGGCGCGGGTTTCCGCCAGCTCGTTGAGGAGCAGCGAACCGCCGCCGATCTCGGCGAGGATTGCGAGCAGGCCCGTGCCGGCCGAAGGCTCCAGCACGATGTCGCGCGGCGTGATCGCGGCGGCGGTAATGGCTGGGAGACCGAGCGGGACCGGGGTCGAGAACTGCTGAAGCGCCTGACTCTCCTCGGAGCGACGGGTGTGCGTCGGCAGGAGGCCGGTGATTTTCGACAAGGCGGAAAGCCGTGCAGCCGGGGTGCCGGCTTTACGGAAAAGCGCACGTCCGTATTTGCGCAGGAACAGGACGGTCGCGCATTCGCAGGCTTCATAGGCCGCCTTCCAGTCCCAGACTCCGGTCGCGTCGGAAGCCGCGAACGCGGTCTCCATGGCGGCACGGAGACCGGCGCTGTCGATCCGCTGCCCGCGTTCCAGCAGGGCGAGGAGCTGATGGGCGGCGATGATGATGGCGGATGCACGGACAAAGGGCGCGGCCGGAACGGCGACAGGTGACATGATGTTCATGGGTTGGAACCTCGGGAGAGCAGGAACGGGAGGTCCGAACGGCGCTCTCTCTCGGTCGCCCGGACTCAACCCGTTCCGGCAGCCCTCTCACTCTCGAAACGCTCTTCGCTGCCGGCACGAAAAAAGCGCCCCGGCCGAGCGGCGGGGCGCTTTGAGGTGTCAGGTCCAGTATCCGTCCACGATCTCGCTGCTGACGAGCATGCGCGCTTTGCGGATCAGGTCATCGCCGCTCGTGTCGATGTGCCCGAAGAATCTGGCGCGCGCACCGTTCGCGGTCCAATCGGCATAGGCGCAATATTCACGGACCTCGGCCCGGAATGCCCGCATGTCGCTGGCCCAATGCGGTTTGGGCTCGATGATGACGGTGATGCCGTCTCTGGTCTCTGGCCAGGGGAGCGACCGTTCGCAGGGCGGCTGCTCGTGATCGGCGGCGAAGATGGCGTCGATGTCCATCATGGCGTCTCTCCCGGCGCATCGGGATGTACGAAGCCGTTCGGGTCTTCGGGATCGGGCGGCAGATAGGCGTCATAAGGATTGCCGTCGGCGAGATGGCCGAAGGGTGTGAAGATGAAATCGCCATCGTCTCGTCCCACCGCGCAGATGACGTAACGCGGAGCACCGGTCGCGGTGTCGAGGCATTCCATGAGTGCGAGGTTGCCGTCGCCGGCGGCGCGCAGCAGGGTCTGGAAATTGGTTCGGGCGAAGGAGGGGATGCTCATATCCGGTCTCCTGCGTCGGCGATGGTCTCGGCGAGCCAGCCATCGGTGTAGATCCAGTCCACGGTCTCGCCGGTGGCGAGATCAAGGACATGCGAGCCGCCGCCGAAGCCATCGAGCCGGGGCTTCGAGCAGGTGTTGGCATATTGGAAACCCCAGCGGCCGGTCAGACCGAATTCCGTGGCACAGTGCCTCACGAACTGGATCAGACGCTCGGGATCGCCGGTGATGTCGTCGCGCATCCAGAGCTGGGTTCCGCCATGTTCGGGCTGGATCGAGAGGAGGAAACCCTCGGAGGGTGGTTCTTCCGACGCGCCAACGTCGGACAGGCGGTTGTAGAGGTCGAGCGCGCGGGCGGCGTTCCCGGGCGTGCCGACGTCGAGCAGGCACGAGAAGTGGGTGAAATAGTCGGCCATGACAGGCTCCTGAAATGAAAATGCCCGGCCCGCACGGCACAGCCGTGCAGACTGTCGACCTCGGGACCGGGCGGATGGAAGATTAGGGTGGGATGCGCGGGGCGAACGGAGCCGCCCCGCGCGACCCGCGCTATTCAGCGGCGACGGCGTGCTGGAGCTCATCCTCGTCATCGGCGGTGTCTTCGTCCTCGCCGTCCTCGGTCAGGAAGTCCGGCAACGTGGTGTCTTCGCCAACATCGGCCTGATCGTCCGCGCCGGGCTGATCGCCATCGAGGGACGCCAGGCGCAGCGGTTCGGGTAGCCAGTTGGTTTCCGCCAGAAGGCGCTCGGCTTCCTTGGCCATGTCGCCTTTCTTCATGTGGTCGATGAGTTGCGCGGCTCGGTCGCCGGCTCCCTCACGGACGGCTTCGAGAATGCGGGGCTTGGTCACGCGGCCGAGATAGTTGCCGACCGTGGGCTTCCAGCCTGCGGCCACCATGTCCATCCCGGTCGCCCGCGCGAGCCGATCAGCCTGTGCCAGGCGCACGTCGAGACCGTGTTGACTGACGCCCGAGCCGGAATAGGGGGTTGGACGCTCGAACAGCGCGTTGACGCCGTAGCTGACGCAAAGCGCCAGCAGCTCCATGCGCGTACCGTCATCGAGATGGGTCAGCCAGTCCCAGAGCGCCTGATCGTCAGCGGGGATGTGATCCCCCCAGCGTTCGTGGCGATCGTTGACCGCCTGCGCCGATAGGCTGTCCTTCAATTCCTCGGACTGGGCCGAGAAGAAGATGTGGCGAACATTGGCCTCGAGGCAGCCGGTCGGCGCGGTATGGCGGAAGGTGTCGCTGACGAGCTTGTGCAGCAACATCGTCATGGCGACGTGCGGATTTTCCGCCAACGCGTTGCGCAGCGCCAGGGTGCGATGGGCCGTCAGCTCGATCACAAGCCGCTCAGGCAACGGTTTGATGCCGTCTTCCTCATCGTCCTCGGGTTCGGCAGGCTTGCCGCCGATGGTGATGACCGCACGCTGGATGGCCGGCGTATCGGGCTGGTCGCCGTCGGTCTCCTCGCCATTGGGCTCGGCCTGGGTCTGGTCCTCCGCACGGACATAGCCGCGGTCGATCGACAGCGAGCCGTCGGCGTCGAGGCTGACGAAGGCGCCGGCGATTACGATGTCGGCCGGATCGTAGCTGACCGGGCGGTTTTCGAAGGCTTCCAGGGCCTGCTCGATTTCACCGAGGCGCTGATCGATCTCGTCGGGCAGTTCGTCGGCTTCGGAATATTCCGCTTCGATCCGGTCATATTCCTCGCGCAACGCCTCGCGGGTCGCGCGTTCCTCTTCGGTCAGATCGACCGTGGTGCCGGAGAGTTCACGCAGACCATGGTCGTGGCCATAGGGGAAGCTCACCGCGACCTCGATCCACCTCCATCCTTCCTCGGCCACCTGATCGGCGGCGGTTTTCAGCTTCTCTTCCACCATGCGGTCGAGCAGGGCCGGGTCTTGCAGCCAGCCGCCGTCGTCGGACTGGAACAGATCGCGCAGCATGATGCCGCCCGCGGCCTCGTAAGCGTCGACACCGACGAAGACGGCCCGTTTGTCCGAGGCGCGAACCGCAGTCTCGGTCAGCATCCGCCGGATCTGGTAGGGCTCCTTCTGCCAGCTATCCTTGATCGCGTCCCAGACCTGCTCCTGACGGGCATGGTCGGGGCTGACGGTGAAGGCCATGAGCTGTTCGAGCGTCATGCCGTCTTCGGCATAGATATCGAGCAGGGTCGGTGAGACGGAGGTGAGGCGCAAGCGCTGCTTCACCACGGTGACGCTGACGAAGAAGGCGGCGGCGATGGCCTCCTCGGTCATGCCCTTGTTACGCATGGCCTGGAAGGCGCGGAACTGGTCGAGCGGATGGAGCGGCGCACGTTCCATGTTCTCGACCAGCGACACCTCGTCGATCAGGATGTCGCTGTTGGCGTCGCCGATGACGCAAGGGACCGGAGCGTTCCTGACCAGGCGCTTCTGCTTCACCAGCAATTCGAGCGCGCGATAGCGGCGGCCGCCGGCGGGCACCTCGAACATGCCGGTCTCATTGCCATCGCCGTCGAGGACCGGGCGGACATGCAGGCTCTGGATGAGGCCGTGCCGGGTGATGGACTCGGCCATTTGCTCAATCGAGACGCCGGCCTTGACGCGGCGGACGTTGGACTGGCTCAGCACCAGCTTGTTGAAGGGGATGTCGCGCGCCGACGACAGGGTGATCTTCTGAACGGCAGTTGCCATGGACTTTACTCCGCGACGGGCGCCGAGAGCCTCTCTCTCGACCTCCAACCCGTCACGAAGCGAAGCGCCGCCCTCTCACTAAGGAGGGCAGCGCCACGGAAGCGGAAAGACGTGAAGCCGGAAACCCGCTTCCCCGCCTTTCCGGTTTTCAGGTTGATCATGCCGCCTGCCGTTCGTCGTCGGCCGAACCGAGGTCGGAGCCGAGATCGGCGTCCGGCAGGAAGCCGAGCAGCCAATCGGCCGCCTTGCTCGCCTGGGAGGCGGCGCGAACGATGGCGCGATTGTCTTCGCGCAGCACCTCCAGCCAGGAGCCGATATAGTCGGCGTGACGAACGGTGGGCGCGATGCCGAGCGATGCGCAGCAGAAGGCCGCGTTGATCTCGGCCACCAGCTCCTCGAAGGCGTATTTCCTGGTCCCGAAACCGCCGGTCAGGTCACGGCCGAGCCGGGAGGTATGGCCGGTGGCGTGCCCCAGTTCGTGCAGGGCCGTGCGGTGCCAGTTGATCGGCTCGAAATAGGCCTGCGGCGGCGGCACCTGCACATAGTCGTGTGCCGGCACATAGAAGGCGCGGCCGCCGCCGATGCGGAAGTCGATGCCGGTTGCCTGGATCAGGGTCTCGACGCGCGGCTCGATGAGGCCGGGCGGAGGGGGTGGAGCGACGGCCGTGATGTCCTCCGGCAGGCCGTCGCATTGCGCGGCATTGAAGACGGTGAAGCGCTTGAGGAACGGAATCGCGGCGGCGTCCTCGCCGGTCTCGCGGGCGCGGCGCTTCTCGTCTTCCGGCGTGAAGCGATCCGCATAGACGACGGTCGTGCCATGCTCGCCCTTGCGGACATTGCCGCCCAGCGACAGCGCCTGGCGAAAGGTGAGCCAGCTCTGGCCGGGAAAACCGTGCTGTATCACGGCGCCCCACAGGATCAGCACGTTGATGCCTGAATAGTGCCGTCCGGTTGCGGCGTTCCGCGGCATAGCGAGCGGCGCCTTGGCTGCGGCCGAACCCCATGGCTGGACCCAGGGCGCACGGCCAGCTTGCAGCTCGACGATGATCTTGCCGGTGATGTCGTCGTAGATGCTCGCCCGGCAGGAGCCGGCGCGTGCGTTGTGACTTTTCCTGAACATCGCGGTTCTCCGCGACGGGCGCCGGAAACCTCTTCTCCAGCCCTCAACCCGTCACGGGAAACCCGTCCGCACTCTCACTCTAATGGGGCGCTGCGGGGATCTCCCCGCAGAAGGGGTCGGCAGAGACCCTGGCTCGGCCGCAGGGGAAGGCTTTCCCCCTTATCAGGCCTGTTCTCACGGGTTTCCTTGAAAACTGTCAGAAACTCGCATATGTTTCCAACAGGAGAAAGACGATGACACGGCTGACCGAACAGATTCTGTCGCATGCGACGGGCTTGCCCGAAGGCGCACCTGTGTCCGCCAAAGGATTACTCCACCTTGGAAATCGAGCTGCGGTGGATCAGGCGTTGTCGCGCCTGACGGAGCGCGGGCAGCTCATCCGCGCCGGTCGCGGCGTCTATCTGCGCCCCATCGCCAGCCGGTTCGGCACGCGCACGCCTTCGGTCGAGCAGGCCGTCGAGGCCCTTGCAACCCAAAAGGGAGAGATCATCGTCTCGAACGGCGCCGCCGCAGCGAACGCCCTTGGCTTGACGACGCAGGTGCCTGTCCGTTCGGTCTATCTGACCTCCGGGCGCAGCCGAAAGATGCACCTTGGCAAGCAGGTCGTGGAATTGCGGCACGCGCCGCGCTGGCAATTGGCGCTGGCTAACCGGCCGGCAGGGGAGGTCGTGCGAGCGCTGGCGTGGCTCGGCCCAGAGAAAGCAGAAACGGCGCTCAAGACGTTGAAGCGCAAGATGCCGCCCGGCGTGTTCGGCGAACTGGTCGCCGCCGCGCCGCAGCTTCCGACATGGCTCGCCCAGAGCGTCGGAAAGGCGGCGTATGGCTGACGTCTTTCTCCAGCTTTCGGCCGAGGACCGGCGCGACGCGCTGGGTGTCGCGGCCGACCGCTCGGGCCGTCCCACCCATCTTCTCGAAAAGGATGTGTGGGTAGTGTGGGCGCTTGCGACCCTATACGCCGCGCCGCTCGGCGAGCACCTGGTGTTCAAGGGCGGCACGTCGCTGTCGAAGGCCTATCACGTCATCCGCAGGTTTTCGGAGGACGTGGATCTGACCTATGACATTCGTGCGATTGCGCCCGATCTGGTCGGGGACAATGGCGAGGGGTTGCCGAAAACCCGAAGCGAGGAAAAACGCTGGTCGAGCGAGGTCCGTCGGCGGTTGCCGGCATGGGTCGCGGAAACCGTGCGGCCCGTGATCGCGAACTCACTGGCCGCCGAAGGTCTGGCGGCGGCCATCCGCGTCGAGGATGACAAGCTCTTCATCGACTATGAGGCGACCGCAGCCGGGTCCGGCTATGTCGCGCCCAGCGTCATGCTGGAGTTCGGCGCCCGCTCGACGGGCGAACCGGCGAGCCTGCGCGATGTCTCCTGTGACGCCGCCGGCCTGATCGACGGACTGGTACTCCCGACGGCGCGGCCGCGTGTCATGCACGCGGAGCGGACCTTCTGGGAGAAGGCGACCGCTATCCATGTCTTCTGCCTCCAGGAGCGGCTGCGCGGCGACCGCTTTGCGCGCCACTGGCACGATGTTGTCCGGCTGGATGAAGCCGGCTTCGCGGAAGGAGCTTTCGCTGATCGCGAACTGGCCAACGCCGTCTCCCGGCACAAGTCGATGTTCTTCGCAGAGAAAGCCGCCGACCGCACGCCGATCGACTATGCAGCGGCCGTCAGCGGCGGCTTACAGCTCGTGCCGGTCGGCGATGGCACGAAGGCGCTAAAGGACGACTATGCCCGCATGGTCGAGGATGGGCTGCTCTTCGACGACGCCGAGCCGTTCGAGGCGCTCATGGCGCGATGCGCCGATATAGCCGCGCGCGCGAACAGCGCAGCCAAATAGGAAGCTGGGGGATCGGGGGGATATGAGCCAAGTCGCAGAGGAGCGAAAATTCCAGTTTCTACGGAACGGCGATGCCGATCCATCGGAACTTGACTGGAGCAAGGGGATCGAGAGCGCCCGCCAGGCGATTTCCGAGGCCATGAACGCCAAGAATATCGCGTTTTTGCTCGGCGCCGGATGTTCCTCTCTGATGAGGGACAAAAATGAACTCGGCATTGCAACCATGGAGCCCTTGGCCAAGGAGTTTTGCGGGGAAACCCTCGAGGCGCGCGCGGCAGGATTCTACGCTGATCCGCCGGTAGCCGGCGCTGCACCGGCACCATGGCGGCTGACCAAGGTGGAGCTCGACTATCTTGATGCGCTCGGGATCGACCTAGCGAAGGATTACAGCCGTAACCTGGAACGCTTGATGGAGGTGTTATTTGCGCAGCGGTTCGTGCTGCGTCAGAGCAAGAATCCTGATCTTCACCCCTACCGCGATATTCTCGATGGTATCATCAAGAAGGTTCAGGATTTCCTGTGGATCCGTGTCACCCAAGGGGCCTTCGCCACGGAGGGCGACACCACGGTGCGCGATCTCTATGAGCGGTTTTACAAGAAGCTAGTCCTGAGAGATCGGTCCTTGCCCCGGCCGTGGGTGTTCACGACCAACTACGATCATTTCAACGAATTGGCGATGGATCGCTTGGGCATTCCATATGCCAACGGCTTTTCCGGCGTGGTTGAACGCCGCTTCAACCCGGCGATCTTCCGCTATGCCCTGGCCGAGCAGCTCGACGTTGCCAGCCGCAAATGGACCGCTGTCGACGCCTTCGTCTATCTCTGCAAATTGCATGGTTCGGTCACTTGGACCGAGGACGATCATGGGCTGTTCCCGATCAAGGAAGTCTGGCCGCCAGAGTCCACGAACCAGATGCTGATCTATCCGACGCCGGCGAAGCAGAACTCTTCGCTTGGCTCGCCCTATGCCGACCTGTTCCGGGAATTTCAGTCCCGGATCGTGCGAGAGCAGAGCGTTCTCATCACAGCCGGCTACGCATTCGGCGATGAGCACCTGAATAACATCATCTACCAGGCGCTAACGATTCCGACTTTCCGTCTGGTGGTCTTCGCGTCGCCGGATACCGCCGGAGAGATCGCCAAGCTGCGAGCGCTGCGCGATCCGCGCATTTGGATCATTGGAGGTGACGGCCCTGCTGAGGGAAGCAGGGCGCACTACTTCGACATGATCGTCGAGCACTTCATGCCACAGCGCCCCAGCGACAGGATCGATGAGGCCGTTCGCAAGGTGTTATCCGATCTGGCCCCGAACAGGGATGACGAGAAGAAGGATGACGGGGCATGAGCCACGACGATCGCAAGCGCGCGATCGGCAAGGTGGTCTCGGTCGCGGCCGACCGCTTCGTCGTCGAGATGCACGCCGGCACCGACAACTTCACGGTCGTCGGCTTCGATGACGTGCATTATGTGGCGCGGCTGGGGTCATTTTTGATGATCCCGGCGCAGTCGGAATATGTCGTGGTCGAGGTTGTTGGCCTGCGTGAACGCGATGCAAGCACGCCGTCCGAGCGGGGTGATTTCGACCGGGCCGGTTCTTCCAAATATCTGGATGTGGTGCCTGTCGGCATGCTGCCGATGCGTGGCGGCGCGTTCCGTTTCGGCGTGTCCGTTTTCCCGTCCCTCTATGCGGACGCCCTCTATGCGTTGGACGGCGAGCTCGACCGCATCTTCGAGACAGATGCTGCCGTTGAGCCGTCAGTCGGCCCGGATGGCGGCGCCTGCCAACCCGAGGGGGCCACGCGCTATCGGGTTCTGCCCATCGGCAAGTCGGTGGTGTTCGAGGACTATGACGTCAAAGTCCGTCTGAACGAGTTCTTCGGTGGCCACGTTGCCGTCCTGGGTAACACCGGCAGCGGGAAGTCATGCACGGTTGCGTCGGTCTTGCAGTCTCTTTTCGACAAGCCGGACGAACATCACGCCCGCGGCGCGACGTTTATCGTCTTCGACGTGAACGGCGAGTATCACGAAGCGCTTGCGCCTTTGGCAAAAGACGGCGGCATCGGCGTCCATCGCGTAATCCTTGATGGGACGACAGCCGGCTTTCGGATGCCGCACTGGTTCCTGGAAATGGCAGAATGGGAACTGCTTTTGCAGGCCAGCGAGCGAACGCAACTGCCTGTCCTTCGGACGGCGTTGGGTCTGACAAGTCTCCTCCACGCCAACACGCCAGACGCCCTGGCGTTGCGCGAGCACTTTGTCGCCACTTGCATCATCGAGTGCTTTCGAGGTGCAGATGGTGACTCCCCAGTGTCGAAATTTCAGCGCGTCGTTTCTCTTCTTCAGAAATATCCGACGAACGATCTGAATATGGCGCTGCTGAACCGCTTTAATCCGAATTTTCAGTACGGAAATTTTTCGGGGAACAACCAATCGGCGTTTCTGGACGAAGTGAGGAAGAAGCTCCGGGAGGATGCACCCTTACCAGCCTACAGTCGGACGCCATTTTCTTTTGATGAGCTGCACGAGTGTCTCGACTTCGCGATTCTCTATGAGGAGGCTCACGGCAACCGCCAAATCCGAGACTACTGCTCGTCCATGGTCACTCGGCTCAGATCTCTCCAGGAGCGGACGGAATATGCCTTTCTGCGTCACGAAGGCCCCGACGTTGGCGCGGCTGTAAGCGATCTGGAGTTCATGACCAACATTGTCGGTCTGGAAAGGGCTGCTGGTGAAGCGTTCACCAAACGCAATCAGGTCATTATTATTGACCTGAATTCTGTCGAAGACGAAATCGTTGAACTGGTCAGTGCGGTCATCGCACGCATGCTTTTTCGGTTCCTTCGCCATGCGGAACCAAGAAACCGCTTCCCGATACACCTGCTGCTCGAAGAGGCCCACAGGTATGTCGCCTCTACGCCATCCCGCTTTTCCATCGACGCCACAAAGATATTCGAGCGCATCGCAAAGGAAGGGCGCAAGTACGGCATGTTCGTGCTCTTGGCCTCCCAGCGCCCGAGCGAGCTGTCAAAGACGGTTCTCAGCCAGTGCTCCAACTTTCTGGTTCACCGTATCCAGAATCCCGACGATCTCTCCCAAATTCGTCAGATGACACCGTTCATTTCAGAATCGGTCCTGAAACGGTTGCCATCATTGCCTCGGCAGCACGCGCTGGTGTTCGGAACCTCGGTCAATCTCCCGACGACATTCAAAGTGCGGGAGGCATCACCGCGGCCGCGCAGCGACGATACCGCCGTGGTCGATTTGTGGTTCCACGAGGAAGGTCGAGCCGCTGACATTCGCCTCGCGCTCCGCCCGGCCGAGGCCGCTGCTGCGGCGGATGAAGGGGAGCCGATGGCGGTAAACGAAGCGGCGGACGATGACTTCTGACAATCTGGAGACCCTGGCGCAAACACTGGAGGCTACGGGAGATTACCGGGTCATTCGGCGTCTTAAGCCGCGCCCTCGCACCATTCCGCCTCCCGGCATGCAGCTGCGCCTTGGCCTGGTGGTCGATGTGGAGACCACGGGACTCGATCCTCAGCGCGACGAGATCATCGAACTCGCCATGACGCCATTCAACTACAGCCTCGATGGCACCGTTTTCAGCGTGGGCGACAGCTTCCAAGGGCTGCGTCAGCCGAGCGAGCCGATCGCGCCGGAAATCACGGCGATCACCGGCATCACGAATGAAATGGTGGCCGGCCAGGTCATCGATCCTGCCGAGGTTGCCAAATTCGCGGCGCCGGCCTCGCTCATCATCGCACACAACGCGGCGTTCGATCGCCGCTTCCTCGAACGCTTCAGCGACGTGTTCTCGACGAAGCCCTGGGCCTGCTCGTTCAGCCAGGTTGACTGGGCGGCGGAAGGATTCGAGGGGGCGAAGCTCGCCTATCTCGCTCAGGCGGCCGGCTTCTTCTATGATCGCCACCGCGCGACGCACGACTGTCTTGCAACGATCGAGCTGTTGGCGATGCGGCTGCCCCGATCTGGCGTTACGGGCCTTAGTCGCCTTCTGGATGGCGCTCGTACTGTCGCCTGGCGAATCTGGGCGGAGAACTCGCCCTTCGACCTCAAGGATGTTCTCAAGGCGCGGGGATACCGCTGGAACGGCGATCCCGGCCCGGAGCCGCGCGCTTGGTATATCGACGTTCCCGAAGCTCAACGCGAGGCCGAGCTGCGGTTCTTGAGAACGGAGATCTATCGGTATGAGGCAGATCCACCGATCCGGCGGATCGATGCCTATGATCGGTTTTCAGATCGCATTTAAGCGCTGCCAAAAGGCGGGCTAACGCTTGCTTTGATCGTATCCGTTGCCGCCCTCGGTGTTTCCGGCCGCCTTCAATAAATCCCCGATGGAGCGTCTGCCGATCCGGCAGGTGGCCACCACACGGTCGTAGGACCTATGGTTGGCGATGCACTCCGTGTTCCGGCCCATGGCAAGTCTTTCCAGCGCGGCCTTGGCGGCAGGGCCGGTGGGTGAGTGGAGTTCGGGCGCGTAGAAATTCTCCAGTCGGATCTCTACCCAGTTGGCTGGCCCTTGACCCACGGCCACGCACAAGGAGTCGCCGTCACCGACATAGATCACAGGACCGGAGAAGTGCGCGCCGCGGTGGAGATAGGACGGCATCGGGCCGTGGTCGGGAATGGCTTTGCAGGGATCGGCCTTGGCCGCTGTCGCCGTGGTCAGCGCCGCCAGCACCGCTAGCCCGTATACAATGCGCATAATCGTTCTCACCTCCGCCTTATGGTGCGCCGGAGGCTCATGCCGCCGCTTTCAGGCGCTTCTTGGCGAGCATGGCGCGGACGAACTTGTCCCATTTCGCCATGCCTGCGCGCTTTTCCACCATGTAGTTCCAGCGGTCGTAGTGCTTGGAGCTGACGTCCTGCAAGGCGTGGTTCTGGAGGCGGTCGCGGATCTCTTTCGGAACGCCCGCCTTGCCGGCCAGGGTCTTGAAGGTGCGACGGAGGTCACGGTTGGTCGCATGGGGGATCACGCCGCGATCTCGCTGGCGCCAGACGAAGCTGTAGAGCGTGCCGTGGCTGACGGGCTTGGACGGGTCTTTGGCGGAGGGGAAGAACCAGCCATGTTCGTTCGGGATAATCGACTCGATCAGTTCGGCAGCCAACGAGGGCACCGGAACAGCGTGCGGCTGGAGGTTTTTAGTTTTGGTCCAGTCGATGATCCGTTCCCTGGCGTCCCATTGATCGACATGCAGACGAGCGATTTCCTCAACCCGTTGGCCGGTCAGCATGATGATCTGGACGGCGCGGGGATAGGAGGGATGAACCGGGGTGTCGGGGCATTCCAGCCAGCGATAGAGCCGAACGAACTCCTCTTCGCTCAACCAGCGTGTTCCGATGGTCTTGGGTTCGGTCGGTATACCGGCAGCGGGGTTGTAGGTCAGCCGGAAGCGACGCGTGGCGGTGGAGCGATAGTCGTGCTCGGATTTCAGGCCCCAGCTAAAGGCGGATCGAATGTAGCTGCGTACATGATCGGCCATTGAACGCTTGCCGCGCTCATAGATCGGGCGAATGATCGCTGTGATCTCATCCGGTTCGACGTCGCGGGCCGGACGGTTGCGCCCGAGCGTATCGGCGATCTTGTTGAGGCCCTTTTCCGCCTCCTTCCAAGACGGTTTCCCACCCTCCTTGAGATAGGCGACATACGCCTCGAAGAGGTCGGCGACGGTTCCCGGCCGGGTGTCGCCGGCGATCTTGATGCTACGGCCTTTTTGGATCAGCTCCGCGAAGTCGCGGTTGAATATCTCGCGAGCCTTGCTGAGGGGCATCGAGGGATACGAGCCGAGCTTCTTCTTGAGGCGCTTCTCGTCGCGCCATTGCTGCGCCATCCAGTCTGCGGTCACGCGGGTAGGCATGGGCTTCATCACCAGGACCAGTCGGCCCGTTCCGTGACCTTCGCCATCGACAAGGCTGAGCTGCTTGCCGGTCGTTTCCACCTGCTTCAGGGCTCGGCGAATTTCTCCATCTGTAAGGCTTGGCACTGGGGTTCTCCGTCGGCTTCCAACTGGGGTCGCTCGACGGGTTCGTGGGGTCGGCGACTGGGGTCAAAAAGGGCTTCGATCCCCTTAAAACCGACCCCAATATGCCACAATGACCGACTCTACGACAAGCCTAAAAGACTTTGTGTTTCAAGGTGATATGACGTGATTGAGCGTGATTGAAAAGGACAAGTGGGATGGTTGTGGACGAGAATGATGGCGCTGGCCGAAAGCTGGAGTGCACGGGATATGACCTCGCGCGGATAGACCGGCGTATGATCGACCGTGCCGACCTGCTGTACTTCGTCGGCGATCAATGCGTTTTTCTTGTCGAGGAACAGAATACGGAACTGTTCGCGCGGTTCGTAAGCCATCGCGGCAATGCAGTAGTCTATGACCTTGTCCCATGAACTCAGCAGCGTGCGCTCGCGGATATCACTGCGGATGATCCGGTGGGTAAGGGCGGAGATGAGCTTAAGGTCGAAAGCGACCACGGGGCCGCAGCCCTTTACCTCGCGCAACAGGTGTTCAGGTGCACCCAGTACCTCCGCCAACGAACCAAAGCGGCTGAGCAAGGCTTTGGCCAGTGGCTTGGTATCCCCCTGCCGGATCGAGCGGTAGAGGAGCATCTCGAGCATCTCGTAATCTGCAAAACCCTGGTGCCCGACATTCTGGAACCGCTCCTTCATGCGCTCGCGGTGGCCATGGTAGTGGGGCGGCGCTTCTTCCTGATCCGGCTTCTGCCCCGCGTTGCGCACCTGTGCATCGGGCGCAACGGCAGGTTGTTTGGAAGGGAGTTTGGCTGAGGGCTCGTTGAGGAAGAAAGTCTGTTCTGGCTTTTCTTCGCTCATTTGCCACGCAATCCTATTCGAGTTTCAATCCCGGAGCGAACAAGCCCGCCGGGGAGAGCGTGAACACTTCACAACCGTCGCTTGTCACGCCAACGGTGTGCTCATATTGCGCCGTCAGCGAGCGATCCCGCGTAACGGCTGTCCAGCCATCGGCCAGCACCTTTACGTGCGGGCGACCGAGGTTGATCATTGGCTCGATGGTGAAGATCATCCCTTCACGCATCTCGACGCCTTCGTTGGGCGTGCCGTAATGCAGGATATTGGGTGCATCGTGAAAGAGCTGGCCAACGCCGTGGCCGCAGAAGTCGCGCACCACGGAGCACCGCTCTGATTCCGCGTAGCTTTGTATCGCAGCGCCGATCGCGCCCGTGCGGGCACCAGGGCGCACTGCAGCGATCCCGCGCATCAGGCTTTCATGAGTCACCTCCATCAGGCGCTCGGCAGCACGCTTGATTTCGCCGACGGGATACATTCGGCTTGAATCGCCGTGCCAGCCATCGAGGATATATGTCACGTCAACATTGACGATATCGCCTTCGCGCAGCGGTTTGTCGTCGGGAATGCCATGGCAGACGACATGGTTGATCGAGGTACAACTGGATTTGGTATAGCCGCGATAGTTGAGCGTCGCGGGCAAGGCGCCGTGATCGGCCCCGAACTCGAACACGAAGCGGTCGATCGTATTGGTTGTTACGCCGGGCGCGACGATCGATGCAAGCTCGTCGAGGCAGCGGGCGGTCAATTGGCAAGCCTTGCGCATGGCCGCGAAAGCGTCCGGGCCATGCAGCCGGATTTGCCCGGTATTCTTAAGAGGCGCGCTCTGCGCGTCGAGATAGGTCACCATTGTCGCGTCCGCTTGGCATTAGTCGATAATTGGGATCGTGCCTATGGCAGCAATACCAGTCGTCGTGATGTGGCATTTTACGGCATAAGCTTCAACCCCGCGCCGCATTGCCCGCTCAAATGCGGCTGCATAGACCGGATCGAGGTCCCCGCAAATTTTCAAGACGTCGCAATCCCCGCGCTGGATCACATAAAGCATGACACCACGATGGCCATTCTCAACCATGTTGCCAAGCTCGTCCAGATGTTTTGCGCCGCGCGCAGTCGGAGAATCTGGAAATTCGGCAAGGCCGGTTCGCCGCGAAAAATGAACGTTCTTGACCTCTACATAGGCTGTGGGGCGCTGCGGATCGCTCAAGAGCATATCGATGCGCGAATTGGCGCCATATTTTTGCTCGCGCCTCAGTTCGCCATAGCCGCTCAGCGAGGGCAGGAGACCGGCAAGGATCGCCTCTTCGGCGATGCGGTTGGGTAGGCCGGTATTGATGCCGACCATGGTCCCCTGGGCCTCGACCATCTGCAATGTGTGCGGATATTTGCGTTTCATATCGATGCTGAGCGAAAGCCACACCCGGATGCCCGGATCGGTCAACCCCAGCATTGAGCCGGTATTGGGAACAGAACTCGTAATCGCATTGCCATCATCGAGAATAATGTCAGCGAGAAAGCGCTTGTAACGCCGTACCAGCTTGCCGGTGACGAGAGGGGACGCGAAGATCATGGGTGCTTTTAGCGACTTTGCGAGCGAAACTGAATATTGGAGTACCGGTTTTTGCCACCCACATAAAAAAACCTGCCTCTGAAAGGCAGGTAGTTTGCTCTGGGGTGGGAGAATCGGGTCCGAGTGGAGGTCTGATCGAACCCTGCTACCGCAGACCTGAGTCGCGGCAGTGATTCACGATAGGTCAGCTCAGGATATCGGTCGCATAACTTTGTCTAACAAGTGGTGACAAAGCTTGAAAAGAGCGCCCTGTTCTAATTGGCGAGCCTGGACCATTCTATGGGAAGGGACGAAACTCAACAGGAGGAGACGAGATGAAACTCAAGTTTTTCCTACCGTTACTGGCAATTGCAGCGTTCACACTGGCCGCTTGTGACAACAAGCCCCAAGAGGGATCGACCAGCGCGCCGGCAACCACTGCCGAGCCCAAAACACCGGCGCCCGCACCGGCGACGCCAGCTCCCGAGCCTGCAAAGCCGGCACCGGCCAACTAGGCGATTACGAGTTTACATCGCGGCCGGCTCGCGTAGAGCTGGCCGTTTCATTGCGATACGCGCGCCAAACGCACGCGTCTGACACAAATAAACTTTTGATTTTCCAAGAAGAAACCTGGTACGCCCAAGGGGAATCGAACCCCTGTTTGCGCCGTGAAAGGGCGCCGTCCTAACCGCTAGACGATGGGCGCCCGCAGGTAACGGGCTTATAGTGAAACAGTTTTTCCGCTGCAACCCCATAGCGCATTCTTTTTACAAAAAAATGCAAATTGTTCAACTTGGGGGATTGGAAACTGCCGCCTGGAAGCCATCACTTCCATCGCTCTCAAATCAGATCAAGCGCGTCCGCGCGAACAGCGCCAGTTCCAGTCGCGTGTCGGCCCGATGTCCACATGCACTGATTCGGTGTGACAATAGGTGCCGACGCCGCCACGTCCCGGCATCGAACGGGCAAAATTGGCCAGTTCCCATTTGGTGATGCCCGGAACCTGGATATCCGCAGCAGCACAGGACATGTGCAGCGAAGCCTTGGCGCCGTTGACGAGCCGGTTGTAGGGTGGGCTGCGATAGCCCGAGGTCACGATGACGGATTTTCCGAAGCGCCGTTCGATGGACTTGAGAATGCCGACGAGCTGCGGCTTCAGGCACGCAACCTGAACGCTCTCGCGTTGGACTTTGAGGCCGTTAGGAGCAAGGCGCGCGAGGCCGGCTGCCGAGGCCAAAATGACTTGAGCTGGAGCTGCCTCGACGTCGTCATCTTCGTAGAGACTGTCACGCTGCATGATCTGGATGCCGGCATTGGGCCTGACGCCAGGCAGCGACGACAGATGTTCTGTCTTGCCAGCAAACGATTCCGCGGAGGGTAGTGCCGATGCAGTCTGAACCGGAGTTTCGACCGCGCGAAGCTGGGGCTGCGACTTCGGCTGGATGATCGCGACCTGGCGGTTGGCCGAAGGCCTGGTCTGGTTGCTGGCAAAGAGCCGCATGAGAAGTCCGCTATCCTTGCGCGCGGGCGTCGCTGGCTGGGACACCTGTTTGGTCTCTGGCGTTTCGGTAGCTGCAGCCGCTGTGGCCTCATCAGTCTTGGCAGCAGGCGTCTTGTCTTCGCTTGCGGCCTCCGTGGGGGCCTCAGGCTTCGGCGCCGCATTTGCCTTCGGAGTCGCGGCGGCGCCTTCGCCGCGCATCGAATTTCCGAACAGTGAGGTTCTAGGAGCCGCTCCAGTCGCCGCGCTTGCGACCTGCTGGGTTTCGTCCGTGTTGGCTGCGGCGCTCGAACCGAACAAAGATGTCCTTGCAGGAGGCTGCGGCTCGGCGGTCGTCGCCGCGGCCTGGGACGCTTGTGCGGCGGTAGCGGCTTGCGCAGGCGTGCTGTCGGTAGGCTTGCCAGCCTCTTTGACGGCGAGCAGTGCATTGGTTTCGGTGCTGCCTGCCAAGGCGAGCGCTTCGGGGGCAACCTTGGCGGAACCGCCGGAGGGAAGAGAGGTCTCGGTGGTGCTCTTCACTTCGCCCGTCTGTGCCGTCTCCGCGGCGCTGGAGAGAGCGGCCGTAACGCTCGGACTCGATCCAGTCGTGCAGGAGGTCGCAGCAATGGCCGAGAGCACGATGACACATGCAACGGTGCTCGCCCGCAGGGCCGAAACTGAAGCTGGCAGTATATTCAACGATTCCCCCGTCTCGTCTTTTCCGGCCCCCATGGAGATTCAGTCCGGTCCGCTTTTAGAAGAGCAGAAAGCTCGCGAAGTTCTATTGAAGTGCAAACAACACCTGCAGAGATTCGCCAGAGTTAATGACTTTCGGGTATCTGCACAAGACGTCAACTATAGAGAGAATAAGGCGAAAACGTGATTGGCCGTTTTTTTGCCATGGTCGTTAAGGCTTGCCAACGATGCGTCACGAAAGCCAACTATTTGTTTTCACACGCGAACACGCACATAAGTGCCCGGGGCTTCGGCCAATATCTCGACATCGCTTTCACCGGGCCGGCGCGCCGGAACCCGCTCGCCGTCCTGGGCTTCGATCCATTTTTCCCAGTGGTTCCACCATGATCCGGAGTGCTCGGTGGTCTGTTTCAGCCATTCGTCGAAGGCGCCTTTCGGAGCGCCCCCTGTCCAATACTGATACTTGTTCTTGGAAGGAGGGTTGACGACGCCGGCAATGTGGCCCGACCCGGCAAGGACGTAGGTGACATCGCCACCGAAATACCGGCAGCCGGTAAAGACCGACAGCGCCGGCGCTATGTGATCTTCTTTCGCAGCCAGGTTGTAGATCGGTATCTTGATGTCGCTCAGAGCCAGGCTCTCTCCCGCAAGTTGCATTGCGCCCCGCACCAGATTGTTGTCGAGATAGCAGTTGCGCAGGTAGTAGGAGTGATTGGCGGCACTCATCCGCGTGGCGTCGGCGTTCCAGTAGAGCAGGTCGAACGGCACGGGTTCGCGGCCGCGCATGTAGTTGTTGATGACGTAGGGCCAGATGAGGTCGCCGGAGCGCAGCATGTTGAAGGCGGTCGCCATGCGTGTCCCTTCAAGATAGCCCTCGGCCGACATTGCTCTTTCAAGCGCGCGGATCTGGTCTTCATCGACAAAGACCTTGAGGTCGCCGGCATGGGTAAAGTCAACCTGCGTGGTGAACAGCGTGGCGCTCTTGATCCGGTCTTCGCCCTCCTTGGCAAACAGCGCCAGCGCCGCACTCAGCAATGTGCCGCCGACGCAGTAGCCGATGGCATTGACCGCTTTTTCGCCGGTTGCCTTTTCGATCGCATCCAGACCGAATCGCAGCCCCTCGTTGACGTAAGCCGTCCAGTCCTTGCGCGCGTGGCGCTCGTCCGGATTGACCCATGAGATGACGAAGACCGTATGGCCGTGATCCACCGCCCATTTGATGAAGGATTTTTCCGGGTTGAGATCGAGAATGTAGAATTTGTTGATCCAGGGTGGGCAGATCAGGAGAGGGCGCTTCAGCACCTCCTTCGTTGTCGGCTCATACTGGATGATTTCAGCAACCTCGCTGCGCGCGATCACCTTGCCCGGCGTCGTTGCCACATTTTCGCCAAGCGTGAATTTTGTCGTGTCGGACTGGCGCAGCCGCAGATCGCCACCGCCAGCGGCAATGTCCTCGGCCAGCATCTTCATGCCCCTGACCAGATTTTCCGCATTGCTGGCAATGGTCTCCTTGTAGAGTTCCGGATTGGTCAGGAGGAAATTGCTGGGGGATGCCGCCGTCGTGATCTGCCTGACGTAGAACGACGCCTTGTGCCGGGTGTGTTCGTCCAGTCCTTCGGTGTTCTCGACGAGTTCGCCGGCCCATCGTGCGGTGACGAGATAAGCCTGCTTGAGAAAGTCGAAGAAAGCGTTCTTGCCCCAGTCCTCATCCGTAAAGCGTTTGTCGCCTTTTTCCGGCGTTGCGACATCCTCGACCTCTTCCCCGCTCATGCGGCGAATGGAATTTGTCCATATGGCGATATAGCTGGCGAATAGCTTCGTCTGGGCCTCGAGCGCACGCCCTGGTTCGGAGAGCCAATATTCCGACACCTTGGTAAGCGTTTTCACCACATCGGTAATAGGATCGGCGAGCGTGTCGCGTTTCATACCTTTTTCGCGCGGCTCTACCCAGGCCGACGCAGCCTTGCCCGCTTGCTCGATCATGTGGGCGACGTTGCGCGCGAACGCTTCCGGATCCTTGACGATGTAATTGTCAATGAGCGGGTTTTTGCCGGTCTTGTCGCCGTGAATATCCATGCAGTCGCTTCCTCCGGTAACGCGCAATATTGACATCATATCATAATTTGGTGCTATCCCTCTAACGTGCAATTGTTATCGCAATTATGAATTCGTTTTCGCAGTCAGGACACACAATGAACTTTCCGGTCAAAACCATCGCCCGCTTGTCCGTTGGCGCCGCTCTGATTGCTGGCTTGGGCGCCTGCGCGGATGCGCCGCCGCCGGTGATGGCGAATTCGCCGCTGACCGGTCCGGTCAATACCGGAACCTACCCGCATTTTACTCCCGATCCCAAGGGCGAGACCACACAGTTCACACCGGAAGAAAAGCAGGCGTTGATCGACCGCACGAATACCGCAAAGAAGGTTCAGGCCGGTCCCTCGGCTGATCCGGCCGCGGCCGCCAAGAAGCAGGCCGAAATGCAGCTGCTCATCAAGCAACAGGAAGACGATCTGAAGACGATCGAGGGCAAGAAGTAGCCTCTGGGGCTGTTATCTTCGGAATCAAACCGCGATCGATCGATGGCGGCCGCATTGCAACAGCCTTCGCTCCTGTAATGGAATACAAGCAATGATTGCTCGACCCTCGCAGCGTTTCGGTGTATAGCGCACGCGCACATCCAACCCATTTTTACCGGACCCAACCCTATGGAAGAATTTCATAAAGTTCGCCGCCTCCCACCTTACGTTTTCGAACAGGTGAATCGCCTCAAGGCGAGCGCGCGAGCGGCGGGTGCGGACATTATCGACCTTGGAATGGGCAATCCCGATCTTCCCACGCCTCAGGGCATAGTCGACAAGCTGTGCGAGGCCGTACAGGACCCGCGCACCCACCGCTATTCCTCGTCAAAAGGTATTCCGGGGCTTCGCCGGGCGCAGGCGGCTTATTACGAGCGCCGTTTTGGCGTCAAACTCAATCCGGACACGCAGGTCGTGGCCACACTGGGCTCCAAGGAAGGCTTCGCCAATATGGCGCAGGCCATCACGGCGCCCGGCGATGTCGTGCTTTGCCCGGATCCGACCTATCCGATCCACGCCTTCGGCTTCATCATGTCGGGCGGCGTCATTCGTTCCATACC
Organism: Hyphomicrobiales bacterium; assembly: GCA_900473175.1. Taxonomy (GTDB): domain Bacteria; phylum Pseudomonadota; class Alphaproteobacteria; order Rhizobiales; family Rhizobiaceae; genus Phyllobacterium. Next base: position 110,730 of record UCKM01000005.1, on the reverse strand, counting down.
GGCCAAGCCCGACGACCAGTTCATCCCGGCTTTGGAACGCGGCGTCCGCCACTCGATTCCGAAGCCTCTGGCACTGATCCTCAATTACCCGTCCAACCCGACCGCGCATGTGGCGTCTTGGGATTTCTACAAGGATGTCGTCGCGTTCGCACGCAAGAACGAGATCATCATTCTGTCGGATCTCGCTTATTCCGAGATTTATTTCGATGATGCGCCGCCGCCCTCGGTGCTCCAGGTACCGGGCGCGATCGATGTTGCCGTCGAATTCACCTCGATGTCGAAGACATTCTCCATGCCGGGATGGCGCATGGGCTTTGCCGTTGGCAATGAACGGTTGATCTCGGCGCTGACGCGGGTGAAATCCTACCTGGACTATGGCGCGTTCACGCCGATCCAGGTCGCGGCCGCCGCGGCGCTGAACGGCGATGGCTCCGACATTGCGGAGGTGCGCAACATCTACAAGCGTCGCCGCGATGTGCTGGTCGACAGTTTCGGCCGTGCCGGCTGGGACATTCCCCCGCCCGCCGCCACCATGTTTGCCTGGGCGCCGATCCCCGAGAAATTCCGCAGCCTCGGCTCGCTGGAGTTCTCAAAGCTCCTGATTGAACATGCTGACGTTGCGGTCGCACCCGGCATCGGTTTCGGCGAACATGGCGACGATTATATCCGCGTGGCGCTGGTCGAGAATGAGCACCGGATTCGCCAGGCGGCTCGCAGTCTGAAGCGGTTCCTTGCAACCGCGGATGAAAAACTGCACAACGTCATTCCGTTGAACCTACGCCGTTAATCTGACGCGGACTCAGGCAGAATGTGCGGCGCCGCCCGGCGCCGCTCCAGTCAAATTTCAGGGAATTTATCGATGAGTGAAGCGCTGCGCGTGGGAATCGCCGGACTGGGCACTGTTGGTGCCTCGGTTCTGAAAATATTGCGTGACAGGGGCGAAATGCTCACCCGCCAATGCGGCAAGGAAATCATCGTGACCGCCGTTTCGGCGCGTCATCGCAAGCGTGACCGCGGCGTCGATTTCTCGTCGGCTGCCTGGTTTGATGATCCGGTCGAACTGGCCAAATCCAACAACATCGACGTTTTTATCGAATTGATCGGCGGCGACGAGGGTCCGGCGCGGGCTGCCGTCGAAGCTGCGCTCAGATCAGGCAGGCACGTCATCACCGCCAACAAGGCGCTCCTCGCCAAGCACGGCGTTTCGCTTGCCAAAATCGCCGAAGACAAGGGCGTACTTTTGAACTTCGAAGCGGCAGTTGCCGGCGGCATCCCGGTGATCAAGGCCTTGCGCGAATCGTTGACCGGCAACACGGTCTCGCGCGTCTACGGGATCATGAATGGTACCTGCAATTATATCCTGACACGGATGTGGGATGAGGGCATCTCCTTTGAGGATTGCCTCGCCGACGCCCAGCGTCTTGGCTATGCCGAGGCTGATCCGACCTTCGACATTGAAGGCAATGACACGGCCCACAAGCTGGCGATTCTGACCAGTCTTGCCTTCGGTACGCAGATATCGGCTGACGATATCTACCTGGAAGGCATCAGCAATATTTCGCTGGCTGATATTAAGGCCGCTGACGAACTTGGCTATCGCATCAAGCTGCTTGGCGTCGCGCTGAAGACCGACAGCGGCATCGAACAGCGCGTGCATCCAACGATGGTGCCGGTGGAATCGGTTATTGCCCAGGTGCATGGCGTCACCAACGCCGTGGCGATCGAAACCGATCTTCTCGGCGAACTGCTTTTGTCCGGTCCCGGTGCCGGCGGTGCGGCCACGGCTTCGGCTGTTATCGGCGACCTCGCCGACATCGCCAAGAGCCGCCCGGGTTTCCAGCATGGCCCGGTTTTCGGCACGCCGGCCAAGGCGCTGGCGCCCTACAAACGGGCCAGGATGCGCTCCCATGAAGGCGGCTACTTCATCCGCCTCACCGTGCATGACCGCGCCGGCGTGTTCGCGGCTATCGCCAAGCGCATGGCAGACAACGATATTTCGCTGGAATCGATCGTGCAGCGGCAAACTGCCGATAATCAGCCGCAATCGACGAAGACGGTCATTCTGGTCACCCATGAGACGACAGAAGCGGCGGTGAAGAAGGCGCTCGACGGCATCGTCAAGGACGGTCATGCGACCGACAAACCACAAATGATCCGCATCGAACGGGCCGGCTGATCGACGCAGTTTCTGCGATTTTTCTCGTGCAAAACTCCAGCTACGCCGTTTAATCGATTAGCTTTTTTGCGGGCTCTTGCCGCATGGGTGCGACTTTGACAAAAGGTTTGCATACCGATGCTAAGGAGCGCTGTAGCGATCCAACCCACGGCATCGCCTCACCAACGCAGGAAACATTATGCCGAAAACGTCCGAACAAACTGAAGCAGGTCTGGATCGTATTCTGACCCTCGAGCTCGTGCGCGTAACCGAGCGCGCCGCTGTTGCTGCTGCGCGCCTGCGCGGACGCGGCGACGAGATGGCCGCCGATCAGGCTGCTGTCGATGCGATGCGCCAGGAGCTCAACCGCCTGCCGATCGCCGGAACCGTTGTCATCGGCGAGGGCGAGCGCGATGAAGCGCCGATGCTCTATATCGGCGAGGAGGTTGGGACGCGCAACGGTCCGGCCGTCGACATTGCGCTTGACCCGTTGGAAGGAACGACGATCTGCGCCAAGAACCTGCCCAATTCGCTTGCCGTGATTGCAATCGCCGAAAAGGGCAATCTTCTCTACGCGCCTGACGTCTACATGGAAAAGATTGCCGTTGGACCTGGCTATCCGGCTGGTATCATCAACCTTGATGCGCCTGCCATCGAGAACATAATGGCGGTGGCAAAGGCCAAGGGCGTACCGATCAATGAAATTACCGCTTGCATCATGGATCGGCCGCGCCATGCCCGGCTCATCGAAGAAGTGCGGGCCACAGGGGCTGCCATCCGCCTGATCGGCGACGGCGATGTGGCGGGTGTCATCCACACGACCGACCCGGACGAAACCGGCATCGACATTTATCTCGGCATTGGTGGCGCACCCGAGGGTGTGCTGGCTGCCGCTGCCCTGCGTTGCATCGGCGGGCAAATGCAGGGCCGTCTGCAGCTCAATAGCGACGACAAGATCGCCCGCGCTGCAAAGATGGGCATCACCGATCCGAAGAAGGTCTATACGATGGAGGAGATGGCCAAGGGCGATGTGCTCTTTGCCGCGACGGGCGTTACGGATGGCAATTTGCTTTCCGGCGTCAAGTTCGCCCGTGACTATATCCAGACTCACACGGTCGTCATGCGTTCGCACTCGCAGACGGTGCGCGAGATCAAGGCAAAGCACCAGGATATGACAAAGTTCCAGTAAGGAACGCAGACGTCACGTTCATCCGCCGGTTCCCCACGGAGCCGGCGGCTTTGTTTTGAGCTCGTTGTTTTTAAGCCCGTTTTGATAATTCTAGTCTAAACCCTGTTGGGATCACGTGATTTTTGTTATTTTATTTTTGAGTAATTCATTCCGATGGGACCGCCATGAATAACGGGTACGGAATAGTATGTAGTATAGTGTCATTAGTCCTGGTACTGATCCCATTGTCACCGCTTCGGGCGCAGGAGGCGACCGACCTCGATCTCATCCAGGGTTATCGCTCCAGTGACATTCTGATCGCATTGCCTGAGACCTCCGGACCATTCACCGTAATCAGCCGTAACAGCGACCCGCAGAATTTCAGCGCGACGGTGGAATACAGCGGGGTCGATGCGCGGGCTATCGTGTCGATCAACGGCGTTCGGGCAAGCAATGTTGCGGGCATGTACCCGGTACGGGACGGCCCCGATGATCCCGTGGTGCGCAGCCTTCTTGACCAGGCCTTCCAATACCACAGCACCCAACCCAACCAGATAGCGGTTCGTACCAATGTCAGCTACGGCAACCGAGCCATGGCCTGCGTCAGTTCCAATGACCCCCAGAAGAAGGACGATTTTCTCGTCTGCGCCACTGGCGTGCTTGGTCGCTACATGTTGATCCAGCCAGTCATGAACTACAGGCTTAGCTCCAAGGAAGTGGTGGACCGGGACCTTGCCGATTTCGCCTCGTCGATGGCGTCGGCGGTGAGTGCGCTGGCGCTTGCACCCAGCAACTGAACCCGATCTGCAGCGATTGCCGTTGGATAGAACTTTCGAAGCATTGCATTCATTGGTGCCGGATGATTGAACGATGCAATGGCATCGACAAGGCTCTTCCTCGGCGTAGAACAATCGGCGACCGGTCTCAAATGGATCGACCGGCTTGGACCGCGTGAGACCAATGTCGCACTCGCCATAGCGCAGAATCACGGCATTCCGGATCTGGTGACGCGGGTTCTCGCTGGCAGGGGCGTTGGCCTCGACGATGCGGCCGCTTTCATGGAGCCAACAATCAAGAGCCTGATGCCGGATCCGGCGTCGCTCACCGACATGGAAAAGGCGGCCGAACGCATCGCCAGGGCGGTTGCGAAGCGCGAGAGAGTGGCTATTTTCGGCGATTACGACGTTGATGGCGCCTGTTCTTCGGCAATCCTCTCACGATTCCTCAGCCATTACGGCATCGCCAACCGTATCTACATTCCCGACCGGATTTTCGAAGGTTATGGGCCAAATCCAGCCGCGATGCAGGAATTGGCGCAACAGGCATCGCTGATCGTCACTGTCGATTGCGGCACCAACAGTACAGCCGCCATCGACGCGGCAAAAGCTGCCAGCGCCGATGTCGTCGTACTCGACCACCATCAGGTCGGCGGCGAACTGCCTTCCGCGGCGCATGCGGTGGTCAATCCGAACCGCGAGGACGATCTGTCGGGGCAGGGGCACCTTTGCGCCGCTGGTGTGGTGTTTCTGACGCTGGTGCAAACGCTGCGCACATTGCGCGACCAACGCATGGCGACTGCGGCGTTGGCGCCTGATCTTTTGTCATTGCTCGACCTCGTGGCGCTGGCGACCGTGTGCGATGTGGTTCCGCTCAAAGGGCTCAACCGCGCTTTCGTGGTCAAGGGTACGCTTGTTGCCCGCGCCCAGCAAAATGTCGGGCTCGCCGCCCTGGCGCGGGTTGCACGTATCGGCGAACCGCTCAACGCCTTTCATTTCGCCTATCTGATAGGTCCGCGGATCAATGCCGGCGGGCGGATCGGCGATGCCGGACTTGGTGCGCGACTCCTGACGCTGGATGATCCGAATGAAGCCGCGCGCATTGCCGCGGAACTCGACCGCCTGAACCAGGAGCGTCAGGCGATGGAAACGGTCATGCTCGAACAGGCGGAAGCCGAAGCCATGGTCGAACTTTCGGCGGCGTCCGGACCAGCCTTTGTCGTGACCGCCAGCGACGACTGGCATCCCGGGATTGTCGGGCTGATCGCGGCGCGGCTGAAGGAGAAGTCACGCCGGCCGGCCTTCGCCATTGCCTTCAATGCCAACGGCACGGGCAGCGGTTCCGGCCGCTCCATCAATGGCTTCGACCTTGGCAAACTTGTCCGCAATGCCGTCGAACAGGGGCTGCTCGTCAAGGGTGGCGGCCACGCGATGGCCGCTGGAATCACCGTTGAACGGGCGAAACTCGGCGCATTGCGGGCGTTTTTCGAGGCGAACGCCGGTGAGATGGTGGGCGAACTGCGCGGCAACGAATCCCTTGCCGTCGACGGCGCCTTGAGTGCTGCGGGCGCGACCGTGGCGCTGTTTGAATTGATGGAGCGGGCAGGGCCCTACGGTTCGGGCCACCCGCAACCGGTGCTGGTCCTGCCCCACCACCGGCTGGTCGACGCGCGGGAGGTCGGCAGCAGTCATATCCGCGCGACCCTTGCGGCGGCAGACGGCACCCGCATCAGCGCCATGGCGTTCCGGGCGACCGCAAGCCCGCTCGGTGATTTCCTGTTCAAGCATCTGGGCCAGACCATTCACGTTGCCGGAAACCTTTCGCTCAACCACTGGAATGGCTCGACCTCCGCGCAATTTCGCATTCTGGATGCTGCCAAAGCCCTCTGAAACCGCTCGGTTTTTGCTGAGATTCCGACAATTTTTGCGCAACTCCAGCAGTTTTCTGTTCCATTTTGGCGGTGTTTATGTTCTAGTTTTGTTCTCATGTGAGACAAATGGATCATGCGTAAACCCACCCATCCCGAGAAGCTCTATCTCGATTTCGACAGCTTCTTTGCGAGCGCGGAGCAGCAGCTCAATCCGTCGCTGCAAGGACGCCCGGTTGCGGTGGTGCCGCTCGACTCACCCCATACGAGTGTCATTGCCGCGAGCCGGGAGGCCAAACCGCTCGGCATCAAGACCGGCACGTCGGTGCGTGAGGCGAAGGAAAAATGCCCGGAGATCGTCTTCATCGAGGCACGACCTGACGTCTACGTAAAGTTGCATAAGCGCATTCTTGAGACGATCGAACGCTGCGTGCCCATCACCGCGGTCCGCTCGATCGACGAGGTGGCCTGTACCCTGCTTGAATCGGAAGCCCGTCAGGCATCGGACCTCGCGATGCGGATCAAGCGGTCCCTGCGCGATGACATCGGCCCGGTGCTCACCTGCTCGATTGGCATTTCGCTCAACGAGCTTTTGGCCAAGATCGCGGCGGAAATGGACAAGCCCGACGGTTTCGTGCTGCTGGACCATGCCGATCTGCCGGGAAGGCTGCTTGGTCTTGAGTTGCGCGATCTGCCGGGCATTTCGAAGGGCATGGCGGCGCGCCTCAGCGAAGCGGGCGTTACGGACATAGCCGGGCTGTGGGCGCTTGCACCGAAACATGCGCGCGCCATCTGGAACAGCGTCGAGGGCGAGCGTTTTGTCTCGGCGCTGCATGGCCACGCGGTGGAAAAGCCCGAGACTGTCAAGCGCATGTTCGGTCATGGCCGAAATCTGCGGCCCGACTGGCGCGCGCCGGAAAAAGTGCTGCAATGCGCAAGGCTGTTGACGTTGAGCGCGGCCCGCCGCCTGCGCCGATCGCATTATCGGGCCGGCGCGCTGAGCTATACCGTGGGAACTCGGCGCGAAAGCCGCGTGACGCTGGAAGGGCGTTTTCGTGCCGCGCGCGACGATCATACGTTTTTGAATTGTCTCAATGGGTTGCACGAGAAATTTATCAATACAGGTGAGATGCGGAACGTCACTACGGTGACGGTGGCGTTGCACGAGCTTTCCAGCGAAGTGGAGGCAAGTCGCGATCTGTTCGATACGAGGGAAAACCTGAAGCAGCGCGGCCAATGGGAACGTGTGTCGGATGTCCTCGACAAGATACGCGGCCGCCACGGCTCGAAAGCGCTCAATCTCGGTCCCGCCAATGGCCCCGGCAATTATATCGGTTCCAAGATTGCCTTTGGTCGTATTCCCTCGCCGGAGGATTTTTGAGAAGGGTTTGCCTCTCCACGAGGGAAGTTTGCCCACGGCTCAAGCCGGCGTGGGCGGCGCCGAATCCCTGATCTGCTCCTGCAGGCGCAGGAGCGGCCCGGGGCTGAGCGCCGCCGGCGGAGCGTAGGGGTTGGAGAACGAGTAGATCAGGAACAGGATAATGCCGGTATAGGCGCCGAACATCGAAATCAGGACGATGTTCCGCTTCTGTGGAGGATAGGAATAATAAGCGAGCGCAATGAAGATCACACCGGACAATGCGGCGAACGAGAAGATGCTGCTCATGGAATCGGCAACATTGCTCTTGCGCTTGGTGTGGCTGTCGGAGATCGCGTAGATCCGGTCGAGCATGTGGCTGCGCAGGCTTTCCTGACGCTAGTTGGTGGGGACGAGATCGAGGATCGCACGATAGGCGGCGTCCCATTGCGCCCAGGCCTCGGCCGACAGCCGGTTGGTCACACCGAGCGTCTGCCACTCCTTGTCGATGACGACGCCAATATAGCTGTTCAAGGCCTTTTGAATCGGCACTTCATGGCCGTCGCCGTACCGGCCAGCATCGAAATAGATATCGGCGATGGCATTGGCCTCGGTGGCAGTTTCGTACCTAAGCTGCTAGTAATCGATCATTTCCTGCGCGAAGATCAGTGCCAGGATCAGCCCATGCAGGGCCGAGACGCGGAAGATCACGGAACTCGCCAGGTCCCTTTCGTGGCCTTCCGGATCACCCCCGGTAATGAGCCGCATCAGGAAATACGCCAGGAGCGTCAGGGCAATCGTTCCGCCCACGAAGATTGCAGCGACGAAAAGCTCGAATAGCATCCGTATCTTCGGCGGGTGGTATATGCGCGATGCGCCGGCTGACGTCTCTCACCCGGCATAGGAAGCAATATCCGCACAACGATGGTTGCTTTGATTCAATCTACTTTCTTTCGGCGAAAAGGCCACCGGGGATTGGTGCTTCTGAGCGAAGGGAGTGTGTAGCGCGATCGCCAAGGGGCGAAGCGGTCATGCCGCGCCTCTTGGGGTCGAAGGCGCAGTGCTCAAGCCATTTCCCGCGCATAGGCGAGAATGAAAGCGACGAGCGCACCGATGCTCGTCAGCGTGCGGACATGGTTCCACGGCACCCATTCGGCCAAATAGCGGGTCCAGACACCGGCACCTTCAGGGCTCGCGGGGCTTGCGGCTGCGAGCGCATCGTTGAGCGGGACGTTAAAAACCATGGTGACCGCGATCGTGCCGACAAGAAAGAGCAGGCTGCCGGTGACGAGCCATAGCGAACCTGGCTCGTCCCATTGCATGAAGCCGGCAATGCCAAGGCCAAGGGAGAGCAAGGCGGTGCCGAAGAAGGCAAGGCCGAAGCTGGCATTGAGGATCGTCACATTGATCGAATTCATGGCGGCGATGCCTTGTTCGGCAGGCAGGCGGGCAAGCGCATTCATGACGAAGCTCGAGAAAGTAAAGAAGAGGCCCGCCATCAGGCCGCTGCCGAGCGCGGCAAGGAGGGTGAAGAGCGGTATGAGCGCGATCATCGTACTGGCTCCCATACGCCTGTCGCGGCCGTTTCACCGACGAAGTCGGCAAAATCACGCGGTGCGCGGCCAAGCGCCCGTTGGACGCCGTCCGAGAGGTATTCGTTGCGCCCGTCAAGGACCTGCGTGAACAGTTCGTCGATGAGGCCGGCAATGTCAGCGGGAACGCCATCCGCCACAAGGCCCTGCATGAAGGCCTCGTGCGGGATTGTCTGGAAGCGGATGTCGCGGCCAGTGGCTTTTGCAATCTCGCTTGTTGCCTCGGCGAAGGTGAGGAGGCGCGGGCCCGTCACCTCATAAAGCTGACCGACATGGCGGTTGTCTGTCAGCGCGGCGGCGGCGACATCGGCAATGTCGTCGGCATGAATGAAGGGCTCGCGCACGCCATCGACCGGCAGCGCCAGTTCACCGGCAAGGATCGGCGCGAGGAAGAAGCTCTCGCTGAAATTCTGCGCGAACCAGCTGGCACGGATAATGGTCCAGTCGGCGCCGGAAGCCTGCAGCGCCTCTTCGGCGCGCTGTGCTTCTGGTTCGCCGCGGCCTGAAAGAAGGACGAGCCGCTTGACGCCCTTGCGCACTGCAAGGCGGGCAAGGGCGCCCACTGCTTCGGCGGCACCCGGAACAGCAAGATCAGGGTAATAGGTGATATAGGCGGCAGAAACGCCTTCGAGTGCGATGGCCCAGCTCTGAGGATTTTCCCAATCGAAGGCTGGCGCCGCATTGCGCGAGCCGATGCGGACAGGAATGCCCGTTGCGGTCAGTCGTTCGGCGAGGCGCCGACCGGTCTTGCCTGTGCCGCCGATGATCAGCACCGGCAAAATTGAAGCATGGAACGTGGTCATTTTCAGCTCCTGTTAAACATGAGGAAGTCTCGTATTTGCAAATGTGATAAATCCTCATATTATAGGAGTCAAGAAAAATGTGAGGATTGCTCATGAATAAGCCTGAGGCAGTGGCGAGCGAGGCGGTGGCGGTACGGCGTGAGCCGACGCAGAAGCGCAGCCGTGAGCGGGTCGAGCGTATTCTTGGCTGCGCCGCGACGTTGATCGAGAAGAGCGGCAGCGATGCCATGCGCATGAGCGACGTGGCGGAACTGGCCGGGATTTCGATAGGTTCGCTCTATCAATATTTTCCCGACAAGGGCGCGATCATCCGTACGCTTGCCGAAAGATACAATATGGCCGGGCAGGTGTGCATTGCCGAAGGGTTGGAGGGGGTGCGCGACAGGCCGGGCCTGCGCCGCGCATTCGGCGAATTGATCGATACGTATTATGCGATGTTCCTGGCCGAGCCGGTGATGCGCGACATCTGGTCAGGCACGCAGGCCGACACGGCGCTGCGCGACATCAGTCTCGCCGATAGCCGCATCAATGGGGCTGTGCTGGCGCAGGCGCGGGCGCGCGTCGATCCTGGCGCGGACAGGGCAAAGCTCGAACTGTCGAGCTTCCTGATCATGCAGCTCGGCGAAGCGACAATGCGCCTTGCCATATCGGTGGAGCGCAGCGAAGGTGACGCGCTGGTCGAACATTTCAAGCATCTGGTGCTGCGTGAAATGGTGGAGGATCAGACATGACCAAGGCGACGATCGATAGCTGCGCCGAAATCTTCCTCAATGGCGAGCGGATGATCGAAACGATCCCGGATGCATATCTGGCACCGAGCCAGTTGCAGGGGCAGGGGCTGTATACGCGGCGGCCGTGGGCCGGGGATGAGGTGCTTTGCGTGCTTGATGGGCAAGTGGTGGAGGCCACACGCTATCCCGTGCTTTTGACTGAAATGGAATGGAACGCCCTGCCGGGCAAAATGCTATTGGTCCGCCCCTTGCGCACCAGCTATGGTTTCATCAACCACAGTCCCGATCCCAATCTCGAAATCGGGACGGACTACCGCACGATTCGCGCCGTGCGTGCCATTGGGGCTGGGGAGGAACTGACGCTCGACTACGCGGCGCAGCCGGTGCCGGACGGGTACCTTGAGCGCGAGGATACGACCTTCATGCAAGATTAATCCGGCAGACCGGCCTTGCGGTACCCATCCGCCAAATGCTGCAGGGTAGCTGCGTCGCGCGCCGGCTGGAACGATGCCCACGCGCTGATGGAAAAGTTCGGATTGTTTGTCATGAAAAGCGTGGCTTCCTGACGGGCTTCGTCGAGGCGTCCGATCTGCGCGAGGCTTGCCGCCAGAATTCGCCGCGACCCGGTGCGATACGTCGCTTCGGTTCGCAGCGCGGCAATGGCCGGCTCATACTGCTGTGCTGCATAGTTCGCGAGCCCCAGCTCCCAATAGTACCATGCGGCGGGATGGGGATTGAGCCGGAAGGCCTTATCGATCAGTGCGAGCGATTCATGCGGCCGGCCGGCGAAAGCTGTCAGTTCCGCGAAAAGCACCATGGCATCGGCCATATTCGGATCGAGCTTGAACGCGGCGCTGAATTCAGCGTCGGACTGCGGCCATGCGTGCTCATAGGCAAGGACATAACCCAGTATCCAGTGGTTTGCCGCATCGTTGGGGTCCAGCCGCACGGCCGTTTGCGCGGCTTCCAGCGAACGGAGACGGTTCTTGCCCATCGGGTCGATGGCATTCGACCAGGATGACCACAAATTGAAAGCCAACCATCCGAAGGCTTCGGCATAGTCGGGATCAATCGCAACCGCCTCTTCAAGAAGGACGATCGCCTCATGCACTGCCTCGGGCGACCCGGCGAACAGGGATGTGAGGGTTCTGGCGCGCACGCAAAGGTCGTAGGCTTCCATGCTCGTCGGGCGGCTGCGCGTCGGCTGCGCGATCAGGTGGCCGGCCAGCGCTTCGACGATCTTGGCGACGACTTCGTCCTGCACCGCGAATATATCCTCCAGATTGCGGTCAAAGCGTTCGGCCCAGATATAGCCGCCGCCGAGCGTATCGATCAGCTGGACATTGATGCGCACCCTTTCCGCTGAACGGCGCGCATTGCCCTCAAGCAGGTAGCGCACGCCAAGGTCCCTGGCGATCTGGTTCACGTCGATGGACTTTCCCTTGTAGGCGAAGGTCGAATGCCGGGCGATGACGAAGAGCCCGGATTTGCACGAAAGTGCGGTAATGAGATCCTCAGTGAGGCCATCGGCAAAGAGGTCCTTCTCCGCATCGCCGCTGATATTACTGAACGGCAAAACAGCGATTGAAGGACGGGCAGGGAGCGAAAGGGCGGGAGCGGGGTGGCCCAAATTGCTATCGGTGTTTTTGGCGCCCAACGGTCGCACGCGATAGGCATGGACAGACTTGGCGATGTTTTTCATCGCCACCGGTCCCAGATCGTCGAACTCGGCGTCTATCTCACGGGTGACCTGGTCATAGACATTGGAGGAGATCGTGATATCGCCTGCCTTGCCGTGGCTCTCGAGCCGGGCCGCGAGATTGACTCCGTGACCATAGAGATCCTTGCCCTCAACGATGACGTCGCCGAGGCTGATGCCGATGCGCAGCACATATTGCCGCATCTCGGGCAGTCCCTCATTGGCGGTAGCCATGTCGCGCTGCAGGTCGATGGCGCAGCGAACGGCGGCGGCGGCGCTTGCAAACTCCGCCATGATGCCGTCGCCCAGAATCTTGACGAGCCGGCCGTCATATTTCTGCAGGAGCGGCTCCAGAACGTCGCGCCTTCGGACCTTCAGGCGCGACAGCGTGCCGGCCTCGTCATGTTCCATCAACATTGTATAGCCGACGACATCCGCCACCAGGATTGCAGCAAGACGCCGTTTCACATGTTCGTCTGTCATGCGGATGCCGATCTCACCGATCTTTTCGCCGATCACCCCAAGCGGTAGCGCATAAATTGCCACGAAGCGGCTAATGCGCCAAGTCAATCGGATGATGCATGTGTCATCCGGGCCCGTTGCCAGCTTTTTCGGCCGTTCCCCGATTGAGAAAGACTTGCCTGACCGGACGGATTGCACTAGCCAATAGAACGATCGAACAAGCCAGGAATGACAGGCCAGCATGACTCTCGTTGATACCCGCACGCCCGAACCCAAGCGTTTCATCTCCGGTGCCACAGGCGATTGGGAAATCGTCGTCGGCATGGAAGTCCATGCGCAGGTGACGTCGAATTCCAAACTGTTCTCCGGCGCATCGACGCAATTTGGCGCCGAGCCGAATGAAAACGTATCGCTGGTCGATGCGGCCATGCCAGGCATGCTGCCGGTTATCAATGAATGGTGCGTGCGTCAGGCGATCCGCACGGGTCTCGGCCTCAAGGCGCAGATCAACCTGAAGTCCGTCTTTGATCGCAAGAACTATTTCTATCCGGACCTGCCGCAGGGCTATCAGATTTCCCAGTTCAAGCAGCCGATCGTTGGCGAAGGCAAGATGATCATCTCGGTCGGGCCTGACAAGAAGGGCGAGTTCGAGGATATCGAGATCGGCATCGAGCGGCTGCATCTCGAGCAGGACGCCGGCAAATCACTGCACGACCAGAATCCGACGATGTCCTATGTCGATCTCAACCGTTCCGGCGTGGCGCTGATGGAGATTGTTTCCAAGCCGGACCTGCGCTCGTCCGACGAGGCGAAAGCCTATCTCACGAAGCTCCGGACGATCGTGCGTTACCTCGGCACCTGCGATGGCAATATGGACGAAGGCTCCATGCGCGCCGACGTCAATGTCTCGGTGCGCAAGCCGGGCGGCGAATTCGGCACGCGCTGCGAAATCAAGAATGTGAACTCGATCCGCTTCGTCGGGCAGGCCATCGAATATGAGGCGCGCCGCCAGATTGCCATCCTCGAGGATGGCGGTTCGATCGACCAGGAGACACGGCTGTTCGATCCGGTAAAGGGTGAGACCCGTTCCATGCGCTCCAAGGAAGAGGCGCATGACTATCGCTATTTCCCCGATCCCGACCTTCTCCCGCTCGAATTCGAGCAGACCTATGTCGATGAGTTGAAGGCCGATCTGCCAGAACTTCCGGATGACAAGAAACTGCGTCTTGTTACGCAGCAGGGCCTTTCAGTCTACGATGCATCGATCCTCGTCACCGAAAAAGCCATCGCCGATTATTACGAGGCTGTCGCCAAGGGGCGCGATGGCAAGCTTTCGGCCAATTGGGTGATCAATGACCTGCTCGGTGCCTTGAACAAGGCTGGCAAAGGCATCGAGGATTCCCCAGTCTCGCCGGAGCAGCTCGGCGCTGTGATCGATCTGATCAAGGAAGGCACGATCTCCGGCAAGATTGCCAAGGACCTCTTTGAAATCGTCTGGAACGAGGGCGGTGACCCGCGCGAACTGGTGGAAAGCCGTGGCATGAAACAGGTGACCGATACCGGCGCCATCGAAAAGGCCGTCGATGAGGTAATCGCGGCCAATCCGGACAAGGTCGAGCAAGCCAAGGCAAAGCCGAGCCTTGCCGGCTGGTTCGTCGGTCAGGTGATGAAGTCGACGGGCGGCAAGGCCAATCCCCAGGCCGTGAGCGATCTCGTCAAGGCGAAACTCGGGATTGTCGAATAATGTGGGTCCGTAGCGCAACGAAAGACGATCTCGACGCTGTGCGCGACATACTCATCGAAACCTGGCACGCCACTTATGATGACGTTTATGGTGTCGAAAAGGTCAATGCGATCACGGATCGCTATCACTCGCTTGACGCATTGAAGAAGCAGTTGGCCAAGCCATATTCCGAATTCATCATCGCCGATGATGGCGCTGATATTCTCGGCATGGCCTATGCGTCCCAGAAGGATCACAAGTTGTCGATCCTCAACCAGCTTTACGTCCACCCAGAACGTCAGAAGCAGGGCATCGGATCGCTCTTACTGGCGGAGGTCGAAAGTGCCTTCCCCGGCGTCTTTGCCTTGCAACTTGAAGTTATTGAGGCGAATCAAAAAGCTATCCGGTTTTATGAAAGCAGGGGTTTTGAACGGACCAATGGCCGTATCGACAATTGGGGCGAGCCAAATTCGGGCATCTCGGTTCTGGTGCTGGAGAAATCACTGACAGGGTATGAGCTTGCGCCGTGAGCAATGAGAGTGAATTGTCGTTTCGGCAAGCCACCATCGGCGACCTGCCGGCATTGATTGGTCTTTTCGCCGACGATGCCATTGGCGGCCATGGTGATACGACTGATCCCGTGGCATTGCCTGACTACCAGCGCGCTTTTGCGGCTATTGAAGCAAGCCCAAACGACCTGCTCTTCGTCGGGGTTCTCGGCGGAGACGTCGTTGCAACGGCGCAGGTGACCTTTATCACCTCGCTGACCGGACGCGGCACGCGGCGGATGGCAATCGAGGCGGTGCAGACCCGGGCGGATATGCGAAGCAAAGGGATTGGCGCGCGATTGATCAATCATTGTCTTGATATTGCCCGCGAGCGGAACATTGCGCTTGTCCAATTAACGTCCAATGCCAAGCGCCCCGATGCGCACCGCTTTTACGAGCGGCTCGGTTTTGAGAAGTCTCATGCCGGTTTCAAAATGCGATTGGAACCTGCTCACGCGTCAACTTGACCCTTGCTATCGCGTAGTGATACGGCCATAAACCGTTGAGTTGCCATAGCGCTATGGGCGGAACGACATCGTTCGAGGATTGCAATGAAGACTTTCATTACTCAGTTTTTCACCTGGTGGAACGGACAGACGCTCGGAACCCGCTTCTTTACCTGGCGCAAGGGTACGAAGGTCGGTGAAGATCAGTTCGGCAATGTTTATTACGAAGGCACGTTTGATTCCGAAGGCCGCAAGCGTCGCTGGGTGATCTACAATGGCTATGCGGAAGCATCGGCCATTCCTGCTGGCTGGCACGGCTGGATGCACCACCGCGTCGAGACGCCTCCTTCCAAGGAAGATTACAAGCCGCATCCCTGGGAAAAGAATCACCAGCCAAATCTGACCGGCTCACCTGCCGCCTATCGCCCGCAAGGCTCCATCGCCCATGGCGACAATCGCCCCACGGTGACGGGCGATTACGATGCCTGGACACCCGGCTCCTGATCGGATCTTCTTCTGCCACAATTGATCATTATCGACTGGCTGGAATCAAAGTCTCCCGACACCCGCTGAACCCGGAAGTGAAATGATCCGTTCGACCCTGTCTTTTCTCTTTCGTACCAGATATCGCGGTGTCGTTGCTGCGTTGATCGCCGCAAATGCAGTTTCGGCTATTGCGGCAGCGCCAGCACATGCCGACGAGAAGATTACCAATCCGATTGCCGTCTTCTCCGGCCTCGACAAGATCACCGGCCGGATCACCACCTTCGATGTTTATATTGGCGAGACCGTGCAATTTGGCGCTCTGCAGTTGACGCCGCGTGTCTGCTACACACGTCCGGATACTGAAGCACCAAAGACCGATACTTTTGTCGAAGTCGATGAGATCACGCTCGACCGCAAAATCCGCCGCATCTTTGCCGGCTGGATGTTTGCCGATAGTCCGGGCCTCAATGCTGTCGAGCATCCGGTCTATGACGTCTGGTTGAAGAGCTGCAAGCAGAAATCGGATGTTCCGGCACCCGACAAGGGCTAAACCGGCCGACACGACGCCGGGCGGTGTGTCAGCCGGTCTCCTACGTTAGCTACATTGGCTTCGGGCAGTTGACGATCCAGGGCGTACCGTACTTGTCGGTAAACATCGAAAACCGCTGGGCCCAGGACGTTTCGCCAAGCGGCATCATCACGCTTTCTGCGTCGTTCGACAGCGCCGCAAAAATGCGTTCTGCTTCCTCGGGCGTGTCAACGTTGATCGCCACCGTCATGCCCTGTGCCTTCTTGAAATAGGGTTGGGGCGCATCCGATCCCATCAGCACATTATCGCCGATCCGCATCATCGTGTGCATGATATTCTTGGCCGATTCCTTCGGCCAGTCACCACCTTCGGGCATCTCGTCGTAACGGATCATGGCTTCGATCTTGCCGCCAAGCACGCCCGCGTAGAAATTGAAAGCTTGTTCGCATGTTCCGTCAAAGTTCAGATAGGCATTGATCTTCACAACAATTCTCCTTGTCTCGGTTTGTTCCCACTTCAATGACGAATGAGCCTGAGCACATACGACATTGCTGCTAAATTTTTTCAAATGATGCAGCGGCCGCCGCCACTTGGACCACGATAGAACATCTGTGTGGAGGTGTGATGTCGCTAGAACTCGGCCGGCTGAACGAGGGCGTTTTCCAGCATCTTCTGGTATTGCCGGCGCGGGACCTCAACGGCACCGAATGATTCCAGGTGATTGGTCGTGAATTGCGTATCGAGCAGGGTAAATCCCTTTTCGATCAGATGGCCGACGAGGTGCACGAGGCATACTTTCGATGCGTCCCTTTCCCTCGAGAACATGCTTTCGCCGAAGAAGGCGGAGCCAAGCGCGATGCCGTATAGGCCGCCGACGAGACGCCCTTCGCGCCATGCCTCGACGGTGTGGCAGTATCCCAGGTCAAACAGCTTGCCATAGGCCTCGCGAATAGGGGCATTGATCCACGTGCGAGAACGCTCGCCGGTGCCGCTGGCGCAGCCGTCGATGACGCCGGTAAAATCCGTATCATAGCGAATTGCGAAATGGCGATGACGGACTGTCTTGCGCAGGCTGCGCGACACGTGGAAATTCTCGAACGGGATGATGCCGCGCTTTTCCGGACGAACCCAGAAGATTTCCGGATTGTTGGCCTCTTCGGCCATGGGAAAAACCCCGGTTGCGTAGGCGCGCAACAACAACTCGGGGTCTATTTTGAATGCTTTTGCCGGGTCCTTGCCCGTCATGCCTCTTCTTCTACAGTGTCGCCGGCCAGATACTTCTCAAGCCAATGAATATCATAGTCGCCATTGGCGATATCAGGATTGTTAATCAAATCCTGGAAGAGCGGCAATGTGGTCTTGATGCCGTCGACGACAAATTCATCGAGCGCCCGGCGAAGACGCATCATGCATTCGACGCGGTTACGGCCATGAACGATCAGTTTGCCGATCAGGCTGTCATAATAGGGCGGGATCTTGTAGCCGGTATAGACGCCGGAATCGACGCGAATGCCAAGGCCGCCCGGTGTGTGATAGTGGGTGATCTTGCCGGGCGAGGGCGTGAACGTGCGCGGGTCTTCTGCGTTGATGCGGCATTCTATGGCATGGCCCGAGAAGCGGATGTCTTGCTGGGTGACCGACAAGCCGCCGCCCGAGGCAACCCGGATCTGCTCATGCACGAGGTCGATGCCAGTGATGGCTTCAGTCACCGGATGCTCCACCTGAAGGCGGGTGTTCATTTCAATGAAATAGAATTCGCCATTCTCGTAGAGAAACTCGATGGTGCCGGCGCCGCGATAGCCCATGTCAGCCATGGCATTGGCGCAGATCATGCCGATCCGTTCGCGCTCGTCCGAATTGAGGGCAGGCGAGTTGGCCTCTTCCCAAACCTTCTGGTGACGGCGCTGCAAGGAGCAATCGCGTTCACCAAGGTGGACCGCCTTGCCGTTGCCGTCGCCCATGACCTGAACTTCGATATGACGGGGCTTCTGCAGGTATTTCTCAATATAGACGGCATCGTCGCCGAATGCCGCGCCAGCTTCGGTACGGGCCGTCGACAGCGCCACGGAGAGCTCGTCTTCGTTCATCGCTACTTTCATGCCGCGGCCGCCGCCGCCGGCCGAGGCCTTGACGATCACGGGATAGCCGATCTCGGCGCAAATGCGGGCGGCTTCGCGGTCGTCGGTGACGCCGCCATCGGAACCCGGAACGACGGGAATGCCGAGCCGCTTGGCGGTGCGCTTGGCTTCGATCTTGTCACCCATGACGCGGATATGCGCGGCGGTGGGGCCGATGAAGGTGATGTTGTGCGCTTCAAGGATTTCGGCGAACTTGGCGTTCTCGGAAAGGAAGCCATAACCCGGATGAATGGCGTCGGCGCCGGTAATCTCGCAGGCAGCAACAATCTGGTGAATGTTCAGATAGCTTTCGCGCGAGGGGGGTGGCCCGATGCAGACGCTTTCATCGGCGAGGCGAACATGCATGGCATCAGCGTCAGCGGTCGAATGGACGGCTACCGTCTGGATGCCGAGCTCCTTGCAGGCGCGCAGAACGCGCAGGGCGATTTCGCCGCGGTTGGCTATGAGAATTTTCTGAAACATCACGCTCTCGATCTGCTCACGGGTTCCGGTCTTATTCGATCACAACCAGCAGCTCGCCATATTCGACGGGCTGGCTGTCGGATACGAGAATCGCGGTGACCGTGCCCGCACGCGGCGAGGGGATCTGGTTCATGGTCTTCATCGCTTCGATAATCAGGAGCGTCTGGCCTTCCTTGACCTGCGATCCGACCTGAATGAAATCGCGGGCGCCCGGCGCAGGGGCGAGGTAGACTGTACCGACCATCGGTGAGGGAATGGCATTCTTCGATGGATCGCTCGCTGTTGCAGGGGCGGGAGCTGCTGCTGTCGCGGCGGGTGCCGGCGCCGCGGAAGGGGCCTGTGCATAAACCGTCTGAGGCGCAGCCTGGACCGTAACCTGACGCGAAACGCGAATGCGAAGGTCGCCCTGTTCGATCTCGATATCGGTGAGGTCAGTCTCGTTCAGGATTTCCGCGAGATCGCGGATCATGACCTTGTCGATCCCGGTGTTTCTGCTAGCCATGCTTTTTCAAGCCCCTTATTTCTGATGGGCAGTGTCTGCTATTTCGACGCTGCCAGCTTGATGAGGGCGCGCAAGCCCATCACGTAGCCATCGACCCCGAAGCCACATATCACCCCTTTGGCCAAAGAGGAAATGTAGGAGTGATGGCGGAATGGCTCGCGCGCGTGAATGTTTGAGAGATGAACTTCCACCAGCGTGACGGAGGCCGCGCGGATGGCGTCATGCAATGCAATGGACGTATGCGTATAGGCGGCGGGATTGATCAGTACCAATGCCTTCTGCTCGCCTGCCTCCTGAATCCAGCTGACCAGATCACCCTCATGATTGGACTGGCGAAATACGATCTCGCAGCCGAGTGCGTCGGCCTCCGCGCGGCATAAAGCTTCGATGTCGCTCAATGTCGTTGCGCCATAGATCCCCGGTTCACGCTTTCCAAGCATGTTCAGGTTCGGGCCATTGAGGATAAAGATCGATTGCTTCATGATTACCGGACGGTTCGAAATGCAGGTCCCATATAGACGGCTTATCGGCAAGCGAAAAGCCCGCAAAGTCACGTTATTGCTTGTCCACAAGGGGTTTTCGCAGGCAGAAGTAAATATTCAGACCTATTTGTTGCGAATATGGCTGATCCTCTCGGCCAGTGCATCTGCACCGAGCGCGCCGGGAACCACTTCGTTGCCTACGACATAGGACGGCGTGCCGGTGATGCTCAGGCTATTTGCGAGCTCATAGGTATCATGGAAGGCCTGGGTGATTTCGGGGGCTTTCATTTTTTCGCGAACCTGGGCCTCGCTTGCGCCGAGCTTGACGGCAATCGCCATGGCAGAGGCTTCGGTCGCGCGTCCTTCGCCACCGAGCAGGTCGCGATGGAACTCGAGATACTTGTCCGGCATCAGCGCCCTGAACGCATTGGCCACGATGTGCGCGCGGGTTGAATCGGCCCCGAGGATCGGAAACTCCTTCATGACGAAGCGCAGGTTCGGATCGCTCTTCAAGAGCGCGTCCATGTCGGGCAACGCCTTTCTGCAATAGCCGCAATTGTAATCGAAGAACTCGACGATCGTCACGTCGCCTTTCGGGTTGCCGAAAACAGCGTCGCCGGATGCGTTGAAGATCTTATCCTGGTTTTCGCTGATCACCTGGACGGAGGCTTCCTTCTGTGCGGCTTCCTGCTTGGCGTTGAGCGCCGTCTGGACCTCGATCATGACTTCGGGATTGTTGATGAGGTAATTGCGCACAATGCCCTCGATTTCGGCCCGGTCCGTGGTCGAAGCCGTGATCGCAGATGTATCGGGCGCGCTGGCAACCACGTTGGTCCGGCCCGCCTGATAGCCCGTTGCGAGCGCCGCCAGGCTTACGAGACCGGCGGCTATGCCAACCAGAGCGACTTTTGCCATAATCAAATGTCCTTTTTCAAATTGTGTCCCGCGAGGGATTTGGATTGCCGCATCTCACTTGCGCTTGGCGCTGATGATGTCCTGCGCTTGTATCCACTCGGGCGAGCCGCTTTTCAAGCCACGTTGTGCACGGGTCGCGAAGATTTGAGCGTCCTGGGTCTTGCCTGAGTAATATTTCTCCTCGGCGCTGGCGAGGTCTGAACGGGCCATATCGCCCATCTGGCCGTATGCCTGCGCGAGATAGGCGTAGCCAGCCGGTGATTCACGATCGCGGCCGATACTTGCCTTGAGCTCGTCTATGGATGTCTTGAGATTCGCCGGCGTTCCCGTCAGCATCAACGCTCGTCCATAGCTCATGCGAATGAGGCTCGACCTGCGTGGATCAAGGGAACTCGCCTTCTGAAACGCTGCGGCTGCGTCTTGTACCTTGTTCTGCTTCAAAAGCATTTCGCCCCGTATTTCTACGAAATAGGGGTTCTTTGGTTGTTCCTTGATCAGCGCGTCGATCTTCGGTAACGCCGCCTGCACCGAACCATTGAGATAGGTGGCAATGGCATCGCCATAGCGCGCCCCGATATTCTGCGGATCCTTTCGGAATGTCTGCAGGACGCTTGCGCCACCTCCGGTATAGGCCGCGATCTTGCCGCGCATCAGATCGTGACGCTGCTGGAGGGCTGGGCTGTCGAGCTTGTCGAAATAGGGGCTGGCGCGGGCCAGCGTCTCAAGATTGGCGATACGCTCGCGCGGCAGCGGGTGGCTGATCCGGTAGGGGTCCATTCGGGTACCCGTAAGCGCCAGCGCGTTGGAAAAACGCTCAAACGTCGTCAGCATGCCTTTGGCCGACTGGCCGGTCTTGGCAAGATAGGTGATGGCGGAGCGGTCGGCGGCCATTTCTTCGGTGCGCTGGTAATTGAGCAGGCCGCGCATGGCGACTTCCGGCGCACCCATGGCAATGCCTGCACCGGCCTTGGACAGCCCCCCTGCACCGGCAGCGGCACCCGCAACAATCGCGCCCGCGCCGAGCAGGCCAGCGACAACCGCCATGGTCTTGGCGTTGGCGAGCTGTTCGCGCAACTGAAACTGATGGCCTCCGGCAAGATGCCCTGTCTCATGGGCGAGAACGCCGATGATCTCGTTGGGCGTCTCCGCCTGCAGCAGGGCACCGGTATTTATGAAGATGCGGCGGCCGTCGACGAATGCATTGAAGCTGCTGTTGTTGACCAAGACGATCTTGATCGCATGGTTGCCAAGGCCCGCCGCATTGAGGATCGGGGTGGCGTAGTCGGTGACCAAGGCCTCGATCTCGGCGTCGCGCACGATCGGCAACGATGATGATTGCGCATGAGCAATCGAGGTCTGCACCATGCCAAGCGCGGCTGCGGTCAGAGCGAGAAGCGTATTGCGCGCGAAAGAAGCGATCGATGGACGTAGGCGGATCGGTCGAACTGTCATCATGGTCCCATTGGTATCGAAATCGATCTTCGAAAGAAAGGAGCCACCATACGCTCCCATCCATTAAGCCATCCGGTTCTTTTCGGGCAAATCTGCGGCATCCGAAGCAGAAATGACGCGACCATAAAGAAGAACCGGCGAGGTCGCCGGTTCTTCGCAGAGTTCAATTTGGCGTTTCAGGCTTAAAAGAAGCCCTTCTTCTGCCACCAGCCCCGCTTGGGCGCGGGTTCGCCTTCGGTTTTCTTATCCTTGGAGACCGACGAGGTAACGACGGGCTCGCTCTCGACGGCCTTTTTGGGTTCGGGTGCTGGAGCGGGTTCCGGAGTTGGCTCAACCGGCGTTTCCGCAGCAGCAACGGGAGCCGGTTCGGCTGCAGCAGCGCTCTCTTCGACCTCCGTCTTCGGAGCCTCAGCCTTCTTGGCCGTCTTGCGCGGAGCGCGCTTCGGCTTGGCTGGCGCTTCGGCTTCAACAGGAGCAAGTGCCTCGCCCTGCGCGACCTCAACGTTCTCCGCTACGGCCTTGGCACGAGACTTGCGCTTTGCCGGCTTCTTGGCCGGTGTTTCCTCGATGGCCGCCAGTTCTGCAATCGACTCGAATGTAACCGTCGTCGATGCAGTCTCAGCTTCATCTGCGACTGTTTCGATGGTTTTCGCCTTGGTGAAGTCCGGCAAGGGGATTGACACGAATACTGGTTCGGCATCCGGAACGATACGTGCGGCTACACGAGAATCACTTTCCTCGCCGTCACGCTTGTTCTTGCGACCCCCGCGACGGCCCCGGCGACGCTTCTTGCGCCGTTCGTTCTCGTCTTCGCGAGCCTTGGTTGCGGCGGCATCCTCGCCTTCGACAGGCTGCAGGTCGCCCTCATCCGCATCGTCATTGCCGCGTGCAGACTGGCCATGATCGCCACCCGGCGCATCCTGACGATCGCGACCGCCGCGCCGCCGGCGCTTGCGGCGCCGCTTGCGCGACACGTCGTCATTATCGGCGGTTCTTGCAGCATCGCCGTTCTGGCTTTCCGCAACTTCTTCCTCGACATCCTCGATCGCCGGGTCGGTCTCGTCAAAATCATCGGCGATACCAAGCGTGGGTGTCTCCGACAGCGGGACGATGGGGCCAAGCGCGATTGAACCCTTGTCGATGGCGAAATGCTGGGCACCGACACTGTCATCGGCTTCGATGCTGATCGTCAGACCAAACCGCGTTTCGAGATCGGCGAGGTTCTGGCGCTTGTGATTGAGGACATAAAGCGCGGTGGCAACCGTCGTGCGAACAATGATATTGTTCTGCGAATGGCGCAGCAGATATTCTTCGATCGAACGCATGACATGGAGCGCTATGGAGGATGCGGAGCGTACATGCCCCGTGCCGCCGCACATGGCGCAGACCTGCGTGGTGCTTTCCAGAACGCTGGCACGAATGCGCTGGCGTGACATTTCGAGAAGACCGAAATGCGAGATGCGGCCAACCTGGATGCGGGCCCGATCATCCTTCAGACAATCCTTCAGCCGCTTTTCGACCGCCCGGTTGTTGCGGTTTTCTTCCATGTCGATAAAATCGATGACGATGAGACCGGCAAGGTCGCGCAGGCGCAACTGGCGCGCAACCTCATCCGCCGCTTCAAGATTCGTCTGCAACGCCGTGTCTTCGATGGAATGCTCGCGTGTGGAGCGCCCGGAGTTCACATCAATGGCGACCAGCGCTTCCGTCTGGTTGATGATGATATAGCCGCCCGACTTCAACGTCACCTGCGGCTGGAGCATGCGATCGAGCTGCGCTTCAATGCCATTGCGGGCAAAGATCGGGGTCAGTTCACGGTAGGGCTGGACCACCTTCGCATGGCTCGGCATGAGCATGCGCATGAAGTCCTTGGCCTCGCGATAGCCATTCTCGCCGGCAACGAGGATTTCGGTTATGTCCTTGTTGTAAAGATCGCGGATCGATCGCTTGATCAGGCTGCCTTCTTCGTAGACGAGCGTCGGTGCTGAAGAGGCGAGGGTGAGGCTGCGGACGTTCTCCCACAGGCGCATCAGATATTCGTAGTCGCGCTTGACTTCCGGCTTGGTGCGGTTGGCGCCTGCGGTGCGCAGGATTACGCCCATGCCTTTTGGCACTTCGAGGTCCTTGACGATATCCTTCAGGCGCTTGCGATCCTGAATGCTGGTGATCTTGCGCGAAATGCCGCCGCCGCGCGCCGTATTTGGCATCAGGACTGAATAGCGGCCTGCCAGGGACAGGTAGGTCGTGAGAGCCGCACCCTTGTTGCCACGTTCTTCCTTGACCACCTGGACCAGCAGAATCTGCCGGCGCTTGATGACGTCCTGAATATTGTACTGGCGACGCTGGAAGCGCTGATGCGTTGGAACTTCTTCCATGGCATCCTCGGCGCCCACGGACTCAACTTCGTCGAGCTCGTCATGCACCTCTTCCTTGTCTTCTTGCGAGCGGTGGCGGCCCTTGCTCGAGCGGGCTTCCTCGCCTTCGCCAACCGGGCGCTCTTCAGAGTCGGAACCCGACGTCTCTTCAGCGTCGACGGTAATGGCTTCAGAGATCACGTCCGCATCGATCGAAGCGGCACGAGTCTGACCGTTGCTCTCCTCCGCTTCATCCGTCGCCTCGTCTGCCGCAGCCTCTATTACCGATGGCTGTTCATCCGCAGCGTCGCCGGCATCGGCATGCTCTTCGCCGGAAGCATCGGACTTGGTGGCATCGTCGCTCTGACGGGTGCCACGGCGACTGCGGCGGCGGTTGCGCTGGCTACGATCGTTGCGATCGCGGCTGCGCTGTTCGCTCGCATGCTCCTCGTGGTCCTCGTCCTGGCTGGCGGCCTCGGCCTCGGCCTCGATAAGCGCCTGACGATCGGCAACTGGGATCTGATAGTAGTCCGGATGAATTTCGCTGAATGCGAGGAACCCATGGCGGTTACCGCCATATTCGACGAATGCAGCCTGAAGGGATGGTTCTACGCGCGTCACACGCGCCAGATAGATATTGCCTTTGATTTGTTTCTTGTGTTCCGACTCAAAGTCAAATTCTTCAATCCGGTTGCCGCGAACCACGACAACCCGTGTTTCCTCCTGGTGGGAGGCGTCGATAAGCATCTTGTCCGACATTATAATTCTTCTCCCCGGCCGAAACGCTGTCAACGCGGGATAGCCAGGACACCCTTAAGGTCCCTGGAGCCGCGTCGTCACATTTGCCGGATTTATTAAAGTTCGCAGAAACAGACAGACGCGGCATCGCGCGGAGCTGCCCTCGGGCAGCCGCGGCTTGCAAGCCGGTTATAGTCAAGTCTGTACTAAACATCGCTGTTCCTGACGAAACGACCTCACGAATGGCACGCGCTAAGGCGGTGCCGACACTGTTAACACCCCCGAAGGGGCTGGCTTGATGCGCCTTTTCTGCGCGATCTGCCGTTCAAAAAGCGCTGCCGACAATCCCTGTCTGCCTGGCGCCAAATTCTTTATCGGTCACCTACAGCGAAGCCTCGCCATCGCCGCCCCATGTCGCTGTCCTTTATGTGCACCGGTCGTTCACCGTGACATTCAGGAGTCTGATTCCGGAGGGCGGAAAGTAACCCACCTTTGCTTTTAGGAGGTGTGTGGCGTAATGACAAGGCCTTCTTCATAATCGTGTCATCAACATGTCCGCCAGATAAGTCTGGATAAGACATTATTAACCATGGTTCCTTACCTAATAGTCATAGATAGTAATTCGTGGGCCGTAGTGCCATATCGACCCGGCCCTGACACAAAGTGCTTGCGGGAATTGCCTGCCCGGATAGTCTCAAAGAGGTGAACGTGATCCGTCGAATTGTCATGGCTGCATATCTTGGCCTGCTTGTCTGTTTGCAGGCGGGCAATGCCGCACATGCGGAAGACCTGGCGGCGCTGACCTATCAGGCGGCAGGTGACGAATTGCGCACCCGCATTGTCATCAATTTCGATCACGAACCCGATGTATCGACAATGCTGCTCGGCGATCCGCATCGCTTGGCGATCGACCTGCCTAAAACAGTCTTCGGGTTCGACAAAAAGTCGGTGGAGCCGCGTGGCCTGATCACTGACGTACGTTATGGAATGATCGACAGCACGCGCTCGCGGCTGATCTTCACGCTCAAGGGGCCATTTGCGGTTGAACGGCTCGACGTCATCAAGAATGACACCAGCCCTGGATACCGCCTCGTGGCGGATCTGGTCGCATCCTCCGACCGAGCCTTTGCTGAGGCCATGAAGACGCAGAACCAAACAACGGCCTCGACAGTAGTGGCGCCGAAAGGCGACCGGATCGCCAGTGCGGCGCCGAATGAGGTGAGCACAGGACCGAAACCGTTCACGGTCGTCGTCGACGCGGGGCACGGCGGGATCGACAGCGGCGCGGAAAGCGCGGGCGGCAGTCTTGAAAAGAATGTCACGCTGTTGTTCGCGCAACAGCTGCGCGACGAACTTGGAAAATTGCCCGGCATTCGCGTTGAGATGACGCGCAATGACGACACGTTCCTGCGACTTTCGGAGCGGGTGCGCATTGCCCGTCAGTACGAGGCAGATCTGTTCATCTCCATTCACGCGGACACGATCAATCGCGGCAGTATCCGCGGGGCGACAGTCTATACGGTTTCCGACAAGGCTTCCGACGCGGATTCGCGGGCGATGGCCGACCGGGAAAATCGTGCGGACGCCGTCGCCGGTATTGCCTTTGACAATGAAACGCCGGAGATCGCCGACATCCTGATGGATTTGACGCGCCGGGAAACGCACACATTCTCCTTGAGCTTCGCCAAGACAGTGGTCAAATCGCTCAAGAAGGATGTCAACATGATCAACAACCCGCACCGCTTCGCGGGCTTTCAAGTGTTGCGGGCACCGGACGTGCCATCAGTGCTCGTCGAAATCGGATACCTTTCCAACCAGGAAGACGAGAAACTCATGCTGGATCCGGCATGGAGAAGCCATGTGGCCGAACGGCTGGCCACTGCCGTTGGCGAATATGCCGGAATGAAGACGGCTGGCGCGCTGAACTGACCGTACCCAAAATTGATGCATGTCAAGGTTGTGTGAAAGAATCACACGCCCGTGCGTTGCCGAAACTCCACATTTGGTATTTAAATTGTGAAGGGAAACGGGTTTTCCTTGCCTTTGTCACATTTGTCGCTCAATTGCATCCGCGATCTTGCGGCGTTGCACGAGGCGGCGCCCAACCGGGAATATTCCACAGCTTGGTCCTTCCCGCATAGCAATCTGCATGAATCGAAAGCGTGCATCGATTTCATACGTGCCAACAGGTGAAACGGGTTCCGGATACACATGATACGCTTGATCGGATATTTTTTCGGAATCGGCACTGTGATGGCACTGCTGGCAGCGGGCGCTGCCGCGCTTTACGTCGTTAGCATTTCCAAGGATCTGCCTGACTACGAAGTTCTGGCAAAGTACGAACCGCCGGTGATGACCCGCGTTCATTCGTCGGATGGCCAGCTGATGGCGGAGTTTGCGCGCGAACGACGGCTGTATCTGCCGATTCAAGCGGTGCCGGACCGGGTCAAGGCAGCATTCATCTCGGCGGAAGACAAGAATTTCTACCAGCATCCCGGCGTTGACATCGGCGGCCTGACCCGCGCCGTCATCACCAATATCCAGAATTGGGGCTCACGCCGCCCGGTTGGTGCATCGACGATCACCCAGCAGGTTGCAAAAAACTTCCTGCTCAGCAACGACCAGACCATCGGGCGCAAGGTCAAGGAAGCGATCCTTTCGTTCCGCATCGAGCAGGCCTATTCCAAGGACCGCATCCTTGAACTTTACCTCAACGAGATTTTCTTCGGCCTGAATTCGTATGGTATCGCCGGCGCGGCGCTTACTTATTACAACAAGTCCGTCAATGAACTGACGGTTGCTGAAGCCGCCTATCTTGCCGCGCTTCCCAAGGGGCCGTCCAACTATCATCCATTCCGCCAGCCGGAGCGTGCCGTGGAGCGGCGCAATTGGGTGATCGATCGCATGGCCGAGAACGGCTATGTGACGATGGACGAAGCGAAAGCGGCAAAGGCCGAGCCCTTGGGCGTCACGCCGCGGCATACGGGCAACTATCTCTTTGCGTCGGAATATTTCGCCGAGGAAGTGCGCCGCCAGATCATCGCCCGCTACGGCGAGAACGCGCTTTACGAAGGCGGACTGTCGGTTCGCACAACGCTCGATCCGAAATTGCAGGTCATGGCGCGTACGGCGCTGCAGCACGGCCTGTTCAAATATGACCAGGCACGCGGCTATCGCGGGGCCTACAAGACGATTTCGACCAATGGCGACTGGGGTATTCCGCTCGCCGAGATCAAGGCTTTTGCCGACGTTCCGGAATGGCAACTCGCCGTTGTGCTCGAAGTGACGCCCGATCAGGCGGTCATCGGCCTGCAACCGGATCGCGAGACGTCAGGAAAGCTTGTTGCCGAGCGCAAGCAAGGCACGATCGACCTGGCGGACAATAAGTGGGCATTGCGCGTGATCAGCGGTGACAAGCGTAGTTCGGCCAAATCGTTTGAAGGCGTTTTCAAGGTCGGCGACGTCGTCTTTGTCCAGAAGCGCGAGGGCAGCGAGACGGCTTACGATCTGCATCAGGTGCCGAAGATTGCCGGCGGCGCAGTGGCGATGGACCCGCATACAGGACGCGTGCTCGCCATGGTGGGTGGATTCTCGTTCGCCGAATCCGAGTTCAATCGCGCCACGCAGGCGATGCGCCAACCAGGTTCGTCCTTCAAGCCGTTCGTCTATTCCGCCGCGCTCGACAATGGCTACACGCCCGCATCGGTCGTGCTCGACGGCCCGATCTCCATCGACCAGGGCGGCAGCCTCGGTATTTGGGCGCCGAAGAACTATGGCGGAAAGTTTGCCGGTCCATCGACGCTTCGCTACGGCATCGAGCAGTCACGCAACCTGATGACGGTTCGTCTTGCCCAGGACATGGGCATGAAGCTGGTAGCGGAATATGCCGAGCGCTTCGGCATCTACGACAAGATGCTGCCGGTGCTCGCCATGGCGCTCGGATCGGGCGAAACGACGGTGCTGCGCATGGTGACGGGCTACTCGATCATCGCTAATGGCGGGCGCAAGATTACCCCGTCGATGATCGACCGCATCCAGGATCGTTACGGCAAGACGATCTTCAAGCATGACGAGCGCAAGTGCGACAATTGCTCGGCCGACGAGTGGAAAGACCAGCCCGAGCCCGAATTGATCGACGATCGCGATCAGGTCCTCGATCCGATGACGGCCTACCAGATCACGTCGATGATGGAAGGCGTCGTACAGCGCGGCACAGCGACAATCCTGAAGAGCCTCGACCGTCCGATCGCCGGCAAGACCGGAACGACCAATGACGAGAAGGACGCATGGTTCATCGGGTTCACGCCGGACCTCGTTTTCGGTCTTTATCTTGGCTATGACACACCGGCGCCGATGGGCCATGGATTTACGGGCAGCGGTCTTGCTGCTCCGGTGTTCAAGGAGTTTGCGGAAGCGGCGCTGCAGGGCCAGCGCTCGGTCGATTTCCGCGTCCCGGAAGGAATGACCGTCATTCCAATCGACCGCAAGACCGGCATGCGCGCATCGCCTGGTGGTCCCAATGTCATCATGGAAGCATTCAAGCCAGGCACCGGACCCGCTGATACCTATTCGGTCATCGGCATGGATACCTTCTCCGAAGGTGCGCCCGTCGAGGTCCAATCGCCCAATGTCAACCGGGCCATTCAGGGCGGGGGCGGCGGTCTTTTCTGACCGCGTGGCACTCACGATTTCATGTAAGCTGCAAGACTTTACATCGCGCGGACCAGTCAATATGGTCCGCCGAAATTTGAGAATAGAGAAGGAACGGACAGCCAATGCGCGCCGAAATTGAGACGCTGGTCGACGAGATCAAGCAGGCCATAAGCCTGCTGAGGAGGCATCTTTGACTGGGATACGTCAATCAAACGCCTCGGCTATCTGAACCAGCTGGCCGAAGACCCATCGCTGTGGAACGACGCCCAGGAAGCGCAGAAGCTGATGCGCGAGCGTCAGCAGCTGGAAGACGGAATCAATTCCATCAAGACGCTGACCCAGTCGCTCGACGACAATGTCGAGCTTATCGCCATGGGCGAGGAGGAAGGCGACGCTTCCATCGTGACCGAGGCAGAACAGGCCATCCGTACCATCAAGCAGGAAGTCGATCGCCGTCAGATCGATACGCTGCTTTCAGGAGAGGCCGACGCCAACGATACCTATGTGGAAGTGCATTCTGGCGCCGGCGGCACCGAGAGCCAGGATTGGGCCAACATGCTGCTGCGCATGTATACGCGCTGGGCAGAACGCAAGGGCATGAAGGTCGAGCTGCTGGAAGTCCACTACGGGGAAGAAGCGGGGATCAAATCCGCAACGATCCTCATCAAGGGACACAATGCCTACGGTCTCATGAAGACGGAGTCCGGCGTGCATCGGCTGGTGCGTATCTCGCCATATGATTCCAACGCGCGCCGGCACACATCATTCTCGAGCATCTGGGTCTATCCGGTTGTCGATGACAATATCGAGATCGACGTCAACGAATCTGACGTTCGCATCGACACCTATCGCGCTTCGGGCGCGGGTGGCCAGCACGTCAATACGACAGACTCGGCCGTGCGAATTACCCATATCGCCACAGGCATCGTGGTGCAGTGTCAGGCCGAACGTTCGCAGCACAAGAATCGCGCGACGGCATGGTCCATGCTGCGCGCACGGCTCTACGAAGCGGAACTGGAGAAGCGTGAACAGGCAGCCAATGCAATCTCTGCATCCAAGACCGACATTGGTTGGGGACACCAGATCCGTTCCTACGTGCTCCAGCCTTATCAGTTGGTGAAGGATCTGCGTACCGGCGTTGAAAGTACCAGCCCACAGGATGTGCTGGACGGCGACGTCGACACCTTCATGGAGGCGGCACTGGCGCACCGCGTCCATGGGTCGGACGTAACGGTGGAAGATATCGCGTAAACGGCGAGTCCGGGCTACATTTTAGGCTGCGTCCAGTTCAATGTGGACGCGACGACCGAGCGCCGTAGCGATGTTGACCAAGGCGTCGAGCGAAAATCGAGAGACACGGCCGCGCAACAGATCATTGATGCGTGGTTGGGTGACGTCACAGTGCACTGCTGCTTCGGCCTGCCTCCAGCCGTTCTGGCTTATGATCTCCGCTATGTGCCGCATTAACTCGGCCCTGACTCGCAAATTGGCGGCCTCTATCGGCGTGTCGGCAACAGCGTCCCAAACGCTCTCAAAGGTTTCCGTTTCGATCATTCAAATGCCTTCCCAATTTCTTCAAGCGTTCCCTTGCTAGTCTGATCTCTTGCGCCCGCGTTGTCTGTGTTTTCTTCTGAAACACAGTTAGAACGTAAACTGCATCGGAGATTCTGGAGGTGTAAATGAGCCTGTAGGTACCGCTGTCGTCCCAAATCCTGATCTCTTCGACCCCTTTTCCGATCGATGGCATCGGCTTGTAATCATCGGGATTTTCACCGCGCTGAACCCTGTCCAGTTGATACCCTGCATCCTGTCTGGCCGTCGCAGGGAAATCGCGCAGCCGCTTCAGGGAATCTCCAACGAATATTAATTTTTTCATCAACAGAATATACTGAAATGGATATAACGCAAGCCGACCGCATTGTTGGCGATATGCCAACATGTCACGCCACGGTCGTTTGGACTATTGTACTTACGGCTTAGCTTTAAAGCTCTGCTGCAAGCCGGCGGCCGATGGTGAGAAAGCTCACCGGATCGACGGCATTGCCGTTCCTGCGCACTTCGTAATGGAGGTGCGGCCCCGTTGAACGGCCGGTGCTGCCAACCTTGCCGAGTACGTCGCCGGCGTTGACGTGCTGGCCGGCGCTGACGAGTATGCGGCTCATATGGCCATAGCGCGTCACAAGCCCATTGCCGTGGTCGACTTCGACCATATTGCCATAGCCGCCGGTGTAGTCGGCGGCGGTCACGATACCCGTGGCTGTGGCAAGGACGGAGCTGCCCGAGGTCGCCCGAAAATCCATACCTGAATGAAAGGCCATGAGACCGAGCAGCGGATCCTTGCGTACGCCGAACGGGCTTGAAACCGGCATGCCGGGAACCGGATTGGCGATCGGGATCGCCTTTGCCAGCGCCTTGGCGCCTTCAAGCCGTTCGAGCGCATCGTCAAGGTCGGCCAGCCTGGTGTCGAATGCCGATGCCGGATTGGCGCTGGCGAGCAGCAATGGGCCGCCAGTCCCGCCTTTTTCGTCATTCAACGCGGACTTGACGCCGGCTGCGGACAAAGCGTCAAGGATCTTGTCAGCGCTTTCATAGGCATTGTTTGACAAGGCCTGTATCTGCTTGGCTTGACGCGCTTCAATGGCCACGAGGGAATGGTCCACGGAATCGAGGAGTTCGGCCTTGTCGATGCTGGCCTTGGCCTTGTCATCGCGCGGCGCTGGTTTGCGCGTGGTCGTGGTTGGTCCCGTAATGATCGGATCGATCCCGTAGAAATCACCCGCGTCATCGGAATTGACGACGTCCTGACCGTTTTCATCCATGACGAGGTCGGTATCCGGTCCGTTCGGCAACGGCGTTCCGGCGCGCTCGGCGCGTTGCAGAACCGGCGCGAGTTTGTCGTGGCGTTCGCTCAGCGACTTTTGCCGTTGAATGAGTTCGGCAACTTTGCCCTCCATCAGTTTCTGGTCGAGCATTTGGCGGCTGGTCACGCGATCGAGTTGCGTGCGCAGGGCGGCAATTCGGTCCTCATATGCGTGTTGGAGGCGCGCCTGGCGGGCGACGCTGCCGCTGATGAGATCGTCGCGGAATACCAGATATGATGTCGCGAGAATGTAGCTACCGGCGAAGCACAGGGCGAGGGTGCCGCCGAGAAGCGCCGCCCACGGTTTGACGGTGAAATGGCGGATCGTTTCGCCGCGCGCGATGATGATTGTGTGAGGCTCTTTCGCACTGCCGAAGATACTGGAATTCCTGGCCTTCTTCATTGCGGCTACGTCCGTCGTTGCAGCTTCAATTGTCTGCAATCATTACACTCTGTTAGGGTTAACAAACCCTGACAGAAGGCTGTGCGATGCAATCAATTTCAACTGAAGGGCGCAGTTTGTGGCAGATCAAGCCGCAAGTGCCTGCGTTGCGGCGAGAACTTCGGCCGCGTGACCGGGAACTTTGACCTTGTTCCAGATTTTGGCGATCCTGCCATTCGAATCGATGAGGAAAGTGGTCCGCTCAACGCCCATGTATTTGCGGCCATACAGGCTCTTCTCGACCCAAAGGCCATAGGCCTCGATGATCGACTTGTCCTCATCGGCGACGAGATCCACTTTCAGATCGTGCTTGGTCTTGAACTTGTCGTGTTTCTTGACCGCATCCGGAGACATGCCAATGACTTTTGTGTCAAGCTTTTCGAACTGTGGCTTGAGCGCTGAGAAGTCGATCGCCTCCTGCGTGCAACCGCTGGTATCGTCCTTCGGGTAGAAATAGAGAACGACCGGGTTTCCCTTCAGGCCCGACAGGGTGATCGTGCCACCGCCATCGCGGGGCAGGGTGAAATCCGGTGCAACGCTGCCGATATCCAAAGCCGTCATAGGAATGCCTTTCTTTTGATTATTGAATGCGCGCCTCGATTACGCAACTATAGAGAGGCACGGGAATCGTCTACGGTTTCCCAATTGATTCCTCAATCGGCTTGGGAATTTGACAGAGAAACCGGAAAAAGTCCGTTTTACAAAGCGGGACTTCACAAAGTTACACCAATACCCTGCGTTCAAGCGTGGCAAGGCGCCTGTTTCGGTGCCCAGAAGGCGTTCTCGCGTGCATTTTGCAGCAGGCGCTACCGGTTCTTTCCTGATCCTTTTCGCTGTGCTTGCGGGAATTGCCTTCGTGATCATGCGCGTTGGCATCGGGGGCGAGGCTTTGACGCAACGCGCCCAGCTAGCGCTCAAGAGTGCCCTTGGTCCGCAGGTCGATGCGACGATCAAGTCGGCGCAAATCTCGCTTGATCAACGCCACCATGTTGCGCTCGAGGCCAGAAACGTCAACATTGCCGACGCAAGACGTGGCATCGAGATCAACAACGTCCGTTCCGTTCGTATCGGTCTGGCGACCGTGCCTTTGCTGCACGGTGAGGTGAAAGTCGAGCGGCTTGAACTCGATGGCGCGCAGATCAAGGTGACGTCGCAGTTTCCCTTCGATTTCACCACGCTGATTCCCTGGGACGATCGTGGCCTGGCGAACCTCGACGAGGCGTCGGACGCAATATTTTCCGGCCTTCAAGGCGCAGTTTCGCTGCTCGACAAGCGTGAGACACGCGATATTTCAATAGCTGATACATCCTTTGATTTTACAGTGGCAGGCGCGCCGGAAAGCCTGCGCATTGTCAATCTCGACTTGTCTGAAACTGGCGGCCCGGTAGCGATCAAGGGTGTTGTCGAGTGGCGGGGCAAGCAAATTGAAGTTTCCGCCCAAGCCAAGCGAGCGGCGATTGGTGCGAAGATCGAGGCATTTTCGCTTGCCATCAGCAAGATTCCCCTTACCGCAAAATTTGGCACGGCGCCCGTCGCCGACGCCGACGGCATAAAGCCGGACGCGGCCTATTTGTCCTACGACAATCTGGCAGAGGTAAAGCTTGACGGCATAGGCGCAACCGCAAGCGAGCCTGCCCGCATATGGGGCGCACTCAATGTCGGGAATGGTCCGGTTACGATCGGCAATGTCGATGATATGGCCGTCGTGGCGCAGATCAATTTCGAGCATGTGTCGGGTACGGAAAAGATCGAGGTCAAACCCTCTACAATTAATTTCGGTGCGTTCAACGGCGTGGTTGAAGGCGCGGTCGGGCCTGAGCCACGCGATGCGGGCGCCCAGGCGAATCCTGGATATCGCTTCGAACTGATTACGCAACATGCAATCTCCGCGCCGAAGGACTCGACCGAGCCCGCGCTGCCGTTCAATGCCCGGGTCGCCGGACGGTACGATCCAGTGCACAAGCAGCTCGATGTTTCCGAGATCGCGGTGCGCGGCGAGGGCGAAAGCGAATTGACCGGGAGGGCCGGCGCAACCTTTGGCAACGGGACGCCTGCGATGATGCTGTCGCTGCAAATTCCGAGAATGCCAGTTGCGCATGTCAAGCAGCTGTGGCCGGTGTGGGTGGCCACGGGGGCGCGCCGCTGGGTGCTCCAAAATCTCTCTGGCGGGACGACTTTCGAAAGCAGGATCGATGTGAATTTCGCCGCCGGCCGATTTAATGGGCCCGGAAAGCCGCCACCGCTGAAAGAAGACGAGGTCCAGGTCGATTTCGCGGTAGAGGGCACGCAGTTCAATATTGTGGGCGATCTTCCACCCGTGCGCGAGGCGGAAGGCAAGATCAATGTGCGCGGTGCCCGCACGGTCATCAGCCTGCAAAAGGGAACGTCGGTCACTCCGAATAATCGGGAAGCGCATGTGATCGACGGCACGGTCGTCATACCTTGGGGGCCGCAGCGGCCGGTTCTCTCCGATCTCGATCTCAATCTGGAAGGCAATGCATCGGCTGTCGCGGAAATCATCGGCTTCAAACCGATCAATGGCCTCAAACATCTTCCCTTCGTTCCCGAGGACATAAAGGGCGATGTGAAGGCCCACGTGCTTGTGACATTTCCCATTACACGCCATGCGCCGAAGGACAGTCTGAAGTGGTCGGCGGACATGGATCTGTCGAACGTTTCGATCGCCAAGAAGATCGATGGACAGACCATATCCGATGCGGACGGCACATTGTCCGTCAACGAAGACGGGGCGCGCATCGACGCTGGAGCGAAGCTTAATGGCATCCCGGCCGACATCAAATTGTTTGAGCCGCTCGGCGACAACCCGGCAAAGCGCGAACAGAGCGTAACGCTTCAGCTCGACGACAAGACCCGCAATGCACTGTTTCCTGCCCTCGATCCGATGCTATCCGGTCCGATATCGGTCGATGTTGACAAGGCCGCCGATGGCTCGCGATTGGCCACCGCCGATCTGACCAAGGCCGAGATCAAGCTGGCGCCGCTTGGCTGGACAAAGGGGGCGGGCGTCAAGGCGAGTGCGAAGTTTGCGCTGCAGCAGGATGGCGACGACGCAACCATCAAGGACCTCGATATCTCGGGCGACACGTTCCGGGTGCAAGGCGATGTGAAAGTAGCCAATGGCGACCTCGCCTCCGCCAATTTCAGCAGTGTGAAGCTCAATCGCGGCGACGATATCGCCGTGAAGGTCGCGCGGACCCAATATGGCTACCGTGTCGATGTGAACGGAAATTCCTTTGATGCCCGGCCATTGCTCAACCAGATCACCGATAAGAAGAAAAGCGGTGGCAGCAACAGCAAGCAACGCGTGCTCGTTAATGCGGATATAGACGAGGTGGACGGATTCTATTCCGAAACCTTCCGCAACGTCTCGCTGTCCTATGAGGGAATAGGCGCGAACGTCTCGGGCCTGGCCTTCAATGCCTTGACGAAATCGGGTCAGAAGGTGGCTGCGACCGACAGTTCCGAGAGCGGAGCGCGGTCGATCAATCTCCAGTCGAAGGACGCCGGCGCCGTGCTAAGGTTCTTTGGCTTCTACGACAAGATGTCGGGCGGCAGTCTCAGTGTCGTGTTGGATTCCAAGGGCGACGGCCCGCTGCGTGGCCAAGTCGATGCGCAGAACTTCACGCTCGTCAACGAGCCGCGGCTGGCAAAACTGGTTTCTTCCTCGCCCAACGGGACCAGCCTGAACGACGCGGTGCAGAAAAATATCGATGTATCGAAAGTTACGTTCGATCGCGGCTTCTCGCAGATCGAAAAAGGCTCCAACTACATCAACCTTGCCAATGGGGTCATCCGTGGCTCAACGATCGGGACCACCTTCCAGGGCGTGCTCAGCGATCCGCAAGGCAATATGAACCTCACCGGTACCTTCATGCCCGCCTACGGCATCAACCGCATCTTCGGCGAACTGCCGATTCTCGGGCTTTTCCTCGGCAATGGCCGCGATCGCGGTTTGATCGGCATTACCTACAGGCTGCAGGGCCCGCTCAAACAGCCGCAGATCATCGTCAATCCGATCTCGGTCATCGCACCTGGTATTTTCCGCTCGATCTTCGAGTTTCAATGATAATTGGGAGTCGCATTACCCTCGTGCGAGGTTCGCCGGGGCTCACTATGAGGGAAGTGGGCTGACTGCACGCAGGCAAGCGACGGTGCCGTTTGAGACTAGTGATGCAGCCCACTAATAGCCCTCATGGTGAGCAACTGTGTTTATGGCTGCGCCGGTTGTCGCCAGTCGGTGCCGGATTTGATGATGGCGTTGATCGTGACGATGAGTTTGCGCATGACGGCGACGATGGCGAGCTTGAAGGGTTTGCCGCTGGCCCTGAGTTTTAGATAGAAGGCGGCGAGCGGCTGGCTTTTGCCGCGGATGATGGAGAGGGACGCCATATAGAGGGTCCGCCTGATGTGGGAACGCCCGGCCTGACACCTGCCGTTCCTGTTCGTGTTCCCGATTGTCGCGGGTGCGGGGCAACGCCGGTCAGGCTTGCGGCCTGCCGGCTGGAGAGGTGGCCAAGCTCGGGCATGGAGCCGATGAGTTCGGCGGCAAGCACCGGGCCGGCACCCGGAACGGTGCGGATGCGCCGGGCGGTCTGACGGGCGTGCGCATCCCTGGCGATGGCGGCGGCGATGGCGGCTTCCGCCTGTTTTCTGGCCTCACCATGAACGGTGATGAGCGCGTCGATGGCCATCAGGGTTTCCAGGCTCGTCATGCGCGCTTTCAGGCTCTTCAATTCATTGAGCATGGCGATGAGCCGCCGCCGCAGAGTGATCAACTCCCTGATTGTGCTTTGTTGTTTTGTCCGCAGCACCGGCTGCCGGTGGGCGGCGGCAACCGCCAGGGCCTCGACGATGGCCTTGGCGTCGAGGCGGTCGGTCTTGGCGCGTTTGCCCTTGAGGCGGGCAAAGGTGCGGATGTCGGAAGGATGCAGGCAATAGGCCGGCAGGCCCGCCTCGCAAAGGGCGATGAGCAGAGCCTCCTCGTAGCCGCCGGTGGCTTCGCAGCCGCAAGCCACCCCTTCGAAGGAACCGATGTGCCGCAAGAGAAGGGCAATGCCCTGCGGCGTGTTGGCCAGCCGCAGCTGCTGTCCGGAAGGCAGAAAGTGCGCGTCGAGATGATCCTTCGAAACATCGACGCCGACAAAACGATCGAAGTGTGGCATGATGAGGTTCCCTGGCTNNTTATGCACAAATCAAACAGGCAAGCCCCGTCGAACCACGCACAATAGGCATGCCAGACCAGGCTCAGACTGGCCGGACCAGAATGTGCTTCTTCTTGCCAAGCGAGAGCTTGATCACGCCATCGGCGGTCACCTCGGATGTCCCGACCTGCGCACGTTCGTCGGAAACACCTGCGTCGTTGACCCGCACGGCGCCGCCCTGGACGTGACGGCGCGCTTCGCCGTTCGATCCGGCAAGACCCGCCTTGACGAGAAGAGTAAGGATTCCGACTCCGGCTTCGAGTTCGTTGCCTGCAATCTCGATTGTCGGCAGGTTGGTCGCCAACGCACCTTCCTCGAAGGTCTTGCGGGCAGTTTCGGCCGCTTCGTTGGCGGCGTTACGGCCGTGCAGCAGCGCAGTAATCTCGGTTGCAAGGATCTTCTTGGTCTCATTGATCTCGGCCCCGCCAAGCGCAGCGAGCCGGCTGATTTCCTCAAGCGGCAGCGTGGTGTAGAGCTTCAGGAAACGCTCGACATCGGCATCCTCGGTGTTGCGCCAGTATTGCCAGAAATCGTAGGGGCTGAGCAAGTCAGCGTTCAGCCACATGGCACCGGTCGCCGATTTACCCATCTTCGCTCCCGACGAGGTGGTCAGAAGCGGCGAGGTTAGGGCATAGAGTTGTGGCGTGCCGAGGCGATGGCCAAGGTCGATACCGTTGACGATATTGCCCCACTGATCCGAACCGCCCATTTGCAGGCGAAGGCCGTAGCGCTTGTTGAGCTCGACGAAGTCATAGGCCTGCAGGATCATGTAGTTGAACTCGAGGAACGACAGTGACTGCTCGCGATCGAGCCGCTGCTTGACCGAATCGAACGACAGCATGCGATTGACGGAGAAATGCTGGCCGACATCACGCAGGAATTCGAGATAGTTGAGCGGAAGCAGCCACTCGGCGTTGTTGACCATGAGCGCGTCCGTTGGACCATTGCCAAAGTGCAGGTAGTTGGAGAATACCTGCTTGATGCCGTCGATATTGTTCTGAATGGTTTCGGGCGTCATCAGCTTGCGCGCCTCGTCCTTGAAGGACGGATCACCAACCATGCCGGTGCCGCCACCCATCAGTGCGACAGGACGATGCCCCGTCTGCTGCATCCAATAGAGCATCATGATCTGCAGCAGGCTGCCTGCATGCAAACTCGAAGCTGTCGGGTCAAAGCCGATATATGCCGACACGGTTTCCTTGGCAAACAGCGCATCCAGACCCGCATCGTCGGAGGTCTGATGGATGAAGCCGCGCGCGAAAAGCGTGTGCAGAAACTCGGATTTGAAGGCAGACATTTCGGGTTTTCCTGATTGATTGGACCGGCACAAAGCATGTGCCTTACAAGACGGTGCCGTTTAACATCATTCTTAATCGAATCACAAGAAAGGCAGTGTCTTGGCAGCGATACGGCGTGCGATTGGGCTGATGAGCGGAACGTCGATGGACGGAATCGACATTGCGCTCATTGAAACAGACGGTGAAAGCCAGGTGCTGCGCGGTCCCTCCAGCTTCGTTCCCTATGAGACGGCGTTTCGCCGCCAGATCGAAGCGGGGCTGGAAGATGCAAAATCGATCAAGACGAGAGATGAGCGTCCGGGTTGCCTTTCGGGTATTGAGAAGGAATTGACGAAGCGGCATGGCGATGCAGTGCTCAAGTTTCTGTCGGATCAGAGCCTTGCCAAGGAAGATGTTGATATCATTGGTTTTCATGGTCAGACGGTTTTGCATCGGCCGGGCGAAGCTCTGACCGTCCAACTCGGTAATGGAAGAATGCTGGCCGACGTGACGGGCATTCCGGTGGTCTATGACATGCGGGCTAATGACATGGAGCATGGCGGACAGGGTGCGCCGTTGGTGCCGGCCTATCATCAGGCGCTTGCCGCATATGTTCCATCCGAGTTCGGAAAAGGAAAACCTGTCGTCTTCGTCAATATCGGCGGCATTTCCAATGTCACGATCATATCCGGCAATGGCGATCCGATCGCCTTCGATACGGGCCCCGGCAATACACTGATCGACCAGTGGGTCTCGGACAAGGCCGGCATAGCCTACGACGCGGGCGGTTCAATCGCGAGCGAGGGGCAGGTCATCACGCAGGCCGTCACCCGCTACCTTGCAAAGCCGTTTTTCGAACTGACGCCGCCAAAATCGCTCGACCGCAATGATTTCACGCTGGCCGATCTCGGCAATGCCGAGCTGGCGGATGGCGCACGCACCCTGGCACGTGTCACAGCCCACGCGATCCTCAAGGCCAGCGCCTATGCACCAGAGCAACCGTCACTGTGGATCATTTGCGGGGGTGGCCGAAAGAACGCGACGATCATGGCCGACCTTGCGCAAGGCGCGCATCAGGCGGGAGCGAAAGTCGTGGTAGCAGAAGATTTGGGCTTCAATGGCGATTCGATGGAGGCCGAAGCCTGGGCTTATCTCGCCGTGCGCTCCCTGGATGCTAAGCCGCTGACCTGGCCAACAACGACGGGCTGCAACGCCCCCGTCACCGGAGGCGTCCTGGCCAGACCCTAACGCAAGCGTTTCGGCTTGGCTTCAACCAGTTCGCCATTGAGGCGGCGGTCAAGATAGTCGGAACATTCGGCTATGACATCGTCGGTCATGCCCGAGAAGAAATGATTGGCCCCGACCATGGTCTTCTGCGTGATCGTAATGCCCTTCTGCGTCTTCAACTTGTCGACAAGGCCCTGCACATCCTTGGGCGGAGCAACCTTGTCCTGGTCGCCATGGATGATAAGACCGGATGAAGGGCAGGGTGCAAGGAACGAAAAATCATAGGTGTTGGGCTGCGGGGCGACCGAAATAAAACCTTCAATCTCTGGGCGACGCATCAGGAGCTGCATGCCGATCCAGGCACCGAAGGAATAGCCCGCGACCCAGCAGGTTTTGGAATCCGGATGCAATGACTGTACCCAGTCGAGCGCGCCGGCAGCGTCCGACAATTCGCCCGAACCGTGATCGAATTCGCCCTGGCTGCGGCCAATACCGCGGAAGTTGAACCGTAATGTCGTAAATCCGCGCTGCTGGAACATGTAGAACAGATCGTAGACGATCTTGTTGTTCATGGTGCCGCCAAACTGCGGGTGCGGGTGCAGGACAATTGCGATCGGGGCATTTTTTTCCGTCGAAGGCTGATATCGGCCCTCAAGACGTCCCGCCGGTCCATTGAAAATCACTTCAGGCATGTATACTCCACTCTTTGGCATGGGCGGCGGTTGACGGGCCGGACTTGACGGCAATCGGCTGCGCCCATAAAACCAGTTTAGAACCGTTCAAAACTGGTATAGAATTTTCTTTCGAAGCGGCTTAATAGGCTGTTCCGAGGCAATAATTCAAGAAAATTGCGCTTTTCGACGGCGCAGAGTTCAAAAGAACAGGATCAACGACAGGCATGGCCCGCAATCGCGCCTATTTCGACTACAATGCAAGCGCACCGCTGATCCCGGCGGCACGCGATGCTGTGGTCGATGCGCTGATGCAGACCGGCAATCCCTCATCGGTTCATCAGGAAGGGCGCGCTTCCAAGGCAATTCTGGAAGCGGCGCGCCGCGATGTCGCCGCGCTGGTCAATGCCAAGCCCGACCATGTGGTCTTTACATCGGGTGCGACCGAGGCAGCTTCAACCCTGCTGACGCCGCACTATGTGATGGGGCGGGCCCCGATGCGCCTTTCGCGCCTTTATGTCAGCGCGAGCGAGCATCCCTGCATCCTAGCCGGCGGACAATTTTCCGCCGAGCAGATCGACAAGGTGCCCGTCGACCGGAGTGGGTTGCTGGACCTCGGACAGATGCGCGCCCGGCTTGTAGCGCATGACCGCAGCCAGGGACTGCCACTCGTCGCCGTTCAGGCCGCGAACAATGAGACGGGCGTCGTGCAGCCGATTGCAGCGATAGGTGCGTTGGTGAAGGAGTTTGGCGGGCTCTTCGTCGTTGATGCAGTTCAGGCAGCGGGGCGGATTCCTCTCGATATTACGGCATGTTCGGCAGATTATCTCATCCTGTCTTCACACAAGATCGGCGGGCCAAAAGGCGTTGGCGCCATCGTTGCCGTTTCCGATTTGGTGATGCCCAAGGCCTTGGTGCGCGGCGGCGGACAGGAAAAGGGCCATCGGGCTGGAACCGAGGCTTTGCCGGCGATCGCCGGTTTTGGCGCGGCGGCGCATGCGGCGAAGGCGCGGCTGGCTTCAGGCGGATGGCCCACACGCAACCGTGAGACGATTGAACGCGGGATTCGCGCAATCGCCCCCGACGCCTTGATCCATGGTGAAGGTGTCGAACGGCTGCCCAATACGACAATGTTCTCGCTTGGGGAAATGAAGGCGGAAACGGTGCAAATTGCTTTCGATCTCGCGGGAATTGCGCTATCGGCGGGGTCTGCCTGTTCTTCCGGAAAAGTCGGCCCGAGCCATGTGCTTGCGGCCATGGGATTTGGCGATGGAACGGGCGGCCTGCGGGTCTCCACGGGGCCGGAAACCGAAGAAGAAGATATCGCTCTCTTCCTCGATGCGCTGAGGAACATTGTCGCGCGGCGTGACCGGTCAAGGCCGTCTTCTGCCGATGCGGCATAGAAAAGTTCGATTATTGGCAAATTAAAGCCGGTAGTTGCAAAGAATCCGGTGAATGCCGGGTGTTAAAACGTGCAATTGCACATTACATAGAGGCAAATATTCAAGACGACATACTGCCTTGACGTTTGCAACTGCGGGACCTTGAACCCCGCGTGGATGGAGAACGCCAATGCCTGCCGTGCAGGAAACTATTGACCGTGTGCGTACACTGGACGTGGACCAGTACAAATATGGCTTTGAAACCCTTATCGAAATGGATAAGGCACCAAAGGGCCTGAACGAAGATATCATTCGCTTCATCTCTGCCAAGAAGAACGAGCCGGAATGGATGCTGGAATGGCGCCTGAAGGCCTACGAGCGCTGGCTAACGATGGAAGAGCCTACGTGGGCGCGGGTGAACTATCCGAAGATCGACTTTCAAGACATGGTCTATTTCGCCGGGCCGAAGAACCAGACCGGCCCATCTTCGCTCGCCGACGTTGATCCTGAACTACTGCGCACCTATGAGAAGCTTGGAATTCCGCTGAAAGAGCAGGAAATCCTTGCGGGCGTGCGCAAGACGGGTGAACCCAGCTCTTCGGACGAGGAAGAAGTCAGCGACAATGTCTACAAGTCAGGGCGCGTCGCGGTGGATGCCGTATTCGACAGTGTCTCGGTCGTGACCACGTTCAAGGCGGAGCTCGCTAAAGCCGGCGTCATCTTCTGCTCGATCTCCGAAGCGATCCGCGAATACCCCGAACTGGTGCAGAAGTACCTCGCTACAGTCGTGCCGGTCTCGGACAATTTCTTTGCGACGCTGAATTCGGCCGTCTTCACTGACGGTTCGTTCGTCTATGTACCGAAAGGCGTGCGCTGCCCGATGGAGCTTTCCACCTATTTCCGCATCAACGAGCGGGATACGGGCCAGTTCGAACGGACGTTGATCATCGCCGAGGAAGGCGCGTACGTGTCCTACCTTGAGGGTTGCACGGCGCCACAGCGCGACGAGAACCAGCTGCATGCGGCTGTCGTCGAACTCATCGCGCTCGATGATGCCGAGATCAAGTATTCGACCGTGCAGAACTGGTTCCCCGGTGACGCAGAAGGCAAGGGCGGCATCTACAATTTCGTCACCAAGCGTGGCGACTGCCGCGGCGTCAACTCCAAGATTTCGTGGACGCAGGTCGAGACCGGCTCG
Source organism: Hyphomicrobiales bacterium (assembly GCA_900473175.1). Lineage (GTDB taxonomy): Bacteria > Pseudomonadota > Alphaproteobacteria > Rhizobiales > Rhizobiaceae > Phyllobacterium. Next base: position 66,412 of record UCKM01000005.1, on the reverse strand, counting down.
GCGATCACCTGGAAATATCCGTCGGTGATCCTGCGCGGCGACAATTCACGTGGCGAGTTCTACTCGATCGCCGTTTCGAATGGTCACCAGCAGATCGACAGCGGTACCAAGATGCTGCACCTCGGCAAGAACACATCAAGCCGCATCATCTCAAAGGGCATTTCCGCCGGCAAGTCGAACAATACATACCGCGGTCAGGTTTCGGCCCATCGCAAGGCCGAGAATGCGCGCAACTTCACCCAGTGCGACTCGCTGCTGATCGGCAATGATTGCGGCGCCCACACTGTGCCCTATATCGAAGCGAAAAATGCGACCGCGCAGTTTGAGCATGAGGCGACCACCTCGAAGATCTCCGAAGACGCACTGTTCTATGTGATGCAGCGCGGCATTCCGGAAGAAGAGGCGATTGCGCTCATCGTCAATGGCTTCGTCAAGGAAGTCATTCAGGAACTGCCGATGGAGTTTGCAGTCGAGGCACAGAAGCTGATCGGCATCAGCCTCGAGGGGAGCGTCGGGTAATGGTCATCGTCACGAAGGAAGAACTCGACCGGCTGCGCAGGCGCTATGAAGAGCTGGGCGAAGTCATCGAAGAGCTGACGGATACGTTGGCCCGCTCTTCCACCGCGACGGAGCGTGTACTTGAGCCCGAACTCATAAAGGCACGCAAGGAACTGTCGTCAGTGGTCGAGCGCCTCAAGAGCCTCAGCGGCGACAGTTCGGATTAATTCGATGGCAAGCCGCCATCCATCGGCGAGATAAGTTAAGGGATCGCCGGAGAGCTGGTCCCGGGAATTCGAAGGAACAGAAAATGCTGGAAATCAGAAATCTGCATGCACGCATCGCCGAGGACGGCACTGAAATCATCCGCGGCCTCAACTTGAAGGTTCAGGCGGGAGAAGTCGCAGCCATCATGGGCCCCAACGGCTCGGGCAAGTCGACATTGTCCTACATTCTTGCGGGCCGCGACGACTACGAGGTCACCGAAGGCGACATTCTGTATAATGGCGAGTCCATTCTCGATCTCGACCCGTCGGAGCGTGCTGCGAAGGGTATTTTCCTGGCATTCCAATATCCGATGGAAATACCCGGCGTTGCAACGATGGAATTCCTCAAGGTAGCGATAAATTCGCAGCGCAAAGCACGTGGTGAAGAGCCGCTGAAGATTCCGGAATTCCTTAGCCGCGTGAAGACGGCAGCCGCATCGCTCGACATGGACATCGGCATGCTAAAGCGTCCGCTCAATGTCGGCTTCTCCGGCGGCGAGAAGAAGCGCGCTGAAATCCTGCAGATGAAGCTGCTTGAACCCAAACTTTGCATACTCGACGAAACCGATTCCGGCCTGGACATCGACGCGCTGAAGATCGTCGCCGATGGTGTCAATGCGTTGCGTGCGCCGGACCGCGCCACGATTGTCATTACGCACTACCAGCGTCTTCTCGACTATATTGTCCCTGACAGTGTTCATGTTCTCTACAAGGGCCAGGTGATCAAGTCGGGCGACAAGGAACTTGCGCTTCGTCTCGAAGAGAATGGCTATGCTGATATTATCGGTGAGGCAGCCTGAGGTCGCTATGATGAATGTTCACACAGGACGCCAGCCCACTGCCGCGGAATCGGCGCTGGTCGACTCTTTTGTCGACCGGATGGGCGAATTGCCGGGCGATGGCGAGATTGCGGGTGCCCGCGACAACGCTATCGAGGCGCTGAAGACACAAGGCCTGCCGTCGCGCCGCGTCGAAAGCTGGCACTATACTGATCTGCGCACGCTGCTACGCGGCGTTGCCGCCTATGACGAGACAGCGGGAACCAATGCCGTACCGCCGGTCATCGCGGGTTCGGCGGTTGCAGCTGTTTCCAATGGCAAAAGCATCTCGGCACCGCGCCTCGATGGGGTCGAATTCACGAAGCTCAGCGATAAGCTGGTTGGCGGTTCGCTCATTGCGCAGATGGCAATTCGCGGTGGCGATGATGCCATCGGCCAGATCAATGCGGCTTACGTCACCGATGGCTGGGCCGTTACGTTTGCCGAAGGTGTGGAACTTGATGCACCGCTCGAACTCCAGAACGTTCAAGCGCGCGGCCAGGGTCATGTTCGCTTTCCCGTGAAATTCGGCAAGGGTGTGAAGGCGACGGTGATCGAGCGCCAGGCGGGCGGCGAAGGCGAGGGCTTTTCGACAAGCCTCAGCAACGTGACTGTGGCCGACGACTGCGAAATTACCTGGATTATCCTGCGTGAACACAGTGACCAGGCAACGCAACTGGCGCAGTTCATTGCAACCATCGGCAAGAACGCCAAACTCAATCTCTATGTGGTCAATGCCGGCGGCAAGCTGGTTCGCCAGGAAGTCCATGTGCTTGCCAAGGGTGAGGGGTCCGATTTTCAGCTTCGCGGCGTCAACCTCCTCGGCGGCGACAGTCATACGGACGTAACGATGACGCTCGGCCATCTGGTGGAGAATACGACATCGCTGCAAATCATCCGCAATGTGGTAACCGACCGGGCGCGCGGCGTGTTCCAGGGGCAGATCAAGGTCAACAAGGTCGCCCAGAAAACCGACGCCCGCATGGCCTGCAACACGCTGCTGCTTTCCGACGACGGCGAATTCGACGCCAAGCCCGAGCTGGAAATCTTCGCCGACGACGTTGCCTGCGGCCACGGCGCCACGGTGACCGAGATCGATGGCAATCACCTGTTCTATCTGCGGGCAAGAGGCATCCCGGAAAATGAGGCACGTGGCCTCTTGATCAAGGCTTTCGTTGCCGAGATCATCGAGGAACTGGAGAACGAAGCCCTGGTCGAGGCGCTTGAAGCCATTCTCGACAAGTGGCTCGCCGTACACGTCTGAGTGATTGAACGCATATTCGGGAAAAGCTGCCATTATGGACACGAAGATCATTCAGACGAGCTATGACGTTGAGGCGATCCGCCGCGACTTCCCCATCCTGTCGCGGGAAGTCTACGGCAAGCCGCTGGTCTACCTCGACAACGGCGCGTCGGCCCAAAAGCCGCAGGCCGTCATCGACATGGTCACGCATACCTATTCGAACGAATATGCCAATGTTCATCGCGGCCTGCATTTCCTTTCGAACGCGACAACCGATGCCTATGAGAAGGCACGCGCAAGCGTCCGCCGTTTTCTCAATGCTGCATCGGTGGATGAGATTGTCTTCACCAAATCTGCAACCGAGGCGATCAACACCGTCGCATATGGCTACGGCATGCCGAATATCGGCGAGGGCGATGAAATCGTGCTCTCCATCATGGAGCACCATTCGAACATCGTGCCCTGGCATTTCATTAGGGAACGGCAGGGGGCGAAGCTCGTCTGGGTGCCGGTCGATGACCAGGGCGCCTTCCATATCGAGGAATTCGAAAACCGTCTGACCGAGCGGACCAAGCTCGTGGCCATCACCCATATGTCGAATGTGCTCGGCACGGTAACGCCGATCAAGGAAATCGTCCGCATCGCCCACGCGCGCGGAATTCCGGTCCTGGTCGATGGCAGTCAGGGCGCCGTGCATCTGCCCGTCGACGTGCAGGAACTCGGCTGCGATTGGTATGTCTTCACGGGCCACAAGATCTACGGGCCGTCAGGCATCGGCGTGCTCTACGGCCGCAAGGAAAAGCTTGAGGCGATGCGGCCGTTTCAGGGCGGCGGGGAGATGATCGAAGAGGTGACGGAGGATATCGTCACCTACAACCATCCGCCCCACCGTTTTGAAGCTGGAACGCCGCCGATTGCGCAAGCAATCGGTCTTGGTGCGGCGATCGAGTATGTCGAGAAGATCGGACGTTCAGCCATTCTCTCGCACGAGGAACAGCTGCGTGACTATGCGCATGAACGGTTGCGCCAGATCAATTCCTTGCGCATCTTTGGCGATGCCAAGGGCAAAGGCGCGATCATCTCCTTCGAGCTCGAAGGCATCCACGCGCACGACGTATCAATGGTCATTGACCGTGCCGGTGTTGCCGTGCGTGCCGGGACCCACTGTGCGCAACCACTTTTGAAGCGTTTTGGCGTTACGTCGACATGCCGTGCCTCATTTGCAATGTATAATACGACCGACGAGATCGATGTTCTCGCCGAAGCGCTGGAGAAGGCGCGGAAATTCTTTGGGTGATGACGATGACCGAGAAAGCCGAGATATTAGAGCAAGCCGAACTGGCACCTGAAGCCAGCCTGGCCCATACCGAAGTCGGAACTGCGACGGTTTCTGCCATCCCGGCCGAGGAACTTGCGCGGATGACCGATGACATCATCGGTGCTTTGAAAACGGTGTATGATCCCGAAATTCCCGCCGACATCTACGAACTTGGGCTCGTCTACAAGATCGACATCGAGGATGACCGGTCGGTGAAGATCGAGATGACATTGACGGCACCCGGCTGCCCGGTCGCGGGTGAAATGCCAGGCTGGGTACAGGACGCCGTTAGCTCAGTCGAGGGTGTCAGCTTCGTTGACGTGACCATGACCTTCGATCCACCGTGGACGCCCGATCGCATGTCGGAAGAGGCGCAGGTCGCCGTGGGTTGGTATTAAGGGCAAGAAGGGCTCTAGGGCGCTTCGCAGCCTTCCGGCACGCTTTCCTCAAACGGCTTGTCGGATTTTTCCAGGGTTCCATCAAGAATGGACATCGGCACGTAGGGAACGCCCTGAATGGCCGGGTTGGCAAGGCGCAGGCGATAGCAGCCATTATAGACTGTGACCGTTCCATCCTTGGCTTGCGATTTGATGGCCACGGGCTTGCTCCAATAGGCAGATCCGGCAGCCCCTTCGCCGACGGCCTTGCCAAACAAAACGTCAACCGAGGCCGTGTTCTCATAGCCCGTTTGAAACTCTGGAAACGGCTGCGGCGGATTATCGGGCGCGTAGTAGCTATAGGCGCGGGCATATTCACGCCGGTTGATCGCATTGTAGTAGGATTTGATCAATGCCTCGGGCGTGCTACGATTGTCGAGATAAGCGGGCGGTGTCTGGGTTTCGGCCGATCCTTGCGCAGCTGGGGCTTCGGCGGCAGGCTCAGCAGGCTTGGCTGTCTCAGCAGCATCCTGCTTCTGTTCGGGTGGTTTCGCTTCCTGGGCGCTTGCGGGCGCAAGATTGAGTGCAAGCGCGGCGATACTGCAAAGAACCAGATGGCGATAGCTCATGATTTCAGCCTTCTGCCTGTCGTTAGTCGGGCCGGAACAGTTTGAACACTTGCAGTGACGGTTGTGTAACACTAACTATGATACTGGGTGATCGTTCCGCGATCCCGAACAAGAGAGATGAGAAATGGGTCGTTTTTCTGTCATGACGTTGACTGACGCCGCCGCAAATCGCGTGAGCGAAATCATGGCGACGCGCGAGAATGCACTCGGCATTCGCGTCGGCATCAAGAAGGGCGGCTGCGCTGGCATGGAATACATGATCGACCTCGTGACGGAAGCGAAAGCCGGCGATGACGTGCTCGAAAAGGACGGCGCCAAGGTCTATGTCGCGCCGGAAGCGGTGCTCTATCTCCTCGGGACGCAAATGGATTTTGAAGTGACAGCGCTGCGTACCGGCTTTGTTTTCAACAATCCCAACCAAACATCTGCCTGTGGCTGCGGTGAGTCGGTCGAATTGACCCCCGCCAAGCCAGAAGCGCTGACCGCCGCGTCCTGATATTGCCCTGACTGTTTTGAAGGTATGAGCCAGCAATGGATAATGATGCCATCCAGGATCTGTTTGCGGGGCTCGGACCGGTGACCATCAAGCGTATGTTTGGTGGGAAGGGCATATATTTCAACGGCATGATCATCGCACTTGAAGTTGCTGATGAAATACTGCTTAAAGCGGACAAACTCTCGGCGCCCGCTTTTGCCGCCGCCGGATGCAGGCAATGGCGCTATACCGGCAAGAACAAGCCGATCGACATGCCCTATTGGTCCATCCCCGATGAAGCGCTCGACGATCCCGACATGATGGCGGAATGGGCAAGGCGCGCCTATGAAGCGTCAATCCGCGCGGCCAAATAGACCGGATTTAAGCGAGCTGGCGCTCCCGCATCAACTCTATCGCGTGGCGGGTCGGAAGGGTGAGCTTCGCTGGAAGATCGTAGAGACGAAACCAGTCGATACCGGCGTGCTTTTCAGGCTCAAGCAACTGGACATTACCGGAATAGCTTTCAGCCAGAAACAGGATGCCGAGCCAATGTTGCCGTTCGCCATGAAAGAGCTGCTCGCTGAGCCCAAGCAGCGTGATTGATCCAACCTGAAGGCCGGTTTCCTCGAAGGCTTCGCGGCGAATGGCCTTTTCGGCCGTTTCGAGAAAATCCACCTTGCCGCCGGGAATGCCCCAAGAGTCCGCTTCAGGGCTCGTCTTGCGTTGCAACAAGAGAATACTGGCATCCTTCAGGAATACGATGCCGCATCCAACGCCCGGCGTGTCCACGATAACGCCCCCCTCTTTTGGCAACGACCTTCTTTGCCAGGGGCAATGTGGCTCATGATCGAGCGAGTCGGCAAGGCTGATCCTTGCGATATCCCAAACAGGGCCTGGTTGGACCAGAGGGTTGACAGGCTCAGATCTTGGTGTCGATCAGCATGAAAGCAGGAATCTCGTCGCCGAAGCCGAGGGGCGCTGAGCCCATGTCGTCGCGGTCGCGGCGGTGTTCACGGCGCGGTTCGGCATGAGGCGTTCTTGTGCGACGCTGTTCGTTTTCAGCCTTGATCGCCGACTTCTGCGGCTTTTCCGCCGTGCGTATGACGGGCTGTTCTACGACCGGCTCAACTGACTCGGCATCCTTCGCCTTCTCGGCGGCGGCAATAATGTCGATCTCCGATTGCGGACGCTCGCGTTCCCGGCCTTCATTGCGCGGTTTGCGCTTGGGTTCCGCCTTGCTGCGGCGACCGCGGCGAGGCGCCTCGTCCGGTTCGGTCGAGACGGGCAGGGTGGAGAGATCGCCGTCATGCCAGCTGATATCCTCGCCAATGAGCTTTTCGATCGACGAGAGGTGTTTGACGTCGGCGGGCGTTACCAGAGTGAACGCTTTGCCGGAACGGCCGGCACGGCCGGTGCGGCCGATACGGTGGACATAATCTTCCGAGTGGATCGGCACATCGAAATTGAAGACATGGCTGACGTCGGGGATATCGAGGCCACGTGCCGCGACGTCGGATGCGACGAGCAACTTGAGCTTGCCGTCCTTGAAGTTCGCCAGCATCGTCGTTCGCGCGCGCTGATCCATGTCGCCATGCAGTGCGCCTGCATCGAAATCATGCTTCACCAGCGAGCGGAACAGCTCGGATACGTCCTTCTTGCGATTGCAGAAGATGATCGCGTTCTTCAGCCCTTCGTCCTCGGAACGGATCAGGTCGCGCAATACGGCGCGCTTTTCCCAGTCTTTCTTGCCGGACTTGACCAGCTTCTGCTCGACGGTCTTGGCGGTCGTTGCCGCTTTAGCCACTTCGATGCGCGTCGGCGAATGCAGGAACTGTTCGGTCAGCTTGGTGATTTCCGGCGGCATGGTCGCCGAGAAGAACAGCGTCTGACGGGTGAAGGGGATCAACTTGCAGATACGTTCGATATCGGGGATGAAGCCCATATCGAGCATGCGGTCGGCTTCATCGATGACAAGGATGTCGACGGCGCTGAGCAGCAGCTTGCCGCGCTCGAAATGATCAAGCAGGCGGCCAGGCGTCGCAATCAATACGTCGGCGCCGCGTTCGAGCTTGCGCAACTGATCGTCGAAGGATACGCCGCCGATGAGCAGGGCCACATTGAGGCGATGGTTCTTGCCATATTTGACGAAGTTCTCCTCAACCTGCGCGGCGAGTTCGCGCGTCGGCTCGAGGATGAGTGTACGCGGCATACGCGCCCGGGCCCGGCCCTGTTCCAGGAGGGTCAGCATGGGTAGCACGAAGGATGCGGTCTTGCCGGTACCGGTCTGAGCGATACCCAGAACGTCCTTGCGCTGGAGGGCATGCGGGATGGCGCCAGCCTGGATCGGTGTCGGGATTGTATATCCTGCTGCTTCTACAGCATTGAGCACTTTCGGTGAAAGGCCCAGATCGGCAAAGGTGGTCAAAGGAGGTTTAACTTTCTATCTGCAGTCGGTGCCGCGCATGTCCGTTATCAGCCCGCGCACCAGGCGCTTGAATTGCACAGCGTTTTGCTGCAATGGCGTTACGGCGCATGCCAGCAAAAGTCAACTCTCAGGTGAGGTTGCATTTAAGAGTCTGTTACAATTGTGCATCATTTTATTCTGATGTCGTCAATAAAGGAACTGTTCCTTGAGAATTCGTTCGTTCCAGGAATGGTTCTTGTCAAACAGAATGGTTGCCCGTAATTGCGATGCTTCCTCCACCGTCACAGATAAGACCGACTTTACTTCCGTATGATCGGCGACCGCATTGACTGGCCGCTTCTCGGGTTCGAGGATGTCGAAGCGTACTGTTACCCTGTTTGGCAACAAGGCGCCGCGCCAGCGACGGGGGCGGAATGCTGATACCGGGGTGAGGGCGAGAAGCCGCGCATCGAGCGGGATGATCGGGCCCTGCGCGGAAAGATTATAGGCGGTGGAGCCCGCGGGCGTTGCCACCATGACGCCGTCGCAGATCAGTTCTTCCAGCCGGACCTGATCATCGACCGAAATTCTGATCTTTGCCGCCTGATAGGACTGGCGCAGCAGCGAGACTTCATTCAGAGCAAAGGCGGTGAAAGGTTCACCATCGACGGTTTGCGCCACCATCTTCAAGGGGCGGATGGTCTCGGCCTGGGCAGCTTCCACGCGTTCCTTCAATCCGTGATTGCTGTACTCGTTCATCAGGAAGCCGACGGATCCGCGGTTCATGCCGTAGATCATCTTGCCCTGGTTCATGTATGTCTGCAGCGTCTGCAGCATGAAACCATCACCGCCAAGCGCGATGATGACGTCCGCGTCCTTGGCTTCGATCTGGCCGTAAGTCGCGCGGAGGTCGTGCATTGCCTCGTCGGAGTCGGGCGTTCCGGAGGAAATAAAAGCAAATGTTTCGATTTTCCGGTTCATGGCAGCCTGCATATCCGATAACGGCTCCCGCCCACCACTTCGGGTGAACGCTGCCGTAGCATTTGCGATGGCGAATGACCGCAACGACCGATTTCGATGGCTGAGGCACACGCTGGATTTATCGCGTAGCATGCAACGCCCATTCTGGCAAAAGCCCTGAAGCTCAAAAAAAGCGTGAAATTGAAGCGATTGGCTGTTTTTTCGTTTTACAGACCGGAGCTTTGTGCTAATCGGACGCCGCTGCCCTTGTAGCTCAGTTGGTAGAGCATCTGATTTGTAATCAGAGGGTCGGGAGTTCGAGTCTCTCCGGGGGCACCACAAACATCAACAAAAACAGACAGATAGAGCAGCTCGGCGAAAACCGCCGAGAACAAATTTATTGATTTGGGGCCATATTTGGGTCCCACATAGAATGCTCATGACTCACTTTGTGGCGTAGGACTCGTTCCAGCGCCGATCTTTCCCTTTTGCGCTTTGCCGCCACGGGCGCACTGAGCCGTTCAAATCGATGATCGGGTACCGAGCAAATCAGGGTGTCCGGCGCGCAGATCGCCAATAGACCGGGCTTGCGCGCTCAACCATCCACCGCTTTGCGAACCCACAGGTTGCAGTCCCGGATATGAGATGATTTTGCTTCATTAAGTCCATGCGAAGGTGGTCATCCGGCGGCGCCGCCGCGCGGCACGGTGTGCGGGCCGTCCGTGCGCGGCAAGTTTTAGACCTGGGTTTGTCGCTTGCGGTTTAAAACCTCTGAAAACAGGGTCTTTCCTTCGCCGACGCGTTCATCCGCAAGCACTGCTATCTGCCAAGCATAGGCCAATCCGTCGATGCGACGAGCAATTGTTATGATCCCGCCGAAATCCAGTTTCGAGTTGAGTAGCGTCCGTTTTCAGCCAGGTGAACAGGAAGGTTGGAAATACCATTCCCGTCGTCACCCCAATTCTTGTGCACGATCCTGTCGTGCACATACTGGCAATTTCGTGTTCCTCGATGATAGGCAAAAGCTTTCGCGGTAGGGTGAACGTATCTGCGTAATATCATCGCCTTGACCAAACCGAGACGCGACTTGCATAAGTGCCTCGTCTGGTCCCAACTGCTTCGCAGTACTGACAACAGATCACGAATGAGGTATCCTAATACCTCAGACGGAGGTAGTCAGTATGAGCGGAAAACCGGGACGATCTGGCGGCCAAAACCGCAAGCCGAATGTCATCAAGCGAATGGAAGGCAACCGTGGGCATCGCCGCACGACCCCTGAGCCAATTGATGTCGTCGATGTAAGGGACCTTGGCAGCGGTGTGATCGGTGGCACGGAATGAGATCATCTACTACTGACCGCCAGGCGGGAGCAAATAAAGTGTCATCGCAAGAATGAAGTATACCATTAACATCAATACGCCCACGAACCATGTCGAGCGCCCGCCGTTGGTGACTATGGTGGCGGTCATTGTGGCGATGAGCACCATGACGACCGCGCCCGGCCAGAATTGCAGGTTCATGGGCGCGGGGCCGATGACATAGCTGAGCAGCACTAGAACTGGCGCAACGAAGAGAGCGATCTGCGCAGCGCTCCCGAGAGCAATGCCGACGCTCAGATCGAGCCTGTTCTTGCGAGCGCCGGAAAAGGCTGATGTCATTTCCGCCGCACCGCCTACCAAGGCCACGACGATAAAGCCCACGAACGCGGACGTCATTCCGAATGTCACCGCCGCTTCCTGAACCGATTCGACAAAGATTTCGCTGACGAGCGCCACCAGTACCGTCACGCCGGCCAGCGTAACAAGGGCCACATTGAGCGGCCAAGGCTGCTCCTCCGAAGCTTCCTCTGTGCTGCCGAAGAATTCGCGATGGCTCTTCAGTGAGTATACGAGACCCAGTCCATAGGCGATGATCAGGACAACTGACAGGCCGACACTTAGTTTTTGCATAAACTCTGACGGCGCCTCAAAATCGGCAGAGGCAACTGCTGAGGGGATAATCAGGGCGACTGTAGCCAGAAACAGCAGGCTTGTTTGCAGACGCGCATTGACGCGATTGTAGTCTTGAACGTGATGTTTCAGTCCTCCAAGCAGGAACGATGCTCCTAACATGAACAGAGTGTTGGTAACAATTGCTCCGGCCATTGAAGCTTTCACCAAGGTAAACTGGCCAAGGCGCAATGCAGCCAGCGCAATAATGAGTTCAGTGAGATTGCCCAGCGTTGCATTGAGGAGGCCGCCGACTGCATCGCCTGTTTTGGCCGCCACGGACTCTGTGGCGTGACTGAGCAAAGTCGCCAATGGAATGATGGCCAATACCGCGAGCAGAAAAAGCAGCGTGTGCGCTTCCGGGCTGGCCAACTTCGCCGTAAAAACGCAAGGCACGAGGGCGAGTAGCCAAAGGATCGGGTTTTGCCTGATTTCTTGCCACAGATGATTCACGAAAGATCCCTAATTCTAAAAAGGGCACAGCCCATGGAGCGCTCAGGACTTGCGATCGATGACCGTCGAACGCAGCGCCTCTACGCTGACCGCCGCGACGAGCCCGGTCAGGATGATGCCGCAAAAGCCGATCACAATAGCGAAGATGCGCGATGAAAAATGCTGCGGTGTCAGATCTCCGTAGCCGATGGTAAGGCCAGTAACGAAGGTGAAATAGAGTGTGTCGGTCACGCGCCAGCCTTCTATCCACCCAACCAGAAGCCCGCACGCCACCATCAACACGATGATCCCGGACAAGATCGGCCATACCACGAGAACTTGATGATACAGCGCTTTGAGGAAGATGAGCCTGGTTTGCCTGTATCCCATCGCACCTACAATGATCGTATCGAACGCACTTACGTGCCCTCTAAACATTATAGACAACCCGCGGGGGAACAGAAGTACGTTACGGTAAACCTGCACGTAAATGATCAATGGCAGCTTTGGGCCAATGCCAGACCTTGCCGGCACGAACTCTGATGTCCGCTTCTCATATTGGGTGTCCTAGCAGCAGACAGTCGGCCATCGGCCCCGAATGGGTCATTCTTTCAAGTCAGGGATAGCGTCCGCTTCTGACCCAAAGCGGACCTTCAGGCTCAAGTGAATTACCCTGTGACGCCGTCTTACAACAGTTTCGAAACGGTCAAAACCAATAATCCGTAGCAGGCACGATAATCTGACGCTGATCCAGACTTCCGTCAAGCTGCCGCCCCAGCCATTCGCCGCTTGGAATAGCAAAGAGTCAAATCGCCATCGAAGCCCAGACACCGGCGGTCGGCTTGACCAGCGATAGGCACAGCACCGCCTTGGTCGCATTGCCGACGGTGAAAAAACATACTCGTTGTTCCCGCGTAGATTTCCTTGCTGAAGCCGAGGGGTAAAAAATACCTCGCAAGCGGTGGCCCACCTGAATGCGCCACCATCGTGGTCACCCCTGAGGTAGGACCCGCAATGATCGCCTTCGGCGTCGAACGCCGGCGGATCGTCACCTGCCGAAAGGATCGCGATGTTAGCAGAAATCATATGCAGTTTTTTGATATCTGCTGAAATCTCAAGTAGGTCCTCAGGGTACTTTCCGGATATCGTTTTGTGTTTTGGGAGATTGTTGTGCCTTCAGGATTGATATGGTTGCTGCGAAGTGAGAAGGACAATGCTCCAGGAGTGCCGCGCTCATTTGGCCATAGACGCGCCATAAGGGTTTTGACACCGAATGACACATGCGTGATGATCTATCATGACGCCATATCTGAGGCGCACAAAACCTCGGGAAGACGGTTTGGAAGCGAACGTTTCAACTAAGAGATTAAGGTTCGGGATAATTCTGCTGCCGCAGTTTACCCTCTCTGCTCTGAGCCTCTTTCTTGATTGCCTGCGGCTTGCCGCCGATGAAAGAGACCAAAGCCGGCAGATCAGGTGCAGTTGGGACATAACCACTCTTTCAGGCAGTCGGGTGCAATCAAGCACCGGGATGTTTGTCGAGCCTACAGCAGAGCTTAGCTCCATGCTGGGATGCGATTATGTCGTTGTCGCCGGAGGATTAATAAGTCCGCATAAGAAAGCGCCAGCTGCGCTGTTGGATTTGCTGAAAAAGATCAACAAGAGGCAAATACGCCTTGTCGGACTCTGCACAGGTACTTTTGCGCTGGCAGAGGCAGACGTTCTGTCGGAGAACCAGTGTTGTGTCAGCTGGCTTCATACGGAGGAGTTTGGAGAGGAATTTATTGAGTTTTCGGCGGATTCGATCAGCCTCTATCGGCCGAACGGCAGGCACTACACGTGTGCTGGGGGAATGGGCTCAGCCTACCTTGGTTTGGAGATAGTTGCCGCCGAATTTGGTGACGAACTTGCGAGAAAATGTGCCTCAATATTGATGATCCCATTCGAACGGCGGACAAATGAGCAACCGGCGCTCATATTTTCAGGGGTGTCAAACCGAGTTGTCAAGCAAGCGCTGCGGATTTTTGAAAGCACAATGGAGGATCCCATCAACATGGCAGAAGTTGCCCGGCGAATAGGGACAACACGCAGACAGATGGAACGAATTTTTAAGGAGGAACTCGGAAAATCACCCTTGAGAGTGCGGGATCAACTTCGGGTACGAAAGGCAAAGCAGTTGCTTCTCGAGACTGATCTGAATTTCACAGAAATTGCCGTCGCTTGCGGGCTTTTAGGCAGCAAAACATTGAACAGGGCTTTCATCCGGGAAGGTGAGACTTTGCCCAGGCATCAGCGCACCTCTCGGCCTTAGTTCAACCCCAAGCTCCGAAACCTCTCGCTCCTGTGTCGAGATGTCGGTACTGGCCCAATCGATCCGGTGGGTTCCGGGCAAGGAGCAACGTACGAACAAAAATCGTGAAGGCAGTCAGCGTGAAGGTGGAGGACATCGAGCTACAGCTTATGGTCTGGGAGTCCTGCTATACTTGGTCGACGTTGGCCTAAACAGGAACGTAGAGACAATTACATCTGTCTCGGGCGGTTCCATTCTCAATGCTTATATCGCACTTCTCCGATCGTCGACTGGTGCTCACAAGCGATCGTTCAGATCATTTTTCCCTGGAGAGTTCGATGCAGATGCTGCCAAGCTGGCCAAGCTGGCGGCAGAAAACAAGTTCTAGTCCCGGCCGGCGCATGAGCGACGCCTTCGCAACAGGAGGAGCTTTCGTACTCCGGGACCACGGGGCATCATTTCTATCAAGGCTATTTCGCTACGCGGCGGGACGAGGGTGGCCCAACATCGCCGCGCGACCATCATCCGTTAGCGAATGCAGGAAGTTGGTGCAAGCGTGCCTTAAGCCGCTCCAGCGTGGGTCGTCAACGTTGATCCTTTGATCGTCTTTGGAAAAGTCCCCTTCAACAACGAAATGAGACTGAACGATATGTCGCGCTCCCATCGATTGAATGACCGGCCGCAGCCCATAATCCAACGCGAGCACATGGGCGAGACTGCCCCCTGTGCCGAGCGGCATGACGACTTTCCCGGCAAATGCGAACTGCGGCAGAATGTCGAGCGCCGCCTTCAAAAGGCCTGTGAACGACGCCTTGTAAATCGGGGTCGCGATGATCAAGCCGTGTGCATGGCCTACCATTCGCAGGAAGGAGGTGAGTGACTCATCCCCGAAGTCTGCGGAAAGAAGTGCGACAGGATTGAGTTCACGGACCGCGACATGCTCGCACTCGATGTCGGCCGAGGTTAATTCGCGCAAGACCGCGTCGACAAGAGCTACGGTCTTGGAAGACACCGAATGGCTTCCGGAAATGGCAACAACTCGCCTGATACCCATTCAAAATTCCTCCCTATTTCGCATTTTGGTCCCAACAGGCTCTCAGAACCGCATCGTCGGACTTCACTGTGAAACTGTTCTCCGGGCGTGCCAATCCCAATCGATTCCGTAGCGTTCCGGATTCATACTCGGTCTTGAACAGTCTGCGTCGCTGGAGTTCGGGGACCACGGTCCTCATGAAGTTTTCCCAATCATCCGGCAGAAGCGGGAACATCAGATTGTATCCGTCCGCCGCTCCGGATACGAACCACGCTTCCAATTGGTCGGCAACCTGGGTTGGCGTGCCAGTCACCGGCGGGACCGATCCGGTGTTGGCGATTTTGCGGGCCAACTGCCGAATCGACAGGCCTTGGTTTGCTTTATCACGAACGAGGGCCAGCCAGGTCCGCCACCCGTTGTAGTTTGCCTCCTCCGGCAGGTCGGGAACCGGACCGTCGAGTGGATAGCCTGAGAGATCAACGCCAGCCCATGTCGAAAGCAGATCGACGGCCACTTCATCAAGTATCAGCGATTCGAGATACTGCTGCTTTTCTTCGGCCTCGGAGGTCGTCTCGGCGACAATGGGTAGGATGCCGGGAAGCAGTTTGAAGCTCTCCGGCAGCCGCCCGAACCCGGCAAGCCTGGTGTTCATATCCTTACGATATGCAATCCCCTCCGCTTCGCTTCGCAGCACAGCGAAATGCACTTCAGCATGTTGGGCGGCGAGGTTCCTTCCTGCGTCGGACGACCCAGCCTGTACGATCACCGGATGGCCCTGCGGCGGCCGTGGGACGTTGAGCGGTCCCTTCACCTTGAAGTGCTTTCCCTCGTGATCGAGATAGTGAACCTTGTCCGGATGGGCGAAAAGGCCGGACTTCTTATCGATCACGACCGCATTGTCTTCCCAACTGTCCCAGAGCGCCTTGGTGACATCGAGAAATTCGGCCGCTCGCTCATAGCGCAACGCGTGATCTATGTTGGCGTCACGCCCGAAGTTGACGGCCTCCTCTTCGAGCGCCGAGGTGACGACGTTCCATGCAACCCGACCGCGGCTGATATGGTCGATTGAAGCGAACATACGGGCGGTGTTGAATGGCTCCGTATAGGAGGTTGACGCCGTGACCATGAACCCAATGTCCTTAGTGACGGCTGAGAGGGCAGAGACGAGGGACAGAGGCTCAAGGCGCGGATTGGCATAGTGGGCGATACCACTTCCCAGTCCGTTCCAAATCCCGAGATGGTCGGCGATGAAGATCGTGTCGAGTTTGGCGCGCTCTGCCGCGTGGACGAGCCTGCGATAGTAATCGAGATCGAGAAACTCGTGACCTGGCGCGTGCGGATGACGCCACGAAATGCGATGATCTCCTTGAGGGTTGAAGAAGAACGCCGCCAAAATCATATGCCCGCGTGACATGCCAATCTCCGTTGTTGCTTTCGTCGGTTTGCAGACCACCGTTATCAGGCACGCTATCGAAAAAATTCTCTTTTGAAAAAATAGAAATTCTGCAAGATAGAAAAGCTCAGCTATTTGTTCGGAGTCTCGTGCATGCCAGGCATTCTTTCTGCTCGCGGCCTAGAAGCGTTTGAGGTGGCTGCACGGTCAGGCAGTTTCGTGGCGGCCGCGAAAGAGCTTTCAATCACCCCTGCGGCGGTGAGCCAATTGATCCGGGGACTTGAAGATCAGGTCGGCCGCAAGTTATTCCACCGCGTCAACCGCCGCATCATTCTGACTGAAGCTGGCGTCGATATTTATCCGAGACTTGCGCAGGTGTTTGGCGAGCTGCGAAGCATTTCCCGGGAACTCACATCCAGTGACCCGGTCGCATCACTCGTTGTGTCCGTCGCTCCGTCTGTAGCAATGGGCTGGCTCTCGTCACGGCTCCCCAAGTTCGTCCGCAAGCACGGACGAGTCGATATCTTTCTTCGTGGCGAGGACGACCCGGTGCCGTTCGACAGGGGATTGATCGATGTGCGGCTTTCCTACGGGCCATCGCATTACAGTGATCAACCGACAGAGGAACTCGTGACAGACTCCGTCTATCCGGTTTGCTCGCCGGGGTTCCTGGCTGGACGACGCGATATTGGTGCACCGGACCAATTGGCATTATTGCACCTCATTCATACTGATTGGGGGGCCGCAGGAGCGACTTTCCCATCATGGGCAAACTGGTTTGCCAAAATGAATGTCGCGACCGGGCGGCAGGTGCGACACGGTATGACTGCCAACTCGTCAATGGCCGCGCTCGACCTCGCACGAGGCGGCTTGGGGGTGGCCTTAGCACAAGGGCTCTTCTGCGCCCGCGATGTCGAGGAAGGCAAGCTTGTTGTTGTCGGCGATCCGATGAAGCTGGCAAGTCCCTACTGCATAACCGTACCAAAACGCAGCCGCCATCGGGCAATGGTGGGGGCGTTCAAAGTGTGGTTCGCAGATGAATGCTGCGGTTGTGTGGAGAGCGCTGCCTTGCGAGCAGCTTAGAGACCATACGCACTTACACCGCTCTGCCGCAGGCATGTGACTATGAAAGTCAGATAGGCAAAGCGCGTCGCACCTTGCGTTGGCTTGGGTAGATCAGACTAGCTGGAAGGAGCGGAAGATGCTGTGTTCGTTAATCCTGGCGGAGCCGCCGCCCCCTTGACCCATTACATCAAGGTATTGGCGGATATTCGCGTCTATCCGCCATCCGGTTCTCTAGAGGCTTCACGGGCCCGGTTCCTGCGATGCTATCTGCAGCCATTGGACGAAATGGCTCGCGGCAACCCTATTCCGTTGTCTTGTGGGAACCACGACAAAATAAGCACCTCTGGGTTTGATGGCCGCGTCAGTCAGGCGCACCAGTCGTCCCTGCTTTAACAGATCTTCCACAAGATGTGTCCAGCCCAGCGCAATCCCCTGACCGTTGAGCGCGGCATAGATCGCTTCGGTGTAAAAGCTGCAACGCAGTCCCATCGTTTTCTTTGGAACCACGATGGAAAATGACGAGAGCCACTCGTTCCAACCTGTCCACATTGGGTCGTCAGTCTCGTTAGAGATGAGGGAGTACGAAACCAAGTCCGCTGGGCTTTTGATGGACCCATCCGTACCGGCGTACTCTGGGCTGCAAACCGGGAAGACCTCGTCTTCAAATAGGGCTTCAGCATGACCGTCCGGCCACATGCCGTTGCCAAATCTGATAGCGACGTCCACCTCGCCACGTTCGAGGTTCGGCATATTGTCCTGAGTGACGATACGGAGATTGATGTCCGGATACTGCCGCGAGAATTCTGAAATTCTAGGCATCAACCAGAAATGCGAGAATGCGACTGTCGCAGAGATTGTCAGCTCGTCGCTGGAAGCGTCCTTGCGAAGGTCGGCTACTGTTTCCGCAAGCAGGTTAAAGGCATCGCTGGTGGCCGCGGAAAGCGCCTTGCCTTTGTCGGTCAAGGTTACCTTTCGATGCAGGCGCGTAAAAAGTGGGAAGCCAAAGTCGCTCTCTAGGAGGTGAATCTGTCGACTGACTGCAGCTTGGGTAACGCCGAGTTCCTCGGCGGCCTTCGTGAAGCTCGACAACCGCGACGCGGCCTCGAATACGGTAAGCGCCGTCAGCGGCGGCAGCTGTCTCCTCAAACTTTTCAAAACGTCACTCCTGTTCTTGCCGAAAAGAGGCCCGTTGGAAAGTTTCCCATTACTTATAGTAATGCCAAGGGCGCACATTTGTGCAGTTGAAATATCGCCCATTAGTGCGATTCTAAAGGCAACTGATCCATAAGGAAACATTATGCTCAACACGCTCCCTTCATCGATCTCCTCCTTGCTCGACGCTCGTATCGATGGACACTCTCTTCCCGCTGGACTTTACACCCGCGAGGACGTCTTCCAAGCGGACTTGGACGTGTTCTTTTCGAAGCACTGGATACATGTGGGCCTTGAGTGCGATGTCCCGGAAGCAGGCGACGCGGTTGTCATCGACATAGGATCGGCAAGCCTGATCCTGCTTAGGGACGACGAGAACGAAATCCGGGTGGTCCGCAACGTCTGCCGTCATCGCGGCGCGCGTTTGCTGGACGCCGGCTCGGCCGTCGTTTCCAAGCTCGTCTGCCCCTACCACCAATGGACGTACGAGCTTTCGGGTGAGCTTAGCTATGCCCCGCACATGGGAAAGGACTTCGACAAGAGCTGCCGGAGCCTCAAGGCGGTGAACTTCAAGTTGATCGGCGGGCTGGTCTATGTCTGTCTTTCCGACAATCCTCCTCGGGATATTAACCAGCTGGAAGACGTTATGGTTGCGCGACTCGCGCCCTATGACGTCCGCAACGCCAAGGTCGCACACCAGTTGGATGTCGTCGAGAAAGGGAATTGGAAGCTCACGATGGAGAACAACCGAGAGTGCTATCACTGCTCGGCCAACCATCCGGAGCTTTGCGTCTCGTTCGTCGACCTTGATTTCGGATACGATCCCGACAGCCTTAGCCCAGAGGACCGGGAGGAGGCGGAAGCGCATTTCGCTATGTACAGCGAGCGCACGAAAGACTGGGAGGCGAACGGATTTCCTTCATCGACGATTGAGCGGGTGAGAAATTGCGAAACCAATTTCCGCACCCAGCGTCTGATTATCGCTGGGGCTGGCGAGTCCCAGACTGAGGACTCGACCGCCGCCTCGTCGAAACTTCTTGGGACGATGACCCGAAAGGACCTCGGCGACATGCATCTTTGGGGGCATAACAGCTGGTGTCACTTCATGGGCGACCACGCCGTGATTTCTATCGCAATCCCGATTTCTGCCGACACGACCCTGATCCGGACGAAATGGCTTGTTCACAAGGACGCGAAAGAGGGCGTCGATTACGATCTCGCGAAACTTACTCACGTATGGACGGAGACGACCAATCAGGACGCCGAGCTCGTTGCTCGCGCCCAAGCCGGCGTCCAGGACCCCGCCTATGAGCCTGGCGTGTATTCCAGGTTTAGCGAGGGCGCTCTCGACGATTTCGCGAGCTGGTACATTGAACGGATGCGCGCCCATGGCTACTGAACTCCTCCCCAAAGCGATTAGCCAAGCAGTCGGTGGGTTTTGGGATCCGGAAACGGACGACAGGCTCCTTTGCATCGACGTACATGATGAGACGCATGACGTGAAAAGCTTCACGTTCGTGTCGCCCGACCGGAAACAATTCGAGTTCAGTGCCGGACAATATTTCAAGTTCGAGCTAGGTCTTGACAATGAGGACGACGCGCGCTGCTACAGCGTCTCGTCCTCTCCGCTCCGCAAAAACGCCATCACTATTACCGTGAAGCGTGTTCCTGGTGGAAAGGTGTCGAACTGGCTGCACGACAATTTGATCCCGAACACGACTGTCCGGGCATTAGGGCCACTCGGCCGTTTCGTCCGGCCTGCGGCCAGGAAGTTCCTTTTCCTGTCGGGTGGCTCCGGGATCACGCCGCTCATGTCCATGGCGCGGGAACTTGCTGATACGGCCGAGTCGGCCGATGTCATATTCCTGCACGCGGGTAGAAGTCCGAAAGACCTTATCTTCCGCGAGGAGGCTGCAAACCTCGCGCGACGCGTCAAAGGGTTCAGGCTGCTGCTGCTTCCCGAAGACATCGCAACCGAGCGTTGTTGGCCGGGCATTTCAGGCCGGATATCCAGGGAATTCCTTTCGCTGGCTGCGCCGGATATCGCTGACCGCGTCGTCATGTGCTGCGGACCAGCGCCGTTCATGGCGGCCGCGAGAAAGATCAGCGTTGAATTGGGTGTTTCCGATTGCAACTATCACGAAGAAAGTTTCGACGCCGGTGTTATTGAAGACGCCGCTGCGCCGGTTTCCGAGGCCGTTGAAGCGAAATCGTTCAGCGTGCAATTTTTGAAACAGGGAAAGTCTATCGAAGTCCGTGCTGATCAGACCGTTCTTTCTTGTGCCAAAAAATCTGGCGTCAGGATTCCGTCGTCATGTGCGAGTGGTATCTGCGGGACCTGCAAGTCCAAGCTCGTGAGCGGAGCCGTCGATATGAAATCCGACGGAGGGATCAGGCAAAGAGAGATCGACGCTGGTTTCTTCCTGCCCTGCTGTTCCAGACCGTTGAGCGATCTCGTCATTGAACGCTAGATTCGCTTTAGAAGAATCAAGTCGGACAGCGCTGCAGGCCAATTTAGTTCAGTGCCGTCGCTTGTCTTCTCCGGACCCCTGGGCCTCAATGTCGACGTTGGTCAGGGAGCAGTGCCCATAAGGCTAACAGAGGCTAATCGCCTGATCGCATCGCGTGCTTTATGCCAGGGGGATTAAAGAAGGACCCCCCGATGCCAGGGGAGAACCAAGTCTCTTCTTGCATAAACTCGCCCTCGGAAAGGACGAGATAGGTCTCTTCGGGAGGATGGCTGTGATTGGGATAGCGCACATGGGGTGCCAGTAGGCTGACACCGAGCCAAAGGTCCTGTCGCTCTTCGACGCCCCCGGGGCCTACGACCATCCCGTTGGCATGACCCATAAGAAAGTTCTCGCTCGCGGAATTATCATACGTGGAGCGCCAATTCCAATCGAGCCACGGTTCAATTGCCTGGAACCGCGCGATGACGGACTTCAGTATCGTGTGCTCTGTCTCTAAGGCCAGCGCTTCATCGAGGTGTCGGACGCAAACCGGGAGGCGTTTGCCGGATTTCGTTCCTCTCGCTCCGGCAACCTCGAGTAAAGCGAAAATGCGCATGATTGAATCGCGAGAGCGCAAATCCTTTGCAAATCGATCGAACGCCACGAACGTGGCGTCGAGAAAGAGTTGAAGAGCCTCGGTTCTTACCATAACGACGATTTCCTTCCAACAATGCGTCCCTGTATGTCAGATATCTTTCACCAGTCGCAGGGCATCGTAAATCGCTGCGTGCGTATTCCGAGCGGCTACGGCGTCGCCGATCCGGAAGAGCTGAAACCGACCTTGGTTATTCCGGACGGCGGCTTGAGGCTTGCCCGCGATGAGATCATCGTAGGAAACCTCGCCCAGGTTGGTCGAGTTCGGCTTGAGCTCGAAGTAGAGATCGTCGAGCGGGATCGTCCCGTGATTAATGACGACTTGGTCTACGACCTGCTGCTTGGAAATGCCGCCATAGTCGCTGCCCACATGCGCCACAAGTTGGTTGCCGTTCTTCTCGACGAACTCTAGCCTGTAAGTCACAGTGAAAGTGACATCGAGCTTCTGGAGCGAACGCATGTAGGGAACCAGGTTCATCGCCATAACTTCGGGGGCGAAGGAGCGGTCTGGGGTCATCACTTCAACCTTGGCACCAGCGTTCGCTAGGATTTCGGCCGCCTGCAATCCCGCATGATCGCCGGCGTCGTCGAATACCAACACATTAGTGCCTGGCTTCGCATCGCCGGATATGATGTCCCAAGACGATACCACCAATGCGTTGCCCTTCGACAGGACCTCGGTGTGGGGGAGACCACCTGTCGCGATGATGACGACATCGGGGTTCTCTGCTTCAATCGTCCCGGCTTCAGCCCAGGTGTTGAAGTGGATCTTCACGTTTGCCTTTTCGCACTGGGCCATACGCCAGTCGATGATGCTGATCATCTCCTTGCGGCGCGGGCTCTGGGCCGTAAGCCGGATTTGTCCGCCAGGATTGCTCGCGGCTTCGAACACCACGACATCGTGACCGCGCTCGCCCGCGACACGCGCTGCTTCAAGACCTGCCGGACCAGCCCCGACGATGACAATCTTCTTCCGCTCTGACGCCTTTTCGACGACGTGCGGCATCGTTTCCTCGCGTCCGGTCGCGGCGTTGTGGATGCAGAACGCGAGGCCTCCCTGGTAAATTCTGTCCAGACAGTAATTGGCACCCACGCAGGGGCGGATGTCGTCCTCTCGCTTTTCTATAATTTTCCGAACGATGTGAGGATCAGTCATGTGAGCGCGGGTCATGCCTATCATGTCGACCTTACCGGACGCTATGGCATGACGTGCTGTGGCGACGTCCTGAATTTTGGCGGCATGGAAAGTCGGGAAATTGGTCGCGGACCGTATCTCTCCGGCGAAATCCAGGTGCGGGGCACTGGCCATGCCCTGGATAGGGATGACGTCCGTCAGGCCGGCATCGGTGTCGATATGGCCGCGAATAACGTTCAGATAGTCGATGAGACCGCTCTCCTTGAGGCGACGGGAAATCTCTAGGCCCTCGGCCTTGCCCGTGCCCCCGGGAAGACATTCGTCGGCGGTGTACCGCACTCCAAGGATGAAGTCAGGGCCTACTCGTTCGCGCATCGCTCGGAATACGTCAAAACAGAAGCGAAGACGGTTGTCGAGCGAGCCGCCATAGGGTCCGTCCAGTTCGTTCGTGAGAGGTGACGTAAACTGGTCGATCAGATGGCCATAGGCTTCGAGTTCGACGCCATCCATGCCCCCCGCCTTCATCCGCTCGGCGGCGTCCGCAAACTCTTTGATGATGCGCTCGATGTCCCAGTCTTCGAGCTTCTTGGGAAAGGCACGGTGCGCGGCCTCACGATGGTGGGAGGGAGCGACGACGGGAAGCCAGTCGCCCTTGTCCCACCGGGTGCGCCGGCCAAGATGCGTCAGCTGAATCATGATAGCCGCGCCTTCCTCATGCACGGCTTCCGTCAACTCTTTGATCCACGGAACGATCTCGTCCTTGTAGGCGAGTAGATTGTTGAAGACTGGCGGGCTGTCCTTCGAAACCGCTGCGGACCCCGCCGTCATCGTCAGCGCGATGCCGCCTCTGGCGCGTTCTACGGTGTAGGAACGGTAGCGCCCCTTAGGCATACCGTCCTCGGGATAGGCTGGCTCGTGCGAGGTGACGATAATTCGGTTTCGCAGGGTCAGATGCTTCAATTTGTATGGCTGCAGCAACGGGTCGTTTGACATCTGTGGGGCTCCGAATTGTAGATGCCGACGTAGTTATTCGAAAATGTACATAAATGTCAAGAACAAGAACATGGACGTCAAGTTGCGCGACGCTTATGTACATTTGTCTTTCCCTTCGCAAATGGATTTGGTATGAGATCACCTATGGAACAGGCCTTGAGCGACAGCGGCTGGCGCGGATCACACGAAGGATGGCTGGAGGCGGCCTATGAGGCTTTGCTCGAGTCGGGCGTGGACTCCGTCAAAATTCTACCCTTGGCGAAGAAGCTCAGTCTCTCGCGGACGAGTTTTTATTGGTTTTTCAAGGATCGGGAGGAGCTTCTCGGTGCTCTGATCGCGCTCTGGCGGAACAAGAACACGGGCAACATCGTCAAGCAATCTGAGGCTTATGCCGAGTCTCTAGCGGAGGCGACGCTCAACGTTTTCGATTGTTGGCTGGACCGAACGCTTTTTGATTCTCCATTCGAGTTCGCCATAAGAAGCTGGGCGCTCCAGTCGGCTGACATTTTAGCCGAAGTTCAAAGGGCGGATCAGATCAGGCTTGATGCTCTGACCCGCATGTTCGTGCGGTTCGGGATGAAGGAGATTTCCGCTGATGTGCGAGCTCGAACTCTGTACCTCGTCCAAATCGGCTACATCTCCATGCAAACCCAGGAACCCCTCTCTGTGCGAATGACACGAATGGTTGACTACGTCGAGATTTTTACGGGACGGCAACCTGAAGAGAAGGAGCTGGATCGGTTCTTTGCACGGCACAGGTATGCGCCGCAAAGGGAAAGTCGGGAAGTTTGATCCCTGGCCGCCACATTCCAGTCATATTCCGCAAAAAACTCAAGTCACGCCTGAGTTTAAAGTGCCTTGTCTTGGAACGTAGCCTGCGATCTTCATGCTCATATTAATCGAGTATCCCAGGGGTTCGAATGGCCATGAGCGTTGGAATTGCAAAATCATCTCCAAAACATCAGGCCGACATTCCTGGATTGATGACTGGTGTGGTCCTAATCGGGCATGGGGGATTCGAAAACCTTCAGTACAGAGAAGACATCGCGGTTCCGAATCCCGCCCCTGGAGAAGTTTTGATCCGAGTAGCCGCCGCAGGTATCAACAACACGGACATAAACACTCGCATTGGCTGGTATTCGAAGGCGGTGAAAAGCGGTACCGAAGCCGGAGGGGCACAAGGATTCGAAATCCAAGATGCAGACGCCAGTTGGTCGGGGGTGCCCATGGCGTTTCCCCGCATTCAAGGCGGTGACTGCTGTGGCCGCATAGTCGCCGTCGGAGATGGTGTGGATGCCGGGCGAATTGGTGAACGGGTTATCGTTCGAAACATGCTCCGCTCCTATGTCGATTATCGACCTATGGAGTGCTGGACGTTTGGGTCGGAGTGCGACGGCGCGTTCGCCCAATACGCAAAGGCTCCTGCGCGAGAGACGTTTAAGGTCGAGTGCGAATGGAGTGATATCGAACTTGCATCGGTTCCGTGCGCCTATTCCACCGCCGAAAATCTCCTGCATCGTGCCGACGTTGTCGCGGGGGAACATGTGATCATCACTGGTGCATCCGGCGGCGTTGGTTCCGCCGCAATTCAACTTGCGAAGCGGAGAGGGGCCGTGGTTACTGCGGTCGCGGCCAAAACTAAAGCCGACCAATTGGTCGCTTTGGGTGCTGACCGAGTGCATCCTCGGGGTGAGAGCATTCTTAAAGGACAAGGCAGGGAAACGGTCGATGTTGTTATTGACGTCGCTGCGGGTCCCGATTTCCCCGAACTGTTGGAAGTTCTGAAGAAGGGCGGACGGTACGCCGTGGCCGGTGCCATCGCGGGACCCATCGTGGAACTAGATGTACGCACGCTTTACCTTAAGGACCTCACTTTCCTGGGGTGCACGTTTCAGGAAGACGTCGTGTTCGAGAACCTCATAACTTACATCGAACGCGGCGAAATCCGGCCAGTCGTTGGAAAAACCTATCCGCTTAAGGACATCGTCCAAGCTCAGCAAGATTTCCTATCCAAGAGCATCAGCGGAAAGCTCGTACTCGTCATCCCCCAATAGAAAGATTGTGAAAATGGCTGAACTGAGTATCGAACGCATTGATGTTTTCCAGGTCGATCTGCCTTATTCGGGAGGCGTATATAAATTGTCCGGGGGGAGGGAGTACAGGAGTTTTGACGCCACAATTGTCCGGATGACAACTCAGAAAGGGATAGAGGGTTGGGGAGAAAGCACCCCGTTTGGTGCCACGTACATCGCCGCCCACGCGCTTGGTGTCCGGTCGGGCATTGCAGAGATTGCCCCGAAGCTCATAGGACTTGATCCAAGGCGCGTCGACCGGATCAATGATGCGATGGACGCAGCCCTCATCGGTCACGAGCATGCCAAGACGGCGTTGGACGTCGCATGCTGGGATATATTCGGCAAGTCGGTGGGGCTTCCTGTCTGTGAGCTCCTGGGCGGACGCACTGATGTGAATATGCCTGTGATCTCGTCAATTTATATGGGCGAACCCGAGGATATGCGTAAACGTGTCGCCGAACACAGGGCGCAGGGCTACATTGGACACTCGGTGAAAATAGGCGGGGAGCCAGCAACTGACGCGGCTCGGATTGCGGCGGCTCTTGCGGACAAGAAACCAGGAGAATTCTTCATCGTCGATGCAAACGGCGGCTTGACTGTCGAGACCGCCCTTCGCATGCTCCGATTGCTGCCTCATGGACTTGATTTCGTGTTGGAAGCCCCGTGTGCAACCTGGCGCGAGTGTGTGTCGCTGCGTCGTCGGACCGACGTTCCCATTATCTTTGACGAACTGGCGCTAAGCGACGCGTCAATAATCCAGCTCGTTGCAGACGACGCGGCGGAAGGTATTGGATTGAAGATTTCCAAGAACGGCGGATTGACCAGAGGCCGCCGCCATCGGGATATCGCCCTGGCTGCGGGTTACACCGTCAGTGTTCAGGAGACGGCGGGGTCCGACATTGCGTTCGCCGCAATCGTCCATCTGGGCCAGACGGTTCCCGAAAAAAACTTACGATGCGTCTTGGAGAGCCGGGACATTGTCGCACTGAAAACGGCCGATGGCCCGTTTGACGTTAAAGAGGGTCGTGTGATGGCCCCGACCCTCCCGGGACTGGGCATCACGCCGCGGCTGGACGTTTTGGGCGAGCCTGTAGCGAGCTATTTCTGACGCGCATTCGGAGGTTGGCAACTAGGCCAACCTCTCCGCACGTCTGCTAACTCTGGCGGCGACAAGATCTTCGGCCCTGTCCGCCACTCGAGTTACTTTGCTCTGGAAGTTTCTTCGGCTTGGCAACCGGCCGTTGGAATGGCCTCTGCCTTCGCGAATCCGTCTTCATTGCAATTTCAAAGTCCCGATGACCCGCATCATCCCTCACGGCCTGCGCGAAGTTCCTGGTAACGGATCACCGAATTTATGCCGAGCCATGCGAAAGGCTCAGGCGGCAACTTGGACGGCAGGGGATTATCCATGAATCGTGCGAGCTCTGGCGAATTGTTTCCGGTCGCGAGATCGACCGCCATTACGCCGGCGAGAGTGCTTTTCACTGTGCCAAGACCATTCTCGCAGCAGGCTGAGTACAGGCCCTCCTCGATCTCGCCGAAGGCGGGCACGTGATTGAGACTTAGGCAAAGTCGTCCGGACCAACTGTATTCGAAGGGCAATTGCTGCAGACCTGGGAACCTCGCGTCAAATGAACGGCGATGTGCATTCGCCATTTTTTCCATACGGGACGCGGATGCCGTAATAGTCGTTTCGTAGGTGTACTTTGTTCGTATGGCGATGCGAGACTGGCCTTCCGAAGTAAATTTTCTGATGGTCGCGCCCATCGCGTCCGCGGGGAGCAGTGCCCAGCGGTTTTGGCCCGAGACACGCCGGCCGTGGTCGTCGGCGGGAAAGGGGGCGGTCATGGAGGCGTATGCGAAGATGTGCATCAGTCGACGAGTGAAATGGCCGAAATCTTCGACATGGCCGTTGACGCCGAGGATGACCTTAGGTGCGGTGACACTGCCTCTGTGCGAGAGCGCCGTCCAGTTTCCATCCTCATGTTTTAGCGCGGTGACCGGCGAATTCTCGAAAATATCTACCTTGGAAGCAAGACCGCTCGCCAGGCCACGGATATAGTCCGCAGGCTGGATAGTTACCGCGCCAGGCGTAAAAAGCCCCCCCTGATAGTAGGACGTTCCAGTGAGCTCTCGCATTTCGGCCGCATCGAGAAACCTGTGTGGCTCCCCGTTGGACTTCAGGGATTGCCCGAAACTTCGGTTGAGTTTCATTCCCCGTTCTGTCGCAGCAGCATTTATCTTGCCAGAGCGATTGAAGGTCTCCGCCGACATGCTGAACTCCTCCGCTATGTCGGCCGCAAAGCCGATGGCGAATCGATTCTGCGCCATCTCGACTTTGGTGGCATCCGCACTGTTGCTGGCATACTCGCCTGAAGAGAGATTGTGCGGGACGTCAATCATGAAACCCGAGTTCCGCCCCGCTGTGTTGATCGCAACCTCCCGCGCATCCAGCACAACGATCTTATCGCCGGGTCGGACCTGCGTCAGGCGCCGGGCCGCGGAAAGTCCGGCGAAACCCGCCCCTATGATCAACCAGTCGGCGTTGATGTTACCCTCCAGGCTGCGCACAGGGAAGGTGCGCTTACTGATCGCCACCCACCCCGACACGCCATTTTCGGCTGGGAGTCGTTTAACGACCGTCGTTGTCATCTGATCATCTCGTCTACCGAACGTTCCGAGACGTCGATCCAGATCGTCTTGAGTTCGCAATAATTGTCATGTGCGAAGATAGATTTGTCGCGCCCGCCGAAACCGGACTCCTTGTAGCCGCCGAAGGGTGTCGTGGCATCGCCCTCGCCGAAACAGTTGACAGTCACCACGCCCGCCCGGATTTCGCGCGACAGCTTGATCGCCTTGCGCAGGCTTGCCGTGTAGACCGATGCAGTAAGGCCGTAGTTGGTATCGTTGGCCAACGTTACAGCCTCCGCCAAGTTTTCGAAGGTCGTCACCGACAGGATTGGCCCGAAAATCTCCTCGGTAAAGAGGCGGCTTGCAGGCGTGACGCCGTCAACGACCGTCGGTTCAATGTAGATGCCCTGCTGGGTCTGGCCACCGTGGGCAACTGACAGCTTCTCGGTCTTCACGTCGTCGAGGAAGGAGTTCACCTTGTCGAAGTGGTTCTTGCTGACAAGCGCGCCGATCCGATTTTCCGGATCGAGCGGGTCGCCCGTCTTCCACTCTCGCATGTAGGCCCCAATGCGCTGAAGCAGTTCGTCCTTGATGCTGGACTGGACGATCAGCCGCGATGTGGCCGAGCAGTTCTCGCCCATATTCCAGAACGCGCCATTGACGACCTGTTCAGCCACCAGGTCAAGGTCTTCGGCATCTTCGAGAACCACAGCCGGATTCTTGCCGCCGCATTCGAGGACCACGCGTTTGAGGTTGGAGTCTGCTGCGTAGCGCAGAAACCGGCGACCTGTCGGCGTCGATCCGGTGAATGCCACCATGTCAACGTCCATATGCATGCCGATCGGTTCGCCGACTTCCTTGCCGCCGCCCGGAACGACATTGAAGACGCCGGCCGGGATACCCGCCTCATGGGCAAGTTCGGCGACACGAAGCGTGGTCAGGGTCGTCTCCTGGGCGGGCTTCACGATCACCGAGCAACCGGAAGCCAGTGCTGGGCCAATCTTCCAGGCGAGCATCAACAATGGAAAGTTCCACGGGAGGACGCAGCCAACGACGCCCACAGGCTCACGTACCACCATGGTTAAGGCATTGGAGCCCACTGGGGCAGTGTTATCATAGAGCTTGTCAATCAGCTCAGCGTGCCAGCGTATCGTGTGGATAGTGTCGGGAACGTCCACTATTTGGCACTCGCGGACCGGCTTGCCGCTGTCGATGCTTTCCATGACGGCGAGTTCATAACGGTTTTCCTCGAGCAGCTTTGCGAACTTGAGGAGTATCGCTTTCCGATCGCCGGGCGACTGAAGACGCCAACGACCGTCGTCGAAGGCATCCTTCGCCTTGGTGACCGCAAAGTCGACATCGCTGGCATCACAGGCTGCGATATCGGCCAACGGTTCACCCGTCGCGGGATTGATCGTCTTGAACGTCTTGCCCGAGTTGGCCGGACGGAAGGCGCCATCGACGAACGCGTTGGTGGGAAGTTGGAGGCCCTCAGCGATGGCACGGTATTCAGCAGCGGTCAAAGGTTCATGCATAGTTGGCTCCCGACGTGATGTGGGCGACCGTGCGCTTGAGATTGGCAACGACAGTCTGGAGGCTTCGCTTTTCTTCAGAATTGAGCGGACGTAGCGGTGCGCGGACCGATCCGGTCTTTAGGCCGATAATTTCGCAGCCGTGCTTGATGCTCTGGACGAACTTCCCAATCTCGAGAAAGTCCATAAGCGGAAGCATCGCCGCCATGATGGCACGGCCCTTGTCGAAGTTCTTTTCGAGCACGCACGCTTCGTACAGAGCCACGTGTTCGCGGGGCAGGAAATTGGAACCCGCGCAGACCCAGCTCTTTGCCCCCCATGCGAAGAATTCAAGCGCCTGGTCGTCCCAGCCGCACGAAAGCGAGATGTGGGGGAACTTGCGAGCGAGCAGATGAAGGTTGCCCATGTCGCCGGAGCTTTCCTTGATAGCGACAACGTTCTTGGACTTCCCGACGCGGGAGAAGTATTCGTCTCCCATCATGACGCCCATACGGGCGGGGTAGTTGTAGAGCATGATCGGCAGATTGGCAGCACGGTCGATCGTCAGCGCGTGAACCGCGTTTTCCCTCTCGGTCGGCAGGGCATATGGCGGCGACGATACCAAGATGGCGTCAGCGCCGATTTCCTTAGCGGCCTTCGCGTACTCGACGGAATCTTCCGTTCTTGTGGCGCCCGTTCCGATGATCAGCGGCAGCCGCGTGCCAACCACGTCCTTGGCGTGGGCCGCAAGGTCGAAGCGCTCTTGCGCGCTCTGGGCGTAGTATTCGCCTGTCGATCCGCCAACGACGATGCCATGCACTTTTGCCTCAATCAGCGACTCGAGCACAGCAGCAAACGCTGCTTTATCGACTTGCATGTCCGGACCCAGCGGCGTGACCGCGGGTGTATAGATACCTTCGAATTTCAAGATGGTTTCTCCATCGTTGCTGCGGGCACTTTTCAGAGACAACCGCTTCGTTCATTTCCGGTCCAATGGACGGACGGATTTCAGAGACCGGACTAACGTGTTCGGTAAACGCTATGGCTAAAGTCACCACGGATCGGGCAAATGTCTTCCTGGTTGCCGTTTTCGCGAGGCAGCGGCATTACAAAGCTGCAGACGCTGCCGCACCGCGGCAGCGTCTAAAACCGTTACATTGCTGCCTTAGCCTCTGCGATCCACTTATCCCAATCAGCCTTGTGCGCGGCAATCCAGTCGGTGGCGTGCTTCATGATCTGCTCGTTCGACTTCTCGCCGTCGTTCACGAGCTTGTTCTCTGCGTTGATATCCTCGATAGGAACCTGGACAAGCTCGAAGAATTTTTTAGCCGTGGGGTTGGCGTTAACCCAGGCTGTGTTTGCGACCACCATCTGGTCATTGACCGTGAAGCCAAGGTTCCCCAGTCCTTCTACTGTGGTATTGCCCGTTTCACCTTCTGGCAAGGCGGTGTTCTTTACGTTTAGCCACACGACGTCTTTGCCAGGCTGCAGCACCGCCGATACCCATAGCGGTGTCCACGTGTAGTAGAGCGTGGGCTTGCCCTCCTTGATGCGTTCGATTGCGTCAGGAATGATCGTGAAGTAACCGCCCTGCTGGTGCTCGATTGTGTCGCGGAGTCCGTAGGCGTCGAGGTGATGCTCGATCACGCGTTCGCAGCCCCAGCCTGGCTCACAGCCGTAGAGGTCAGCTTTGCCATTGCCGTTTGTGTCGAAAAGTTTCGCCTTTTCCGGATCCTTCAAATCTTCGATGTATTTGATTCCAGTGGCGTCAGCGGTCTTCTTGTCAATCAGATAGCCTTGGAGGCTGTTGGTTGCGAGTTTGCCGATGCGCAGGAGCTTTTCGTCGCCGCCGGCCTCTTTCCAGTAATTTGTGTGCAAAGGTTCCCAATGCGCGGCGTAAAACGTGAGATCGCCGTTGGCGACGGCCACATGCGCCAGCTGCACTTGTGATTGGGTCGGCTCGGCGACGTCATAGCCCAGGTCCTTCAAGCCCTGTCCGACGACATACGTTTGGAACAATTCTTCGACGATCCCGCTCCAAGCTGGTTTAACCTGTTCAGCGGCGAACGCCGTATTGGTTATTCCTAAGAGTGATACGAGCAACGCGGCAGTTTTGATTTTCATAATTCAGTCCCCTGTTTTTGATTGTCAGCTCTTTCTCCCGAGGAGTGAGAAGATTGGTAACACATGTTTTTCGAACGATACGCCGCAAAAAAGTAGACCGTCAGGTGACTTTAACGCACTGATCCGCTTGGGTTGTTTGCACCTAGGGCGCAACAGATTTGCTCGACGTTTGATGGTCTTCTGCAGTGCGTGGGAGGATGGCTGCCCCAGCGACGAGCTGCCCGCCCGCACCCGGTTATGCGCGGCTCTTTCTATTGCTGGGAGGGGACGCGCCGCCGCACCTTCTTCGGAATCGTCGGGCGATTCATGCGCGAGAACCTTGTTTGCGTGGGGGTGCATCCGTGCTCAAGGCGGTAGCATTTGGTAAAGTGAGAGGACGAAACGAAACCGCAGGCCACAGCGATTTCGAGGATCGGTGTGTTTGTGGATTCGATCAACTGCCTTGCGCGATCCAGCCTTAACTTGAGGTAATACTTGTGAGGAGAGGTGCCGAGGTATGTCTCGAAGAGGCGCTCCAGCTGCCGCCGCGAGATAGTTAACGTTCTGGCAATTCGGTCGAGCGGTAGCAGTTCGTCAAGACACGTCTCCATCAAAGAAATGGCTTGGGGCAGTTTGTCGCTCGTGCAAGACGAGTTCCACGCAAGCCAGCCAGTCTGGCGATGCGTTTGATTCCTGACTCCTTGCGCGACGTTGCTCTTGCAAATGTCCATGGTGAGGTGTGTACCCAGCGTTCGCTCGAGAAGAGCGACCGCGAGATCGAATGCCGAGGTTTGTCCCGCGCAACTCCAAATGCCACCGTCCTCGGTATAGATCGCGTCTGTCACCCGGGGCCCTTGAAAGGTCTCCGAAAACGCGGCCATTCTCTCCCAATGGATCGTACACTCGATATTTTTCAGCGCCCCCATCTCAGCAAGAAGCCATGTGGCGGTTCCGAGGGCGACGACCGGGATGTTTTGCCGGATGCAAAAGCGTATCGGGCCTGTCAGGTCACTCGGCATCCCGGGCTCGGTAATCCCGTCGGCTACCAAAACGACCATCTCCGTGTTGCCAGCGGAACGCATTTTCGGCGCGATTTCCGAGAATCGCAATGGGGCCGGCATCACCAGTCCGAGGCTGCAGGTCTCGGAGACGCCGGACTGGCTCACGAAGGTCCAGCGGAATCTCTGCCTTTTCAATATGGCATTCGCTTTCTCGAATGGTGCAAGAAAGGACGAAAGGCTGAGAAGAGAAAACCCTGGGAACAAAATGATCGCAATCGTGGCTGGCGCATTCAAGTCAGTCGAGTCCGATCTGCTGACGGTGGCAACTTCGCCCACGGAGTAAGCGGCTCCCCCGTCCGTCCATTCCCAAGTGGTCCTCATGCATCCTGTCTCCTCACCAACGCGCTTCAGTAGTCCTCGTTCAGCGCGTCGACCGTCGGGATTTCGCGGCTCCGGCGGTCCATGTATGCGCGAAGCTCCTCGTCGACCGAAACGTCGAGTTTGGGTTCCTGATATTCCGACAGAAGATAGCGCGCCTGCTCAAGCGCGCGCTGCTTGACGTCCTTTGACCCGTCGACGACCCACTGCTCGACGGAATTGTTGTCAAACAGCTTCGGAATGAAGAACGCCTTCTCGAAATTTGCCTGTGTGTGGGGATGTCCGAGGTAATGACCGCCTGGTCCGACGTCGCGGACAGCGGCGAGGGCTTCGTCGAAGTCATCCCACTTGATCCCCTCTGCCATGCGGTAGCCCATGGCGCACACTTCCGAATCGACCAGAAATTTGGCGATGGAGCAATGCATGCCCGCCTCGTTCCAGCCGGCCGAATGCCAGATGTAGTTCGCCCCTGACATGAGGACGGCCATCATAGTCATTGCGCTTTCGTAGCCGGACTGCGCGTCGAAAACTTTCGCACCTCCCAAAAGATTCGAAGTACGCCACGGGACGTTGTAGTGCCGGGCCATCTGGCCAATCATAAAGTTCATCAGAGAAATTTCAGGCGTTCCGGCCATCGGGGCTCCAGATTGCATCGACACTGTCGACAGAAAGTGACCGTAGATGGCGGGGCACCCTTTGCGTATCACCTGGGTATAGGCGAGCGCCGAAAGCGCCTCGGCGTTCAGCTGTGCAACCGCCGGGGCTGTCGACGCGGGCGTGTTCGCGCCGCCCAAGACAAACGGCGAGCACAAGACGGGCTGGTTCCGGCGGCAGAACGCGCGCATAGCTCCAAGCATCGTTTGGTCCCAAACGAGGGGCGAGTTGCCGTTGCAGTTACCCGTGGCGAC
Source organism: Hyphomicrobiales bacterium (assembly GCA_900473175.1). GTDB lineage: Bacteria > Pseudomonadota > Alphaproteobacteria > Rhizobiales > Rhizobiaceae > Phyllobacterium. Next base: position 32,232 of record UCKM01000005.1, on the reverse strand, counting down.
CGCATGGTCTTCAAGGAACTGCGTGCCGAAAAGGATAGCGCACATATCGAGGACGTCCTCGGCGTTTTTGGCCGAGGTTGTCATGCCCATAAACATCTTGTCTGAATGCTTCATGGACGAATAGGTGATGTGGAGGTGACGATGGGCAACGACAATATCCATCGGCTCCACGATGTGATGCGCAGAAGAGTGTAGGGCCGGCATCATGTGGGCGAGCTTGTGGAAGGTGCCGAGATCGGCGATGGTCGGACCCCGGCGGACATCGTCCAAGTCGCGCATATATGGCGCGCCAGTCATCGGGACGAAGATTGAGTTCTTGCCTCCCAATTCAACATTATTATCAGGGTTCCGTGCGTAATACTTGATGTCAGGCGGGATTGTTTTGATCAAGTCCATAATGAGCGCGCGGTCTAGGTGAACACGCTCGCCACGGACATCTGCCCCCGCGCGCTTCCAATCCTCCAGCGCAATCGGGTCGCGGAAGACGACCCCCACTTCCTCGAGAATGTCCATCGACGCGTTGTGAATGCGCTCGATCTGCTCGGCGTTCATGGGTTCCATGTCGGGAAGCCCACGCTTCAAGGTCGGGAGCATCTGGAACTTTGGAGTGGTGCGAAGCACTCGGCGGGCATCTCGACCGCCTCTTCTGGCAGCATTGGATTGCATGTTCATAGCACCTGTTCTCCCCGCAGGGTTGTCATGTTGTGCGCCTTATGTCGCGCACGAGCTAGACTAATGACCGAGCCGTCTGGAATAACCAAATGCAAAAGTCTCACGCGGCAGTTGACTATTGTGCTAGTTTGCGGAGTTTTCAATCGGTTTGGGAGGCCAAATGGTTCGCAGGTTTTACAACCTTCCGTCGCTTACAACGCTCGCCGTCTTCGAGGCATCGGCGCGGCACCTTAGTTTTAAGCTGGCGGCCGGCGAATTGAACGTGACGCCGGGCGCGATCAGCCGACAGGTGAAGGCGATAGAAGAAGAAGTTGGCGTACCGCTCTTTGTGCGCAACGGAAAGGGAGTCGCGCTCACCCAAGCCGGAGAAGAGCTGTACAATGTTTTAGCCAGCAGTTTCTCTAAAGCCTCAGATGTAGTTCGCTCCATCAAACGCGGTGATAGGGCGCGTAATGTGACGATCGCCTGCACTGACGCTTTCGCGACCATGTGGCTGATCCCAAGAATGCCTGATTTCTGGCGGCGATATCCGGACATCGCGGTCGACCATTTGATTTCCGACAACGCAAAGGATTACCGCCGGGCCGAGGTAGAACTGCGGATTCGGTACGGGTTCGGTGCCTGGCTCGACGAGACGGCCGAGTTGCTGTTCGACGATACGATTTATCCTGTCTGCGGACTGGGATTTGCGGCGGCACACGAAGGTGTGACCGCGGCGGAATTGGCGGAACTCCCTCATCTGCATGTCGACTGGGTTGATCCGGACTGGGCGGGTTGGGAGGAGGTCTTGTTGCGCGCCAACATTCCCCACGCTTTGAACGGCGGCCGTCGATTCGGCAAATTCAGTGTCGCCTTGCAGGCCGCAATGGCGGACCAAGGCGTTGCTGTGGGATGGGATCGGTTGGTCCGGCATTTGATCGACGAGGGGAAGCTTGTGAGGCTGACAAGTTTGATGCTTCCAGCACCGGGCGCTTACTATCTGACGAGTAATAACAACCGCGAGCTATCGACCGCCGCGGTTGTTTTAAAGGATTGGCTACTTGAGATGGCTGAACAAGAGCGCAAGATAGCACCCGACAACTTGGCGTCAGCCAAAAGACGCGATTGGTGAGCCTAACTTCGCCATGTCAGGAACAACACCAAGGCCCGGTCCAGTCGGAACTTTTATGCGGCCGCCTTCTAAGCGGACAGGGTTCTCTTCATCATAGTGCCCGTCGATGTAGGGCGCGGCGATCCAGGAACCCTCGAATCTGGACGTATCTACGGTCGCACCGACGTGCACGCACGCTGCCGCGATAATATCTCCGCCCCAAGAATCATCACATGTATGCGGCAGCCTGCGCGCGTCGCAGATATCCCGAACCGTCCGCAACGCCGAGATGCCGCCCACGCGGGTGAGTTTCATACCGAAACCATCGACGAGCCCCGTAGAGATAGCGCGCAACACACTGTTCACGTCTTCGGCCAGTTCGTCCATGTATACGGGGTGACAAAGCTGGTAGCGGACAGCGGCGATCTCCTCCATCGTATTGCACGGTTGTTCCAGAACAAAGGAAATGTCCCGGCACCTTTGTGACAAGAAGAGTGCATCCCTGCTTGTCAGGCCTCGATTGGCATCAGCGGCGAGGCGCATGCCAGGCTTGATGGCCTCGTTTACACGGTGGAGCGTCTCGATGTCTTCTTCAACATCGCGCCCGCCAATCTTAATCTGAAGCCGATCATGACCTTCGCGTTGGCGTTCACGCGCTTCTCTGGCCGCTTCCTCCGGAGATGCGACCGGGATGGAGTAGTATGTCGCTATGGTGTCTCCAGTCGCTCCGCCCAACAGGTCGCAGATTCGTCGTCCATAACTCTTCCCGCAGATATCCCAAGCGGCGATGTCGATTGCGGCCTTGGCGTACCTGCTGCCGTTGAGTGCAGACTCCATGGCACGGTTCAATTGTCCAAAATTTCTGGGGTCGAGGCCAATTAGGCTTGGCGCCATTTCTTCAAGTGCGGCGCGCGCGCCGAGTGCATGCTGGGGCTGGTAGATTGGACCGACGGGGCAGGTTTCGCCAAACCCGGTTACGCCTTCATCGGTAATGAGTTCGACCACAGTGCTCTGCAGCAATGAAACGGAACCCATGGACATTCTGTACTTCCCAACAACGGGAAGGTCTACATTGTAAACGTTAATTGCCGTCAGCTTCATCGAAGTCTCCCATAATTGCCGTTGGCCGACGTTAGGATGCTTCGAAGGCGAGCACAGCCGAAATAAAGTCAACTGTGAGGCTAGTTTTTTGCGCCAAGGTCTCGATTCACAATGTGTTATTTAAGAAAACTAATAAGACCTAGAAAAAGAGGGAACAGATGCCAGAATGTAGGATTCTCGATCCATTCGCCTGCGCAAAGCTTCCGCTCGACAGTTGGATGTCGGTCGGGTTGCGATGGGTTGTGGATAATTATCGCCCCTTCTTCCAAGCGGTGAAGGCTCCGATAGATTCGATGTTGCAGTCTTTTATGGCTGCGCTGGGCGCGGTGCCTCCGATGGTGGTAATAATTGTCGTCGCGCTCATTGCGTGGCAGATAGCCGGGATCAGGCTGGCCATCGGACTTGCCGCTACTTTGCTCTTCGTGGGTTTTATCGGCGTGTGGCCGGAAACGATGCTCACCTTGGCCATCGTGCTTACCTCACTGATATTTTCCCTCGTGATCGGTATCCCGCTTGGTATATGGGCGTCGCGGTCGGAAACCCTATACGCGATCCTTCGGCCTTTGCTCGATGGCATGCAGACGATCCCGGCCTTCGTTTATCTGGTGCCTGTTGTCATGCTGTTCGGGATCGGTAATGTCCCCGGCGTCATCGTCACTGTGATATTTGCGGTCGCACCCGTTGTCAGATTGACATATCTGGGAATGAAGCAGGTCCCGGAAGATGTCGTTGAAGCGATGCGTGCTTTCGGTGCTACAGAGTCTCAACTGCTCTGGAAAGCGCAATTGCCTTTGGCCCTGCCGACTATCATGGCGGGCGTCAATCAGACGCTGATGATGTCGCTTTCGATGGTCGTGATTGCTTCGATGATCGCAGTCGGTGGACTTGGGCAGATGGTGTTGCGCGGCATTGGCAGGCTCGACATCGGCATTGCGACTGTCGGCGGCCTCGGGATCGTTGCTCTCGCGATCGTGCTGGACCGCTTGACGCAAGCGCTCGCGACACCCCAAAAGAAGGGCGAATGGCTAAATAGAGGTCCCGTTGGGCTCATTCGTTCGTTCACCAAATCTTCCCAGACCGATTCAGCGCATCAGCTGGCATCACCTGCCATCGACAATTGAGGAGATTGCTATGACTGACGCGGTCATTGAATGCCGAAATGTTTGGAAAATTTTCGGTGATAAGTCAAAAGAAGCCCATAAGGTTGTTAACGAGCGCGGCCTGAGCAAAACAGAGATCTTGGAACAATATGGCTGCGTCGTAGGCGTCGCGGACGTCTCGTTTACGGTCGGCAAAGGCGAGATTTTCTGTATCATGGGGCTTTCCGGATCCGGGAAATCCACGCTCGTTCGTCATATTAACCGTCTTGTTGAACCGACCGCTGGCTCGATACGCGTGGCCAATCAGGACGTTAATTCCCTGAACGGAACTCAACTCCGCCAAATGCGCTCTCAAAGCGTGGGCATGGTTTTCCAGAACATGGCGCTGCTGCCACACCGGACTGTCATCGACAACGTCGCCTTAAGCTTGGAACTGCGCGGTATGGCGAAGGGGAGTCGCCACGATGTTGCGTTGGAAAAGCTCCGGCTTGTCAGCTTGGACGGCTGGGGCGACCGTTATCCGGACGAGCTTTCCGGTGGCATGAAGCAGCGGGTCGGATTGGCGCGCGCAATGGCTGCAGATCCCGAAATACTCCTCATGGATGAGCCATTCTCGGCGCTCGATCCTTTGATACGGCGGCAGCTACAAGAGCAGTTTTTGGAGTTGTCGAAAGTATTGAAGAAGACAACTGTGTTCATCACGCATGACCTGGATGAAGCGATCCGTTTGGGAACTCACATCGCGATCATGAAGGACGGTCGGTTCGTACAGGTTGGAACAGCCGAGCAAATCGTGACGGAGCCGATCGATGGTTACGTCGCCGACTTTGTCAAAGGCATCTCTAGATTGGAATTGGTTTCTGCAGGGAGAGTGATGAAGCCTATCGCCGGAGCCCAGGCCTCGGCACTTACTGGCCCCACGGTGCTTGCGACAGATAAATTGTCGAAACTCCTCCAGATCGCGAAAGAGCATGACGGCGTGATCACGGTTGTTGATGGTGACCGTCCAGTTGGCGTCATTTCTCGGCACGATCTACTGGATGCTGTCACTGGGTAACCCTGCCGCTTAATCCAACTTCGTTTGGATGTTCCCGACTTGTTGGGTTTCCTCCTTTCCCGACAAGCACTTTCGCTGGCGATGATGCTATCATTGCCAGCTCTTTTTTCACGTTGCCGTTATCGCCTTGGAGTCTCGATAGCTCCTTTCGATGTCTACAACAAAGCCGGGACGTATCGGTCGTCGATGCACCACTTGCGAGGACGCCGGGAAACTCAGCAAAACCAGATAGAAATTCGGAAAGGAAAATTATGGACATTTTTCGCGGGAAAGCCGTCCTTGTGACTGGTGCCGCCGGGGGAATAGGCGCGGCGATTGTACGGCAGCTACGGTCTGAAGGCGCACGCGTCGCGGTGGCCGACCGGGATGTCGCTGGAATTGAAGCTGAGGCGCATCTCCCAGGCGACCTGTTGGACACTGGCTATGCGGACAGCCTGCCTAAGGCTGCCTTTCAGGCCCTCAGGGGGCTTGACATCGTCGTCAATAATGCTGGCGTTATCACACGGGGAACAGTGACAAATACCACGGACGCTGACTGGTCACTTTCGCTGGGCGTGAATGTTGAAGCTCCGTTCCGTATCTGCCGTGCTGCAATTCCGATCTTGGCTGCAGAAGGTGGAGGCGCGATCGTGAATGTTGCGTCATGCTGGGGAATTCGACCCGGCCCCGATCATGCCATTTACTGTATGACCAAGGCGGCCATCGCATCGTTGACCCAGTGCATGGGCATGGATCACGCGCATCAGAACATCCGCGTAAACGCCGTATGTCCCAACGAGGTGAACACCCCGATGCTGCGCACAGGCTTTCTTAAACGTGGCTTCGATCCGAACACAGCGGTGGCGGAACTGGGCAAGACAGTTCCGCTGGGGCGAATTGCAGAGCCCGAAGATATCGCCGATGTCGTTTTGTTCCTCGCTTCAGACGCAGCGCGTTACATGTGCGGTTCTCTCGTCGAGGTTAACGGAGGAAAGGCGGTAGGATGACGCGATTTGAAGGAAAAGTCGTCTTGGTGACAGGTGGCCGTACAGGGATTGGGCAAGCTATTGCCCGCAGGCTACGGGATGAAGGCGCGCGCGTATTTACCGCGCAACGCGGTGAGGATCACGAATTCGAAGGGATTGTGGTCGATTTCACCAATCCGTCGACAGCAGTATGCGCGGTGGAGGCAATCGTGAGCCGGGCCGGGAGGCTCGACGTGCTGGTAAATAATGCAGGCATGATGCAGGAATCGCTCGTTGAGGATATGAGCCTTGAGGACTGGGAGCGGACTATGACGGTAAATCTGACGACTCCTTTTATCCTTATCAAAACGGCCCTTCCTCATCTCCGGGCTGTGGGCGGGGTGATCGTCAATGTCGGTTCGATTGAGGGCTTAGGCTCCAATCCAAGACACGCTGCCTATTGCGCTTCCAAGGCGGGCATTCATGGACTGACCCGTGCTGTCGCTATCGATCACAGTGCCGAAGGAGTGCGGTGCAACGCGGTTGCGCCCGGCTGGATCGACACCGATCTGAATATCGAGTTCATCGAAGGCATGCCCGATCCGGAAGGCTTTCGTCGCACGATTGGCAAAATTCACCCCGTCGGGCGGACCGGAAGGCCGGAGGAAGTGGCGAGTTTGGTGGCGTGGTTAGCCTCTTCCGAAGCATCCTTTGTAACTGGACAGGTGTGGACAATTGATGGAGGCCGCATGGCGAAACTCAGCTTGCCGCAATAATTTGGTTGTTGCCGTCACCCCCACTCTCTGGGCGCTAGTATCGTCCTGAAATCGGATATGGACCACTAAAGATATCGAGTTGTTCTCGAAGCACACCAGCCTTGATAGATGTCGAACGTTTCTTTTTTTCCAGGGCCTATTTGACCAAGCCATTCAGACAGGCGTTTCAAGTTTCGCGACCTCGTCGCCCCAACAAACCCAACCGGGTCGTGGCTTGCGGGCGAACAACTCAAGATAGCCATCGGGCGGAGCCACACAGGTCTTCTGGACAAGCGAGTAGAAGATATCCGGCTTCTCACTGTGCGCGCGCATGGGAGCGAAAATGACCGTGCTTTCGTTGTCAAGCTCGTGCACCGGCTGGCCTCGGACGGCCATGATGCATTGTTCCGTCGCGCCGCGCAGCCAATCGCCGAAGCCAAACCGTTCCTTCATCACTGCCTTATCAGTCTTCACCCAAGTCAACAGGCTTATCGGCGCGAAGCCCCAAGCATCCAGAAGTGTGCTGGCCGAACCATCGAGCAGGTGGAGGTTCGGCACCCAAAGCCACAGGATGGCATCCGGCAGCATCAACGATGGTATCGGCAGGGCGCACATCGAGTTAATCGACATAGTTGGATAGGGGCAAATGCCACGATGTGAAGGATAGACCATACGGTTTTCGTGGGGCCAAGGCGGATCCGGTGTTAATGTTTAAACGCACACCGACCCTCATGCTCGAGACGCGTTGGCCTCTCGACAAACTGATCTTGTTGCACTGCATCAGAACGGTCAATGATGCGGGTGCCAATCGATTTGGCGCCGTATATCCGGTTGGCCGGCACTTTCTGTAATTCTAACGTACTTTTGTCGGCTTGTACCCGCCTATCGAATACGCCCCTTTGGACCGTTTCAAAACATCCGACAACCGTTCGGGTTCGTGCTTGGTCTTGGGCAGATGCTTCTTGATCGAGTCCATAAGATGATCCGGAGCCGATGGCATTCTCCGGACAAAGTGCTGTGCAGTCCCACGCATGGCAGTCTCTCCTCCACCAATGTGCCGATATTACAAAACGCTGCCGGGCGGTGATAGTTGCTCGGAAGATTTAGACGCGGGAACGGGCATCCCGCGCTCGAGTCCAGCCAGTGGCTGCGACCGCCTCGATAAAAAGAGAAGGAGTGAAACGCGGACACAGCGGGGAATCGTGCCGTTCTTGCGTCCCTGCTCCTCCAAGGCTGACTGCGGGCCTTGGCGGCAAATGTGCAGTCAGGGGATTAGAATACACCGGGACGGGGAACGCGACTAACCGATGTTTTGAAACTTTCCACCGGAAATTGATGGATCGGGCAAAGGGGAGAAGCTCGGTCACTGGGAGCGCATAGCCCTACTCCTCCCGTCGAAAGCGGGGCTGAAATGCGGGCTGCCTACCCCGGCCAGCACTGGTGTTATACACCCGGATGGCCCTACGCGATTATGGATTTTTCATTCTCCACAGGCGTGTGCCTCCAAAAGGGGAGGAGAGAGATACGCCGGCTGGAACCTTGCCGTCTCTCCTCCTAGGCCGACCGCCGTGTTTTGGGGGCTAGTGTGGCGGTCAGTGTCTAGAATACGGCTGCCCCAGTGATGCAAGGGTGACTTGTGGCGTGAAAGCTCAATTATTGCGGTGGGCTGAGCGCTGACATCTACCCGCTACACTTCTGAAATTGGCCTGCCGTAAATGCTGGCATTTACATGGATCTAACTTGATCGTGGTGCCATGAACGAGCGCATCATGATCCTCCGGAAGCATTCAATTGTACCGGTCGACGGCCTCTGGGGGCCGAGGGCGCGTGCTGCAGAAGCTCGGGAGCTCTACCCATCATCTGATATAACTGCAGATGTGGAGCCTTCCAGAGAACGGCTTCGATTGATTCAAGTCCTCGAGGAACAGAATCAGAGGATGGCAGCTGGTGCCGCCGATGCCGCCGAAGACCTACGTCGTAAAATTCATGCACTGGAAGAAGAGGGGCGGAGAGTGGAGGCGATTAACGCTGCCATCCTGAATAGCACCTCCTGGTGCGTCACGTCACCATTGAGAGCAATTAAAAGCCTAATTGTTGGCACACGCCAAAAGCGCTGAATTGTTCCTGTGAACTGTGGCTCAGGCATCCACCTTCGCTCTTCCGAGTCGTTGCCTATCAAAATTCAGGCAATATTCGCCTGCGCAAGCGCGATCTTAATAGCGTGGGAGCTCAACCTGCCCGCGGTTTGCGATCGGTCAAGGATAGGGCTTGCCGCCGGCTAGGACTGCCGCTATTAGACAAAAGTAGCAGCAATAGTTTACCGAAACTGCCGATTAAACTGGCGTATCTGAGTGCAGACCCGGTTCCAAGGATTGAAGATAATGCTGGATTTGGCGAAGAACCGCACCACACTATCGCATTATCTCGTTGGCGTTGGCATGGAAATAGGAGCGCTCAACAGCCCGCTCACCATAGCGCACGATAATGCAGTGGTCCGCTATGCAGACCGCATGACGACTGATGCCTTGAAAGCAGAATATCCCTCTCTTTCGGGTATTAGAACGGTCGACTACGTTCTGGCGGGCAACACGCTGCCGGTAGAGGACGGGTCGCAAGACTTTGTCATCGGCAATCACGTGATCGAGCACATTGTCAATCCTCTGGGGGCCTTAAAGGAATGGAATCGGGCGCTGAAGGATGGTGGAATCGTCTTCATGGCCTATCCGATCCCGAAGCACTGCCCTGATGCGCCCCGGCGGATAGTAACTGTTGAACACCTGATCGAGGATTTTGAAACCAACCGTCGGACCAATGCCGGCGAGCATTTGCTGGCCTTCGCATGGGCCTGGAACCCTACGCAGTTTCCGGCGCCAGACGAGATTGAACGGGTTTTGCACCATCTCTGGCAGAACGATCTTTGGGAGATGGACGAGGTAGCATGGGACCTTCTCCATAAAAGCCGAGATCGAGTCGAATATTTGCGCTCGCTTCCAGAACTGGAACTACATCAGCATGCCTTCGATCTTCAGGCTTTTCGAGGTAGCCTGGAATATCTCTCGGACAGGGCCGGTGTCCACTTCAGCGTCGAGGATCTTTCATTCGATCGTGGGGCAATTAACGAATGCATCATGATTCTTCGCAAGCATTCGACCGCGCCTGTTGACGGCGTATGGGGGCCGAGAGCCCGCGCAGCGGAGGCGCGAGAAATCTACCTGTCGTCAGATATAGCTGCGGACACAGCTGCGTCCAGGAACAGACTCCTTCAAATCGAGGCGCTCACAAACAGCACGTCCTGGCGCGTAACTTCGCCTCTAAGGGCGTTTAAGAGATATATCGATGGCCGATGATGCTCTTCGTCGGTCCCAACTGTCGTGTCCGAGTGTTCGATGGACCAGATATTGTTCCACCCAATGCTGGGGAGTGGACCTTGGAGGCAACTCGGGAAATGCAAATCCTGAAGCCGTCGCCGGTTCAAGCTAACCCAAGTTCGACCGAGTTCAGCGAACTCGATGTATACAATCAAAAGTTGTCATGGGATGCAGGATATGCCATGACACGCGCCGCCTCCGAACCGGTTCGGTTGGTGCACCAAAGCCGATGGGAGTGAAGATGGCAATTCAGTTATTCGTACCGAAATTCGCTATAGATGAATGTCTCGCCGAGATTAGAGAGTGCCTTGAAAAGGGCTGGACTGGGCTTGGCTACAAGACGGTCGAGTTCGAGCAGAAATGGTGTGATTATACGGGTTTGCCGCATGCCCATTTCATTAATTCTGCAACCAGCGGACTTCATCTGGCGCTAAACGTTCTCAAGGAAGCCGATGGCTGGCAGGACGAGGACGAAATCATAACATCAGGGATGACATTCATCTCCTCAAATCATGCGATTTTGTACGAGAATTTGAAACCTGTTTTTGCGGATGTCGACGAATACCTCTGCCTGGATCCAGAGGATGTGGAAAGCAAAATCACGCCTCGGACGCGGGCCGTGCTTTTTATTGGCATCGGAGGCAATACCGGACAGTTCGATCGAATCGTTGAGGTCTGTCGTAAGCACGGACTGCGTCTTATTTTGGATGCGGCGCACATGTCTGGGACACGACTAAATGGCCGCGTGCCGACTGGTGACGTTACTGTTTACTCCTTCCAGGCAGTCAAGACCTTACCGACCGCCGATTCAGGCATGGTCTGCTTCGCGGAAAAGGAGTGGGACGATATTTGCCGCAAGAAAGCATGGATGGGCATCAATAAGGATACCTTTTCCCGGACGTCGGATAAGGGCGCATATCGGTGGCTTTATGATGTCGAATATGTCGGATACAAATATAATGGCAACTCTATTATGGCCGCCATTGGCCTGGTGCAGTTACGTTATCTTGATCGGGACAATGCTTACCGCCGTCAGGTCGCAGCTTGGTACGAGGAAGGACTAAAGGGATCCCAAATTGCCTCTATACCTACTGCGCCGGGTTGCGAGTCATCACGGCACCTATTCCAGATCCATGTCAATAATCGGGATGAGCTGATGTTGGCTTTGAACGAGAGTGAGATATTCCCCGGAGTCCATTATCGCGACAATCGCGAATACGGCATGTATAAACAAGACGTCGATACTTGCCCCAACACAACGAGAATGAGCGATCGAATCATGTCACTGCCCTTGCATTTAGGTTTGTCCCGCAGAGACATCGAAACGATCGTCGATCGTGTGCGTACCTATGGCCGTTGAAGACAGACGTCCAGAGGGGGCGAGCTATAGCAAGACCCTCGCGCGTCTTAAATCAGGACAGGTTGACGAGCTTCCCGTCGTCGATGGGTCGGGGCACCCGATCGGGGCGCTGGTCCCGATAACCGCCAACATGGCAGACGACGTGTCTCTTCTGGAAGATTTGTGCCGATGGCGCGAAGCCAACATGCTGAATTTTTTCACTGTTTTCGAGCCAAGCGTTGCTAAGACAAAAGACTACCTGGTGCGATTGTCGCTACCCGACCCTGCGCGGATTCTGTTCCTGATCAAGGACGCCGAAGGCCGACGAGTGGGTAATATCGGACTCTGCAATATTACGGGAGCGAATGCCGAAGTTGACAATGTTATTCGCGGGGAGACCGTTGAACCTCGCGACTTCATGCGTTTCGTGCAATGGTCGCTTGCCGATTGGGCCTTTCGCACGCTTGGGTTGGACCGCCTCTATCTCGAAGTGCTGGCTGATAATCGACGGGCGATTGCAAGTTATGAGCGGGCTGGTTTTGCTGTCGTCGGCCGCCATGCACTTACGAAGAGGCCTATCCCCGGGGGGTATCAACTTATCCCGGCGACAGAAGGGATGCCGGTGGACGCCGCGCTCCTGCGCATGGAACTTGATCAAACCTCGTTGCGGCAAGCCAGTTCTTCTTAAGGATCGCGCCTCTTGAATTCGCTCGTCTCCATCCTGTTGCCAACATTCGCGCGCCGCGACGGTGGATATCTTGAGCGGGCGATCGAGAGTGTACTTGCACAAACACACGTCGATTTTGAGTTTCTTATTGTCGACGACGGTTCTACTGACGGTTCCGCCGATCTCATTGAATGGTATACGCGACAAGATTCGCGGGTACGGCATGTGCGTTTTGAGCGAAATATCGGTCTTCCTGCAATGACTTTGGGTCTTGCGTACGCCCAAGCCTCAGGGGACAAGATCGCTTTTATATTCGACGATTGCACGATTGTCCCGCACCATCTTGAGAGACTAGCGGGGGCGCTTGACGCCCATCCAGAAGCCCTCATGGCCTATGGCCAGGCCGAGGCAAAATGGATGAACGGAGGTTCTCTGATCATTGGCCAGGCCTACGACGCTCAAAATATGCGCAAGGGTAACAATCATATCCCTAACGCGAGCGTCATGTTGCGCCGAGAAGCAATCGACACCGTTGGCTGGTATGATCCGCACGTCCTTCTCAAACGTTTTTGCGATTGGGATCTATGGCTTCGTATCGGCGAGCGCGCGGCCCCTGTTTTCATTCCAGAAATTCTGGCCTTTGAAAGTGGGACGAACTTGAAGGATTCGCTCGGCGAACGGGTTACCGTAATGCGGGACCTCATGCTGCGCTACAGCAGAACGGCTCGTTCTGAGGCGCTTCGGCCGGAGCGCCTTTCGGCTTATGATCCTTTCAGGACCGATATCCCGATGACTTTATCTCCACAAGACAAAGTCGATCTTGACCAATTGACAATTGAACATTTCATTTCTGTCGGCAACAACGAAGAATTGCTTAGCCGTTTTGGTCAGGAATATTCAGGGACGGACGACGCCAAACTGGCAAAGATCAGGGCACGCTATCTCGATCGTCGAGTCAAAACGCTGGCGACGGAGCGCAATGAGTTGCAGTACGCCTTGTTGTCAACTCATCACAATGACCAATCGGCAGCTCGGATTGCTGCGCTCGAGGCAGAGTTGCGTAGCTCCGAGTTGCGGCACGAAGCGAATAGTCGCACCTGGGCGACTGAGAGGCAAAGCCATCAGATGGCGGTCGCATCTGTCCAACGGCTGTTGCAGGCGGAGTCGGAGCGCCGCCTTGATCTGGAAAAACGGTTGGACCTCCTGTTCGGTTCGACTTCCTGGCGGATTACCGCGCCCATACGAGGCATAAAGCGACTCATCAACGGCCAACTCACCAAGGTCAAACGGGGCGCCAACGGGGAGAAGATGGCGGCACCTCGCGATGTCGAATCCACCACTCCGACTCACTCAAGCCCAATCAAGCCGATGCGGATCCTGGCAGTAGGGGACGCGACGACTTCAACCGAACTATGCGTGCACTGGCCGTTGGACTTTATGGCGCAGCACCTCGGCGTTGAGTACACTTACTATGATGTTCATTCGCTCCCAGCTGATGAAGAATTGTTGGAGAAAGCGGACGTCCTTCTCCTGATGAGGTGTTTCACGCCGTCCTGCGTCGATTTGGTGCACCATGCAGAGAGAATGGGATTATCGATCGTCTATATGACCGATGATGATTTCGAAAGATTGATCGACTCTGAACCCGGGTCACCGGCGCTGGCAGGTTTGATCGAGCAGTTGCGCTCCATACATGCTGCCGAAAACATACGCGAAATGGCAGCGTCAACCGACCTGGCGATCGTGTTCTCCGAGGACCTTCGACAGAAATTCGCTGAAAGAACAAAAACTTGCCTGGTCCCTGCCATGGCCGGCGTCGAGTTCTATGATAGGCTGACCGATCAGCCGCGTTCGGAGGATCAAAGCGACGAGATAAGGATAGGCTACGCGGGGAGTCTAACGCATGACCGTGATGTGGCTCTCATCACACCATCGCTAAGGGTCTTGTTGGATAAGCATGACCCATATCTCGTCGTAGAGTCGATTGGTCAGCGGATCGATGGATTGGTCGGTCATCCCCGCTATCGCCATTTTGATCATGTCGCCGGATTGCCGGCCTTTTCGGTGCTCCAACACGCACGATCATGGGATATTGGCTTGGCACCACTGGAAATGACGCCATTCAACCAGGCAAAGACGGACAACAAATTCAGGTCCTATGGCGCGGCCGGTATACCGACAGTCTACACCCGCATCGCTCATTTCGTTGCATCCGTCCGGGACGGTGAGACTGGCCTTCTAGTCGACAATGACGAGTCGTCATGGACCAAAGCGCTCGAGCGCCTTATACAAGACCGTCAGCTTCGGCACCACATTGCCGGGAATGCGCGCGAAGAAGTGCGCAATCGGTTCGGCATTGCGTCCATTTCCTTCCTCTACCGGCGTCTCCTTGCGGAAGCTGCATCAGGCGTAAAGATCCTTGTACTGGGACACCTTCATATTGCGACGACGCATATCGACGCCCGTATCCCCTTCGCCGAGTTGCGGCGGCGTGGCACTGTTCGCTACCGCATGCGCGAGGTTGCTGATGCAACGGACGGAGATTTTGAATGGGCTCAGGTGCTTGTGATCATCCGAGCTTGCGAACCCCATATCTCTGCGCAGATTCGGCGAGCACAGGAGCGCGGAGTAAAAGTAATCTTTAGCTGGGATGACGATTTTTTCAGCATTCCGGAAGAGCATGCGGACATTCACGCGTTCTACAATGCCCCCGAAGTACGGTCTAGTCTCGAACATGCACTCGAGCATGCCGATCTGGTCAAGGCTTCTACCCCGCGACTGGCAGAGGTAACGCGCCGGTACACCGATAGGGTGATGACAGCGCCTTACGGGTTCGATATGTCGCTCTTGCCTGTGGATCTGCCCCCTCGTGACGATGGACGCATCCGGATCGGTTATTTCGGTAGTCTGGGACGGGGTTCAGAGTTCGATTGCGTCATGGACGCCCTCAAGCGAATTTGCGACAAACACCCGGAAGTCGATTTGGAATTTTTCGGATACCTGCCTGCCGACCTGAAGGATGTCCCACGCATTAACCACCTGACCTTCACGGATGATTACGAGAGTTCCATAAAGACGCTCGCCGAACGCCGATGGGACATCGGCCTTGCGCCGTTGGCAATCAGCGATCTCAATCGCGCTAAGCTTCCCACCAAATACCGCGACTATGGCGCAGTGCGCGCCGCCGGTGTCTACACTGATATCGAAACTTATCAGACAACAGTGAAGCACAATGTAACTGGTCTACTTACCCAAAATACTGTGGATGGCTGGTTCGACTGTCTTGACAGGCTAATCCGAGATCCTGCGTTGAGAAACAAGATCGCGGATGCAGCTTTTGATGACGTAAGTCAGAACCATAATCTCGACGTGGCTCTAAATGCATGGATGGATGCCCTGCGCAGGATCGGTTTCACAGTACCGCGCTCAACCTGATCTGACGGTAGAACAGAGTAGGGCGTCACAACAAACCAGAACTAAAAGTAAACCAACTTTCGATCACTCGTCGTGCAAGGCCGAAGCGCGTCATCGCTATTCGTCTCGCGCAAAATCCAGCCATTGGCTTGCAGCATCATCGGAATGGCCCGTTCGAGCACATGTCCGTATGTCCCGTCTCTTTGTCCGCCTTCTGTCTCAAACTGGTCAAAATCAACGCGGGAAAGAATCTCGTTGGCGCATTGGGAGCGTATCCAGAACATGGTGCCAGCATAAAATCCAAGATCGTCTGATTTCGGAGACTGGACACCTGCCGATCTCATAAATCCTGCAACGCGTTCCTTGTTGGACCCCCAATATCCTTGATCACTCACATAAGAGCCGTTTGCACCTATCATTGCCAGGCGAGGTGCGTTCGCAAACTGACCAACAATAGTGCGAATCCCTTCTTCCGACGGAATAAGCTCATCTAGTAGATCGTGCCGCCATTGCTCTCCCAGTGGCGAGTAGAGACTGCGCTTCCCGTGAATCTTCAAAATGGGGATGTCATCGGCCAGGTTGAGGAAGCGAAGCGCTTCCAGAAAAGGCAAGACATCGCGGCCTTTGTTTTCCACCGCCAACACGTCCAGAGCGACGTTCCTCCTTCGCCATCTGGTCTTGAAGGTCACCAGCACCGATGGATTTGACGAAGTAACATAGACGCGGGCCCCGTCCGGTAACCGGTCAAGTACCGAGATGAATTCGTCGACGACTTCTTCATAGTGACAATGGCAAATGACGACGACCGGAGGCTTCTCCCTTTCCAACGGCGCACCCGACAAAGGCGAATGCGCCTTTGCCAGCTGGGCTATCTCGGCAAGGCGGGTGGAAACAGTCAGCAGCAACGGATTCTTGATGAGGCGCTCATACTTTACAATGCCACATTGCTGCTCGATCTCATCGGCGTAGTCGTGGGTCGGATTTATTCCGCGTTTGCGGACATCCAGTGATTTGGAGGCAAGACTGCGTGAATCAATAATCGATGAGAAGTCCGCATTCAGGCTGTTCAGGCACGAAGCCAGTCCGAGTTCATAGGCGTAAATGACGTGCAACCTTGTGGGCTGCGGGCGAACACTGCCCATAAACCGTCGGAAAGCGGGGAGGTCCGAAACGGACCGGTCAATAGCAAAAAGATAGCTCTGACCATGTCGCACAATTTGGCTCGAGATCGACAGGAAAGTTGCTGGATTGTTCGAGAGAATTATCTTTTTGATTGATTCTTCGAATTTGGCTTCATCAGAGATATAGAAACTATCATTGCAGAACAGAATTTTAGCCGCCGGGCGTGCACCACGAATGGCATCAAACCCCACCGCGTAGCTCATGAAATCGTAGCCGATATTACCGCGCCTGATCAGTGCATAGCCAAGCTGCCGGGCAAACTTAGCGTCCGCCTCGCTAATGCCCGTCGACACGATAACGGCATCCTGAATGTTTGATCTTAAGATCTGCAAAAGCGTCCTGAAGTTCGACGACCTTTCGCCAAAGGGATCAAAATGCGCAATCACACCATTAACGCGCATATTATTGGCCCCGGAGTTTGCGTGCCCAACGATAGCCGGTCCGCATCGCTTTATATACGACGGGACGGTTCCTCAAGCGATTGGCCAAGGCGGTAGCCAAGGGCGCCGTCGAATCCCGCAATGTACGGATCTCTTGCAATGCTTCACCGTATCGATCTTCCAAACTGGAATAATATCTGAAGTCGTCAATGTGGTACGACTCGATGGACGCCATAGCGCCGATCGCTGAATCATGAGGTGGAACGTGTGCGAGGTATCTGTCCACATCAACTGCTCTGCGGACCGCGTCCAAATGCTGATGGCCATATTTCAGGCATGGTTCCAGGTGGCACCCCTCGGCCCACTCGTTCCAGGCGTTTATGAAAACGAACTTCTCCTTGTTGCGATCATCGTTCAGCGTTTTTACGCTCTGATGTCGCAACCAGAATTCGAAGAGTTCCGGGGAGGAATTGATGAATGTGAACGGATCGTTTTGGCGCCGGGCTGTGTTGTCCCAGGACGGCATTGCGCCGTGAAAGAAAAGGAAGTCCTCGTGGCGGTCGATGGATTGAGCCATAACCGCTCTATAATCCATGATCTTGCCATCAAAATCAGGGTTGGTGAATTTCGGGTGCGTACGCGATGCGGCATATCCGGCATATTGGTGCGGCGGAAACTCAACCAGTGCGTCGCATCCCCAATCGTCCGGATGGAAAATATCATAGAAAGCGACGGAAGCGATAAACAGGCCAGGCAGGCCAGCTTCCTTGGCGCGCTTGCGCCAATGCGCAAAGGTTGCTTTGGAATCAGTGAGAATATCTGGCCGATAAATGACGATCATTGGCAGGCCGTCGTACCGGATATAACGTTCGTCCCGCATAAAGGGTATGACATCATCGATGAAACGATTGTCATTCTCGACGGTGTGCTCATTGGCGAGCAGGACCTCATTGTTTCCACCATCCCATCGCTTCGTCCAGTTTTCGTTCGCCCAACAGAAACAGAAGGGCATATCGATCTTGTTTTTTACAAAAACGTCTATGGGCGTTTCAAGAATCCTGCGCCCGGAAAACCAGTAATAATAGAAACAGAAGCCATGGATGCCGTTCTGCTTGGCCAGCTTTGTTTGGGCGTCCATCGTCTCCGGCATGCGCAAATCATAAAAGCCAAGATCCTTTGGAATCTGCGGTTGATAGTGGCCCTCAAAATTTGGTCGAGCTTTTGCTACGTTGGTCCATTCAGTGAAGCCAGCGCCCCACCATTCCGAGTTCTCTTTAACGGGATGAAATTGTGGTAGATAAAATGCAATGGGCTTAATCATAAGGCTCGTCTTTGTTAGAGTTTGGGCGGCGGCGAGGTGCCTTCTAATAAATGAGATCGAAATGCAAAGCCAGTACCCGACAATCGTGGGGTTTCTTGGGCGTCGCATGTGACTGAGTCATCTGAAACAAGCTGTTAGATGGCACACCAATTGCTGGTATGTTCGGGCACTCGCCATAAGGTGACTGAGGATCACGCTAATGAGACGCCGGTGGGCGGTTATTGCCTCGTTTTTTGCTTTAAGCGGAAGTTCCTTTGCCCAGCAATTTCCCATGGCCGTCGATCTCGAACTGGTGATTGCCGTTGATGTTTCCTATTCAATGGACATCGAAGAGCAGAGGGTTCAAAGGGAAGGCTATGTGAAGGCCTTTCAGAGTCCTGACGTCGTAAGAGCCGTCCGTGGCGGACCGCTGGGCAAAACGGCGGTGACATTCGTCGAATGGGGTGGCGCGGCTGTTCAGGTGGTGCCGTGGAGAGTGATTGACGGTACGCAATCGGCCGCTCAATTTGCCGAAGAGTTGCGCCAGCAGCCGATAAGACGGATATCCTTTACTTCAATCTCAAATGCGCTGGCCTACGCGCGAGAACTTATTCGAACCAATGAATTTCGAGCCAGCCGCCGGGTCATCGATATTTCTGGTGACGGACCCAACAATGCGGGGGCTCCGGTGCCTGTTGCCCGCAATGCGGCCATAGCGGATGGTATCACCGTCGATGGTCTTCCGATCATGCTGGAGACCGCGCCAGATTCGGCGTCGATCCCGGATCTTGATGCTTACTACGAAGCGTGTGTCGTTGGTGGAGATGGGGCATTTTTACTGAAGGTCACAGACATGAGCCAGTTCGCCGAGGCCATCCGCAACAAACTTGTTTTCGAAATCGCGGGGATAAAGCTGAGTCGGGTCCCGGAGCAACCGGTTGCACGCGTATCGGCGCAATACCGGCGGCCTTACAACTGCCTTATCGGCGAGGAGTCCCAGGAGCGTTCGATCGGGAAATGACGCTGTGTGCGTAGATCTCTCGCAGCCCGGATATGTTCGGGAACGTTTTTGCGTGAGCAGCATCTAAAGGTTTTAGGAGATTGCGATGCGAGCAACGCCGACTAACGAATGTGACTTCCAGGACCAATCAGGCGACGTTCAACTCGTCCGACGCGCTCTAGCCCACGACGGCGAGGCTTTTCGGGCCATCATGCGTACGCACAATCGCCGGCTCTACCGGATTGCCCGAGGCATCGTGCGAAATGATAGTGAAGCCGAAGATGTCCTGCAGGAGGCATATCTGAGCGCCTTTTCGCACCTCAATGCTTTTCGTGGCGATTCGTCACTCGCTACCTGGCTCTCCCGTATTGTGATCAACGAAGCTCTTGGCAGATTGCGCAAACGGCGGCGGACGGCTGCTGTCGCGGCGAGATGCGTCGAAGACGCCACGATTATTCAATTTCCACTGAGGACAACCGATGATCCGGAGCGGGTTATGGCTCAGCGACAACTACTGCACCTTGTTGAACAGGCGACGGATAAATTGCCCGATGCATACCGCATTGTCTTCGTCGCCCGGGTGATCGAGGGGCTGAGTATCGATGAAACGGCCAGACTCCTCGCTATACGGCCAGAAACCGTAAAGACGCGGCTGCACCGGGCGAGGCATCTCGTGCGTAGACAATTGGACGAAGAGATCGGTCCGGTATTGCTTGATGCATTCCCATTTGCAGGACGGCGGTGCGAACGGCTGACTGTGGCGGTCATGAAGCGTCTCGGCTTTTCAGAATAATTGGGGAACCCTTTCCGTCTGCCGACATCCAATAATTGTCTGTTGGAAACAATTCCCGCCATTCGGCGAGGCAAAGGAGGGATATCATGTTTTCTCGAAAAATCGCTGCTATTGCGGCTTTCGGCCTGCTCGGCGCGCCTTTGGCACAAGCCGCTGAAAAGCCGACGGATCCGCAGATCGCGCACATCGCCTATACTGCGGGCACAATCGACATCGAAGCGGCGCAGCAGGCGATCA
Organism: Hyphomicrobiales bacterium; assembly: GCA_900473175.1. Lineage (GTDB taxonomy): Bacteria > Pseudomonadota > Alphaproteobacteria > Rhizobiales > Rhizobiaceae > Phyllobacterium. The sequence continues at coordinate 11,833 of UCKM01000005.1, read as the reverse complement.
AGAAATCGAAGAACAGCAAGGTCGTTGGCTTTGCCAATGACATGGTCCGCGACCACGAAGCCGTGAACAAGCAAGCACTCGATCTCGTCAAGAAACTCAAGGTTACACCGCAAGACAATGATACCAGCCAGGCGCTGACCAAGGCGGCCGCCTCGGAACGAGGCAAACTTGCCAAGCTCAGCGGCGCAGCGTTTGACAAGGCCTATGTCGAGAACGAAATCGCCTACCATAAGCAGGTGAATGGCGCACTCGAAACGCTTCTCATTCCATCAGCAAGCAATGCCGAACTTAAGACTCTGCTTGAGACGGGGCTGAAAATATTTCAGGGCCACGAGCAGCATGCCGAGCATGTCGCGGCCGAACTCAAATGAAAATCCATCCGTTTGCGGGGTTCAGGCGCCCTCTGGGGTGCGGCCTGTTGGCAGTCGTTCTGGCTGTTGCTGCTGCACAGGCCGAGACTATTCAGGTGACGATCGACAAGCTGGTTTTTTCGCCGAAGACGATCAACGCAAGGGTTGGTGACGCCATCGAATGGATCAACAGGGATATTTTGGCACACACCGCAACCGTGAAAGGCGGGTGGGACGTCATGATCCCGGCGGGGAAATCCGCCACCCTCATTCTTGAGAAGGCGCAATCGGTTGAATATTATTGCCGGTTTCACCCGAATATGAAGGGTAGGGTGATAGTGACAACACCTTGAAATCCATTTGCCGCACGTTGTCGCACTCTCGCAGACGGGTGTTAACGGCGTAATGGGGTCCAGGTGGTCTACTCATCGCCTTTGCGAGTTCGGGAAGCAACCCATCGCCGCGTTGGGCGGCGAATGTGTGCATACCGGCTAACAAATGTTCCATGATCGATCCTGCTTGAGTGAGCCTACGATTGCTAATCGTTGCACTCGTCAGAGCGTTGGACCACCCGTTTCATGCGAAACCACGGCATTGTTCAGTTGATTGGGTATGAAGGGCCGTGCCACAATCCGCCTTACAGCTTCAGCTCATTGTTGATCATTGCGCATGTTTCGGATTTCTGCAGCGCATATTCGTCCGGATTGCTCGTCTGGAGTTTGATAATATCGTCGATGGTGTGTTGCTTGTCGTTCCAGCCGATGATCCAGTCACCCTCGAAGTTGTCGTCTGCAGCGTAGGCCTTGCGCGCACGTTCCTTGTAGGCCGTGATCAGTTCCTGGTCGATCTGGCAAACGTCGGTGGCCATCCGCGCCGTACCGCCCGCCATCTGCGCTCCTGTTATGGCTAGCTGCTTTATTTGCTCCGCCGATTGCGCGTGAGCAGCCGTCGCGGAAACAGCAATCAGGACAAACGTCATCAATGTAATAAGTTCAGCGATCTTCATGTGGTGACCCTAGGGTGATTGCGGTCCCGATGCCAGCGCATTGTAACAGGCGAAGCGTGTCCGAGAACGATATGCGTTATGTCAACTCCGCCCATAAACACTTGCGCGATGCGTTCTTGCCGCATATCAGCCTCCTTACCCTAGACTTCTCAGGCGCTTGAGATCGAGTGACTTCTTCAAAGTCTGTTGCAGCAATCGCACAGAGCAAATATCTAGTTCTGATTACTCCCTGTTTTGGAAGTCCTTTCATGAGTCTAGAAGCGTGTGTCCTCGTGTTGTCCGGCGGATTTATCGGCGGGGTGGCACGCTTCTTTCTTTCAGGTCTTGTTGGCGGGCGCCTCGGCGGAACCTTTCCGTGGGGAACGTTTGTCGTGAATGTCAGCGGCGCTTTTGTTATTGGACTGGTAGCGGGCTTGAGTAATGAGTCATCAGGCCTATTTACTGGGGCTATGTTTCGCGACTTTGTCGTTGTCGGCCTACTGGGCGGCTATACGACCGTATCGTCCTTTTGCCTGCAAACGATCAACCTGACCTTGGACGGTGAACACCGTCAGGCCTTTTTCTATGTTGTCGCATCGTCGGTGCTTTGCGTGATCGCGGTCGGCACGGGCTTCTCGATGATCCAATTGATGGGGGCGCGATGATCGCGTTGGGCAATCGGCGTGCGGTAGACGTGCGTCGGCTATATCTCGCGGTCGGATGCGGTGCCGCTATTGGATCTTTGCTACGCTTCTTGTCAGCTGTCGTCATTGTCTCGCGATTTGGCGAAAGTGCACTTTGGGCAACGGCTTTCGTGAACGTTGTCGGATCGTTCGTCATCATGGCCTTCGCGACACTGACCGGACCTGACGGGCGTTGGCTTGTTGGCCCTGCGGGCCGCCAGTTCGTCATGCGCGGTATCTGCGGTGGCTTCACCACTTTTTCGGCCATGAGCCTCGATACATTCATGCTGATGATTCAAGGCGACTTGATTGGCGGTGCGCTTTATCTCGGAGCGGTCGTCGCTTTCTCGCTCGCGGCTGCGTGGGTTGGCCACATGCTGGCCGTGCGCATCAACGGCCTCGTCAGTTAAACACCAATGTTGCCCTATTTGCGAGTTGTCCGCGCGACAAGTCCACCGCCGTTGGCCATGCTACCGGGACTTACAGGATGCTTGCCCCTATGCGGATCCTATGCAATCTGAGACTTTATTCTAGCAAAGCATGAAGCCATGATTCCGAGGGCGCAGAATGAATCTGCTCGTTGCGACTGATCCAATTCGTTTGCGACCGTTACTGGGCTATGCGATCGCGGTTTTACTCGTCACCATTTCACTCGTCGCGCGGGTGTGGCTCGGCTATTTCATCGACGGCGTAAATTTCCTCATGTTCTTTCCCGCGATACTGCTGGCAAGTCTTTTGGGCCGGTGGGGCCCGGGCGTGGTCGCGACGTTGCTGTCGGCATTTCTCGCACAGTACTTTTTTGTTGATCCGCCCGAAGCGATTCTTCCTGCTTCTGCTTTGCAATGGGCTTCATTGATCGGTTTCCTGTGCAATGGCTTTATCATCGTTGCCCTCATGGAAGGGGTAATCGCTGCGCACGATCAGCAAATGCACCTTCAGGGGGAACTGGAAAATGCCGCGAAGACGCTGGAGACAAAGGTGGAGCGACGGACCGCGCAATTGCGAGCCGAAATTGCTGAGCACGGCGCTTCTCAAGAGAAAGTCAGGCAGCTGCAAAAAATAGAATCGATCGGTCAATTGACCGGCGGCGTTGCGCACGACTTCAACAATATGCTGGCGATCATCATCGGCAGTCTCGACATGGCAACGCGCCGCCTGAGCGGAAACGAAGATCCGCGTCTCGTCCAATCCCTTCAAAATGCCAAGGAGGGTGCGCAGCGGGCGGCAACGTTGACGGCGCGTCTGTTGGCCTTCTCGCGCCTGCAACCGCTCGCGCCCGAGCTTATCGATGGCAACAAACTTGTTGGCGGAATGTCGGAATTGCTTCGCCGTACCATCGGCGAGCACATTCATATCGAAACCGTCCTAGGCGGCGGATTATGGAAGGCCCATGCCGATCTTGGCCAGCTCGAAAATGCCATCGTCAATCTGTGTATCAACGCGCGCGACGCTATGCCGGATGGCGGGAAGCTGACCATTGAAACCGCCAATACCGAGCTTGATGACCGCTACGCGCGGCTGCATGAGGAGGTCAAACCAGGGCAATATGTCATGCTCAGCATCACCGATACGGGAACTGGCATGTCGAAAGACGTGATCGAACGGGCGTTTGATCCGTTTTACACCACCAAGGGACCCGGAAAAGGCACGGGCTTGGGCTTGAGCCAGGTCTACGGCTATATCAAGCAAACTGGTGGGCACATCAAAATCTATTCGGAGATCGACCGCGGCACGACCGTCAAGATTTACCTGCCGCGCTATATTGGCGATACGCGCGCGCTAGGGCAGGGATCGTTATCGAATGAGCCAATGCCAATATTGGATGGCACCAGAATCGTTCTGGTGGTCGAAGATGAGGAGCAAGTAAGGCACATGACAGTCGATGCCTTGCGCGAGCTGGGTTATACTGCAGTCCAGGCGGGCAATTCCGGGGAAGCGCTTCAGCAGCTGGAATTGCTTCCTCGTATCGATCTGCTGTTTACCGACATCGTCATGCCGGAAATGAATGGACGCCAGCTTGCGGACGTCGTTCGGCAGAAACGGCCGGAGGTGAAGGTCCTGTTTACCACTGGCTATACGCGCAACGCGATCGTCCACAATGGCGTTCTCGATCACGGTGTCGCTCTGTTGCCGAAGCCTTTCACAATCGAACAACTGGCGTCGAAACTGAAAGACGTCCTCGGAATATGAGGGTGCCATACGGACCCCGAGAAGCGAGATCAACAAGGGATGATCGAAGAGTGAAACAAGGCGCAAGAATTCTCGTTGTCGAAGACGATAGTCTTCTCGCAATGCTGATTCAGGACATGCTGAGTGACCTTGGCTACGAGATCGTCGGCGTGGCGTCGACATTGAGCGAAGGAAAGCAAATGGCAGCCGGCATGGCGTTCGACATTGCGATTCTCGATGTCTCGCTCCATGGCGAGAAGGCATTTCCGATTGCACAGCTGCTCGAGGACAGACAAATCCCCTTTGTTTTCTCTTCGGGCTATGCCCAGGAAGATATGGAGCCGGAATACTCGGGGCGACCGCTCCTGCGCAAACCGTATCAGCTCGATGAACTCGAACAGATATTAGCCGCGTTAGCTTAATTCACGATTATTGCTTACAGATCCGGATTTGGCCGATGCGGCGGCTGTCGCTAGGTCTGGCTGCTCGAAGCGGCTCTGTTTGAACGTGCGATCTGCAGATCCGCCTCCGCCAATGCGATCGTGATGGCTAGGTTCACCGAGAAACACCCGGCCGTCGTCGAGAGCGCCCTCAGATGCTCCAGTTCATTCTTGATCTTTTGTGCCGCTGCCATCCGTTCAAGTTGCTCAGTGTTCGATCTTTCCATCGGTGCCCTCCGGTTGTGACCTGGGATGACACGCAACTAATCACATTGTGGCGTTTCGCGCTCTTGGCAATTGGTCGAATACCATTGGGTGACGACCTATTGGTGTGAACGAAATGGCGTCTGCAGCGGCAGGGGGATACTCGTTTTTGATCCGGCTCTTCGCCGGATTGAAAAACGTATGCGCCGCTTTCTGCCGGGACCATGCCGCGAGAAACGGGAAGGCCAGGCGTCCGCGGCGAAGAGGTTTGCCAATGCGGCTTACAGCCGCTTTGATCATATCAACAGATCTGACCTAGGTATGGTCGGATCCATTGAGAGTGTTCGGATCGAAGGTTGCCCTGCGCTCACTCGGGTTTATGCGGGCGGCATCATTGACCTCGATAAAGGCCATTTCTACGAGGTATGCCAAAAATGTCAGCTTATGGCTTTTGGCGAGCGCGGCCAGCTCCTGAAGCATGGCGGCGATATATTCAACTGTCTCCTTGCGGCTTGCTTTCATGCGCTGATACTCGATTGGGTCGCAGCGAGAACTCGAGTGGGTGACGAGGCACGCAATCCGATTACCACAGGAAAGGGATGTCCACCTGCAACGCCCAGACGGTGGCGCGCTTCGGGAGTAATTTCGAAAAAACCGGCATGGGTAAGTACTTCGCCGAACTGGACAGGTACGCCGATCGGCTCGGCCGGCCAATTGGCGCGGCGAAAGATCCTGACCATGCGCGCATCATAAACCGAAACAACAGTCTCGAGACCGGCGAACAGCCCCACTTCGACGACAGCACAGAATAGTTCTGTTGTAACACTATTCAGTCTACCCGGCTGTGCGGCCAAGTCTGGATCGATGCAGAAGCGCGAGCTTTCCCAGATCAGCGGGCTTTGTACAACTTCGCCGCCGGACAGGAGCGCACCGAACACATCGCGCAGCATGTTAGGGCCTGTCGTTGGCAATAGCCGGAGCGAACCCTGGAGCTTGCCGGTCTGCTCGTTGATCGATGTCAAGTAAAGTGCGTCGCAATCGTCGAAACTATCGACCTCGCGACCATTCATGACTGTGACATCCCAGTTCAGGCGATCCTTGAATACGCGCGCTCGCAGCTGAAACATCTGGTCAAGAATATCGTTATGCAAAAAACGCTCATTGGCACCGATTGCATAAATCATAAAAGCACCCCGGTTACATTATCACTACAATTTAATCGACGCGGATGATTGCGCCCATACTGGAGAATTCCGGTATGGTTGGGTCATCAAAGCAGGTCGAAGGTGTAGAGCTTTGCTACGGCGTGGGTAAGATTTTTCGCATCGAGTTTGGTGCGGGCCAGGTCCTGATAGAATCGAACAGTCTTTTCGCTCAAGGACAGGATGATGCCGATTTCAGCCGCCGATTTACCAGCTGCCGACCATTTCAGACATTCCAGTTCACGCGGCGTCAGCTTAACGTCGGGCTCGCGGATACCTTCGGCCCGCAGAACCATCTCGTGGATGTGGTAAGACAATACCTGGAAATCCCGGATCCAACGCGGCGCCAGACGCAACCACCTTGAGAGTTTGATATCGCTTGAGATCGAAAACAGTGCCTTTTCGCCATATTTGCCGCGAACGGGAAAACTCAGACCCTGTCGGCCCACGCCAAATTCGGCCGCCTCGCCGAAAAATGTGCGCACGGCGGGTGTGCTCACGTCAAATTTCCCCCAATCGATCGGGAGAATTGTCGAAAATCCTTCCCTCAACACGGGGTCGAGGCGCCAATAGTTTTGCTGGTCGTAGCGGTCAATCCAGGATTTGGAATAGGTTGCAGCGACGTATCGGTCGACACCCGTGATGCGGGGAAGGTTGATGGCGACATAGGCGACAGAATTAAGCTCAAATGCAATTTCTAGGCGAGTGAGCAGTTCGCGAATCTCAGACTGATTCTTAACAGAGGCCACTTCCTCAATCAGATTGACGAAGTTCCTGTTCAGGCCCATGGGATGCGCCGTGAAACCAGTCAAGGGGTGTCCTTTCGGTTGTCCGCTGACTGGAGAGTTTAATGGAAATCGAGTGAAACTGAATTGAACTATCGTCTAAGTCTGTTCGGCCACGTGTGCTGACTGTGGCGGCGGGGGGCCCTGAACTCCGCTTGAAAAATAGGCCGCGCCCCGTTGGAATCGGGTCAGTTGATCGTTGCGGAATACCGCGGAGCGCGCAACCCTCTAGTGGTCAGGCGCGTGTCGCATGCTGCAAAGATAAAGCATCCCATAGGTGAGAGCAAAAGACGCCAGGCAGGGAAGCAGATAGTCAATAATTGTGCTCATATCGTCCTAACTATATCGACTGCATTTTGTTCCATCAGCATTATAACATAGAGGAAAAAGGTTGGGGAGGATTTAAGCTCCCGTACCGCCGATAATTAAATCGTTGAACTTGCGCCGGGCTGGATTGGCAGTCCGCTCACGCGTTGATCTGGTCATCGATTTCGGTACAAATGCGCGGGGGAGAACTGATATGGCATATGATGCGGATGTCATCGTCATCGGCGCGGGCCTTGCGGGATTGGTTGCGGCGGCGGAACTCGCGGACGCCGGCAAACACGTGATCATCCTCGATCAGGAGCCCGAACAGACACTTGGCGGACAGGCCTGGCGATCATTTGGTGGCCTGTTCTTCGTCAACTCTCCCGAACAGCGGCGCCTGCGCATCAGGGACACGCGCGAGCTTGCCCTGCAGGATTGGATGGGCTCCGCCGGTTTCGATCGCAAGGAAGATCACTGGCCGCGCCAATGGGCCGAGGCTTATATCGATTTTGCGGCCGGCGAAAAGCGCTCATGGCTGCATGCGCAGGGCATGCGCTGGTTTCCGATTGTCGGATGGGCGGAACGTGGTGGGGCGCTCGCAACCGGTCACGGTAATTCGGTTCCACGCTTTCACATTACCTGGGGGACGGGTGTCGGTGTGGTTGAACCGTTCGTTCGCCGGACGCGCGACGCCGCCCAACAAGGGCTGATTTCCTTTCGCTTTCGGCATCGCGTGACATCACTTAGCACCTGCGGAGGCGCTGTGGACGGCGTGGAGGGTGAAGTGCTGGTGCCAAGCAACGTCAAGCGCAGCGAGCCGAGTTCACGTCTTGTCGCCACGTCGTTTTCCCTGAAGGCACAGGCGGTGATCGTTGCAAGTGGCGGTATCGGCGGTAACCACCATCTGGTGCGCCGGAACTGGCCGCGGCGCCTTGGAACCCCGAAACATTTGATCAGCGGCGTGCCGGACCATGTCGATGGACTGATGCTCGGCATTGCCGAACGGGCCGGCGCTCACCTGATCAATGGCGATCGCATGTGGCACTACGTCGAAGGCGTGCACAATTGGGATCCGATCTGGACGAACCACGCAATCCGCATCCTGCCAGGACCTTCGTCGCTTTGGTTCGATGCGGACGGAATGCGATTGCCGGCGCCGTGCCTGCCGGGTTTCGATACATTATCGACGCTCGATCACATCATGAAAAGCGGTTTCGATTATTCCTGGTTCGTACTCAACCGTACGATCGTCAAGAAGGAGTTCACGCTATCGGGTTCCGAGCAGAATCCCGACTTCACCTCCAAGAGTTGGTTACAAGTGCTGAAGCGCGCATTAGGCGGCGTACCGGCGCCGGTGCAAGCCTTTCTCGACAATGGTGAAGATTTCATTGTTGAGAAGGAACTTGCCGATCTCGTTCGGCGCATGAATGCGCTGACCGGTGACAATCTCATCGATGAAGGCAAACTGCGGGCTCAAATCGAGGCGCGCGACCGCGAAGTCGACAACCCCTACAGCAAGGATGCACAGATCACGGCGATACGAGGTGCACGCAACTATATTGGCGACCGCCTGGTACGTGTGGCCCCGCCGCACAAGATACTGGATCCGAAGCATGGACCGCTGATCGCGGTGCGGCTCAATATCCTCACGCGCAAATCGCTCGGCGGGATCGAAACCGACCTCGACGCAAGGGTACTCAAAGCCGATGGCGACGCGCTGCCCGGGGTCTACGCCGTGGGGGAGGCGGCGGGCTTCGGCGGCGGCGGCATGCATGGTTACAATTCGCTTGAAGGTACATTCCTCGGTGGTTGCATCTTCTCGGGCCGGACCGCGGGAAGGGCGGCGGCAAGGGCATTGTGAGCGCGGTCCAGGCGGCAGATGGTGGTTATGAACGCTGGCCGCGGATCGTCATGTCGAATTGCACGACATTGGAATAGATCGGCGTGCCTACATCCATGCCATAGCGCGAGCGCATGATCTTGCCTTGGACACGGAAAGTAATCGAGTTCTTGCCATGATCGGCGAGGTTGGCCTGAAAACTTGCTGGGCCACTTTTTCCACGAGCCGTCAGGATGCCAGCGACTTCGGCCGTATCCGGGCTGGTCTGGGTTATCTGCGTGGATTTAAAGGTAATCGTTGGAAAGTTGGCCGAATCGAAGACCGCATCCGAGCGGAGAAAATTTTCGACGCGGGCCTGACCGGTCGAGACGCTTTCCGGATAGAGGGTAAAGTCGATGACGGATCGGCCTATGTTCGAATTATCAAGCGAGAATACACCGGAAAACTTCTTGAAGTCTCCGGTGATGCCGCCTCCGCCGACCTGCGAGACGGTGAAGCCTACCCGGGACGAAGACTGGATCTTGTAGCGGCCCGCCACTTCGGCGAGCGTGTCCGCCTGTGCGGCCAGTGGAGCGTAGGCAAGGGTGGCTATGAGGCCCACCCGCATCGCTGTCGAAATCAGTGTGTTGGTCATCATGATAAAATCCTGTCAGTTTGCATGCTTGCTGCCAGTACCCACAACGCGTGAGCGCAGCATTCGGATCAAGATTGCATCGCGTTTCCAGAAATGATGGTGGAGCGCCGCAAGGATGTGTGCTGCGGCGACGACGCTGGAGAGGTAAGCCAGCCAGGCGTGGCTCGCCGACCAAAAAGCCTCGGCACTATCCGAAATCGTGATCGGAAGTTGCGGAACGACCAAAAGATTGAACATGAATGTCGGTATCTGCAGCGGCGAACTTGAAGCTACCGCCCAGCCGGTCAGCGGTACGATGAAGAGGCTCAAATAGAGCAGAACATGAGCAGCGTGCGCCGCAACGCGTTCGATCGGGGGCATCGTTTCCGGGTCACGCGGGCGCACATTCAAAAACTTCCAGATGAGTCGCAGCGCCGAAAGGCCGAGGATGAGGAAGCCGAAGGATTTGTGCCATTGGAAGAGGTTGAACTGGAGCGTGAAATCGCTGGTGCGCACCATCAGATAACCGAGGAAAATCTGACCGAGGAAAATCAGCGCGATGATCCAGTGAAACAGGATCGACACCAATCCGAACGAATCTCTGCTGTTCCGCAGCATCTGTGTGCTCCATCGACCGGCCGTGCCCGAAGCAGGCCGGAGCAGAATGAACACCGCTGATGCGGATTATATTCGAATCTGTCGGTTTTTTAACTGGGCTTCGCGCTCAGGAACCGCTGCGCGGCATAGAGCGATATTGCGGCAGCGTTCGAAACGTTCAGCGATTTGATCGCGCCCGGCATGTCGAGGCGAGCAAGGTGCGTCACCGTCTCACGCGTCTTTTGCCGCAGTCCCTTGCCTTCGGCGCCAAGGACAAGCGCGATGCGGTCCGCTGACATTGTCTTCTCGAGTTCGAGGGGGCCTTCCGAATCGAGGCCGATTGTGGTGAAGCCGAGTTCATGTAATTCGCCGATCGCATCGGCGAGATTACGGACCTCGATATGCGCAATAAGCTCCAGGGCGCCGGAAGCGGCCTTGGCCAGTACCCCGGATTCCTGCGGGCTGTGCCGCGCAGTCGTAATGATTGCGCCGGCGCCGAACGCGACGGCTGAGCGCATGATCGCACCGACATTGTGCGGATCGGTGACCTGGTCGAGGATCAGCAGCAGCGGGCTGTCTTTCAGGGCCCTCAATGATTGCGCCTTCAAGGGCTGGACCTCGATCATCACGCCCTGATGCACGGCCTCGGACCCGGTCTCGCGATCGATGGCGCGCGGATCGACGATGTCGACGTCAAAGGGCAGGGCGTCGGTATCAGTGATCTCCAACCGGTCGAGCGCATTCCTCGTAACCAGCATGCGCTTGATCTGACGTGCCGGATTATCGAGGGCGGCGCGAACCGTGTGCAGGCCATAAAGCCGCACCAGACCTTCCGGAGCCTGAGTACCTTCGGTTGCAGGGCGCTTGCTGCGCTGCTGTTGCGGCGGACCTCCTGCCTTCTGGTCGCGGAACTGGCGGCGCAGCGTCGCGTAATGTGAATCTTTGGGCGTGCGGGAGGATTTTTGATCGGTCATGGCGCGACATATACTCGTTTGGCGCTTTGGGCGATACATACATATCGCTGAAATTGCAGGGTTTGGCCGTTTCCGCAGCACATTTCTTCAGCCTGTTTCCACAAGCCATTCATTTTCTGCAGTGAAGTGTTGACACCACGTAGCCTAGTCGGCATAAGGCCCTCCGCAAGCAGCAGCCAGGACGGATGTTTGGCGGTCTGATTGCAGAGTGCCAAATGGTGCGGTTCCATCGGCAGTGACCGGAGGGGTGCCCGAGTGGTTAAAGGGGACGGACTGTAAATCCGTTAGCTTGGCTTACGTTGGTTCGAATCCAACCCCCTCCACCACTGCCGGAACCGGACGCCATGATGTGCGGGTATAGCTCAGTGGTAGAGCAGCAGCCTTCCAAGCTGAATATGCGGGTTCGATTCCCGCTACCCGCTCCAGATTTGAGAGGGGCACCGCATGCACGCGATAGCGCGCAGAGGTGCTCTTCGATTTTTGTCTTGAGCATTGTACTTCGCTCATGTGTTTTCCATATGAACGAGCAAGCTTGGGCAACTGAATCCGGCCGATCCTTTCGATCGAGCGGATGACTGTGCTGACGGACGGCTTGCTGTCTCGTCTGAGCTACAAACATGGTACCGGCGCTAGGTCGGTTGTGATGACGAGAGAACGACAGCTATGGCTAAGAGCAAGTTTG
>UCKM01000022.1 GCA_900473175.1 Hyphomicrobiales bacterium | reverse complement strand
ATTTATGAGTTTGCGGCCTAGTATTTTCGGCGGAATCGTGCCGCAAAGAAGCCATCCATGCCGGAGAGCGCCGGATTCTCATGCGCAAGATCGGCGGGGGTCGAGCGGACGAACCCTTCCCTGGTGATGAGTTCGGCAAGGCCGCCGACTTCATCGGCGGTAACCGGCACGAGTTCGATCGCCGGGTTCTTGGCAAGGAGGTCTCTGGCAACGGTCTCGCCCTCAAGCGGATCGAGCGAGCAGTTGGAAAAGACGACGATGCCGCCCGGACGCACGATCGTGACCGCGTGGTCAAGAAGCTTGGCCTGCAGCTTCGCCAGCTTGGCGATGTCCTCCGGCGTCTTGGTCCAAGGCACGTCCGGGTGTCGGCGCACAGTACCGGTCGACGAACAGGGGGCGTCGAGCAGAATCGCGTCGAACGGATCGGTAGGCTCGTAAGCGGCGAGATCGGCTTCAACGGTCTCGGCGGTCAGCTGGAGGCGTTCGAGATTGGAACGCAGCCGCTTCAGCCGGTTGCGGGAAAGGTCGAGGGCGGTAACGTTTGCGCCTGCGAATGCAAGCTGGGCGGTCTTGCCACCGGGCGCGGCGCAAAGGTCAGCGACGCGTTTGCCCTTGATGTCGCCGAATAGCTTGGCGGGCAGGCTGGCAGCGGTGTCCTGCACCCACCATTCGCCTTCGGCAAAGCCCGGAAGGCTGGTCAGGGCGCCATCGACGCTGGCAAGGCGCACCGAACCCGTCGGCAAGGCGATGCCGCCAAGCAGCTTCGCCCATTCCGCCTGATCGCCCTTGACCGTGAGATCGATGGGCGGCTCCTTCGCCTGGATATTCAAAATGGCGGCGGTCTTTTCCTTGCCATAGGCCGCAACCAGGCTGCTCTCGAACCAGTCCGGAACGTTACCCGCCGTACCGGTGCTGAAATTCTCCTTTTCGCGCGACAGCCGCCGTAAAACCGCATTGACCATCGATGCGAAACGGCGGTTGCGCGGATCGTTGTTGGCGGCCGTCACCGCGAGATCGACAGCGGCGCGGTCCGGCAGGTCGAGATAGAGAATCTGTGCTGCGGCCACATGCAGAAGATGGCGCAAGGCGACAGCATTCTCCGGCAATGGCCGGTCGATCAGCTGACTGATCGCCGCCTCAATCGTGCCGCGGTTGCGCAAGGCGGCGCCAAGGATGGCGCGTACCAGCGACCGGTCGCGATCATCGAGCGCCATGTATTGCGGATGTCCATTGCTGGTGTCGGTGAGGCCGTCGAGTGAGGTATGTTTTTCGATGACGGCGCCAAGCAGGCGCGTTGCGCATTGGCGGGCGGCAAGGCCGGGCCGGTCCTCCGCGTCCATCACATGTGCCGGTTTTGGTTTGTTGCCGAAATTCCGCTTGGTGCCACGCTCGACGCTCATGCCCATGGGCCTTTGCGGCTGGCGCCATCACGGCCCCAGGGCGTGGGTCTGTCGTCTCGCGGCTCGTCGTCCTCAGAGGGTGCCTGGCGTGCGGGTTTCGGCGCCGGTGCCTGGCTGAATTCCTGCGCCATCGCTTCAAGCGCGGCGATGCGGTTTTCCGTGCTCGGATGGGTCGAGAACAGATTGTCGGCGCCCTGGCCGCTCAGCGGGTTGATGATGAACAGCGGCGCGGAAGCCGGGTTGCGCTCGGCATCCTCGTTGACGATCTGCTTGGCGCCGCGGGCGATCTTGTTCAAGGCGGAAGCAAGCCACAGCGGGTTGCCGCAGATCTGCGCGCCGCGCCGGTCAGCGGCGTATTCGCGGGTGCGGCTGATGGCCATCTGCACGATCATGGCGGCAAAGGGCGCGACGATCATGGCGACAAGAACTCCGATGAATCCGAGCGGATTGTTGTTTTCGCGGTTGCCGCCTCCGAAAAACATGGCGAAATTGCCGAGCATGGAGATGGCTCCGGCGAGTGTGGCGGTGATCGTCATCGTCAGCGTATCGCGGTGTTCGATATGCGCCAGCTCGTGCGCCATCACAGCGGCGACTTCCTGCGGCGTCAGGCGCTGCAACAGGCCTGTGCTGGCGGCGACCGCCGCGTTCTGCGGATTGCGGCCGGTGGCGAAGGCATTGGGTTGGTCATTCTGGATCAGATAGACTTTCGGCATGGGCAGGCCGGCATTGGCGGCGAGATCCCTAACGATGCCGAAATATTCCGGCGCATTGCTTTCGTCTATCTCGACGGCGTGGTGCATGTTCAGCACCATCTTGTCGGAGTTCCAGTAGCTGAAAAGGTTCATTCCGGCAGCGATGACCAGGGCGATCATCATGCCGCCTGTGCCGCCGATGAGAAAGCCGACGCCCATGAACAGGGCAGTCATGAAAGCAAGCAGCATCCCGGTGCGCATCACGTTCATGGCAATGTCCCTCCCATCTTTCTTTTGTTGGCCATCATCCGCTATATGATGGTGTTTTATTGAGCAAGCTTCAATGATGAGTATGACATGACCGATGCGCAGACCTCAAAGACGCCGCCAGCCGACAATGACGACCAGCGACCCAGTCCGACTTTCGAGCAACTGCCGCCAGCCGCCCAGCGGGCGCTGAAGGAGGCGGAGGCGCGGCGCAAGTCCCAGAAGGACCATGCCGGGGAGCCGCGCGAGATTGGCGGGCGCGGCGGCAAGGACCCGGCGCGCTACGGCGACTGGGAGATCAAGGGCCGGACGATCGATTTCTGAGAGCGGTCACACGGGCTAGTGCCGGATGATCTCGATCCCCAGGCGCTCACGGCGCAGCCAACGGCTGACCAGAAGGATCGCTGCAGCGGCGAGGCCGCAGACCAGCCCGAGCCAGATGCCGGCGCCTTTCATGTCAAGCCAGAAACCGAAACCGACGGATAAAGGCAGGCCGATGCCCCAATAGGCGATGGCGGCATAGATCATTGGCACAGTCGTATCATGCAGCCCGCGCAACATGCCGCTGGCGACTGCCTGCCCGCCATCGAATATCTGGAACAGCGCGGCAAAGGCAAGGAACGATACGGCAAGCGAAATGACGCTGGCATTGGCGGGATCGTCGATGTCGACGAACGCGCTGATCAGTTGATGAGGCGCCACAAGCATCAAGAGCGCAGTCAGGCCCATGAAGCCGGTGCCGGCGGCAAAGGCCACCCAGCCGGCACGCTTGATGCCATCGCGATCCTGCGCGCCGTAGGCGCGCCCGATACGCACGGTCGCCGCCTGACCGAAGCCCATCGGCACCATGAAGGCGATCGCGGCGATCTGAATGGCAATGGCGTGAGCGGCGAGCGAATCGGCGCCGATCAGACCCATCAGGAAGGCGGCGGCATTGAAGATGGTGACTTCGAACGTCAGGATCGCCGCGATTGGCAGACCGAGACGCAGCAGCTCGGAGAAGCGGGGCCAGTCAGCACGCCAGAAACGGCCGAACAGGTGGTAGCGGCGGAATTGCTTGTCGCGCAGGATGACGATGACAAGGCCGGCAAACATCATCAGCGATGAGAGTGCAGTCGCAATGCCCGATCCGACGATGCCGAGCTTGGGAAAGCCCAAATTACCGAAGATCAGGCACCAATTGGCGAGTGCATTGAAGGCCACGCTGAAAAGAGCGATGACCAGGGCCCAGCCCGGGCGCTCCAGGGCAGCGATGAATGAGCGGAGTACGATATACCAGTAGAAGGGCAGCACGGCCCATTGCAAGGCGCGCATATAGTGACCGGCTTGTTCGGCAAGGACAGGTTCCTGGCCCAAGGCAAGCAGGATCGGCTCGGTGTTCCAAAGGAAGAGCCAGATGGGTACCGATATGGCTGCGGCGATCCAGAAGCCCTGGCGGACCGTGCGCCGGATCTCGCGAACCGTGAACCTGTTGCGGCCGAGCTCCTTTGCCATCATCGGCGATGTTGCCAGCATCAGACCGAGGCCGAAGATCATCGGCATGTAATAGAGATTGGTGCCGAGCGCACCGGCGGCCAGCGTGTCAGCACTTACCCACCCCATCATCATGACGTCGGTCGCTGTCATCGCGGTCTGGGCAAGATTCGTCAGAATCATCGGCCAGCTCAGCGCGAGCATCGCAACGATTTCATCACGCCAGGCGCGCCGTGACGCAGCGTTTTGGGCTAAAGCAACCGACATTGTTCAGTCTTTCAGAGGAAGCTGCCTTCAATTGAGGCAAAATGCACCCTATTCAGGCGGAATCTTGGTAACACCAAATTGGCAAAGAGCAAAGGGTCGAGCGTTCAATCTGGCGTTGGTGGCTTGCGCGGGCTCAGAGATATAATATTCCCAGATTGATAATCTGTGATTTAAAAAATACATTTCATGATATACATAAAGCAGACAGAGACGTTCCGGACGTGGGAAAGAAAGCTGAAGGACGAGAGAGCGAGGGCAGCCATCGCCGCCCGACTATTCCGTCTGGCGAATGGATTGGCTGGCGACGTTGCGCCAATCGGTGGTGGCGTCAGCGAGTTGCGAATTCAATTCGGTCCCGGTTACCGGGTCTACTTTCAGCGCCGTGGCCAGGAGATTGTCACCCTCCTGTGTGGCGGCGACAAGAGCACACAGCAGCGCGATATTCGAGACGCGAAGCGCTTGGCAATGGAATGGAAGGACGATGATGACCATGAAGCTATATGACTACGATCCTGCTGACGCGTTGAAGTCCGATGAAGCGATTGAAGTATTTCTCACCGATGCTTTTGAGACAGGCGACGCGGCTTATATTGCGAGAGCGTTGGGCGTGGTGGCGAGGTCAAAGGGCATGACACACATAGCCCGCCAGACCGGCTTGTCCCGCGAGCAGCTTTATCGGTCATTAAGCGAGCATGGAAATCCCACGCTTGCAACGACCATGGCGGTGATGAAGGCCATCGGATTTCAGATCACGGGTCGGCGCGCGGCATAAACGGAAAGGGCCACCCCGAAGGGTGGCCCCGCAATTCCGTCTGGCACAAAGCTGTCGTTTGGCCTTCTTCCCCGGCTCTCGCCAGGGTGCTTATTCAACGGAGAGACGATCCCCGATGGAAAGCATCAGACGCCTTGTGGCAGTTTGCGAAATCACGAGACATCGGATCACCTCCTTTTCATTCGTTGAACACGTAAGAAGAATGGGGTGTCTTTGAGCGCGATTCAAGAGAAAAAATCAGCGCCATTCCTGGATGGGTTGCAAATGGCGGCGGGCGGCCATAAGCCAAGGATATTGATTTTCGCAACGCACCCGGCGCGCAGGGTTTCACGGCGCCTGGTCTCTGGGAGCAAGGAATGGCAGCTGAAGACAGGGCGGCGCGGATCATCCGCACGGTGATCGGCGTAATCGAGCCGCAATTTGCCGTGGAACTGTGGGATGGGACGCGCATTGGCAAGACCGGCGGTCCAGTGCTCGCCATCAATGATCCGATGGCCGTGCGCCAGATCGCCTTGAAGCCGAATATCGGATCGATTGTCGAATTGTGGGTATCCGGCCAGATCGATGTGAAGAACGGCACGCTGTTCGATCTCGTCGAGCGCGGGCCGAAGGGAAAATTCAAGCAACGGCTGAAGAGCCTG
The DNA here is from genome assembly GCA_900473175.1 of Hyphomicrobiales bacterium. Taxonomy (GTDB): domain Bacteria; phylum Pseudomonadota; class Alphaproteobacteria; order Rhizobiales; family Rhizobiaceae; genus Phyllobacterium. The sequence goes on along the minus strand of UCKM01000022.1, from coordinate 122,020 downwards.
CCGAAATGGCAACTGCTGAAAGACGTCCCTTCGCTGCTCCTTGGTGGCGGCAAGTCCGGCAATTCCGGCCTCGGCGGCAAGGATCCTTTTGTCAGCGGCTCGAACAAGGAGGCGATCACCCATCACTACGATGTGTCAAATGCCTTCTACCAGCTCTTCCTCGATGAGCGCATGGTCTATACCTGCGCCTATTTCACCGACTGGGCCAACAGCATCGATCAGGCGCAAGCCGACAAGCTCGAGCTCATCTGCCGCAAGCTGCGGCTGCAGCCGGGCGACCGGCTGCTCGATATCGGTTGCGGCTGGGGTGCGATGCTGATTTATGCGGCCAAGCATTACGGCGTGACCGGCACGGGTGTATCGCTATCGGAGGCGCAGACCGCGCTTGCCCGCGAGCGGATCAAGGCGGAAGGTCTCGACGACAAGATCACGATCCACGTCAAATCCTATGAACATCTCGAAGGCCAGTTCGACAAGATTTCGTCGATCGGCATGTTCGAGGCAGTGGGCATTGCGCACTACGATACGTATTTTTCCAGCGTGCACAGGTTGCTCAAGCCCGGCGGACTCTATCTGCACCACGCGATCACGCGGCGCATGAAGCGCAACAAGAAGACATTCGGGCGCAAGAGCGCCGAACATCTGGCACTGGTGAAATACATCTTTCCGGGCGGCGAACTCGACCATCTCGGCATGACGGTCGAAAATCTCGAAGGCTATGGCTTCGAGGTGCACGACGTCGAGAACCTGCGCGAACATTATGGCCGCACCTGCCGCATCTGGGCGGACCGGCTGCACGCACGGCTGGATGAGGCAATCGCGGAAGTCGGTGCGCCAAAGGCGCGCCTGTGGCTCCTCTACCTGACCGGCTGCGCCCTCGCATTCGAACGGGGCACGGTGCAGATCAACCAGACGCTGGCGTCGCGGCGCAAGCGCGGGCTGTCGGCTGTGCCGCAGACGCGCGCGGATTTGTATCGCTAGCTTGCATCGTCATTGTGCGTGGTTCGACACGCTCACCATGAGGGTGGTGGGCGGATTGCAACGATAAACGTCGTCGTTGCAGTTCCTGGCTCCGTGCACCCATCCGCCATGGTGAGACACGCGCGGATTTGTATCGCTAGCTTGCATCGTCGTTGTGCGTGGTTCGACAAGCTCACCATGAGGGTGGTGGGTGACTGCAACGACAAACTTCGTCGTTTTGTTGCCGCCTCTTACCCTCCCCCTTGTGGGGAGGGTCGACGCGAAGCGTCGGGGAGGGGTTCTGCCACGTCGAACAAAATACCCCTCCCGGCTACTTTTGCGGCCATCCTCCCCACAAGGGGGGAATGCGGTTCTCAGCCCTTTCTGTTCTGGCGATTGGCGATGAGGTCCTCCACTACGGCCGGATCGGCGAGCGTCGATGTGTCACCAAGCGCGCCGAAATCGTCCTCGGCGATCTTGCGCAGGATGCGGCGCATGATCTTGCCGGAACGGGTCTTGGGCAGGCCCGGCGCAAACTGGATCTTGTCGGGCGTGGCGATGGGCCCGATCACCTTGCGCACATGCGCGACAAGGTCGGCACGCAGTGCATCGCTGCCCTCAAGGCCCGCCATCAAGGTGACGTAGCAATAGATGCCCTGTCCCTTGAGGTCGTGCGGATAGCCGACAACCGCGGCTTCCGACACCGTATCGTGTGAAACGAGGGCGGATTCGACTTCGGCCGTACCCATGCGATGGCCCGAAACGTTGAGAACATCATCGACGCGGCCAGTGATCCAGTAGTAGTCGTCCTTGTCGCGGCGGCAGCCATCGCCGGTAAAGTACTTGCCCTTGTAGGTGGAGAAGTATGTCTCGATGAACCGCTTGTGATCGCCATAGACCGTGCGCATCTGACCTGGCCAGGAATCGATGATGCACAAATTGCCGTCGGCAGCCCCTTCGAGCACATCGCCTTCATTATCCACAAGTTGCGGCTGCACGCCGAAGAAAGGCCTTGTGGCCGAACCGGGCTTCAGCGGCGTCGCACCCGGCAGCGGCGTGATGAGGATGCCGCCGGTTTCCGTCTGCCACCAGGTATCGACGATGGGCGAGCGTTTGTCGCCCACCACCTGATAATACCATTCCCAGGCCTCCGGATTGATCGGCTCGCCGACCGAACCCAGAATGCGCAGCGATTTGCGCGAGGTTTTTGTGACCGGCTCGTTTCCGGCACTCATTAGGGCCCGGATGGCCGTTGGGGCCGTATAGAAGATATTGACCTTGTGCTTGTCGATGACCTCCCAGAAGCGCGAAATCGACGGGTAGTTGGGAACGCCTTCGAACATCAGCGTGGTCGCGCCGTTGGCGAGCGGCCCGTAAACGATATAGGAATGGCCCGTCACCCAGCCCACATCGGCAGTGCACCAGTAGATATCGCCGTCGTGGTAGTCGAAGACGTATTGGTGGGTCATGGAAGCATAGACGAGATAACCGCCGGTGGTGTGCAGCACGCCCTTGGGCTTGCCGGTCGAACCGGAGGTGTAAAGGATGAAGAGGGGATCTTCCGCCTTCATCTTCTCCGGCTTGCATTCTGCTTTAACGCTGGCGATTTCCTCATGGTACCAGAGATCGCGATTGGGCGCCCAGCCTGTCTTGCCGCCGGTACGGCGCACGACAAGCACGTTCTTGACCATTACATGATGCTTGGCAGCAATATCGATCGCCTTGTCGGTATTGTCCTTGAGCGGGACCGGCTTGCCGCCGCGCATGCCCTCATCCGATGTGATGACGAAGGTGGATTCGCAGTCGACAATGCGGCCCGCAAGCGCATCCGGCGAGAAGCCGCCAAAGACAACGGAATGGATCGCGCCGATACGCGCGCAGGCCAGCATCGCGTAGGACGATTCCGGGATCATCGGCATGTAAATGGTAACGCGGTCGCCCTTCTTGACACCATGCTTCTTCAAAACATTGGCAAGACGGCAGACCTGTTCGTAGAGCTCGTTATAGGTGATTTTCTTGTCGAGGTAGGGATTGTCGCCTTCCCAGATAATGGCGACCTGGTCGCCGCGTTTTTTCAAATGACGGTCGATGCAGTTGTAGGAAACGTTGGTAACGCCATCCTCGAACCATTTGATCGCAACCTTGCCGTCAAACGACGTGTTCTTGACCTTCGTGTAGGGCTGAAACCAGTCGATGCGCTTGCCGTGTTTGGCCCAAAACTTTTCCGGATCCTTGATGCTCTGCTTATACCAGCTGAGATAGGTTTCATTGTCGATGAGCGCGTTTTTTTTCGCGCTTGCCAGCACGGGATAAACCTTCTCGGACATCAAATTCCTCCAGACTCTGAGATGACGGGCCTCCACCCGGATACCTCCCGGGCGAGAGGCGAACAGGTTTCATTATCACCAAGCAAATCAATGCGTAAATATCTCAAATGCGTGCGTGGCCATGGCGTTCGGTCGCATGATGGGGCCGAGCGTTATCTGGCGGGTTCCTGGCGGGTTCCTATCATATCGATACGGGGCCGCGCCGCTGCTGGTAGCTACCTTGCCCCAAAGATCGCCGATCCCACCCGGACCGAGGTCGCGCCAAAGCCGATCGCGGTCTCATAATCGCCTGACATGCCCATGGAAAGCTTCGCGACACCGGCCTGCCCCGCGATCTTTTCCAGCAGGGCGAAATGCGGGCCGGGGTTTTCATCAGCGGGGGGGATGCACATGAGGCCTTCAATTTCGAGGCCGTGCACCTCGCGGCAACGCTTGACGAACGCAACAGCTTCCTTCGGGTCGATGCCGGCCTTCTGCGGTTCCGAACCGGTATTGACCTGAACATAGAGCCGAGGGAAGCGGTTCTGTTTGCGCATTTCCTCACTGAGCGCAGTCGCGATTTTTTCGCGGTCGACGGATTCGATGACATCGAACAGGGCAACCGCATCCTCGGTCTTGTTGGATTGCAGCGGACCAATGAGGTGCAGTTCGATGTCAGGAAAATCGCTGCGCAAGAGGGGCCATTTCGATTGCGCTTCCTGGACGCGGTTCTCGCCGAATACACGCTGGCCCGCATCGAGCACGGGCCGCACCGCGTCTGCATTGAACGTCTTCGAAACGGCGACCAATGTCACCGAGCCGCTTGCGCGTCCGGCCTCGGCCTCGGCCTTGCCTATGGCGGCGCGAACGGCAAAAAGTTGGTCGACGGCATTGGGCATGGCGTACTTCAGTCCTATTTATCGGTTACGGGCCCGATTTCGCGAGCCCGGTCAGCTTCAAGTGGTTGACGGTCCCACCAATCCATGGTGAAGGTCCTCCATCAATATCCTTTGCAAGAGAATCCCGTTCATGGCAACCGAACGATACAATCCGCGTGTAGCCGAGAGACATTGGCAGAAGGTTTGGGACGATGCCAAGCTTTTCGAAACACGCAATGACGACCCACGCGATCCGTATTATGTGCTGGAGATGTTTCCCTATCCGTCGGGACGCATCCATATGGGCCATGTCCGCAACTATGCGATGGGCGATGTCGTAGCCCGCTACAAGCGCGCCAAGGGCTTCAATGTGCTGCATCCAATGGGGTGGGACGCATTCGGCATGCCGGCGGAAAACGCGGCGATGCAGAACAAGGTCCATCCGAAAACCTGGACCTACCAGAACATCGAGACCATGCGCGGCCAGCTCAAATCCATGGGCCTGTCGCTCGACTGGTCGCGTGAGTTCGCCACCTGCGACGTCGAATATTACCATCGCCAGCAGATGCTGTTTCTCGATTTCGTCGAGAAGGGACTAGTGATGCGCAAGTCCTCGAAGGTCAATTGGGATCCGGAAGACATGACGGTCCTTGCCAACGAGCAGGTGATCGACGGTCGCGGCTGGCGTTCCGGGGCGCTGGTGGAACAGCGCGAACTGACGCAGTGGTTCTTCAAGATCACCGACTTCAACGAGGAATTGCTGAGCGCGCTGGATGGACTCGACCAGTGGCCCGACAAGGTGCGGCTGATGCAGCGCAACTGGATCGGCAAGTCCGAAGGCATGCTGATCCGCTGGGAGCTGGACGAAAAATCCCATGCGGGCGGCGAACAGGAAATCGAGGTCTACACGACGCGTCCGGATACGCTGTTCGGTGCTTCGTTCATCGCCATTGCCGCCGACCATCCGCTGGCCAAGAAGGCTGCCGAGACCAATGTGGCCTTGGCTCAGTTCAACGAGGAATGCCGCCATGCCGGTACCTCGGTGGTGGCGCTGGAGACGGCCGAGAAGAAGGGTTTTGATACGGGCCTGCGGGTCTTGCACCCGTTCGACCTGGATTGGAAACTGCCGGTCTATGTCGCCAATTTCGTTCTGATGGACTACGGCACAGGCGCTATCTTCGGGTGCCCTTCCGGCGATCAGCGCGATCTTGATTTCGCCAACAAATACGGCCTGCCGGTTGTGCCCGTGGTCATGCCGAAGGATGCCGATGCGGCGACTTTCCAGATTACCGAGACAGCCTATGGCGACGATGGCGTGATGATCAACTCCCGCTTCCTCGACGGTCTATCGCCGGTGGCCGCATTTGATGACGTGGCAAACCGGCTGGAAAAGCAGACGGTCGGCAATCGCCCGCAGGGCGAGCGCAAGGTCAATTTCCGCCTGCGCGACTGGGGCATCTCACGCCAGCGCTATTGGGGCTGCCCGATTCCGATGATCCACTGCGACGATTGCGGTGTCATTCCCGTGCCGAAAGCCGACCTGCCCGTGAAACTGCCTGACGACGTAGAGTTCGACCGCCCTGGCAATCCGCTCGACCGGCACCCGACCTGGCGTCATGTGAATTGCCCGCAATGCGGCAAGGCTGCGCGTCGCGAGACCGACACAATGGACACATTCGTCGATTCGTCCTGGTATTTCGCTCGATTCACGGCGCCATGGGAAAACGAGCCCACCGATCCGAAAGCTGCCAATCACTGGCTGCCGGTCGACCAGTATATCGGCGGCATCGAGCACGCGATCTTGCATCTGCTCTATTCGCGCTTCTTTACGCGGGCGATGAAGCTCTCCGGCCATCTCGATATCAGCGAGCCGTTCAAGGGCATGTTTACGCAAGGCATGGTGGTCCACGAAACCTACAAGGGCAAGGACGGCTGGGTCACACCGGCTGAAGTCCGGCTCGAGGAGGCCGATGGCAAGCGGCGTGCAGTGCTGATCGATACGGGTGAGGCGATCGAGATCGGCTCGATCGAAAAGATGTCGAAATCGAAGAAGAACGTGGTCGATCCGGACGACATCATCGCCTCCTATGGCGCCGATACGGCGCGCTGGTTCATGCTGTCGGATTCGCCGCCGGAGCGCGATGTAATCTGGACGGAAGCAGGCGTCGAGGGTGCCCATCGCTTCGTGCAGCGCGTTTGGCGGCTGATTGCGGAAGCTGCCGATGCCTTGCAGACTGTCGATGCCGCACCGGCCCTTGAGGGTGAGGCGCTGCACATATCCAAGGCTGCGCACAAGACTGTAAAGGCCGTCGGTGAAGACATCGAAAAGCTCGCCTTCAACAAGGCGGTCGCGCGTCTTTACGAGCTGGTCAATACGCTCTCGGCGCCCTTGCAGAAGATCGCCGCTGGCGAGGCTGACAGGTCCATGATCGCGGCATGCCGCGAGGCTACCAACATGCTGGTTGCAATGATTGCACCGATGATGCCGCATCTGGCGGAGGAATGCTGGAAGACGCTCGGGGGCAAGGACCTTTTGGCGCATCAACCCTGGCCGTCATACAACGAGACGTTGATCATCGAGAACGATGTCACCATGCCGGTCCAGATCAACGGCAAGAAGCGCGGCGATTTGACAATTGCCCGCGATGCGGATCAATTGGCGGTCGAAAAAGCCACCCTCGCGCTCGACTTCGTCAGGGCTGCGTTGAATGGCAATTCGCCTAAGAAGGTCATTATCGTACCGCAGAGGATCATCAATGTTGTTGCCTGATCGCTTTCAGCCGGGTTTGGTCTCCAAGCGTCTGTTGTCCGTCTGTGTCGTTGGGATGGCCTTGATCGCCGGCGGGTGCCAGGTGCGGCCGCTCTATTCCGATCCGGGCCCGGTCGGCAGCACCAGCGCGGGCGTGGCTGGCAGCGTGCGCTCGAGGCTCGCGAGCGTGGAGGTAAATCCGGCGGCCGATCGAGTCACGCAGGAAGTCCGCAACAACCTGATCTTCCTGTTCGGCGGCGGAGCGGGCGAACCTGTCCATCCGGCCTATACGATGCAGCTCAGCATCGTTTCACAGAACCTTTCCCTGGCGCTTATCCAGAACGCGACGAATGACAGGTCGGGTCAGCCGACGGCGGGCTTGATTCGCATGACGGGCAACTACGTCCTGACGCGGATCTCCGATGGTCAGGTCGTCGGCCGGGGTAGCCGCATGATCGCGGCCAATTATGATGCGCCAAGGCAACGTTACGCCGTGGAAAGAGCTTATCGCGACGCCTATAACCGCGCGGCGCGCGAGATCGCGGAAGCCTTGCATCTGAGCGTGGCGCAGGATTTGACCAAGAACTGAGCGCCCACAGACTCGGGTGCTCAAGCACCGTGCAACTAAAAACGCCCGCCGGTGTCTGCAACCGACGGGCGTTTTCACAATTTCGCGACCCGTTGGATCAGGCGATGGACTGACCAGTCTTGGCCCAATCGGCAAGGAATGCTTCCAGACCCTTGTCGGTGAGCGGATGCTTGACGAGGGCGCGGAGTGTTGCTGGCGGCGCGGTTATGACGTCGGCACCGATCAATGCTGCTTGCTTGACGTGGTTGACCGTGCGGATCGAGGCGGCAAGGATCTCCGTCTGGAAATCGTAATTGTCATAGATCGTCCGGATTTCCGAGATCAGTTCCATGCCATCGATGCCGATATCGTCGATACGCCCGATGAACGGCGAAATGAACGTTGCGCCTGCCTTGGCGGCAAGCAGCGCTTGGTTGGCGGAGAAGCACAGCGTCACATTGACCAGATGACCGTCGGAGCGCAGCGCCTTGCAGGCCTTGAGGCCATCGAGGGTCAGCGGCACCTTGATGCAGATATTGTCGGCGATCCTGGCAAGAACTGCTGCTTCCTTCATCATCTTTTCGTACTCGGTCGCTGTAACCTCAGCCGAAACCGGTCCCTTGACGATGCTGCAGATTTCCTTGGTGACTTCGATGATACTGCCCCCGGATTTCAGAATCAGCGAAGGGTTGGTGGTCACGCCGTCGAGCAATCCGAGGTCGTTGAGTTCGCGGATTTCCTTTACGTCGGCGGTATCGACAAAGAATTTCATGGGAGCAGTCCTTCCTAATATACAGGTGTCGAATATGAGAGATGGAATTTATCTCCCGGAAAGTGACTTTTCTTTATCCGAAAGGCGCGCCAAGGTCACGCATATATGAGTCAGGATTCGTTCATCCCGCAAAAAACCGTCCCGGTGCTCGTGCCCATGCCGGCCGAGCGTCCCTACAGCTATGCCGTGCCGGACGGCATGGAGGTGCAAACCGGTTCGATCGTGCGGGTGCCTTTGGGCCCGCGCGAGGTGGCAGGCATTGTGACCGACGGCTCGACGGATACGGTCGACGCCAGGAAGCTGCGCCCGATCTCCGAGCTTTTCGATTGCCCGCCTGTTGATGACGGCATGATGCGCTTCATGCGCTGGGCCGCCGATTACACGATCTCGCCTCCGGGAATGGTGGCGCGCATGGTGCTGCGCGTGCCAGCCGCCTTCGATCCGGAACCACCGGTGCCGGGCCTGCGCTATGCCGGGCGGGAGCCGGACCGGATGACTGGCGCGCGTGCCCGTGTGCTTGAACTTGCGGAAGACGGGATGGCGTGGACGCGCACTGGCCTTGCACATGCGGCAGGCGTTTCGGCAACGGTGATTGACGGCCTTATCGCGCAGGGCGTTTTTGAACATGTGATGATCCCGGCGCGTCCAGTGGTTGCCCCGCCTGACGCTACATACGCGAAGGCGGATCTTTCGAGCGACCAGACTGCGGCGGCCGATCAGCTGGTCGAAGCTGTTGCTGGCGATGGCTTCTCGGTCTCGCTGCTCGATGGTGTTACGGGTTCGGGCAAGACCGAGGTCTATTTCGAGGCGGTTGCCAAGGCCATCGAAAAAGGCAGGCAGGTGCTGATCCTTTTGCCTGAAATAGCCTTGACGCAGCAATTCCTCGACCGGTTCCACGACCGGTTTGGCTCCAAGCCGGCGGAATGGCATTCAGACCTTGCACCGCGCATGCGCGAGCGTGTCTGGCGCCAGGTGATGGAAGGCCACGTCCGCGTCATCGCCGGGGCTCGGTCGGCGCTGTTCCTGCCATTTGAAGACCTCGGCCTGATCATCGTCGATGAAGAGCATGATCCGGCCTACAAACAGGAAGACCGCGTCTTCTACAATGCGCGCGACATGGCGGTGGTGCGCGGCCATATCGGCAATTTTCCCGTCGTGCTGGCGTCGGCAACCCCCTCGATCGAAAGCCAGGTCAACGCCAATCAGGGCCGTTACAGGCGCATTCGCTTGTCGGGGCGCTACGCCGAAGCGGCCATGCCGGATCTCAAATCGATCGACATGCGCAAGTCGGCGCCCCGCCCGGGTGGCTTCCTGTCGCCGGCGCTGGTCGAGGCGATCAACCAGACGCTGCATCGCCAGGAACAGTCACTCCTCTTCCTTAACCGCCGCGGCTATGCGCCTTTGACCCTGTGCCGGGTGTGCGGCCACCGGTTCCAGTGCCCATCCTGTTCGAGCTGGCTGGTCGAGCACCGGTTTCGCGGGCAGCTGGTTTGCCACCAATGCGGCCATCACGAGGCACGGCCCGAGGCTTGCCCATCCTGCGGCACGCTCGACCACCTCGTCGCCTGTGGGCCGGGCGTCGAGCGCATTGCCGAGGAGGTGGAGAAAACCTTTCACGATGCACGGATCATCGTGCTGTCGTCGGACCTGATGGGCGTCAAGCGGCTGCGGCTCGAGCTCGATGCAATTGCGCGCGGCGAGGCGGACATCATCATCGGCACGCAGCTCGTCGCCAAGGGACACAATTTTCCCAACATGACGCTGGTCGGTGTCGTCGACGCCGACCTTGGCCTTGCCAATGGCGACCCGCGCGCCGCCGAGCGAACTTTCCAGCTGCTCAGCCAGGTAACGGGCAGGGCTGGCCGCACCGGCAAGAAAAGTCTCGGGCTCTTGCAGACCTACCAGCCGGATCATCCGGTGATGCGGGCAATCGTCTCGGGCGATGCGCGGGCCTTTTATGAACGGGAGATCGAGGAGCGCGAGCGTTCCGGCTTGCCGCCGTTCGGGCGGCTCGGGTCGCTTATCATCTCGGCGGCAACGCGCCAGGAGGCCGAGGCCCATGCCCGAGCCCTACGCCGGGCGGCCCCGGGCTCGGAGCAGATCAGCGTACTCGGACCGGCAGAGGCCCCTTTGGCACTTGTGCGTGGCCGGCATCGCTTCCGCCTGCTCATCCACGGCACGCGCAAGGCGGACCTGCAGGGCTTCATCCGCGCCATGCTGGCGGCGGCGCCAAAAGAACGGGGATCGGTGCGGGTTCAGGTTGATATCGATCCGCAAAGCTTTCTATAAGCTGAATGCATTGTTGGTTAACGCAAAGGCGGGGGGAAATCATGGAACTCTATTGGCCGGCCAGTCAGGGTGAATGGATGGCGTGGCTGTCCGCAGCCATCACCGTGGTTTTCGGCCTTGTCCTGTTTTTCGCCCCCCGCGTTGCCTTGCGCGTCCTGCGCTTGCAGACCAAGCCTGAGCGACCGGAAGCCCTTTCGGAAATTCGCGGCACATTCGCCGGTTTCTACCTTGGACTTGGTTTGAGTGCCCTTGTTTTCTCACAGCCTTTCCTCTGGATCGCGCTCGGCGTCTCCTGGGGTTTTACCGTCTTCGGCCGGCTCATTTCGATGATGTCCGATCGCGGCAATACGCCATATAATTGGCTCTGGGTGATCATCGAACTTGTACTGGCGGCAGGCCCGCTGCTTTTCGCCTTCGGCTTTGTTGCCTGAGCACGGCGCGTTTAGTGGAATAGCATACTCATAATTATCCGGAGCTGCGGCGATTCTACCGTCTGTTTTAGCGGATTCGCGTGTTGCGAGTCCTGTCTTCCTATGGTAGACGGCATTCAAATCACGTCTAAGGCAACTTTCGGGCTGCATCCAGGCGGTAAAAAAATCAATAATGCCAAAGATTTGACCGAAAACTTCCTTCCGGTTTCCTGATTTTTGGCTCCAAAGCAGAGAGCTTGTCGTTCGTGGCAGAAACTTCGTCGCTCATATCCGGTGTTGCCCAGCGTTATGCGGGTTCGTTGTTCGAGCTCGCATTGGAAGCGAAATCGCTTACCGAGACGGAAAAGAATCTCGACCGGTTCGAGGCGCTCGTCAATGGCAGTGCCGATCTGAAGCGGCTGATCGAAAGCCCGGTTTTCTCTTCCGATGATCAGGTAAGGGCGATCTCCGCCATCCTGTCCGAGGCCAAGATCGGCGGTCTCGTCGGCAATTTCGTACGCGTCGCCGCGCAGAACCGCCGTCTGTTCGCCGTGCCCTCGATGATCAAGTCATTCCGCCAGATCGCCGCTGAACATCGCGGCGAAGTGACGGCGGACGTTACTTCGGCGCATGCCCTCACGGCGGCGCAACAAACAGAATTGAAGGCCACGCTGAAAAGCGTCGCCGGCAAGGACGTGACAATCAATGTCACCGTTGATCCGTCGATCCTTGGAGGCCTCATCGTCAAGTTGGGGTCCCGCCAGATCGACACTTCACTTCGCACAAAACTTTCTTCGCTTAAGCTTGCACTGAAAGAGGTCGGCTGATGGACATCCGCGCCGCGGAAATTTCCGCAATCCTGAAAAAGCAAATCGAGAATTTCGGCCAGGAGGCAGAAGTCTCCGAAGTCGGCCAGGTTCTGTCCGTCGGTGACGGTATCGCCCGCGTCTACGGTCTGGACAATGTTCAGGCCGGTGAGATGGTCGAATTCCCGGGTGGTACCCGTGGCATGGCCCTGAACCTTGAAAGCGACAATGTCGGCGTCGTTATTTTCGGTTCCGACCGTGACATCAAGGAAGGCGACACCGTCAAGCGGACCGGCTCCATCGTTGACGTTCCAGTCGGCAAGGAACTGCTCGGCCGCGTCGTTGACGCTCTTGGCAACCCGATCGACGGCAAGGGCCCGATCAAGGCGACCCAGCGCTCGCGCGTTGACGTCAAGGCACCCGGCATCATCCCGCGCAAGTCGGTGCATGAGCCGATGTCGACGGGCCTCAAGGCCATCGACGCCCTGATCCCGGTTGGCCGGGGCCAGCGCGAGCTGGTCATCGGCGATCGCCAGACGGGCAAGACCGCGATCATCCTCGACACGTTCCTCAATCAGAAGCCGGCTCACGATGCCGGCAATGAGCAGGACAAGCTTTATTGCGTCTACGTGGCTATTGGCCAGAAGCGTTCGACGGTTGCGCAGTTCGTCAAGATCCTCGAAGAGCGCGGCGCACTCGAATATTCGATCGTCGTTGCCGCAACGGCATCCGATCCGGCGCCGATGCAGTATCTTGCTCCGTTCGCCGGCTGCACGATGGGCGAATACTTCCGCGACAATGGCATGCATGCGCTGATTGGTTATGACGATCTGTCCAAGCAAGCCGTGGCTTACCGCCAGATGTCGCTGCTGCTGCGCCGCCCGCCAGGCCGCGAAGCCTATCCGGGCGACGTCTTCTATCTGCATTCCCGTCTGCTCGAGCGTTCCGCCAAGCTCAATGAAGACAATGGAGCCGGTTCGCTGACCGCCTTGCCGGTTATCGAGACCCAGGCCAATGACGTGTCGGCCTATATTCCGACGAACGTTATCTCGATCACCGACGGCCAGATCTTCCTCGAAACCAACCTGTTCTATCAGGGCATACGCCCCGCCGTGAACGTCGGTCTGTCGGTTTCCCGCGTTGGTTCCGCCGCGCAGGTCAAGGCGATGAAGCAGGTTGCAGGTTCGATCAAGGGCGAGCTCGCGCAGTACCGTGAAATGGCGGCCTTCGCGCAGTTTGGTTCAGATCTCGATGCCTCGACCCAGCGTCTGCTCAACCGCGGCGCCCGCCTGACGGAGCTTCTGAAGCAGCCGCAGTTCTCGCCGCTGAAGACGGAAGAGCAGGTTGCTGTGATCTATGCAGGCGTCAATGGCTATCTCGACAAGCTCGCCGTCAATCAGGTTGGCAAGTTCGAGCAAGGCCTGCTCACTTGGCTGCGCACCGAGAACAAGGATGTTCTCGACGCGATCGCCAAGGAAAAGCAGCTCAGCGACGATGTCAAAGGCAAGCTCAAGGCGGCGGTTGATGCCTTCGCCAAGTCCTTCGCTTAAACCTCACTGACGGGATGAACGGATGCCTTCGTTAAAGGATCTGAGAAACCGGATCGCCTCGGTCAAGGCGACGCAGAAAATCACCAAGGCGATGCAGATGGTCGCCGCGGCGAAGCTGCGTCGTGCGCAGGACGCTGCCGAAGCGGCTCGCCCCTATTCGCAGCGCATGGCTGCGGTTCTGGCGAACATCGCTTCAAATGTGGACGGTGCCGATGCACCCGTGCTGATGAGCGGAACCGGCAAGGACGATGTGCATCTGCTCGTCGTTTGCACGTCCGAACGCGGCCTTTGCGGTGGCTTCAACGCGCAGATCGTCCGTCTCGCCCGTGATCACGCCCGCCGGCTGATCGCCGATGGCAAGACTGTGAAGATCATCACTGTCGGCAAGAAGGGCGCGGACATACTGCGCCGCGATCTCGGCCGGCACATCATCGACCATGTCAACCTGCGCGACGTAAAGCAGCTTGCCTTCGTCAATGCCGATGAGATCGGCCACAAGATCATCACGCTCTTCAATGAGGGTGCATTCGATGTGGCGACGCTGTTCTATTCGGAATTCAAGTCGGTCATCGCACAGATCCCGACGGCGCAGCAGCTGATCCCGGCAAGCTCCATCAGCGACGCCGAACCGGAAAGTGCGGGCGATGCTGTCTATGAATACGAGCCGGATCCGGCATCCATTCTGGGTGACCTCATTCCGCGCAACATATCCGTCCAGGTTTTCCGCGCTCTCCTTGAAAACGCGGCGTCGGAACAGGGTGCGCGCATGTCCGCCATGGACAATGCAACCCGCAATGCCGGTGACATGATCAACAAGCTGACGATGTCGTACAACCGCCAGCGTCAGGCCCAGATCACCAAAGAACTGATTGAAATCATTTCGGGCGCGGAAGCGCTCTAATCGCGAAGGTAAGGATCGATGGCAAAAGCAGCGACCCCGAAAACACCCGCAGCCGCAAAGGCAGCTGCACCGAAGGCAACAGCCGCCAAGGCGGAAGCCGTTGCAAAGCCTGCAGCGAAAGCAGCAGCACCCAAGGCAGCGCCTGCAAAAGCACCAGCAGCCAAGACCGCAGCGCCAAAAGCTGCGATCAAGACGACGGGCGCTGCCGGACGTGTCAGCCAGGTCATCGGCGCCGTTGTCGACGTTTCTTTCCCGGATGGCGATCTGCCGCTGATTCTGAACGCGCTCGAAACCGACAATCTCGGCAATCGCCTCGTTCTCGAAGTGGCCCAGCATCTCGGTGAGAACACGGTCCGCACGATCGCCATGGACTCGACCGAAGGTCTCGTCCGCGGTCAGGCTGTCTACGATACGGGTTCGCCCATCATGGTTCCGGTCGGCGATGAGACGCTCGGCCGTATCATGAACGTCATCGGCGAGCCGGTGGACGAGGCAGGCCCGATCAACACAAAGGTCACGCGCGCCATCCACCAGCCAGCCCCGGCCTATGTCGAGCAATCGACGGAAGCACAGATCCTGGTAACGGGTATCAAGGTGGTCGATCTGCTCGCGCCCTATGCTCGCGGCGGCAAGATCGGTCTCTTCGGCGGTGCCGGTGTCGGCAAGACGGTTCTCATCATGGAACTGATCAATAACGTCGCCAAGGCGCATGGTGGTTACTCGGTATTCGCCGGTGTCGGTGAGCGTACCCGCGAAGGCAACGACCTTTACCACGAAATGATCGAATCGGGCGTGAACAAGGAAGGCGGCGGTGCCGGCTCCAAGGCTGCGCTGGTTTATGGCCAGATGAACGAGCCGCCAGGTGCGCGCGCCCGCGTTGCCCTGTCAGGTCTGACGGTTGCCGAGCATTTCCGCGACCAGGGCCAGGACGTTCTGTTCTTCGTGGACAACATCTTCCGCTTCACGCAGGCTGGCTCGGAAGTGTCCGCTCTGCTCGGACGTATCCCGTCCGCCGTGGGTTATCAGCCGACGCTGGCAACCGACATGGGTGCGATGCAGGAACGCATCACCACGACGCACAAGGGCTCGATCACCTCGGTTCAGGCCATTTACGTTCCGGCCGACGACTTGACCGATCCGGCGCCGGCTACGTCCTTCGCGCATCTTGATGCGACGACGGTTCTCAATCGTGCGATCTCCGAGAAGGGTATTTACCCGGCTGTGGATCCGCTCGACTCGACCTCGCGCATGCTTGATCCGTTGATCGTTGGTGACGAGCACTACCAGACGGCCCGTCAGGTCCAGTCGATCCTGCAGCGCTACAAGTCGCTCCAGGACATCATCGCCATCCTGGGCATGGACGAGCTTTCCGAAGAAGACAAGATTGCGGTTGCCCGCGCCCGCAAGATCGAGCGCTTCCTGTCGCAGCCGTTCTTCGTTGCTGAAGTCTTCACCGGTTCGCCCGGCAAGCTGGTCGATCTCGCCGATACCATCAAGGGCTTCAAGGGCCTTTGCAATGGCGACTACGATCATCTGCCGGAAGCTGCCTTCTACATGGTCGGCTCGATCGACGAAGCGATTGAAAAGGCGCAGCGCCTGGCAGCCGAAGCTGCCTGATCCGGAGACGAAAGGCGGGCTCCGGCCCGCCCTTGTCCATCTCGGTCAAGTCCACAGGAATTGAGTGAATATCATGGCAGAAGCCTTCCAGTTCGAACTCGTATCGCCGGAGCGCCTGCTCCTGTCGGAACAGGTCATTGAAGTCGTGATTCCGGGCTCGGAAGGCTACATGACGGTCATGGCGCACCATGCGCCGCTGATGGCAACCGTCAAGCCGGGTGTCGTCACCGTGAAAATGGCCGACGGCAAGCCGGACAGCTATGTGGTCTTCGGCGGTTTCGTCGACGTGACGCCCGACGGCTGCACGCTCCTCGCGGAATCGGCGGTACACGTCACCGATATAAAGGCTGATGAATTGCAGCGTCGCATTCAGGACGCCAAGGAAGACTTCGAGGACGCAACGACCCGCGAAGAGCGCGCCCGTGCCGAAGACCTTCTCGGCCAACTGACGACGCTCGAGGAAGCCATCAAGGCAGCCTAGTCGCTACAGATCGGATATCGAATTTTAGAGCGGGCTTTTGAGCCCGCTTTTTGTTGACCTTTATCCCGCCAAATGCCGGAAGGCGGCGACGACCTCTTCATAGACCTTGCGCTTGAACGGGACGATCAGGTCGGGCAGTTGCGCCATCGGCTTCCATTCCCAACGGTCAAACTCGGCGGTGTGCCCACCCGGAGGTGGATTGATGGCGATTTCGCTTTCATCGCCCTCGAAGCGGTAGGCGAACCACTTTTGCGTCTGGCCGCGATATTTGCCCTTGAGGGCAACCCCGACGAGATGGGGCGGCAGATCGTAATTGATCCAGTGCGGCGCTTCTTCGAGGAGTGAGACGGTTTTCATCCCTGTCTCCTCATAAAGTTCGCGCAGTGCCGCCGGTTGCGGGTCTTCGCCCTTGTCGATGCCACCCTGGGGCATCTGCCAAAGCTGCGTTGCGCCGTCCATCTCATCGCCCGGAATGACGATGCGATGGCCGGCCCAGACGAGGCCCTTACGATTAAGCACCATGATCCCGACGCAGGGCCGATAGGGTAGGGTTTCCGGGTCGACGGGCTTTTTGGTCTTGTTCATGCGAACGACACTCCAGAGGCTTGTTGCGGCAGGTGCTAACCCCTTTCGGGGTCGCGGACAAGGGCCGAGACTGGAACGACCTCGATCCCCCGCGCCTTTGCCTCGTTCACCCATGCGGCCACCGCCTCGACGGTGACATCGAAGGCGGAACCCGTCGCGATGGCGCTGCCCTTGGCGCGGGCTATGCGTTCGAGCTCGTCAAGCTTCTTGAGGATGCTGCCACGCTCCTGCGTCGCATCGATCAGCACGTCGGAGGAAGCGAATGCCGCGCCCTGCTGTGTTGCGATGGCATCGGCCTCACTGCGCGAGGAGGTGCCATCATCGAAATAGAGCAGGCCGCGTCTTGCAATGTCCTGGATCACCGGGGTCATTGCATTGGTGTCGGCGGTGAAGCGCGCACCCATATAATTCATCACACCCGTATAGTTGGTGATGCGGCCCATGGTCTTGTGCAGATTCTCCAGGGTCAATTCGGACGGCGCATCGACAGTCAGCGTATTGCGACCGGGATTGACACGTGGATAGTCGTAGGGCTCCAGCGGAACCTGCATCAGAATTTCATGGCCGTCCTGCCGTGCAGCCTGCATCCAGCGGCCAAGGCTGTTACCCTCCGGCGAAAAAGCCAGCGTAACCTCGCCCGGCAAGGCGCGGATCGCCTGCTGCGAGCCCGTCTGCGAGAGGCCGAGCCCGCCGATGACAATGGCGACGCGGGCGCCGCGCGCACCCGACCATGGCCGGGCATAGACATCGAGCGGACGTCGGCCATCCGGGGCAATCACCGGCAATGGCCCTTGCGGGCTCTGTTCGAGCATGTCCTGTTCCGGCAGATGAGCTGTGCGAGGGTCCTGCGTGCGCTTGGTTGGGTCGCCGACGACGATCACCTTCGGTCCGCCTTCGGGCGAAATCACTTTGCCGGGAAGACTGTTGGAATTCTGCGCCGGGGTTGAAGCAGCACCATTAGTCGGCTTTGGCGCGGTGACTGCTTCCGCGACCTGCGGCTTGGCTGGTTCAGGCGCGGGGTGGCGGAAACCCTGATGGCTGGTAAATGATACCAGCGAGGAAAGGCCGACCATGCCACAAACCACCAAGGCCGGCAGGAGCCAGGAGGTTGCATTCTTGCTGTTGAATTCTTGTGGCCGTTTGCTGTCTTGTCCCAGCGGCCGATTGAGGTCGACGTTCACGCGTGTTGGCCGGAGAGAGGAAGGTTGACGGCGGTATCGGCGATAAGGTGAGGAAGCGGGGCCAGACGATATGGGAAAAGTCTGGCCCCGTTTTGCATCTTAGTTTGGCACGCCCTTTTTAGGGTCGGCCGGGAAGGCCGCGTTGGCCTGCTCGCCGCGCAGAAGCTTCAGTGCCTGGATCAGCTGCAGGTCGTCCTTCGGATCCGGCGGCACATAGGCGATGGAGCCCGAGCCTTCCGCATCTTCCTGGACACCCTTGATGTGGCCCTTGAGGTCGGACTCACCGCGGGTGATGTCCTGACCTTTGAGGTCATCCGGTAGCGGCTGGTCGACTGCTATGTCAGGCACGATACCTTTGCCCTGAATGGACTTGCCGGCCGGCGTGTAGTAGAGCGCGGTCGTCAGACGCAGCGCGCCATTTTCGCCAAGCGGAATGATGGTCTGCACCGAACCCTTGCCGAAGGAGCGGGTTCCAAGGACCGTCCCGCGGCGATGATCTTGCAGCGCACCGGCCACGATTTCCGACGCGCTGGCCGAACCGCCGTTGATCAGCACGATCAGCGGCTTGCCATTGATCAGATCACCCGGACGGGCATCAAAGCGGGTAATGTCCTGCGGATCGCGGCCGCGGGTAGAGACGACTTCGCCCTTGTCGAGGAAGGCGTCGGATACGGCAACTGCCTGGTCGAGCAGACCACCCGGATTGAGGCGCAGGTCGAGCACAAAGCCCTTGAGCTTGTCTTCCGGAACCTTGCTCTGGATATCCTTGATCGCCTTCTGCAGATCATCGAAGGTCTGTTCGGTGAAGGAAATGACACGGACATAGCCGACATCATTCTCCACCCGGTACTTGACCGCCTTCACCTTGACCACGTCGCGGACGATCGTCAGCTTGATCGGCTTGTCTGCGCCCTGACGGATGAGGGTCAGTTCGATCGGCGTGTTGACTTCGCCGCGCATCTTGTCGACAGCGTCGGTCAGTGTCATGCCGCGCACATCCGTGCCGTCGATCTGGGAAATATAATCACCGGCGAGGACACCAGCCTTGGATGCCGGCGTGTCTTCGATCGGAGAGATGACCTTCACCAGTTCGTTTTCCATGGTGACTTCGATGCCGAGGCCGCCGAACTCGCCCTTGGTCTGGACGCGCATGTCCTGCGCCTGCTCCGAATTCATGTAGGATGAATGCGGATCAAGCGAGGTCAGCATGCCGTTGATGGCGCTTTCGACCAGCTTCTTGTCATCAGGCGGCGTGACGTATTGGGCGCGGACGCGCTCAAAGATATCACCAAAAATTGAAAGCTGCTTGTAGGTGTCGGTGCCCGCAGCTTCGGCAGCGGTTGTGGGCAGAGCACCCTGAACAACGACCATCGCCGTTGCACCCATCAGCGCTCCAGCCATGAGAAGCGTTAGCCTACGTATCATTTGCGGTCCTTCCAGCAAGCCGATCCGCCCACCAGGGAGCGGGATTAATAGGTTTTGTATCCTTTCGGAACTCAATGTAAAGCATTGGAGCTCCATTTCCCGTCGGAACGGGTGCGGTACTGGCGACAAGTTGCTCGTTCATCACACCGACCGGCTCTCCCGCCAAGACAAACTGATTCTGGGAGACGTTGATTTTCTTCATTCCCGCTAAAACTACATGATATCCGTTCCCGGCATCAAGGATCAATAGCTGACCATAGGAACGGAATGCGCCAGCATAAAGGACAACCGCGTCGGTTGGCGCCGTTATTGTCGCACCTGGGGGCGTTTGGAGCGTGTCTCCCTGGACGAGGCCGCCAAGCCCATCATCATCGCCAAAACGTCGCACAAGCTTGCCTGCAGCTGGCATGGCAAGGCGCCCTTTCAGCGAGGCGAAATTAACCTGAGCAGAGAGGCGGTTCTGATTGGCCGCAAAATCGTCGGCGCGCTGCTGGCTCGCCTCAAGCTTCTGTTGTTCCTCGGCGCTGGCGGCATCGGCGGCCTTCTTGACCTCCTGCATGTCCTTTTCCATGGACGCAATCAGATCGCGCAGCGAGGTTGCCCGCCGCGCCAGATCCTCGGCCCTTGCCTGCTCTGCCAGCCGCGTCTCCTCCGAGGTAGTCTGCAGCTTCTGCTTCTCGGTCAAAAGCAGGTCGAGGCGCTTCTTTTCTTCGGCCTGGCCGGATAGCGCGGTGGTCAAGCGGGTCTGCTCTTCGCCAATCGACGTCTTGACCCGGTTCAATTCCTTGAGATCGGCGATGAGCACCTCCGTCTGCTGGCGCATTTCCGGCACGACGGCCCCGAGCAGAACCGCGCTCCTTACCGAGGCAAGTGCGTCATCAGGTCGAACGAGGATCGCGGGGGGCGGATTGAGACCCATGCGCTGCAGTGCTGCCAGGACTTCTGCGAGTGCTCCGCGCCGTGCCCTGAGAGAAGTCCTGATACCGTCCTCCTGCTCGCGCAGGCCGGCCAGCTTTTCGCTGAAGCCCGCAATATCCTCGCTCAGCTTCTTCTCTGTCTTCGCCGATTGAATGAGGGCGGCAGTTATCGTCGTCTGGTCCTTCTTCAGGGCGGCAATTTCATTGTCGAGCGCCGCCACACGTTCGGAAGATACGGAAATCTGGCTGGACAGATCCTCAAGTTCCTTGAGCGTCTCTGCCCGCTTTGCGTCGAGTGAATCCGGCGCTCCCTGCTGCATCGACGGCTGGGCCGGTTCCTGGGCACCGGCGGGCAAAACGCAGATCAAGGCGAGAATGACGGGCACGACGAAAACCGATGCACGCCTGCGTGCATTCACATATGCCGTTGATACCTCAAAATTCATTACCGGACCGGAGCACACTTATGGTTTTGATTCCGACTCTAAGGAGAGTTCGATTAATGAAGTATTAACCATAAACCAGCCACGCCGAAAGCAGGCTATTTTACAACCAACAGGCGTGGCGGAATTGCGGCGCGATCACAAGGGGAGCGCGAATTGGCCCTATTCATCTGCCAGTGTCCGATATAAGTCAGCAACATCGCACGATCATCTTCCGTGCGACTCACCGGTTTACATTGGCTTCCGACATGACCGATCTGACAATCGTAATTCCCGTCCATAATGAATCCGGAAACATCGGGGCTCTCATCAAGGAAATCAACGCCGCGCTGATGTCGGGGCCGACCTACGAGGTTATCATTGTCGATGACGCTTCGATGGATGGCTCCGCCGAGGAGGCGCTCAATGCCGGCGAACATGTCACGGTGCTGCGCCACGCACAGCGCACCGGCAAATCACGGGCGCTCGCGACTGGATTTCAGGCGGCGAATGGTCGGTGGATTGCGACGCTGGACGGTGACGGACAGAACGATCCTATGGATCTCGCCCGCCTGCTGCCGCGGCTTGCGAGCGCTGCGCCGGCCCTGTTCGCCGGGATCAGAAAGCGCCGCAACGACGGCGCGATCAAGTTGCTAACCTCGAAGTTTGCTAATTTCGTTCGCAGACGCCTGCTCAACGATGATTGCAAGGATACGGCATGCGGCTTCAAGGTGATGCCCGCGCACGTTGCGCAAAGCCTGCCCTACTTCGACAATATGCACCGCTTTCTTCCGGCGCTGGTACGGCGTGCCGGACTGCCCGTGATCGAGGTGGATGTCGAAGACCGGCCACGCCGGGCGGGCATCTCAAAATACGGCTTTTTCGACCGGGCCTCGGTGGCGGTGCTCGACACGGTCGGGGTTTTCTGGCTTATCCGCCGCTATTCGGATCCGGTAACGGTAACGCAGATGAAAAGCGCTGAAAATTGAACGTTCGCAGCTTGCCGCGATAGTTGCGTATCGGCGCAGTGACGCGTGTAATCGGCCCGACCGGTTTTGCATCGGCAGGCAAGCCACCCGTTTCAGGGGGCTCGTCGTTTTCCTGCCAGACAAGAACGATGTCCCCCGCCTCGCCCCGCTCTGGGGGCCAACGGAGGAGTGCGGCTATATTGGCTGCATCGTCCTGGCGATTGGAGACGATCCGGGCGGGAACCGGATTCTGGGCGTGAATCGACTGGGCAACCGCATCAAACGGAAAGTTGAACCGTGCCGTGCCGAAGAGCGCAATGACGGCGACGGCAATCGGTGCCAATGTGTAAAATGCGGCGGATATTGCCAGCACATTGCGTGCGCCGAGCCCCTGCGGCAACCAAAGGGCGAGCAGAATCGCCGTCGGCGCCAGGATGGGCGCCATATAGCGCTCTGCAACCGAATGATAATCGCCCACGAACACGAGCGCTGCGAAGCCCGCCAGCCCGATCAGTATGGTGCGAAGCAACAATATCCGCACCTCCGCATCGCCATCCGGCGCGGGACGAGGATGATCGCGGGTCCTGCCGATGAAGAAAATGACAAAAGCAGGCCCGGCCCAAAGCATGGTCGAGATCGCCAGGCTCAACAGGCCATCGACGCCGAAGTGAGGCAGATCGAATGATTCGAGATAGTCGATCGTACTATTGAGTTTGGCCATCCTTCCGGCCGAGGCTTCCAATGGCGCACTGAGGGAAGCAATCGCAACCGGTGCAAAGGCGGCGGCAAAGATCGCAATCGAAATTCCCATCGAGCGTTGGAACAGCTGGCGACGGATTCCCGGAGTCATCGCGGCGGCGAGGAGAAAGCTGACCAGGAAAATGAAGAAATTGTACTTGGCCAAAGCGCCGACGGAGGCCCAGATGCCGAACCAGACAAAGGCGGAACTGCTTCGGCCTGAGCGCAAAAGGGCGAGGGAATGGACAATGCCGATGGCAGCGGCAATGACGAGGATCGTGTGCGCCGTGGTCTGAATAGACATCCAGACGATTTGCGGCAGGAACGCGGAAGCGGCCAATGCGAGGATACCGGCACGATCGCCAGCCAGACGACGGGCGGTATCGAAACAGAGCCAATGATAGAGGCCGAGCAGGGAGAGGCGGACGAGCGCGACGGAAAAGACCCAATTCCATTGGGTTAATTCCAGCGCCAGCCGGACCAGCCAGTTGTAAAGGGGCGGATGCGAATTGCCATAGTTCCAGGCTAACTGCACTTCACCGACAAACTGCGCTTCATCGATTTCCATAAAGCGGGAAAGAAATAGCCGCAGAACGAACAGCAGTGTGCAATAGACAACAATTGCGGCCGGAGCGCGCCGCGCGAGACCCGTCCAGTTAATTGGAGGGCCATCAAGCCAGGCAAGACTGAAATTCCGCCAAGGATCTGACATTGTCATAGGGGTGTGACTACAACAGGGAACTGTTGGATCGCAAGTTCACATCTTCGGTTTGCACATCGGAACAAATGAAAACCGCCGGTCGGGACCGGCGGTTGCTGTCATCCCAAGGCGACTAAGCGCGCCTGATGATGCTCGCTATAAGTGATATGAGCAGCAGTGCCAGGAACACGTAGAAAATGATCTGGGCTATGCCGGCTGACGCGCCAGCAATGCCGCCGAATCCCAATGCACCGGCAACGAGTGCTATGATCAGAAAAATTACAGCGTAGTAAAGCATTTATCATCTCCCTTTTCTCGTCGGATTCGAAACGGTTGGAGGCACGTTTTTGTTCCCTGCGGGAAAAGAGGTGGCTGGTTCAGACTTTCGCCTTGCTGCTTTCCTTGAAAAACAAAGCCTGTGTAATCAGAGCTTTCACCATGTCCGGATTAAAGGGCTTGGTCACGAGGAATGTCGGTTCGGGCCGCTCACCCGTCAGCAACCGTTCGGGAAAGGCAGTTATGAAGATCACCGGCACCGCATCCTGGCTCAGGATATCGTTTACCGCGTCGATACCAGAACTGCCATCGGCCAACTGTATATCGGCCAGAATCATGCTCGGACGGGTCGAAGCATAGAGTGAGACCGCTTCGTCCTTGGTGCGGGCAATGCCGACCACACGATGACCGAGACTGTCGACCATGTGCTCAATGTCCATGGCGATCAGCGGTTCGTCCTCGATGATGAGGATATCGGTAGCAATCTGCTTCGAGATTCCGACCGATGCCTCATCGAGAAGCGCATAAAGCTCGCTTTCGTTGACTTCAAGAATCTCGATGGTCTCGGCCTGGCTGAAACCCTCGAGACTGATGAGCAAGAAGGCCTGGCGGGCACGTGGCGCGATCGCGGTCAGGTTGGCAGCCGCATGTTTTTCCCAACCATATTCAGACTGCAGTTCCAGCGGCCGCACATTGACCGAGTTGAAGTGCTTGATCAGCAGCTTGTAGAGACTGACCCGATCCGATTGCGTTTCAGGGAAGAGCGATACATCGGCAATGAGGATCTCAAGTGTCGCAGCCACATAGGCATCCCCTGAGGATTGTGAGCCGGTAATTGCGCGGGCAAAGCGACGGAGATAGGGTAGATGCGGGGCTATCCGTGTGGACAAAGACATTATGTTGAGTTCCCTGTTGTCTGGATGGGGTATTATGGTTGGCGTAAGGGTCAGCTGAAAAAATGAACTACGATTGAAAACACATTGGCAAAATAAAAGTTCCAAACAAGGGAACTTTTCCCTTCGCAAGCTATTGTCGTGATTGATGTGCACAATTCCCGCGACGAACCAGCAGTAAAGATCCACGTAATGAACGCAAAAAAGAACTCAAGTGAGGCGCCCGAGAAGGCGCGGGTCCGTCGCCGCGATATCAGGAACGCCGAGACTGAGATTGGTTTGAAGCTTCGCGCACTTTATGCGTCCGTTCAAGAGGAGGAAATACCGGCCCGTTTTCTGGATCTACTTGAGAAGCTTGATGAAGCCGAACGCAACCACGCGCAATTGTCCGAATAACAGGTCGCTGAATGGTGCACCAATCGACTGATTTCAAAAGAGATCTGATTGCGTCGTTGCCCAAGTTGCGCGCATTCGCCGTGTCGCTCATCGGCAATCCCGACCGGGCTGACGATCTCGTTCAAGACACCATCATGAAGGCTTGGGCCAAGCAGGATTCATTTGCGCCTGGTACCAATATCAAGGCCTGGCTCTTCACCATCCTGCGCAACGAGTTCTACAGCCAGATGCGCAAGCGTGGGCGCGAAGTACAGGATTCGGACGGCATCTTTACCGAACAGCTCTCTGTTCACCCCGCCCAATATGGATCGCTCGATCTGCAGGATTTTCGCAAGGCGCTGGACAAGCTGCCCGATGATCAGCGGGAAGCGATCATTCTCGTTGGAGCCTCCGGCTTCTCCTATGAAGAAGCAGCCGAGATTTGCTCCTGCGCGGTCGGTACCATCAAGAGCCGTGTGAGCCGCGCTCGAACGCGCCTCCAGGAGTTGCTGGAGATCCAAGGCGAAGTCGATTACGGCCCCGATTCGATCTCAACACAAGTCACTTCAAACAAGTTCGCCTGACTAGTCGCTGTTGCGGCTTGCAGGTCTGGTTTCGACGCTGCCAAAGGCTCGGGCTGCCGCCTGGAGAATATGGCTCTTGCCATAGGGCTTGCCGACGACGGGTACGCCGGGAAATTCGGGAATGCCTCCGCGGTCCAGATCATAGGCGGTCGTAAAGATGATCGGTATACCCCTCTGCCGCAATATCTCGGCAGCACCCAGCGAGGAAACGCCTCGAGCTTGTACCTCAAGGATGGCAATGTCGCATTCCACGTTGCTGTCGATCCATGCTTGCAAGTCACCGATCGTTGCCGTCAGATGAACCGATTTTGCTCCGCATTCATCTGCGATGCGTTCCAGATCCAGTCCTATCAGATATTCATCCTCAAGCACCAGAACCCGCATGCCCGTCAAACCCATTCAAATGCTCCTTGTAAGGGAGCCCTTATAAGCAAAACCGAATCGGTATGTCATTTAACTAAGACATGTCGATCGCGAAGAAACCTGCGCGGAATTTTCGGGAGACGTGCTAGCTTTGGCTGTAAACTCGTGAACAGGACCGAAAATGGTATGAGATTTTTCGCCCGGCAATGGCGACGCGAAGGCTCGACAACAACAGCTTGGCGGCCGGCATGACCTCAACGGCGACACGGCAGTTCCCTTGTGACAAGTGTCCGCTACAGGGGCTTTCGCACCTGCAGAAGCACGAGAAAGAAGAAATCGCGTTCCTTTCCGGGTTCAAGACCGGGGAACTCGTTGCCGATGCGGGCACGACCGTCCTCGTCGAAGGGGCCAATAGCGCGCATCTCTTTACAGTCCTGTCGGGCTGGGGCTTTCGCTACAAAACGCTGGAAGACGGCCGGCGCCAGATCCTGAACTATGTTCTTCCTGGCGACCTGATCGGTTTGCAGGGTACGCTGATGAAAGAGATGTCCCATTCGATCGAGGCGCTGTCACCGATGATCCTTTGCGTATTCCAGCGCGACAAGCTGCCGGCATTGTTTCGCAACTTCCCGAATCTGGCTTACGACATCACCTGGATCGCATCACGCGAGGAGCAGATGCTGGACGAAATCCTGCTCAGCGTCGGCCGGCGCACTGCGCTGGAGCGCGCGGCCTATCTTTTCGCCTTCCTCTTCCAGCGCGCCCAATCGGTCGGAATGGTCAAGAACAACAAGTTGACAATGCCGCTCACACAGCAGCATGTTGCGGATACGCTTGGCCTTTCCATCGTTCACACCAACAAGACGTTGAAGAAGCTGGCGGCTCGCGGGGCTTTGCGCTGGCTGGATCGCGGCTGTGAAATCGTTGACGAAGACTTGCTGCTCGAAGTGTCAAAATGGCAGGGCCTGCCTGAAACGCCTCGACCCTATATTTAACGCTTAGCGCGCCACACCGTTTTTTGAGATTGCGAATATTTTCTTTGGGAATTTGGAGAAATCAATTGCTCTGGTGGTCAAGAATTTATGCAAACATTTCGCAAAGACCATTGCGCGGGCCGGCGATCATGCTTTCGCTGCTCCTCATCATTGTTGCGGCAACATCGACCATCATCCTCGCGCGAAGCTTCAAGGATCAGGTCGAAGACATATTGGCAACCCACAACGTAAGCGAGCAGGCACTGGGCTTGCTTGCGCCCCTGAACGAAACCTATACGAGCGAGCGCGGATACCTGCTGACCAATGACGTGACATTCCTTGACCAATTGAGGAAAGCCGAAATTACGCTGAACGCATATCTCAGCACGTTGGAAAAGATGACGGAGGGCAACCCGAGGCAACATGCTATGGCGATGCAGATTCGCCAGCTGGCAGACATACGCGAGAAAGCTGGGAGGACAGCTTTACAGATCGCCATCCAAGGCAAGATCGAGGAGGGGTCGGCTCTTCTCAACTCCACTTTTCGGGTCAGGCAGCTCGACGAGATTGCCACTGCCGTCAATGGCTTTCTTACCGACGAGGATACCCGATTGGCGCAGCGCAACATCGCCATGGACCGTATGCGAAGTGCGCTGTCCATCGCCTCGCTTTCCTCGCTCGGCGGCGCCATGATCCTCGCATTCATCCTTTCGAGCCGGAGGAGCCGGTATGTCCGCCAGCTGATTGAAGGCCAGTCCGAGCTTCTGACCGAAAAATCCATTCTGGAAGCGATGGTGCAGAACCGCACGGCCGAGCTGGAGAAAGCCATGCAGGTGGCAAAACGGGAAAGGGAGCGAGTCGAGACCCTACTGCAGGATTCCGACCACCGCATCGGCAACTCGCTGGCCACGGTATCGTCGCTGCTCGGAATTCAAATGCGAAAGGTGTCGGCCGAGGAGACGCGAGCGGCTCTTGCCGCGGCCCGCGACAGGATTCAGACCATTTCCTCCGCACATAGACGGTTGCGGCTGGGGAAGGATCACGAGACGATCCGGACGGATGAATATCTTCCCGCGGTAATCGCCGACATCAAGGAGTCCAATGCTCATAACCGGGATATTGCGATTCACGCGAGAATGGCACCTATCGAATTGCATTCGCGTGACGCAACGACCCTTGGCATCATTATCGGGGAACTGACGATGAATGCGATCAAGCATGCTTTTCCGGCCAGGCGATCAGGTGAGATCAATGTCGACCTTGCCCGCAGCGAGGACGGCATAGTGACGTTGCAGATAGCCGATAGCGGAGTCGGTATGGACAAGAAGCCCCGCAAGACTGCGGCCGGGCTCGGAACATTGATTGTCGATCAGCTCAGCCACCAATATGGAGGGTCGGTCATATACGGTAGCAATGGCCTAGGTGGCACCACCGTAACTGTCGATTTCCCCGCCTTACCGGCCGTGGAAAAAGATATACGGCAGAATTGACGTCAGAGCGTTGCTGCGCCTGTGTCGGCATGTTCGGCGTTCAATTGGTCAAGTGCCAGTTCGACATCGCGCAGATTGCGCGTCACACCATCGTCCGGATCCATGCCGCCTTCAGTCGCCGCGCGCTGCAACCCTCGTGCCTCGCTCAACAATTCCTCAAGCTTGGCGATCTTTTGTGCCCTGCTTAGACCCTGATCCGCCAGAATATCATTTGCTTCCAACATATCTTCCTCCTTTAATCGACAACGGAATTGGCCGTTATTTGTTCCCCGCAAGGAACAATGCATAAAGGGTCGCGTTGATGATTGAGGGAATTCTAACAGACGGAGCAAGACGCCTCGCTTGGTGCGTCACCAGGATATGAAATCAAGGGCCATTTCGGACAACACCTCCATATTTCTATCAGAGCCGTCGCGCGTCGGCGTGCTGTCAACGTTGTCATCCGTTGAGGCCGAGCAGGATGGCGATCTTAACAATATCGCCGCGCTTGCCCTTTCGATTGCGGATGCAGGAGGGACGCAGATTTCACTGGTCGGCGCTCAGCGCAGCCGGATACTGTCGCATGCCGGCACGCTGGGCAGAGCCAATATCTGGGTCGTTGAGGCCAACGCCCTTGCAATAGCGGAACCAAATTGCCTGGTGGTTCTCAATGCTGCTGAAGATGTTCGTTTTGCCGAGATCGACGCGGTTACGCATGTCCCCAATCTTCGGTTCATCGCTGTGGCTCCGATCTGCGTCTCGGGTGCATGCATCGGCGCGCTCACCGTGATGTCCGAGGAGCCAAGAACCGAATTCGACCCGAAGCAACAGGGCGAGTTCATGCAATTGGCCAAGCTTGCCGGTTCGCTCATCGAACTGAAGCGCGACTCCCGTCAAGAACACGACGTGATTGCCACAATGCATCGCGACGACGATCGCAGGGCCATGGCGCTCGAAGTTGGCAATGTCGGCAGCTGGGTTTGGGATTTGCGCAACGGCAAGTTCACTGGCAACCGCATGGCTTATGAAATGCTGGGTCTGAACCCGGATAGCCCAGTCAGCGGTGAGGACGTGTTTAGGGCCATGCATCCGGCGGATTTTCCGGTGATGAAATCCGCGTTCACCCGGGCGATGGCGCAGAACCAGGACTATATCGGCGAATTCCGTGCGTCGTCTTCCGGGCAATGGCTGCTTGGCCGCGGCCGGATTTTTGAGCGGGATGCCGCCGGAAAGCCGATCGTGGCCGTGGGGGTGAATATTGACATCACCGACACGAAGAATGCCGCCGAAAGGACCCGCTTTCTTCTGCGCGAGCTCAATCACCGGGTAAAGAATACGTTGGCCATGCTGCAATCGCTGGCAAGGCAGACGCTCACCCGAACCTCGGATCCGGCGGAATTCATGGAGGCTTTCTCGGGACGCCTGCGCGCGATATCGGAAGCCCATACCTTGCTTTCCGATCGGGAGTGGAGCGGCATAAGCCTGACCGATTTGATTACAAGGCAGGTCGAGCCCTACGCCGTATTTGACGCTACGCAACTCGAGCTTGTCGGAGAAGACATTGTGCTGCCGCCTGACCATGCCTTGGGGCTTGGCATTGCACTGCATGAACTTGCCACCAACGCGGCAAAGCACGGAGCGCTGTCCGTCGCCGCTGGTCGTGTCCGCATCGAGTGGCAGGTGGAGATCGGGCTCCACGAATCCCGTGTCGTCATTCGTTGGACCGAGTCGAATGGCCCGCGCCTGATTGAATCGGGGCCGCGCGGGTTGGGGGCGCGACTGATCGAGCGGAGCCTCGACAAGATCCTGTCGAGCAGCGTCAGGCTCAGCTATCCAGAGTCTGGGATGGAGGCTCTGATTTCCATGCCGATTGGCGACCAGTCAAACCCCGTCGCCCGCTGACCGAACGTCACGCCGGCGTTGCCTGCGCCTCTTCTTCTTGCCTGCAAGTGAAAGCCCACCCAACGCGACGAGCGGAACCGCGAGCGCAAGCAGGGCCCGCGAACGCAGAACCGTGGGCGCCACCGCAAGGGCGACGATCGTCAGCAGCGTCGATGTATCCACTTTGGCACGGTCGTGCTGACGCTTCCGGGCGGCCGCTGCGGAAATCTTCATGATGACATAGGCGATGACGGCCAAACCAAATGCAGAGCCCGCCAATATGAGCGCGGAATGGAGATCGCCGTATCGCGCGGCGAGCGCGATGTACGCCGCGATGAGCAGAAAAATCAACCCGATCCCCGCAAGGACCGCGATGACCACGGCAAAGATCGCGCTATGTTTGGCCCGGCTGACGGCCAGACCGACTTCACCGGCCGCCAGGCTGGTCAGAAGCGGGGTCAGCAGTTTCAGCATGTCAGCGGCGGGCGATAAGGGCCAGAAGGAAGCCGACGCCGGCGGCAACAGCTATGGTCGTCAGGGGATTCTCACGTACGGCTTCGGCAAGCTGGTCCTCGAGTTCCCGCGCCTGCGAGCGCAAATCTTCGAACGTTTCTTCGCCGCGCAGCTTCGCGCTCTCGAATGAGCTCGCAGCGCTGCGTTTGGCATCCTTCGCCGAATTCTTGCCGATCTTGGCGAGGGTCGCAGTGATATTCGCAATATCGTCCTTCAACGCAGCGACCTGTGCTTGCAGGTCAGGATTTGACTCGGTCACGTCGTCGACCGCTTTGCGAGCTTTTGAAGAAACTGAAGCCATTAGAAAACTCCTTGAGAAACAGCTGCATATGGTGCGAAAACGCGTATTCTTTGCATTTGTTCCACGCGCCGAGGTTCGCTGCAAGCCGATAAGACGATGATGGGTAACGCAACGCCGGCCAATGGGCCGGCGCAAAGACTTCTGGACGGGACCTTCGCTATCAGGAAAGGTAACCGAGCAGCCACAAGATCAGGATGATCGGAAGTGGGAGGCCAATAAGCCAAAGCAGTGCACCACGCATCATGTCTGAAAACTCCTGTTGTTAATTCTAGATACGGCCCATCAGGAGCAATATCAAAACGACGATCAGAACAATGCCGAGCAGCCCGGAAGGGCCGTATCCCCAATTTCTGGCATGGGGCCAGCTCGGGAATACCCCGATCAGCGCCAGGATGAGAATGATGATCAGTATTGTCGTTAGGGGCATTCTTTCCTCCCTCTCAAGGGCAATGGTCAGTGGCGAAACACCTGAAATGACTTTTTGTTCCAGTTGAGGTGGCTGTAACGGTGATAATGCAACCAATTTGAGCCGGCTACGTTTCTGTCGCGGGCTTCAACGGAGACGCATATCCATGCAACTCATATGGGGGAACTTACATGCCTTCTGAGGATATCGGAGGGAAGTCTCCGCGTGCCGTCGAGCGGGTGGCGCAAAGGTCGATCTACACGCCTGTTGAAGCCGGTAGCCAGGCACACTTTCCGCCGGTTGTTGCAGCCATTGCCATCGTGGCGGCGCTCTATTTTGCCCGCGATGTCTTCGTACCGCTGGCGATGGCGCTGCTTCTAACCTTTGCCCTGTCGCCGCTGGTAACGAAGCTGCATCGTTCCGGCGTGCCGAAAAGTATCGCAGTCATCAGCGTGGTGATGATGGCATTTCTGGCCATCTTCATTTTCGTCAGCATCGTGGTAAGCCAGCTTACGGTGCTGGCGCAAAATCTGCCAAGCTATCAGTACAACATCGAAACCAAGATCCGCACCATCAAGGAGGCCCAGTCTGGCAACAGCATCTTTGACCGCGCCGCAAGGATGGTGAAGCGGCTCGGCGATGAAATTGGCCGCTCCGATGAGGTGGAGCGGTTTTCGACCGACGCCAACAAGGTCCCCAACCCGCAGCGCCAGCCGCCACAAAATGTCGAGGCACAGCAAAAGGCAACGCCACTTCCACCAGGGCCGGACCCCAACAAACCCGTCCCGGTCGAAATTCACAACCCTCCACCGGATCCGCTTAGCCTGCTCCAGACTTTTGCCGGGCCGCTGATCCAGCCGCTGGCGACCATCGGCATCGTCGTTGTTGTCGTGATCTTCATGCTGATGCGCCGGGAGGATCTGCGCGATCGCTTCATCAAGCTTGTGGGGGCGAGCGACATTCACCGGACCACGACGGCACTTCATGATGCCGGAAAACGTGTCGGGCAATATTTGCTGATGCAGCTGATCATCAATATCAGCTTCGGGGTCCCGATCGGGATCGGGCTCTGGTTCATCGGCATCCCCAATCCGATGCTGTGGGGCATGCTGGCAATTATCCTCCGCTTTGTGCCCTATATCGGTCCCATCATCGCAGCAGCCTTCCCGCTCCTCCTGGCGCTTGCAGTTGATTCCGGCTGGTGGCTGCTCATATGGACGGGGGCTCTGTTCATCGTACTCGAACTGATCAGCAGCAACGTCATGGAGCCGCTGCTCTATGGTTCGAAGACCGGCCTTTCGCCCGTCGCGATCCTGATGGCGGCGATCGTCTGGACATGGATCTGGGGACCGATCGGGCTGATCCTTTCGACACCGCTCACCGTTTGCCTTGTCGTTCTTGGAAGACACGTTCCAAGGTTCGAATTCCTTGATGTCCTGCTCGGCAACGAGCCTGTTCTGCTGCCGCCGCAACAGCTTTATCAGCGGCTCCTATCGGGTGATCCGGATGAGGCGACGGAAAAGGCCGAGGAATTTCTGCAGTCAGCACCCATTATGGATTATTACGCTTCGGTCGCCATTCCGGCGCTGTTTCTCGCCGAGCATGACCGGGGACGGGGCGTGCTCGACGGCATACGCCGCAGCCGCGTCGCCCAAAGCATGATCCTGCTCGTGGAAAACCTGTCGGATCATCACGACGAAGATATCCCCGATGACGAGGCGGACGAGGTGAAAGAGGCGGGCGAAACAACGTCCGGAAAGATTCCCGCCAAAAAAGGCAAGGCCGCCAGCGAACCGCCGGACGCGAACAGCGAAACGCAGAAGGTCATCATATCCGCAGGTGGCCGCGGAGACCTCGACGATGCGGCGGCTGTGATCGTCGGCGACATTCTTGAGCGCCGGTATTTCGAGGTGCGGGACATTGCCCATGACGAGCTTGAAGCGGGCAGTATCGGCAAGCTCGATCTTGCCGGCGCAAACGTCATTCATGTGAGCTACCTCAATATATCTTCGGTCGCGCATGCACGCTATCTCGTCCGCCGTATCAGGCGGCGCAACGGACGCATCAAGATCATCATCAGCTTCTGGTCCGATGACGCCGACTACGTCGACGGTGAAAAGATCGTCGGATCGACGCGCAACGCCTATTTTGCCGCGTCGGTGGAGGCGGCAGTGGAGATGGTCTGCGCATGATATGCTGCCCCGGAAACATTTCTTGCGCGGCGATTTCCGCCCGGAACCAAGGTTGGTCGAACACGTTTTCGCAGTGCTGATCATTCGTGGTCAGTAGCATAAGGCCCGGTGCCTGTTCCCCCGTGGGCGCCGGGTCACTTGTTCCACCAGCCCATGGAACTATCCAGCGCACTCCTCGTTTTACCTCGGCAGAACAACACACCAAGGAGTCTCCCGATGGGTAGCACAAGTGATAAAGTTTCCGGCAAGGCAAACAAGGTTGCAGGCAGCGTCAAAGAGGCCGCCGGCAAGATGACCGGCTCCAAGCAGATGGAGGCCAAGGGCAAGGTTCAGCAGATGAAGGGCGGGGCGCAGGAAGCCAAGGGTCGCGCCAAGGATGCTGTGAAAAAGGCCGTCGACAAGGCCTGACATATCCCATGTCCGAGTTTTTCAAACCGGTCCAGTTTCTGGGCCGGTTTCTCATTGGGCCGGCTATTACTCTGGATAAATCACGCATATCGGAATACATTTGCTCGACGCGGAATCCGGATGGTTTTCGCAACCTTCTGCCATTCTTGTCGTTCTGTTCGGAAGAGACTGCCAAGGAGGAATCATGAGCCAGAGAGCGATCGACTTCGTCAACAACTGGATCGCGGAGAACGTGGATGCTACGCGCCCGACGGATATGGCGCATCATGACCGGCGGCCGAAACAGCTCGCCGCAAGATGCGCGGCCGATGCCGAGGCGGCGGGGATGACGGAATCCGAGATCAAGGACGGTTTGGGCGATCTGGAAATTCTCATGATTACTGCTATCGACAGGGCGGCGCTCGCCAAGGAAAGCAAGCAAGCCTGAGGGCTCTGGAATTCCCTCAGTGGAAATCCCTTGATTTTGGCAGAATGCGGACATTGCGCGGATGCCTTCCTCGCGACTCCTCGGACACAGGATGAGCGACCTCGTCGCTGCGGGATACGGGAAGGGAGGCCAGCTGTTCCGACAACCGATAGAGGTCGTTCGTTCGGTCTGAGAGTTTATTCGCCACCACATGAACGACATTCTCGGCGCTCTGCACCGTACCTTCTATCAGGATTAGGCGTGCGCCCATCACTTCCCTGCGATATTTCTCCAGGAGCTTCTTCCAGACAACGATGTTGGCAATGCCGGTTTCATCCTCGATCGTCATGAAGACGACCCCCTTGGCGCTGCCCGGCCGCTGACGGACTGTGACGACGCCTGCAACTTTGACCCGCTTATTGTTGCCGAGGCTGTTAGCCTGCCGGCAGGTCACGACATTTTCGCCTGCAAACATTTCACGCAGGAACTGCATGGGATGCCCTTTGAGGGAGAGCCGGGTCGATTCGTAGTCGGCCACAACATGTTCCGAGAGCTTCATGACGGGCAATTTCGTTTCCGCTTCCACTGGCAATTCGTTGGTTTCCGCAGCATGGAACAGGGGCAGGGTTTCGTCGTTGGGCAGGCGGCGGACAGCCCATAGAGCCTCGCGCCTTGCAATGCCGAGCGACCGGAATGCATCTGCATCGGCGAGCAAAACATAGGCGCGACGTTCAAGCCGCGTCAGCCGCCTGAAGTCCTCGATGCTGGCATAGGGCGATGCACGCTTTGCAACGATGATATTGGCCCATGTTTCAGAAAATCCTCCGATTTGGCGCAGACCGAGGCGAGCGGCGAGGCCACGCTCACCCCTTTCCAGTGTATTGTCCCATTCGCTGAAGTTGATATCAGCGGCCCGGATCTCCACACCATGCTCGCCCGCATCGCGAACA
The DNA here is from genome assembly GCA_900473175.1 of Hyphomicrobiales bacterium. GTDB lineage: Bacteria > Pseudomonadota > Alphaproteobacteria > Rhizobiales > Rhizobiaceae > Phyllobacterium. The sequence continues at coordinate 86,806 of UCKM01000022.1, read as the reverse complement.
ATCTGAGCCGGAGCATAGAACCCCATGGGTTGTGAGTTCAAAAGGGCGGCGGCGAAGGCAGCCGGGTGATAGCATTTGATCCAGGAAGAAATGTAGACAAGAATGGCGAAGCTCGCCGCATGGCTTTCTGGAAAACCGTATTCACCAAAGCCCTTGATCTGATTGAAGCAATTTTCGGCGAAGCTGCGCTCATAGCCCCGGCGAACCATGCCATCAACCATCTTTTGCTCCATCTGGTTGATCGTGCCGACACGTCGGAACGTGGCCATGGCCCGGCGAAGCTGATTGGCTTCGTCGGGCGTGAACTTCGCCGCTTCAATGGCGATGCGCATTGCCTGCTCCTGGAAGAGCGGGACGCCAAGGGTCTTTTCCAGAACATTTCGCAGTTCATTCTTGTCGCCGTGCTCAGGCGAGGGGGCAGGATAAAAGACAGGTTCGATCCTGTTGCGGCGGCGCAGATAGGGATGAACCATATCGCCCTGGATCGGTCCGGGACGGACAATGGCGACTTCGATCACCAGATCATAGAATTTCCTTGGCCGCAGCCGTGGTAACATATTCATCTGTGCCCGGCTTTCCACCTGAAAGACCCCGAGGGAATCGGCATTGCAGAGCATGTCGTAAACGCGCTCGTCGTCCTGTTCGACTGTTGCAAGCTCGTAACGCTTGCCGCCATGGAGATGGATGAGATCGAAGGCCTTGCGGATGCAGGTGAGCATGCCGAGCGCCAGCACATCGACCTTCATGATATTGAGCGCGTCTATGTCATCCTTGTCCCATTCGATGAAGGACCGGTCCGCCATGGCCGCCGGGCCGATGGGAACCGTTTCATCGAGCCGCTTCTGGGTCAGGACAAAGCCACCGACATGCTGGGAAAGATGGCGTGGAAAGCCGATGAGCTCTGTCGCAAGCTTGACCGCACGCCTGATCATGACATTCTCCGGGTCGAGACCCGCCTGGCGCACCTCCTGCTTTTCAACCGCCGAACCCCAGCTGCCCCAGACCGTATTGGCAAGGGCGGCGGTCACATCTTCCGTCAATCCCAAAGCCTTGCCGACATCGCGGATAGCGCTGCGCGGACGATAGCTGATTACAGTCGCAACAATGGCCGCGCGGTGGCGCCCATAGCGTTCATAGACCCACTGCATCACCTCTTCACGACGCTCATGCTCGAAATCGACATCGATATCGGGCGGTTCCTTGCGTTCCGCTGAAAGAAAGCGCTCGAACAAAAGGTTGATCTTGACCGGATCGACTGCGGTGATGCCGAGGCAATAGCAAACCGCCGAATTGGCGGATGAACCTCGCCCCTGACACAGGATATTCTGCGAGCGGGCAAAGGTGACGATGTCATGGACCGTCAGGAAATAGGGCGCATATTTGAGGTCCCCGATTAGCGCCAGTTCCTTTTCGAGCAGTTGGCTTACCTTGACCGGGATGCCATCCGGATAACGCCGGGCCGCGCCTTTCCAGGTCTCGTCGATGAGGTGCTGCTGCGGTGTCTTGCCCGGCGGAACCGGCTCGTCCGGATAATCATACTTCAATTGATCGAGCGAAAAGCGGATCGGCTCTATGAAGCGGAGGATTTCCGGGAGGGCGGCGGGAAAATGCCTGAACAGCCGGTGCATCTCGCCCGGTGATTTCAGATGCCGCTCGGCGTTTTTTTCGAGCCGCTTTCCAGCCTCGTCGATGGTGACGTGTTCGCGGATACAGGTCAGAACATCCTGCAGCGGGCGCCGGGAAGGGGTGTGATAGAGTACGTTATTGATGGCCAGCAAGGGAACATCGGCCGTGGCGGCGATACGCGCCAGCCTTTCGCCATGGCGCCGGTCGGCGCCCTGTTGCGGCATGGCAAGGCCGAGCCACACGCAGCCCGGAGCGGCAAGAGCAAGTTTTTGCAGAAAGGCGGCAAGGTTCCGGTCGGCGCGGGCTGACGCCATGACTGCAATCTGAAAATCCCTGGCACGGAAGTGGAAATCCTCGAATCGCAGATGGCACTCGCCCTTGATCTTCGCCCGGTCTTTGCCTTCGCTCAAAAGCCGGCAAAGCTTACCATAGGCGGCCCGGTCGCGCGGATAGACCAGAAGATCCGGCGTATCGTCGATGAAGGCCAGCCTGCAGCCGATGAAGAGCTTGTGGCCGATCCCTGTCGCCTTCGCCAAATCCCTGTGGGCCGTATAGGCGCGTACCACCCCTGCAAGCGTGTTGCGGTCGGCAATGCCAATACCGTCGAGGCCGAGCAGGGCGGCGGCCTTCACCAGCTCTTCCGGCTGCGATGCACCTTCCAGAAAGGAGAAATTGCTGGTGACGGCAAGTTCGGTGTAACCCTGCATCACGCAAACAGCCCGTGCAGATACCATCGCGGGCTGGGGTTGCCGCGCTCCAGCAAGCCTTCGCGGAAGACCCAGAAACGCTTTCCGGAACTGTCCTCCAGCCGGTAATAGTCCCGGGTGAGAGCGCTCGAATGTTCGCGCCACCATTCCGGAGCGATGCGCTCCGGCCCTTCTGCGAGAACCACATTGTGCCTGACCCGCCGCCAGACGAATTGTGCCGGCGCAGCATCTGGAACTTCGAAAGTGGCCTCAATGCGCTCGGGCGGCTGGAATAATCTTATCGGACGTTCCGGCGGTTCGCCCGAATGTTCGGGCGCAGACCATTCAGTGGGCTTGTCCTTGCTTGTTCTGGCCGCAGCCTCGAGTGAAACGGCCCGTTCCGGAATATGCGTGTCGACGGGCATTGGACGCAGGACACGGCTATTGCCCAAGCGAATGGAGAGCCGGTCGATCAGGCTGCCTAACGCCTCGGTTTCCTGCGCCCTGTTGTCGAGACTTTTCTGCACCTGATGGGTGCGCTCCGTATGCATTGCGCCGAGCCTGATGATATCAAAGCCAAAGCCCGCATCGAGCGGTTCGGCGAGGGTAGACAGGCGTTCCTTCACCAGGCGCAAAAGGGTTTTCGTATCGGTCAGCGGCCGCCCTGCCTGGATGCTGACACGGCGCACAGTGCCGTCGGTACGAAAGAAACTCGCCTCGACTTCACGCGCACCTTCCACCCGCTGCTCAAGGCTCGCAAAAAGCTCATTGGCAAGCGAATGCAGGACCAGTTCGACGGATTCCATGGCGATCAATGGCTCGGCCATGCGTCTTTCGGCCATGCATACCGGCACGAGGCGCCGGGGGGAGATAGGGTTGCTGTGCCGCCCGAACAGGGCATCCAGACTGTTCACAAGTCCTGCGCCAAAGCGAGCCGTGAGCGCTGCGCGCGGCAGGACATCAAGGTCGCCAACGCTGCGCAAGCCTGCGCGCCTTAAACCGGCAAAATGCGCCTCTTCCATATCGAGACTGAGAAGCGGCAGGGCATATAATCTGCTGGTCTGTTCGACCTCATTGACGATCCCGCCCAAGGAATGACGGGCAAGCGCCCGTGCCGCCGCAGCATTGCCGGCAATGGCGGTTCGTACGATCATGCCATGCCTGCCCAGTTGTTGATGAATATCGTCAAGCAAGGACGTTTCATTGCCGAAAAGGTGGATGCAGCCGGTCATGTCGAGGAGCAATCCGTGCGGCTCGTCAAGCGCAACCAGAGGCGTATAGCGGTCGCACCAATCGGCAAGTTTTTGCAAAAGCGCGCCATCCTTGCGCGGCGAGGCGAAAGCAATGTCGAGCTTTTCAAATTGGGCGCGAGCATCGGTCAAGGCCATGCCTGCGTAGAGCCCGGCTTTGGCGGCACGTTCATCGACGGAGGTCAGACGCAGTGCATTGGCAAGTTTGTCTACTACAATCAGCTTCAGGTCAGTAAGGGCGCGTGCCGGATTTTCGCGTTTGAGGCGATCGGTAGGCAGGTGGGGAAACCACAGTGCCAGAAACCTGTTCGATCTGTCGGAACACATGATCTTCACTCTCCCATTGCAGGATCCAATGGCCTGTCATGCCCTGCCTGTTGCGAAGGAGTGTGGTGTCGAACACCGGGTGGCCAGGGGCATTGGCACCACTCGATTGCGAAGGGGCAGAGCGGATAAGCCAGCGTGTAGAGGCAGCATTTTCAGCTGGGCTTGCACCGAGGCGCAAAAGAAAGGCCGGAACATCCGTTTGTTGTGCCGAAAGCAACAGCTTGCGCGATGCCGTGAGGTCGAGACATTTCGGATTGCTCCATGGCGCGATTATGACCGCGCCGGTACCGCGAATGCCGAGACTGTCCGAGGCAGCCTTGAGGACGTCCTGGGGTGAGGGGCAGCGCACAATGATGAGACGTTGCGGGTCAAGGCCAATGTCCCGCAGGCCGGGTGCATAGGGAAAACCATGCTCTTGCGCCGCGAAATCCTCTTCAAGCCATAGAATCGGGCTTTGGTCTGATGAGGCACGCAAGGCAAGGGCAATGACGAAACCCGTCGCAGCGCCCGCATCGCCGGGCTGTTCGGCAAAGATCTCATGGACAGCGCCACGCTGCATGCCGTCCAGAAAGACGCGGTCAATGGCATGCTCGCCGAAGTCAAAGGCAGAACGCGGCGAGGCAGGTGCAGTCTGCTCGCTCAAGGACGCAATATCACGCCGCAACGCCGTAAGATCGACGGTTGTCGCCACCTACTTAACCTCTAAATGTTCACGATATGTTCTATTATGGAATCTATTGGCAGGAAGAGTCAAGCCGTGTGTGAGCCTTGCGCCTATCGCTCTATTCGAGTCGAGAGAATGATCGAGGACATGGTGCGTTCTACCCCCTCCAGCGCTCCTACCTGATCTAGCAGCCTGTCGAGTTCCTGTATCGAGGGCGCCTCGACAATGACGATCATGTCGAACTGGCCGCTGACCGAATGCAGCGTCCTTACCCAGGGGATCTTCTTCAAAGCGGCTTCAACCTTTACCGCGAGTTTCGGCAAGGCCGTCACCAGCACATGCGCCCTGACGAGATTCTGCTCATATTCCGGTGAGAGCAGAACGCTGTAGCCACGGATCATGCCGCGTTTCTCCAGACGCTCGATCCGGCTTTGCACCGTAGTGCGCGATACGCCGAGCTTGCGGGCAAGATCGGCGGTCGAGGCCCTTGCGTTTTCCCGCAGCAAGGAAAGCAGGGCATGATCGGCCGGTGTCAGCATAATGTCAAAACCATTCGTCGTAATGCCTAAAATAAGGACGCTATATCGTCAGTTTACCTACTTCATTTCGCCGAGCAATCTGCGAAATTCATATAAGTTTTTTATACCCATGGGGAATCACATGAAAGATATCGTAGTTGTCGGCGCAGGCAAAATCGGCGGGACAATCGCCAATCTTCTGGCCGGTACAGGAGATTACCGCGTCACCGTCGTCGATCGTGCGCAGACACAGCTCGATGCGCTCGACATTTCGACGAATGTTGCAACCAAATGCATCGAAATCAGTGAAGCCGGCGCACTTGAGCAGGTGCTCGAAGGCAAGTTCGCAGTTTTGAGCGCGGCGCCATTTCATCTGACCACGCGTATTGCGGAAGCGGCCGCAAATGCCGGTGTGCACTATCTGGATCTTACGGAAGACGTCGCGAGCACGCGCATCGTCAAGGAGCTCTCAGCCACGGCCAAGACCGCCTTCATCCCGCAGTGCGGCCTCGCGCCCGGCTTCATCTCGATCGTCGCCAATGATCTGGCAAAGCGCTTCGACTCGCTCGAAAGTGTGCGCATGCGCGTTGGCGCGCTGCCGCAATATCCATCCAATGCGCTCAACTACAATCTGACCTGGAGCACCGACGGCGTCATCAACGAATATTGCGAGCCTTGCGAAGCAATCGTCGATGGCGAACTGATCGAGGTGCCGGCGCTGGAAGAGCGTGAGGAATTCTCGCTGGATGGCGTCACCTACGAGGCGTTCAATACCTCCGGCGGTCTCGGTACACTGTGTGAATCATTGCTCGGCAAGGTGCGCACGCTCAACTATCGCACCATCCGTTATCCCGGCCATGCGGCCATCATGAAGGCCCTGCTCAACGACCTTGGCCTGCGTGACCGCCGCGATGTGCTCAAGGACATTCTGGAAAATGCCCTGCCGTCGACTCTGCAGGACGTTGTCGTGATCTTCGTTACGGTCAGCGGCCGCAAGAAGGGCCGTCTCCTGCAGGAGACCTATGCCAACAAGGTCTATAGCAACCACATTGGCGCGCAGCTTTACAGCGGTATCCAGATCACGACGGCCTCGGCCATCTGTGCCGTGCTCGACATGCTGGCCAAGGGTGACCTGCCACAGCAGGGCTTCATCCGTCAGGAAGATATCGCCCTTGATACATTCCTCGCCAACCGCTTCGGCAAGGCCTATGCGCAGGCCGAATCGGCAGGCCGTCTGGTCGCCTGACCCTAGAAGTTGGGAAAAGGGCCGGTGAAAACCGCGCCCTTAGCCTATCCACAAGGGGAGGGTGGCTGCGAAGCAGCCGGGAGGGGGATTGTTGTAGGTGATCTGGTTTGAATAAACCCCTCCCCAAAAGGGGGAGGGTGAAGACAGCGCTCGCTCACTATCGAATCGCGGTAATCGGATTGCGTTTTTCGTAAGCGCTCAGACCCATTCGCCCTTGCGCATCACCGGCGCGGACGTGCCGTCCTTGTTGATACCGTCCACGTCGATTTCGCCGGAACCGATCATCCAGTCGATGTGAATGAGGCTCTTGTTGCCACCGCGTGCCGCAACTTCATCCGGCGACAATTCACCGCCGTTGATGAAGCACTTCGAATAGCACTGGCCAAGCGCGATATGGCTGGCAGCGTTTTCATCGAAAAGCGTGTTGAAAAACAACAGACCGGAGGCCGAGATCGGCGAGGAATTCGGGACGAGTGCCACCTCGCCGAGACGCCGTGCGCCTTCATCAGTGGCAAGCACCTTGTTGAACACTTCCTCGCCGCGCGTCGCCTTGGCCTCGACAATCTTGCCTTCTTCGAAGCGAACCTTGATGTTTTCGATCAAGGTGCCCTGATGCGATAGCGGCTTGGTGCTGGACACGTGGCCATCAACGCGCAGCGCATGCGGCGTCGTGAAGACTTCTTCGGTCGGGATATTGGGGTTGCAAATGATGCCATTCTTGGCGACGGACGCGCCGCCATGCCACTCATGCTCATCGGCAAGGCCGACCGTCAGATCCGTGTCCGGCCCCTTGAAGCGCAGCGCCGAAAACGCCCGTGCATTGAGCCATTGCGTGCGCTTGCGCAAAGCCGCGTTGTGGTCGCGCCAGGCGCTGACCGGATCGTCCACATCGACACGTGAGGCGGCGAAGATCGCATCGGCGAGCATTGTAACGGCGACTTCGGGGTCGTGATCCGGGAAGACCTGCCTGGCCCATGACGGGTTGGGATACGAGATGATGTTCCAGTTGATGTCGAAACCGGCGATTTTCTCCAATGCCGGTTGGTAGGCGCGCGACTGCGCCTTGTTGGCGCGCGCGACCTTTTCGGGATCCTCGGCGGAAAGCAGCATCGGATTGTCGCCGGCAATGGCAAGACGCGCTGTATTGGCGGAGAACGCCTTCGCCATGCCCTCATAGAGCCAGCCGGAGGCACGATCGAAACTGCCGTCCGGCGCATGGCGGTAACGCATCAGCGTCGTTTCTTCGTCATTGTACAGCGTTGTCACCAGGCCCGCACCGGCCTTGTAGGCGTGTTCGGTGATGCGGTGAACCAGTGGCAGCGCCGCAAGCGGCGCGGTGATCAGGAGATCCTGCCCTGCCTGTAGTTGCAGGCCGATCTTGACCGCAACTTCGGCAAGGCGGTCGAGCTTGACGGGATCGACGGATGGGATTTTCGGAGCTGAGGTCATTGTGCATCCATGCTGGTCGGGGAACGATGCTCCAGCATAGTGCCGGACCATCGGCCAGTTCAAGCCGATGGTCCGTATTTGCGTCTAGAATCAGGCTTTGAACGGATCCTGCCTGAAGTTAACCCACCGACTCGAAATTCAGCTTTCGCAAGTTGTCGCAAGACCAGGGTAAATTCAGTCACGCGGATTGAGGAAATCGGTAAATTCCTGCGCATAATCCGGATGCCAGCGCGACAGGGGCGGGCGGTTGCGGATGATGTCATTGGCCGACCAGAGAATGCGCCGCTCGTCCAGCTGACGGTCGACGTCGTTATCGGGACAAAGAATGTAGAAATCGCCCGCCGAGACCCGTTCCAGCATGAAATCGACCGTCTGCTCGGGTGTCCATGCGCCGGCCGGTTTTTCCGTGCGGTCTCCGGCGGTAAGAGGTGTGTAGACGAAGCCCGGAATGAAAAGATGCGCCGTCACCTGACAATCCTTGATGTTACGTAACGTGTGTTGCAGGGCTTCGGTAAATGTTTTCACGCCGGATTTCGATACGTTGTAGGCAGGATCGCCCGGTGGTGTGGTGATGCCCTGTTTCGAGCCCGTATTGATGATGAGGCCCGGTTTTTGTCGCTCGATCATGGGGAGACCGAAGACCTGGCTGCCGCGGATGATGCCGAAAAGATTGACGGCGATGATCCTGTCCCAGTTGTCAGGGTTGAAAATGCTGCTTCCCGGCTGAATGCCGGCATTGTTCATCAGAACATCGACGCCTCCGAACCTTGCCTCCACTATTTCCTGCAGGCGCTGGAGGTCTGGCGTGCTCGATACATCGGTGGCAACCGCCAGAATGTTTTCGGGACTGGCATGTTCTTTAAGAAGGGTTTCTGCCGCACCAAGACGGTCGCCGCCAAGATCGGCAATCGCGACCCTCATGCCAAGGCCCGCTAAGCGCCTTGCGGCGGCGAGCCCTATGCCCGATGCGCCTCCGGTAACGACAGCGACATTCGATGGAGAAAAAGCCGGATGCGTCATGGAAGCCTCCTCGCATTCTTGCCCCGGGACGGGTGTTAATGCGGTCAAGCTAGCAGAACAGGGGACAGGAATAAAACCTGCGTCCTTCAACCGAAGTTCGGGACCCGCATATAGTGGGTGGCGGGTGCGTGTCGTTCCCTTGCTTCCCGCTCGTCAGCCTCTGTTGCCGCGTCAATCGCCTTTTGCCGCAAAGCCTCGATGATTTCCTTCTCGGAACTCTCTCCCATGCACAGCCCCTGCAACAGGACGATACGGGCGGCATCAGCAATGCCCGAACGATTTTCGTTCAGTGCAATATCGAGGATGACCCTGCTGAAGTCGGTCTGCTCAGGGCTTCCCACGACACAAAGGGCGCGATGCGCGTTCTCCGCATCGATGAGTTCGTAAAGCTTTTGGCGCAGATCGGCCCCGACATTCTCATATTGGGTGCCAAGATCGGGTGCGACTGCGGCGAGCTTCTGCCTCTGCCGCTCGCGATGCCGTCTCTGCCTCTCCGCATTGCTAAGTGCCATGTCTGATATCTGTGCCGTAACGAAACCGAATCACTTCCATCCTGACTTGATAGGCATGCGTACCATAACCGGCAACATTATGGACCCGTTACGCACAGGCTGTTCGCCGGTTTATTACATCTCGACGTTACGTAACCGGCTCGAACCTCAATCCAGCAGCAGGCCAAACCCCAGTGGAAACAAATTGTTAGGACAATTTCCCGTATCGTCAGGCGAATCAACTACCGATCAAGCCTTGCCGGACTGGGAAGAGTGAGCATGTTTGAAGTCGAATCTCCGTTGCCATGCCAGGTCATAGCATTTCCGCTTACAAAAAGAGTGGCGAAGGTCCGCGAAGTCGCGGCAAGGATCATGGACAAGGCCACTGACAGGCAGGCAGCCGCCTATCGCAATCAGGTGGCCGAAACATTGTTCAGGCATCTCGACAGGATCGGTGTGCCGGAGGATGAGCAGGACGAGCAGGTGGGCGCATTCTTCACTGCCGTCGAACTGGAACTCTACCGACTCCATTGCCTGCACGACGCGAGCGGCGAAACCGCGTACTAGTAAAACTCCGCCTTACCGACGTGAAAGAGCCCGCCACTTTCGTGACGGGCTTTTTCAACAGCTGCCAATTGATTAGTTGACGTCAACCACATCGCCGGTACGCCGATCGATATCGACACGGATGTCGTTACCACGGCGATCCATGCCTTCGACAACAAAGCGTGAGCGCGTGCGACGGACGTCGTCAACGCTGCGAACGCCTTCGCTGCGGGCAATGCGAACAGCTTCGCGTTCACTGATCTCGGTTGTCTGCCGATAGACAGGAGCGCGTTCACGATAGGGCTCTCCCACACGTACACCATCCGGTCCGATCACGATGGATTGGGCAAATGCCGCCGGCGATGATGTCAGTGCGACCAAGGCAGTCGCGCCAATGATAAGCAATTTTCTCATAGTCGTATTCCCTGTTCCGATTCGTTTTTCCCGCCCACTCTGATTACTCAACGTGTGAGCAGCGGCGTGGTTCCTTCGAGTTACCGGAGAGAATTGGCGACAACGTGGTTTCATTGTGGCAAGGGCTTAACGTATCGAAGGATACTCAAGCTTCGGATACCAATCGGCGCCACGGCCTTCCGGGGTGCAATCGAGGATCGTCCAGAGCGGCATGAGGTCCGGCGCGCCACGTGGATCCTGCCCGGGATCGGCGGTTGACGTGCCCATCTCGCCGCTCCAGAAATGCCGGATCGTGCCGTCACGGCGCGTGAAGACGTTGAACGCTGCGTCATCACTGCCCTTCGGGCCGAGCGCGTGATAGTCGCGGCTGAATTCGCCGTCCGTGTCGGAATAGAGCTTGAGATTGCGCCAGCCGCGCTCCTTCTTGAAGGCGACAAGCCGCTCGATGGGCGAGCGGGCGACCACCGCAAAGCCGATTCGCTGTGCCACGTCCTGCGCTTCACCATCCCACGCGCTCAAAAGTGAGGTGCACATAGGGCATGGCCGTTCACGTTCCGGACCGAACATGTAGCTATAGATTGCCAGCGTCTGTTTGCCATCGAACAGGTCGGCGAACCCGACCGGGCCGTCCTCGCTGTCGAAGCGATAATTCTTGGTGACTTCGCCGCCCGGTGGCAAAGCGCGCCGCAATTCGGCGACGCGCTCGATCTGGCGTCGCAATTCGATCTCTTCGGTCAGCAGCGCATCGCGCGCCTGCCGGTATTCGAGACTCTCATTGGGAAAGCGAACGCCGTTTTGCCCTGCGAGCTCTGCCGCAGGTTTAAGAAAATGCGTGGTGTTCATGGCTGCGTCCTCTGATTGTTGTCGCTGATCGCGCTCAAATCCGGCGGCCAAGGCATTCGCCAAGCGCGCCACTCAGTACGTCTCCAAGTAACGTTGATATCAACATATTGTTCAAATGGCAAACGGGACTTGAGAACATCGGGGCGAAGCGTTGCCGGTTTTGGCCCCTATGAAATTACTCTTATTGGCCAGGAATCCTGATTCTAAGCAGAGCGTCCCTTTCTTTCAGACGAGCGATGCTTGATGGCCGATCGTGATTGACGACTGGGTTCCTTATTGAAACATTGATCCGCCTGGCCGAGAAGGCGTTGGCTGGTAGCCGATAGGATGGTTACGTGAAAAACATTGTGGTCTGGCCATCGAGGAGATCGTGATGAGGGCATTTCATGTCGCAGTTGTGGTTGTTGCTGCAGGTACATTGCTTTCTGCTTGCGCAACAAACGAACAGGACCGGCGCGCCGGAACGGGCGCTGTCGTGGGTGCTGGGGTCGGCGCAGTGGCTGGTCAGGCTATTGGTAGAAATACGAGAAGCACGGTCGGAGGCGCCGCCGGTGGTGCACTTCTTGGCGCGGTTGTCGGAACAGCATCGACGCCGGCTGCCGACCGGAACCATTGCCGCTATCGACGTAGCGATGGCACTATCTACATTGCGCCCTGCAGGTAGCTCAACCTGATGGAACGAGCCGGACCGGTTGGTGTGGAGAGCATGCGGGCCTAGCCATGGGTTTGCCTTTGCGCGCAGGTGCACAGAAGGGTCTTATGATGGCCAACAGCGCCATCATAAGATAATATTGCTCGGCGGCTTTGCACAGGAAGCCGGGGCCCAGCAAGTGGTTGGATTCGTTGCAGATCGATGAAGGCGGAGGTTCGAAATGGCCGAATACGATGATAAGCCTCAACTTTTGATCAAGAAGCTCGGCGGACTCGTAGCGCTCATTCTCGGTTTTCTCATAGCGGCGTCGGGGTACAGATATGGTTATCCCGGGCTTGTAGCAGTCGGTATTGCTTTCGTCGTTGTGGGACTAGTCCTACTGGTCCTCAAGATCGTTCGGCGCAATCAAGGCTGAGCCGCCAACGCATCACGGTTGAGCCGAGGCGGCCATCCATGTCTCAGATGTCAGCAAGTTGGGGGGTCTTCATGCCAGATGACATTGACAAGCACCTGCATAGACTCGGTGTGAACGTGCGCATGTCGACAGCGGCCATCCTGTTGGGTGTTGCCGTTGCCGTCGCGGTAGCGTGGTATCTGTACTAGCTAGACGCTAGCCGCCATAACACGAGGCATTTTGTTTGCGCATCTGATCGAACAGCAAATACGTTGCTTTATTTGGGTTCGACAAAGTCCACGCACATAGTAGATCGACGCATTATCCGAAATGGTATCTGAAGCAAACTTTAGGGATTCTATGCCAATCACAACAGCGTCCGCGAAGAGATAGAGTGGGTTACGGCACCTTCAGTCGTGGAAAAACGCAACCCTTGGCAAGCTTCGGCTGACTGGCAACATGGCTTCGGAAACTCAAACAAGATTTTCTGTCTGGACGCTGATGGCGATGGTCGTCGGCTCGATGGTTGGCGCGGGTATCTTCTCTTTGCCGCAGGCGTTTGGCCGGGCGACCGGACCATTTGGCGCCTTGATTGCCTGGGCGATTGCCGGCGTCGGCATGCTTATGCTTGCCTTCGTGTTCCAGACATTGTCGAGGCGCAAACCTGATCTGGACGCCGGCATCTATGCCTATGCCAAGGCTGGCTTCGGCAACTATCTCGGTTTCCTGTCGGCGCTTGGCTATTGGTCGGCTGCCTGCCTTGGCAACGTGTCCTATTTCATTCTGATCAAGTCGACGCTCGGCCTGTTCTTTCCAATCTTTGGCGATGGTAACACCTTTGTCGCCGTTCTGGCCTCGTCTGCCATACTGTGGAATTTCCACGGTCTCATCCTGCATGGCGTAAAAGGCGCCGCGTCGATCAACACGATTGTCACCTTTGCGAAAATTATCCCGATCTTCCTGTTCATCGTCTTTGTGGCTTTCGGCTTCCATGCCGATGTCTTCGCCGCGAACTTCTGGGGCGGCGAAGACGTTAGCCTGGCCAGTGTCGCCGGTCAGGTTCGCGCCACCATGCTGGTCACGGTGTTCGTATTCGTGGGCATTGAAGGCGCCAGCGTCTATTCGCGTTACGCGCGAAACCGCGACGATGTCGGTGTGGCAACGCTAGTCGGCTTTCTCGGCGTTTTGTGCCTCTTGGTCCTGGTAACGATCCTTTCCTATGGCGTGTTGCTGCGGCCCGACCTTGCGACCCTGCGCAACCCTTCGATGGCTGGCGTACTTGAGGCCGTGGTCGGACCCTGGGGCGCAATATTTGTCAGCTTCGGCTTGCTGATCTCCGTTCTGGGCGCTTATCTTTCCTGGGTGTTGCTGGCCGCGGAAATTCTGTTCTCAGCCTCCAGGTACGAGACGATGCCGCAATTCCTGTCGCACGAGAACAGCAATGGCGTACCCTCCAACGCCCTGTGGCTCACCAACATCATCGTGCAGACCTTCCTCATACTGACGCTGTTCACCCAATATGCGTTCAGGCTGGCACTTGAGCTGACCAGTTCGATGATCCTGATCCCCTACCTCCTCGTTGCCGCCTACGGCTTCAAACTGGCATGGACGCACGAAACGTATAAGCGCGACGCATCCGATCGCAGGACCGACTTCATCCGCGCGGGCATTGCCCTGATCTACACCGCGGGACTGATCTATGCGGCGGGGGCGAAGCATCTCCTGTTATCGTCTGTCCTGTATGGTCCGGGTACCATCCTGTTCATCATGGCGCGCCGGGAACAGGGCAAAGCCCTGTTCACCGTCTTCGAAACGGTATTGTTTGCAATCGCAGCCATTGGCGCTGCCGTCACGATTTATGGGATCGTCACCGGCGCAATATCGATCTGATCGTTGCCGTCAACGGACAAGAAAGCCGATGGCAAACGCGTTGGCGATATCGATGAAGAATGCGGAAACGAGCGGCAGAATGACGAAGGCCATGGGCGCCGCGCCATGGAGTTTGGTAATGGCGGTCATGTTGGCGATCGCCGTCGGCGTCGCGCCAAGACTTATACCGCTGAAGCCCGCGGCTATCACGGCAGCGTCGTAATTGCGGCCCATCGCAGGAAACACCACGAACAGGATATAGGCGATGGCGGCAATTGTCTGTATCGCGAGCACAAGGACAAGCGCCGGGCCGAGCCCGCCAAGGGTCCACAGCTGCATGCTCATCAGCGACATGGCGAGGAAAACGTTCAGCGACAAGTCGGACACAAGCGCCAGAGCCGGCGTACGCGTAGGCCAAAAAAGCTTCGGAAATATCCGGGGGACGATGTTGGTCAATGCGATAGCCGACAGGAGGCACGCGACGAAGAGCGGCAAGCGCACGCCGAGATCGGCCAATATCTCATCGAGAGAATATCCAAGCAGAACCGCGACATTGAGGACAAGGATGGTGCGCAGCAGAGTGATATGATTGAGGTCGTCCCTGGTCGGATTTTCCGCGATATCCGATAGTCCGATCGCGGGTGCGTCCGCTGCTGGTCCGCTCAACCCATAGCGGGAAATAAGCGCGCCCGCCACTGGGCCGCCGATAAGACTGGCGACGACGAGGCCAAGCGTTGCTGCCGCAACGCCGATCTCCAACGCATTGGCGAGCCCGAACCGTTCTGCGAGGATGGGCGCCCACGCAATCGTGGTGCCATGACCGCCGATCAAGGAAGCCGAGCCCAAAAGGACGGTGGTTCCTTCCGGCAGACCGAGAACCGCCGAGCTTCCAGCGGCGATGAGATTTTGAATGATGAGATAGACCAGCGTCAGTGCGAGCAGAATAATCAGTGGTTTGCCGCCAGCGATCAAATCTGCCAGGCGGGCATTGAGGCCGATGCCGGTAAAAAAATAGAGCAGCAACATGTCCCGTGCCGCCAGATCGAAAGAGATCGCGATTCCGAGAAACCGATAGCAAAGAAGCGTAACAACGGCAGCAAGCAAACCGCCCGTCACCGCCTCAGGAATGTTCCAACGCCGCAGCGGCGCGACGCGGCTGTTGAGGCCGGCACCGATGAAGAAAACGATAATCGCTATCGTCAGGCTGACAAACCCCGGGACTTCTACATTTGTCACTGGCATTCAGGTCCTGTGTCTAGCTGCACTGTCGTGATTTTTACACCAACACTGGAAATATTCCGTGAAAGTCGGGGGCCGGCACTATCGCGCCGGGCTTCCGACCGCGCTCTGCAGATTGGTCTCATTGTTGGCTGGCTCCTTCACGCGGAACGAAGCCACGTAAAGCGCCGGGAGAAAAACCAGGGTAAGAACTGTGGCCACAAGCAATCCACCCATGATCGCAATAGCCATTGGCCCCCAGAATATGGTCCATGCAATCGGAATCATGCCAAGCACCGTGGATATCGCGGTCAGCATGATCGGCCGAAAACGCGACGTCGTCGCCTCGACCACGGCATTCCACACATCGGTGCCTTTCGCGCGTTCTGTCTCGATCTGCTCGATCAAAATGACGGCGTTTTTGGCGATGAGACCGAGTAGCGACAAAATTCCCAGAATGGCGACAAAGCCCAAAGGCCGGTTGAAAATGAAGAGAGACCCTACGACGCCGATCAGACCCATCGGGACGACACTCAGGACCAGAAACAGGCGGCTGAAGCTCTTCAGCTGCACCATCAGGATCGTGACCATCAGGAACAGCATCACAGGAACCACCGCAATGACGGAGGCTTGCGATTTGGCGCTTTCTTCGACCGTTCCCCCGACCACGATACGATAGGGTCGCTCAAGGCTCGCGTCGAGTTTTTCTATCTCTGGCGCAAGCTCCTGGACAATAGCTTCGGGGGAGCCCGATGCAGTCACATCAGCCTGTACTGTAAGCGTCGGCACCCGGTCCCGTCGCCAGATCACGGGGAATTCCTGTCCAACCTCAAACGTCGCGAACTGGTTGATCGGAACGCTGCGCCCGTTCGGAAGTGCGATTTGCAGCGTCCTCAAATTGTCGAGCGACACGCGTTGCTCGTCGGTTGAACGCACAATGACGTCGATCAAATAGATATCGTCGCGCACCTGCGTGACAGCCGTACCCGATACCACCGTGTTCAGGGCCGTGGCCAAAGCTTGTGAGCTCAGCCCCAGCAACCTCGCCTGGTCCTGGTCGATATGGACGCGGATCATGCGAGCCGGCTCCATCCAGTCGAAATTGACGCGAAGAAGCTGCGAATGCCCGGCCATGACCTGAGCGAGGCGCTGCGCGATTTCCCGAACCTCACTTGGGTCCGGGCCGCTGACACGATATTGTACCGGCCATCCGACGGGCGGCCCAAGCTCCAGTAACGAAACGCGCGAGACCGCGCTTGGAATCTTTTCGGCAAGCTCCTTTTCAAGGCGGGCGCGGAGGCGTTCGCGTGCCGGGACGTCCTTGGCCACGATAACGGCCTGCGAGAAGAACGCATTGGGCAATTCGACACTGAGCGGCAGGTAGAAGCGGATCGCGCCGCGTCCGACGTTGGTGCTCCAGTGCGCCACATCCGGATCGTCGCGCAGAAGGTCGTCAAGCTGTTCGGCGGCGGCTTGACTGGCCGCGATCGAAGCGTTCTGTGGCAACCTCAGGTCGACAAGCAGTTCGGGCCGGTCGGAGGAGGGGAAAAACTGGCGCGGAATGAACGGCACGGCCACGAGGGCCAGGACGAAACAGGCAAGCGTCAGCCCGATGGTCAACCAGCGCATCCGCAACGCCCCCACCAGCAGCGTCCGAAACAGGCGCGGAATGAAAGAGGGCTGCGCCGGCTCTGTCGTTTTCGGCTTGGTAAGCAATGCCACGCCGAGCAGGGGCGAGAAGATCACGGCACCGAGCCACGAGACGACCAGCGCGATGCTGACGACGGCAAAGATGGAGAATGTATACTCACCGGCCCCGCTCCGGGCAAAGCCAATGGGGACAAAGCCGGTTGCGGTGACCAATGTGCCGGCCAGCATGGGGGCGGCGAGTGTCTTGAAGGTGACGATGGCGGCCTGTTCCTTGTCATCGCCAAGCGCAAGCCGGGTCGTCATGGAATCGACCGTGGTCATGGCGTCATCGACGAGCAGGCTGAGCGCAATGATCAGGGCGCCAAGCGAGACGCGCTGCAGGTCAATACCGGCGATCTGCATCACGGCGAACACCATGGCGAGCGAGAGCGGAATGGCCAGCGCGACGACTGTCCCGGCGCGAATGCCCAAGCTGATGAAGCTCACGGCCATGATGATGATAATGGCCTGCCAGAGCGATGTCGTGAACTCGCCGATGGCCTCGTCAACGACCTGCGGCTGATTGGCAACAAGCGTCGCCTCGATGCCAATTGGGAGGTCCGCCGTGATCTCTTTCATAGCGGCGGTGATATTGCGGCCAAGGGCCAGAATATCGCCGCCCTCCCGCATGGACACCGCCAGGCCCACCGCCGGCTTGCCGTTGACGCGAAACAGAGGCTGCGGCGGGTCGGCATAGGCCCGATGTATGTCCGCGATGTCGCGAAGGCGGACGAGACGCCCGTTCGCGACAAAGTTGATGTTGCGCAAGTCTTCTTCAGAGTCGAAGGCGCCGGTCACCCGCAAGGTCAGCCGCTCGTCGCCGGTTTGCAGCGTTCCGGAAGGGCTGACGACGTTCTGGGCCTGCAGTGCCGCAATGACGGCCGATCGGTCGATGCCGAGGCCCGCGAGCTGCTGGGTCGAAAACTCGATGAATATTCTCTCGGGCTGAGCGCCGAGCACCTCGATCTTCGAGACATCCGGCACGTGCAGCAGGCGCGAGCGGGCTCCATCGACATAATCCGCCAGCTCGCGCTGGGTGAACCCATCAGATGTGAAACCGTAGATGATGCCGAACGTATCGCCGAAATCATCGTCGAAGCCCGGTCCTACGATGCCTTGCGGCAATGTAGGACGGATATCGCCAATGCTCTTGCGCACCTGGTACCAGACGTCCGGGACTTCGGCGGTGGTGGTGGCTTCTTTCAGATTAACGAAAATCGTCGTCACGCCGGCATTGGTGAAGCTGCGTAGAAAATCGACTTCCGATATTTCCTGCAGCTTGCGCTCAAGACGCTCGGTGACCTGAGTCAGCGTATCGTCGACGGTCGCGCCCGGCCATTCTGCCCTGACAACCATGCTCTTGATGGTGAACGCCGGATCCTCATTGCGCCCGAGACCAAAAAAGGCAGCCACGCCTGCAACGACGACCGCAATCATCGCATAGATTACGAGGGAGCGGCTCTTGAGCGCCCATGCTGACAGATTGAAGCCTGTCATTGGGGCGATCCAAGCAAGCGAACTTGCTGGCCCTCATGTAAAGCCTGAACGCCCGCGGTCACGACGACGTCGCCTGGATTAAGTCCCTGCGCGATCGTCACCGTCGCCGGATCGAACCGAAGGACGTCGACATTTCGCGCCGATACCGTTGCCTTGTCTGGATCGACGACCCAGACACCGGGCTGCCGGTTGAACTTGGTGAGCGCGGTCGCCGGAATCGCAATCGCGGGCGTGGCATCAAGCGTCACGCGCCCCGTCACGGTCGATCCAAGGCGCATCGACTCCGGTGTATCGCTCAAGCCGACGCGCACCCGGAAGGTCCGTGTCGTCGGATCGGCCTGGGGTGCAACCTCTCTGACCCGCCCGGTCGCTTTCACCGTGGGATCGTCAGACAGAACCACGTCCACCAGAGGCGCGTCCGACGCCAATCGCAACAACTGGGCGGGCACATCGAAGACGGCGTCGCGGCCATCCTGCCGTGCGATCTGAACGATCATGCGACCGGCCGCCACGACTTCTCCGGATTCGGCGCCAACGGCGGTGACGGTTCCGGCGGCATCCGCCTTGAGCTCGGTGAAAGTAACCCGGTCTTCAGCGGTTTCGAGCTGAGCCTGAAGACTGTCGACCTGCGATTGCGCCGACCGCATCGCCTGCTGCGCAGTGTCAAATTGAGCCCTGGTCGTGAAGCCGCGCTGTAACAACGCGTCCTGACGATCGAACGCATTGCTCGCCTTGATGAGCTGGCCCTGACCTGCAACAAGGTTGGCCTGTGCGGTCCGAAGTTCGCTGATTTCGTTTTGCGGGTCGAGCTTTGCGAGTATCTGATCTGGTTCGATACGATCTCCGACATTGACTGGCCGCTCGATCACGCGCCCGCCAAGCCGAAACGCCATGGGTACTTCGTTTTCCGCTTCGATGTGCCCGGTCAAGCTTGCCGATTCACCAAGCTTGCGGCGTTCGACGGTCACTGTGCGCACAGGGCGCACCACAGGAGCCTCTTCCTTGGCCTCCTCCCGGCATGCTGTAACAAGCGGAGCAGCTACCAGCAAAAGCCCTGGCAGCAACCAATTTCGCGCCCCTCGTATTGACCGATTCTTGCAAACCAGCATTGCCATGCGCTCCAGCAAATTCTATCGGACAAAGCAACTTCGGGGCGTTCCCAAAACTATACCGTTTGTCTTTCGTTTGTGATTGGCCGGAAATCCCAAATTGGTGCATAAAATCCCAATTTCCGCGCGAGGGTCGTCAACAGCGGGACCGTGAAACGCTCCCCCTTCCAATCCGCCGGCAGTGCGGTCGCCTGGCAAAATCCCCGCCCAAAATAGAGACGCTGGCCCGACTCTTGGGATTCTGTGCTGATCGCCTCGTGAGTCGAATGGCGTTATAGTTCGCCATCGACGGCGCCCTTGGGGTGTTTCGCAAGCTGACCTGTTGGGGGAAATCATGGCCTCAGGTTCTACACAAAAATTTTCATTGTTTGCACTCACAGCCATGGTCGTGGGATCGATGGTCGGTGCTGGCATTTTTTCGCTCCCGCGCACTTTCGGCAACGCGACCGGACCTTTCGGTGCGATCATCGCCTGGTGCATCGCCGGGGGCGGCATGTACATGCTGGCCCGGGTCTTCCAGTCTCTTGCGGAGCGGAAGCCCGATCTCGATGCAGGCGTGTTCGCCTATGCCAAGGAAGGCTTTGGCGACTATCCCGGTTTCCTGTCGGCCTTCGGCTACTGGATCGGCAGTTGCATCGGCAACGTCTCCTATTGGGTTCTGATCAAATCCACCCTCGGCCTGTTCTTCCCTGTCTTCGGAGACGGCAACACGATGGTCGCGATCATCGTCGCCTCGATCGGCATCTGGTTGTTCCACTTTACGATTTTGCGGGGCGTGCAGCAGGCGGCTTTCATCAACACCGTAGTCACAGTCGCCAAGGTCGTCCCCATCCTCACCTTCATCCTGATACTCTTCCTGTTCTTCAAAGCGGATATGTTCAGCGCCAATTTCTGGGGTGGGGTGGGTATGCCGGATGCGAGCCTTTTCGACCAGGTGCGCGCGACCATGCTGGCAACGGTGTTCGTCTTCATCGGCATTGAGGGAGCAAGCAACTATTCGCGTTATGCATCCAAGCGCTCCGATGTTGGCACGGCAACGATCCTCGGTTTCATAGGCGTGTCGACCCTGATGGTGCTGGTGACACTGCTGCCTTATGCGGCTATGGCCCGGGCGGATATTGCCGCGATGAGCCAGCCTTCGATGGCCGGCGTGCTCGAGGCGGTCGTCGGCCACTGGGGCGCGGTTTTCATCAGCGTCGGCGTGATCGTCTCGGTGCTAGGCGCCTATCTTGCCTGGTCACTGGTATGTGCTGAGGTGCTGTTCATTGCTGCACGAACCAATGACATGCCTAAAGTCTTTGCAAAAGAGAACCCGAACAAGGTTCCGGCCGCTGCCCTTTGGATGACGAACATCGTGGTGCAGCTCTTCGTCATCAGTACCTATTGGTCGCGGGACGCCTTCGCTCTGATGTTGAATTTGACGAGTGCAATGTCGTTGATTCCGTACCTCTTCGTCGCGGCTTTCGGATTATTGCTTGCTCGGCGTGGAGAAACCTACGAGATACGTCCGCAGGAGCGCAATCGCGACCTGATCGTAGCCAGCATCGCCGCCATCTACACGATCTTCATGATCTTGGCAGGCGGGCTGAAGTTCGTGCTGCTCTCCGCCCTTCTTTATGCACCGGGCACCTTGCTCTACCTTTGGGCACGCCGGGAACAGGGCAAGCCAGTATTCGTCACTTCGGTCGATTGGTTGATCTTCGCTGCCGCCGCCATCGGCTGCATCGCGGCGCTCATTGGGCTCGGGACCGGGCATATCACCATTTAATTCAGGAGGTCCAACATGTCTTCTACTCCCAATTCCAGCGGATTCGGCGTGCATTCTGAAGTCGGTCAGCTTCGCAAGGTCATGGTCTGTGCCCCGGGCCGCGCGCATCAGCGGCTCACGCCGAGCAATTGCGACGACCTGCTTTTTGACGACGTGCTATGGGTCGATAATGCCAAGCGCGACCACTTCGACTTCATCACCAAGATGCGTGATCGTGGCATTGAAGTGCTTGAAATGCACAACCTGCTCACCGAAACGGTCGCCGTCCCCGAAGGCAAGAAGTGGATCCTCGACAACCAGGTGGTGGCGAACCAGGTCGGCCTCGGTCTCGTCGACGAGATCCGCAGCTATCTGGAGGGCTTGTCGAACCGGGAACTGGCAGAGACCCTGATTGGCGGTCTTTCCACCTACGAATTTCCGGAAACCCATGGTGGCGAGATGCTGAAGCTCGTCAGAGATGCTGCGGGGGTGAACGAATATCTTCTGCCGCCGCTTCCAAACACGCTCTACACGCGGGACACGACGTGCTGGATCTATGGCGGCGTGACGCTGAACCCGCTGTATTGGCCGGCGCGCCATGAAGAGACGATCCTGACGACATCAATCTACAAGTTCCATCCGAGCTTCGCCGGAAAGGTCAATGTTTGGTGGGGCGATCCGACCGAGGATTGGGGCCTTGCCACGCTCGAAGGCGGCGACGTCATGCCGATTGGCAAGGGCAACGTGCTGATTGGCATGAGTGAGCGCACCTCGCGCCAGGCGATCAGCCAGTTGGCGGCGAAATTGTTCGAAAAGGGAGCGGCTGAGCGTGTGATCATCGCCGCCATGCCAAAGCTGCGTGCGGCCATGCACCTTGACACGGTGTTCACCTTTGCCGATCGCGATTGCGTGCTGGTCTATCCGGACATCGTCAACAACATTGCCGCTTTCTCCTACCGGCCGGGAGACAAGCCCGGCACGGTCGACCTGCACAAGGACAAGGGGACTTTCGTCGAGACCGTGCGCGATGCGCTCGGCCTGAAGAAGATGCGCGTGGTCGAGACGGGCGGTAATGATTACATGCGTGAGCGGACCCAATGGGACAGCGGTGCCAATCTGGTTTGCGCCTCCCCCGGTGTCGTTTACGCCTATGACCGTAACACCTACACCAATACGCTGCTGCGCAAGGAGGGCATCGAGGTCATCACCATCACCGGAGCCGAGCTTGGGCGCGGGCGCGGCGGCGGCCATTGCATGACGTGCCCGATCAGCCGTGATGCGGTGGATTACTGATGGAGCTGTGCCTTTTGAGGTCTGGCTGATGCGAGAGGAGCCAGTCGTTCTTCGGCAGCGGCTCCGCTCATGCGGGCATGGCCGGTGATATCAAACAGCAGGGGTGGTCATGAAAAAATTCAGCATAACAAACTCTGCCTTGTGGGGATCTGTGTTTGGATGCCTGTGCATGGCAGCGATAATTGTCATTACGGGGCGAGAGCGGAACGCGCCCATGGTTGGTTACCTGATCGAACTTCTTGGAGGAGCCGCCGCTGGGGCCGGTGCTTTTTCCCTATTATCGTGGATTCGCAATCTGATCGTGCACGCGAAATAGAGAGCTCGTTCAGGGCCGTCAGCCGTGAAGCTTGCGCAGAAGCACTCCCAACCGCTCCTCGGGGGTACTGGTGGTGAGGTCGACCAGGGGTCTGCTGGGTATACCGGTTCTGTTTCCGAATTTCACTTCGCTCGGCGTATAACCGAACTCGCGCTTGAAAGCGCGGCTGAATTCGCCGCCGTCGGCAAAGCACCGCTGTTCGGCGATCTCCGCGATCCGGCGCTGGTCGTTCGGGTCTGCCAACGCCGAATGGGCATCGAGAAGACGCCGGTGCTGGATGTAGCGCATAACACCGCCGAAGGGCTCGAACAGCCGGTAGAGGCCCGTGCGTGAGATACCAAGCTCGCGCCGCAACAATTCGGGGTTGAGGTTCGGATCGAACAGCCTGGCCTGAACGAAACGGCGAGCCCTTTCATGCAGGACTATGGTGATCGGTCCCTGCGCTTCGTCCATATGATCGGCAGACGGCGATGCGCAGGCGAGGATCATCGCACGGGTGGCAGCCACCAGCCCGGGAAGGTTCGTCGTATCGACGATCGGCAGTCGCTTGGCAAGACCAACGAAGTAGTCGGACAGCAACCGGCCCATCCCACTATCGATCGTCGAGAATTCCGCAGCGTTGAGAACGTGCTCCACCTCGCCGCAGAAATCGCGCGGTATGAACAACATCAGCATGTCGCTTTTTGTGACAGCTCCCTCAAACCGGCGGCAGAGTGAGTGGACTTGTACCACACCTGCACCTCCCTCAAAGGTTCTGGTCGGCGCGATTGTGTTGATGCTGCCGTTGAGCACGAGGGTCATCGTCCAGTGGTCGAGCGGATCCCGACGCGTATGACCCCGGATGCTTGCAAATTCGAGCGCGTCGGTCTTGATACGGGAAAAGACAAGGCAACCGAGATCCCATATGACCTGCTCTCCGCCGAAACCAGCCGACTTGTTATCGGGTTCGGCGAATTCGAGCATTGGCGCGAAGCTGTTGCGCCAGGCTTCGAACTGGTGGTCGGGCGGCAATTCATGGGTGTCGAGCTTGAAGGCAGGTACACCGGATACATCAGGAATCCACGACATCGTTTGTGTTCCAGGAACATCCCAAACCGTTGCCACTCTGTTGAGAGGCATTTCGGATCCCATCGCGTCCTCGGGACTCATGGCACCATTCTTTGTTGAATAGACTCTTCGCCCGCATTGCCAGGATCAGCTATGTCACCGTCGTCTTCCATGTTTGATCTGGCGCAGAATGCAACAATCCTGACGATAGTGCCTAACGGGACAACTCGTTTTGACATCGCTACTCCAAAAAATGGGCGCGGAAGCTAGGGTCCTGACCCTAGAAGCCTGATTGACTGCGAACGGCTGCAAACAAGAATGGCACACGTCATGCAACTTGATCAGTACGTTACTGTTACAAAAAGCACTTATCGGTTGTGCTGCACCCACTGTTCTTTCGCGCCACGGCGCTTCGAAGCAGAGTTACACATTGCAGCCGGTTGCGTTATTACGCCGATTGATCTTCTTTGGGGGCGTTCTGCGTCCCGCCAACGGGTTTGGCCGAAAGCAAGGCGGCGATCCATCTGCTTGCGGGCGCTTTCTCGCAGTAGACGATGAAGACGATGAGAATGGGGACGCCGATAAAGGCGCCTGGAACACCCCACATGAAGCTCCAGAAGAACACTGAAAAAATCACGGCAAAGGGCGAGATCGCCAATGAACTACCGATCAGCAGTGGTTCGAGATAGCTGCCGATAAGAAACTGGATCAGGTTGAGCCCGACGAAGACGGCAACTGCCATCTGCCAGGTGTCAAATTGGCCAATGGCAAACAGGGTTGGCAGGACCGTGGCGACGAAAGGCCCCAGAAAAGGTATGTAGTTGAGGGCGAAGGCGATAGCGCCCCAGGCCGGGGCGAGTTCAAGCCCGGCGAGGAGAGCGAACCCCCAGACGACGAGGCCGGTCAGGACGCTCGCGAGCGTACGAACCAGCATGAAGCGGCGCAACTTCGCTGAAATTTCACGGTTGGCTTGCAGGATAAGCGTGCCCTGCGGCTGAGCCGCCGGAGCACGAAGCCGTTTACCGAAATCGTCGATCTCGAGCAGGCCGAGCATGACGAAGACAAAGACCAAGAGCGCAAACCCAACGAAACTATTGAGCCGCCCCGCCATTCCCTGAGTGAACCCGACGAGCCAGGTTACGTCAAAGCGGTCGGCGAGGGGGCCGGCGATGGCGATGCCATGGCCCTCCAGCCAATCCGTCCAGGTGACATAGACGGCCTGAAACCGGTGGGCATTGATGAATAGCCATTGGCCGAGTTTGCTGAGGCCCCACGTGACAGAGGAACCAACGGCGACGATGACAAAAATCGTGGCCGCAAGAGAAACGAGCAGCGCCAGGAGTTGCGGTATCCAACGCTGCAGCCTGATCTGGAGCGGGCTGACGAGGGCAATGATGAACAATGAGAAGACGAGGGGAACAAAGATTGCCTGCCCGAAGCGGAGCATGGCAAGAACAAGGACGCCGGTAGCAAGGTATCCAATCATTCTTTTTTCACTTTGAACTGCCATGCGCGCTCAACTCGTCCGATTGCGTAGATGCTATTCGCCCATTTGTAATTGAAGTTTAGCCGGTCGACGCGTTCTTTCGTGCGAGGCCAACGAGAATGGTCAGAAGAACTCCGCCTAACAGTCCAGAAATGCCAACGCCGACGATCACGGCCGGGCTAAGCCCGCCAGCGCCTACGACGGCGGCATCGACCGCCTGCTCGACATGCCCCACCAAGCGGTTGATGCCAGGTATCCGCCCCGCCAGCCAGGTCAGAACCAGTCCGCCGATCGCACCGGTCAGGGCACTGCCGCCATTGGTCAGCCGGAGGCTCCCAGCCGAATGGGCGACAGCCATGCCACCCGCTGCCCCGCAAATCATCTCGACGATGATCGGGATGATTGTGGCGGCGTCGAACACAGACGATCCCCCTGGCCCTTTTCCATTCAGTCGGGCGCTAGGCCGAAGCCTTTTGCAGGGCGTCGCGCAGAACCTGCTCCTTCGTTTCGTCCAGCGAGGTCTTGAGCACCACACCGCCAAAGCCTGAAATCTCTTTCAGCACCTTGTCCGCGGTCATCTCTTTGACGAGCACAAACAAGGCGGCGTTGCCCGGCTGAATGCTGCCGGCAAGATCCTTCATGAAGGCATCATTGATGCCGACGTCGGTGAGCGCACCTCCCAAGGCGCCCGAGGCCGCGCCCACGGCGGCCCCCAACAGCGGGTTGAGAAACAGCACGCCGATCAGCAATCCCCAGAAGCTTCCCGAAACCGCCCCGGCCGCCGTCGTGCTTACCATCTGGTTGAGCTTGATCTTTCCGGCGTCAGTCTTCGTCGCAATGACCGCGTCGCCAAGCGTGATGAGATATTCCTTTTGCAGTTCGACTAGTCGGTTGCGCACCTCTTCGGCCTTGGCCTCGGTGGGATACACGATGACAATGAGATCAGACATGAGGGCTCCTATATGCAAACGAACGGGTAAGGTTAAGCCGTGCGCGGGAACTATATCGTGCCCCGGGCGCTCGCGACATTAGCGCCAAATCCCATGGGCGTGCACTGAGTTTCTTTTTCCACGGCGCATCGCTTTCAGTCTCCTGGATCGAAATTCGGGTCGGTCCTAAACTTCTCGACGAAGAATGCCTTGAGACGAGAAACGTCGGCCGGATCGAGACCCTGAGGATCAGTAACCGCAACCCAGCCGTCGATATAGTGTTCGGGCGCGTAAACATGACCGTATCCGATTGGAGACGTCGTGGCGATCGCCATGTCAAACAAGAGCTGAAGCATTGTCACGCCCGGTATCCAGTGGAGCCGAGGCGAAACATCCGGCCCGCGTGGGTTTTTCATCCAATCCGGTTCCCGATAGAATGCGTGAAAATCGAAAAACGTCACGGGGTCGCTGGCATATTGCAGATAGACGATCCGTATGGGACCCCAAACCGATCCGGGGATGTTCAACGCGTTGTTCTGGTTGGTAAAGCGGATGATGGAGCCATCGCGGAAACGCGGAAGCCAGGCGGGGGAGTCGGCGTTGCGGCCGGCTGTCACAGATGTCCATACGCGGCTTGGAAACGGTGGACCGCTCCAAAGGGCGCCCTGGAACGGGTCGGCAATTACATCAAAAAGATCCGCCGAGAGTTCCGAGTTCATCGCACCCAGACTCAAACCGTGCAGATAGAGCTTGGGGCGAGTGGCATGGGGAAGCGTGACCCAGTAGCGATAGACCTCGTTGAAAAGAGCCCTTCCCGCGTCGGCTCCATAGCCCGGCTCGGCGAGCAGGGACAGCCAACTGCTGAGATATGAATATTGCATGGCGACGCTCGCCATGTCGCCGTGGTGGAGATATTCGACCGTGTCGATTCCGGCGGGGTCTACCCAGCCCGTCCCGGTTGGAACGATGATCACCAGGATGGATCGGTCGAAGGCGCCATCACGCTTCAGTTCCTGAAGCGCCAGCCGCGCTCTCTCTTCAACGGTTTCCGCGGCATTCAGCCCGACATAAACGCGAATGGGGTCGAGGGCCTTTTTATGAAAGAAGCCGCCAATGTCGGAAGCTGTTGGCCCTGACGAAATGAACGCTCGGCCTTGGCGTCCCATTTCCCCCCAATCGAGCACCGACGCTGTACTTCCCGGTTTGGCGGGGTCTGAAGGCGGCACCGAATTGTCGTCAATCCGGGCATCGAGCTCGCGAAAGGACGTATCCACCATCCGCAGCGCAACGCGGAACAGTACACCTTCGGCGAGGGACCAGAACAATGCTATTGCAAGCAGCGTACCGACTACATTGGAAACGCGGCGCGGAACGACCCGGTTGAGCCAACGGGAGAACAAACGCAGCGTCCGCTGGAAAAGGCGTGCCAGCATCAGTACCAGCAGGAAGACAACGAGGGCGACAATGGCGAGTTCGACCGGTTCTACGCTCTCTACCGAACCCAGCCCCATCAAATGGCGGACGGTGTCTTGCCATTCGGCGGCTTTCCAAAGAAACACGGCGGCAACGGCGATGCTGGCGACAATGGCAACCCGTTTTGCCTTCTTCTGGAATCTTGTGCTGGGTACCGGGATCTCGAGATAGTACCAAAGCCACAGGCATAGAACGCCGACAACATAGCCAAGCGCGGCGCAGAACCCCGAAAGCGCGCCCTGCACCAGGTAAGATCGCGGCATCAGGCTCGGCGTGAGGGAAGCGGCGAAAAACATGATGCCGCCAAGAAGACCGACAGCGGAAAATGACTTTGCCATTCCAGAAATCGAAGCTTTCAAAGCGGTCTTCTCCCCAAAGCCTACCAAGCGCCGGCGTTTATCATTGCTTGGCCGACGGCACCCACCCTAGCCCTTCAGTGGCGTTCTTGTGATTGGCAAGGAATCCCAAAAGTTCGCGTCAGATTCCATTTGCGTGAACGAAACCAGTCAGCTGTTTGTCCGCAAAGACGAAAGGACCTCATGGGTTGAGCTTACCCTTGTAGATCGTTCCGTCCTTCATGATGATAAGGATATTCTTGTCGGGATTTGCAATGAGATTGATCCGGCGCGTGAGAAGCTGGATTTCGGGTCGGTGGCAAAGGCAACCCGTAAACCTGGCAAATCATCCACTTCAACTGGCGTGCATGAAAACATGGCTCTCCTCCGAGCAGGCGTAGGTCTATGGCTCAAGGAGTAACAACTTAAAGTTTTATTGTGTCAACGCGTATATCTGCGCGGCCCTATCGCTGGGTGGCGCTTTCAAAAATGCGGATGGGGGCAGTCAAGGCAGCTCCGGTGACAGAGCCGATGGTCTGCCCCGTGCCAATGGCGGTGGCGGCAAGATGGCCCGGTGCCCCGACATCGGTTTCCGAGATCGGCTGCCCGGCCAAAAGTCGCTCGCCGACAAGCCGAACGACCTCTGGACTTGTGGCGAACTGGCTGTGATTGAGGCTGTCGCCGTTCCGCAGCTCACTAAGATCAAACACGGTAATTCCGGACGCCTGCTCAAGCTTGGCTCTATAATTTTCCTGCGAAAGATCGACTGCGCCCACCCGTGTCACCCGACCGGATAGGAGACGCGACAGCCTGAGCGCCCGATCATTCGCGGATATGAATATCGAGAAATGCGGCCGCTTCGGACCCAAGTCCAGCAACTGCTTGCCGAAAACATCGATATCGAGGTCAGGCGAGGCGAGGATGACGTCGGTGACCTTGGGCGAGACGCTGCCATTTTGGAGCGCTATATCGCGCAGCGCTTCCATCACCGCCCAGCTCCCCATTGAATGAGCCATGATCGTGATCTCTGACACGTCAGGACTGCTCACCGCTTGTTGGATGACAAAGGCCAGTTCGGTTCGTGAAAAATTGGTGCTCTCCCGGTCGTAATTGTAGTCGAACAGGGCACCGCGCGATGGCCAGGAGAACAGGACCGGCGTCACGTTGGCGCGGGAATCATGAATGATCTGCGCGAAACGGAATACGGAATCGTCGTACTTTGAATTGAAGCCATGCACGAAGATGAGAACACGCCGGCCCTTGACCGAATGCGCCCGGTACCAGGGCCGAATATCCTTGATGTTGATGGGCTCGACCGTAGTGGTTACGAAATTGCGGGCAGGATTGCCGGGAACGCGGCTTGGCCATTGAATGGTGCCGGGTTTCCGGTTCGGCGGAATTGAAACGACGATATTGGCCAGGCTGAGGTCCGGGCCACGCTCGCCGCTGAAGTAAACGCCGCGCATATCCGTCGGGGCGCGTGTGGTCGCCACCAGCAGATCGACCTTGGCAGTCCCCGGGGCCGAGCCGGCGACTGGCGTGAGAACCCCCTGTGACGGCGACGCGCATGCGCCAAGCACAATGGCCATTACGATCGGTACAATTGCCTGGAACCTTTTGAAGACGATGCGACCAAGCGCAGAATGCATCCCAATTCCCGCCATCGCCTTGTTGGACGGTCCCAATCTACATGGGCATATTCGACCGGTAAAGTGACGTTGCAGGATAGGCCCGTTTTGTGAGTTGTGCTCGCGATCGCCCCGCAAGCATTCTCACAAGCATGGTCCGGAATTTGCGTGCGCGCGCGGCTCTGCTATGCTCGGGTAATTGCCTCCAACCGAAAGACTGATTTTGTCGCATGTTTCAGAGGCCAGAGACCCACGCTTTCAGTTGATCCTGATCAAGCCGTCGCACTACGATGACGATGGATATGTGATCCGCTGGTGGCGAGCCATGATCCCCTCGAATTCGCTCGCGGCCCTCTACGGCATTGCCGCAGACTGCGCGGATCGTGCGGTGCTAGGACCCGGTATCGCCATAGATATCACGGTCATTGACGAGACCAACACGCGTGTCAATGTCCCGGCGCTTCGCGCCAAACTTAGGCGTCACAACAATTTCGGAATGGTCGCTCTGGTAGGCGTCCAGTCCAATCAGTATCCGCGCGCGCTCGACATTGCCCGGCCGTTCCGTAGCGCAGGGTTACCCGTCGCCATGGGAGGCTTTCATGTCTCCGGCTGTCTGGCGATGCTTGACGGGCAGGCCGTCGAACTCGGCTCTTGTCGCGATATGGGAATTTCCATATTTGCCGGGGAAGCCGAAGGCCGGCTGGAGACAGTGCTGCGCGATGCTGCATCGGGCAGGCTGCAACCGCTCTACAACTTCATGGATGATCTGCCGGGCATCGAGCGCGCGCCGGTTCCTTATCTGCCGAAACGCTATGTCGAGCACACGCTTGGTCTTAGCGCCAGCTTCGACGCCGGGCGCGGCTGTCCCTATCAATGCTCGTTCTGCACCATCATCAATGTGCAGGGCCGCAAATCGCGTTTTCGCTCCGCCGACGACGTGGAGAAACTGGTGCGCATGAACTGGGCGCAAGGTATTCACAAATTCTTCATTACCGACGACAATTTCGCCAGAAACAAGGAATGGGAAGCGATCTTCGATCGGCTTATCGCACTGAAGGAGAGAGACGGAATCCCGCTTGGCTTGATGATCCAGGTCGATACGCTTTGCCACAAGATAGATCGGTTCGTGGAGAAGGCGAAACGCGCCGGCGTCACCCGCGTTTTCATCGGATTGGAGAACGTCAATCCGGATAATCTCGCCGCTGCCAAGAAGGGCCAGAACAAGATCACCGAATACCGCAAGATGTTGCTCGCCTGGAAGGCGCAGGGCATCATGACCCTGGCCGGTTATATCCTTGGCTTTCCGTCTGACACGCCAGAAACAATCCGGCGCGATATTGCGATCATTCAGGAAGAATTGCCGCTCGATGTCATCGAGTTTTTCTGCCTGACACCATTGCCCGGCTCAGAGGATCATCAGACGCTGTGGAAAAATGGCGTTGAAATGGACGCCGATCTCAACATCTACGACGTTGAGCACGTCTGCACCGCCCATGCAAGGATGAGCAAGCGGGAGTGGGAGGCCATCTATCGCGAAGCGTGGTCACTCTACTACACGCCGAAACACATGAAGACGCTGTTGCACCGCGCAATTGCGACGGGCGTTCCAATCGGCAGTCTCGTCAAGGTGCTTGTGGCCTTCTCGACGATGGTACACCTCGAAAAGGTTCACCCGCTGCAGAGCGGCCTCCTGCGTATGAAGCATCCGTCGGAACGGCGTCCCGGAATGCCGCGAGAGAATCCCTCGATCTTTTGGCCTCGCTTTGTCTGGGAGACGCTTGGCAAGCACGCCATTCTCGCGGGTGCGATCGTTCGACTGGTCGCAACCGCTTTTGTAATTTCGCAGAATCCCGGATCAAGGACGTACATGGATCAGGCCCTGATGCCGGTGGGCGCTGATGGTGACGAAAAACTTGATCTCTTTACCAAGACGACGGGTGGCAGCGCGGCGGTGAACCATATGAAAAAGATCGCGCGGCTAACGCATCCCGGTCGAGCCATTTGACCGCTGCCCTTGGCATCCAGCGGCGGAAGACCAGTTTCTCAACCATTTTTCGAACTACGCGGAATGGCGGGTTTTTCTCCGGAGTGAAATCTTCCCCGCACGGCTCGGCGGGCAGGTCATCATGATCTCAACCACAACGTGTCTCACAACGCTGCGGAAAATAGTACTGTGAACCCAATTATGTTAAAGTTTTTGACGCGTCACATATCGTCGCGCCGTTTCCATTCAAACCAGAGCTACAGGAGGAGATCATGCATTCATTCGCTCGCGCTGCGTTAGCAGTTGCCGTCCTCACCGTTCCATGTGAAGCCGCAGTCACAAAATATGGCTCAGCGGCGGGCTGGGACATATATGTCGATGACAGCATGGGCCCTGGTTGCGTTATCATGCGGGATAACCCCGACGGTGAAACACAGGCGCAAATTGGCATTGATGCGACTGCCGCCCCGCGCGGCTATCTCGCGCTCTACACCAAGAAGCCGACAAAGATTACCGCAGGTGAAACGCTCTCGGTCGAATTCGATGTCGATGGCCAAAAGTACACCGGCGTGGCCAAAGGGCAGCAGATGCAGGGATATGGCGGCGCATTTGTTCCCTTCGACAATCTCGATTTCATCTATGATCTTGCCAAGAAGAAAGCGCTGACGATCACCTCGAAAGGATATAAGACCGTAGTGGTAAATCTCACTGGCACCGACGATGCGTTCAAGGCATTGCGCGAGTGTCAAGCCGCTCAGAAATAAGCAGCGCGCAGGCTTTTCTTGTCACCTTAAAGGGTCAATTGACCGTTACCGGGAAGCAATCCAAACCAACGCGATATGGACAGACGATGGCGGAGAGGGAGTCCGCCTAACTATCATTCACTGAAGTTCACTCACATGCGATATTGTCTCTGAAATCCTTATATATACTGGGTATTAGGCGCATTCCTGTTCGGCTATGTATTTTTGCATTCGTCAACAATCAAGCATTGTGCTAGGATCGGCGCTAGGATCAATTACAGCGCGAGTTCCCATGGCAAGGCCAATCAACAAATTTTCGGCTAAGGCAGTAGAAGCCCTCTCCCGACCGGGACGGCATAGTGACGGTGGGGGCTTGTATCTCAAGGTGCTTCCAGAGGGTCGGCGGCAATGGGTCTTCATGTACCGTTGGCAAGGCCGGCAAAAAGAAATCGGGATGGGCGCATTCCTGCCGGTGAAAACCGAGAAGGGTGAACGGTACGAGTATGTTTCATTAGCTGATGCCCGGCAGAAGGCCACTGCCGCGCGAGCAGCGATCGCGAAAGGCATCGACCCCATGGAGGCGCGCAAAGCTGTCAGCGCAGTGCCCACGTTTGGTGAGTTTGCGGACGCGCTGATTGACGATCACCTTGCCGGAGAATTTAGAAATGTAAAGCACGTCGAACAGTGGCGTATGACGTTAGGTGACACCTATTGCAAGGCACTGCGCAACAAGAAAGTAGATGAGATCGAGACGGACCACGTCCTAGCCGTTCTGGAGCCGATCTGGCACACAAAGGCCGAAACCGCGTCCAGGATACGCGGACGTATCGAGCGAGTATTGGACGCTGCCAAGGCCAAGAGGCTTAGGACGGGAGAGAACCCCGCGTTGTGGCGCGGACATCTGGACGCGATCCTGAAGAGGCGCAAGAAGCTCCAGCGCGGTCATCATGCAGCAATGGCATATTCCGATGTGCCTGGTTTGGTTGCCGATCTGTGCAGCCGGCCTGCAACTGCTGCCCGAGCCTTGGAATTTACAATCCTCACTGCCGCTCGATCGGGAGAGGTGTACGGAGCTACCTGGGCCGAGATCGACACGAAGGCGAAGGTATGGACTGTGCCGCCACAACGGATGAAGGCTGGCCGGGAGCATAGAGTTCCCCTCACATCTCGCTGCATTGCTATCCTGGAGGAAATGGCCGCACTTGGCAGTGATCCTGCTGGCTTCGTATTTCCCGGCAAACAGAAGGGCAAGCCTCTGTCCAACCTCGCAATGACCATGTTGATGCGCAGAATGAAAATCTACGTCACCGTTCACGGCTTTCGATCGTCGTTCCGCGATTGGTGCGGAGAAGTTTCCACGTTCCCGCGAGAGGTAGCCGAGGCCGCGCTTGCCCACGTCATTGGAGACGAGACAGAGCGCGCATATCGGCGGGGCGATGCCTTGGAGAAACGCCGCAAGCTGATGGTAGCGTGGGCGAACTACTGCGAGGCCAAAAAAAAGAAAATATCCTGAAATTTGGGCGGCCAAGCGGTGGATAATTGGCGTTTCGGGCCATCTCAAAACCTCTGAAAAATCTTTCATTGGGCAATGGTGAACTCGCAAACGCTAGGTATTTCAAGCGTTTGCGATCATCCTAAAATTTTTGAAAAACCGTGTCACCATTAAACCAGACCGCGATGATTAACATAA
This sequence comes from Hyphomicrobiales bacterium, assembly GCA_900473175.1. Taxonomy (GTDB): domain Bacteria; phylum Pseudomonadota; class Alphaproteobacteria; order Rhizobiales; family Rhizobiaceae; genus Phyllobacterium. Next base: position 52,627 of record UCKM01000022.1, on the reverse strand, counting down.
TGAATTCCTTGAGTTAGCGTCGTTCATAGGTGAACCAAAGTGAACGTTGCGAAACTGTCATGAAAAGAAAATGGCAAAACGATAACTGGCGGCAACCATTCGAGCTTTAGGGTCCCATTCATAGGCGAACTAACGCGCAAACTGGCGCACAAACGAAAGGAATTACCAAGTGGAACAGAAGCTCTTTCTCAGTGTCAACGAAGTCATCAAAGTGACCGGCCTCGGTAGGACGAATATCTATGCGCTCATCAAAAAAGGCGACCTAAAGGCCGTTAAGATCGGTGACCGGACGATGTTCCGCCCTGATGATCTCGCAGAGTTTGCAGCAAGCCGCCCCGTGTATGCCGCATGATCCGCCGTGCCGGGAAAAGCAAAACCCGGCGTCGTTACAACACCAGGTCGGCTCAATAAATACTACGTCGCTGTTGTGTTTATTGCATCAAAAGCCGCCCAAAGCAAGCCAACAAGGGCAGCATTATGACTGAACATACCCTCGTCCCCCCGCGTTCTTCGTGCGGAAATAACCATCGTTTACCGTTCAATCATCCAAAAATTGAAGAACTCGGCCTTCGTGTTGAGCATATGTTCCGACTAGCTCAGCTTACTAATTTTGAGCGGGATATCCTGTTGAGATCATATGCGGGCCTACAAAGTTCTGACCGCTACCTTTGGCGAAGCGCCCGCGATCAACCTATATGGATTACGGAACTCCGACCTCGTTATGCTCACGTGTGGTCTGCTGCTGATGATATCGCCGGGCAGATCGACGCCATGTCTGGTTTTATCTGGAGGGTCGAAGAGTACCTAGATCAGATCGAACGCAAATACGATGCTCACGTCCATGAAGACAGCATGAATGTGCCCGTTCTTGTCGATGACGACATTTAGGTGGCGGTATGACCTATAGCTTTTCAGATTGGCGATCGGGCGCGCTGCCGCCCAAGGGATGGGATTGTGCCGAAGCTATTGAAGACGGATGGACGAAAGTCGATCTCGAAGCGTACATGCGGGCAATGGTCGTTACCGTTACCGGCGAAACAAAGTTCGAAGATTTGTTCCCTGGTGTGGCGCTAAATGAAAAATCGCCAAGGAAGCCCCAGGAACGCGATCTGGTTGACGATATGCCCTGGCTGTCGGAAGCGCCGCCGATCAATGGACCTGACGACTACGGCGTCGTGCTGCCTGCTACTGTCATCGATCGCAAACCGGATGACGAGGATGAGGGCGAAGATGCGCCGGTGTTGGTGATGGACTGTCCCCTTATTCTTTCAATCCCTACGGCTGTCGATGCTGACTGGCGCACCGGGCTTGTAACAAATGCTGACGGCAAGACATTGCCCAATCTTACTCGCAATTGGACGCTGTTCCTCGAAAACCTTCCCGAGACGAAAGACATGCTGGCCTATGATGAGTTTGCCAATGAGACCATGTTCGTCAGCCGTCCACCTTGGGACGTAAGCAGGGGGAAATGGGTGCCCCGCCCGGTCAAAGACGTTGACCTCTCCGAAGCTGTCGAATGGCTGGAGCGACTGCACTTGACGCCCAAAATATCGACCATCGCGCCTGTGATCGAAAAAATTGCGGCGCGAAGGCCGTATCATCCGGTGAGGAACTACTTTGCATCCCTGCCGGTATGGGATGGCAACAACCGGCTGGACACTTTTCTCACGGTTTATCTCGGAGCCCCGGATACGCCGCTTACCCGCGCTATTGGTCGCAAATGGCTTTGCGCTGCCGTCTGGCGCGTGTTTAAGCCGGGTTGTAAGTTTGATCATGTTCTGGTCCTGCAAGGCGCTCAGGGCCTCGGGAAATCCGAATTTGGCAAGGCGCTGGTACCGCTCGCTGAGTGGGTGAGCGAAGGCGTGAACGTGGCCGACAAATCGAGAGAGGTCATCGAAAACACCAGTGGCATTCTCATTGTTGAATTGGCCGAGCTTGCAGGAAAATCGAACAAAGAAGTCGAGGCTGTCAAAAAATTCATCACCGTCACTCACGACAAGGCGCGCGGCGCATACAAGCGAAAAACGGATACAGTGCCGCGCCAATTCGTTTTTTACGCTACGACAAATCGCGATGAGTTTCTTACTGATGCTACTGGCAATCGGCGTTGGTGGCCAGTTGTCCCGGCAAGGATTGATCTTGATCGCATAAGGGCTGATCGGGATCAGATATGGGCCGAAGTCTTGGCAGTACACCGCAGTGAAGCGTTATGGCTGGACGATCCGCAGTTGCAAGCCGCGCTCGATGATCTGAACAAGACCAAGACCGATTACGGTCCAACATTCGAACTGATCTGCGACCTCATCCCGAACGGCGACATGTTGTTACCCGCCACGGAAGCGCGAAAGCTGCTAACAGGCGGCAGTGAAGATACACTGCGGATGCTCCCAGGGTGGCGACCTCACCTCCATTCCGCACTGTCAGGACTTGGCTTCAAGGTGCCGTCACAGGTTGTCAGGAACGGCGGCGGCACTTGCCGGGCCTACATTCGCGGCGATGTTGGAAAGGCTCAATGGGCTGTATATTCGGCTGGCCGGATCGTGTTTGAGCCGAACGACCCATATAGGGATGAAGCATTTTAAGACAACAATGCTACCGCAAATATGGACACGCACTTTAAGAGGCCCGCTTGTTTGCGGGCTTTTTGTTTGGGTAAACAACGTATTAACACAACATTTTGGGTTGTACATTAATGTAATCTTGGGGAATCATGACAGCGTTCGTTTTGGGTGATTCTGTCCCAAAAGAATAGACCGGTCCCGTCTGATACACGGAACCGGTCTTTTGTGTAGAAACCGCCATGGTGGGGCGGCAATATGTGATCACGAGCCGACAATTGTCGTATTCGTGTTGCATGTCAAGCCTTGCCATGGCCTTTTGTAGAAAGGTATTGGCAGATGGCCATACTGAGAATGCCGAGCCGTAGGCTCACGTATGAAGACGCTATAGAAGTGCATCTTATGTTGCTCCGTGGCGAGTTGCAGAGCCGGGTAGCAGCCCATTTTGACACCAATATCGGCCGCATCTCCGAAATCAAAACCGGCAAAAAGCACATCGGTAGCCGAGAGGATGCGATCAAACGGCTCAATAGGGCCGCTTAGGAGTTTGAGTGGCCAGAACCAGTGTTCTGGCCACTCATGTTAGTCGAACCTTCATTGCATGTCGTTAGAACTTTCGCAGTTAGATAATTTACGGAACAACCCAAAGGGCAACGTAAACGTTTGTCACCTGCCGCTCCCGGTTTCCCATTACCTCGGTTGTCCGACCAGCATTGCATATATCTCGGGGGTTTCGTTGCAGCATATTCTGGAGAAACATCCAGACATCACTCTCATTGATATGCTTTGCTTGCCGTGGATGATCCGTGACGGCATTTGGCTTCCCAATAACGGCAATTCAGCATGCGTCCTGTATGAGAACCGGGACAACGGAAAACGCTTTAAGGGCGCGATAAAATCCGCTGGTGGAGGATACGAGACGTACATAACGACATTCCATCAGTGCAAACCGTCCCAGTGGAATTCGCTCCTGCGGAGATATGATCCCATTTGCCGAATGGGTAGCGGTGGATAGCGCGAACTATCCACCGCCGATTTGAACGTGATAGGGCCTGCAATTAACCCTACATAGCACTCCCGTCCCAAGACGGTGTTACGGCCTGCAGAATTTCACCGTGTCGCACGTTCTGAAATCACCTAACTACGAAGGCAAAGCGAATCATATCAAAATCGATTCCACGTGTGAATCCCCATAATTCACAGGCAAGAATGGGGATATCGCGCCCTCCACTTACCTCTTTTCCACAGGGGTGACCTCGTCGCGTGTACGGTATTTTACAATCGTTACGATTGTCTTGGATGTTACTTTTTATTACGGACTTTGCCGCCACTTCGTAACAGCCAATCATTTGAGATAATTGGATAAATTGCTCTTGTTACGATGTTACGATTTTTATGAATGAAACAATCAATACAGGGTAAAGGTCGGTATATAGACAACTTCCCCTATATTACAGAGTTAAAACCTCGAAAAATGTCGTAACACGTAACTTTCGTAACAAACCAGCCATACCCGGCCCTATAGGCTGAGCGAACTTCATCGCCCGTGACACGTTGGTAAATGTTGGTTTCCTGGAAATCCGGAAACGGGCGGCAACTATCCATCAATAGACTTTGAGAATGAATTTCTCGGAGTTCCATTTCGGATGTTGACCCCAAAACAAGCGCGCTTTGTCGAAAACTATTTGATCGACCTGAACGCTACCCAGGCCGCAATCCGCGCCGGGTATAGTGAGGCGACGGCTAACCAACAAGGACCGCGCCTGTTGGAGAATGCGGACGTGATGGCCGCAATCGACGCTGCCAAGATTGAACGCTCGGAAGAAACCAAGATCGACGCGGTATGGGTCCTAAAGCGCCTCGCGGACGAAGCAACCGCGAATATTGCTGATCTGTACGACGAGAACGGCGACCTCAAATCTGTTCATGAATGGCCCCTGATTTGGCAACAGGGCCTCGTTACCGGAATTGAGATCGATGCTCTGTTCGACGGGCAAGGTGAGGGCCGAAAGCAGATCGGGGTCGTCAAGAAACTAAAGCTGTCGGATCGCATTCGCCGCCTAGAACTGATCGGCAAACATATCCGCGTCAATGCGTTTCAGGATCAGATTGCGGTTAAGGGGCTTGATGGCCTCGCGGATCGCATGGAACGCGCTATGAGGCGGGGTGACGACCCAACGATCATATCCTGCTGGAAGGCTCTCGATCAGGCGCGTTCAAATGGACTACTGGCACGTTCACAACGCAAATTGCAGCCGATACGCAGGAAGGTATCTACATCAAGGCTAACGCTATTGCGGCCTCGGCTGGTGCATGGGTTCGTATCTATGACGGCCCAATGATTGCCACTTGGTTCGGGGCCATTGACGACGCAACGACTGACGTGACGACGAACGTCCAAGCGGCTGTCAACGTAATGAAGAACAACGATAGCCTGCATTTCCCTGTAACGGCGCTCGGCAGCGCTTCGTATAAGTTCACTGACACGATCAATATCCCGCTAGAAAAGAACCTACGGTTTACCGGGCCGGGTCAGCGAACGGTCGAGCTTCGCATGTTCACCACTGCAAAACCGATGTTCAAATACGCTCGGACAACAGGCAAGCAACCAAGTGTGGTCAGCTTTGACGGGTTGATGTTCCAGTTGAACGGCAACCCCAAGACTGCCGGATCATATGCGATCCAGATGATGGGCTTTGATGATAACGCGGCCAACACCTACCTTCGGGTGTACAACTGCTTTTTCTACGGGTTTGAGCGAGCGATCTACTCAAAGTGGACGGGGCAGTCTCATGTCGTAAGTTGCTTCTTCCAGGCGAATACGGTCTCGATCTACCTTGAGCGCGGAGCATCGTTTTGGCATTTCCGCGATATCATGTCGTTCGATGACACGTTGGTATATGCCGACGATCCGCTTGCTGACGGTTATTCGAATGGCTTGTTCTTCGATAGCTGTAACAATATTAATGCGACAAACATCAATCTGCGCATTCTGGGCTGGCAGTCGGTCTACATCGGTAAATGCGGATGGGATTTGGGAAGCGGCGGCGAGGCTGCGATCTACTTGAACAAGTGCATGGATGTCACGGTTGACAGTTGCTATATCTCCAGCAACGGCGGAGCGACGACACGTAAGGGTGTCGTCATCATCGACAGTCCCCGTGTGTTCATCACGAAGAACCGGATCGTAAACAACCGGCATGGGATCAACGCCTCAAGCTCGATCGTTTACGCCCAGGCCTCGATAATCGATGGCAACGAGTTCGACGGGAATATCGACAACGACATCATCTTTGTTTCGAACATGACCGCCTGCAAAATTACGAACAACCACTTCGCGAAGCAGATGTCCCGGACCAGCACCAATTATGAGATTTACGTCGATAGCGTCGGATCCAACTACAATATAGTCTGCTTCAATTCCTTTCGGGGATCGTCGTACACGATCACTGCCGGTGCGAATTCAGCGGTAGGCACGAATATCTTTGCAACGCCTGCCGGGTAATAGGCGTCTCAGATCGCCGAAATCTACAACGAACGCCGGGTTCTCGGCGTTCGCCTTGTCGCTGATGGGGCGATCCTGCGGATCGCAGTCGGTCGATCTGCAATGATCAACTGGTTGTTGGGTTCACGTTAATCGGAGACAGTCATAAGATTTACAAATAATCGGCAAGTCGTTCGTTGTAATTTTCGCAACACGTGGTGTTATTATAGCAACGCGTTGTATTTTTTACATCAACTTTTGCGATATTTGCTAAATCCAAGCCGTTTTTTATTTGATATAATTCTCATGCCGCCGAGATGTCTACTATCTTGAGGAGACTAATTTGAACATTTTCGATTATTCGGAGTTTTGCTGAGCAGCCACCTTCTCACGATTTTCGATCTCGTTGACGACTGCTTCTCGAATGAATTTCGCGCGCTGTTTATTGCCGACGAGATTATCGATGCGCTCCAGAGTTTCGTCCGGAAATCGCACAACAGTCGCCGTCATATTTAAAGGAGGTCTGCCCATTGCTAAGAAATAAACGATATCGAATATTATGTCAATTCGAGTTGGCATGAGAATAAACGATATCGTTAATTGACAAAGTTTACGATATCGTTTATAGATGATCCATTGTTTAATCCAGCATCTTAAAGGAGATCATCATGGAGAATTCCAACCTCATTTCGATGGGCATCGCACTTCACCGCGCGGCAACGGCGGCGAAAGTTGTCATGGACGCAATTCCGGACGATATCGCCCCTGAGCCATGGTGCGCCTTGGTCAATGCTGCCAGCGATCCCGTGTATGAGATTGCGGAGCAGATCGCCGCCCTGCCGGTCAATGGTGGCTTGGACAACGCAGTTAAGGAAATGGCAGATGCATGGCTGGATGGGAAGTATTGGCAGCGTTATGGGTGCAGCAGAAGTGCGTATTGAACCTGATGATTTCACCGGTAGGGAGGCCTGATAGATATGAACACAGCTTTTTTGCTTATGGCGCAGTATGGGGCGATAGCGATCGTACCCCTGGAAACGGTATGTCGCGACTATTTTAGCCACCTGACGCCGGTCCAGTTCGCTCGTAAGGTCACTGCTGGAGAAATCGATATTCCCGTAACTCGAATAGAGAACAGCCAGAAAGCGGCGAAAGGGGTCCACATACAAGACTTGGCGGATTGGATCGATAAGTGTCGGGCAGCCGCCAAGAAGGAAAATGATCAGCTGCACGGGAGGCGGTAAGGTAGGGAGGAAGCCGATACTCCTCTTCACTTGGTAAATCCAACACTCATGCGCGCCTTTGCGGCGACTATTCTTTCGCCCCCCCCATCAGTCGCGCTGTTCTCGTTGCGATACGGAACCTTTTATGATTGATCAGTATAGATTGTTGTTCGTGTTCGCGGGAAGTGACGAGAGGTACGGACTCCTATGAAGGAAGAAATCAAGCGTGATTTTGATATTTTGGTGTCGGTCGAGGTCGAGAAACTCGATCGTCAGTTACAATTAGATGTACAAAGCACAGTCAATCAATTGGTGCGAACCGGAAATCTTCACGGTACGGCTGGATTGCGCGCCGTATTCACAGACGCAGGGCGTTCGATACCGACACGGGTCCAAACTGCTCTTAATATTCTATTGCGCTCAATGACTGCGCATGGGGTAGCACTAACGGAGGACAACAAAGAGGAGACTATCTCTACACTGCGGCAGTGGACCAACTCACAAATTGCCCAGTTGCAAGAGGTCTTAGCATCAGCATCCCCATATGGTGACACTGCGATAGCGAAGTTTGGAGGCGAACCATTAATTGCAAACCTTACAACGTTGGGCGATCTGGAGATTAAACGTGCAATCGGAGAGTGCAATTTAATCGCCGCCTCCAATGCTCGCGGCTCATTGTCAACATCGCCAGCAAGTCAGACCTATGTATTTAATGCTCCTGTCGGCTTGGTTCAGTCCGGTCCGGGTAGCTACGGAACAGCCAATCAAAACATTGATGCATCGTCCCGTGCGGATATTGAAAGGGCACTCCTTCGTGTCGAAGAAGCTCTTAAAAACGCAAGCAACGATGCCGACTTTGACCGCAGAGAGATCGCTGAAATGGTGTCTGAGGCACAGACTGAGGTCGCCAAAGATACGCCCAACGCATCAAAGGTCAAAGCGCTGATAACTGGTGTTGCAGGCGCGATCTCCTTCACGCCTCGCTTCAAGGAAGCTTATGATACTCTCAAATGGGCCGCAGCATTAATTGGCGTAACGCTTCCGTAAGTTTGCTAGGACTATTGCTAGGATCGCGATACTGCCGGTGAAATATTATTCAATTAAATCAATTATTTGTTGGAATTCGATGGCGGAGAGGGAGGGATTTGAACCCCCGATGGAGTTGCCCCCATGCCGCATTTCGAGTGCGGTGCTTTCAACCACTCAGCCACCTCTCCGCGTGTGGAACCGATTTGAACGATCCCGGATATGTCGGCCGGGAATTGAGGTCCCTGCCGGTGCCGCGATGCCCTTTCGGGCTTGGCTTGAGCGTGCGGCGTGCTAGATAGCGGGCAAAGCTTCGAGATACAAGAGCAATTTTGCGTTAAATTTCTTGACTCTGCGACGAAGCTGATCTTATAAGCGCCCAACGACTGGCGTGGGGGATTCTCCGCGCCGTTTGTTTTTGAATTCGGGTGCCTTTATTCTTACGGGTCAAAGCGCCTTTCGATCAATCTGTCACGACTGACAAAAAGACGGTCATTGCCGAAAAACGGCACAAGACCGAACCGAACGCCGAAAGGGAAAAAATGTTCGCAGTCATCAAGACCGGTGGTAAGCAGTATCGCGTTGCCGCCAATGACCTCCTGAAGGTCGAGAAAGTTACCGGCAATGCCGGTGATATCGTTGAATTTGCCGAAGTTCTGATGGTCGGCGTCGGAGCTGACGCAACGATCGGTGCTCCTGTTGTCAATGGCGCGCTGGTCACGGCCGAAGTCGTTGAGCAGGGCCGTGCCCGCAAGGTCATCGCCTTCAAGAAGCGTCGCCGCCAGAATTCCAAGCGGACTCGTGGTCATCGCCAGGAATTGACGACGATCCGCATCTCGGAAATCCTGACCGACGGCGCAAAGCCTTCCAAGAAGGCCGCTGAAAAGCCGGCCAAGAAGGAAGCTGCTCCGAAGGCGGAAGCCGCCGCTGTCGCGGATGCAACCGAGACGAAAGCCGCCCCAAAGGCCAAGGCTGCGCCGAAGAAGGCTGCCGCCAAGGCTGAGAAGCCCGCTAAGGGCGAGTAAGAAGAAGTTTAAGGAGCAATCCGATGGCACATAAAAAAGCTGGTGGTTCGTCACGTAACGGTCGTGATTCCGAATCGAAGCGCCTTGGCGTGAAGAAGTTTGGTGGCGAGAAGGTACTTGCCGGCAACATCCTCGTGCGTCAACGCGGCACCAAATGGCATCCCGGCGTCAATGTTGGCCTGGGCAAGGATCACACATTGTTTGCTCTTGAAGCAGGCGTTGTTTCCTTCCGCACCAAAGCCAACGGCCGTAGCTACGTGTCGATCGTCAACCCGATCGCCGAAGCAGCAGAATAGCCGGTCCTGCTTGAAGCACCGGCGTCCCATCGGACCCGGTGAATGGCAACCGCCAAAAGATCAAAGGGAGATGGGATTACCACCCATCTCCCTTTTCGTGTCTGGAGGAACGACAAATGGTTGCTGAATTACTGGAAGACGATGAAGAACGGCTGGATCTGATAGACTGTCCCGTTCTCGTTACGGAACGCCTCGTTCTGCGAGCGCCACGTAACGAGGATGTCGATGCAATTGCCCGTCTCGCCGACAACCTTCATGTGGCCGAAATGCTCTCGCGCATGCCGCATCCCTATACGAAGGATCATGCGGTGGATTTCGTGCGCCGCGCCAATGCGGGCGAGATCGGCAAATGCGTCTACGCGATTACGCTCGCCCAATCCGGAACCTTCATCGGCTGTTGCGGCATCAACTACCGGCGCAGAGACGAGCACAGCATGTCCCACAGGGATGAGTTGGAGATCGGGTACTGGCTGGGCGAGCCCCATTGGGGCAAGGGTTACGCGACGGAAGCCGCGCACGCGCTGGTCGACCTGGTGTTCCGGGCAACGCAGGTGGAAAAGCTGCACGCTTCCTGCCGTGTGTCGAACATCGCCTCGCGCCGGGTGATCTACAAGAGCGGATTCCAGTATGCCAACACCGGCATGATGGATTCGCTGGCTGCGGGCAACGTGCCCGTCGAGCGCTACATGCTCGACCGGCGCACCTGGATTGGTCTGCGCAGCTGGACCTCGTAACATCGATTGGCCGTTCCGACATTGGTTTGGGACGGCCAGTTTTCTTCTGGGGCATTTTCCTGTAATGCCTCGCAACATCAACAAGGACTGAACTTTCATGAAATTTCTCGATCAGGCGAAAGTCTATATCCGTTCCGGCGATGGTGGCGCCGGCTCGGTCTCGTTCCGCCGCGAGAAGTTTCTCGAATTCGGCGGTCCCGATGGCGGTGATGGCGGCCGCGGCGGCGACGTCTGGGCGGAGGCGGTCGACGGCCTCAATACGCTGATTGACTATCGCTACCAGCAGCATTTCAAGGCCAAGACCGGCATGCACGGCATGGGCCGCAACATGACCGGCGGCAAGGGCGCTGATGTGGTGCTGAAGGTGCCGGTCGGCACACAGATATTCGAGGACGACAATGAAACGCTGATCTGCGATTTCACCGTCGTCGGCCAGCGCTATCGTCTTGCCAAGGGCGGCAATGGCGGCTTCGGCAATCTCCACTTCAAGACATCGACGAATCAGGCGCCGCGCCGCGCCAATCCCGGCCTCGAGGGCGAGGAACGCAATCTCTGGCTGCGATTGAAGCTCATTGCGGATGCGGGCCTGCTCGGCAAGCCCAATGCGGGAAAGTCGACTTTTCTTGCCAGCGTGACGGCGGCAAAGCCCAAGATCGCCGATTATCCGTTCACTACGCTGCACCCGAATCTCGGCGTTGCCCGCATCGACGCGCGAGAATTCGTCATTGCCGACATTCCGGGTCTGATCGAGGGGGCACACGAGGGTGTCGGCATCGGAGACAGGTTCCTTGGCCACGTCGAGCGGACGCGGGTGCTGTTGCATCTGGTCTCGGCGCAGGAAGAAGATGTGGCCGAAGCATACCGGACCGTGCGGGGCGAGCTTGAGGCCTATGGTCATGGCCTCGCTGACAAGCTCGAGATCGTGGCCTTGAGCCAGATCGACACGCTGGATGCAGCAGCGCGCAAGAAGAAAATTGCTGCCTTGAAGAAGGCCGCCGGACGCGAGCCGATGCTGCTTTCTTCGGTGAGCCGCGAAGGCGTCGAGCAGGTCTTGAGGGCGCTGTCGGCGATCATTCTGGAATCGCGCGAATCCGAGGCGCCCGCCGAGGTCGATACCCGCTTCAAATATTGAGTGATGACAATGAACAAGATGGCTCCACTCCATCAGTCAGTTAAACTTTCCTCCTACCGCCGGATCGTGGTGAAGATTGGCTCGGCGCTGCTCGTTGATCGTACGAGCGGCCTGAAGCGGGATTGGCTCGAAAGCCTTGGGGCTGACGTTGCAGCGCTTGCTGCAACGGGCGTGGAGATGATGATCGTATCGTCGGGTGCCATTGCGCTGGGGCGTACTGTCCTCGGCCTGCCCAAGGGCGCCTTGCGGCTCGAGGAAAGCCAGGCGGCAGCCGCGGCCGGTCAGATTGAGCTTGCCCAGGCCTATTCCGAGGTGTTGAGCCATCACAAACTGCGGGCAGGGCAAATTCTCCTTACCCTCTCCGACACCGAAGAGCGGCGCCGCTACCTCAATGCGCGCGCCACGGTCGGCACGCTGCTGCGACTGAAAGCAATCCCGGTGATCAATGAAAATGACACTGTGGCGACGACCGAGATACGCTACGGCGATAATGACCGCCTTGCGGCCCGTGTCGCAACGATGATGGGCGCCGACCTCCTGATCCTGCTATCGGACATCGATGGGCTCTATACGGCGCCGCCGCATCAGAATCCCAATGCGCAGTTCCTGCCGGTCGTCGAGGCCATTACGCCCGACATCGAGGCCATGGCGGGTGCCGCGGCCTCTGAGTATTCGCGCGGCGGCATGAAAACCAAGCTCGATGCCGGCAAGATCGCCAATGCGGCGGGGACTGCAATGATCATCGCGTCGGGGACGCGGCTAAATCCGCTGGCCGCCATCGACAAGGGCGAGCGTTCGACCCTGTTCAAGGCGAGCTCGACGCCGGTCAATGCCTGGAAAACCTGGATATCTGGCAATCTTGAACCCTCCGGCCGCCTCATCATTGACGAGGGTGCGCTGGTGGCGCTCAAATCCGGCAAATCACTGCTGGCTGCTGGGGTGCGCGATGTAGCTGGTCAGTTCATGCGCGGCGACACGGTTGCGGTGGTGGGACCCGACGGGCGCGAGGCAGCGCGCGGGCTTGTCGCGTATGATGCGGCGGATGCCATCAGAATTGCGGGGCGCAAGACCAATGAGATTGCAGCAATTCTCGGCTATGATGCCCGTTCGGCGATGATTCATCGCGATGATCTGGTGGTGCGTGCGGCCAAACGTGTTGGCGCGGAGAAGGAGTAGAGATGTTGGGACGCCTGGATGCAGAACCCACCGTTGCTGAATTGATGGCCGATATGGGCCGCAAGGCGCGGTCAGCTGCACAGCCGCTTGCCATCGCTTCCCCGGGCCAGAAAACGGCTGCTCTCATCGCCATGGCTGACGCTATCGATCGTCGCAAGGGCGAAATTCTTGAAGCCAATCAACGCGACATGGCGAACGGCGAAGCGGCTGCCATGACTGCGGCGCTGCTCGACCGGCTACTCCTCGACGACAAGCGCATCTCGGCGATCTCAGAAAGCATCCGCGCCATCGCCGCGCTCGGTGATCCGGTTGGCGACGTCATTGCCGAATGGGACCGCCCGAATGGGCTTCACATCGAGCGCGTACGGACCCCGCTTGGCGTCATCGGGGTCATTTATGAAAGCCGGCCCAACGTGACGGCTGATGCGGGGGCACTATGCCTCAAATCAGGCAATGCGGTGATCCTTCGCGGCGGTTCCGATTCGGCCCATTCGTCGAAGGCCATTCATGCTGCCTTGCTAGACGGGTTGGAGGCCGCGGGGCTACCACGCGACGCGATCCAATTGGTTCCGACCACGGATCGCGCCGCTGTCGGCGAAATGCTCAAGGGCCTCGGCGGCAATCTCGATGTGATCATCCCGCGCGGCGGGAAGAGCCTCGTGGCCCTTGTACAGAACGAAGCGCGCGTGCCGGTGTTTGCCCACCTCGAGGGTCTCTGCCACCTCTACGTCGATGCGTCGGCCGACCTCGCAATGGCGCGGAAGATCGCCGTCAACGCCAAGATGCGCCGCACTGGCGTCTGCGGTTCGGCGGAGACGCTTCTGGTTGACCGCCTCGCTATGTCGACGCATCTGGTGCCGTTGCTTGAGGACCTTCAAGCTGCGGGTTGCGAAATTCGCGGGGATGCTTCAGTAACTGCGCTATTTGCCGATGCCAAGCCGGCCACAGAGGCAGACTGGTCGACCGAATATCTCGACGCCATCATCTCGGTAAAACTGGTCGACGGCATCACTGGCGCTATCGACCATATAAACCGCTATTCGTCCCACCATACGGAGGCGGTGATCGCCGAGGATCGAAACGTCGTCGAACGGTTCTTCAACGAGATCGATTCGGCGATCCTCCTGCACAACGCCTCCACGCAATTTGCCGATGGCGGTGAGTTCGGAATGGGCGCCGAGATCGGCATCGCCACGGGCAAGATGCATGCGCGCGGTCCGGTCGGTGTGGAGCAATTGACGTCATTCAAATACCGCGTGCGCGGCATTGGCCAGACGCGCCCGTGACATCAAGCGACGCGCTGCGAAAAAGCTCTAGCTTTCCTGGAGTGCGCGAGACGCACCTGCGCATGCCCTTCGCCGAAAAGGGCATGGCGGTCGGCCTGTTTGGCGGGTCGTTCAATCCGCCGCATGCCGGCCATGCATTGGTCGCGGAGATCGCGCTGCGGCGCCTGAAACTCGACCAGCTCTGGTGGATCGTCACGCCGGGCAATCCGCTGAAAAATACGCGTCACCTCGCGCCCCTGGCGGAGCGACTGGTGCTTTGCGAAGATTTGCTGCACGATCCGCGCATCAAGATCACGGCTTTCGAGGCGGCGCACCACATCCGCTATACGGCGGATACGCTGGCGCTGATCAGGGCGCGCAATCCTGGCGTCAATTTCGTCTGGATCATGGGGGCGGATAATCTTGCCGATTTCCACCGCTGGCAGCGCTGGCGGCAGATTGCCCTGACTTTTCCGATTGCGGTCATTGACAGGCCGGGGTCGACGCTGGCGTTCTTGTCATCGCGCATGGCAAGGACATTCGACTATGCGCGCATCGATGAAGACGATGCGTCAATCCTTCCGCGTTCGAAAGCGCCAGCATGGACCTTCATTCACGGGCCGCGTTCCTTGCTTTCTTCTACGGCGATCCGCAATGGAACGGCCAAGACATCAGAATGAAACGTGATCGAATGCTCCCTTGTGATGTCTTGAAAGTGTCATGCGACTCTGCCTATCTTAGTAACGTGCAGTATGGTTACCAGCTGCGTTGCGTTGTTCTTAAGGGAAAGGAATTACACTGAGAACAGCATTTCAGAAGAAGGATGCCTTGGCACCTTCAGCGGCAGAGATGAACGGTATCAATTCCGTATCTCTTGCCCTTCAATCAGTTCTTGCCAGTCTCGACGACTCCAAGGCTGAAAACATTGTCCCCATCGACCTTAGAGGCAAGTCCGTCATCGGTGATCACATGATCATCGCGTCCGGGCGTTCGCATCGCCACGTATCGGCGGTTGCGGACCAGCTTTTGCGCGCCCTGAAAGAGAGCGGGCATGGCAACGGCGTCAAGGTCGAAGGTCTTGCCGGCGGTGATTGGGTGCTGATCGACACGGGCGATATCATCATCCATATTTTCCGTCCCGAGGTGCGTGAGTTCTACAATCTCGAAAAGATGTGGCAGGCTCCCGAACTCGACGGAGAGACCGTACACTGATCGACGGATCGGGACGTCCGACGCCTCAAGCGACGTCCTGAGCGGCTGACATATCTGGCCGGTTGCTTACCGGAGTGGTTTTGTCGAGCCGGAACACAGGAGCCGAGGGATGTCGGTCGGACCTCGCTGCTCCGAAGATGGAGTTTGTCATGCGTATCACCGTTTTTGCCGTGGGCCGGATGAAATCTGGCCCCGAACGGGAATTGGCAGGCCGCTACTTCGACCGTTTGAAAAAGACTGGCGCCCCGCTCGGCCTCGAGTTCTCTTCGGTCACTGAAATTACGGAAAGCCGGGCCCAGCAGCCTGACCTGCGCAAGCAGGAAGAATCTGCGAAAGTTATCGAGGCGCTGGACCAGGGAGGGGTGCTCGTCCTGCTTGACGAGCGCGGCAAGACAATGCCCTCGGAAGCCTTCGCCCGGGCGATTGCACGGTTTCGCGACGATGGCAAACGCCAGCTGTTGCTCGCCATCGGCGGGCCTGACGGCCATGATGCGGCGCTGCGCGACAGGGCCGACCTTGTTCTCGCGCTCGGTGCGATGACCTGGCCGCACCAGATCGTCCGTATTCTTGTCGCCGAGCAACTATACCGCGCGACCACGATCCTCTCGGGGCATCCCTACCACCGGGTATAGAACCATTCAGCCCTTGTTCATGCGCGCTGCTGATAATTACCGCCTGACGATCATTACCAAAATATAATCATCTCAATGCTTTTCGGGCGAACCACTCATCTCTATTTCTTGATAGTATGTGTCAGGATGAGTTCGTCTGCACACGCAATGGAGTGGGTTGGATGAAAGAGATAGCCACAAGAGCCAAGCAGGAGAAGGTGTCGCCTGCCACATCCAACGTCACCTTTATTCCAGGCGCTGTTCCGCCAGGACGCAAGAAGAAGCGCTCGCGCCTGTGGGTGTGGCTTCCCGTTGTTCTGGTTGTTGCGGGCGCCGGCTATTACGCCTGGAGCCAATATAACCACTCGGCTTCGACAGCTGCTGTCGTAACGCAACCTGTTGTGCGCGGTGATATCGAAAACGCCGTAACTGCCGTCGGTACACTTGATTCTATCAAGTCTGTTGATGCGGGCGCGCAGGTCTCGGGACAATTGAAGGTGTTGCATGTCGAGATTGGCGACAAGGTCGAGCAGAACCAGCTCATCGGCGAGATCGATCCCGCTACCATCAAGAACAAGATCGAGATCGACCAGGCGGAACTGGCCAATCTGCAGGCGCAGCTCGTGTCGAAGCACGCGCAACTCGTCTTGAAGCAGGCCAATATCGATCGCCAGCGCAATCTTGTGGCAACGCGCAGCGTCTCGCAGTCCGTGCTCGATCAGGCCATCGCCGATCTCGCTGCAGCGGAAGCCGACGTCAATGCGCTAGAAGCACAGATCCGCAAGCAGCAGGCAACGCTCGCCGGCGATCAAGTCGACCTTGGTTATACCAAGATCTACGCGCCCATGGCCGGAACGATCGCAGCGGTTCCGGTGAAGGAAGGGCAGACGCTCAATGCCAGCCAGACAGCGCCGACCATCGTTACCATCGCTGATCTCTCAACGATGACGGTGAAGGCCCAGGTATCCGAGGCCGACGTCAGCAAGCTCAAGATCGGCATGGACGCCTACTTCACGCTGCTCGGCCAGCCGGGCAAGCGGTACGTCGGCAAATTGCGACAGATCCAGCCGACACCTGATATCGAGAACAATGTCGTACTCTATTACGCCCTGTTCGACGTGCCCAATCCGGATGGCGATTTGATGATCTCGATGAGCGCGCAAGTGTTCTTCGTCGAATCGGCGGCCAAGGATGTCCTCGTCGTGCCAAGTTCGGCGATCACCTCGAACGGTGGTTCGCGGCGGGAGGGCGCCAATGCCGCACCGCGCAAGGGCGAAGTCACGGTGGTGACGCCTGCTGGCGCAACTGAAACCCGTACGGTTGAGGTGGGTATCCGCAATCGTGTGAATGCCGAAATCAAGAGCGGCCTGAAAGAAGGCGAACTCGTGGTCGTCGGAACCGGCAGCGATGCGTCGCTCGCCAAGACTTCGAACAATTCCGGCAATCGCTCGCAGCGCAGCATGCGCATGCCGCCGATGTTCTGATCATGACCGCCATTATCTCGCTCAAGGATATCAGCAAGACCTACTACAACGGCGATCTCGCCGTTGAGGTACTGCATGGCATCTCGCTCGATATTGAGGCTGGCGAATTCGTTGCCATCATTGGACAATCCGGCTCCGGCAAGTCAACCCTGATGAATATTCTTGGCTGTCTCGATCGGCCCACAAGCGGCGACTATCTGCTGGATGGCGAGCATGTCTCCGGCTTCGAGCCGGATGAACTGGCGGGCCTGCGGCGGCGCACATTTGGCTTCGTCTTCCAGAGCTACAATCTGATACCGACGGCCAGCGCGCAGGAAAATGTCGAGGTTCCCGCGGTCTATGCAGGAGCGACTGCACGTGATCGACGTGACCGGGCGGAGGCGCTGCTCAATTCGCTGAAACTGGGTGACCGGCTCGATCATCGACCAAACCAGCTGTCCGGCGGGCAGCAGCAACGCGTTTCCATTGCGCGAGCGCTGATGAATGGGGGCCGCATCATCCTCGCAGATGAGCCGACCGGCGCCCTTGACAGCCAGAGCGGCGAGGAGGTCCTGGCGCTGCTCCGCAGCATGAACGAGAGCGGGCATACCATCATCGTCATCACCCACTCGCGCGAAGTCGCCGAGCAGGCCGACCGCCTGATCGAACTGCGGGACGGTCGCATCATCTCCGATCGCACCAAAAAGGGACGAAGCAATCCCGAGGCTGCATCAGGGCTCAAGCAGAAGGCCGTCGAGGGCGTTGCGGCGATCGCTGACGTGACGGAAGCCATCAAAATGGCATTGCGCGCCCTGCACGCCAATCTGTTCAGGACGATCCTGACCCTCCTTGGCATTGTCATTGGTGTCGGCTCCGTCGTGGCGATGCTCGCCATCGGTACGGGTGCGCAGAATTCCGTGCTCGATCGCATATCGGCCATGGGCTCCGACCTGTTGGTAATCCGACCGAGCATGGCGAATTTTCGCGGCACCAGCGGCGGCAGTAACGTAACGCTTATTCCGGCCGATGCGGACGCCATTCTCGAAGTGCCTAACGTTGCCTTCGCGGTGCCGGAGATGACCAGTACCGTTACGGTACGTTACGGCAATGTCGATTATCAGACGTCGGCGAATGGCACGGTGCCACAATTTACCACGGCAAAATCCTGGAAGATCGGCAAGGGTGAGTTCATCAACCGGGATGATATGGAGAGCTACGCGCCGGTCGCGGTGCTGGGCCGGACGGTGGAGAAAACACTCTTTCCGGACGGCGAAAGCCCGCTCGGCAAATATGTGCTGGTCAACAAGATTCCGTTCCAGATCATCGGTGTGATGAGCGAAATGGGCGCCGGGCCGGGCGGCAACGATCAGGACGACACTATCCTCGTTCCGCTGACGACGGGCAGCATGCGGCTGTTCGGTCAGCGCAACGTGCGTTCCATAACGGTTCAGGTGAAGGATGGCGCGGCCATTGATGCGACGCAGGATACACTGCAGGCGCTGCTCGACCGCAGGCACAAGAAGCAGGACACGCAGATAACCAACATGGCTTCAATTCGTGAAGCGGTGACCGAGACGTCGAACACGCTGAAACTCTTCCTTGGCGCGGTCGCGGCGATCTCGCTGCTCGTAGGCGGTATCGGTGTGATGAACATCATGCTGGTGAGTGTCAGCGAGCGGACCCGCGAGATCGGCGTTCGCATGGCAACGGGCGCGCGCCGGCGCGACATCTTGCTGCAATTTATCATCGAAGCCCTTGTGGTGTCTGCTATCGGCGGCGCGATCGGCGTTGTCGCGGGTCTTGGGACGGGCGTGCTTGCCAAGGTCCTCGGGGCGCCCATAAGCTTCACTATAGGTCCCGTGGCGCTCGCCTTTGCCTGTTCGTTCCTGACGGGCCTCGTTTTTGGCTACCTGCCGGCGCGAAACGCTTCGAGGCTGCAACCGGCAGTAGCTCTCAGTTCAGAATAGGGTTCCACTCACCAATCGTCCATCGGATCGCCGCGATAGGGATCATAGTAGCGATCATCATAATTGCGGCGCTGATAACGGTCATCCGGGTAATAGCCGCGATTGCTGTAATAGCGCGGTGGCCTGCCTCCGGAGTCGGCGAAGACGGCGCCACAACCCCTGTCGACCCACAGTATTCCGCGGCTGTAGCCCCACGTGTCGCCGGCAATGCAGGGCGAGCCGGATAGCTGTCGAGCTACGCGGGGGCGGCGCATGTCGGCGCCACATTCCCGATACTTGAAATGACGCGATTCACACCGCACCGCGTTCTGTGCCTGTGCCGGTGTGGAAACAAAGAATTGTGCACCTCCAAGGGCAACAATGAACGCCAGGACATATCGGTACATTTTTCCTCTCCGATCCAGATTCAACCGAACTTATCGTGCACCACGTGAAGTCGAAACGGTTAATTTTGTTCCGCCGATACAATCACATTTGTCTTTGCCAAGACATAAAATTTGCTTCATGAAAATCGCCCTGTTTCGCTGTTCACGAGATCCGAAATGAAGCTGGAAACGGCGGTGATGCGCCGAAGCGTGCGGACCGATTCATGATAGGCGAGCCAGTATGAACGGCGAATTGTCCGCTCCGGCATGACCGGCACGAGATCATCGTGTTCGCGGGCGATGAACATGTGCAGAATGCCGATCCCTGCACCCGCTCTAACCGCCTCGACCTGGCCGAGAGCGCTAGATATCTCGAAAGCAGGGCGCCAGTCGCGGCTGATCTCGGGCGCATAGTTCAGCGACTGGCTGATGACGAGATCGTCGACATAACCGACCAGACGATGGCTTGCGAGTTCATCGATAGAGTGCGGGGCGGGATGGGCGTCGAGATAGGCGCGGCTTGCGTAGAGGCAGAGACTATAATCGACCAGTTTACGGGCAACGAGGCGGCCCTGGTCGGGCCGGTCGACGGTAATTGCGATATCGGCCTCGCGACGGGAGAGAGAAAAGGAGCGTGGAACAGGGACAAGCTGGATTTTGAGGTCGGGATAGCGGGCGGTCAGCGATGCCAGGCGCGGCGCAAGGAATGTCACGCCAAAACCGTCAGGCGCACCGATGCGGACAGAGCCGGAAATGGAGACATCGGCATCGCCGAGCGATGAGCGGATCGAAAGCATCTCTGCCTCCATCCGTTCGGCCGAGAGCAGGAATTCCTCACCGGCATGGGTAAGTTCGCAGCCATTCGTGCGCCGCGTCAGGAGTTTCGTATTGAGATCGTGCTCGAGTGCCGTCAGCCGCCGCGCCACCGTCGCATGGTTGACGCCAAGGCGCTTGGCGGCGCCGAGGATTTGCCCCGAACGTGCCACCGCCAGAAAAATACGCACATCATCCCAATTCATGAACGCCTCCAAATCCAGTACTACTTTAATTTTCGCACAACGGATACGCTTTTACGTGGCTTGCAATTAATATTTTGAAGCGCGATGATGAGGACAAGATAAATCCATCAATTGCAGGGAGGCTGCTCACAATGCGTGAAGTTGGACATTTTATCGGCGGCAAGCATGTCGCCGGAACAAGCGGACGGACAACCGAAATATTCCAGCCCATGGACGGTACCGTTCAGGGGCGCGTTGCCCTTGCCAGTCCCGCCGAGGTGCGTGCTGCCATCGAAGACGCCAAGGCTGCACAGCCAAAATGGGCTGCCACCAATCCGCAGCGCCGTATCCGCGTCATGCGCAAGTTCCTCGAACTGGTCGAAGCAGAATATGACTCACTGGCCGAGTTGCTGGCACGCGAGCATGGCAAGACCATTCCCGATGCCAAGGGTGATATCCAGCGCGGTCTGGAAGTCGTCGAGGTTTGCCTTGGAGCGGCGCACATGCTCAAGGGTGAATTTTCCGACAATGCCGGTACCGGCATCGACGTCTATTCCATGCGCCAGCCGCTCGGCGTTGTGGCGGGCATTACACCATTCAATTTCCCCGCAATGATCCCGTTGTGGAAGGCCGGCCCTGCCATTATCTGCGGCAACGCCTTCATTTTGAAGCCATCGGAACGCGATCCTGGCGTGCCGATGCGCCTTGCGGAACTTTTCATCGAGGCAGGTCTTCCCGCCGGCATCTTTAACGTCGTCAACGGTGACAAGGGGGCCGTCGACGCCATCCTCGACGATCCGGACATCAAGGCTGTCGGCTTTGTCGGCTCGACCCCGATTGCCCAGTATATCTACAGCCGCGCAACGGCAAACGGCAAGCGCGCCCAGTGCTTCGGCGGCGCCAAGAACCACATGATCATCATGCCCGACGCCGACATGGACCAGACGGTCGACGCGCTGATTGGTGCTGGCTACGGTTCGGCGGGTGAACGCTGCATGGCGATCTCGGTTGCCGTGCCGGTTGGCAAGGACACTGCCGATCGCCTGGTGGAGCGGCTGATCCCGCGTGTTGAAAGCCTGAAAGTCGGACCTTCGACCGACATGTCGGCCGATTACGGCCCGGTCGTTACCAAGCAGGCGCTGGACCGGATCAAGGGTTATGTCAATCTCGGCATTGAGGAAGGCGCCAAGCTCGTCGTCGATGGCCGCGGTTTCAAGATGCAGGGCTATGAAAACGGCTACTATATGGGTGGCTGCCTGTTCGACCATGTGACGTCTGACATGCGCATCTACAAGGAAGAAATCTTTGGACCGGTTCTGGGCATTGTACGCGCCGATACCTATGAAGATGCAATCCGCCTGCCGAACGAACACGAATACGGCAATGGCGTTGCAATCTTCACTCGCGACGGCGATGCTGCCCGCGACTTCGCCTCGCGTGTGCAGGTCGGCATGGTTGGCATCAACGTGCCGATTCCGGTTCCGATTGCCTACTACACATTCGGCGGCTGGAAGGGTTCCGGCTTCGGCGATCTCAACCAACATGGCCCGGACGCATTCCGCTTCTACACCAAGACCAAGACCGTTACGTCACGCTGGCCCTCCGGTGTGAAGGATGGCGCGGAATTCGTCATCCCGACCATGAAGTAATCCCGCATCGGGAACCAGAAAGAAGGCCGCGGTAGTGATACCGCGGCCTTTTTCTTGGTTACGGTGCGAGCGAGCGCAGATGATCGATGAGTCTGGTTGCCTCGTCGGCAGCCCGCTCGGGTTTCCTGTCAATGATCGCGTCGATGAGCGCCCTGTGCGCTCCAGCGGATTGCTGCAGGCTCCCTGGCCTTTGCAAACGGAACCAGAAGCGGCGGCTGTGGGTCTGCAAGGGCGACGCCAGACGGGCGGCGAAGGGATTTTCCGCAGCTTGGCCGAGCACGATGTCAAAAACCTTGTCAGCCGTTAGAAAACCATTCACGTCATTGGCTGCAAGCGCAATGCTCATGGCATCGGAGGCATCCTTCAGCCGCTCGTGGTGAAGCGCCGCACCGTAGCGGGCCGCGTCCCGGGCGAGAACCCGCTCAACCCCTTCGCGCGCGTCGAGCACCTTGCCGAAGTCCTGGGGATTGAGTGCCGCAATCGCTATACCCGACCGTGGACGGATTTCCATCAACCCTTCCCAGGCGAGCTTTTGCACCGCTTCCCGCACCGGCGTGCGGCCCATGCCGGTAATATCCGTCAACGCCCGCTCGTTGACGATCGCACCGGGTTCCAGCTTCAGCGTCACGATCATCTCTTCGATCTGGCGGTAGGCGAGCTCGGCCAGGCTCTCGCCTGTCTGGGCAATGGTATGGACTGCGGTTTGATACATACGTCGAATCTTTCGATTTATCAGGATTGACAGAAAGGAATGTTATAGATATATTTCTGATATATCAAGAAGGAGAAGAGACATGTGGTCAGGTGTATTTCCGGCAGTTACAAGCAAATTCACGCAAGATGATAATCTTGATCATAAGGAAATGGAACGTTGCTTCTCGCTCCTGATGGATGCTGGCTGCGACGGTCTGATCGTCGCTGGATCGCTTGGCGAAGGCCCGATGCTCAGCCATGACGAAAAACTCGAGGTCTTGAAGACCGCGCAGAACGTTGCAAACGGCAAGCCGGTCCTCCTCACAATCAACGAGGCAGCGACCCGCGATGGCGCCGCACTGGCCAGGCGCGCCGCCAAAGCAGGCGCTGCTGGCTTGATGCTCGTGCCAAGCCCGATCTATCACACCGACCCGGAAGAGACGGTGACGACGCTGAAGGCCGTGGCTGCCGCAGGTGAATTGCCAGTCATGATCTATTCCAATCGCATCGCCTACCGCGTGGATGTGACCAATGAGATCCTGGCGGAACTTGCCTCGGACGAGCTCTTTGTCGCCATCAAGGAATCCTCTGACGATATCCGCCGCACGACCGATATCATTAACACGTTCGGCACGCGCTTCGATCTGTTCACCGGCGTCGATAATCTTGCCTTCGAAGCATTGACCGCTGGTGCGATCGGCTGGGTTGCCGGCCTCGTCACCGCGTTCCCCAAGGAAACGGTTGCGATCTACAAGCTGGTGCTGGCTGGCCGCTACGCCGAGGCGCTGCAAATCTATCGCTGGTTCCGCCCACTGCTCGACCTGGATGTGTCGACCTATCTGGTGCAGAACATCAAACTCGCCGAAGTATTGGAAATCGGCACCAATGACCGGGTCAGACTGCCGCGCCAGCCGCTGCGTGGCGCACGTCGGGAAGCCGTTGAGGCGGTAGTCAGAAATGCGATTGAATCCCGCCCGGCGCTGCCCGCCCTCTAAGCTCGGCCGGCCGATTTATGGACGCGTCGCCGGGTAAACAGGACATCGTCGTCATCGGTGCCGGCATCGTCGGCATCGCCATTGCCGCCCTTCTGTCAGAGGTCGGGCGCAAGGTGCTCGTCATCGACAGGCAAGGCATCTGTGAAGGCGCAAGCTCCGGCAATGCCGGGGCTTTGGCCTTTTCCGATATCCTGCCCATGGCCTCCAAAGGCGTTATCGCCAAAGTCCCCGGCTGGCTTGCGGATCCTCTCGGACCCTTCACCATTCGGCCATCCTACCTTCCGAAGCTCACGCCGTGGCTCTACAGGTTCTGGCGTGCCAGCCGTGCCGACTTACTCGCAAAGACCACGCTGGCGCAGGGTGCAATGATGCGTCTTGCCGAGCCGGAAATGCTCGACCTGATGCAGCGGGCTGGCATTCGCGACATGGTGCGCGAAGACGGTTCGCTCGAGCTCTATGAAAGCGAGGAAGAACTCGGCGCCTCCCTGCCCGGCTGGGAGGCGCGCAAGCAAGCCGGCATTGCCTTCGAACACCTGCGCGGCGAAGCGCTTGCCGATTGTCAGCCCGGTCTCGCCGGTCAATTTGTCGTTGGCACGTTCGTCCCCGGCTGGAAAACGGTCAGTGATCCGCAACGCGTCGGCGAGGGTCTGTGGGCCTATGCGAACCGCCTCGGGGCGACGTTCCTGCAGGCTGAAGTCCGGTTCATTACTCCAAGCGCCGGGGGCGCCGCCGTCCGATTGGCCAATGGCCAGCACATTGAAACGGCCAAGCTGATTGTTGCGGCTGGCGCCTGGTCGCATCGGTTGGCCAAGGATCTGGGTGACACAATTCCGCTCGAAACAGAGCGCGGTTACAACACGACGCTGCCCGTGGGAGCTTTCGATCTGAAGCGTCAGCTGATCTTTTCAGGTCACGGCTTTGTCGTGACGCCCTTGGAAACCGGCGTGCGCATTGGCGGCGCGGTGGAGCTCGGCGGGCTCGATCTTCCACCAAACTATAAGCGTTCCCAAGCGATGTTGACCAAGGCAAAGAAATTCATGCCCGCTCTTGAAACGGCGGGCGGCAAGCAATGGATGGGTTACCGTCCTTCACTTCCGGATTCCCTTCCTGTAATCGGCTATGCAAGAACCAACAAAAATGTTCTCTATGCATTCGGTCACGGCCATCTCGGGCTGACCCAGGCGGCCGCGACAGGACGTTTGATCAGCGATCTCATCAGCGGTAAGGAGCCGCCGATTTCGATCGATCCATTTCATCCGCAGCGTTTTTGAGGAGCATCATGGCGCGTCATTCCTTCTTCTGTGTCGATGGTCATACCTGTGGCAATCCGGTCCGGCTGGTGGCGGGCGGCGGACCCAATCTTACCGGCGCGACGATGATGGAAAAGCGCGCGCATTTCCTCGCCGAATTCGACTGGATTCGCACGGGCCTTATGTTCGAGCCGCGCGGACACGACATGATGTCCGGATCGATCCTCTATCCACCGACGCGTGACGATTGCGATGTCGCGGTGCTTTTCATCGAGACGTCCGGCTGCCTGCCCATGTGTGGTCACGGAACGATCGGGACGGTGACCATGGCGATAGAGCACGGGCTTATCACGCCCAAAACGCCGGGCGTCCTTCGGCTGGATACGCCTGCGGGCCTTGTCGTGGCCGAATACGCGCAGGAGGGGCAATATGTGACCAGTGTTCGCCTCACCAATGTGCCCGCCTTTCTCTATGCGGAAGGGCTCGAAGTCGAGTGCCCCGATCTCGGCACGCTCTTCGTGGACGTCGCCTATGGCGGCAACTTCTACGCCATCATCGATTCCCAGGAGAACTTCAATGATCTTGCCGACTATCGCGCGCTCGACCTCATTGGCTGGAGCCCGGTCCTGCGCGAACGCCTCAACGAACGTTACACGTTCCAGCATCCGGAAAAGCCCGACATCAATGTGCTGAGCCACATTCTTTGGACCGGTGCGCCGACGCAAACGGAAGCCCACGCCCGCAATGCGGTGTTCTACGGCGAAAAGGCTATCGACCGTTCGCCCTGTGGCACGGGCACATCGGCGCGCATGGCGCAACTTGCCGCCCAAGGAAAGTTGAAGCCCGGCGACGACTTCGTGCACGAATCAATTATAGGCTCCCTCTTCCACGGGCGGGTCGAACAGTCGGCAAGCGTGGCAGGAAGGCCTGCCATCATTCCATCGGTCGCGGGCTGGGCGCGGATGACCGGTTACAACACCATCTTCATCGATGACCGCGATCCTTTTGCGCATGGATTTGTGGTGAAATAAGCGGCTGAATATGATCGGAAAAATATGGCGGCGATAGATAATTAGTCTAAGAATGCATGAATAGCCTAATTATCATTTGCAAATCGCGTGATATTTGGTGAAACCTTCGGTTCAATATGTGCGAGCAAATGTAACGTTTTCGTCTGTGCCAAAAAAGCAGTTGCTTTCTTTAGCGCAGACGCTAGGTGTAAAGATATTGGGGTAAACGGGAACCGGATAAAAAAACCGGATAAAAAAATTCCCAATAAAAAATGAGGGGTATCGTTGCGATGGAGTATTTCATCCAGCAATCGATCAATGGTCTGACGCTTGGTTCAATCTATGGCCTGATCGCGATTGGTTACACGATGGTCTACGGGATCATCGGCATGATCAACTTCGCCCACGGCGATATTTTCATGCTTGGCGCCTTCATGGCGATGATCGTATTTCT
Source organism: Hyphomicrobiales bacterium (assembly GCA_900473175.1). GTDB lineage: Bacteria > Pseudomonadota > Alphaproteobacteria > Rhizobiales > Rhizobiaceae > Phyllobacterium. Next base: position 26,041 of record UCKM01000022.1, on the reverse strand, counting down.
AGCATTGACCACATTTATCGGCGGCGTGCCTGTGGTACTGGCACTGCTTTTGATGATGCTCGTCGGGATGCTGCTGACCGGCCTGTGGAGTTGGACGATCGAGCGCCTGGCCTATCGGCCGCTGCGCGGTTCGTTTCGCCTCGCGCCGTTAATCACGGCGATCGGCATGTCGATCGCGCTTTCCAACTTTGTCCAGGTCACGCAGGGTCCGCGCAACAAGCCGATCCCCCCGCTGGTCAATGGTGGTATTACTGTCTACGGCACAAACATCACCATCGCCTACAAGCAGATGGTCATCATCGTCGTCACGGCCATCCTGCTTGCTGCCTTCTGGTATCTCGTCAACAAGACGACCCTCGGCAGAGCACAGCGCTCCTGTGAGCAGGACCGCAAGATGGCTGCATTGCTCGGCATCGATGTGGACAAGACGATTTCCATGACCTTTGTGATGGGAGCGATGCTTGCTGCTGTTGCCGGCACGCTCTACCTCATGTTCTACGGCGTCATTTCCTTCACCGACGGCTTTGTGCCAGGCGTCAAGGCGTTCACGGCGGCGGTCCTTGGTGGCATCGGCTCGTTGCCGGGCGCGGTGGTTGGCGGCTTGCTCATCGGCCTCATCGAAGCGCTCTGGTCCGCCTATTTCTCCATCGATTACAAGGACGTCGCGGCATTCTCGATCCTGGCGATCGTGCTGATCTTCCTGCCATCCGGTATTCTGGGTCGGCCCGAAGTCGAAAAGGTTTAAGCGCATGGCCGTTACCCAAACTACAGAACCGGATTCCGTCCTTGCGAAAGCCCTGAAGGAAGGGCTCATCGCCGGCGCGTTGGCCCTCGGGCTGTTCTGCCTCGTCGTCGGTTTCCGTACCGAACAGAACATTCGCAATGAGCTCATCCTCACGCACCGTTGGGGCTTGTTGACAATCTTCGTACTTGGCGCGGCGATCCTGCGTTTCGTGATTACCTACACCGCGCCCTTGCGTGCGGAGCGCAAGAAGATCAAGCGTGCGGTTGCCGTAGCAAAGGAACCCTCGGCTTTCCGGCGCAGCTTCCCGAAGATCGGCCTCGGACTGCTCCTTCTCTACCCGCTCCTGGTGATCCTGATTCTCAGCGCCTATCAGGGGTCGATGATGGGAGGCCTGCAAGCTTCGCTCAAATATGTCGACAATTTCGGCATTCAGATCCTGATCTATGTAATGCTGGCCTGGGGGTTGAACATCGTCGTTGGCCTCGCCGGTCTGCTCGATCTTGGTTATGTCGCATTCTATGCGGTCGGCGCCTATTCATACGCATTGCTCTCGACCCATTTCGGCTTCTCGTTCTGGCTGTTGCTTCCGATGGCAGGCATCTTTGCCGCGACGTGGGGCGTCATCCTTGGTTTCCCCGTCCTGCGTCTGCGCGGTGACTATCTTGCCATCGTAACGCTTGCCTTCGGTGAGATCATCCGGTTGATCCTCATCAACTGGACCGCGGTCACCAAGGGTACATTCGGAATTTCCGGCATCGCCAAGGCGACGCTGTTCGGCATTCCCTTCACCCCTGGACCCACCGGTTTTGCTGCGCTGCTCGGACTGCCGAATTCCGGCGTCTACTACAAGATTTTCCTCTACTACCTCATTCTCGGCCTCGCACTGCTTACAGCTTGGGTGACAATCCGTCTGCGCCGCATGCCGATCGGTCGCGCCTGGGAAGCCCTGCGCGAAGATGAGATTGCCTGCCGATCGCTCGGCATCAATACGACGACGACAAAGCTGACCGCCTTTGCCACCGGCGCAATGTTCGGCGGCTTCGCCGGGTCGTTCTTCGCTGCCCGCCAGGGCTTCGTCAGCCCTGAATCCTTCGTCTTCCTTGAATCCGCGATCATTCTGGCAATGGTGGTTCTCGGCGGCATGGGGTCGCTTGTCGGCATCGCTATTGCGGCTGCCGTCATGATCGGCGGCACGGAGCTGCTGCGCGAACTGGAATTCCTCAAACTCATTTTCGGACCCGATTTCACACCGGAGCTGTACCGCATGCTGCTGTTTGGCCTTGCCATGATCGTGGTCATGGTCTGGAAACCGCGTGGCTTTGCCGGCAGTCGAGAACCAAGTGCCTTCTTGCATGAACGCAAGATGATATCAGGCGAGTTTACGAAAGAAGGGCACGGCTGATGATTTCGGAAGTGCAGAAGAATGCCAGCGCAATCCTGCGCGTTGAACGCCTCTCCATGAAATTCGGTGGCCTTATCGCCATCAACGACCTCAACTTCGAAGCAAAGCGTGGTGCAATTACCGCCCTTATCGGCCCGAACGGCGCCGGCAAGACCACGGTGTTCAACTGCATCACCGGCTTCTACAAGCCGACCGAAGGCATGCTGACGTTGACCCGTCAAAATGGCGAGGAATATCTCCTGGAGCGGATGAGCGACCACGTCATCACCAAGCGGGCAAAGGTGGCCCGCACGTTCCAGAATATCCGCCTGTTTTCAGGCCTGACCGTCCTGGAAAACCTGCTGGTCGCCCAGCACAATCCGCTGATGCTTTCGTCCGGCTTCACCATCCTTGGGCTCCTCGGTTTTCCGACCTATAGGAAGGCGGCCGCGGATGCGATCGAGAAAGCGCGCTTCTGGCTGGAAAAGATCAATCTGGTCAACCGCGCCGACGATCCGGCAGGTGATCTTCCCTACGGTGCGCAACGCCGGCTCGAAATTGCTCGCGCCATGTGCACCGAGCCGGAATTGCTCTGTCTGGACGAACCGGCCGCAGGTCTGAATGCCCGCGAATCGGCCGATCTGAACAAGCTCTTGCTGGATATTCGCGCTGAGACCGGCACGTCTATCCTCCTCATCGAACACGACATGTCCGTGGTCATGGAAATATCCGACCACGTGGTTGTGCTCGAATACGGTACGAAAATCTCCGACGGCACGCCCGACACCGTCAAGAACGATCCAAAGGTCATCGCTGCCTATCTCGGCGTCGAAGACGAGGAAGTCGTCGAACTGATCGAGAAGGCAGAAGAAGCCGGCGTTGATGACATCACCGCCGCGGTTGACCTGCTGTCGACGGAGGCATTGCACGAGATCGAGGAAACGCACCCTGATGCGAAGCCTGTAGAGCTCATTCCCGCGTCAACTCTTGTCGAGACACCGGCTGCCAAGGCGCCTTCCGCCAGGAAGGCCCCAGCAAAGCCCGCTTCTTCAAAGGCAGGCGCGCCCGCAAAGACCGGCGTGATCAAAGCCGGTGCGACATCGAACGCATTGGCGGAGCCGCGCGGCGGCAAACCCGATCCACTCATCCTGATCAAGGGCATCGGGCCGGTCAACGAGCGCAAGCTCAACGAGCACGGCATATTCCATTTCGACCAGATCGCCGCGTGGAAGAAAGCCGACGTGATCGCCGCTGAAGCCTATCTCGCTTTCGATGGACGCATAGCGCGCGAGGACTGGATCGGCCAGGCAAAGAAACTGGCAAAAGAGAGCCAGGCGAAACCGGCGCCCAAGAAGACCGGAGGGGCTAAGTAATGTCGGAAAACAAAGCCCTTCTCAGAATCGAGAATGTTGAAACCTACTATGGCAACATTCGTGCCCTCAGTGGTGTCACGGTTCACGCCAATCCCGGCGAAATCGTTACGCTGATCGGCGCCAACGGCGCCGGCAAGTCGACGCTGATGATGACGATCTTCGGCATGCCACGCGCTCGAACCGGCCGCATCATTTTTGACGGCAAGGACATCACGCAGATGCCGACGCATGAGATCGCGCGTCTGCGTATTGCGCAATCGCCGGAAGGCCGGCGCATTTTCCCGCGCATGACGGTGCAGGAAAATCTGCAGATGGGCGCAAGCCTCGATAATCTTCAGCATTTCGATGAAGATTCACGCATGGTCTTCGACCTCTTCCCGCGGCTCAAGGAGCGCATCAATCAGCGCGGCGGCACGCTTTCCGGCGGCGAGCAGCAGATGCTTGCCATTGGCCGCGCGCTCATGGCACGTCCACGCCTGTTGCTTTTGGATGAGCCTTCGCTCGGTCTGGCACCACTGATCATCAAGCACATTTTCGAGGCTATCAAGGCTCTCAACAAGAATACCGGCCTGACGGTGTTCCTTGTCGAGCAGAACGCGTTCGGCGCCTTGAAGCTGGCCGATCGTGGCTATGTGATGGTCAATGGCATCGTGACGATGAGCGGATCGAGCGCCGATCTTCTGGCCGACCCGGAGGTGCGGGCGGCCTATCTCGAAGGCGGGCGTCACTAAACAGATAACGGTCATTGTCCAGGCGTCAGGATGGACCAAGGAGACTACCGCCATGCAAGGCATTTTGTACGAAGAGCCCTCAATCTTTCTGTTCCTGCTGGTGACCTGCGTCATGGGCGGCTGGGCTGCCTGGATGACGGGGCGTGCCTGCGCCAAGACCTGGCGCCCGATCGCGATCCTCGTGTTCTACATGCTGCTGCTCGGTGTTGCCGTACGCTTCATCCATTTCGCCCTTTTCGGCGGTACGATGGTGACATTGCACTATTATATCGTCGACACGATCGTGCTGATCATCATTGGCACGCTCGGCTACCGCTATACCCGGACCAACCAGATGATCCGGCAATATCACTGGCTTTACGAAAAAGTTTCCCCGTTCTCCTGGAAGGAAAAAACGAGAGCCTAATCAATCTCGCTGATGCGAAATGAATCAGCGTGACAACCGCCGGGAAATCGGCAAATGTGCACTTCAAGCGATTACAAAAGGTATCGCGAGGGGTTTGGTAAGTACCTAGAAAATGGGAGTTTTCAAATGAAGAAGTCACTGTTCTCGGGCGTCGCATTTGCTGCGATGCTCGCTTTGAGCGGTCACGCCTATGCCGATCTTCTGATCGGTGTCGGCGGTCCGTTGACCGGCCCGAACGCCGCTTTCGGCGCACAGCTGCAGAAGGGCGCAGAAGCCGCAATTGCCGAGATCAACGCCGCCGGCGGAATCAATGGTGAGCAGGTCAAGCTTTCGCTCGGCGATGATGTTTCCGATCCGAAGCAGGGTATTTCCGTTGCCAACAAGTTTGTTGCTGACGGCGTGAAGTTCGTTATCGGCCACTTCAACTCGGGTGTTTCGATCCCGGCATCGGAAGTCTACGCTGAAAACGGCATTCTCGAGATCACCCCTGCCGCGACCAACCCGGTCTTCACCGAACGTGGTCTGTGGAACACCTTCCGTACTTGCGGTCGCGATGATCAGCAGGGCGTGGTAGCCGGCACCTACATTGCCGAGAAGTTCAAGGACGCCAAGGTTGCGGTTGTTCACGACAAGACGCCATATGGCCAGGGTCTCGCTGACGAAACCAAGAAGACGCTGAATGCCAAGGGCATGAAGGAAGTCATGTACGAAGGCGTTAACGTCGGCGACAAGGATTTCTCCGCGCTCATCGCCAAGGCAAAGGAAGCCAGCGTTACGGTCCTTTATTGGGGTGGTCTTCACACCGAAGCTGGCCTGATCATCCGCCAGCTGGCTGACCAGGGCCTCAAGGTCACCTTCATCTCGGGTGACGGTATCGTTTCGAACGAACTCGCTTCGATCGCTGGCGACGCTGTCGCAGGCACCCTCAACACCTTCGGTCCGGATCCGAGCAAGAACCCCGCCAACAAGGAACTCGTCGAGAAGTTCCGCGCGCAGGGCTTTGAGCCGGAAGCCTACACACTCTACGCATATGCTGCAGCGCAGGTTATTGCCGATGCCGCCAAGGCCGCAGGATCGAACGATCCTGAGACCGTTGCCAAGACGATGAAGGAAAAGGGTCCGTTCAAGACCGTTCTCGGCGACATCGCCTTCGACGAAAAGGGTGACCCCAAGCTTCCTGGCTATGTCATGTACGAATGGAAGAAGGGCGAAGACGGCAAGTACAGCTACTTCCAGCAGTAAGCCTTTCGCAACTGGTATGATCAGCGAATGCCCGGCCCTGTGCCGGGCATTTTGCTATTGGACATTTCATTCTGTTGTGATCATTATGCGTTGTTTGCAGTGCAGCAATCTGTAGCCGCCAAACCATACTATTTTCATATTCGGAGCCGTCGCCTTGCCTATCAAGAAAATCCTCGTCGCCAACAGATCAGAAATTGCGATCCGTGTATTCCGCGCCGCCAACGAGCTTGGGATGAAAACCGTGGCGATATGGGCGGAAGAGGACAAGCTGGCGCTGCACCGGTTCAAGGCGGACGAATCCTATCAGGTCGGGCGCGGCCCGCATCTCGCCAAGGACATGGGCCCGATCGAAAGCTATCTGTCGATCGAGGAAATCATGCGCGTTGCCAAGCTTTCCGGTGCGGACGCTATTCATCCGGGCTATGGCCTGCTTTCGGAAAGCCCGGAATTTGCCGAGGCTTGCGCCGAGGCCGGGATCATCTTTATCGGTCCGAAGCCGGAAACGATGCGCCGGCTCGGCAACAAGGTCGCCGCGCGCAATCTGGCCATCGAGATCGGTGTTCCCGTGGTTCCCGCCACCGATCCGCTGCCGGACGACATGGACGCGGTCAAAGCCATGGCCGAGCAGATCGGCTACCCGGTCATGCTCAAAGCCTCCTGGGGCGGTGGCGGACGCGGCATGCGAGCGATCTTCAAACCGGAAGACATTGCCCGTGAGGTGACGGAAGGCAAGCGCGAAGCCAAGGCAGCGTTCGGCAAGGATGAGGTCTATCTCGAAAAGCTGGTGCAGCGCGCACGGCATGTCGAAGTGCAGATCCTCGGTGATACGCATGGCAATGCGGTTCACCTTTTCGAGCGCGATTGCTCGATCCAGCGCCGCAACCAGAAAGTCGTCGAACGCGCGCCTGCCCCCTACCTTAGCGATGCGCAGCGCAAGGAAATCTGCGACTATGGCCTGAAGATCGCCAAGGCCACCAATTATATCGGTGCCGGAACGATCGAGTTCCTGATGGATTCCGATACCAGCGCCTTCTATTTCATCGAAGTCAATCCGCGTATCCAGGTCGAGCACACGGTTACCGAAGAAGTCACCGGCATCGATATCGTCAAGGCGCAGATCCGCATTCTTGAAGGCGCCACGATCGGTACCCCGGAATCGGGCGTGCCTGCGCAAAAGGACATCAAGCTTAACGGCCATGCCCTGCAATGCCGTATCACCACGGAAGATCCGGAGCAGAACTTCATTCCGGACTATGGCAGGATCACTGCCTACCGTGGGGCCACGGGCTTCGGCATCCGCCTTGACGGCGGCACCGCCTATTCGGGTGCGGTTATCACGCGTTTCTACGATCCGCTCCTTGAAAAAATCACGGCCTGGTCGCCCACGGCCGAAGAGACGATCCACCGGATGCACCGTGCCCTGCGCGAATTCCGCATCCGCGGCGTCGCGACGAACCTGACGTTCCTGGAAGCGATCATTACGCATCCGAAGTTCATCGACAATTCCTATACGACGAAGTTCATCGACACGACTCCCGAACTGTTCGCGCAGGTCAAGCGGCAGGACCGCGCCACAAAACTCCTGACCTATCTCGCCGATGTGACGATCAATGGCCATCCCGAGACCAAGGGCCGCGCCATGCCATCCAAGGAGGCGGCGCTGCCGCGCGTACCCTTCATCGAAGCGCCAATCCCCGATGGTACAAAGCAACTTCTCGACCAGCTTGGGCCAAAGAAGTTCGCGGAATGGATGCGCAACGAAAAGCGCGTATTGTTCACCGACACCACTATGCGCGACGGGCATCAATCGCTGCTCGCGACACGTATGCGCACGTTCGACATTGCGCGCGTCGCCGGCACCTATGCCCGGGCACTGCCGCAACTCTTCTCGCTGGAATGCTGGGGCGGCGCGACCTTCGACGTCGCCATGCGGTTTCTGACCGAAGATCCGTGGGAGCGCCTCGCTGAAGTCCGCGAGCGGGCGCCGAACATCTTGCTGCAGATGCTGCTGCGCGGCGCCAACGGCGTCGGCTACAAGAGCTACCCCGACAACGTTGTCAAATATTTCGTCAGCCAGGCCGCACGAGGTGGTATCGACGTCTTTCGCGTGTTCGACAGCCTCAACTGGGTTGAGAACATGCGCGTCAGCATGGATGCGGTGATCGAGGAGAACAAGCTGTGCGAGGCGGCGATCTGCTACACCGGCGACATCCTGAACTCCGCCCGGCCGAAATATGATCTGAAATACTATGTCGATCTTGCCCAGCAAGTCGAAAAGGCTGGGGCGCATATCATCGCCATCAAGGACATGGCGGGGTTGTTGAAGCCGGGTGCGGCCAAGGTTCTGTTCAAGGCGTTGCGGGAGGCAACTGACCTTCCCTTGCATTTCCACACCCATGACACGTCGGGCATTGCGGCCGCGACTGTGCTTGCCGCAGTCGATGCGGGCGTTGATGTGGTGGACGCCGCCATGGACGCCTTGTCCGGCAATACCTCGCAGCCATGCCTTGGTTCGATCGTAGAAGCCTTGAAAGGTACGGAGCGCGACCCGGGCCTTGATCCGGAATGGATCCGCCGGATTTCCTTCTATTGGGAGGCGGTGCGCACCCAGTATGCGGCTTTTGAAAGCGACCTGAAGGGGCCGGCTTCCGAAGTTTATCTGCACGAGATGCCGGGCGGCCAGTTCACCAATCTCAAGGAGCAGGCCCGTTCGCTTGGCCTCGAAACCCGGTGGCACGAAGTGGCCCAGGCCTATGCCGACGTCAATCAGATGTTCGGGGATATCGTCAAGGTTACACCGTCCTCCAAGGTCGTGGGCGACATGGCGCTGATGATGGTCAGCCAGGACCTTTCCGTCGAGGATGTAAAGAACCCGAGCAAGGATATCGCCTTTCCGGATTCGGTCGTGTCGATGATGCGCGGCGACCTCGGACAGCCGCCGAAGGGCTGGCCAAAGGATATTCAGAAGAAGGTCCTGAAAGACGAAAAGCCGTTCACCGAACGGCCCGGCGCATTGCTGCAGGCGGCAGATCTTGAAGCCGAGCGCGGCGAGATCGAGACCAAGCTCGAACGCAAGGTTACCGAGCAGGAGTTCGCGTCCTATCTCATGTACCCCAAGGTGTTCACCGACTTCGCGGTGACGCACGACACCTACGGCCCGACCAGCGTTCTGCCGACCCATGTCTATTTCTATGGGCTTGCGCCGGAGGAAGAGGTCTTCCTCGATATCGAGCGCGGCAAGACGCTTGTCGTGCGCAATCTCGCCATGGGCGAAGCCGACGACAAGGGCATGTGCACGGTCTTCTTCGAGTTGAATGGCCAGCCGCGCCGCGTGAAGGTTCCGGACCGCACCCGCGCGGCCGGGGGCGCTGGCGTCCGGCGCAAGGCTGAGCTTGGCAATGACAAACATGTTGGTGCCCCGATGCCGGGCATTGTCTCGACGGTGGGCATTGCGACCGGCCAGAAGGTCAATGCAGGCGATGTGCTGCTTTCCATCGAAGCGATGAAAATGGAAACCGCGTTGCGCGCGGAGCGCGACGGCACGGTTGCGGAAGTGCTTGTCCGGGCTGGCGATCAGATCGACGCCAAGGACTTGCTGATCGTCTACGAGTAGTCTTCATCGCGGTTCACGACCGAAACGCTATTCTCGAAAAGCCCCGCACAGGGGCTTTTTTCGTTCAGCGCCGGTTGGCCCCACAACGTCACTATTGCACGTATGTGCACAAATGTGCATTTGATATTGCCTATATAGGCATTTCGATCTATAAATGTTGGTGGAGGTATTCCCAGTGCTGAAAGATCTGTCACCGGACGAAAGAAAAATCATGATCCTCAAAAGGGTCAACGAGTCCGGACGCGTGCTGGCTAATGCTGTTGCATCTGAATTCGGCGTCTCGGAAGACTCGATACGCCGGGATCTTCGCGAACTGGCCGAGCAGGGTCTCGTCCAGCGCTTCCACGGGGGCGCAGCCAGAAGCAGATCGGGCCCTCGAAGCTTCCAGCAGCGCGCCCGCGATGAGACCGCCGGCAAGAAGGCGATTGCCGCCGTTGCTGCTGCCCGCATCCCGGCCAATACGACCATGCTCCTCGATTCGAGCACGACGGTGCTCGAATTCGTTCGTGCGCTTCCTGCTGACCTGCAGACATGCATCATCACTGGTTCCCCCGATATCGCGTCGGCCGCACTCGATCATCCCTGTTGCGAGGTCATCTTGCTGGGGGGAAGCCTGAACCGGTTGACCCGTAGCGCCATCGGGCAGTCCACGCTGGCCGAAGTCCAATCGATGCGGGTCGATTATTGTGTGCTCGGCGCGTGCGCCGTCGACGAAGGGCTGATGCTGCGCGCCGAGAATTATGATGATGCGCGCATGAAGCTGGCGCTCGGTCAGGCCTGCAATGAGATCATACTGCTGGCAACCAGCGAAAAGCTTGTCAAACAGGCCCCCTTTGCCATTGGCCCGATTTCGATCATATCCACCCTCGTGACCGACAGGACAGCGGATCGGTCGATCCTGGAGCGGATAAGCGGGGAGGGCGTCGAGGTGATCGTCGCCGACGATCAGTTTGCATGATGTTTCATAAATTGGGTGAGCGGAATGCCTGCCCAGTTCCAACGTTTAACCGGTGATACTCTAATGGATGCCTCTATCTACCTCAGGAAAGCTGTTTACGGGCGATGGGCCGTTGCCAGCGCGTTCTTCTTCAATGGCTTTCTGGTCGGCAGTTGGGCACCGCAAATCCCTGTATTCATGACGCGCCTCGGGATCAGCGAGTTCACACTCGGCCTCCTCATCCTCGTGTTTGGCATCGGGGCTTTGTCCTCCATGCCCTGGTGCGGCTACCTCATCGGAAGATATGGTTCGCGCGCCGTGGTAAAGGGCTTTGCCGTATTCTGCTCGTTCTCGCTCCTGCTCGTGGCACTGGCGCCAAACGTCTACACCGCCGCGCCAGCGCTCTTCCTTTTTGGTGCTGTCATCGGCGGCATGGACGTCGCCATGAATGCCAATGCGGTAGAGGTCGAAAAGAAGCTATCCCGTGCAGTCATGTCGTCGTCGCACGGTTTCTGGAGCCTCGGCGGCTTTGCCGGCGGCGGGCTGGGCGGTATCCTGATTGAGGCGCACGGGCACCTCGCCCACGCCGCCGTCGTCACGCTTATCGCCATTGTGCTGGGACTTGCAGCCTTTCGTTATATGATCACCGAGGACACGCCGGTCGTTCACCACAAGCAGAAGCTGGTATTTCCGAGCAATCCGCTGATCTATCTCATCGGTCTTATGGCCCTGTTCTCCATGGTGCCTGAAGGGTCGGTGCTGGATTGGGCCGCGCTCTATCTGCAACAGGAACGCGGTGCCGATATCGCTACAGCCGGTTTCGCCTTTGCCGCCTTCTCCGGCACCATGTCGGTGATGCGCTTCCTCGGCGACGGCGTGCGCGACCGCTTCGGCGCGGTCAATACATTGCGTGTGTCAGCGCTGATCGGCGCATCCGGCATGCTGGTCGCAAGTCTTTCGCCCAATTCGTGGATTGCAATCCTTGCCTTTGCCTTTTCTGGACTTGGCATTGCCAATATGGTGCCGATCGCCTTCTCGGCAGCCGGCAATCAGGAGGGAACCTCCTCCGGCGTCGCACTCAGCATGGTGACGCTTATGGGCTACTCGGGAATTCTCGTCGCGCCATCGGCAATCGGCTTTGTCGGTGGCAAGACCGGTTTCGGACCGGTCTATATGGTGCTCGCCGGGCTGCTGATTGTTGTTTGCCTCATGGCCAATCTCGCTAAAAGCGCTGACAGGAAGCAGGCCTAGGCGCGACGCGCCACCACGGGCGGCTTCCTGCGCTGCAAGAGGAAATCGCTGACCCGCCTGCCGGGCTTCGTGGCCTTGAAACCCACATTCATTTCCGGTGCGAGTTCGCCCGACACGTCGAGCGTGGCGTGTTCGCCGACGGAATCGCAGTGCTCCTCGAGCCAGTCCTCGGCAGCGGCACGGCCGAGATCGCGCAGATACTCGAGGAAAGCCCATTCAGCATTGATCTTGGACGAGGCGGAAAGACCGGCGAGGGCTTCATCGGCGTCGATCCGGTGCATGCGGATATGCCGATATTCGCCATGTTGAAGTCTGCCGGCCTCGATCAGCGAATTGACGAAGGCAATGGAGCGGAATTCACGCAGCAAGGCGGCGTTGAAGGTGATCTCGTCGATGCGATCGCTGATCTCGCGGGCTGTCTTGGGCGTGCCGCGCCGCTCGATCGGATTGATCTGGATCAGCAGGACATCTTCGCTCTCGCTTGAATAGAAGAACGGGTAAAGGGCGGGGTTGCCGCCATAGCCTCCATCCCAATAGGGTTCGCCATCGATTTCCACGGCCTGGAAAATATAGGGCAGGCAGGCGGAAGCCATGACCACATCAGCATCGAGCTCCGATTGCGAGAAGACGCGCAGCCGTCCGGTCTCGACATTTGTCGCGGAAATGAAGAGCTTGAGCTTCGAACAGGCCTTCACCCGTTCGAAATCGATCTCCTTCTCGACGACGTCGCGCAGCGGATTGAGATTGAAGGGATTGAATTCATACGGTGAAAACACCCGGGAAATCTGTTCGAAGAGATTGTAGCCAAGGCCATTTTCGACGGACCAGTTGCCGAAGAAGCGGTCCCACGGCGAGCGCTGCACCGGACTGAACTGCCCGGTACGCCCCACCGCACGCCAGAAGTCGTGCAGTTTGGCGCGAGCACCTTCGGCTCCATTATGCGACCAGCCATCCGCCAGTGCCACGGCATTCATCGCGCCCGCGCTGGTGCCGGAGACGCCCTCGATATTCAACCTGCCATCCTCGAGGATGCGGTCGAGCACACCCCAGGTGAACGCGCCGTGCGATCCGCCGCCCTGCAGCGCGATATTGATGGTCTTGGGTTTACCGCTCATCATGCCGCCGTCCGGCTTGCCGAAAGCAGCGTTTGCGTGATCTGAGCGCAACCGATTGGAGTGTTCCTGGCCATGACAATAATTTCCTTTGATTAAGTTCAACGGGGCGTGGCGCGGACTCCTGAAATATATTGCATCGCAGCAAGATTACTAGGCTTGGAGCCTGCACAGTTTGTCATGCAAGGTCTGCACTGAGGGAGTAGCATGGGTTCTGTAGCCCGCACGGAGTTGACAAATGCCGATAGCTGCGCCACGTGAACGGCATATCTGGAGCTTGATAATGACTGACTATTATTCTCAGCCCTTTGCCCGGCGACCCTCGGTTGGTGTGGATGTCGGCGGCGTCATGGTTGGCGGCGGCGCGCCGATCGTCGTCCAGTCGATGACCAATACCGATACTGCGGATATTGACGGTACCGTGGCGCAAGTCGCGGCACTGTCACGTGCAGGCTCGCAAATCGTGCGCATCACCGTCGATCGGGATGAATCCGCGGCTGCGGTGCCGAAAATCCGTGAGCGGCTCGACCGCCTTGGCCTGCCGGTGCCGCTGGTCGGTGATTTCCACTATATCGGCCATAAGCTTCTGGCCGATCATCCGGCCTGCGCCGAGGCTTTGGCCAAATATCGCATCAACCCGGGCAATGTCGGTTTCAAGGACAAGAAGGATGCGCAGTTCGGTGCGATCATCGAAATGGCGATCCGCTATGACAAACCGGTACGTATCGGCGTCAACTGGGGCTCGCTCGATCAGGAACTCCTGACGGCGCTGATGGATCAGAACCATGCGGCAGGCGCTCCCCTGACGGCAGAGCAGGTAACACGCGAAGCAATCGTCCAGTCGGCACTGATTTCGGCACAGCTTGCCGAAGAGATCGGTTTGCCGCGCTCGAAGATTATTCTGTCTGCCAAGGTGAGCCAGGTGCAGGATCTCATTGCCGTGTACGCCGAGCTTGCGCGCCGCTGCGACCACGCGCTGCACCTCGGCCTCACCGAAGCCGGGATGGGTTCCAAGGGCATCGTCGCGTCGTCCGCGGCGCTTGGCATTCTCCTGCAACAAGGCATTGGCGATACGATCCGCATTTCACTCACGCCGGAACCGGGCGGCGACCGCACCCGCGAAGTGCAGGTTGCGCAGGAATTGCTGCAGACCATGGGTTTTCGCCAGTTTGTCCCGATCGTGGCGGCTTGCCCCGGATGCGGGCGGACGACCTCGACGGTGTTTCAGGAACTGGCGCAATCGATCCAGAACGATATCCGCAAGAACATGCCGGTGTGGCGCGACAAATATCCCGGCGTCGAGGCGCTCAACGTTGCGGTCATGGGATGCATCGTCAATGGGCCCGGCGAATCGAAGATGGCCGATATCGGCATCTCGCTACCCGGAACCGGCGAAACGCCCACCGCACCGGTCTTTGTCGACGGGAAGAAGGTGGCGACCCTGCGGGGTGCGGGTATCGCCCAGGAGTTCCAGAAGATGGTGGCCGATTATATCGAAAACCGCTTCTGCCAAAGTGCGGGATCGCACGCTGCGGAGTAACTGGATTGTAAGTAGTGCAGTTTCTGCTTTAATACCGACGTTGCCTTTGGATCCATGTCCAATACTTCCCGATACAATATTATCGGGAGGTGGGATGCGGATCCGCGATAGTTTCAGTTTCTGAATGCCATATAGTCTTGATCAATTTGGGCTCTAGCCGTGAGCAAATTCATATTGGAGTTATAGATGCACAGAAGAAACTTTCTTGCTGCTGCTATGGGGGCAACATTCGGTGGATCCGCCGTGTCGACCAAGGCCCTCGCCTATCAGCGTTGTATGCCGGCTTATAATCAGTTCGGTCAAATGTGCGAGGCGGGGATCGATCCGGCCAAATTGCTGGCGGCTTACCGCCCACAAAAGGAAAGCCAATGGTGCTGGGCAGCGTCACTTTCCATGATTTTTGCTTTCTACGGTTATGACGTGCCACAGGAAGCCATTGTCACAGCGGTCTATGGCAGATTGGACAATCTGCCAGCTAAATCGGGAGCCACAATTACGGCGGAGCTGAATCGCGATTGGGCGGACGCCCATGGGAAACAGTTTCAAGTCCAGATGCAGGGCCTTTACGATCTCGACGCCGGAATATTGGGCTTGAACAATGCGCAAATCGTTGATGCGTTGCAATCTGAGAGGCCACTTCTCATGGGGAACGCAACACATGCAATAGTGCAGGTCTCGGCAGCATTCATCCCGACACCCATGGGTCCCAATGTTGTCAATTGCGGATTTATCGATCCCTATCCCGGCATTGGCCTTCGTCCGCCCTCAAACCCGGCAGAAATGATACCGATGCATATGGGCGGTCAGCTGCGATATCTCGCGCTGCCGGTTGTGACGCCGATATGAACGATTTAGCTCCGCCGCTCGGCAATAAAGTGGGCCGCGTCCTTGAGAAGCGCTGCTTTCTCACCGAACGGGGACAGAAGTTCTTCCGCCTGTTCGACCAGGCCTGCCAGCTGGCGCTTTGTCCAGTCGATGCCATGCAGGGAGACGAGCGTGGCCTTGCCAGCGGCGGCATCCTTGCCGGTCGCCTTGCCCACATGGCTGGCGTCAGCAGTAACATCCAGAAGGTCATCAGCCAGCTGAAAAGCAAGGCCAATGGCCGAGCCATACTCCGCCAAACGCTCACGGTCCTTGACATCCGCATTGCCGATAATGGCGCCTGCCTCACAGGCAAAGCGAATCAAGGCGCCGGTCTTCATGGCCTGCAGGCGGATGATGCCATCCTCGTCGGGTTTGACTTTTTCTGCTTCAAGATCGAGGGCCTGACCGCCGGTCATGCCACCAATTCCAGCAGCACGCGCAAGCGCCGCAATCAGTTCCACGCGCTGCTGCGCTGCAAGCTCGGTCTCGTCACTGGCAATCAGCTGGAAGGCATAGGTCAGGAGACTATCGCCAGCAAGAATGGCCGCGGCTTCGTCGAATTTGCGATGTACAGTCGGCTGGCCGCGCCGCAAATCATCATTGTCCATGGCCGGCAGATCGTCATGGACGAGCGAATAGCTGTGGATGCATTCGAGCGCAGCGGCAACTCGCAGGGCCGCAAGATTGTCGGCGCCAAACAGGGCCGCGCTTTCCATCACCAGGAACGGGCGCAGGCGCTTGCCGCCATTCAATACGCCATGGCGCATTGCCGCCATAAGCCTCGGTGGACGGCTGATTTCGCCGTTTTGCGGCCGGTCGGACAGCACGTCCGTCAACAGCGCCTCGACCGAGGCGGCGCGCTGCTGCAAAGTGATCTGGAACAATGAGAAACCTTGATCTGTCATCATGATCTGGCAATGACCGGAAAATAGTGATCCGGTCAATGGCCCTGTGGAGCGCTCATCGTCATTTTGCACCAGGCTTCAGGCGAATGGCGCGGAAATTCGCAGAATGAATTCCCTTCTGCTGCGCTTTGCTCTATGTCCAACGGGGGATTTCAGCGCGGACGGACTGTGTGACGAGGGTTTTGGTTAGAAATAAGCGGGGACGAGGATATCTGGTTGACCCTGGCCGTTCACCTCTTGGCCGGGTTATTCGGTATGTCACTTTGGCCGGGATCATTCTGATCATGCTTCCGATCATTCTTTTGAGCCTCTACCGCATCCCATTCGTCCACCCCGTTTCCACATTGATGGTGAAAGACCTCGTAACATTCTCGGGCTATGACCGGCGCTGGGTGCCGATCGAGCAGATATCGCCCGTCCTCATCAATTCGGTGATGATGTCGGAAGATGCGCGGTTCTGTTTTCATTCGGGCGTCGATTGGGATGCGCTCAATTCCGTTGTTTCCGATGCGATAGACGGAGAACAGACGCGCGGCGCATCGACGATCACGATGCAGACGGCGAAGAACCTCTTCCTGTGGACCAGCCGCTCCTTCATTCGTAAGGGGCTGGAAGTGCCGCTTGCCATGATTACCGACCTTATCCTGCCAAAACGGCGGCTGATGGAGATCTACCTGAATATCGCCGAATGGGGCCCGGGTATCTACGGCGTGGAAGCCGCGGCGCAGTATCATTTCAAGGTGAGCGCAGCCAGGCTTTCGCCGCGGCAGGCGGCCTATCTTGCCGTGACCCTGCCCAACCCGATCGTGCGCAATCCGGCAAAGCCGGGACGCGGCATGCAAACGCTGGCGCGACTCAACGAGCGCCGGGCGAGGGCGGCGGGCGCCTATGTCGGATGCATAAACCAGTAGACGAGGGGCTGCGATCTGCCGTTCAAAGCTTTTGTGACAAAAAATATGCGAGTCATGCTGGTCAAAAGCTCTCAAGCCGTGTATAGCCCCAGCCGAACTTTCCGGAATTTTGTCCATTGTGACAGGCTCAATCGGGCCAGTGCCGGATTTGACTGATTACTGGAGCTGCAACAATGGCTGTACCTAAAAGAAAAACTTCTCCGTCGAAGCGCGGTATGCGCCGTTCCGCCGACGCGTTGAAGGCCCCGACTTACGTCGAAGACAAGAATTCCGGTGAACTGCGCCGTCCGCATCATGTCGATCTGAAGACCGGCATGTATCGTGGTCGCCAGGTGCTGACACCGAAGGAAGGCTGAACGCCTTTTTAGAGTTCGTGACAAAAGACCGGCCTCGTGCCGGTCTTTTGTTTTTGGCGATGGCATTCATTTCGGCAATGCTTCGAGACGCCCGGTGAGAAACGCCCGCGTCGCCGGATCGGCGCTGAGCGCGATGGCGCGATCATAGGCGATGCGCGCTTCACCCATCCGCTCGAGCGACGTCAGCAAATGCGCTGCAAGGGCCCAATAGGGTTGGTAATTTTTGAGCGTCTCGCCAGGGATGTCCGCGAGCAATGCCCAGCCGGCCGGCGCACCCCTTGCCTCCGCAACTGCGGCGGCGCGGCCAACCATCGCCCCGATTGTTGGCGCATGGACAACCAGACCCTCATAGAGCAGCGCGATCTCCTCCCAATCGGTCCGTCCCGTGACTACGCGTTGCGTGTGCACCGACTGAATTGCCGCTTCAAGCTGGAAGCGGCCAATGGGGCCTAATCGAGCCGCCGTGCGCATTAGCGCTTCGGCTTCGTTGATCATTGGCCGCGACCAAAGTGCGGTGTTCTGCTCCACGAGGGGAACATAGTCGCCGGCATCATTGCGCCGGGCATTACGCCGCGATTCACAGTAGAGCATGAGCGCCAGGAGGCCCTGTACCTCGGCCTGTTCAGGTATCAGCCGCATAAGCAGGCGGCAAATGTCGATCGCCTCCCATGCAAGCCCGTTGCTGCGAGGATCAGCGCCAGACATGTCATCCCAACCGCTACCATAGGCGGCGTATACGGCCTCAAGCACCGAGCCCAGCCGTGCCGGCAGATCGTTCCTCATGGGAACCTCGAATGCGATCCCCGCGTCGCGAATCTTGCGTTTGGCTCGGGCAAGGCGCTGGCCCATCGCTGCGGGTTGCACCAAAAACGCCGAGGCGATGCGCGCAGCGTCGAGCCCAAGCAGAGTCTGCAGCATGAGAGGCGTGCGGGCCGTGACTTCAATCGCCGGATGGGCACAGATGAAAAGCAGCTTCAACCGTTCATCCGGAAATGGATTGGCGGTATCGGCCAAGGCATGAGCCTCTTCGGCAACCGCCAGCAAAGCCGGAATTGCCTCTGCTCTGACGCGGGCCCGACGCCTTGCATCCGTCATCCGGTTGCGGGCAACCGTCAACAGCCAGGCCTCCGGCTTGCTGGGTACGCCGCTGTAGGGCCAGGTTTCGAGGGCGGAAGCAAAAGCGTCGGCGAGCGCATCTTCAGCGCCGGCAACGTCGCGTGAACGTGCCGCCAGAAATGCAACCAGGCGGCCGTAGGAATTGCGCGCCGCCATCTCGACGACGCCGCGCGCGTCCGTTTCGTCCATCGGCATCACATCTGAATATTGGGCCTTACCTCAACGACACCGCCCGCGACGGCGGCGGGGCAACGTGCGGCCCAACTCAGCGCTGTGTCCAAATCCGGCACATTAATCACATAGAAACCGCCCAGCTGCTCCTTGGTGTCGGCATAGGGCCCATCCTGGACCAATGGCTGGCTATTCTTGAGTCGAACCGTCGTCGACGTGTCAGGCGCCTGGAGCCCGGCACCCGTGACCATGATACCTGCGTCCCTAAGGACCTGGGAATATGCCATCCATCCGGCGCGATAGGTTTGCTGCTTATTTGGATCGGTGCGCGCCGCATATGCGTCTGCAGTTTCATAGGCCAAAATCGTATAATTCATGGCAGTTCCTTTCGGGTTTAAAGCGCGAAAGACATGCGCTCGATGCAATGACGGCTCATCAAAGCGCATTTTGACATGAGTTGCAGATTTTCTTGAGATTATTTCAGCTCTGGCCGCCGTCAGCGACAAAGCCTGCAGCCTCAACGCCGGCGATAGCCGCGGTTTCGTCATTGTCGGAGGTGTCGCCGGTAATGCCGACGGCGCCGAGCACTTCGCCCTTGGCGTTCTTGACGAGAACACCGCCCGCAACCGCGATGACGCGTCCGCTGGAAGCTGCGACGAGTCCCTCGACGAAATGGGGCCGGTCTTTCGCAAACTTCTCAACGGTGCGGGAGCCCGCGCCGATGGTCAGCGCGCCGTAGGCCTTACCGAAAGCGATCTCGAACCTCAGCATCGATGCGCCGTCCTGCTTCTGGAACGCTTTGAGGTGACCACCCGCGTCGAGGACGGCGACCGACAGCGGCCGCAAGCCCAGTTCGGTGCCCTTGGCAAGAGCAGCCTTGATAATTGTATTGGCTTTGGAGAGTGTAATCTGCGCCATGATGGTCTCTCTGGGATCTGGTGTTCGCGGAATATCAGCGGCTCCGTGCAGGAGCTTCGAGCGGAAGGAAAACGTCGCTTGTTATTTATCGAGCGAGTCGAGTTTGCGCTGCATCGCGGCGATCTGTTCCTTCAGTTCGTCGAGCCCCGTATCCTTGGCGGGCTTCTCTGGAACGTTCGTCGCGTCGGACTCAGCGGCGCCTGCCGTCTTGTTGAGAGGGAAGGGTGTGAACATGCGCATGGCATGCTGCAGCATCTCCGTGTTGCGGCGAACCTGTTCCTCGACAAGCTTGATCGGAGCGCTGACATTCATCATGTCCATGGGTGACTTGCCGAACGCCGCTGTCAGCTGCTCGCGCATGCGCTCCTGCTCCTTGGCGAAAGCCTGCATGGACTGTTCCAGGAATGTCGGCAGCACGACTTGCATCTGATCGCCATAATACGCGATCAGCTGACGCAGGAATGGAATGGGCAGCATGTTCTGCCCGTCCTTGTTCTCCAGTTCGAAGATGATCTGGGTCAGAACCGAATGGGTGATGTCGTCGCCGGTCTTTGCGTCCTGTACGGTAAAGTCCTCATTGCGCTTGACCATTTCGGCCAGATCCTCAAGCGTCACATAGGTGCTCGTCCCGGTATTGTAGAGACGCCGGTTGGCATATTTCTTGATGACGACGTCGCCAGTTTTTCCTGCCATTGCTCAACTCCCCAACCTCGTGCCCGTCGCCGAAATTTGCGTGCCGGCTTACGGATCAACATGGGAGGATAGGGGTAAAGCGCTTCAATTCAAAGTGAATTGTGCAGCGCATCCAACGCGATGCGTCGAAGATTATGCTGCAATGCACAAACGGTTAATTTCGCCTTGAAGGCAAATGGCCCTTGTAAAACGACTGCGGGGAGGGAATTCTGTCCGGGAGTATGCTGCACGATTTCAGCATGGCAAAATCTGAGGAGACCTCCATGACCCAATCCATCGTCATCGCCAGTGCAGCCCGCACGCCCGTCGGCTCGTTCAACGGCGCATTCGCCAATGTCCCGGCACATGAACTTGGCGCTGCTGTTATCAAGGAAGTGCTCGCGCGCGCCGGTGTCGACGCGGCGGACGTGGATGAAGTCATCCTGGGTCAGGTGCTCGGTGCGGGCGAGGGGCAAAACCCGGCCCGTCAGGCCGCTATCGCCGCCGGAATTCCGCAGGAAGCGACCGCTTGGGGTCTCAACCAGGTCTGTGGATCGGGCCTGCGTGCGGTAGCGCTCGGCATGCAGCAGATCGCAACGGGCGACGCCAATATCATCGTTGCCGGCGGCCAGGAATCGATGTCGCTGTCGCCGCATTGCGCGCATCTTCGCAACGGCGTGAAGATGGGTGACTTCAAATTGATCGATACGATGATCAAGGATGGGCTCACCGATGCGTTCCACGGCTATCACATGGGCATTACAGCCGAGAACATCGCGCGCAAATGGCAATTGACCCGCGAGGAGCAGGACAGCTTTGCCCTCGCATCACAGAACAAGGCCGAAGCTGCCCAGAAGGCCGGCAAATTCAAGGACGAGATCGTCCCCTTCACCGTCAAGACCCGCAAGGGCGACGTGATCGTCTCGGACGATGAATATATCCGTCATGGTGCAACGATGGATGGACTGACGAAACTCAAGCCCGCTTTCGACAAGGACGGAACCGTAACCGCCGGCAATGCGTCCGGTCTCAATGATGGTGCTGCCGCCGTCGTGCTCATGACCGAGGAAGAGGCCAAGCGGCGCGGGATCAAACCATTGGCGCGGATTGCATCCTGGGCGACGGCGGGTGTCGATCCGGCAATCATGGGGACGGGACCAATTCCTGCCTCTCGCAAGGCATTGGAAAAGGCCGGATGGAAGGCGGAGGATCTCGATCTGGTCGAAGCCAACGAAGCTTTTGCCGCGCAGGCCTGTGCGGTCAACAAGGACCTTGGCTTCAATCCGGACATCGTCAACGTCAATGGTGGTGCGATCGCCATCGGCCACCCGATCGGTGCGTCCGGTGCGCGTGTCCTCAACACCCTGTTGTTCGAATTGAAGCGCCGCAATGGCACGAAGGGTCTTGCGACACTTTGCATTGGTGGCGGAATGGGCGTTGCCCTCTGCGTTGAGCGCATCAAGGACTAAATCGCGCGTGGACCGGCTCGTCTCTTATCGAGCCGGTCGTCGCATGGTGGCGGTTATCGCCACCCGCTGCCAATTTGATCGAAATCGGTTTTAAGGGAGGGCGACAATGACAAAAACAGCAATCGTGACAGGTGGAACACGCGGCATCGGCGCGGCCATTTCCGTGGCTCTGAAGGCGGCTGGCTATAAGGTCGCGGCAAATTATGCCGGCAATGACGAGGCGGCGGCGAAATTCACGAAGGAAACGGGAATACCCACCTACAAGTGGGACGTGTCCAACTATGAGGAATGCACTGCTGGCGTTGCCAAGATCGAAGCTGATCTCGGCCCGGTAGCCGTGCTGGTGAACAACGCCGGCATTACCCGCGATGCAATGTTCCACAAGATGACGCCCGCCCAGTGGGGCGAGGTCATCAATACCAATCTGACAGGCCTGTTCAACATGACCCATCCCGTCTGGAATGGCATGCGTGACCGTAAGTTCGGACGGGTGATCAACATCTCTTCGATCAACGGCCAAAAAGGCCAGGCCGGACAGGCCAACTACTCGGCGGCGAAGGCCGGCGATATCGGCTTCACCAAAGCTCTTGCCCAGGAAGGCGCGCGCGCCGGAATTACCGTCAATGTCGTCTGTCCCGGATATATCGGGACGGAGATGGTCCGCGCGATCGACGAGAAAGTCCTGAACGAGCGCATCATCCCGCAGATCCCGGTCGGGCGTCTAGGCGAGCCGGAAGAAGTGGCGCGCTGTGTTGTGTTCCTTGCTTCCGATGATGCGGGCTTCATCACGGGCTCGACGCTTTCAGCCAATGGCGGGCAGTATTTTAGCTGATCTACACTGAAAATGAGCAGCGCCGCGGTCAAACTGCGCGGCGTTTCCAAACCGTTGCTGGCTGAATCCTGTCCTAGTCCAGTTGTGCTCGGCGACAGCATTCCTGCCGCGCATTCAACGCCGGCCGGCTTTCAACCTGGAACAAAACATGAAATGTGGGCAGTAAAAGGCTCGCCGGCGTTTTTTGCCGATTCGATCGAATCTTGGCGAGACGGCGAATTTGGTGCCTGCATATTTTTGATTATGTATTTGTAATGATTGCTGTTTCACTTTCGCCACATCATTCAGCGATGGCGCTTCGATCAATTTTTGAGAGCTGGAACTGCGCCCTGTGACAACGCTGCGGCCACTACACGTGATTCAGCATGTAGTGAGACTCGCGCGACAAAAATCTACATATTGCCGTGAACAAATCAGGAATCCCATCCTAACGCTGATTCGTAGCTGATTCGTTCTTCTCGCGTTCTATTTCTCAATGGAACACTCCGTGAATCGGTTCACGATTGTTTATCTGGCGTGCCCCGCATACTTTCAGTCCGACGCTGAAAATGCTACGCGGAATGCATGCCCGGCTCGCCTCGCAAGGCCGCTGTGCCGGTATTGGAATGTAATTGATGAATCTTATGCCCACTCCCGAACTCCCCCTCGTCCTGACGGGCCGTGATGTCACCGCGGTTCTCGGACCGACCAATACGGGCAAGACGCACCTCGCCATCGAACGAATGCTGGCGCACCAGACCGGAATGATCGGCCTGCCGCTGAGGCTCCTCGCCCGTGAAGTCTATAATCGTGTGGTGGAGCGGGTTGGATTGGCAAATGTCGCGCTGATTACCGGGGAGGAAAAGATCAACCCGCCCGGCGCGCGCTATGCGGTGTGCACGGTTGAAGCCATGCCGCGCCAGACGGATCTGGATTTCGTCGCCATCGACGAGGTGCAGCTCGCCAATGATCTTGAGCGCGGCCATATCTTCACCGACAGGATACTGCATCTACGTGGCCGCCAGGAAACACTGCTGCTCGGCGCAGCGACCATGCGCGGCATTCTTGAAAAATTGTTGCGCGGAATCTCGGTGATCACCCGCCCGCGACTGTCCCATCTCGCCTATGCGGGATCGAAGAAGATCACGCGTTTGCCGCCGCGCACGGCCGTCGTGGCGTTTGCCGCCGAAGAAGTCTATGCGATTGCGGAACTGATCCGGCGCCAGAATGGCGGCGCCGCAGTGGTAATGGGCGCGCTCAGTCCGCGCACGCGCAACGCACAAGTCGAGCTCTACCAGTCGGGCGACGTGGATTATCTTGTCGCCACCGACGCCATCGGCATGGGGCTCAACCTCGATGTCGATCATGTGGCCTTCGCCCAGGACCGGAAATTCGACGGTTATCAGTTCCGCAACCTGTCGTCGGCGGAAATCGGCCAGGTAGCCGGGCGTGCGGGCCGGCATTTGCGCGATGGCACCTTCGGAGTAACGGGACAGCTTTCGGGCTTTTCCGATGAACTGGTCCAGCGTGTCGAATCGCATGCGTTCGATCCGGTCAAGATCCTGCAATGGCGCACGGCCCGTTTTGACTATTCGAGCCTTGATGCACTGAAGCGGTCGATCGATACGCCTGCGCCGATTGAAGGGTTGACACGGGCACTTCCGGCGGTGGACCAGCAGGCGCTGGAGTTCCTGTCGGCAGATCCGGATGTGGCTCCGCTCGCCAACACGCCGGAGCGCGTCGCGCTTCTGTGGGATGCCTGCGCGCTTCCCGACTACCGCAAGATTGCGCCGGCTCAGCATGCTGACATCATCGCATCGATCTATACCGACCTCGTGGAAACCGGGCATGTGAATGAAAATTATATGGCCGAGGAAGTGCGAAAGGCTGATACGATCGATGGCGATATCGACGCTTTGTCGCGGCGCATCGCGCAGATCAGAACCTGGACTTTTGTGTCTCACAGGCCGGGATGGCTTGCAGATCAGGCACATTGGCAAGAAAAGACGCGTGAAATTGAGGACAGATTGTCAGATGCACTGCATGAAAGGTTGACGAAACGCTTCGTAGACCGCAGGACAAGCGTGCTTATGAGGCGCCTGAGAGAGAATACAATGCTAGAAGCCGAAATTAGCCCTGCCGGGGACGTTGTTGTCGAAGGGCATCATGTTGGACGTTTGGATGGATTCCGTTTCACCACGGATGCCCAAGTCGATGGAACGGACGCGAAAGCGATCAGAGCTGCGGCGCAAAAGGCCCTGGCGACCGAGTTCGAAAGTCGCGCCGAGCGCTTTGCCGCGTCCGCCAATGGTGACTTCGCCCTCGCGTCGGATGGAACCTTGCGCTGGATCGGTGCACCGGTTGCTTCGGTCGTATCCGGCGAGCAGGCACTGAAGCCCCGCGCTGTGCTCCTGGCCGACGAACAATTGACGGGCCCTGCTCGCGACAAGGTTGCGGCACGGGTTGACCGCTTCCTGGCGCATCATATTGAAACGGTGTTGAAGCCGCTTGTTGACCTTGCAAATGCCGAGGCGCTCGTTGGTATCACCAAGGGGCTTGCCTTCCAGCTGGTTGAGAACTTCGGCGTTCTGCAACGCCGCGATGTTGCCGAGGAGGTACGTGGTCTCGATCAGGATTCGCGTGCCGCACTTCGCCGCCTTGGTGTCCGCTTCGGTGCCTACCATGTGTTCCTGCCATTGCTGCTTAAACCGGCTCCAGCCGGACTGCTGACGCTCTTGTGGGCGCTCAAGGAAGATGCAAAAGATCGGCCGGGCTACGGCGATGTCGTGCAGGTTCTGTCCGCCGGCCGCACGTCGGTCGTAACCGATCCGGGTTTCGATCCCGCATTCTACCGTCTTGCCGGTTACAGGCTGCTCGGGCGCCGTGCTGTGCGCATCGACATTCTTGAACGGCTCGCCGATCTCATCCGCCCGGCGCTTGCCTGGAAGCCCGGTGCCGGTACCCGTCCGGACGGCGCCTATGATGGAACGCGCTTCGTCGTTACGCCGGCAATGATGTCGATCCTCGGAGCGACCGCCGACGATATGGAGGAGATCCTGAAAAATCTCGGCTATCGTCAGGAAGCCGTCGAGGCAGCAGCCGTTGCCGCCAAACTCGTTGAACTCGATGCAGTTGCCGTGCCCGCGGCACCGCAGGAGACCACCGAGATAGCGGTTGAAGCAGTTGTCCCCGCCGAAGTTGAGACTGTCGCGGAAGTAGCTGTGGCGACAGTTGAACCGTCTGCCGAGGTGCAAGCGGCAGCAGAGCCGGTTGCCGAATCCAGCGAAGCCGCTGCAGAAGTCGGCGACGCTGCGCCGGCCGCGCCGGAGGAAGCGCCGAAGCCGGTATTGTTGTGGCGCCAGGCGCGCTTCGAAGGACGCGGCAACCGCGGCAATCAGGAAAAGCGCGGCAATGCCCGTGGCGGCGAGGCTCGCGGCGGCAATCCGGCTGAACAGCGGGCGCCAAGGCCGGAGCGCAATGGTTCGCCGCAGAATGATCGCGGCGAACGCAAGGACCA
>UCKM01000039.1 GCA_900473175.1 Hyphomicrobiales bacterium | reverse complement strand
GATGCTCGATCGCAAGACGATGGAGAAGCTGGCGCGTGACAAGCTGACCGAGCTTGGCCTGCTGACCATCCAGAACATCAGCCAGGCGGTGGAAACACTGTCCGGAGGTCAGCGCCAGGGTGTCGCGGTGGCTCGGGCCGCTGCCTTCGGCTCCAAAGTCGTCATTATGGACGAGCCGACGGCCGCGCTCGGCGTCAAGGAATCCCGGCGCGTGCTTGAACTCATCCAGGACGTGAAAAGGCGTGGAATGCCGATTGTGCTGATCTCGCACAATATGCCGCATGTTTTCGAAGTGGCGGATCGCATTCACATTCACCGACTCGGAAAACGCCTTTGCGTCATCAATCCGAAGGAATATACGATGTCGGATGCAGTGGCATTCATGACCGGGGCCAAGACACCCCCTGCGGAACTCGCAGCGTAATTTATAAAGGAAATGATTGAGAATGAAGCGTTCTGAAGTCAATGAGATCATCCGCGAGAGCGACAAGTTCATTCGCTCGTTCGGCTACGTCATGCCGCCCTTCGCCTACTGGTCGCCGGAAGAGCTGAAGGCACGCACCGCCAGCGACTCGAAAGCCATTCTTCAGGCGCGTCTCGGCTGGGACATCACCGATTACGGGCAGGGCAAGTTCGACGAGCTTGGCCTGTTCCTGTTCACCACCCGCAACGGCAATCAGGAAGACCTGAAAAAAGGCGGCGGCATGCTCTACGCGGAAAAAATCATGATCTCCCGCGAAAAGCAGCTGTCACCGATGCATCGTCATATCGTCAAGGCGGAAGACATCATCAACCGGGGCGGCGGCACGCTCGTGCTTGAGCTTTTCAATTCCAACCCGGACGGCAGCGTCGACGAGAAGACCGATGTCGAAGTTGCAACTGACGGGCGCATCGTCAGGCAGAAGGCCGGCAGCCTGTTGAAGTTACAGCCGGGCGAGAGCGTTACCCTGCTGCCCGGCAACTGGCATGCTTTCTGGGGCGAGGGCGGCGATGTCCTGATCGGCGAAGTCTCGACCGTCAATGACGATCTTACCGATAACATATTCCGCGAACCGATCGGCCGTTTCTCCTCGATTGACGAGGATGAAGCACCGCTGCACCTGCTTGTTTCCGACTACGACAAGTGGCTCGCCTGAACCCCATCGCATACGGCACCTAGCCATGATAATCACGCTTGAAGATCTGGTTCCGGAACTCCTCGCCCGCGCGGCGAAGACTGACCGGCTGATTGTCGCGATTGCCGGCGCCCCGGGCGCCGGCAAATCCACCGTGTCGACCGCGCTGTGCGAGGCCATCAACGCGCGGGAGCCGGGCGCGGCGGTCGTCGTGCCGATGGACGGATTTCACCTCGACAATGCCATTCTGGACGCGATGAACCTGCGCAAGCGAAAGGGTTCGCCGCCGACATTCGACTGTGCCGGTTTTGAGGCATTGTTGAAGCGCCTGCGCACCATCGGCGATGATGTTGTCATTCCACTATTCGACCGCAAGCTGGATCTGGCAAGGGCCGGGGCGGACATCGTTCGGGCCGGCCAGCGTATTCTGCTGGTCGAGGGCAATTACCTTCTGCTCAACCAGCCCCCGTGGGATCGGCTGGCGCCGCTCTTCGACGTGACGGTTTTCCTCGATGTCGACCGGCTCGAACTCGAGAACCGGCTGGTTCAGCGCTGGCTCGGCTTCGGCCACAATGTCGGCTCGGCGCAGCAGCGCGCTCTGTCCAACGACATGCCCAATGCGGAACTCGTCCTCGAAGAATCGCGCCCGGCAGATTTCACGATCCGGAATTAAACCCTTGTAGGCCGGTCGCTTATACCGAGCTGCGCGGCGANNGTCATCCATGATCGCCGCGGCGGCGGCGCGGGTGATGCCGGCCCAGGATGAAAGCACCTCCGGCGTGATGCGGTAGGCAGGTCCCGTGACCGATACGCCAGCGATCAATTGCCGGTCGGCCGAGTGAATTGGAGCGGCGACGCAGCAAATACCCATCTCATGCTCCTCACGATCGTAGGCATTGCCTTCCCGGCGGATGCGTTCGATTTCATCCATCAGGCTGCGCGCATCGCCAAGCGTGTGCGGCGTGAACCGTGTGAAGCGGATAGTGGCCGCCCGCACCCGCAATTCCCCGTCCGAAAGGGCCGATAGCGCCGCCTTGCCGACCCCGGTACACCACGCCGGCGCGGCATTGCCAATCTGCGAAACCATGCGGATATTTTGCCGGCTTTCAATCTTGTCGAGATAGATCACATCTGTACCGCGCAGTACCCCGAGATGGACCGTCTCGCCTGTTGCCTCATGCAACCTCCGGATGTGCGGCTCGGCGACCACCCGAAAATGGTTGCCTGCCCAAGCCTTCGAGGCGAACTGCAACAGCCGCAAACCCAGCCCGTAGGACTGGTCGCGGTTGACAGTCAGCAACCCTTCCTCGATGAGGTTCGATATCTGCCGATGCAACGTACCGCGCGGCTGGCCTGCACGTCGAAGTACATCGGTGAAGCGCAGGGGTTCCGGCGCAGCAGCAATAATGTCGAGGACGGCGATGGCCTTGCCGAGGGTGCCTGTTGCGCCAGCTTCTGAAACAGCGGACGTACTCGCCGGTACGCTTTTCTTCATGCGATCGCTCCATGGCCTTTGCGGGTCAAATCCAGTCTGGTAAAATTCCACGGATCGACGGCAAGCCAGTGCGGTTTTCGCGCAGGTTCGCACGATTTTCGCCCGAGGNNTTATCAACCCTCGGGCGAATTCTGGTTGTGCCCGGCTGTAAAAAGGCCTCACATCTTGACTTTCACCATCATAGAATGACAATTCTGCATAGTCAAACAGAGTTCCAAATAATGGAACTCCTACTTAGCTTGCGAGATTACGACCATGATGCCTTCCGCCATATTTCCGGATCTGAAAGACCGTTCCGTGCTGATCACCGGAGGGGGCTCCGGCATCGGTGCCGCGCTGACCGAAGGCTTTGTCGCGCAAGGGTCCCGCGTTGCCTTTATTGACATCGCCGATGCGCCGTCGCGAGCGTTGGTCGAAGCGCTGGACAAGAAATACGGCAACCGTCCCGCCTATCATAAGGCTGACCTTGCCGACGTCGAGGCGCTGCGCAATGCGATCGCCCAAGTCATTGATGAGAATGGGCCAGTCACCGTTCTCGTCAACAACGCGGCCTGGGATGACCGGCACGATATCGACGATGTCACAGTCGAATATTGGGACCGGAACCAGTCGATCAATCTGCGGCCCCAGTTTTTCGCCGCCCAGGCCGTGGTGCCCGGCATGCGCCAGGCGGGAGGCGGTTCCATCATCAATTTCACCTCGACCTCGTTCATGATCAACCAGGGCAATATGCCGTCCTATACGGCGGCCAAANNCTTACCAAGGGTTTGGCCGGGCGTCTCGGACCGGAGAACATCCGCGTCAACGCCATCGCGCCCGGCTGGGTAATGACCGAGCGTCAGCGCAGCCATTGGGTAACGGAGGAGGGCCTGCGGGCCCATGTCAACAAGCAGGTCCTGCGCGAAGAAATCCAGCCGGGCGATATGGTCGGACCCTGCCTGTTTCTTGCCTCTGATGCTGCCCGCATGCTCAGCGCCCAGACCTTGATCGTTGACGGAGGTTACCTGTGAGCGCAACCCCCGTCTATGGCCTAAGCGATTGGGGAACAAGCCGTTTTCGGCTTTGGCTCGTGGATGCCGATGGCAAGGTTCTGGCGGAAAGGCGCTCTGACGACGGGCTCGATGCCTCGCGTACCAAAGGCTTTGCCCAAACGCTGGAAGGCCATCTTGCCGACCTTGGTGCGCCAGCGGATATGCCTGTCATCGTTTGCGGCATGGCCGGCTCGCGCCAGGGCTGGGTCGAGGCCAATTATGTGGCCGTCCCCGCCGACCTTTCGGCAATCCTTTCGGGCTGCGTGAAGATCGAGGGCGTCCGGCGCGATGTGCGGATCATCCCCGGTCTTTCGCAGTCCGGCCTGTCGCCGAATGTGATGCGCGGCGAGGAAACGCAATTGCTCGGCGCCATGCTCGACAGGAATTTATCGAGCGGAATCATAGCGATGCCGGGTACCCATTCGAAGTGGGTGGAGCTGGAAGAGGGTAGGGCGACGTCATTTTCCACCTATCTCACTGGCGAGCTTTACGCGCTCCTCGCATCGCAATCGATCCTGCGGCACTCCATTCAGGATGCGGCGGTGATGGCTTCTGCCGACCATCCCCAATTCACCGATGCGCTGGAACTGATGCTCTCGGGTAAGCAGATGCTGGGCGAGCTCTTCGGCATTCGCGCCGCCATGCTGCTCGACAATCTGCCGCCGGAAGGCGCGGCCTCCCGGCTCTCCGGATTGCTCATCGGTGCGGAACTGGCCGGAGCCAAAGCCAGGCACGATGGCAAGGTAACCCTTGTTGCTTCGGGTGCGATGGCCGCGCTCTATGGCAAGGCGCTCTCTGTCGCCAATATCCAATATGATGTCGTTGATGCTGACGAGGCCGTGCGCAAGGGTCTGTTTGTCGCTGCATCGGGCATCTGGCCAAACCAT
This sequence comes from Hyphomicrobiales bacterium, assembly GCA_900473175.1. Lineage (GTDB taxonomy): Bacteria > Pseudomonadota > Alphaproteobacteria > Rhizobiales > Rhizobiaceae > Phyllobacterium. The sequence goes on along the minus strand of UCKM01000039.1, from coordinate 5,041 downwards.
CAAGGACGTTCCGCATGACCCAATCCACCCCATGGCCAAAGCTGAAGCGCGACCTGATCGCTATCCTGCGCGGCGTCAAACCCGATGAAGTTCTTGCGATCGGCGAAGAACTGGTAAATGCCGGGATGGACGTCATCGAGGTCCCGCTCAACTCGCCCGAACCCTTCCATTCCATTGAAATTCTTGCTAAAAATCTGCCATCGCACGTGCTTGTCGGCGCAGGGACGGTGCTTGATCCCGCCGATGTCGGGCGGCTTGCTGCAGCAGGTGGACGGCTCATGATCAGCCCGAATGTGGATGTTGCTGTCCTCGCCGCCGCTGGTGCCGCCGGTATGGTGACCATGCCCGGCGTCTTCACTCCGACGGAGGCCTTGGCGGCGCTGAAGGCCGGCGCTTCCGGTCTGAAATTCTTCCCCGCCAGCGTTCTTGGGCCCGACGGCATCAAGGCAATCAGCGCCATATTACCGAAGGGAACAGCCATCGGCGCGGTTGGCGGCGTCGACGAGACCAGCTTTGCTGCTTACGCCAAGGTCGGTGTTCGCACATTCGGCCTCGGTTCGAGCCTCTACAAGGTCGGTGCTTCCTCGGCCTTTGTCGGCGAGCGGGCGAGGGCCACGGTCGAAGCTTATGATCGCGTCTTTGCTGCCGGGGCCTGACCATGGTTCAGCTCAAGATCAGCGTTTTCTCTGATGTGGCCTGCGCACTTGGGGAAGGTCCGGGCTATGACGCGCAGACGAACACCGTTTGGTGGTTCGATATTCTGGCCGGACGCTTGCTGGAAAAGCCGCTCGCAGGTGGCGAGACCCGGATTCATACGCTCGGGCAGATGGCGAGTGCACTCGCCATCATCGACGAGGACCGGCATCTCGTTCTGACGGAAACCGGCCTGTTTGTCCGCGATCGGCAGAGCGGTCATACCGTGATGCATCAGCCGATCGAGGCGGACAATCCGGCCACGCGTTCCAACGATGCGCGCGTGCATCCCGCCGGCGCCTTTTGGGTCAGCACCATGGGCAAACGCGCCGAACCGGAGGCAGGATCGATCTATTGGTATCGCCAAGGCGAATTGCGCAAGCTTTTCAGCGGCATATCCATTGCCAACTCGATCTGCTTTTCACCGGATGGTAGCGTCGCCTATTTCTCCGATCTTGCCCGAAATGTCATCTGGCGCGTCGATGCAGACCCGGTAACCGGTCTTCCCATCGGCGAACGGGCGGCATTCCTTGAGCACAAGGGACGCGGCGGTATCGACGGCTCCGTTGTGGATGGCGACGGCAATTTATGGAATGCGCGATGGGGCGGATCGGGGATCAATATCTACAATCCCACCGGCCGGCGCATTCGTTCCATCGAAATGCCGGTCACCTACCCGACCTGCCCGGCTTTCGTGGGCGAGGACACAGCCAACCTGATCGTAACCAGCGCCTATCAGGAAATGGCCGAATCCGAGCGGCAGTCGGAGCCAGATGCGGGCAAGACCTTTCTGGTCGAACTTCCCGGCAAAGGCCGTCTCGACGCGCGCGTGCGAATTTGACCAACCGGCCCTGAACCCGGGAACGATTCGGCCAAGGCGTCGTTTATCCCTACGTAACTGACCCAACAACGTGACTGCATGCGGACGCCGGGAGGCTGCCGGAATGCATGTTTTTGTCCATAAGGCAGGAGAGCGACATGGGATTTTTTTCCAAGGATATCAAAACGATGGACGATCTTTTCGTCCATACGCTGCGTGACATTTACTATGCCGAGAATCAGATCGTTAAGGCGCTGCCCGAGATGATCGACAAGGCGACGGACGAGGACCTCAAGAACGGTTTCGAGAAGCACCTGCAGGAAACGGAAATGCAGATCGACCGGCTCGAACAGGTGTTCAAACTGCATGGTGTTGAAGTACGCGGCGTCAACTGTCCGGCAATCGACGGCATTCTCGAAGAGGCCGACGAGGTGACCGGCGAGATCGATGACGATCGGGTACTTGACGCCGCCCTCATCGCTGCGGGACAGGCAGTCGAGCATTATGAAATCACCCGCTACGGCACCTTGATCGCCTGGGCCAAACAGCTTGGCCGGGACGATTGTGCGGCACTGCTTGATCAGAACCTTCAGGAAGAATTGAAGACCGACAAGGCGCTGACCGCATTGGCCGAGAACCACGTCAATGCCGCGGCGGCCTGACTTCGCCGCTTTCCCGGGAAGGCCCGCAACAAAATCCGGGCTTTCCCTCTCTCACTCAAACGCCCCTTGACAAGTCACATTGGCTGTCATTCTATTGGCGATCCATTATAAGGTAGTATATTCCATTATAATGGACTAACGCTAAAGAAATTCGTTCGAACGGATAGGGGAACAAAAATGTCCAATCGACTTTCTGTGGCGGCCCTCGCGGCCGCGCTTGTCATGCTGCCTTCCTTTGGCGCATACGCCCAGGCAACCAAAAGCAAACTCGATGAAGTGCTCGCACGTGGCCATCTGGTGATGGGTACGGGCAGCACCAACGCGCCATGGCACTTCAAGAGTGCCGACGACAAGCTGCAAGGCTTCGACATCGACATGGGCCAAATCATCGCCAAGGCGCTCTTCAACGATCCCGAAAAGATCGAATACGTCAACCAGTCTTCGGATGCGCGCATACCAAATATCACGACGGATAAGGTCGATATCACCTGCCAGTTCATGACTGTTACAGGAGAGCGTGCGCAGCAGATTGCCTTTACCATTCCTTATTATCGCGAGGGCGTTGGTCTCATGCTGAAGGCAGACAGCAAATATGCCGACTACGCGGCTTTGAAAGCGGCAGGCTCAGCGGTCACGATTTCGGTGCTGCAGAACGTCTATGCCGAAACCATGGTGCATGCGGCATTGCCGGAAGCCAAGGTCGACCAGTACGAATCCGTTGACCTGATTTATCAGGCACTGGAATCCGGCCGCGCCGACGCGGCTGCAACAGACCAATCCTCGCTTGCCTGGTACATGACCCAAAACCAGGGGCGCTACAAGGATGCCGGCTATGGCTGGAACCCGCAAACCTATGCCTGCGGCGTGAAGCGCGGCGACCAGGACTGGCTGAATTTCGTCAACACCGCGCTGCATGAGGCGATGACCGGCGTTGAATTCGACTTTTACGCCAAATCGTTCAAGACCTGGTTCGGCAAGGATCTGACGCCGCCGCAAATCGNNCCGGACATGTCCGGAGCCGGATTGTCTTGTACTGAAAAAGCGGAAACACCATGGGTTACACGCTGAATTTCGCTGCGGTCTGGCGCAGCTTCGATCTTCTTCTCGAAGGGCTGGCACTCAGCCTCGCCCTGGCCTTTGGCGCGATTCTGATCGGCGCCGTAATCGGGTTGGTTACTGCCTTCGGCCTGATTTCGAAGAACGGTTTCATAAAGCGCCCGGCCGGGATCTATGTGACGATCATACGAAACACGCCAATCCTGGTGCTGGTTCTGTTTACCTATTTTGCCCTGCCGCAATTGGGTTTCCGGCTCGGGAAGATTGAGAGCTTCGTCTTTACTCTGGCGATCTATTCGGGCGCCTATCTGGCCGAAGTCTTTCGTGCCGGACTTTTGTCCATTCCGGGCGGCCTGCGTGAAGCGGGGCTGGCGATTGGCCTCACCGAAATGCAGATACGCACCTCGATCATCGCGCCGCTGATGTTTCGCAATGTGCTGCCATCGCTCAGCAGCACCATCATCTCCCTGTTCAAGGATACCTCGCTTGCCGCCGCCATCGCTGTCCCGGAGCTGACCTTCGAGGCGCGCAAGATCAATGTCGAGAGCTTCCGCGTCATCGAGACGTGGATTGTTGCTAGCTGCCTTTACGTGTTCACCTGCTCGATCCTCGCCGCGCTGATGCGGGCGGTCGAGCGCCGCTTGTCCCTGCCGAGGTGAGATGATGGAATTTGTCCACTTTCTTGATGTCTTGTGGCTCGCGCGAATGCCGATCCTCAAAGGGCTTGGTGTCACCATCTCCATCTCGCTTCTGGCGATCTGCTTCGGCACGTTGCTTGGGGTCTTTGTCGGTCTCGCGCTGACCTATGGGGTGCGGCCGCTGCGCTGGATTGTCCGCGGTTATACGGACTTCATCCGTGGCACGCCGGTTCTGGTTCTCGTGCTCGCCAGTTATTACGTGCTCGGGACCATTGGCCTTGATCTTGGACCCTTCCAGGCCGGTGTGCTGGCGCTGGCTGTATTTTGCAGTTCCCACGTCGGCGAGATCGTCCGCGGCGCGCTGCAATCCATTCCCAAGGGCCAGACGGAAGCAGCCAAGGCAATCGGGCTGACTTTTCCCCAAACCTTCGTCTACGTGCTCGGACCGCAGGCGCTGCGGCAAGTCCTGCCGGCATGGGTAAACACGGCAGCGGAAATGGTGAAAGCGTCCACACTGCTTTCCATCATTGGTGTTGCCGAACTGCTCTTGCGCACGCAGGAGCTGATTTCGCGCTCCTTCCTGAGCCTCGAGTTCTATTTCTTTGCTGGCTTCCTCTATTTCGTCATCAACTACGCCATCGAGCGCTTCGGCCGCTATGTCGAACGCAAGACCGCCGTTCCATCTTAAGGGCACCACCCGATGTCTCATCTTCTCGAAATTCGCGATCTGCACAAAAGCTATGGGGAAGTCGAGGTGCTGAAAGGCGTCGATTGCACCATGTCGCAGGGTGACGTCATCAGCATCATCGGATCGAGCGGCTCGGGCAAGACGACCATGCTGCGCTGTATCAACATGCTGGAAGACTTCCAGGGCGGGTCGATCAGCATTGATGGCGAGGAAATCGGCTACGAGATGGCCGGCGGCCAGCGCCGCCGCAAGAAGGAAAAAGAGATCGCACGCCAGCGGGCGCTGACCGGCATGGCGTTCCAGCAGTTCAACCTCTTTCCTCATATGACCGCTGCCAGCAACATCATGCTTGGCCTGATGAAAGTGAAGAAGCTGAACAAGGAGGAAGCCCGCTCGATCGCCGAGAAGTGGCTGGACCGCGTTGGCCTGCGCGCCCGCGCGGATCACTTTCCGGGGCAGCTATCAGGCGGTCAGCAGCAGCGTG
>UCKM01000023.1 GCA_900473175.1 Hyphomicrobiales bacterium | reverse complement strand
CCACAAGGGGGAGGGAAAGTAGCGGCACCCTCACGTGTGAACTATCGTGAAATGCAAGGCGATCCGCAGGCCACACCTCTGGAGCGGGGAAGGGAAACTTGCTACGCGTTCTCACTCTTCGCCCCAATCACATCGAACCGGCTTGATTTTGCTGCAATCATTATTGCAACTGCGAACAGCATTCAGCCTCCTCCCGAAAGACGACACCATGCAAAGTTTTCTCTCGCCTTCCATTGCGCCGATCATATTGCTCATTGCCTCAAATGTTTTCATGACCTTCGCCTGGTATGGCCACCTGAAATATCCGGCTTCACCACTCGCGCTTGTGGTGTTTGCCAGCTGGGGTATTGCGTTGATGGAGTATTGGCTCGCCATTCCAGCCAATCGGATCGGCCACACGGTCTATTCGACAGCCGAGCTCAAGACGATGCAGGAGGTGATCACACTGGTTGTCTTCAGCATCTTCTCGGTGTTTTACCTGAAGGAATCGTTCACCTGGCAGCACATTGCCGGTTTCGTGCTGATTGCAGGCGGTGCAACGCTGATCTTCAAGGCCTGACGCCAGCGCGTTCGCGCAAGGCCGGGATCAGCTCGACGGTGATCATTGCGGCGAAGATGAGCGCGCAGCCTGCTGCACCCTGGCTGGTCATGCGCTCGCCGAGGACAAGAGCGCCGAAGAGTGCCGCGAACAACGCTTCCGAAGACAGCATGATTGCCGCCTGCGGCGCCGTGGTGAAGCGCTGACCGACTGCCTGCAAGGTAAAGGCAATGCCGGAGGAGACAATGCCGGCAAAGAGAATTTCCGGCGCGGCTGCCAGGATCGAAGCAAATTCGTTGTGCTCGACAGTGAAGGCTGCGGCGAGGCCGAGCACCGCGCACAGGGTGAATTGCACAAGCGACAGCATGATCGGCCGGCCGCTGCCGGAGCCGATGCGTGTGATGAAGATAATCTGTAATGCCCAGAACACGGCGCAGGCAACGATCAGCCAATCACCCGTGGTCAGACCTTCGAGGCGTCCGCCCGACAACAGATAAATGCCGGCCAGCGCCGTCAGGGCGCAAGGCCAGACGATGGGGTGAGGCCACTGCCGGAACAGGATGACCGCCAGGAATGGGACCATCACAACGTAAAGGCCGGTGAGAAACCCGGCATTGGTGACGGAGGTTGTCTGCATGCCTATCTGCTGAAGCGCAGCGCCGGTAAAAAGCAATAATCCAATGAAGGCAAAGCCATAATAGTCGGAACGCGCCAGCTTGCTGGTCGCAGCCCTCGCTTCGCGGATTGCCAGCGGCGCGACGGTCAGGGCAGCGAGCGCAAAGCGCAGGCCGATGAACATGAACGGACTGACGCTGTCCATGGCACTCGCCTGCGCCACGAAACCGAAGCCCCAGATTGCCCCGGCGGCAAGCAGCAAAAGATTGGCGCGGACATGCGTCATGTTGGTCCCACAGTGTTCTGCGGTCACCTGAAGTCCGCGATGGGATTTGCTGTACAGATTGTCGTTCGAGACGGCAAGTCTCAGCTGCTTTTGGCGCGCGACAACCGGATGATCTTGCCATCGTCCTCGTCAGTAAGGAGATAGATCGAGCCGTCGGCCGCCACGCGAACATCACGAATGCGCCCGAACTCGCCCTTCAGCATGCGTTCTTCGCTTTTGATCGTGCCTTTGTCATCGCGGTCAAGGCGCACAAGCATCTCGAATTTGAGCGCTCCGGCCAACAGGTCGCCTTGCCATTCCGGAAACATTGCTCCCTCGTAGACGACAAGTCCCGAGGGGGCGATCGACGGATCCCAATAATAGAGCGGCTGTTCATAGCCCTTGGCCGCGGTGCCTATGCCGATCTTCGCGCCCGAATAATCCTTGCCATAGGTGATCACGGGCCAGCCATAGTTCTTTCCAGCTTCGGGGCGGTTGAGCTCGTCACCGCCCATCGCCCCATGTTCGATGGTGAGGAGCGACTTGGTGACCGGATCCCAAACCGCGCCTTGCGGATTGCGGTGACCCTTCGACCAGATATCGGCCAAACCTTTCTTGCCGTCGGCAAAGGGATTGTCCGCCGGTATGCTGCCATCCGAATTGATCCGGAGCACGGAGCCTGCCTCATCCTTAAAATCCTGCGCGCGATCCCTATCGCCCTGGTCACCGATCGTGACGAAAAGCTTGCCGTCCGGCATCACGACGATGCGTGAACCGAAATGTTGATTTCTGGTCGTCCGCTTTTTCAGGGAAAGCAGTACCGTCACGTCTTCAAGGGCGGCGCTGCCCTGATCACGCACCAGCTTGGCCCGCGCCAAGGCTGTCGCGACGCCAGTCGTTCCGGGCTGCGTGTAGGTGAAGTAGATGGTTCCGCTTTTGGCGAAATCCGGCGCCAGCGCGACATCGAGAAGTCCGCCTTCACCCTTGACGACGACATCCGGAACATTGGCGACCGGTTTCGAAAGCTTGCCATCGGTCACGATCCTCATTGCGCCGTCACGCTCGGTAACAAGGAGCGCGCCATCAGGCAGGAAAGCAAGGCCCCAGGGGTGACCAAGTCCCTTAGCGATGGTTTCCGCTCTGACGGTCACCGCCTCCGTCTTGAAATCTTTCGCATGCGCCGCGAAGGGGAGGGCCAGCAGCAAGGGGAAAGTGATCGCGGATACAAGGCCGGATATTGGTTTCATTGTCAGCGATTCTCCTCCGCTCGAGCGGTTGATGCAGCATTTTGCACGCCTCGCTCGGTCCGGTCGCGTCACAGTGGTGTGAATCACGGCTCCGTGATGATCGAGTTTTCGGCGTGGAGCTTTGCCGCGACATTTTCCACTTTCTTCGTGAAATTGCCGGAAACAATGCTATATTGAGCCACGTATGACTGAACGGTTCCGAGGTCTTGAGCTTCGGCGACCGTTTTCTTTTTGTGCCGCGCGGCCTTTGAAGAAGCCCGCTCGACACTGATGACGAAAGGAGAGGACATGGAAAAGGTCCCGATGACTCAGGCAGGATTTGACAAGCTCAAGGAAGAATTGCGCTGGCGTCAGCAGGAAGAGCGGCCACGCATCATCCAGGCAATTTCGGAAGCGCGCGCCCATGGCGACCTGTCGGAAAATGCCGAGTATCATGCCGCCAAGGAGGCGCAGAGCCACAATGAGGGTCGCGTTGGCGAACTCGAAGATTACACTGCGCGTGCCGAGATCATCGATATTTCGAAACTGTCCGGCGACAAGATCAAATTTGGCGCCACGATCCATCTAATCGACGAAGACACGGAAGAAAAGCGGATCTACCAGATCGTCGGCGATCAGGAAGCCGATCCCAAGGCGGGGCGGATTTCCATTTCGTCGCCGATTGCGCGTGCGCTGATCGGCAAGAGCGAAGGCGATACGATTGAAGTCAATGCACCTGGCGGCGCGCGCTCCTACGAAATCATCGGTTTCAGATTCGTCTGATCCGGTGTCGTTCGATACCGTGAGCAGCGTCGAGGTGATCGCTCCAAATTTCAAGCACAAGCTTTCGGGCGTTACCTCGACCATCATCCAGCTTATCCCACTGCAACGGCTGAACGGTCTCAAAATCGCGACGTTGGGACCGGGATTACCGGACGATCTGCCAAGGATCGGCTGGTCGTCCTTGCCTGGCCTGTGGTTGAAGCCGCGAACGCGGCCCTTTCGCATCTGGCACGCCCGGCGCAACACGGAAATGATCGCCGGCATTCTCATGCGTTCGGTGCTGCGCATGAAGCTGAAACTCCTCTTCACCTCGGCGGCGCAACGCGACCACAAACCCTTCACCAAATGGCTGATCCGGCAGATGAATGCCGTGATTGCGACAAGCGGCAAATCCGGCAGTTTCCTGAAAGTTCCGCATACGGTCATCATGCATGGCGTCGATACCGAACGGTTCCATCCACCGCGCGATGCCGAAGATCGCTTCGCAGCGTCGGGTCTGCCTGGGCAATATCTGGTCGGCTGTTCAGGTCGTATCCGCCATTCGAAGGGCACCGATCTTTTTGTCGATGCCATGATCAATCTTCTGCCGCACTATCCGCAGTGGACGGCGATCATGACCGGGCGCACGACAGTCGAAAACAAGGCGTTCGAACAGGCGCTGCGCGACAAGATCGCAGCTGCGGGGCTCAGCGATCGTATCGTCTTTCTTGGCGAAGTACCGGACGTGCGAATCTGGTTTCGCCGCATGTCGCTTTACGTCGCTCCCTCGCGCAACGAGGGGTTCGGGCTGACGCCGCTTGAAGCAATGGCATCGCAGACCGCCGTCGTGGCCAGCGATGCGGGCGCCTATGCCGAGATGATCGGACCTGAAACTGGCAGCGTCGTTGCCGCAGGCGACGGCAAGGCGCTTGAGCAAGCGATCGCTCCCTATCTTGCCGACCCAGTCCGGTGCGAAGAGGTCGGCAAGGCAGGGCTTGCCCACGTGCGCGCGAATTTTCCGTTGCAGAAAGAGGCCGCCAGCATCCTTCGCGTCTACGAGCAAATGTTTGCGAGCTGAAGGGATATTTCAGCGGGCAGTTTAAAGCACCATCAATGGTTCGTTCTTGACCGAGCGGATCGTCAGCGAGGTGCGCACGGAATCAACATTCGGCGTCGAGGTCAGGTCCTCGATAACGAAGTTCTGGAACGTGGAAAGGTCACTGGCAACGCAATGGAGCAGGAAATCCGACTCGCCCGAGACCATCCAGGCGCGGCGGACCAGTGTCCAGTTCTGCGTTTTCTCGGCAAAACTCTTAAGGTCCGCATCGGACTGGCGATGCAGGCGGATCATGCAGAAGGCGACGATATCCTGACCGAGCACCGAGCCGTTGAGGATTGCCCGGTAGCCCTGGATGACGCCACTTTCCTCAAGCTTACGCACGCGGCGCAAACAGGGCGGCGCGGAGATGCCGACGCGCTCGGCGAGCTCCACATTGGTGATGCGGCCATTATCCTGCAATTGTTTCAGGATTTTCCAGTCGATCGCGTCCAGTTCAGCCTTCAAAGGCATGGCTTGGTTCTATCCTGTCTCAGATCGTAAATGCATCATACATAAGCGATTCCTGCTGCTTGTGTAATGTATCCCTCGCCGGTTGCAAACAGCTTCGCGATTACCTGCTCCAGAAACGGCGGGTGAACAGGATGACGACGGTGATGATCTCGAGCCGCCCGGCAAGCATCAGGTAGCTGAGAACGAGCAGGGACGGATCGCCGATCGTCGAGAAATTTCCGGCGGGACCGATCGTTTCCCCAAAGCCGGGCCCGACATTGGAGAGCGCCGTCAACGCGCCGCTGAAGGCTGTGCCGAGATCATTGCCGAGCATGGCAAGGACCGTCGCTCCAACGACGAGCGAGGCCATATAGAGGAAGATGAACAGCAGGGCGGATTGCGCCACCTCCTGAGAGATTTCGGAGCGTCCGTAGCGCATCTTCAGAATGGCATTTGGCATGATCAACCGGGTCAGGTTGGCGGACGCCAATTGCCACAGGATGATGAGCCGGTTGACCTTGATGCCGCCGGAGGTCGAGCCGGAGCAACTGCCGATGAAGGTAACGAGGAAGAAGATGCCGAGCGCTTCGGCGCCCCACAGCGTATAATCTTCAGTGACGAAGCCGGTCGTCGTGATGACTGATACGAGGTTGAAGGACGCCGCAATCAGGGCATCACCGAAGCCGATGCCGGTCTCGATCCGCAAGCCAACAGCAAGAAACAGGCTGAAGCCAATGATTATGATGAAAAAAAGCGTCACCTGCGGGTCGCGAAGCGACATCTGGCGCTGCGGCATCACCGCTTTGATGTACAGCACGAACGGCAGGGCGCCGAGGATCATGAAGATCGTTGCGATGATGAGGATGGCGCGGTTATGGGCATAAAAGCCCAGCGATGAATCATGGGTGGAAAAGCCGGCGGTAGCTACAGTGGTCATGCCGTGGTTGATGGCGTCGAACATGCCCATGCCGGCAGCAAAATAAAGCAGCGTGCACAGAAGGGTCAGACTGACATAGGCGAGGACGATGCCCGTGGCGATCTGATGGATGCGCGGCAGCACTTTCTCGGATTTGTCAGAAGATTCCATGTGCAGAAGCTGAATGCCGCCGACCCGCAGCGCTGGTAGAAGCAGGAGGCCCAATCCGATGAAGCCGAGGCCACCGAACCAGCAGAGCAGCGAACGCCACATAAGGATGCCGCGCGGCATTGTGTCGAGCCCGGTCAGAACCGTCGCTCCAGTCGAGGTAATGCCTGACATCGATTCAAAGAAAGCTTTGATGATGCTGATAGGAAGCGGCGAGAAGATGAATGGCAGCGAGCCTAGTACCGCGGCCGTCAACCAGATCGCGACAATCAGCAGGAAGCCAAGGCGAGGGCTGAACCGGATCTCAGGATTATGCGTCGCGAGGCTGATCAGTCCGCAGAGAACGCCGGCCAGGATCGCCGATTTGGCAAAGACGATCCAGTCGCCGTTGCCACTATGCAGGTCGACCAAAGCCGGAACGAGCATGGTCGCTGCCATGACCAGGCCGAACCTTGAGCAGATGTTGATGACAGCGCGAAAAATGGAGTGGACCTCGAGGACATCTTGAACTTCACAAACGCTTCTGGCAGACGGTACAACGGACGGAAAAGCCCCGCAATGCAGCATGAAGCTGTGGCTAACGTCGCTATGTTATGCACAGACCTTGCAACAACGGGGTCTGAACCACTACCTTATAGCGGCTGAAAGCGGGCCTTCGGTTCGCTCCACCTATCGTTTGAGATATCAGTTCAAGGTCTTGTTATGTCGAAGCGCCATGTGCCCGTTCTTATCATCGGTTCCGGTCCCGCCGGTTATACGGCGGCGATCTATGCGGCCCGCGCCAATTTGAAGCCGATCATCGTCGCTGGCCTGCAGCAGGGCGGCCAGTTGATGATCACAACCGATGTGGAGAATTATCCGGGCTATGCCGATACGGTTCAAGGTCCGTGGATGATGGATCAGATGCGCATCCAGGCCGAACATGTCGGCGCCGAGATCGTGCACGACATCATCACCGAAGTTGATCTTTCGGTGCGCCCGTTCCGGCTCGTCGGCGATGGCGGCACACAATATACGTGCGATGCACTGATTATCGCGACGGGCGCGCAGGCCAAATGGCTTGGCATTCCCACCGAGCAGACTTTCATGGGCTTCGGTGTTTCCGCCTGCGCCACCTGCGACGGATTCTTCTATCGCAACAAGGACGTCGTTGTGGTGGGCGGCGGCAATACCGCGGTCGAAGAGGCGCTTTACCTTGCCAATCTGGCGAAGTCCGTCACGGTCGTGCACCGGCGCGATCAGTTCCGCGCTGAAAAAATCCTGCAGGATCGTCTGTTCAACAAAGAGAACGTCAAGGTTATCTGGGACAATGTTATTGACGAGATCACGGGGACCGAGGCGAAAGCGCCAATGCCTGTTTCAGTGTCCGGCGTTCGCCTGAAGAACATCAAGACCGGGGAAACGACTGATCTGAAGACTGATGGCGTGTTCGTGGCGATCGGCCATGCGCCGGCGGTCGAACTATTCAAGGGGAAACTCAAGCACAAGCCGAATGGCTATCTCTGGACCGCAGCAGATTCGACCGCAACGGATGTCCCCGGCGTCTTTGCCGCGGGCGACGTTACCGACGACATCTATCGCCAGGCGGTGACGGCAGCCGGGATGGGCTGCATGGCGGCTCTCGAGGCCGAACGCTGGCTTGCTGCTCAGGAACCAGTGCGCCAAGCTGCTGAATAGCAGTCGGAGCTGCGCCCTGCGCCGGAACAAGGCGCGAGGAGGACGCAGCCGCATTTTGAGTGGCGTGTGACTGATCCAAGAATCCAGATGATTTTTGGGGTTGTGCGCTGAATGGAGCTGGCCCGTTTGTGTGGCCAGAACGGGGAGAGACCGCGCGATGTCGCTTGATTGGGACAAATTGCGAATATTTCATGCTGCGGCGGAGGCGGGGTCGTTCACCCACGCCGCCGAGACGCTGCATCTGTCGCAATCTGCCATTTCCCGTCAGGTTAGTGCGCTTGAACAGGATGTCGGCGTTCCGCTGTTCCACCGTCACGCCCGCGGTCTTATCCTGACGGAGCAGGGCGAGGTGCTCTACCGCACCGCCCATGAAGTCCTCATGAAACTCGAGAACGTCCGCTCGCGTCTGACCGAGAGCAAGGACAGGCCGTCGGGGAAACTACGCGTTACGACGACTGTCGGCCTTGGTTCGGGCTGGCTGATCGAACGCGTGCAGGAATTCATCGAGCTTTATCCGGAAGTCCAGCTGCAATTGCTTCTCGACAATGAGGAGCTCGACCTGACAATGCGTCACGCGGATTGCGCCATTCGCTTGCGCCAGCCGCAACAGCCAGACTTGATCCAGCGGCGGCTCTTTACCGTGCACATGCACGTCTATGCGGCGCCTGGCTACATTGCGAAATACGGCAAGATCGAAAATATCGACGAAATCGACTCCCACCGCATCATCAGCTTTGGTGAGCCTGCGCCCTCCTACCTCACCAATCTCAACTGGCTGGAAATCATCGGCCGGTCGGATGGCAATCTGCGGCCGGCGGTCCTGCAGATCAACAATCTTCTGTCGATCAAGCGGGCGATACAGAGGGGCGTCGGCATTGGCGTGCTGCCTGACTATATGGTGGAAAAGGACTCGACGCTCGTAAGGCTGCTGCCGGAGATGGAGCTGCCGTCCTTCGATACTTTCTTCTGCTATCCGGAGGGCATCAAGAACGCGGCCAAGCTGCACGTCTTCCGCGATTTCCTGTTCTCGAAAGCGCGCACCTGGTCCTATTAACAGGATTCAATCGAGGCAATCTGCATTGCCTGTTGGCGCGTAAACCCTTGTCGACCAAGGCATTTTCGCGGGATTTTGTCGCTATGCGTCTCATGCATGGGTGCGTTGCACAATTGGGTGTTGTGAGTACGGGCCGAAACCTTCATATCCACGTCACTTGCCGGTGCGTCTCCTCCTCCCATTGCGCGCCCGCAAGTGTTCCCCTCTGGAGGTTTCGCCGGAAACGGCATCCCTTCAAAACTTAAGGCCGGGCAATTGTCCGGCCTCTTTTCTTTTCTGGGGTATGTTTCACCAATAGAGCTTTTCGTTCTCCAGTCCCTCGTTAGGGACAGCGTCTCTTCGTCATATCGTTCAGGACCAATGAAAAAGGGGCCACACGGGCCCCTCAAATCCAATGATGCTGTCCGGCTCAGCGCAGGCTGGCGCAGAAGCGCTGGATGCGCTTGCCGGCCTCTTCGAGATTGGCGTCGGAGGTCGCATAGGAGATGCGGAAATTCGGTCCAAGGCCGAAGGCCGAGCCATGAACGGCAGCGACGGCCTCGGTGGCGAGGAGTTCGCTGACGAAATCCTCGTCCGTTGCAATGACCTTGCCGGATGGCGCTGTCTTGCCGATTGCCGCTGCGCAGGACGGGTAGACGTAGAACGCGCCCTCCGGCTTCGGGCATTCGAGCAATTTGGTCTGGTTGAGCATCGAGACGATCAGGTCGCGGCGCCCTTCAAATGCCTTCTTGAAAACCGGCAGGTGGGCTTGCGTGCCATCGAGGGCTTCGACCGCGGCCCACTGCGAAATCGAACTCGTGCCCGATGTTTGCTGGCCCTGGACCATGTCCATGGCCTTGATCAGTTCAAGGGGACCTGCGGCATAGCCGATGCGCCAGCCGGTCATGGCATAGGCTTTCGACACGCCGTTCATCGTCAGCGTGCGATTGTAGAGGTTGGGCTCGACCTGCGCCGGGGTGACGAATTTGAAATCGCCATAGGTCAGGTGCTCATACATGTCGTCGGTGAGAACCCAGACGTGCGGATGACGCATGAGCACATCGGTGAGCTTCTTCATCTCGTCCCAGGTATAGGCGGCGCCCGACGGGTTCGAGGGTGAGTTCATGATGATCCACTTGGTCTTCGGCGTAATGACGCGTTCCAGATCTTCAGGCTGCAGCTTGAATTCGTTCTTCTGGATGGCCGAAACGATGACCGGCGTGCCGCCGCACAACGCAACCATTTCCGGATAGCTGACCCAGTAGGGCGCGACGCAGATGACTTCATCGCCGGGATTAAGCGTCGAGAGCAGGGCGTTGTAGATGACATGTTTGCCGCCGGTGCCGACGATCACCTGGCTCGCCTTGTACTCGAGCTCGTTCTCGCGCTTGAACTTGCGGACAATAGCTTCACGCAATTGCGGGATGCCGGCAACGGGCGTGTATTTGGTCTCGCCGCGGCGGATGGCGGCAATGGCGGCTTCCTTGATATTGTCGGGCGTATCGAAATCCGGCTCGCCCACCGAAAGGGAAATGACGTCGCGGCCCTCGGCTTTCAGATCGCGGGCTTTCTGGGTGATCGCAATCGTTGCGGAAGTCTTCACACGGGAAAGGGCGTCTGCGAGGAATGCCATTGTTTCGTTCTCCAGAAACGAGGGTTTGATGACCGGTCGACGGTTTGCGGGCCTCGTATGTCGCAATGCCCGCCAAATCGCAAGCAAAAGCATGCTCCGAGCGCTCAACGTCGTGCACTTTCTACGTCGGGTGTGACATGGAATGGCGAATGCATCATCGCGGTTTGTGCGATGGTTCAAGGAAAATGATTGGACATGTCGGCAAGCTGCGGGAATATTCGCCCGCCAGCGCATTACCCTAAAAGACCCGGAAACGGCTTCTGGAAAAGGATGATGCGCCATTCAAAATGCTACCGCGTCTTGTGTGTGTCCAATCGGACGCGCGGCGCAGTAGAGGAGAAAGCCCTATGCAGAAACTCTATTCACAGCCCGATTCCGGAAACTGCTACAAGCCACGGCTTTTGATGGCAAAACTTGCCGTTCCATTCGAACATATCAATGTGTCTTCCGTCGATGGTTCAACGCGCAAACCGGAATATCTGGCCAAGAACCCCAACGGCAAGGTGCCCCTTCTCGAACTCGACGACGGGCGGTTCCTGGCAGAATCAAACGCGATCCTCCTGCATCTTGCGGAAGGATCAAGGTTCATACCTGAGGATTCTTACGAGCGGGCGTTGATGTATCAGTGGCTGTTCTTCGAACAATATACGCATGAGCCGAACATCGCCGTGCGGCGTGCCCTGTTGCTCTATCCGGAGCGGGCCAAGGACGCGACGCCGGAGCGTCTCGCTGCAACGCTTGAGGGCGGCAACAAGGCTCTGCTCGTCATGGAAACCCAGTTGCAGAAGACGCCCTATTTTACCGGGAGCACAATGAGCATCGCTGATATTGCGCTTTATGCCTATACGCATGAAGCAAATCGCGGGGGCTATGATCTTTCCGCCTATCCGTCCGTGGCGAAATGGCTGAGCCGCGTTGCCGGCGACGAGGGCCACGTGCCGATCACATGGCTACCCTAGGCTCTGCATAGGGTTCGGTTAATGCTGGGTTGGCTAGATTGTTGTTGAAGTCGATTAGAAGCTGATTCCGTGTGTGCCTCTAAATCATTGATGCAAAAAAGAAAGGCGGGAAAAATCCCGCCTTTCTCAATTCATGTGCGTTCAGAAATCAGACGATTCCCGTATGGGCTGTTAGCCTGCAACGCTGAGGTTGTCAGCCGAGGACTTGCCCGAACGACGGTCCTGGACGATCTCGTAGTTGACCTTCTGGCCGTCATTGAGACCGCGCAGACCTGCGCGTTCAACAGCGGAGATGTGTACGAAAACGTCTGCACCGCCAGTGTCAGGCTGGATGAAACCGTAGCCCTTAGTGCTGTTGAACCATTTCACTGTTCCCGTAGCCATGGGAAATTCCTTTCAGAGATATTAGACAGGCAGCATGCACATATGCGGCCCAGGGAATCGAACCTATGCAATGGAGTTCATCAGGAAGCGCAACGGGTTACGCAGGTCGCAAAGTCACTCGACCGATAAAATCGATGCCGGATACATATGACAGAATTTGAGCCAAAACAAGCTGTATTCAAATGGGCTTATGAGCTGGGTTAAGGTAGTCGTCTTGCAAGGGCCGGTTTTACCCCTACATTCCCGGTTCGATTTCAGTGCATTATCCCATGTGATGACGTTTTTCCGCCCGCAGTGGCCCTACCATTTTGCTGGTGGACTGTCTCGCCTTCCGCCAAACAGAACTGGTTCTATTTGGGTGAGAAAGGCTCTAACACTAGATGATAAAGTGAACGGGCCCGAATCGCAGCCGTTCCACAGAGGAAACGCATGGCGGAGCAGAAACAGAGCCGATCCACAGCCACCTCCGTCGCAGGGGAAGTGGAAGCCGGTCTGCTGGCCCAGCTACGCGTGATCGCCAACATCTATTGGATTTCGCCGGTTCGCAACCGGCTTATCCTTTTGGTCCTCGGTGTATTCAGCATCATCATCGTCACGTCCGCGGGTCAGGTTCTCCTCAACCGCTGGAACGTGCCATTCTACGATGCGCTGTCGCGCCGTGACTTTCCGGCCTTCGTCGATCAGCTTATGGTGTTCTTCGCAATCGCGTCGGTGCTCCTTGTGCTCAACGTGGCGCAGACCTGGCTGAACCAGATGACGCGCCTGAAACTGCGTGAAGGCCTTACCCGAGACCTTGTCGGTGAGTGGCTGCAGCCGCGGCGGGCCTTCAAGCTTTCGAATTCCGGGCCGATCGGCGTGAACCCTGATCAACGTCTGCACGAAGATGCTCGCCACCTTTCCGAAATGTCCACGGACCTCGGGTTCGGTCTCCTTCAGGCCTCGATACTGTTGATCAGCTTTGTCGGGGTGTTGTGGGCGCTCTCCAGCGGCTTCGTCTTCAACGTTGGCGGCTACAGTTTTTCCATGCCGGGATATATGGTCTGGGCAGCTTTCCTCTATGCCGGTATCGCGTCCTGGCTGAGCTGGATCGTCGGGCGCAAGCTGATCAAATACAACGCGGATCGTTATCAGAAGGAATCCGAGCTGCGTTTCTCGCTGATGCGGGTCAACGAACACATCGACGCGATTTCACTCTATCGCGGCGAAGCAGACGAGAACCGGAGGCTTGGCTTCGATATCGACCGCCTTCTCGCCGCCATTCGCCTGTTGGTCACCGCGCTTACACAACTCACCTGGGTGACGTCCGGCTATGGTTGGATCACCATTGTCGCGCCAATTCTTGTGGCGGCTCCGGTCTATTTCGCGGGTAACCTGACATTCGGTGGCCTGATGATGGCAATCGGCGCATTCAACCAGGTTCACGATGCGCTGAAGTGGTTCGTCAACAATTTCGGCGCGATCGCTGACTGGCGCGCGACCCTCCTGCGTGTCACTTCGTTCCGGCAGGCGGTGCAAGCGACCGATATCCGCAACAGCGTCGAACAGCGGATCAAGTTCGCCGATTCCGATGCGAACCAGATCGTGCTCGATTCGCTGAAGATTACCGCGCCGCGCGCAACGGTCCGGCTGAAGGAGAAAAAGGCCGTCGTCAAGGAAGGCGAGCGCGTCCTCATCACCAGCGAAGCCGGCATCGACCGGACGCTGCTGTTTCGGGCCATCGCTGGTCTGTGGCCCTGGGGCGCCGGAACGGTGACGCTGCCGGCCAATGTCTCGATCCTCTATATGCCGCGCTCGCCTTATTTCCCACCGGGGAGCCTCAGGGAGGCCATGTCTTACCCACGGGGGAAGGACGCGTTTTCCGATGAACAGCTCATTTCAGCGCTGCAGGATCTGGGTTTGATCCGACTTGAAACCATGCTCGACTTCCAGGCTCGCTGGGACAGGGAATTGAGCGATGACGAACAGCAATCGCTGGCCTTCGCCCGACTGAAACTGCATGAGCCGAACTGGGTGGTGATCGACGAAGCGCTCGACGCGATGGAGCCCGACGCCCATGACCGCGTGATGAAGGTCTTGCGCAATCACCTTTCCAAATCGACGGTGGTCCATATCGGGCGTGAAGACAGAGGCGATCACGTCTTTGCCAAGGTACTACATTTCGTCAGCGACCCTTCAGGTCACGGGCTGGAAGAGGAAGGAATTGAAGGGGTTTGAGTTAGCCGTAGACTGGCGCGCTCGTTGGCGACAGTCCGCCACCTTACCAGATTGTCTTCACGTGCGCGTAGCCACGTATCTTTTCGTCCGCAGTGACCAAGGGTGCGGCCAGCGCGCGCGCAGTGGCAACGATCATGCGGTCAGCCGGATCCTTATGAAACGTACCCGGAAGCGTCACTGACTTTACTGCAATCGACATATCGACCGGAACGAAGCGAACGGCCTCAATTTGGGTTACCGAGGAAAGCCAGGAGCTCACGTCCATCGAAAGCAGCAGTCTCTCGCGGCTCACAAGCATTGCGATTTCCCAAGCTGAAATGGACGAGAGAAGAATTTCACCTGCAATGCGCTCTCGCTCAATCGACGCTGCCGCAGCTTTGCTCAAGGCCGCATCGCTAGTCACCCACCAAACGAGTACGTGCGTGTCGAGGACGATCATTTCGCTGCATCCCATTCATCCTCGGCAATGGGATTGGTCGGTTCATCGTAGCGTATGACCGAGTTGCGCAGCAATTCGAGCGGGCTAGGTTGGTCGCTACGGTAGGGTCGCACCTCGAGCACGGGGCGGCCATGGTCTGTAACAACAAGGCTTTCGCCGGACGTCTCCACCAGCCTGAAAAATTCAAGCGCCTTGGCTTTGAATTCAGATTTTGAAACCTGATTGATTTTCATCGTTCTGACCATAGTCATTTGCCTATGGTCATTTTATCATATGATCGTGGTGCGGTATAGCGAAGAACTTTGTGCATGGAAGTTGCCAGTCTGCGCCAATCAACTCAGACGAAATAGTCCTGCAGCGGCCTGACCTCCAGTGATCCGGCTTTCAGCGCGGCAATCGCTTCAGCCACTGCATCGGCGCCCGAAAGCGTCGTGTAGTAAGGGACCTTCTGCATCAGCGTTGCGCGGCGCAGCGATTTCGAATCCGAGATCGCCTTGGCGCTGTCAGTGGTGTTGAATACCAACTGCACCTGCCGGTTGCGAATTGCGTCCTCGACATGCGGACGGCCTTCCTGAACCTTGTTGATCTTCTGGGCTCCGACACCATTCTCGGCGAGGAAACGCGCGGTGCCGCCGGTCGCGAGGACCTTGAAACCGAGACCCGCCAGACGCTTGACCGAAGCTAGGATACCCGGCTTGTCGTCATCGCGAACCGAGACGAACAGGGTCCCATCGCGCGGCAGATCAACACCGGCGCCGAGTTGCGCCTTGGCAAAGGCGAGGGCGTAGTCATAGTCGAGGCCCATGACTTCGCCCGTTGAGCGCATTTCCGGCCCGAGCAGCGTGTCGACACCAGGGAAACGCGCGAATGGGAACACGGCTTCCTTGACAGCAATGTGCTTGCGCTGCGTGGTCGATGGCTTGCCGCCGTAGTTGCCGAGCGCGCCATCGAGCGTTTCGCCCGCCATGATACGCGCCGCAACCTTCGCAATCGGTGTGCCGATGGTCTTCGCCACGAACGGGACCGTGCGCGAGGCGCGCGGATTGACCTCAAGCACGTAGATGGTGCCATCCTTGATGGCGTACTGGACGTTCATCAAGCCGACGACATTGAGGGACTTGGCGAGTGCCGCGGTCTGCTTCTCGAGTTCTGCGACCGTCTCGGCCGAAAGCGAGTGAACCGGCAGCGAGCAGGCGCTGTCGCCGGAATGGATGCCGGCTTCTTCGATGTGCTCCATAATGCCGGAGACCCAGGTGTCCTTGCCATCGCAGAGGCAATCGACGTCGACTTCGATCGCTTCAGTCAGATAACGATCGAACAGCAGCGGGTTCTTGCCGAGTAGCGTATTGATCTGCCCGGTCTTGTCGTTCGGGTATTTCTGCTTGATATCCTCGGGAACAAGTTCAGGAACCGTGTCGAGCAGGTAGCTCTGCAAGGAGCGCTCGTCATGGATGATCTGCATGGCGCGGCCACCCAGCACATAAGACGGGCGAACGACAAGCGGGAAGCCAAGCTCGCCGGCGATGGTGCGGGCCTGTTCGACCGAGTAGGCGATGCCATTCTTCGGTTGGGCAAGATCGAGCTTGATCAGGAGCTTCTGGAAGCGGTCGCGGTCTTCAGCAAGGTCGATCGCGTCCGGAGAGGTGCCGAGGATCGGAATGCCCGCCTTTTCCAGAGCATCGGCGAGTTTGAGCGGGGTTTGCCCGCCGAACTGGACGATGACGCCGTGCAAGGTGCCGGCGCTCTGTTCGGCGCGCAGGATTTCCAGCACGTCTTCTGCGGTCAATGGTTCGAAATAGAGCCGGTCCGAGGTGTCGTAATCGGTGGAAACGGTTTCCGGGTTGCAGTTGATCATGATGGCTTCATAGCCGGCATCGCGCAGAGCAAAGGCGGCATGGCAGCAGCAATAGTCAAATTCGATGCCCTGGCCGATACGGTTTGGCCCGCCACCGAGAATGACGACTTTCTTGGCGTTGGAGACCTGCGCCTCGGAGGCAAGGGTGCCTGCGAATGGCACTTCATAGGTCGAATACATATAGGCCGTTGGCGATGCGAATTCGGCGGCGCAGGTGTCGATGCGCTTGAACACCGGATGGACATCAAGCTTGTTGCGCAGCTTGGTGACGTCGCTGGCTTCGACCTTGGCAAGGCTGGCAAGGCGTGCGTCGGAAAAGCCCATGCCCTTCAGCATGCGCAGGTTCTGTGCGTCCTGCGGCAGGCCATGTTCGCGCACGCGCGCTTCCGTCGCGATGATTTCCGCCATCTGTTCAAGGAACCAGGGATCGATCTTGCAGCCTTCATGCACTTCCTCGACTGAAAGGCCAAGACGGAGCGCCTGTGCCACCATGCGCAGCCGATCCGGGGTGGGCGTGCCGATGGCGGCGCGGATGGCATTGTTGTCATTGCCTTCGCCGGTGCCGGGAATGGCGATCTCGTCGAGGCCGGTAAGGCCGGTTTCAAGGCCCCGCAAGGCTTTCTGAAGCGATTCCTTGAAGGTGCGCCCAATGGCCATCACCTCACCGACCGACTTCATTGCGGTGGTCAGGATTGGTTCGGCGCCGGGGAACTTCTCGAAGGCAAAGCGCGGGATCTTGGTGACGACATAATCGATCGACGGTTCGAACGAGGCCGGCGTCGCACCGCCGGTGATGTCGTTCTCAAGCTCATCGAGTGTATAGCCGACGGCGAGTTTCGCCGCGACCTTGGCGATGGGAAAGCCGGTCGCCTTCGATGCAAGCGCCGAGGAGCGCGACACGCGCGGATTCATCTCGATGACGATCAGGCGGCCGTTCTCCGGATTGACCGCGAACTGCACGTTCGAACCGCCGGTCTCGACGCCGATCTCGCGCAGCACCGCGATCGAGGCGTTGCGCATGATCTGGTATTCCTTGTCGGTCAACGTCAGGGCAGGGGCGACGGTGATCGAGTCGCCGGTATGCACGCCCATCGGATCGACGTTTTCGATTGAGCAGATGATGATGCAATTGTCCGCCTTGTCGCGGACGACTTCCATCTCATATTCCTTCCAGCCGAGCACGGATTCCTCGATCAGCACTTCGGTCGTCGGCGATGCATCCAGGCCGCTGCCGATGATCTCGTAAAACTCGGTGCGGTTATAGGCGATACCGCCACCGGTGCCGCCCATGGTGAAGGAGGGACGGATGATCGCGGGCAGGCCGACATGGTCGAGCGCGGCGCCGGCCATGCCGAGGGCGTGGGACACGTAGCGCTGCTTGCGATCGCCTTCGCCGAGTTGCCATTCGGTCTCGAGCTTGTCGAGGGCAACATCGAGGTCGGCGCCCGAATACTTGGCCTTGACTGCTTCACGTTGTTCCTTGTGCAGGCGCCGGTCGAGATCCTTGACTTCGGTGGCATTGGCCAGCATGGATTTCGGCGTTTCGAGGCCGATCTTGGCCATAGCCTCGCGAAAGAGCGCGCGGTCTTCGGCCTTGTCGATGGCCTCGGCATTGGCGCCGATCATCTCGACATTGTAGCGTTCGAGCACGCCCATGCGGCGCAGCGACAATGCGGTGTTCAGCGCCGTCTGGCCGCCCATGGTCGGCAGCAGCGCGTCCGGCCGCTCCTTGGCGATGATCTTGGCGACGACTTCGGGGGTAATCGGCTCGATATAGGTCGCGTCTGCCAGTTCCGGGTCGGTCATGATCGTCGCCGGATTGGAGTTGACGAGGATGACGCGGTAACCCTCTTCCTTCAGCGCCTTGCAAGCCTGGGTGCCGGAATAGTCGAACTCGCATGCCTGACCGATGATGATCGGGCCGGCGCCGATGATCAGAATAGATTTGATGTCGGTGCGTTTTGGCATGTTCGGTTCCTATCCACAGCGTGCTGCACAAAAAACCGCACGGGGTTCGACCGTACGGGCAGACACATAATTCCAGATGCGAGGCTAAGGCTGCCTTATAGGCAAAGGAATCGTATTGCGTAACCCCAAAAACGCGCGGTTTCATGCTTTTTCGCCGCAGTTTTTCGCCTTGTTCGGCACTGTGGCGCTGCCTTGCATCAACCGGTCACGAAAATTGATTATGCAATCAAGAGAGCCCAACGTTGAAAAATAGCATCGTGCGTGAAACTAATATCGCACTATACTGTTGAAAGTGCAGCATATCGGTCGTTTGGGCCGGCGGGTGATCGGGAGACGGAAAATGCGTTGGCAGGGCCGCAGGCAGAGTGACAATGTTGAAGATCAACGCGGCGACGATAGCGGCGGCTTTGGCGGCGGTATGGGTCAAGGCGGCGGCTTTCGCTTTCCCGGGGGCGGCATGCGGACGGCGCGCGGCGGCGGGTTTTCGGGCATCGTCATTCTGGCGGCAATCTTTCTGTTTCTGAAGTTCTGCACAAACATCGATCCGATGCAGATCCTCGTCGATTCCGGCGGTGGCGGCGGCCAGTTGGTGCCGAGCCAGAGTGAGGCGCCGTCGGGAGACACCTCGGTCAAGAACAATGACGAGATGACGCAGTTCGTCCGCACCGTCCTTGCCGAGACCGAAGACGTCTGGACCGGCATTTTCCAGTCCCAGGGCAAGACCTATCCGGCGCCGACCATGGTGCTTTTCAACGGTCAGGTGCGATCAGCCTGCGGGTTTGCCAGTGCCGCATCCGGGCCATTCTACTGCCCGGGTGACCGCAAGCTTTATATCGACCTCAGTTTCTACGATGAACTCGACAGGAAATTCGGTGCGTCCGGTGATTTTGCTCAAGCCTATGTGCTGGCGCATGAAGTCGGCCATCACGTGCAGAACCTGATTGGCGTGCTGCCGAAGTTCAACGCAATGCGCCAGAACATGAGCGAGGCCGATGCGAACGCCATGTCAGTGCGGGTCGAACTTCAGGCCGATTGCTTTGCCGGCATCTGGGGGCACTTCACCCAGCAAAAGGGCATACTCGAGGCAGGTGACCTGGAAGAGGCATTGAATGCGGCCAAGCAAATCGGCGACGACACATTGCAACGGAAGATGCAGGGCTATGTCGTGCCGGAAAGCTTCAACCACGGCACGTCGGCGCAGCGCGCGACGTGGTTCAAGCGTGGTTTCGATAGCGGCAAGCTCGAAAGCTGCGATACGTTCAGCGGTAGTATCTAGAAATCAAAACCCCTCCCCGTCGCTTCGCTCCGTCCCTCCCCACAAGGGGGAGGGTAAGAAGCGCACACCCGGGCCAAGGCACTTTCGGCATCGGCCAGAATTTAGCTCCAGACCCTCCCCCTTGTGGGGAGGGAGGCTGCGGAGCAGCAGGGAGGGGTCTTGCAACCCGTCCGCGAACTAAACCGCGTCCTGTTCACTCGCAAAATCGAAACCCAGGGCATGCGCTACGGCCGCCTTTGAATGGATTGTCGTCGAATCGAACATCGGCAAGGCAAGATTGTCGTCGGTCAGCGACAGGCAGATTTCCGTGCAGCCGAGAATGACGCTGTCGGCGCCGGCGTCCTTGCCGCGCTGGACGATCTTCTCCAGTGCATTGCGCGAGTCGTCCTTGACGATACCGCAGCAGAGCTCATCGAATATCACCGAGTGAACCTTGGCGCGATCAATCTCATTGGGAACGACAACTTCGATGCCGAAGCCGTCGCGCATATAGTCAGCGTAGAAGCCGTGCTCCATCGTATAGCGTGTGGCGAGGAGCAGCGGGCGCTTCTTCCCGGCGGCAGCGAGGGTCTTCGCCGTCTCGGACCTGATATCGATAAGCGGCACGCCGACGGAAGCCGCGACAGGCCCGGCGACGAGGTGCATCGTATTGGTGCAAATGAGAATGCAGTCGGCCCCAGCACTTTCGAGACGCTTGGCGGCATCGGAGAGAAGCGCTGCGGCCTCATCCCAGCGGTTGGTCTTCTGCAGCGCGACAACTTCGGCAAAATCCAGCGATTGCATCGTAACCTTCGCTGAGGCGAGACCGCCAAGGCGCGCCCGGACCATCTCATTGATCTGGCGGTAGTAGACTGCGGTGCTTTCCCAGCTCATGCCGCCGATCAACCCAATAGTGTGCATGCAAATTCCCTCTGATTGTTGAATGCCCAGAACATAGCGTGGAGCGCACGCAAATGGTTCGCAAAGTTTGCAATCGTTACTTGCGATGGCGCAAAATATCAGCCTATTATTCTTGGAGAACGCAAAATCTGGGCGTAGAGGTTATCATGTTCGACGATCGTGATCGCAGGATCCTTGATTTGCTGCAGGATGATGCATCGCTTGCCGTGTCGGATCTGGCCGATCGGGTGAACCTTTCCATCTCGGCATGCTCGCGGCGAATCCAGCGGCTTGAAGAGGAAGGCTATATTGCCCGCCGCGTCGTGCTCCTCGATCGCCCGCACATGGGCCTGCCAACGACGATGTTTGTCATTGTCAGAACGGCGCGTCATTCCGCCGATTGGCTGGAACAATTTCGCAAGGCGATCAGCGACATTCCGGAGATCGTCGAGGTGCATCGCATGACCGGGACGATCGACTACATATTGAAGCTCGTGCTGCCACGCGTCGAAGCCTATGACGGCATCTACAAGACGCTGGTGGAAAAGGTCGAGTTCTTCGACATCTCGGCCTCGGTCTCCATGGAGACGTTGAAGGCGACCACCGCTGTACCGACGCACTATGTTCGCTAGACGAGTGCTGCCTCTCTGCCTTGCCAGCCAGCAGGAAATGACAGGAGTTGTCAGCAATCGATTGTCCAAACCGCAAATTGAGATGGCGGTTTGAACCGTTTCCTGATCATGTTCACGGATTGTTTCGGGCTACCAGATCGAATATGACAGTTTTCCGCGTCAATCGCGGACGTAACCCCGTTTTTTGAGTTTTCCGATGATTGATCCGATCCTCGCCAAGCGCGGCCTTATCCTCGTCTTCATGATCCTGCTCCTCGATATTATCGGCATCGGGATCATCATCCCGGTGCTACCCGAATATCTCGAAGAACTGACCGGTTCCGATGTCAGCCAAGCGGCGATTTATGGCGGCTGGCTGCTCTTCGTCTATGCCGGAATGCAGTTTGTGTTTGCACCACTGATCGGCAATTTGAGCGACCGTTTTGGCCGCCGTCCTGTGCTTCTGGTTTCGGTGATCACCTTCGCAATCGACAATCTGATCTGCGCACTTGCGCCGAATTTCGCAATCCTCCTGATCGGCCGTGTCCTTGCCGGCATCAGTGGCGGCAGCTACTCGACGGCTTCCGCCTATATCGCCGATGTCAGCACGGACGAGAACCGGGCGAAGAATTTCGGCCTTCTCGGCATCGCTTTCGGCATCGGCTTCATACTGGGGCCGATTATTGGCGGCTTTCTTGGGGAGTTCGGGCCTCGCGTGCCGTTCTTCGGAGCGGCAGCGATTTCATTCCTGAACTTCATCGTCGCTTGGTTCATGCTGCCTGAAACGCTGGACGCCAAGAACCGACGGACGTTCGAATGGAGGCGCGCCAATCCGGTCGGCGCATTGAAACATATGCGTATGCACAAGGGCATCCTGCCGATTGGCCTCGCCTTCTTCATGCTGACGCTCGGTCACATGGCTTATCCTTCCGTCTGGTCCTATGTGGGCAGCTACCGCTATGGCTGGAGCGAAAGCGACATTGGACTTTCGCTTGGCGTCTATGGCATGTGCAGCGCCATCATCATGGGCCTGGTCCTGCCGCGTGTGGTGTCAAGGTTTGGCGAGTGGCGGACGGCGGTCATCGGGCTTACCTTCGCCATGCTTGGTTTCTTTGGTTATGCCAGCGCCTGGCAAGGCTGGCTGGTCTATGCGGTGATCATTGCGACCTGCCTGGAGGGCATGGCTGATCCGGCCATGCGCAGCATTGCGTCCGCCAAGGTGCCGGCCTCCGAGCAGGGCGAGTTGCAGGGGGCGATGACCAGTCTCTTCAGCATCACCAATATTATTGGGCCACTGATCTTCACCCAGATTTTTGCGATTTTCACAGCAACCGATGCCCCTGTCACCTTCAGCGGCGCGGCCTATGTGCTTGGCGGCATCTTCGTCCTGATCGGCCTGATCGTGTTCGTGCTGCGCGTGGAGAAGCCCTCTCTCGCCAAGGATGGTGCTTTGGTGCCTGGCGCGCTGGCATCGAGCGAGACGGGATGAAAGGTGGTCGTTCGGCTACCGCCTATTTTCTCGACCTGAGCTTTGTTCTGGACATGCATGACTTCCATTCAAGTCAAGGTAGAATCTCCATGTCCTATGAGAAGCGTATCGCGCTCGACGCCGATGGCCCGAGCCTGTCTCGCCTGGTTCTGGGCGCCTGGCGACTGTTGAACGATCCCGAAAGCCAGCACCGGCCAGGATGTGGCGTAAGTTTGCGTTGTGCGTGGTTCGACAACCTCACCATGAGGGAGGGAGCAAACTTTAGCCGGAAATCGCCAGCGTCCGCACTATTGGCTCCCTGAAGTCAATCCACTTCCCTCATGGTGAGCTTGTCGAACCACGCATCTCTTTTGAATCAGGCGGCGTGGTCGCGTTCGGGCAATGCCTCAAGGCCCTTGCGCGCGCGGATCAGGTTGAAGAACCGGCGGAACAGGTAGTGCGAGTCCTGCGGACCGGGCGAGGCTTCCGGGTGGTGCTGCACCGAGAACACCGGCCGGCCGACAACGCGCAGGCCGCAATTGCTCCCGTCGAAAAGGGACACGTGGGTCTCCTCGACGCCGTCTGGGAACGACTGGGCATCGACGGCGAAGCCATGATTCATCGAGACGATCTCGACCTTGCCGGTGGTGTCGTCGCGTACCGGGTGATTGGCGCCATGGTGGCCCTGATGCATCTTCCTGGTGTCGCCGCCAAGGGCAAGTGCCAGCATCTGGTGGCCGAGGCAGATGCCGAAAACGGGGATATCGGTCTTGATCAGGTCCTTGATGGCGGGAACGGCATATTTGCCGGTGGCTGCCGGGTCGCCGGGTCCATTGGACAGGAAGACGCCGTCCGGCTTATGGGCGAGCACATCATCGGCCGTTGCAGTCGCTGGAAGGATGGTGATCTTGGCCCCGAGACCGGCGATCAGCCGCAGAATGTTCCGCTTGATGCCGTAGTCGATGGCCACCACGTGGAATTCCGGCGCTGCCTGTTCGGCGAAGCCTTCGTTCCAGACCCACGGCTTTTCGGTCCAGACCGAAGTCTGGCCGGAGGTGACATCCTTGGCGAGGTCGAGATCGAGGAGACCGTGCCATGCCGCCGCGCGCTGCTTCAGTGCAGGGATGTCGAACTTCCCATCCGGGTCATGGGCAATCACCGCATTCGGCATGCCCTTCTCGCGGATCAGAACTGTCAGTGCGCGGGTATCGACGCCTGCAAGGGCGACGATGCCGCGTGCTTTCAGCCAATGATCGAGATGATCGGCGGCGCGATAGCTCGATGGCGCCGTGATGTCGGCCTTGAAGATCGCGCCGACAGCGCCGGCGCGGTTTGCGGGCGTCAGATCCTCGATGTCTTCCTTGTTGGTGCCGACATTGCCGATGTGGGGAAATGTGAAGGTTACGATCTGACCGGCATAGGAGGGATCGGTGAGGATTTCCTCATAGCCGGTGAGCGCCGTGTTAAAGCAGACTTCCGCCTCGCAGCTGCCGGTCGCACCGAGGCCCTTGCCTTCGATGACCGTACCATCGGCGAGAACGAGGACAGCCGTCGGCTTTATTTCGGTCCATGCAGCGGTCTTCGGACCATGCTGCGCAACGGCGTCTGTCATTATCGTGGCGGTCATGCGGCACTCCTGAGCGTGGTTGCATCGTGTTTGTCGCCGTGCGTTGCTGCCGTTGCGGGCATTGAAAAATGCCGTCCACTATTCCATATGACATGGCTGAACGCGGTGGCCGGTAAAGCGCTCCACCGCAGCAACAACAAAAAAAGTCTGGCTAAGGCCCAGTCCATAAACAAAGCCGCGCCTCCGGTCAATTGCGACACGAAAACTCTTCGTGAATTCAGCCAAGTGCGGGATTCACGATGATTGTTTCAGGTCGCGGTCACGGCTAGTGTGCGTGGACCATAAGGAGACTGCCGACATGCGCGATACGATCGCCAAAGCACTGACCACGGCCATCAAGGCCCAGGACAAGGGCCGCGTGCCGACGCTGCGCCTGATCATGGCCGCCATCAAGGATCGCGATATCCTCAATCGCGGCGCGGGCAAGGAACCGGTAACCGATGAGGAGATCAGCTCCATTCTTGCCAAGATGATCAAGCAGCGCGAGGAATCAGCGAAACTCTACGAGGAGGGCGGACGTGCCGAACTTGCCGAGCAGGAGCGGGCGGAGATCGAGATCATCCGCGACTTCATGCCGAAGCAGCTGGGTGAGGCCGATATCCGTGAAGCCTGTTCGAAGGTCATCGATGAAATCGGCGCAAGCGGCTTGCGCGACATGGGCAAGTGCATGAATGCGCTGAAGGAAAAATATGCCGGGCAGATGGATTTCAGCAAGGCCAGCGGCATCGTGAAGGAGATCTTGCAATAGGCGAATCGCTGCTTCGGTGTAGCGCCCAGCGGAAACTTGACTCGTTACCGGATGATGTTTGACTCGATTGCCGCAGAATCTTGTCTCAACCGTCAATTCCTTCTCTGGTATCGGTAATGTTGAATGCTGGGCGTTAACTCATTGCAATCGTATTGTGATCGGCGTGGACACCCTCGATCGGAGTTAATCTCGCTCCGATGTTAGAAAGCACCCCTCCAACAATAGTGCCAAGGCAACGGTGGAACGAATCGAGGTTATGTCATGCTGGATGCAGATCTGGTGATTATTGCTACCTAACTGCGAAGGTATGCGTCGCGGTGTATACGCCTCCACTCGTTTCAGAGTAACGGATCACGAGCCCCTGGAAGCTTATCAAATTGGCTTACCCGAGACTGATTAATTCCAAGTGGTGCATTGAATTCTCGCTGGAGCAGGCGGAATATCGCGATGCTCTTATCGACGGAGAATTGCGAAATTATTCGCAAAGAAATCGGAAACCGAAGCCGACGAGCACGGTGTTGCTGGAGCTGACTAAACGGCGTCACCTATTAAGAGTTTCCGCTCGGCTCACATAGCCAGGACCATTGATGAGTTCGCCGATCTCGGAGGAGGCTCGGCGATGCGCGACTGTATGACCACGTTCGCGAAGGCCTTGGCTTTTGAACTTGGCTTTTGAAGAAGGGTGTCGGCACCGCGTCAGAAATTGACACGGGGTGGCGACTAGCCGCGTCACCTGATCAGGAGGAAGAATGATGTTACGCATAAGCCCACTAAGCATCTTGGCAGGTGCTGGGACGATCGCTGCGAGCCTGTGCGCTTGGGCACCGGCAGCGACAAGCGGATCGCTGGAGACGATGGGAAGTCAAATACGGTATCAGCCAATCCAGAGTATCAGCCATGAATTCGGTTCGAAAACCATGAGCGGCTATTTCGTGCAGCAGCAGAACGCTACCTGCTTCGTTGCGTTCATGGTCATAGATAAAGATGCGCTCGAGACAGTGCCAACGGCATCAGCGACACGTGTGCGTCTGGTGTTGAACCCAGGGCAGGTCGTGGGCCTCGACAGCGAGGAAGGCCGCTCGGTCAACCTTACTTGCGGCGAGAATGCCGCGACGATGCTGCTGGATACCGGCGACAGGGACACACTCGTCGCACATCAAGCGCTTGCGCTTCCGAGCGATGTCGCCAATTCACGTTGAGACAAAGGGCTGGTCGCAGTGCAGCGCAGCGCGCCGGATCGCGACCAGTCGCCTGTTAAAGCAAGTATTTCTGCTGTCTGCCATCGTTTCCAGTCTGGGAGCTATTGCCGGCGCTTCTGCACAGACTGAAACAACTGCCGGCAAGTTCTACAGGATCACGGGCGGCAAGGTCGATGCCCGGACCTACCATGGCTACCGGCTGTATCAGGGTAGCTGCAGTCACTGCCACGGCCCGGATGGCATGGGGTCGACTTTCGCCACCCCCCTCGTTGACCACCTGCCCGAGGCCGACGCATTCCGGCGCATTGTCAGCGGTGGCCAATCCAGCGGCACGTCCGTCATGAAGGGCTTCGCCGAAGACCCCAACATCGCACCCTACATCGATGATATCTATGCCTATCTACAGGCCCGCGCCGATGGCGCACTCGGCCGCGGCAGGCCAATCAAATCAGCGCCTTAGAATCGTTTGACAAAAGCGATCGTTATCCCGGCAACATCTCGTTTGGATCGGCGAGGAACCTATTGGCAGTGCCCATCTGAATTTTCCAGGATGTCTTGCTGGCGTTAATGGATTCATGATCGCAGATAAATGTATCTTGCTACAAGGCTATTCATTTCGTGCCCAGCCACGAAAGGATGCGAAGCTATGTTATTTTTTGATCCTCATTTTAGTTCATTTGCGCTATTAACCTAATTAATAATGGAGATGTGCAATGAACTTTATCCGCCTTTTTATCTATATGGCGTTGTCGATCGTCACGATTTCAAACGCATTCGCCGGATCGCTTGCCAAGCCGGAAGGTAAGGCAATACTGGTTGTATCCGGGAAAATTGAAAACACGAACAACGGTTCCGCGGCAGAATTCGACCGTGCGATGCTGGAAAAAATCGGCTTGCAGACCATCGAAACTGCAACCCCATGGTACGACGCCCGCGTACGCTTCGAGGGCGTACCCCTCGATAAGCTTATGGAACTGGTGGGGGCGACAGGAACGAAAGTGACGGCAGTTGCACTCAACGACTACGTGACCACCATTCCCCTGGATGACTTCAAGAAATTCAAGGTCCTGCTCGCCCTGAAGCGCGATGGGAATTACATGCCCGTGCGCGATAAGGGGCCGTTGTTCATTGTCTATCCTTACGACAGTGATCCGCAGCTGCAAAGCCAGACCTATTACACACGATCCGCCTGGCAGGTGGCCAAACTGATAATCGAGTAGAGACACAGTGTGAAGCGGTTTCTCGGGATCATTATCTGTTGCTTTGTCGTGGCGACGGCATACATCGCCTATGTCATTGCCGAGCGGCAAACAGCGCTGCAGAAGTTTGCCCGCTATAATGACTCCTGGGCTGTTGGTCAGACGGTCTCTGAATATATGAGACTCGAACATCGCTTGGCCGCCTATGCTCTGGGTATGGACGATGTTAATCGCGATGAGGTCCGCCTCCGTCTTGATATCATGATTGGCCGAATGGAACTTCTGAAGCAGGGCAATCTCCATGCTTTCGTCGAGCAAGACCCTCAGCGACGCGAGCTGCTTCTAAAGCTTACCAATGTTCTCGAGACGCTTGATCAGCGGCTCGACGCCCTCGATTCCGAAGGTCTCAAGACCATACTGGAATCGATGGCTGCCTTGGATGCGTCGATGACTGCGCTTGCATCCACTGCGGTTGAGTTCGATGTGGGACTGATAGACGCTGCTCAGGCAGAATTACGGCAGCTCCATCTCATCTATACCGGGCTTGCGGGCGGGTTGATTTTCTGCGGGGTGGGGCTTGTTGTTCTGCTCCTGCGCCACAACAGCCTCCTGGACGGTGCTCACCGCAAGATGAAGGACTTGACGGATAACCTTCGCGAGGCGTCAGGGGAATTGAAGCTACAGAACTATCGTCTGAAGCATGTTGCCCACCATGATGCGCTCACCGGGCTCCCCAATCGTATTTTGTTTCGCACGGACCTTGAAGCGCGGTTGAAAACAGCGATCGCTGGCGGACCAACTGCTGTGATCTTTCTCCTTGATCTCGATGGATTCAAGGATGTTAACGATACGCTAGGTCATGACGTGGGCGACGGTCTCCTCCAAGCGGTCGCAAGTCGCCTCACAAAACTCAGTCGCGACGGTGATCTCATCTGCCGGTTGGGCGGCGATGAGTTCGCGATCCTGACCGCGGGCCTGAGCGAGATACAGGCTTATGATTTTGCTCGTCACGTGATGGATGAAATCAGTTTTCCCTACCAGGTCAGTGAACGGGAGATCAAAATCGGTACTTGCGTCGGCGTTGCCATATCGGAAGCGGAACCCGACGCGGATGAACTGTTCAAGCACGCGGACCTTGCGCTTTACGAGGCAAAGTCTCTCGGCTCCGGCCATGCGTGTGTCTTCCAATCGCAGATGCAAACAAGATTGACGGAGAAAAAATCTTTCGAGGCTGACCTCAAGCAGGCGCTGCGGAATGGAGAGTTGGAACTATTTTACCAACCGCAAGTGAATACAATTACGCGCGAGATTTGTGGCTACGAAGCCCTCCTGCGGTGGTTCCATCCGATACGCGGCCAAGTTCCCCCTTCAGAATTCATTCCGGTCGCCGAAAATATCGGCCTAATCCATGAATTGGGGGAGTGGGTTTTAAGAACGGCTTGCCTGGAGGCGGCCCGTTGGCCAAGGTCGCTCAAAGTTGCGGTCAATCTGTCGCCAGTACAGTTCCGCAGTCGAAATCTCATTCAGAGCGTCGTTACCATACTCACTCAAAGTGGTCTCGATCCGAATCGACTGGAGCTTGAGATCACCGAATCTGTGCTGTTGGACAAGAATGAACAGACGCTTGACACTTTGACGGAACTGAAGGCAGTTGGCATCCAGATAGCGATGGACGACTTTGGCACCGGATATTCGTCGCTTGGCAGCCTCAGGAGTTTTCCCTTCGACAAAATTAAAATCGATCGCTCTTTCGTCCGCGACGTTACAACCCGCGCAGATGCCTTCGCCATCGTTGAATTGGTGACAGGAGTCGGTCGAAGCCTCGGGATGACCACGATCGCTGAGGGCATCGAGACCGAAGAGCAATTCGCATGCGTCAAACAAGTTGGATGCGAGCAGGTTCAAGGCTACTTGATGGGCATGCCCGTACCTGCAGCGCGGTTGGAGCATCATCGCCAAGTTGTCGATTACGATGGCTTGATGGAATACGAACGTCTGGTCGATGCCC
Organism: Hyphomicrobiales bacterium; assembly: GCA_900473175.1. GTDB lineage: Bacteria > Pseudomonadota > Alphaproteobacteria > Rhizobiales > Rhizobiaceae > Phyllobacterium. The sequence continues at coordinate 28,967 of UCKM01000023.1, read as the reverse complement.
AAGCAGTATTTGGCAGAGGGTGAGCCGTTCCGGCCCAATTCCGCATTGTCATTCTTGAACACAGCGATCTGGCGGCCGCAACCTCATAAGCATCCAAAGGAGTTTGGTTTGGATTTACTGACCGTTCATGGGATTACGGTACCTCTGACACCAGACGAGGTTTCACCAGCTATCTGGCGGGCTCTTACAAGTGGCAGCTACGAAGCGAAAGAGGCCAAGTGGGTCTTCAAGGCCGTAAGGTTGAATGATCGGGTGCTGGAACTGGGGACAGGAATCGGCGTCATTACGTCGCTTATCGCAAAGGTTCCGGGCGTCCGAGTGTGGTCATTCGAAGCAAATCCATCGACAGCGGCACTTGCACATCGTGTGATCAATGCAAACAATCTTGGCAATGTCGTTCTGTCGCAGGGATTGTTGGCGGCGGGTGAACCTCGTACCGTTCCGTTCTATGTTCGACAGGATCTTTGGATGTCGTCCATGGACAAAAATCAAGGTCCTTACCAACGCGAAATATCACTGGCGTCAACAAACATTGATAGTTTTATTGCAGATCATGCCATTAACGTTCTCGTCATGGACATTGAGGGCGCTGAACGAGATCTACTTGGAAGATCTGAGCTTCCTGGCATTGAGCGGGTCTTCCTTGAACTGCACGATCACCTCTACGGATTGCCAGGCATCCGTGAAATTACGCAGGCTTTGGCAGCGAAAGGCTTTGCATACGACCCTCGTGGTTCGAATGGCCCCTGCGTCCTATTCTCCAAGGAGCAGGGCCTGCGAGAATATGAACCGGAGGCTTTCGAAACGAAGGATTGACGCTTTTCGGGCCTCACTTGGTTCGAACAGCGAATCGTGGCGGGAATCCGAAGAGAGGGAGCAGGTACAGGTCCCGGAATTCGGCCAACGTCATGCCGGCATATGCCGGATAGAAGACCAACAAGATTATTCTGGCTGTTGACGTGTGCGCGTGCTTCGCTGTGTTCTTTGTCGCCAATTGGTGAGCCTTCCTTTTTGCGCGCCGCGATCAAGATTCGCAGCCACTTCCGGTCAGCCAATGAATGCGCGTTTGCAGAGCGTCAGCATGGATTGGCCTAGCGTTCCCGTACTTGCAACATTGTTGGGCGCTTGGCGAAAGAGCGTGCGAAGGATCGCGTTATGCTGCTCGAAACCCGGCGAGATTCGGAAGGCGTTTCTGGAATTTTCACCGTTCAGGTCGATCTTTATCCAGCCGACCCCAGCAAGGTGGAGTGCTTTGTCTCCACTGCCCAGCGCGTCTAAATTACTGATCACAACGTGCTCGGTCGACATCGCTTCGATTTCCACCTGACGCACGACGTCACCGAGCCGCAACGTGGCAGGGACCGCGACCTTGATCAATTCCTCCTGGCCGAACCGGGGCAGTTCTATGCAGACGAGAAGGCTGACGAAGGCAATAAGCATCGAGAAAGCAGACCACACGAGGTTGAGGCAATCGCGCTGCGAGAATTCCGTCGGTGAACTCCAGACGAATACCGTTGTGGCAACGGAAATCGCCGAAAGCAACGTAACCAAGCCGAAGAAAATCGCTGTGGGTGCATGGATCCGGATCGTTGATCGGTCGCCACCTTTTTCTGTCACCTTGAACGGTCGCCCGAAAGGTTGGCGCACCGCCTGCCAGAGAGCAATGGTGATCGGCAGCGCCGTGATTGCATGCGTAACCTCGGTGAAAAGCGGTAGTGTTCGCCCTGCCGAAATCCATGACGAATAACTCCAGAACACGAAAAGGGCCGAGATTCCATACTTCATGAAGACGATCTCGTCGGCCTGGATCGCCGTCACGTCGAACAGCCAGTAGATCGATGGCGCAAACAGCATGCAGAGAATGAACGGTTTCGACAGCCAGCACAGAAGGCCGTGGACATAGTGCAGACGCTGCGTCAGCGTGAAGTTGCCAAGCCACAACGGACCGTCTCTGAGAAGTCCGATCTGAATCGTGCCAAGACACCAGCGCGTCCGCTGGGTAATGTACTCAGGAATCCCCTCGGCAGAAAGCCCGACGCTCAACTTCTCATTCAGCCACCGTGTTATGTAGCCGCGTTCCATCAGCCTGTATGTGAGGAGCATGTCTTCCGAAAGTGCTTCGTGGGGAAATCCGCCCATCTCGTTGAGCGCAGACCGGCGTACGACGAAACTCGTTCCCACACAAAATGCACAACCCACCGCATCCTTGGCGGGCTGGAAAGTGTCAAAAAACACCCTCTGATCATCGACGAAGCATGATCGAACGCCAAGATTGTGCTGGATCGGATCAGAGTTGAAATAAAACTGCGGCGTCTGGACGAGCCCGACGCTTTCGTCGCCGAACAAGCCGACAACCCGCATGAGAAAGTTTTCTTGCGGGGCGAAATCGGCATCAAGAACCATGATCAAGTCCGAACGATCGTTTGGTTCGTTGGTCGCCTGCAGAGCGTTGTTGAGATTTCCCGCCTTTGCATGCTGGTTGTCGGGACGGGTTAAATAGTTCACGCCGACCCGCGAACAATATTCCCTGATTTCAGGGCGGCGCGTGTCGTCGCACACGAATACGCGCAGCTTCGGATAGTCCATGGCGTTCGCGCTTATCACCGATTTCTCGAGGATGTTTATCGGTTCGTTATAGGTACAGATGAAGACATCGACGGAGGGGTAAATTCCCGTCATTTGCATCTGCCCTTGGCGAAGATCGGCCTCGTTCGTCCAGTCGGAACTTCGAAAGAGTATGATGATCGAACCCAGCGCATAGACAATCGAGATCGCCTCGAAGGTAAAGTACCCATGCTGCCACAGGCTGGCTCCGGTCAGCTCAAGATCCGGCAGCGTATCAAGCCACCGCCAAGACAGGTAAAGCACAAGTGAGAGCATTGTCATGCCGCCGAACAGCAGCCTGTCCAGGAGGCGAGTCCGGTCGGCAAGTTTCGCGAAGGCGATGAACATCAACCCAATGCCGACATCGAACAGCAGAACTCCGGCAGCGTCATTGTCAGCATTGAAAAACATGTCGCCTCAGTTGGGTTGGAAGGGGTTGAAGTCCATCGCGGCGAGGACGGTCCACGCCGTCGCTCCAAGATGCGGCCAATGATGGTACGTAAAGGCGCTCCCCTGACCGATGGCGTCGATTGTGAGGCCTGTTGAAAGCTGTGCCTTAGGGGTAGCGAAAAGCCAGCCACTGCCCGGATCGACGTATCGAAGACTGCTGTCGATGAGGCTTGACGCCCGCGCACGGTCGCCCGCTATACCCAGCATCAAGGCGACTTGCGCCGTTCCTTCAACCCATAGGCCATCGCGATCGCTGTTGAAGTCGTATCCACCCGGAACTGCGAAGCTCGCGTCGAGTAACTTCATGGTTTCCTCCGAGGAGGCGAGACGTTGTGAGGGGGGTACAGCCAACACTGGCCAGACCTGTACGTCCAGCCAGATGTCGGCCCCATCGACCGGCCTTCCGGCAATGTCCGTCCCAATCAGAAAATGGCGCTTCTCGCGGTACATTGCGGTCAGGAAGCGCAGGCTACTCTCGGCAAGATGCTGCCATTGCGGATTCTCGGTTTTCAACCAGAGCCATTGGGCCACCGCCAACGTGTCGATGTTATGCTCTGTGGACATCCACTCGATGCGGACTGCGTTCGGTTCAAAGCCGTAATAGCCGCCGGCAATCCCTGGGTTCTCATCATCTCGGTCCAATGCCGCCAGCCAGTCTGCGAGGCGTTCCGCGCCTGCCAAATATTTGGAGTCGGATGTCTTTTCGTTAAGTTGGAGAAGGGCCAGCGCGGCCCAGGCGACATTTCCTGAAGCGGTGCTTATCTGATACTCGTCTTCCGCCCAGCGATTGGCAGTATCATCCCACCAACCCGGCAATATGATTTTTTCCGCGACAACACCTGAACGATAGGCGTTGCGGAGGCGGCCATCCTTGTAGAAACGATCCTTCAAAGCGGCGGCAAGAAATGCATCGCCGATCGCGCGCGCACGGTCCACCTGATCGCAAGCAATAAAAGCCATCACAGCCAGTGCATTGTCGTAGACAAAAGCGGTGTCCTGCATTGGCTGCGGAAGCGCTTCGCCGCTTTCTGAGGACAGGTAGCTCGGCAGAAACGCACCATTTTCGGCCGGGGGCTGTACCATCACTTTTGCCATCGCCGCACAAAGAGCCAACCCCGATTGACGGTCCGCTCCATGCGCCGATGTTGCCAGAACACCAATAATCAGCGCGCCCGCGATCTTTCGCAGACGCATCTCAATTCCATCGCGCTTCAAATATCGTCCGTGTATCCGTGATAGGACGCTCGCGGCTGAATGTGGTCGTCGGCGTCTCTACCTGGTCCTTGAAGAGATAGGCAGGCGCCCGGCATTCTCGCTCCGAGCATTGAGCCGTTACCCGTCGTGCCATATCGAGTGGCGATGTCCCTGCTGCGCTTGCATGAACGTTTGCCTCGGCGGCAGCAGCCCGGTTTAAGAAAGATGGCACGGTCAGCGCGAGCCTGGAAACGCTTCTTGTCAATGCGATCTCCAGATCGTTGACCTCCTCCTTGAGCGTTGCCGTCGCCGCGACTAGATAGTTGCCGGCCTTGCGCGGCCAGTCCCATGGCCGTTCTACCTCCACCCATGTGCCGACCGAACAGAAGCTCTTTGCGGTGTCAGCGTCCGAAGTTTCCGGCACGATGAACGCGTAGAGTTCGCGTCGCTCCGTCGGCGGGAACGGCACCGCGTAATCGAGATCAACGCGGTCGGTGGTGCGCGGCAGGAGCCGGCTTACCCTTCCATGGACTGGCTGCTGCCATGCATCCGACTTGACGAGAACTTTCGATCCGATCGATAACGCCTGTGCTTGGCGTTCCGAAAAGATGGCCACTACGAAGGCGTCGCTGCAATCTACGGATTGAACAAGGGTATCGCCCGCATTCACCTGTTTTCCGGCTTGCGCAATGGCCTTGTAAATCTTTTCGGACGGTGCAACGCCGACTTCTGCCCTCGCCAATTTGTTGATGCGCCTGTTCTCGGCGTCAGTGAAGTTTTGGAGCTCAGCAAGGCGTGTTCTTATCGACGCAATCTGCATGTCGATTTGCGAAATATCGGCTGTTCGCGCGCGTATTTCGTTCTGGAGGTTCTGCAGATACTGGTTATTGTCGCCCACATAGATGCCTCGCTGCGCAAAGTTGAGGTCATCCGTCGACATCGCCACTTTGATCTTGGCCCCCTCGACCTTGGCATCCTCCCATTTGATCTTATTGATCAGTTCGTCCTTGGTTCCAGGAAACACGCCCTTCGAAACCAGCCGGAGCTTGCGTTCGGAATCGAGTTTTTCGTTCTCGGCCGAGTATGTGGCGAGGTTGAGCGAGACTTCAGCGTCACGGAGGGCATTGCTCGTGCGGGCAATTAGAGCACTCTGCTGGGTTGCGAGCTCTGTTTCAAGGTCCTTGACGCGCCTGCGGTAATCCTCAAGGTTGCCCTGCTTGAGCGTCAATTCGTTTCGAAGTGACGTCGACTCGACTTGAAGTCCGATAAGGGTGGAGCGATCGACGCGTTCATTCTCGACGACCGCAACGGGTCCTTCAGGAAATTGATCCCGCATTGCCTGTACATTAGTGACAGTACCACTGATTGGGGACGTTATCGACGTGACAGGAGCGTTGACGACGGCTCGAACTGACGTCGAGGTAAATATCGGCGGCATGACTGACGTTGTGAAAACGGTCGACAGGATCCCAAGAACACCATAGGAGGCGATTCGAATGGAGGTCGGTCGACCCGCAAGCGGGGTTTTTCGGTCTTGTGAAATCATAGTCATTGCTCCTTAACAGAGATTACTTCAACTATGTTTCCTGCCCGTCTCCTCCACTTGAATTCTTTTATATTTCCTCCTCTATTGCTTAAACGATCCCAGATAAGAAGATTCTTCGCAATACGTAATGAAATAAATCATTGTGCTTAGCTGTTGTGCCGCTTAATTGGGCACTCCCTTATGGATGAGATCGTCGCCGAGTTTGGCGACATCACTACCGACGTCGCGACATCATCGGCCGGGTGAGGACATCTAAGGTAGGGCATGGGCGCTCTGCCTGTCGGAGGTATCGGCGGCACCACCTCGCTTGAATGGGTAGCCCCCATAATCTACGAGCAATCGAATAGGGACGAGGCAATGGCGTGAATATGTTTGCTCAGGCCTATTTTTTCGGCAGCCACATACTGATTTCATTTCCCCGATAGGGTTGCGTCTCGTCGGGTGCGCGCTCGGGGACGATTTTCGCAGAATCATGGCCGGATGCGACGAGAATGCCATCCTTGTGTACCCTTAGCCAGGCAGCCGCATTCGAACGGTCGACCTCAACCACCGGGTTGTCAAGGCGACCAAGGAAGCCGATCTGTCCCTTGTAGCCGCCGCTGTATGCAACCTGTGCGTTCGGGTGATCGCGCAATTGTTTGCCCAGCCGGTTCAGGTCGAACGGACCGAAGGCTCCGACATAGCCTGCCAGATGTGCTCCAAAAAACAATCCGCAGGTCGTGAAAATGGTAACGGCAAACAGATTGCGGCGCAGCAGCCAGGCTATGGCCGCCATCGTGAGAAAAAGCCCGCCGATCCATGGGTTTATCGCGATCTGCGCAGTCGAAACCTTGTGCGGTAACAGTGCAAAAGCGAACACCGCCAACCCAATAGTGAGGAAGAGTACAGCAAAGCCCGGTTCGCTCAATTTCACCCCTTGCCGGTTAACCAAGATTTGGGCAATTGCAATTGCCACGAAAGGCAGGGCAGGAACCAGATAGTAGATTTGCTTGCCTGAGATTGCGCTGAAAAATACGAAACTCGCCAGTGCGACGATCAATGGAAGCCGTTGCAAGCGGTCCTTTGGGATCCCGGATTTGCCCAGTGCCGCAGCCCAAACGTTACGACTCAAGACCCAGGGAAACAGCAGGAGGGGCGATACGGCGGCGTAAAACCAGAACGGTTGCGCATGGTCAAACGAATGTACGATCCGCCCGGCCGTCTGTCCCCAAAGAATCATATTCGCATATTCTGCTCCGCCAGAGCGGGCGGCGGGGATGGCCCACGCAAGTCCTATGCCGGCGCCTAACGCAATAGCGCCCAATAGCGACAGATACCACATGGACCATCGCGTTTTCGTAGGCACCCAAAGCGGACCCAGCAAAGCCGCGGGCAAAACGTGAATGAAAATTGCCGGGCCTTTGGCCAGAAGTCCAAATCCAATAGCAGAACCAAAAAGCAAAAAGCCTCGCCAGACTTTTCCCTTTGCTGCGTCGACCAGACCAATGACACCCAACAAGCTCGCCGCGGCAAGTAGCTGGTCGAACAATACGAGCGAAGAGAACAGGCAAAAAGCCGCGAAACCGAGCAAGACCAATGCGGCAATCGAGGCATGGCTCCGGCGCGCAATCTTGCTTCCAAGGATGAATGTCAGAAGAATATTCAACGGTAAGGAGGCGGCAGGAACCAACCGGGCGACAAGTTCGCTGGGTGAGCCAGCCATTTTCCATGCGGCATTGATCAACCAGAAAAGCATCGGTGGCTTATGACTGTACGGCTCACCGTTAAGGTGGGGGACAAGCCAGTCACCCGTGTGGGACATTTCCCAAGCGACGGTCATGTACCGCGTTTCATCAATTGGTATCAAGGGGCGGAGCAGGACGGCGACCAAGATCAAGACGATGCTCAAGCAGACCGCGATCAACACACCATTTCGTGTGATAACCGCGTCCACCGAGGCATAGTTTTGATTATCAACCGGAAGTTGGCCTGTCTCAAAAGTGCCGCTAGAAGGAATTTGTTGAAAAGTTGCCGTCACCATGTGCCCGCGCGCTGGGATAATCTCCATCACGTTTTTTGCGGGGATGCTGACAACAGGCTGAACGCCCCGGCTGAAAGCGAACTAATTCGATCTATAAGTTACGGTAAGGTTCTGTAGAATCACGATCAACGGCCGAGACAACCACAATCGATAGAAAATCGTCGCCAGGTTCTAACCCCCAACCTTGAACGGCACCGGTCTTAGGAATGCGGAAAGCCCAGCCATGGTTCAAGCGCTTCGAATGTGCGGTCCATTGCGAAGGCTGGATTGGGAGATAGCGAGATATGTCCATACTGGATGGACATCTGCGCTTCAGCCTGCTTTTCGCTCCCATGAGCCAATGCTGCTACGTAGAGCGCGGCGGCCAACCCACTACGATCGGCACCGCCTTCGCAATGGATGAGGATCGGCTTCTCCGCCTTCTCCAGTATCGAAATGAGCGCCATGGCTTCGTCCCGGGACAGTTGCTTGCGGGACGACATTGGGAAGTCAAAGTGGTTGATCCCCAGCCGGGATGACGCTGCAACCTCCTTGTCGTACCAAGCCTGGCCGACGTGTTCACCGCGCAGATTGACAATCGTCTTGATGCCGTAAGCGCTATGATATGACGCCAGCTGCGTGGGACTGAGCTGAGCGGAGCGGTAGAGTTCACCGGGAATTGTCGTGTGAAAATTGCCGCCGAGCCGCATGACGCAGTAGTAGCTTGCAATGGCAACCGCCAGAACAAGGATCGCGGCGAAACCTTTCACCGCATGCCGCAGCACGTTGTCCAAGAAGCTGGAGCCTTGGCTAGAATTCATGATCTACCGTACCTTCAGCTGATCTCGAGACAGGCGAAGTAGCGCCGTGTCGCGTCCTTGCACGTTTCGAGATGGGAAAATTGACTTCAACGCGCAAGCCGGGGCGGTTATCCAGCATGATAATTTGGGCGTAATGAAGATCGGCAATCGCTTTGGCCAAACTCAATCCGAGACCCGTTCCGGGCGTTGTCCGGCTTTTGTCGAGGCGGTAGAGTCGCTGGAACACCTTCTCGCGCTCGCTCTCCGGTATTCCTGGTCCGTTGTCCGCAACCTCGACCCTGACTCTATCAGCGATAAGACTGGCACCGATCTCAATGCGCGCGCTTTGTGGGCAGTGTCGGATCGCGTTCTCAACAGCGTTTGCAAAAAGCTGCACCAGAAGTTCTTCGTCGCCATCAACCAGCATCGGGTCGCAGGTCGTCTCGCTCAGGACAAGCTCTTGACCGTTGTCCGCTGCGACGTCCGTATAGATTTCGGCGATGGTTGCAACGCACTGTTGCATGTCAATGGCACGAAAGCGCGCGCGTCGTGCACCGGCCTCGATCTGGGCGATGCGCAAAAGCGCGTCGAACGTGGCGTTGATTTGAGTGCTTTCCTCCTTTGCCTCAAGCAGTTCTGCGTTGCCGTCGCCGCCCGCGGAAAGCTTGTCAATTGCCTGATCGATGGTTAGCGACAATCTCTGCAGCGGTGTCTTCAGATCGTGAGCAATATCGGTGCTGACTTGCCGCATCCCTTCGACAAGGGCAGCGAGCCGGCCAAGCGCATCATTGACCTGGGCGGAAAGGACATCAACATCGTCCCCATTGCCAACAAGCGAAATCCTTGCGTCGAGCTTACCCGAACCGATATCGCGCATCGTTGTTGCGATGGCCTCTAACCGCCGTTGCACGCGGTAGGCCAGCAATGCACCGCCAGCCACGGCAAGAGCAAGAACCGCGATTGTTGCCCAGCCGAAGCTGCTGCGAACGATCTCCAGGTACTCCTGGCTTTCTTCAAAGCTTCGTCCGACAATCAACGGCTGGTCATCGACCTTATTGGAATAGACCCGATAATCCTTACCGGAGGGAAAACCCAATAACGAGCCGTCAACGGTCGACCAGCCCAACGGGACGTCCGCACTCGCGATGTTTCCTGATAGGCGTTGGCCGTCCTTTGACTGGAGCAAATAGACTGCGTTGTCGCCCGAGGTCGAATTGGCATGGCTCGCAACCGCCTCAACGAGATCAGTGACATCACGATCGCCATAGGCATCTGCAAGTACAGAATAGGTGTCTTGGATCGTGGCGTCGAGCCGGTCTGCGAGCTCGCTCCTGAACAATTGGTAGGTCACGGCTGCAGCCACCAGGAATGAACTGATGAAAAGCGCCGCAACGATGATCGCCAGTCGGAACGGCGTGCTCTTGAGCAGATTAATGCGGCGCATGCAGGCTATAGCCGGTATTGCGGATTGTATGGAGCAACGGATAGGGAAACGGCTTGTCGATCTTGGTACGCAGCCGGCTGATATGCGTCTCAACCACGCTGGTCTTCGGATCGAAGTGAAAATCCCAGACGCGTTCAAGCAGCATAGTGCGCGTCAGGATACGGCCTTCGTTGCGGGCGAGCACTTCCAGCAGCCGATATTCTCGGGGCTGGAGGTCGATAAATTTGCCTGCGCGCTTGACGGTGCGTCGCATCAGATCAACCTCAAGATCATCGACGGATATCACGTTCCTTTCCATTTGGAAGGGCGGACGCCGGGTGAGGGCATTGACCCGCGCCGCAAGCTCGGAGAACGCGAAAGGCTTGACGAGATAATCGTCGCCACCCGCTTCCAGCCCCTCGACACGATCGTCAAGTCCACCGACCGAAGTCAAAAAAATCACAGGCGTCTTTACGCCCGCCGCACGTAGGGCCTTCACGAGTGCCAGCCCATCCAAACCGGGAATCATTCTGTCGACGATAAGTGCGTCATAGCCTTCGCCGGTCGCGTGCGAGAGGGCGGCTCGCCCATCCGAAATTACCTCGGCGACGTGCCCGGCTTCGCTGAAGCCCCTTACAATGAAGTCAAATGTGGGCTTGTCATCCTCGATGATCAAAATGCGCATGCTACGTTTCCGCTCTAATCGACGCAATTATAGATCATCGGTTCTGGAAGTCATTGTTTGCTTTTCCGAAGGCGTCGCCTGACACGAGCTACTCCGAAAAAGTCACGTCGACCTTGCCGTGTTCTTACCTTTTCGTAAGAAAGCTTCGGCTTTCGACCACCTGAGCGTTTGCTTCCTTACGAATCTGTATGGTGGAGGAAAGGCTGGCGTATTTGGAGGCGGTTAGGAGTGAAAGCGTTCCGGAGGCACGCAAAGGCCTCCTCTCCCGCTTTCCACCCGAAAGGATCCAGCCATGGACAGACGCTTCCCACTCTCGCTGATCGCCGCGATCTTTGTCGCCAACCTCACCTCATCGGCAGTTTTTGCTCAGAGCCCAGTCCCTTGCGAGGATATGCTCAAGGATGTGCGCGCCAAGATGGCGGCGGCAAAACTGAACGATTCCGAAAAATCGAAGGTGCAGGACCTGGAGGCCAAAGGCGTCGAGCGTTGCAATGCGGACGATGACAAGCGGGCGGATGATTACTTCACCCAGGCTCTCAAGATTATTGGCCAATGAATCGGATTGGGAGTGCTTTCCATGACAACGCTTGCGCGCGCATCATTGCAGCAGAATTTCAATCGCGTTCCGGAGGTCAAGGTCGACTTCTGGCTGATAAAACTCATGGCCGTCACCATGGGTGAAACGGCTGCGGACTACCTGGCGGTGAATCTCGGCTTGGGATTGACGGCGACGTCATTGATCATGACCGCCTTTCTTGCAGTAGCGCTCGTTCTGCAATTCATGCAAAAGCGATATGTTCCCTCTAGATACTGGACGGCGGTCGTCCTCATCAGCATTGTCGGCACACTCATAACCGACAACCTGGTCGACAATTTCAAGGTTCCGCTCGAGGTTACGACCATCGTTTTCAGCATTGCGCTGCTTGTGACATTCGCGGTCTGGTACGCGGTCGAACACACGCTTTCCATCCATTCCATTTTCACGACACGCCGCGAGACATTCTATTGGCTGGCAATACTGTTCACATTCGCGCTCGGAACCGCAGCCGGCGACCTTGTTGCGGAAAAATTTGAGCTCGGTTTCATGGCAACCGGCGCCATGTTCGGCGCGATCATCGTCTTGATTGCTGCCGCTTACTATTTCTTCAATCTGGATGCGATCCTCGCCTTTTGGCTCGCCTATATTTTCACAAGACCGCTGGGTGCCTCACTTGGAGATTTCCTTTCCCAACCGGTGGAATATGGCGGCCTTGGCTTCGGGACGATTATTACAAGCCTCATGTTCCTGGGCTGCATAGTAGCAATCGTGGTCTATATGAGCCTTGTCTACCAGCGGGACTATGGCCTCAGCCAAGCCGAGCGACGGACATAAGCGGACGAGAGGGCAATGGAGGTGAGGGCGGGCGCGAACGATGCCCAGATCAGACTGCATTGCCGTACGGTGGACGAATCTTCCAGACATGCATATCGTCCCTAAGTGTCCCAGCAGACAGATGAGTGTCCGCTATTGGCGCATAGCGGACACTGGCGGAGTGTGTGCTGTCGGCCTAAAAAGCGGTGGTCATGCAAAAGCGCGGACTAATCGCTCAGAACCAAACGTCGGCGACTGTGCGTCCATCCATCGTTGATTTTGTTGCGCTTTTCAAGATACAGAGAGTCGACATTCAAAAGAGGCGCTACAGCTTCAGTCGCGTCAATGCGTCCGTTTGCATAGCTATCATGCAAATCTGCGCGTTGCGATTTTTCAAGGCAGCGCTATCTTGAAGTTGTTGGGTTCTTCTCCTCCCAGATACCCCAACCTGGAATGTACTGCACCTCCTCCCGCGGTACATTTACAATCAGGACCGCTGCACCTCCTCCCGCAGCGGTCCTTTTTCATTGTTCCAAGTTTAAGACTTCTGGTCGGGATCGACCAGCTTCTGGACGGTTTCCGCCAGCGAAACCACTTCCTTTTCGCGCATCTGATCGATCTTCTGGTGAAGCAGTTCGATCTTCTCGTGCAGCAACTCGATTTCGAGCTCTGCCTTGATGTTGATGCGATAGTCGTTCTCCGCCTCCTTGCGGTCAATGTCCTGCTGGCGATTCTGGCTCATCATGATGAACGGTGCGGCGTAGGCGGCCTGGAACGATAGTGCCAGATTTAGCAGAATAAACGGGTAGGGATCCCATTCGCGCACATAGGCGGTGATATTGAGTATGATCCAGAAGAACAGGATCGTGGTCTGAATGATGATGAACGTCCACGACCCCATCGTCGCGGCGACGGAATCGGCGATCTTCTGTCCGGTGGTCAGCTGTTCGCGGTCGGCCGGTTTTTCCTTGCGGTGTTCGCGGCGAACTGCCCGCAGATGATGCAGGAGCCTGAGTTCGGCGTCCTGCAGGCCCTTCTTTACATCTTCGACATTAGGCATTGGCGCTGTCCCGTTGGATGGCGGCATTGCCATTCATCTGGCAATGGCCGAAAAAGTACAAACTGAATAATTGTACGCAGAATCATCGCACCTGAAAGGATGAGCAGAGTGCCAGCAACAGCCGTGTTCGAAAAGAGCTATTCCGCCTTCCTGTTCGACATGGATGGGACGCTGATCAGTTCGACCCTTGCCGCCGAGCGCGTATGGTCGCGATGGGCCGAACAGCATGGCCTTGATGTGAGGACCTTCCTGCCGACGATGCACGGTGCGCGCGCCGTCGATACAGTGCGCAGGCTGGGGCTGCCGGGCATCGATCCCGCGGTGGAGGCGGCAAAGATCACCCGCGCGGAAATGGACGACGTCGAGGGCATTTTCGAACTTCCTGGCGCGGCGCAATTTCTCGATCGGTTGCCGCGCTCAAAATGGGCGATCGTCACTTCCGCGCCCCGCGACCTTGCGCAGCGGCGCCTTGAGGCCGCAGGACTGCCGCTGCCCGACACCCTGGTTGCCGCCGAAGATGTGGCGATCGGCAAGCCCAATCCCGATTGCTATCTGCTTGCGGCGCAAAAGCTTGGGGCGAATATCACCGATTGCCTCGTCTTCGAGGATGCCGTCCCCGGCATTCTTGCCGGCGATGCGGCGGGCGCCGACGTGCTGGTGATTACCGCAACCCACAAGCACGCGCTGGAAACCGCCCATGCGATGATGTTCGATTACCGCCACGTGGAAATGGTTCTTGATGACGAAGGCAAAATGTCACTGCGCAGGCGGGAGGATGTGTAGCGGGCCGTCGATTGTTGGTCGTTCCCCAACAGCGAAGCGGGCGCGGGGGTGCGCCCGTTTCAAAGATAGAACAATCGAGGCCTAAACGTAGACGTTGTCGTGGCTGAAGTCCTCCAGCGTGGCGTTCGCTATCAGGAGACTGGATGAGGATGAGCCATTTCCATCAAGATCGATCAGCACGCCGTTTTCTGTTTGCGTTGCCGCATGCAGGAAATCGTCGAAGGATGTGATCGTGGAGAATAGATCGCGCTGCAAGACCAGGATGTCGCCCGCGTCGCCATTGAAATCAGTGATGACGTCGTGACCCTGTCCGGCGATGCTGTTGAAGAAGAACAAATCGGCACCGGCGCCGCCCGACAATACGTCATTGCCCGTGCCGCCCGTCAATTGATCCTTGCCATCTTCACCGTAAAGCACGTCATCGCCATTGCCACCAAGCAGGGTATCGTCATTGTTGCCGGCGCGCAGCAGGTCGTTGCCATCGCCGCCTTCGAGCAAATCGATCTTGCTCCCTCCGATAAGCACGTCGTCTCCCTGAAGCCCGATCAGCTCAAAACGCTCTACATTGATGATGTTCTGTCCCTGCAGGCCGGTTTCGCGCACGTCGAGATAGCCATCGCCGTCGCTGTTGGTCAGCATCAGCCGCAGCAGATCATTCCCTTCACCACCATCGATAAAGGCGAATTTTGATCCGGCGTAGAGCCGATCGTCACCTGCACCGCCATAGAGTTCATCGCCGGCGTTCGGTGTATCGTTGTTAAAGAATGCTACCCCGGCGGAAAGGGTGTCATTGCCCGCTCCGCCTTCCAGATGATCGGCACCGTCATTCCCGACGAGATAGTCGTCACCGTCATTGCCTATCAGCTTGTCGTCCCCCGTGGTGCCATAGGCAAGGTCATCGTGTTTGCTTCCGTAAAATTCCAGCCGCTCAAAGCCAGTCGCGACCTTTGTGTGGGAAGGCGAGGAATAGGGATCGTCGGAGGTCGAGAGCGTTATGCTCCCATCGAAATAATTGAAGTTGGCGTAAAATCCATCGCTGTGGCTCTCATAACGGTCGTACTCCGTCACGTTCACGACCAGCGTATCGAATCCTTCGCCGCCCGATGCCTTGGACAGGCTGCTGATTTCGACAATATCGTCGCCGTCACCGGCATTGATGCGGTCAAAGCCGCCGCCGCCGATGATCGTGTCGTTGCCGCCGTTTCCAGTCAGAAAGTTGTCGCCTGCATCACCGACGATATGATCGTCGAACTTTGTGCCATAGACCCCCTCAAAGCCGACAAGCTGGTCACCTTCGGCTGCCCCGCCATGCTGGACAATGCGGTTGAGATCGACATCGATCCCGGCCTTGGATCCGGTATATTCCGCTATGTCCTCGGTGCCTGAACCGCCATCAAGGAAATCTGCACCCTCGCCTCCGTTGAGAACATTGTTGCCGGCATCGCCGATCAGCCTGTCGTTGAAGGCAGAGCCGCTGAGGTTCTCGATGCCGTGCAGGCGGTCACCTTGGGCGTCGCCGCCGAACTGCTGTCCTGTGCGGCGCAAGTCGACATCCACGGCTTCCGATGACGTCTTGTAACTCGCCCGATCATGGTCGCTATAGGGCCCACTGATGTCTGATCCGCCGAATATCTGGTCTGCCCCGCCGCCGCCGGTAAAGACGTTGTTCTTGCCATTCCCGACGAGGTAGTCGTCAAACGCTGATCCCATGACATTCTCGACGTTGACCAGCGTATCGCCGCTCGCATAGCTCAGGCTTCCAGCGACCCCGTTCTGCTGTTCGAGTTCGAGATTGACACTGATGGCAGCTTCCGAGTTCCGATAGTCGACAGTATCGCTGCCGTCACCGCCGTCTATGCGGTCCTCGCCAAGGCTGCCGATCAGGCGGTCATTGCCGGCAAGGCCGGACATGGTATCTTCATCCGCCGTACCTTTGAGCACATCAATATTGTCCGAGCCAACAACAGTCGCCATTCAAGAATCTCCCACCAAGGACGCTTTGTGGCCATCTTGATCAATAAATCGATCCCGTCAAATGTTTGAAATTACTTCAAAAATCTCGATAGTCCACTGCGTAGCGGCCATTTTTTGCCGGCTATCCGAAGGATATTGGATAGGCGTCTAACCTTGCTGTTCCACTGTCGACGCGCAAGCCTTTGAGTTCGCGTTTACAATCGGCGCAAGAAAACAGATCAAATGAATTTGATCAGATGCCCACTTTGGAACTGCGGCGTCACTTTCGCGTTTATTGTTGCAAGCAATGGAGGCGAACATGAAAGAACACGGATGGTCGACTATAATCGGAATACTGGCCGGGCTGTCGATTGGGGCAGGCGTCGGCGAAGCAATGATGGGAAATATATTGCTTGGGTTGCTGATCGGCACCGCGATGGGCGCGTTCATCGGATCCAATACCCATATCCATCGTGATTATTAAGCCAGTTTTGTAG
This sequence comes from Hyphomicrobiales bacterium, assembly GCA_900473175.1. Lineage (GTDB taxonomy): Bacteria > Pseudomonadota > Alphaproteobacteria > Rhizobiales > Rhizobiaceae > Phyllobacterium. Next base: position 12,622 of record UCKM01000023.1, on the reverse strand, counting down.
GGCTCAGGTTGGTTTCGGCTCGCTTTGGGGATGGCGTTTGTTTGGCCGAAATTCATCTGGTCAGCTGTGCAATTCTCGCAGACGCGTCGTATTCAAAAGCCCCTGTTCTTCGAGCACCGGATAAGCCATCGAGGCGAGCAGCGAGTTGATCTGTTTCAGGTCGCGGATCGTGTCAAGGTGGATGGAGCTTGTCTCCAGGCTGCGCGGCGTTCCCTCGCGCAGGCGGCTAAAATGCCGGTCGCTGGTCTGCTTTTCCACATCCCGCAAATGATCTTTCTCAAGCACAAGCTGATGCGCCGTTTCGCGATCGCGTGAAACGAGGACGTTGAACGCCATGCGGGCGTTGGTCAGAACCTTGGCGTGAAAATTGCTGAGTTCGAGCCAGCCTTCATCGGTGAATTTGAGCTTGCGGTCCATCTTCTTCTGCACCAGAGCCAGCATGTTGCGCACGATGATGTCTCCGACCTGTTCGAGCTTGACGCAGGCGCCGAGCAGTTCGCGGGCTCGGGCGATCTCGTAGCCCGACAGTTGCCTCGAGGTCAGCTTGGCGAGATAGAGCTTGATGGCGGCGTGCTGGCGGTCGACCTTGTCATCGAGCGCCGACAATTCGTCGATGCGATCCTGTGCCGGATGCTCATAAAGATCGATAATCCGCCGCAGCATGATTTCAACCGTCTCGCAAACGGCAACTGCCTCGCGTGTTGCATTGGCAAGGGCAAGGCTCGGCGTGTCCAGCACGCTCTCATCCAGAGCACTGAGTTCGGTATGGTCGAGCGACCGGGGCGGTTCGGTTGGCGCGTTGAGGGCGACGACAGTCTTCGTGGCTTTGAGAACAAGACGGGAGAGGGGAAGCCCGGCAAGGAGGATGATGATGTTGAAGAGAATATGGCCATTGATCACCTGATCGGCCGGCGCGGCGCCGAGGAATGCAATCGATGGCTTGAAGGTCAGATAGAGGATCAGGATCACGATCGAACCGAGCCCGCGCATCAACAGGTTGCCCATAGGAACGATGCGAATTTGCGGCGCCGCATTGCGGGTCAAAATGGGGGCGATGAACGACGAGCCAAGGTTGACGCCACAGATCATGACGACGCCGAGTTCTGGCTGGATCAGGCCGCGGGAAGCGAATGTGACGACCAGCAAGACGGCGGCGATGCTCGAATGGAACAGCCAGGTCATGACGGCCGCCAAAAGGAAAGCGGTGACGGGATCGGTGTCGAGGTAACCGACGATCACGGGCAACAGGTCGCTGTTGCGCAGGGGCTCGGTTGCCTGTCCGGTCATTTGGAGCGACAGCACCAAGAGGCCGATGCCAATGAGAATACGGCCCATCTGCCGCCAGTTGCTGCGCTCGGTCGACATGAAGATGACTGTGCCGGCCACCAGGCAGAGCGGCACCAGGAGCGTGAGATCGAAGGAAAGGATCTTGACGACGAGGGCCGAGCCGACTTCGGCGCCGCGCACCGCCATCAACCCGGCAATGCCGCTGACGATGCCGGAGCCGACGAAGGAGCCGACAAGCAGGCTCACCGCCGTCGAACTTTGCAGGGCGATGGAGAGCATCAGGCCCCAAGCGGCGGCAAGCAGCGGATTGTGCAGGACACCGCGCAGGCTCTGGCGCATGCGCTCGCCATAGGCACGCTCGACACCGGTGCGCACCATGCGCGTTGCCCAAAGAAGCAACGCCACAGCACCCGCCAGATGCAACAAGACCGAAGAACCGTTCACCAGATGCGTCCTGATACGTTCGAGAGCATGGTAATGCAACGAGACGAATCTAGCTGCATTTTATTAAGATAACATATGGTGCAGAAAGAGAAAAAAATATGTTCCGGCTAAGAAAAAATGTGTCGCTTTTGGCAAAGTGTATTAGTTTCATGACAGATTTGAGACAGTCGCGCTTTGTCTTTCTGGTCAGGTAAAATCAGCGGGTCGGAACCCGTTTTCCCCCTGCGATGAGCAGGGGATGACGGACTTGCGGCCCTATCGCGGCGGTCATATTTATTGCAGTATGAAACGAGACTTGGGCTACGGGCTGCTCGAAGCCTCGCCTCCGCCCGCTCAATTTAACGAACGAAGAACCACATGCGATTTCCGCCATCCTTTCTCGATGAGATCAGGGAGCGTGTACCGATCTCCAGCGTGATCGGCACGCGGGTTTCGTTCGACCGGAAAAAGACCAATGCGCCGAAGGGCGATTTCTGGGCCTGCTGTCCTTTTCATGGGGAAAAATCGCCAAGCTTTCACTGCGAGGATCGCAAGGGGCGATACCATTGCTTCGGCTGCGGCGTAACGGGTGATCACTTTCGTTTTCTGACCGAACTCGAAGGCTTGAGCTTTCCCGAGGCGGTCCAGCGCGTCGCCGACATGGCAGGCGTTCCAATGCCGGCGCGGGACGCCGAAATGGAAATTCGCGAGGCGAAGCGCGCTACCCTCTATGACGTCATGGAGATGGCGACGAAATTCTTCGAAGAGCAGCTGCAATCGGCGACCGGAGCCAAGGCGCGGGCTTATCTTCGCGATCGGGGATTGAGCGCGACGACCCAGCATGCCTATCGGCTCGGCTATGCACCCGAGAGCCGCAACGCGCTAAAGGAACATCTGGCGCTGAAAGGGGCCGCCAAGGAGCAGATCGAGGCTTGCGGCCTTGTGGTCTACGGCGACGACAAGCCGGTGTCCTTCGACCGGTTCCGTGATCGCATCATGTTTCCGATCGAAGATCTGCGTGGCCGCATCATTGCCTTTGGCGGGCGGGCGCTCGCACCCAATGCCATCGCGAAGTACATGAACTCCAACGAGACGGAACTCTTCCACAAGGGCAAGGTGCTGTTCAACGCCCTGCGCGCCAGGAAGGCAGCGCAGCCTCAGGGCGGGCAGGCGGCAAAGGCTGTGATTGCCGTCGAGGGCTACATGGACGTCATCGCACTGGCACAGGCGGGATTCGCGCAAGCCGTTGCGCCACTTGGCACGGCGCTCACCGAAGACCAGCTCGATCTGCTCTGGCGCATGTCACCGGAGCCGGTTCTGTGCTTCGACGGCGACAATGCGGGCATCAAGGCGGCGCATCGCGCCATCGATCTTGCCTTGCCTGCCTTGAAGCCGGGCCGCTCGCTGCGCTTTGCCGTACTGCCGGACGGCAAGGACCCCGACGACCTCGTCAAGGCGTCTGGGCCGCAGGCCTTCCAGGCCGTACTCGACGATGCGCGGCCGCTCGCCGACATGCTGTGGCAGCGCGAGACGAGCGGCGGGATCTTCGATACGCCGGAACGACGGGCGGAGCTCGAAGCGCGGCTAAAACAGATGACGGCGTTGATCGGCGATGAAAATGTCCGCCGCCATTATGCCCAGGACGTCCGCGACCGCATCCAGCAATTCTTCAGTTCAGGCCAGCGCAACAACGACCGCCGCAATGGCGGACCGCGCGGCAACAACCAGAACGGCTTTGGCGCGCAGAACGGCTACGGGCAGCGGGGCAGGGGCGCGGCCCATGGCCGTCTTGCCGTGTCGGACAGCCTGGCGCGTTCTGTTCTGGTCAAGACCACATCGGCAGCGCCGCCGTTGCGCGAGACCGCTATACTCATGACGCTCTTCAATCACCCGCGTCTGATCGAAGAGGATTTCGAAACCATCGTGCGGCTCGAATTCAGCCACCCGGATCTGAAGCGCTTCCACGCGGCGATGCTCAACGCGATGGCCGAACATCACGTCGCCAATGGTGCCGAGATGCGCAAGGCGATGGCGGAAACCGGCCACGGCGCGCTCATCGAAGCGCTCGAGGCGCTGACACGCCGAGCCCGCATGTGGACCGCGACCGCGGAAGCGGCGGAAGAAGACGCATTGGAAGCCTTACGGCAGGCAATTCACTTGCATCAGCGCGCAAGCACACTACATAAAGAGCTGAAAGTCGCTGAAACCGCCTTGGCTACGGAAGCCACCGACGAAAACCTCAACCGGCTGCTCGATATTCAGAATGCCATTCGCAATGCGCAGGCGACAGAAGCGCTCATCGAAGGGTTCGGAATACCTTCGGGACGGTCGGGCAAGGGCTTTTGACCGAATTGATTCGCTTTTTTAACGCGAATCAGTTGAGTCGGGGTTGACGTGGGTCAATAATGACGGAATCAGATTGCGCGGAATTGAAGATATTGTCTTGATGTTTGCGGGTCCAGCAGAAAAACCGGCAAATACGGCAGATGTGCAACGTGCTCGCCACCGGGATAACAAGGTTAATCCGACATTAACGGGATTTCGGCTAGTCGATCATTTATTACCTTGATGGTGTAGGGGAACCGGTGTGCCGCCGCACACGTTGGTCCCATGCACGAACAAAGCGAACGTCGCTTGGAGATACAGAATATGGCAACGAAGGCAAAGGAAAACGAAGAAGTAGAAGTCGAGCGCGAGGGTGCGCCGGACGGTCCGCTTCTCGACCTTTCCGATGACGCTGTCAAGAAGATGATCAAGCTCGCGAAGAAGCGCGGCTATGTGACGATGGATGAGCTCAACGCTGTTCTTCCGTCCGAAGAGGTCACTTCCGAGCAGATCGAAGATACGATGGCCATGCTCAGCGACATGGGTATCAATGTCGTGGAAGACGATGAGCAGGACGCCGACGCGGAAGAGACCGACAGCAGCGCTGATGAAGAGAGCGATGCGCGGGAACTCGCCGACGCGACCGGCACCGCCGTCGCACCGACGACCACAAAGAAAGAACCGACAGACCGCACGGACGATCCCGTTCGTATGTATCTGCGCGAGATGGGCACGGTCGAGCTGTTGTCGCGCGAAGGCGAAATCGCCATCGCCAAGCGCATCGAGGCTGGCCGCGAGACGATGATCTCCGGTCTGTGCGAGAGCCCGCTGACATTCCAGGCGATCATCATCTGGCGCGAGGATCTGAACGAGTCGAAGATTCTGCTGCGCGAAATCATCGATCTTGAAACAACCTATGCAGGGCCGGAAGCCAAGCAGGCGCCGGTGATCGAGCGTGTCGAGGAAGAACGCCCGGCCGCGGGTAACGACAAGGCGCGCCGCTCGCGCGACGATGACGACATCACCAATGTCGGCGGCGATGCACCGGCCGAGGAAGAAGACGACGAGGATGACGAGGCCAATCTGTCGCTCGCCGCGATGGAAGCGGAATTGCGTCCGCAGGTCATGGAAACACTCGACGTCATCGCCGATACCTATAAGAAGCTTCGCAAGCTGCAGGACCAGCAGGTCGAGAACCGCCTTGCCGCTTCGGGTTCGCTCTCGCCGAGCCAGGAACGCCGCTACAAGGAACTCAAGGATCAGCTGATCAAGGCGGTGAAGTCGCTATCGCTGAACCAGAACCGTATCGAGGCGCTGGTCGCACAGCTTTACGATATCAACAAGCGCCTCGTTCAGAACGAAGGCCGCTTGCTGCGTCTTGCTGAATCCTATGGGGTGCGCCGCGAGGATTTCCTCAAGGAATACCAGGGCAACGAACTTGATCCGAACTGGCTGAAAGCTGTTTCGAACCTGACGACCCGTGGCTGGAAAGAGTTCACCAAGAACGAAAAAGACACAATCAAGAACCTGCGGACGGAAATCCAGAATATGGCGCAGGAAACCGCCATTTCGATCTCGGAATTCCGCCGCATCGTCAATCAGGTGCAGAAAGGCGAACGCGAAGCCGCGCTTGCGAAGAAGGAAATGGTTGAGGCAAACTTGCGTCTCGTCATCTCCATTGCCAAGAAATACACCAACCGCGGTCTGCAGTTCCTCGATCTCATCCAGGAAGGCAATATCGGCCTGATGAAGGCGGTCGACAAGTTCGAATACCGCCGTGGGTACAAGTTCTCGACCTATGCGACCTGGTGGATTCGCCAGGCGATCACCCGTTCGATCGCCGATCAGGCGCGCACCATCCGTATTCCGGTGCACATGATCGAAACAATCAACAAGATCGTGCGTACCTCGCGCCAAATGCTGCATGAAATCGGACGTGAGCCGACACCCGAAGAACTGGCCGAGAAGCTTGCCATGCCGCTCGAAAAAGTGCGCAAGGTGCTGAAGATCGCCAAGGAGCCGATTTCACTGGAAACTCCGGTGGGCGACGAAGAGGATTCACATCTCGGCGATTTCATCGAAGACAAGAACGCCCTGTTGCCGATCGACGCTGCCATTCAGGCCAATTTGCGCGATACGACGACAAGGGTTCTGGCTTCGCTGACACCGCGCGAGGAACGCGTGCTGCGCATGCGCTTCGGTATCGGCATGAACACCGATCACACGCTCGAGGAAGTCGGCCAGCAGTTCTCGGTTACACGCGAGCGTATTCGCCAGATTGAGGCAAAGGCGCTGCGCAAGCTCAAGCATCCAAGCCGTTCGCGCAAGCTGCGTTCGTTCCTGGATAGCTGATCGGATCGACAGACGCCGGAGAGTTGGAGCGGGATGGGTGGAAACCCATCCCGTTTTTGTTTGTCTGGAGGGACTTACCGCGCAAAGTGACGCTATTTCGCGGTATCGAAGCACGAAGTACGGTCTCGTCCTTCCCTCCCCTTGTGGGGAGGGGGCTGCGAAGCAGCCGGGAGGGGCAATTCTTGAAATGGTTTGAAATTGTCTCGCGGCCAAAAAAGAACCCCGCCCCGGACCTGCGGTCCGACGTACGGGGCGAGCCACTGGTCTCGCCCGCCCTTCAGGCCCCCACAAGGGGGAGGGAAAGAAGCGGCACCCTACCGCACTATGCAGCAGGCCTGGCCTTCATTGATCCCAGATTCAGAGCGAGGGTTCGTTCGACTTCTTGCCCACCTTTTCCTTCACCATCAGCTTGTCAATATAGGCCAGGAACAGCGCCGAGAAGACGAAGGCAAGGTGGATCAGCGTAAACCAGAGGAGTTGATCCGTCGTATACTGCGTGAGGTTGAGGAAGATCTGCAGCAAATGGATTGAGGAAATGGCGACGATGGTCGATGCAACCTTGATCTTCAGCGAGCCGGCATCGATGGTTCCGAGCCAATGCACTTCTTCAGCGCTGTCAAAACGGCTGACAAAGTTCTCATAGCCGGAAATGATCACCATGACGATGAGGCTTGCGACCAGCGCCGCGTCGATCAGCCCGAGCATTTTCAGGATCGTATCGGTTTCATCGAGGACCGTCACCTTGGCAACGAAATCGATGAGCTTTCCCGCGAAGGAGAAGGCATATATGGCCAGCGCAAAGGCAAGGCCCAGATAGAACACCACGAGAAGCCAGCGCGAAGCAAGGATGATGTTTTCGACGAAAATTTCGATGCGTTTCATATTTGGGTCCGGTCGTTGAAACTGGGCTCAGCCAATGGTTGGCGAAACCAACACATAGCGACGAAGGGTGCGAACTCAAGCGATGATCAGAAAAAAACCCGGGCCAAGGTCCGGGTTTTTTTCTGCAGCTGATCTGGCAGGTCAGTTGTTGCTGGCGATCGGAGCGACCAGCGGAGTGATGCGGCGAATGGCGACGCGGCGGTTTTGCTGTTCCGGTCCATCCGCTTTGATCTTCAGGTAACGCTCGCCATAGCCCTGCGTCGCCATGTTCTCCGGCGGAATGTCGAACACGTTGGTGAGCGCCTGGGCGACAGATTCTGCACGCTTGTCCGAGAGGACGAGGTTGGCCTGGTCCGAACCGACAGCATCCGTATGGCCCTCGATCAGGAAAGTCTCGGCCGGATTCTTTTTCAATATCTGTGCCATGGCCTTGGCAACGCCTTCGATGCGCGCGATCTGGTCCTCGCCGATCTCGGCAGACCCGAAGGGGAAGGTGATCGTATCCAGATCGACGCGGCGAACCTTGTCGCGGATACGCGCTGAACGCTTGACTTCATCGATCGAATAGATGCGCTCGACCCGTTCGACGGGCGGCCGAGCGAAGAAGTCGTAGACATCCTCTTCCGGCGCTTCTTCCGCGTCGAGAATATAGTCGCGAACCGGAATAGTCAGGCGGAGTGGCGGCAGGTCGTCGCCCGGGTCACGCCATGCGACACGTTCCTCGCGGTCATAGTCGGGGGTGTAGCTCAGCAATACCTCACGCCCATCCGGCATGATGCGTGAACGCTGGATCACGTCGCCATAGCGGTTGCGGATGGTGACAATCTGGATGCCATTGTCGCGCACGATGGTCTCGCGGGTGCGGCGCCGCGGCAGATCCTCGTAGTAGACGTCCTGTGCGCCACGCGACATGCGCGGGCGATCCGAACTTTCGACGAAGACGTTGTTGTCGACTTCGACAATGGCGCGGTTGTCATATTGCTTGATGACCTGCACGTCGCTTGGACGCTCGTCGCGCCGGCGATCCCTGGTGCGCGTGCCTTGCTCCGTGCGGACCGGCTCGATTTTGACCGGCGCAAGGGCCTGCTGGACGTCGGCGTCAGTTTTTGGCGCTGGTCCGGCCGGTGCGGCTGGCTGTTGCGCAACCGGCTGTGGAGCGGTGGGAACTTCGGCCTGTCCGACATTGCCGCCCTTGGCTTTTCCCCTGTCTTTGCCTTCGCGCACGGGCGCTGGTTTGTCGCTGTCGAGTACCGGCGCGGCATTTTCGGGCAAAGGAGACGCTTCCTGCTGTGTAGGCTTGGCCGCATCGGCGGGCGCGGTCGTCCCTGCAGGGGCCGGGGCTCCTGCGGTAGCCGGCTGATCGGTTGCTGGTTCGGCGGGCTTGGCAGGCTTGCCAGGCTTTGCTTNNTTGGCTGCTGCGTCGGCGGCCTTCTTTGCCTCTTCCGCGGCCTTTTTGGCTTGCTTGTCAGCCGCTTTCTGGGCGTCCTCAGCCTTTTTGCGCGCCTCTTCCTCGACTGTCTTTTGCTGTTCCGCTGCCTTGTTGGCCTCGGCCTCGGCGGCGCGCTTGGCTTTTTCAGCTTCCTTTGCCGCTTCTGCCTCAGCAGCCTTGGCGGCCTTGGCTTCTTCTGCAGCTTTCTGCTTTGCCTGCGCTTCTACGGCTTTCTGTTGCTCTGCAGCTTTGTCAGATTCCGCCTGTGCCGCGCGTTTTGCTTCTTCGGCCTTTTGAGCGGCTTCTGCTTCGGCGGCCTTGGCGGCCTTCGCGTCCTCGGCGGCTTTCTGCTTCGCCTCTTTTTCTATTGCCTTTTGCTGCTCTGCGGCCTTTTCAGCTTCGGCTTGTGCCGCACGCTTCGCCTCTTCAGCCTGCTGCTTCGCCTGTTCCTCGGCCTGCTTTGCCTGCTCCTGGGCCTGCTCGGCGGCCTTGCGCTTCAGCTCTTCGGCGGCTGAATCTTCCTGCGCGGGCGCGGCTTGCTCGGCCTGCGCCACGATCACCGGCATGTTGGAGTTCGAGGAAATATAGGGGCGATTGATCGGCGGCTGATCTGCCATTGCAGATGGAGAGGAAAAGAGGATTGCTGTTGAAGCAAAAAAGAGTGCTGTCCGTTTCATTGTCATCCCTGTCTCGTGTTCCTGCTTGTTGCGAAACACGTTAAATGTGCTTGATCGCAACCTTGTTCCGCTGTGGTTTGCGAAGCTTTCCCTTGCGATCGGTCCTGAGCCATCAGGCCGAATCCGATAATGCCACGTTCGCAGGCCCAGCCTGTATACGGGGTGAAGACGCCGTTCATCTGGCGTTCATGTTTTAAGAATGGACGCGGTCGCCCGACCGATGTATTTCAGCGCATGCCTACCGAACCGTTCTGGAAAACCAAGACTCTTGACGAGCTGAGCCGCTCGGAATGGGAGAGCCTTTGCGATGGCTGTGGCCGCTGTTGCCTGCACAAGCTTGAGGACGAGGACACGGAGGAAATCTATTTCACCACAGTTGCCTGCACATTGCTCGATGCGGGCACCTGTCAATGTTCGGATTATGCCGGCCGCAAAAAGAAGGTGCCCGACTGCGTCTTTCTTACCCCGGAAATCGTCCGCACCGTGGATTGGCTGCCGGAGACATGCGGCTATCGGCTGATGGATGAAGGCAAGGATCTTTACTGGTGGCATCACCTGGTGTCCGGCAGCACCGAAACCGTGCACGAAGCCGGCATTTCCGTTCGCGGCAGGGTGACCGCTTACGACCATGAGATGGAAAGCGATGAGGATTACTTCGACCATATGATACCGATCGAAGGGCCAGCCTGACCCGTTTGGGTTTACGGCCTGAGCCGGATGTGAACGTAACGTTGAGGAATTGTTCAGATCGGTTGTGGAACAAAGGGCGCCTGTCCGGACTCCAGTACGCCTGGATATCCCCGCCGGGCACCAACAGGAGAACCCCATGGCTCGTCTTTCATTCAAAATGCTGGCTGTTACCGCCACAATCGGACTTGGTTCAATTCTCGACGTCAATGCCGCTTCGGCAGCGCCGATCACGACTTCGCCGGCCGAGGCCAGCCCGGTTGTCAAGGTCGACTACTACCGTCACGGTTACTATCGCCCGCCATATCGCCCGGTCCCTGCGGCTTGCACCCCCGGCCAGGCCGCCAGCAAGGCCAGCCGCATGGGTATTTACAACACACGCGTCGCCGTCGACCGTAACGTCGTTCGCGTCTCGGGTTGGAAACGTGGCCATCGCACCGCGATTGTTTTCGCCCGTGCGCCGGGTTGCCCGACTATCCGCTAACCAGTCATCAGAAACAAAAAAGGGCGCCCCGAAGCGCCTTTTTTATTTGCGTCGCTGAACGGGTCAGTTCTTCAGTTCAAACGTCACATTTACATTCACATTATAGGTGTTTTCGCCGGCCGCGACCGGGACGGAGTCCGCGGGAGCGGCCGCCATCATCTTGGCCTGTGCCATCGGCATGGGGCGGGGGCTGAACGACTGCTCGCTGATCTCGATCACCCGGCCAAGGCCGACGCCTGCCGCGTCGGTCAGGGTCTTCGCCTTGGCGATTGCGCTCGCAACCGCCTTTTTGCGCGCTTCATCGAGGATCGCGTCCGGCTTGTCGTTGGTGAAAGTCAGGTTGCCGCCCTGATTGACGCCAAGGGTGACCGACTGATCGAGGATTTCACCGACCTTCTTCAAATCGCGCACGCGAACCGTCAGCGAATTTGAGACGGCATAACCGACGATCTTCGGTGCTTGGGGCGGCTGCGTATTGTCCTTGTTCTCCGGATAGACGTAACGCGGGTCGATGCTGAAACCCGAGGTTTGCAGGTCGCGCTCGGCGATGCCTTGCTTCTTCATGGCATCAAGCACCTTGGTCATGGCCTCATTGTTGGCTGTCAACGCTTCGCGAGCCGTCGGCGCCTCCTGAAGCACAACCAAGGAAATGATGGCGGTGTCCGGCGCTGCAGCTGCGATGCCTTCGCCGGTTACGATGACGCGCGGATGGGGCGCCTCCTGTGCAAGCGCCGCAAAAGGTAAGGTCATCGCTGTGGTTGCCGCGAAAGCCAGCGTCCGAAGTTTCGATGTCATGGATATCTCCCCAGATGAAGTGACGCTGCTGCGTCGCAGGTGATTATGGGTGGATTAGGGCAAAGGCAAAACTTTTGGCGATGCCAGGTTCTGTGCATCCAAAACGCCCTCTTGCGCGTTACTTACCAAATAGCAAAGGAGTACGGTTATGCCCGGGACAGGACCAAGGAACAAGGTCGAAAGAAACGAAACTCCCGAGACAGAGACTCCCGGGATCGAAACACCGGATTGGGACATCGCAGAGGATGATCTGATCGCCGACGACGAGCTGGCGATTCGCGGCGAACGGCAGGTCGAATCGGAAGATGCGGGCGACCTTTCGGAAGATGACGACGACAATCCGTATCAGAACAGCGATGAAGCTTTGCCCGACGACGAAGAAGAACGGGAAATCGCGCGCGATCCGGAGCGTGAAGGACGTCGCTTCAACGACTAAACATTAGCCTTTGCCGTTGCGCAACCAATGCCAGATGTCATGCCAACCGGCAAAAACCTCTGCCGCGCCCTTGTCGAGCAGCGCTTGGGCATGGCTGTCGTGGGTGTGGGAACCGCCGACATAGCCAATGGCGGTCATGCCGGCCGCAACCGCCCCTTCAACCCCGAAAGGCGAATCCTCGATCACGACACACGTCTTTGGATCCGCCTTCATTTGGCTCGCTGCGTGAAGGAAGAGGTCAGGGGCAGGCTTGCCGCGATTGACCATGGACGAGCTGAAGATCGCATCGCCGAAATAGGCGGTCAGCCCTGTTGTCTCCAAGCTGAAGTGAATGCGCTCCAGCGACGATGACGAAGCAACGCAGCGCGGTGTTCCAAGCTGGTTGAGGAGCGATACTATTCCTGGCGTCGGCTGCAGCGACTGGCTGAATACGCGCCTGGTTTCCGGCCACAGGCTGGTTTCGGCAGCGTCGGAAAGCTGGTGTCCGGTCAGTTCAGCGATACGCCTGATGATATCCGCCTGTTTCATGCCGACGCATTTTGCGATGGTGCCTTCGGGGAGCGTCATCCCTTGTTCGGCATAGACATTGTGGTAGGCGAGCGCCGCCAACGGCTCACTGTCAACAAGTACGCCATCGCAATCAAAAATCACCAGATCGAATCGGTTCTGCAGCATTTCCGTCCTCTTTGTTGCACGCTTCGGACGCTTCTACGCGCCCATCATTGCGACTCTTATAATGCACATAGGTCTTGACTAAAATACAAATGTTCACTATTCGATGGGTGTAATTTGAACGGCTTTGCAAACGAGCCGGAGCTGTCAGGGAGGCACTATGGCGAGCAATG
>UCKM01000027.1 GCA_900473175.1 Hyphomicrobiales bacterium | reverse complement strand
AAATCGACTGGAATTGCGTCACAATCAATGAAAATGCACCCACAAGCAACGCGAAGGCCGCGGCAGACTGGGTGATGATGCCAAATTCGATGTCGCCTCTCATGAAGGCAGGAGCAACGATCAGGGCAGGTATGATCTGGATCAGCCAGTTGTAGCCCGTGGTGAAGAAGCCAACGTTCCGATTGATGGCTGTGATCCGGCGAAAATTGCCGATCGCCTCATCCAAGCGCTGCATGAGACGTACATTCTGCTGCTCTTCACCGCTTGCCACCATGATGGCTTCAGATCGTTCTCGAACGTGAATGAGGCTCGAGCGGAAGCTGGCCTCCTTGTCGAGTTGGTCGTAGTTCAGCTTGATGAGGGGACGGCCGAAGGCAATGATCAGAAAAGAGCCGCAAGCGGCATAGACAACAGCGACGACAAACAGCAAAGGGTTGATCGACCACAGCACTCCCGAAAAGGCCAGGATTGTGAGACCGCTGTTGAATATCATAATGACAAATGACAGCGTGGTGATCGTGAAGGCACGAACGTCATCGGCGATCCGCTGATCGGGATTGGAGAGTTGTCCCGAAGAACTCATGTGGAAATAGGTGGCATCGGCCAGATACAGTTTGACTGCCCGCCGGGTGAGGAACTCCCTCCAGAGCAGTGCCAAACGCTCTTCAGCGAATCGCGCAATGACTGCAACGATGGTGGAGGCGGCGAAGACCCCAATGTAGAAGATCGCTTGCTGGGTGAATTCCGCCGTCTTTCTGTCCGCGATGGCAGTCATGAAATTCCTGCCAACGTAGCTGTTGACGACGTTCAGCGCGTTGATTCCGCACAAGAGCAGGACCAAGCCGGCAAGCATCCATCTCGCTTTGATACCGGCCTCAGAAGACATAAAGATCTTGACCGCACGTAGAAAGCGAACTGCTGTTATCTTGAGGGGAGTTTCGTGCTTGTCCATGACATTCTCTCGGCAGTTACAAGAATTGAGATTTTGTACCGTTTATTTATAAGACACGGCAGGACCGACAGCCTCTACAAGTCCATCCAATCCCTTTGCGCATTGGGCAAGTGGGGGTCGCTTCAGTTTGCTAATGGTGGGCTACACCCCAACAAGGTGCCTAACTCCCAATGCCCGCCAGTCCGCTCACTCTGCCCCGCAAGTGAGCAAATCTGCGACCGGCAACAGCCACTTAAGTAGTAGAGTTAGCTGAGGTCGCGTATCACAATCGTTCGACCTTTTTTGAGCGACGCTAAGTTACTAAACGGTATTCGAGTTTATCTTTTTTTCGTGAGCATGACCACAACAGCAACATGGGACTGCCGCATCCGATCCGGTGGCCCTGCCGGTCGGATGCTTCATATGTTAAGACAGTCTGCTGCTGATGGCGAATAATGAATGGCATGGTGTTTGCCGACCCGTGTCGTCGGATCGCGTCGACAGAGGAGGGTGATCAATGGACACGATTCTTGTCGTTAATGCCGGTTCGTCCAGCCTGAAATTCGACGTGTTCGCCGTCGGTACCGCCCTTACGAAGCTGGTCAAAGGCCAATTGGAGAGTATCGGGACCACGCCACATTTTGCGGTCAAGAACGCAAAGGGCGAACAGGTTGTCAACCGGAGTTATTCTTCCGGGGATGTTCCAGACCTCGCCTCGGCCATGCATCATGTCGGAGCGTGGTTACGGACCAACATGAGGATCAGCTTGTCGCGGTTGGCCATCGGGTCGTCCATGGCGGGCCGGACTACGCGCGCCCGGTGCGTGTTGATCAGCACGTCTTGGAGGAGCTTGAGCGATATGTACCGCTTGCGCCGCTTCGGTATTTTGCGGAGGGGGGTACGGCGATATGGCTTCCATGGGCTGTCCTATGAATATGTGGCAGGTCGCCTTCGGGAGGTTGCACCAGATATTGCCAGGGGACGTGTGATCGTTGCACATCTTGGCAACGGCGCTTCTATGTGTGCGTTGCGAGACGGGCAAAGCCTAGAGTGCACCTTTGGGCTTGACGGCCCTTGATGGGTTGCCAATGGGGACGCGGTGCGGGCAGCTTGATCATGGAGCTCTGCTCTATCTTATCGACCAAGGCGGGATGACACCGTCTGAACTGCAGGACATGCTCTACAACGGGTCCGGGCTTAAAGGGTTGTCCGGTATCAGCAAACGACGTGCGCGAACTTCTGGCGAGCGACGATGTCCGCGCCGCGCTAGCGCTTGACCATTTTGTCCATCGGATCAGTCTGAATGCAGGTGCGCTCGCTGCAGTGCTGGGTGGACTTGAGGCGTTCGTGTTCACCGCTGGGAGCGGCGAGAATTCGGCAATTATGCGCGAGCGGATTGCAAAAAAGCTTAATTGGTTAGGGGCGCAGTTGGACCCTGCGCGTAACGAAAGCGGCGAAATGCTTATCTCGACAGCCGATAGCCAGGTCACGCTCTACGTGATGCCAACTGACGAAGAATTGATGATCGTGGGCTAGAAAGTCGGCATGCCTGCAACGATCAGCCTGTGGCTCTACGTGGAACAACAAGTTTGGCTGTGAGCGTCTGGACGACTTCGCCACGCTGGTTGATGGTCCGGCTAACGATGACTGCAATACCGCGATCCGGCTTCGATCGGGATGGTGTGACTTCGATGACCTCGCTTTCCACGTGCAAAGTATCGCCTGGGCGTGTCGGTGCCGGCCAGTTTATTTCTCCTCCTGCCCCAATGATCCCGCCGGCCAGCGGCAGGCCGCCCTCCACATTCAGCCGCATGGTGATAGCGGCCGTATGCCATCCGCTTGCTGCCAAACCTTTGAAGAGCGTACTCTTGGCTGCCTCCTCATCAGTATGAAACAATTGTGGATCGAATTGCGCGGCGAACGTCCTGATCTGTGTTTTATCGATTGTGTGAGTGGCGCTGACAAAGCGCTGCCCCACATGGAGATCGTCCAAATGGAGACGATCTGCCGGGATTTGATCACTCATGGTTCATCTCCTCCGTGTATTTAATGAGTGTCGACACCGCTGCCGGCAAGATGCGCATCCTTAGTGGGGAGCGGGGCTATTGCCCCGAGCCAAGGGCCATAATAATCACGGCAAATGTATCACGTCCTCATGGAATGTGCTCTTGGCATTTGTCTGACCAATTCCTGCCCGGATCATGCACTGCGCTTACACAAGAAAGCCGGAAACGCCATCCCACAACAATTTCAACGCAGTCAGAACTAACAATCCGTAGCAGGCGCGATAGATCTGACGCTGGTCCAGCCTTCCGTTAAGCCGCCACCCCAGCCAGACGCCGCTGGGGATGGCAAAGAGGCAAATCGCCATCAATGCCCAGACACCCGCGGTAGGCTTCACCAGCAACAGCCACGGCACCGCCTTGGTGGCGTTGCCTACGGTGAAAAACATACTCGTTGTTCCCGCGTAAATTTCCTTGCTGAGGCCGAGGGGCAATAGATACATCGCAAGCGGCGGCCCGCCCGAATGCGCGACCATCGTGGTCACTCCTGAGGTAAGACCCGCAGCAATCGCCTTCGGGGTCGAACGTGGACGGGTAGTCACCTCCCCGCCCCTCAGAAACCAGAGGCCGACAAAGATCAGGGTGATCACGGCCATCACGATCGCGATGGCCCGGTGGTCGAGGAAGCGGAAAAGCCCATAGCCGAACCCGATGCCGACCACGAGTCCCGGCAGGAGCAGCACAAGGTCAGCCCTCGACCACGTCGAGGGCCTCCAGTAGCGCAGCGCGAACAGATCCATCGCGATGAACAGGGGTGCGAGCAGACCGCCCGCGGTGACCGGATCCATTACAATCGACAACAGGGGAATTCCGACGATAGCGAATCCGCCACCGAACGCTCCTCTCATGAAGCTGATCAGGAATACACCGGCAAACGCGACCAGGATCGTGGCAGCGGTCAGCTCCGGTACTACCGGGGTGGCAATCATCACCGCCTCGCCCGGTTGGGGTTGGTCGCGAAGCCATAAGCCGCCGCTTCGATTTGAGAGCGCGTGATACCCATATCCCGAAGTGCTTCGTCGTCGAGTTCGCGCAGGCTTGTAATGGCAGCGCGACGGATGCAATAGCGAGCGATCCGCTGCCAACAAGCGTTGAATGTCCGAAGAAATACGCCGTGGGTCTTTGTTCCCGCCGGCTTCTCGATGGTTGAAAGAGTTGCAGACATTTCGACCTCCAGATGTTGCTCTGCGGAAATGCGACTCCGCCGGCGCCGGCGCTTGTTGAGCGCCGCCGCGTGTTCATTGACCGCAGACCTTGGCAATTCCCGGTGCAATCCGGTTTGACGTAGCCATTATGTTCCGATAGAGTACTCGGAGCAATTAAAACATTGTACTCGGAGCAATAAATGTCGAAGTCCGAATATGTAAAGCTTGCTGACACTATTGCCGAAGAAATTGCTGACGGCACTCTCAGGCCGGGCGACCGCCTGCCGCCACAGCGCAGCTTTGCCTATGAGCGCAAGATCGCCGTCTCGACGGCGAGCCGCGTCTACGCCGAGCTGTTGCGCCGTGGCCTTGCCGTCGGCGAAGTCGGGAGGGGTACCTTCATCTCCGGCGATGCCAGGCGCGGCGCGGCGGCACTATCTGAGCCGCGCGCCATCCGGATCGACCTTGAGTTCAACTACCCGATGCTTCCCAACCAGACCGCGATGATCGCAAAAAGCCTGAATGGCCTCGAAAAACCTGCCGCGCTTGATGCTGCGTTGAGACAGGCGACCAGCGTCGGAACGCCGGCAATCCGTAGCCTTGGAGCCGAGTATCTATCGCAGGGCGCATGGTCGCCCGCCCCTGAACAACTCGTATTCACCGGCAACGGGCGACAGAGCATTGCTGCAGCTCTCGCTGCAGTCGTTCCTACGGGCGGCCGTTGCGGTGTGGAGGCTCTGACATACCCCTTCATCAAGGGTATCGCCGCCCGGTTGGGTATTGCGCTGGTGCCAATGGCGATGGACGAAGACGGTGTACGGCCAGACTCGGTAGAGAAGGCGCACCGTGAGGCTCATCTCTCGGCCATCTACATTCAGCCGGCGATCCAGAATCCGTTGGGCATGACCATGCCTGCGGCGCGTCGGGCCGATCTGCTGCGCGTTGTCGAAAGGCTCAGGCTTCCGATCATCGAGGACAATGTCTACGGTTTCCTCGACGATGAGCCGCCGCTTGCCGCACTCGCGCCGGACGCCTGCATTTTCATCGACAGTCTCTCCAAGAAGGTCGCTCCCGGCCTAACGCTCGGCTTTATCGTGCCTCCGCATCGATTGCGGGAAAGCGTGATCGCTTCGGTCCGTTCCGGCGGGTGGACCGCATCAGGATTTGCGTTTGCGGCCGCGGAACGGATGATGAGCGGCGGGACCATCGCCGAGCTGGCTGGACTGAAACGTCTAGACGCACGCGCGCGTCAGAAACTGGCAATTGACCGTCTTTCAGGCTTCGAAATAAAATCCAATGGAAAATGCTATCATCTGTGGCTGACGCTGCCAGCACACTGGCGCTCGCAGGCATTCGTCGCTGCCGCAGCGAGACGCGATATTGCATTGACGCCTTCGACGACATTCGCCATCACGCCCGGCCATGCACCGAACGCCGTTCGGTTGGCGTTGGCTGCGCCGACAATGGATCAGCTCGACAGCGGCCTGCAAACACTCGTCGCCCTGCTGCACGGCAGGGAGGACGACTTCGATTCAACGGAATAAGCGAAGCATCGATGGCCGCCAACTAGGATCGATCGCTATGCATAAAGTCGCTTGATAAATCACGGCGGAGACGACAACCCCTACCCAACTTGCATCGGTCTTGTGCCTGGATAAGGCGCAGATCCTCGGCGCGAATTGGGGACAACGCCGAGGACCGGACTTGCTGAACTAATTCAACAAGTCCAAGTTCTGCTCCACTTCGATCCGATCCGCGACGCGGCGGATGAGCAGCTTCGGCTGCCGCTCGCCTATGGTCACAGGAATCGATATCGATTGGGACTGGCCCGGCTGCAGCACCGCAGAAAATCTTACAACGGCGTGATTGCCTGACTCCGAGCTTTCCGGACTTTTTGTATCGACAGTCGTCACGACGTGCCAACCATCTGCCTGGCTGACCCAATAGGTTATGGCCGAGGCATTGGGTCCGAGCGAGGTCACAACGCCCTGCCCTTCTTTCACATTGGGGAGCTGTTCACTGGCGTGAACCGGTGACGTAGTAGCAATCATGCCATAGAAGATGACACTACCTGCAGTTTTCAGAAATCTAATCATGGCTATGTTCCTTACGTTCTGTTTGTGATTGACAACTTAATGTGCATATACACATTAATCGGCGCTCGGTTTTGCTTAGCCAAAAAGCTTACGCTCCGCGCGTCAATTCCAGAAAATCATGCCGCCATTGGGCGGCTCGTTCAGATCCGACCTGGGCCTCAAATTCCTGCTGAGCCTTCTGCCACAAGGGCAAGGCCTCCTGGACTTTCTTCTGCCCTTGTAAGGTCAGCGACAATACAAGTTTTCGCGTATCCTGCGATGCCCGCTCCGCCTTCAACCAGCCGTCTCTTTCCATCGGCTTGATGGCGCGCACGAGTGACGTCCTCTCCATGACCAATGCCTCCGCGAGCTCGCTCATTGTCATACCCGGCGTGTCGCTGAGCAACACCAGTATCGAGAACTGCGTGCTCGTAACGTGAGCTGCCCCGAGGTGTCGCTCATACAGTCTGGTGATGTAGCGAGCCGCCTGCCTCGTAGTGAAGCTGTTGCACGCAAGCATGGATGAGGACTTGATCATTCCGCCAGTATATGTGTGTGTACACACTTTGTCAAGAGGTGTGGCTGCTATATTTGTTAGGACAATCCGTCTTCATCGTGTATCCGGGCATAACAGAGCTCTGATCCAAGGATCAGCTGCTAGACTGCACATCCCTTCAGGAATAGGTCTGCACACATTTTCGCGCGTGCCCGGATTTCCTCACTCTGGGGCGCTGGCATCTGGCGCAACATGGCCGCGCGTTGCGGCTCCATGACCATCATTCCGCGCAACATTCCGCTGGCAGCGTGCGGATCGTCAAGCGCAAGACATCCATGCTCGACTTGTTCGCGAAGCCAGGCCTCCATCACTGCATTCGTTTTGACGATTGCCCGTTCATAGAAAGATGCCGCGAGTTCCGGAAACCGATCGGATTCGCCGATGACGAGACGAATGATATCAATCGTGTCGTCCGAGAGTGTCAGCATGCCATGGGCGGTCAGCATGCGTTCGAGACCTGCTCTCATATCTTCGTTCGTAGGGGCGTCCGGATTGATCGCCAGGAAGAAGCGGCCAATGCGATCGGAAATCATGCAGGCAAACAGGTCTGCCTTGGTGGGAAACAGCCGGTACAGGGTTTTGGTCGAAACGCCGGCGTTTTGCGCAATCCCGCTCATACTTGCCGCCGCGTAGCCGCATTCGTGAAACTGTCCGTTGGCAGCTTCGATGATGAGACTTTTCGTATCATCGTCGCAACGAACTTGCGGTCGGCCCCGCGGGCGTTTCTCAATTTTGTGATTTACGACCATAGCGATTTTCCAAAATATTATTGACAACCCGTTTATAGAGCGTATTTTGGAAAACATCAAGTTTCCTAAATAGAAATCTCATTAACCGAAGGCCGCAGCCCCAAGTGACGGCGACCCGGAAATTCGGAGATTGCAATGAGCAAGCTGCAAGCCTTGAATAACAATGTCGCCCAGCCCACTGAAATCATACCAACAGCGGAGGCCGGATCGCCGCTGCGCATCGCCGATCCGATGCAAGCGGCAGCCGCTAACGAAAAGCCTATTCGCAAGCGCGGCCGCAAGCTGCTGCTTGGCACAGCCGCGATCATCTTGATTGCCGCAGGTGTCTACTACGGACACAATTACTGGACGGTTGGACGTTTTGAAGTCGAGACCGACGATGCCTACGTGAAGGCGGACAATAGCGCTGTCGCCCCGAAGATCTCGGGTTATGTCGCCAACGTCCTCGTTAAGGACAATGAAGCCGTCAAGGCAGGCCAGCCCCTCGCCCGGATCGATGATCGCGACTTCACGACTGCGCTTGAGCAGGCAAAAGGCGATGTGGCGGCGGCTGAGGCAACAATCGAAGCCAAGCAGGCGTCGCTCGCGATACAGCAATCCATCATCGCGGCGGCGCGCGCCACGGTTGACGTCGATCAAGCCAATGCGACATTTGCCGAACAGAATGACAAGCGTTATGCAACGCTTGCCACCAGCGGCTATGGCAACATCCAGAATGCCCAGCAGGCAGCCGCGCAGATCGCTGCGGCAAAAGCCACCGTCGTTCGCGATAGCGCTTCGCTGGAAGCCGCGACGAAACAGGTTGATCTGTTGGAGGCTGAGCTTGCCCAGGCAAAGGCAGCCCTGGCGCATGATCGCGCCGTTCAGCACCAGGCCGAACTCAACCTGTCCTATGCAACAATTATCGCCCCCGTCGATGGGGTCATCGGCAACCGCACGTTGCGTGTTGGCCAGTATGTGCAGGCTGGCACTCAACTCATGTCCGTCGTGCCAACTGCTTCGGTCTACGTCATTGCCAATTACAAGGAAACGCAGCTTACCAATGTTCGTACCGGCCAACTGGTCGACATCGAGGTGGATATGTTTCCAGGTCGGAGCTATCACGGCCACGTCGACAGCCTTGCTCCGGCCAGCGGCCAGGAATTTGCACTGCTGCCGCCTGACAACGCCACCGGCAACTTCACCAAGGTCGTTCAGCGCATTCCCGTAAAGATCGTCCTCGATTCCGACAGCGCGACTGCAGGTGACCTGCGTCCCGGCATGTCAGTCCAACCGAGCATCGATACCAAGGCCGACGCTATCCAGCGCCAGAGCCATTAAGGGCCGCGAGAGGAGTATCGTGTCATGTCTGCCATCACTTTTGACGCTGCGTCGGTCCCACAACCGGGCGCAGGCACCAAGGAATGGGTTGCTGTTCTCGCCGGCATGATCGGCGCGTTCATGGCGATCCTCAACATCCAGATCACCAATGCTTCGCTGCTCGATATCGAGGGCGGTATCGGCACAGGCGTCGACAACGGTGCCTGGATTTCCACGTCCTATCTGATCGGTGAAATCGTTGTCATTCCGCTCACCGCCTATTTCAGCAACGTGTTTTCGTTTCGCCGCTACATCCTTGTGAACACGATCCTGTTCCCGCTGTTCTCAATAGCCTGTGCCTTCGCGCATGATCTTGGTTCAATGATTGTCATGCGCGGCCTGCAAGGCTTTGCCGGTGGTGTACTGATTCCGATGGCCTTCACCATGGTGTTGACGAAGCTGCCAAAATCGCAACAGCCGGTCGGGCTCGCCCTCTTCGCCCTCTCGGTCACCTTCGCTCCGGCGATTGGCCCGACGATCGGCGGCTATCTGACCGAGAATTACGGATGGCAGACCATCTTCTTTATCAACGCGATACCAAGCGCTGTCATGGCCATCGCGCTGGCCGCAACGCTGGACAAGACGCCGATGCAACTCCATCTGCTGAAAGAAGGTGACTGGGCCGGCATATTCACCATGGCGGTGGGTCTCTCGGCGCTTCAAACCGTGCTTGAAGAAGGCAACAAAGAAGACTGGTTCTCATCGCCCTTCATCCTGAAGCTCAGCGCCGTAGCCGTCGTGTTCCTCGCAACCTTCATCTGGATAGAGCTGACAGTCGGAAAGCCCCTGGTCAAGCTCAGCCTGTTGAAGCAGCGCAATTTCGCCATTGGTGTGGTGGTGAACGTCCTCGTCGGTGTCGCGCTGTTCGGTACGGTCTATATCCTGCCGCAATACCTTGGGCAGGTGCAGCGCTACAATGCCGAGCAGATTGGCAATGTGCTCGCCTGGACCGGCCTGCCGCAATTGCTTCTAATCCCGCTTGTCCCGATGATGATGAAGCGTTTCGACGCCCGTTACATAGGCTTCCTCGGAATCAGCATCTTTGCCGCGAGCTGTTTCATGAACGTCATGCTCTCACCGGACAATGCCGGCGATCAATTCTGGATTCCGAACATCGTTCGTGCAATCGGCCAGGCGCTGGTTCTGACACCGATCACGGCAATTACAACGGCCGGGATCGCAGCGGCAGATGCCGCTGCCGCATCGGGTTTGACGAACATGCTGCGCAATCTCGGCGGTGCCGTCGGAACGGCAACGCTCGGAACAGTACTGACCAAGCGTGAACAGTTCCACTCGAACATTATCGGGCAATCCGTTACCTTGGCGCGGGATGAAGTTCACCAGCGCATCGACCAGCTGACCGGTTATTTCGTGGCCCATGGCGTTTCCGATCATGCCCTCGCCGCCCAGCAGGCCGTCGTCGCCCTTGGTCGTCTTGTAAAGCGCCAGGCGCTGATCATGGGCTTCAGTGATACCTTCGCCGTCATCGGTGTCCTTCTCGCCCTTGCGGCCATCGCCCTTTTGTTCGCCGAAAGGACGAAAGCAGCGGGAGGAGCCGGCGCCCATTAACGTTGAACCGCCCCGCAACGGTCGTTCAGCAAGCTTGGCTCGGTGGCTGCCCCTAGTCGATTTCCCCGTGCGTCGCAGCGCATCCCAGCGTCACGGAACCGTCCGCGAGCATTTGCTTTGCCCAGACGCCGTATTCGTCAAGTCGTTCAGCATGAGTTCCCTGACTGCGGCCAGTGCGCGAGCCGCCGTGCTGCACCTCCTTGCATGCAAGCAGCTTGTTGAGGCGGCGCCTGCGGCGTCGGCCCTTCCCCAAGGTGTCTCCAAGCAACTTGACGGCGGCAGCGTGGTCCTTCTGGTTTAATCCCGCTGCTGAAGGAGTACAATCTGCCCGTACAAGTCGGGCTTGAGGCTACCGGCAACTACCACGTGCCCTGATGTATCAGCTCGGCCTCGCGGGTTTCGAGTTGAAGCTTGTTTCTTCGGTGGCTCCGGCCCGGAACCCGAGAGGCGCTGCACAACAGCTGGGCAAAAAGGATCTCTTTTCAGGCGGAAGACCCACCTGGAGGCCAGTCAGATCCTATGCTCAGTCGAATGTCCCAAATTGCCGGATATATGACATTTGAGACGTACGGGCTTTGCCCTAATATCAGGGCTCCAAATTCAACCGATGGAGATTGTGATGACTGAGAACTCGAATGGTACCGCACTGATCACTGGGGCTTCCTCTGGTATCGGCGCGATTTATGCCGATCGCCTGGCGCGCCGGGGCTATGACCTGATCCTCGTGGCCCGCAACAAGGCGCGCCTCAATGCGCTCGCGGAGCGCCTCACCAACGAGACCGGTCGCGCTGTCGAGGTGGTCGCGGCCGACCTTGGCAACAAGGATGATCTCGGCCGGGTCGAGAAGGTGCTTCGGACCGACGCCAGCATCACCACACTGGTCAACAATGCCGGTGTCGGCGCGACCGCTCCGCTGCTGGTATCCGATGTCGACAAGATGGAAGAGATGATCACGCTGAACGTCACCGCGCTGACGCGGTTGACCTATGCTGCGGTGCCTGGCTTCGTGAAGCGTGGTACCGGTGCGATCATCAACATTGCCTCGATCGTCGGTATCGCGCCGGAACGGCTGAACGGAGTGTACGGCGGAAGCAAGGCCTTCGTGCTGGCCTTCAGCTTGTCGCTCCAGAAGGAGCTTGCTGAAAAGAATATCCGCGTCCAGGCAGTTCTTCCGGGCGCTACAGCGACCGATTTCTGGGACATTGCCGGCAGGCCCCTGGAGAATATGCCCAGCGAGATGGTCATGTCCGCCGAGGACATGGTGGATGCCTCGCTTGCCGGCTTCGACCTCGGCGAGCAGATCACCATTCCGTCGCTTCCGGACACACGCGACTGGAAGGCTTACGAAGCGGCGCGGCAGAAGCTCATGCCGAGCCTCTCCCTTAGCGCACCTGCCGCCCGATATAGAATAGGGAGCAATGCACGCCCAGGCGTCAAAAACCGCACCCATTGAAATGTGCGTCGACGGCGTTCCGTCGATCCTCGAAGCAAGGAGGTGACATGAAAGACGGCGCCTCCACCGATAGAACGGATCACTGAGATGCAGATGATGATCGAGGGACAGTCACACTTCCCGCCTTTCGGCTTATCCTATTGGGGTTTTGCAGATCTCAATAAGGGAGTTGGAAGCATGACTGCCTCTTATGATTACCATATCGGCGTGGATTACCACAAATCCTATAGCCACCTGGTCGTTCAGGACAGCAGCGGCAAGACGCTGCGCTCCGGCCGGGTGAAGAACGACCGCCAGTCGCTTGGCGGCTTTCGGGAGCAATACCGCGAGAACTCGCATGCGGTTGTCGAGGCGACGCGCAACTGGATGGTGATGTACGACTGGCTCGACGACATTTGTGATGATGTCGTTCTCGCCCATCCGCTGAAGGTCAAGGCAATCGCCGACGCCAAGATCAAGACCGACAAGATCGACGCGACGGTGCTGGCGCATCTGCTTCGGGCCGATCTGGTACCCGAAGCCTGGGCATCAAGCGAGAGATCGCGGGACCTTCGCGTCGCACTGCGCGAGCGGATGTTTTACGTGCGGCTGCGCACGATGACGAAGAACCGGATCGTCACGGTGTTTGATCGTTATCCGGAGCAGACGGCACAACTGAAGAAGCTTGGCGACCTGTTCGGCAAGGCCGGCCGCGCCCAGCTGGCGCAGGTCAACGTCTCAGAGATCGACCGCATCCAGATCGATCGCGGTCTCGCTTTCATCGGCGACATCGACATGCGGATCAAGCAGTCGGAAGCGACGATCCGGGCCATGACCAAGGCCAATGCCAATGTGAAGCT
This sequence comes from Hyphomicrobiales bacterium, assembly GCA_900473175.1. GTDB lineage: Bacteria > Pseudomonadota > Alphaproteobacteria > Rhizobiales > Rhizobiaceae > Phyllobacterium. Next base: position 47,369 of record UCKM01000027.1, on the reverse strand, counting down.
GTTGAAGACGATCCCCGGCATCGGCGAATTCTTCGCCCGACTGATCGATGCGGAGATCGATGACATATCGCGGTTTCGCACGCCGAAGAAACTTGCCGCCTATGCCGGGCTGGTGCCCTCGACCTATTCCTCCGGCGGCAAGACCTTCCACGGCAAGATCATCAACCAGGGCAACAAGTGGCTGCGCTGGGCTTTCGTCGAGGCGGTCGCGCCGGCCATCGCCAGCGATGCGCAGCTTCGAGCCCAATACGAGCACCTGAAGATCAGAGGAACCAACAAGGCGCGTGTGGCCATCGCGCGCAAGCTTTTGACGATCGCCTTCCAGATCGTGCGTGACCAGCGTGCTTACGAGCCGCGCGGCACCAACCCAAAGGAAGGCGCGTCGACGATATCCCGGCTGTCCTGATGATCTGTTAGCGAGCCCGGCAGGTCCGGGCTGCGCTCCTCAAGGAGAATGGGAAACCGGGAGCCGAACGTCACTCTGTGACCGAAGCCAACGCATCAGGTCACGCATTGGAGATTGGTTCAAGAACCGAAGGACAACTCCGTCCTGCGGATGAGAAAGATTTAGACGATCGGCGCAAACGCCGGTCAAAACATAACCGAACCCAAGGAAAGCCGCCAAATGGAGGTGTTTTGCCCCTTGAGTTCTTTCATTGGAGAATGATCATGTCGAGATCCTATTCGATAATTGGCAAGCGCAATCGCCTAGCCGCCTATGCATTGGCTGGAGCGATCGCAATTTTTCTTCCCGCGGTCGGGGCTCACGCCGAAACGAGCTCTCCTGCGCGGAGCGGCGTCGAGGTTACGCAGGCTTCCGTAACGGGTGTGTCTGAAGGCCGGGCGGCTGTCGACCAAACCATCCGTCCATTCCAGTTCCATGCAACCGATGAGGCTATTGACGACCTCAAACGGCGGATTAAGGCAACCAGGTGGCCGGATCGCGAGCTGGTCACGGACGACTCCCAAGGCGTGCGACTTGCCACGATGCAGAAGCTCGCCGAGTATTGGGCTAACCAGCACGACTGGCGAAAGGTCGAGGCGAGGTTGGACGCCCTGCCTCAGTTTGTGACGAATATCGACGGCGTCGACATACACTTCATCCACGTGAAGTCGAAGCACCCCAACGCGCTGCCCGTCATCATTACACATGGTTGGCCCGGCTCGATCATCGAGCAGTTGAAGATCATTGATCCGTTGACCAATCCTACAGCGCACGGCGGCACCGCAGCCGATGCGTTTGACGTCATAATTCCATCAATCCCCGGTTACGGCTTTTCCGGCAAGCCCACCGAGCTCGGCTGGGACCCGCAGCGTGTCGCGCGGGCTTGGGCCGTTCTGATGGACCGCTTGGGTTACAAGAAATATGTCGCGCAGGGCGGCGACTGGGGTGACGCAGTCAACGAGCAGATGGCGTTACAAAAGCCTGCAGGGCTGCTTGGCATCCACACCAACATGCCCGGCACGCTTCCCGACAACATTTCAGCGGCGCTGGCCGGCGGTCCGCAGCCGACGGGCCTGAAGGGCGACGAGGAGTACGCGTGGAAGCAGCTCGATTTCTTCTACAAGCATCGCGTCGGCTACGCGTTGGAAATGGGGGCCCGGCCGCAGACACTCTACGGCCTGGACGATTCGCCCATCTCGCTTGCCGCCTGGATGATCGACCATGATCCGGAGAGCCAGAAGCTGATCGGCCGCGTCTTTGACGGGGCTTCCGAAGGGCTGACGCGCGATGACATCCTCGACAACATCACGCTCTACTGGCTGACTAACACGGGGCTGTCTTCGGGTCGCCTCTTCTGGGAAAGCAAGCTCGCGTTCTTCGCTCCCAAGGGCGTTACCATCCCGGTCGCGGTGAGCGCTTTTCCTCACGAAATCTACACCGCTCCCCGCAGTTGGACCGAGAAAGCCTTCCCGAAGCTGATCTACTACAATCGACTGCCAAAGGGCGGGCACTTTGCGGCCTGGGAACAGCCGGAAGTCTTCACTGAAGAGTTGCGTGCTGCTTTCAGGTCGCTGCGTTAGTCGATTTGAGAACGAAGGGAGGCGCTCAGCGCGCCGCCTTCCCAGCCAGAAGGAAAAGCCATGACCAGTGCAACCAAAACCCCCAACGTGCAAACGGTCGACCTGAAACTTGAAGTCGTCGTTATCCCCATCTCGAACGTCGATCGTGCAAAGCGCTTTTATGACGGCTTGGGTTGGAGGCTCGACGCCGACTTTGCCGTCGGTGATACATTCCGGGTCGTGCAGTTCACGCCGCCAGGCTCGCAGAGCTCGATCCACTTCGGCACGGGGCTGACGTCGGCTGCGCCCGGCTCGGCAAGCGGGCTCTATCTCGTCGTGTCGGATATTGAAGCCGCGCGCGCCGAACTCGCGGGACGCGGCGTCGACATCAGCGAGATCTTCCATCGGACCGGTCCGGGACAACCGCCGGTCAGCGGCCGGGATCCGGAGCGGCGCAGCTACCGCTCCTACGCCACCTTCAGCGACCCGGACGGCAACGGCTGGCTACTGCAGGAGGTCACCGAGCGATTGCCCGGACGCGTGGATGCAGACATCACGACGTTCACTTCACCGACAGAGCTCGCAGCGGCGCTCCGGCGCGCGGCGGCGGCCCACGACGAACACGAGAAGCGAACGGGCGGCACGCATGATGAGAACTGGCCGGACTGGTACGCCAACTACATCGTACAGGAGCAGGCCGGCAAGCCGCTGCCGTTATAAGCCTCGGCGACGACGTCTTCGGGTGTGCAATCCACGAAGGCCCGATTGCTTACTCGTCCGCTGCCTCTCACCTGCTTGGGCCCGCGCCCGCTACCCGGCCGGGTTGGCATAGTAACGTGGGTGTCGCAGCGGTATGCTGCGTCCGCGAGAAGCGCACCGCTTCCCATGGAATCAGACCCATCTTCTCAACCGCATCGTCGCGGCCCATGGAGGGCCCGAGTAATGGAACCAGTTTGAGGACGTCAAGACCACTATCGTCACCGGCGGTGCCTTGTGGGGAATGAAGAGCTCCACCAGGATGCCGATCCGAGCGACCTGGCACAGACTGCGGGTACATTCTTCGCCGGAGATCGCACCGCACAGCCAAGTGCAGGATTTGTTTTTCGGCGCCGACCTGCTGCTGCGCCGGCACGACTGCTCTGTCGATGTCGCCGCGCAACGCGTCTACGATGAGGCGGGCGGCATCCGGTTTCCGACGAAACCTCGCGCCTTTTTGCGGGGCACGGATGATGGCGTCGTCGAATATCCGCTGCTGGTGTCCATCAATCTGAGCAGCGTCCTCTTCATGTGAGGACATCGGCTTCTTGCAATGGCGTAAATGTAGTATAAACGACAGTTTCAGACAAGGAGGTGCATCATGCACAAGATCGCCTACGTCGTCTTTCCCGGATTTCAGCTCTTGGGTTTTGCTGCGGTAACTGCCTTCGAGATCACCAACATTCAGCTGGAAGAGCCGGCCTACGACATCGAGCTGCTTTCCGAGAACGGTGGTGAGGTCAAGTCTTCCGCTGGCTTCGGGGTCATCACGAAAGCCTTCGACAGCACGACCTACGACACCGTGATGTTCGGAGCCGGCACGACGATCGAGCCGATGACACCGGGGCTGATCGAATTTGCGCGCCATTCCCGGCAAACCGCGCGACGGCTGGCCGCACCCTGCACCGGCGCATTCATCCTTGCGGAATCCGGACTACTGGATGGGCGCCGTGCGACGACGCACTGGTTTTTTGCACGCCAGCTCCGGGAGCGCTTCCCGGCCGTCAGGGTCGAGGAGGATCGCATCTTCATCGTCGATGGCACCGTGTGGACGTCGGCGGGGATGACGGCGGGCATCGACCTGGCTCTCGCCATGGTCGAGAAGGACCACGGCCCGGACGTCGCTCGCTCGGTCGCTCGCAAGCTCGTGGTTTACCACCGCAGGGCCGGCGGCCAATCGCAGTTCTCGGCGTTGCTCGAACTGGACCCGAAGTCCGACCGGATCCAGAAATCGGTCAACTACGCCAAGGCCAACCTGCGCAGCATTCTGTCAGTGGAGGAGCTGGCGGATGCGGCGGGCTTGAGCCCGCGTCAGTTCAGCCGAGCCTTCCGGGCAGAGACGGGGCAGTCGCCCGCCAAGGCGGTGGAGAACCTGCGCGTGGAGGCGGCGCGGCTGCTGATGGAACAAGGTCGCCACTCCATGGACGTGATCGCGGAGGAAACCGGCTTTGCCGATAGCGATCGCATGCGCCGGGCTTTTCTCCGGACGCTTGGACAGCCGCCGCAAACGATCCGGCGTTACGCGCGCGACAGAGCGATGGCACAGTGAAGCAGGAGAGCTGGCATCGCAAGGAAATTGTATCTCACTGTATCTTCTCGCCTGATTCTACATGGGAAATTTCGGCTATGGAGTACACGACGGAGATGCATGAAAGCTTGCTTCTGCTACCGTGGTTCAAGCAGCACGAAAGAAATCGATGACAGAGGCAAATCAATCATCCACGGCGGCGGTTCCTGGGAGCGGTGGCGCTGGCCGCTGCGGCCGCGCAATTCGGAGAACTGGGCGCCGCTCAAGCGCAACCAGACTCCCGCATTCTGGCCGTCACGCCGGGGGAATACGTCCTTCACCTCGCTCAGGCAGATCGATGGGGGGGCCTGAATGTCGGCTACGCCGAGATGGCAGCGAGCGAAGCGCTCTGGTTGTCCCATCACGAGGACTTGCGGCGCAGCACGAGGGAACAGCGTCGGTGCCCATAGGGCCGCAGACGTACGACAGGGCTAACGACCATCGAGGGCGACATCATTGACGCGAGCGATTGCGGAGCAGCTAAACCGGTGCGCGACAAATTCGAGATTCGCCGTTTGCCCCTCGCCTCGTCTGATCCCATCTCGCCGCGAGGTCCTCTCAGACTGGCTTGGAACGGCCGAATATCGGCTTAAAAGGGGCGTTGGTGCACCGAGCCGAAGTTCGACGCAGTTCGATCTTTGATGCCGCCTGTTATGCCTGTTTGTTATGACGCCGGACAGAGTCCGGGCGTCCACATGCCAGCATACGGTTGAAAACGGCGCAACCGATGGCGACCTCTGTCTGTTGAGCCGGAAAGGATCGGGCCCGCAGGCGTCGTCCGATTGATGCCTTGTATCGCCCGATGGCGGTTTCGATCAGCGCACGCTTACAGTAGCCGGTGGCCGCCTGCCATTGCAGCCGACCGTCTTTTGCGATCGCCGCTATGTGCTTGTCCCTTTGGCCGGGTGGCCCGGCGGAACCGCTTTCAACCGCCGTCGAACGCGGTGGAATGACAACGCTCGCGGTTGCAAGTGCTGCAGGACAGACCGATAGGTTGGCGTGCCATCATACGCTCCGTCGGCTGTGAACTGGTCAATCTCGCCGTCGATCTGGCTGAGCAACGGCTCCACCTGGGAAGGATCATCCGTGTCCTGGTCGGTCAGCCTTTGGGCAATGATCTCGCCACTATTGGCATCCACTGCCAGATGGAATTTGCGCCAGTTGCGGCGTGATCTGGCGCCATGTTTCTCCTCAAGCCATTGCCCGGCGCCGTACACCTTTAACCCCGTGCTGTCGACCAGCACATGCAGCGGGCCGTCCGGCAGAGGCGGGTTTCGTCGGGCGGGTGGCATCCATTTCTGTGCCCGACGGCTCAGGGTTGTATGATCGGGGACGGGTATATCAAGTCCCATCATATCGAACACCGAGTTCATGAGCCCTTCGGTCTGGCGCAGCCGCATTCCGAAGACGCAGCCCAGGGTCAGCGCCGTTTCGATGGCAAGATGGGAATAGCGGGGTTGACCACCTCGTGTCTTTCGCCGTGGTGCGCGCCATCCGGCCAATGCTTCCGGCGTCATCCAAAGTGTAAGACTGCCACGCCGACGCAGACCTGCCTCGTACTCCGGCCAATTCGATATCCGAAATTTCGTCTTTGCGATGTGATGACGACGATCGGCGTTGTGTTTGTACGGCATGGCACTCGGATCAAGCTGATTGCGATCCTGTTTGCCTATCGCCGAACCGTTCAGAAATTATTCATGCACGAAGCCCTACCAACTATTAGAAACTTAACGCACTGTTTACGTTAACATTTTTTGTCCAATAGCACTTAATTCTGACTTAGCTTCCTCTTATCGGACTATGCGCACAACAAGCCGGCACTGCCAATGCAAGGAGTTGGCGACAGAATTCAACCCCCAAGGTCAATGCCCGTCCTACGCCGTGCAAACGCCGGTTTTCCTAGTGTTTCGGGCGTTCTGTCACCTGTAGATGTGCTCGCTTTCCCTATTGTCGGCATTTTCAAACGACCGTTTTCTGATAACTTCCGATATTGTACAAACAGCATTTTCTGCCTAGAATCCTGCTATGAAACCCCAATCCAAGCCACGTCTTATCGGATACGCTCGTGTTTCAACGGAAGATCAATTGAGCGATGCTCAGCTGATTGAGCTGCAGGCGGCCGGCTGTCACACGGTTTTCGAAGAGCGGGGCTCTGGCGCATCCCGCGCGCGGCCAGTTCTGGCAAAGCTGTTACGCGAGATCGATACAGGAGAAGTCCTGGTTGTGGTTCGTCTGGACCGCCTTGCCCGTTCTGTCAGCCATCTGCTGCAGGTCATTGAACAACTGGAAGACAAGGGTGCACATTTCCGCTCGCTGAACGATCCGATCGATACCTCGACACCACAAGGCATGTTCTCGCTGCAGGTATTAGGCGCTGTTGCGCAGTTGGAGAGAGCCTTGATTTCGGAGCGCACCAAAGCTGGAATCAAAGCGGCCAAAGCCCGTGGCAAGCTTCCGGGCAATCCTGGCCTCCGTGCGCGGACACCTGATGCCATTGCCAAGACATCACGGGCAAGAAAACGCGACCATCTTGCAGACCTGACCGCAACCATGTCTTCCTGGCTGCCGATCGTACAGCGCATGCGTCCAGACCACCCATGGGAAGACGTGGCGCGAAGCCTCAATCGTGAAAGCGGGCAGAAATGGTCCGTCGATCGACTGCGGCGGTCAGTAAGCCGCCTCGTGCACGCAGGTTTGGCTGATCCGGGATTGGTCAGCGCTGCCCGTCGCCGTTTGCCGGAAGACCGGCTGATGTCTCTCGTCACCGGTATTGCCAACGCGAATCCTGACCTCACCTTGCGCGACATTGCAGCCCAGCTTGAAGCGATGTACGAGCGCACGCCGCGGGGATCGGCAACCTGGACAGCCTCGTCGGTCAAGCACCTGCTTGATCGAGCAAAGAAGCTAGGCTTGGTTGTGGATCAATAGCATACGTCTCTGGCAACTTAGTCTGTCGCAAGCGCACGCATGACTGCTTCCGGCTCTTTTGCCATGACATGCAAAAGGGTCCGGGCTGCTCCTGAAGGCTGACGCGACCCTTGCTCCCATTTCTTGTAACCGGAAGGGCTTGTACCCAAGGCAGCCGCCATTTCGTCCTGTGTGAGGTTCAGTCGCTTCCGAACGGCTTTTGCGTCAACGCTGGCAACATCCACTTTGTGGACGACGACACCCTTGACTTCCCGGCCCTGCGCATGTGAAAGCGCATCGGCCATGGACTGCATCAAATCGTTCGCAAATGTAGACTTTCTGTTCATTTCAAACTCCTTGCAGTAGCTTTAATCGCCTTGGCGAATGCGGCGACGGCAGATCGTTCATCGGCCGTCAAATCTGTCTTTGCATTCTTGGGGTATGCCAAAAGAGCATAAATCGGGGCCTCATCGCTATACCAGTAGTAGATGACCCTGGCCCCACCGCTTTTCCCCTTCCCTTTCGCCCCGAAACGGAGTTTTCGCACACCTCCGCAACCGGGCATTTCATCGCCTGCGAGAGGATTACCTGCCAGGAATGCAATCAAATCAGCTCGCTCTTCCGGTGCGAAGATCTCAGCAGCCTGTTTGGTAAATAGAGGAGTTTCACAAACTGTCTGCATCGTTCCTCAGTAACCCATTGGGGTATATATCGCGTGCCGTCCGATATTTGTCAAGTTTGCATTCAAATTTTATAAACTGCAGCATTGTCCTGCAATTCGGGCAGACCCTTGTAGGACGCATGCCTGAGGTTGCCATCATGGGTCCAGGCCCGGAATTCAATTTCTGCAATCAGCGTCGGCAGGACGAATTGCACACCCTTCTCCTGGATCGAAACCGGTGGCTTGGTGGTCTTCAGCTTCTCCAGGTCTTTACGAAGGGCCATTGCCGTGCGTTGGTTTAACCCGGTGCCAACGCTGCCAACGTAAACGAGCTCATGACCTTTCCAGGCAGCGAGCAGAAGGCGGCCAACACCGCCAAAGGCAACACTCGACGGCTCCCAACCGATAATAAAGAAGCTTTCGCTTTGCGTGCATTTGATCTTCAACCAGTCGCCGGCGCGGCCACTGCTGTAAGAACTGTCTCTCCGCTTGGCGATTATGCCTTCAAGGCCGTGCTGACGGGCATCAGCGAGAAGACTATCGCCATCGCCTTCAATCGTTTCGGAATACTTTATGACGCCATCGGCCTTTCCGATCAGATCCTCAAGCAGATGCCGGCGCGACACCAGTTCCATGTCCCTGAGGTCATGCCCGTCGAAATAAAGGAGATCGAAGGCATAAAACGAGGCTTCTTGCGATATGCGCTTGCCGCCTCGACCGCCGAGCGATTGCTGCAAAAGGCCAAAGTCAGGCAAACCCCGCTCATCAAGGACAACCGCTTCCCCGTCGACAATGGCGGTCGCCACACCAAGGTTCTTTGCTGCATCGGCAATTGCCGGAAAACGGTGGGTCCAGTCGTGCCCTGCGCGTGTCAGAACACGAATACCTTTGGCTTCGATATGAACGGCAAGCCGGTAGCCGTCCCATTTGACCTCAAATAGCCAGTCCGGCCCTGTCGGCGGCTTTGTCTTAAGCAATGCAAGACAGGGCTCGACACGCTCTGGCATGGGGTCGAGCGCAAGTTGCGGCTGCGCCGGATCACGAAGCTTGCGCGGCCTGCTCTGCAAAGGACGCTCTGTTTCACGAAGTAGCGGTTGAGAGGACTGACGAGGAGTTTTTGCCATAACAATATTTCACGCAGAGATTGGTTAAAGAGTCGAGTCTTCGCGCATTTCGCCCCGAACCAGATCATTTCGGTACCATCTGCAGATGCGCTCCCGTCGCCCGTAGGGCTGCCATCAGCATAGGACCGACCGAGAACTCCCCTGCCCTCGCCTTTTCGGTTAATGCCCGCAGATATCCGCCGGCCGAATTGATGGTTTCGGCGCGCTGCAGCATGCAGGCAATGACAATTGCCGTGTTTTCCTGCCCCAGAACATCAAGCGCCTCCTCGTAGGCCGAGGGCGAAATGCCAAGATACCCCCTCACTTGCGCCGCGATAGCCATCAAATCTCGCCAGTTGCTGATGCCGCTCGCCGCATAGTCGGCGATTTCCGGACAGGCTTTCATCACCAATCCCAACGGATAGGTCTTGGTGGCATCCTCTGCCTTGGTTTTTACCGGCTCGAGTTTTGGTCCTTGGCTGTTTCTTAAGCCAGGTTCAAGATCAGATTTAGAGTCGGGTTTTGAATTCTGTTGCTGCCGATCATTCTGAGACTCATTGGCGCTCGGATTCTCAGCATTAACATGCTTTTCCAATAGCATAGCCACTTCGTCATGCAATGTCGCCAGATCACTCAGGATTGGCTCCAGCGTAGCAAGCACGCCCTGACGTGGGATTGCCTCCACAATCGCCCGGAACCGCTTCCAGATCGCTGCCCAGTCACCGGGGATGTCTTCCGCGACAGCAACCTCAATGAGTTTGGCGATATCGCGCCGGTGAAGCGTGATGCGCTCGCGCACGAGCTTGAGTGCCCTTGAGGCTGCGCGCACGCTCTCAGCCGCCTGTTGCAGCTCCTCTGCGCGTGCCAGCAACGGCGCCAGGGAGAAGCCAAACGCGTCGGTGATCTCCCCTCCCCTGCCCTTACGCGAATAGCGTTTACCGTTTGGGCTGTCCTTGCGCGTAATCAGGCCGCATTCCAGCAATGCTGCGAGATGGCGGCGCAACGTGGCATTGGCCATGCCGTGGGCGCGCATCGAAAGCTGGACATTAGAGGGAAACACCACCAGCCCATTTTCCACCGACAGTTCATTGTCGGGCAGAAATGATAGCAATGCGTTGAGCACGGCCAGAGATCGGTCGCCAACACCAATGATTTCCTTACCTTCGCACAGCCAGCGATAGATCTGCCACTTGTCGGCCGACTTGCCTTCATCGATGTCCTGCGCTTCTGCCTGTGTTTTCAATTGGCCAAGCGACATCGCTCGCCGCCCAAAGGGCGTCGTTATGAGATTTCCGAGCATCTCCGTTTACCTTTTCAAAAGGCAAAAGATTTCCACTCGCCAAAACGACGATCAAGACTCTTGACACTGATTCTAGGAAATGCGATTCTCAACGCTGCTAAACGATATGAGAGAAGCCTTCCGAACAGCGATGTTTTGGTGGGCTTTTTTCTTTTGCGGTTATTCCTGACGAAGCGTCATTCAATAAATTGTCAGCTGACAATTTATTGAAAATCTCTATTTTTCAATGGCATCCTCCTTTTTTGAAATCGGCCTTGCTGATGGTGGTTCGGCTTCGAATTCCGCCAAAAGTTGCGGGATTCTCGCTTCGAGAAATGAGTTGAAAGCAACTTGATCGCTGATGAGGCGAAGCTGCTTGCCTTTCCTTTCGAGCCAAGCAACCCTTTCACCTCGCGCTCTCAATTCAGACCTTGGCCTTACCTTGGTGACAACCGGCTTGCTACCGGCAGCGTCGAATACAATCCCAAATCGACCATTTGAATCGGCTTCCTTGAACGCCGGACTGGCTACTATTGTATAAGCTCGGTCCCTCGCACCGTCTGACTGCAGATTCGACACCAGAGCCGTCCACCGGGGTCTACCAACTTTCGGCGCCGGGCCTATTGCGAGTATTATCTCCGCATCGATAGCGTTCGCCACTGAGAGCAATCGCGATGCCTCGGGCTTATCAATCCCCAATGCGGCACAAACTGTTTCACGATCAAAGCCGCTTTGTTCCATCCGTGAAGCAAACAACGCCCGCTCGATGAAGCTAAGATCAAGACGGGGACCGTTCTCCTGGCCCTGCGCCACGACTAGCTCATGGTCAGTCAGCTTCTTGACGATCGCCTTAACTTTGAAGCCAAGCTCCAAGGAAACTCTGATCCGCCGATGGCCGTATGCCGCCTGGAACCTTCTATCATCCTTCGGATGCGGTCTGACAAGAATGGGCACTTGCTGACCATTTGATTCGATCGCCGATTTCAACTCGTTGAATTCGGGGTCATTATCGAAGGCGATCCGATCCGTGATGATCGACGGATCAATTAGCGCTGGATCGAGCTCGACTACGTTATCACCTCCAGCGAGTGCTTCGCGGAGGTTTTTTGCGGCAGCCGCCTCTTCGGTAAGACGATCCAGTCCCAAGCTCATTGCCTTAACAGCACCTGCCGGTCGCGCATGTGGCATTTCCACCTGAGTGGGCGCAGGCCTTCCGGCGCCGACGAGATCACGTAGTACGTCTCTTCCTTTCACGCTGCTGCCCTCCCCCAAGCTCGTCTAACAAGGCCCTCGATTTCGGCGTTCACGCTGTCCATAGATTCAATGGCCCGATCATAGGTTTGACGGTTCATTGTTTCGCGGCCGGCTTCGTAAATTGTTTGTTTGGACAATCCTGCGTCCGATACAGCCGTCGATTTGACCATCATGGAGGTCAGAACTCGCTCGCTGAACAAATTGCGGAGGAATGCAACTATTTGAGCTTGTGGACCGTCATGAGGTTCGTACCGCGTCACGAGGTATCTCATCCAGTCGTATTCCAAGTTACCGCCTGCCTCTCGAACGACCGATAGCAATTGGGAGGTCATAGCGAGAAACTGGTTCATGGAAGCAACGTCCAGCATCTGCGGATGCACCGTGATTAACACGGACGTGGCAGCGCAGAGTGCGGACATTGTGAGGAACCCGAGTTGAGGTGGGCAGTCTATAACGACAACGTCGTAGTTATCTCCCACACTTTCCAACGCATTGGACACCCGCATGAAAAAGAGCCCATCCGGATCTCGGTTTCTGTCGGACAACACGCGCGGGGTGTCGTGCTCAAACTCATGGAGTTCGAGATTGCCAGGCACAAGATCAAGACCAGCAAAATATGTGCGCCGAATTATCTCGCTTAGTGGACGCCGCTCATCGTCGTAGCGTATCGCACCATAGAGTGTGCCGTTGTCTCCAACGTCAAATTCAGGCTGATATCCGTATAGCGCCGACATCGACGCCTGCGGATCAAGGTCCACCGCTAAAACACGATATCCGCGCAATGCAAAGTACTGCGCGAGGTGTGCTGCACTGGTGGTTTTACCGGACCCGCCTTTGAAGTTTGTAACCGCTATGATCTGCAAGCGTTCGCCCGTGGTTCGGGTTGGTACGTAAGATGTCTTGCCCTTGGTGAGATGGCGCCTTAGCGCATGAATCTGGTCGAGTGTGTAAGCCCGTTTTCCATTCGGAGCTTTCTCGGGAACCGGGCCATCTTCTGCAAGCGCCAAATGGCGCACATAACTTTCAGTCACGCCAATGAGCTTTGCGACTTCTGCGCTCGAAAAACGCCGCAACTGCTTTTCAGCCTCAGGTGGAAACAAGCGTTCCCGGAGTAGCTGAAGCTGCGATCCAAGGGCTTGAGAATCCGCCCAGATCGTTTCGTCAATCGCCGGCTGGACTGACTGCCGCGCTTTCAGTGCTTCGGTGCTGTTCATTGGCATTCACGCAAAAACGAGTTAAATTATGATTTTCACGCAAACTGAACTGAGTCCTCGATTCGGTCAAGAAGTATTAAGTTAACAAATACTTAACGATGTCCTAGCGCAAATCCTAGGCAATTGTTTTAATGGTCTTTTTCCTACAATTGTCAGCTGACAATCTCGTACAACAGGCATCGTATTCCCCGCTGCGACCCTGCGCGAGGCTGCTTATGGCAGCGCAAGCGCGACCTCCCTGCCATTCGACAGCGCTAATTCGTGGAGGTAGTCGGCGGTAACCTGTGCCTTGGCAGCGGCCGTGATGATTGCGCGCTTGTCATTTTTCAAGACGGCAAGCCAATTCGCCAAATAAGCTGCGGTGTTGTCGCGCGGGTCATGGGCCACGCCAAGATCCGCGCAGAGAAACGAAGCTGCCAGCTCCGCGATGAGCTCTTCGACGGCATAGCTTTCGCTGCCGAATCTGCCGCTCATGTCGCGGTCCAGGCGGTGCTTTGCACCCGACCAGTGCGACATTTCGTGAAGCAGGGTCGAATATAGGTGAACCTCGCTGACAAAGCGCTGCCGGTCCGGCATGAGAATGTCGTCTCTGGTCGGGCGATAGCAGGCTTGCGTGCCGCCGTAAGCGACTTTCGCACCTGTGCGATTTACGAACGTCTCGACGGTTTCAAGATGCGGAACCGCTGTCGCCGGCGTCTCTTCGATCGGGCTGAAAAACCGGTCGGGCAGGTTCTCGATCTGCTCGACATTGAAGACGGTGTATCCCTTCAGGTAGGGGATCGATCGTTCTTCGTCGTCTTCGCGCTCCTTTGGTGTGAATGTGCCGTACTTGACGACGAGGGTGCCTTTCTCGCCCTTTCGGACTTGTGCGCCTAGATCCTGCGCCTGCCGATAAGTCATCCACGTGTTTTCCTCGTAGCCGAACATCTGGCCGGAGATCCACAGCATTAGGACGTTGATGCCGCGATAGGCTTCGCCGGTCGCGCGGCGCGGGATAAGTGAGCTGCGGACGTTGCCGCGCCAGGGGCGTATCCACGGCTTGGTGCCGGTTTCAAGCTGCTCGACGATGGTATCGGTGATGCGTTGGTAGGTGTCCTTGATGCTCTGCATGGCCGTCTCCATTCCGTTGGTTGACGGCAAAAAACGGAGATAGCCGAAGCGAGCCCAAGCACCCGTAGGGCCGAAACGACAGAGGAGGACCGCGACAGCGGTTGCATGGGGGAGGGGCTATCGTAGCTTGTCCGTCAAATCAGCCAACGGAATGGAGACGGCGCCGAGACATGGGGGACGCCGGCCCGCTCGATGACGACAAGAGCAGCTTGCCGCGTGTAGCTGGCTATCGATCGCGATCTTCGTCGTCGCGTTCACGCTCTCGCCGTGCTGCCATTTCGGCCGCATATGCCTTAATCTCGGCGCTGGTATCCTGCTGTGGCTGCTCGGCCTGTTCGGTCTGCGATTGCGCCGCGGTGGCCTGCTGCTCGCGCCCCAGGCGGGAAAAGTCGGATCGGGCGGTGAATGAGATCTCCGCATCGTCGTCCGGCAAGTGCTCGGGCAAGTCGGCGCGATCGACGGCAACGATCCGCTCGTCCGTTACGATGCTGGCGACACGATTGTCATGCCCGAGAACCTGGCCGGTGATTTCTTCGCCCGGACGCGCCGTGCGGATATTGTGTTCAAACGGCTTTTCGCCGCACTGTTCCAGATCGGTAAACGCTGCGCGAAGCGCCTCTTGGCGGCTCGCATTGGTAGCGTCCTCCATAACATGCTTCATCGCCGGACTGGACGGGTCGTTCGTGGTCTCGATCGACGCCTCGATCATTCGCGGCTTGCTGATGACGGTGAAATCGGCGTCATGACCGTAGTGGCGGCCCAGCTCCGCAATGAACGCTTCCTGAGCGCGTCCGTTGCCTTCTCGAAACGGATGCACGTAATTGAGCTCGGCCAACACCTGGCCCGCGCGCTCGGCGAATTGCTCGGGCGTGGAACCGCGAAGAACGTCGGGATCGCGGATCGGCTTCAAAGCCTCGTCCAGACCGAACTCGATCCGAGAGCCGTGCAGGAAAGAGGTTCCGCCCTTGGCGAGCCCGCCGATCGGCTCGACCTGGGCGCCGTCAACGATCGGGCTTTCGTTGCGCGTGTGACCGGCCCACTCGTAAACGTCCTGAAAAATATAGCCGTGAATGGCCTTCAAATGTTCCTTGTCGAAATTGCCTCCCGGCCCGTCGCCTTCTGCGATTTCCGCCATACGAAAGGCCGTCGCGCGATATTCCTCCGTGCGCAGCTCCGAGTTCGACTGGATGCCGAACTTGTTGCGCAGCACGTCGATCCGATCGGGATCGTCGGAGGTATTGGGATAGAGATATGATCCTTTGGCGCGCTCGTCGGACATGGCCTAGTTCACAAAAAACCGCCTGCACGAGGGCAGGCGGTGTTTCACTCTGGGAGGGAAGGGGGTTAGGAGTGCTTTGAGGGTCGCACGACGCGGGCGCGGTATTCGTCGCGGCCAATGTCGCCGGCGACATAGGCTGCCGTCGCCTCCTCGAGGAGCGGATCGTAAGTGTAGCCCTGCCGGATATTGGCGGCGCGGGCCTGATCGGTTGCCTTCTTGCGCTTTGCAATGGCCTCCGGGGAGCGGTCCGGACGGGGGGAATGGATGTTCATCGGCAAATCTCCAGTTACGTCGCACCCTAGCAGGAAAAGTGCTGGAAATCGAGCACTTTGCGGTGATTTCCGGCCGTTCTGCGGTGAGCGCCCGGCTGTTCGCCGGGCGCTTTGCCGCGATCAATCGCGGGGTTCCCATTCGATGATCGCCTGCAGTGTCGGGTCGTCCTGGCCGGGGAAACGGCCGAGATTGGCATTGAAACCGAGGCGTTTGATCGAGAGCGTGTAGTAGGGCTTGCCCTCCGCGTTCTTCTTCTTCCAGACGCCGCCGACCTCGATGTCGTGGCCGCGCGGTGACTTGGCATAGACGCGGTGCGTCGGGGCTTTCTCGTTATCCGAGCTGAACGGGACGACGTTGATGTCCAGGTCGCGGTCGATGGTAGAGATGAGGCCCTTGCCCTTGGCGGTGTCGAGGTCGTCTGCGTCGAACTGGATGTAGTTGGTTGCGGTCATTTTAGTCACTCCTCTTTGGTGGTTGCGATGATCGTTCACATGGCACGGCGGAAAAGCGGTGCGCACCGAAGGCCGAAGCGTGAGCGGAGGAAGCCGGGGGGTGCAAAAATTTGATGCGCGAGGAAGCCGAAGGCGGGGAAATTTTTGTGACAGCCGGCTTTGCGTAAACCGCGTCGACGTGCGAACGAGCGTCAAAAGCAACCGCCTTTGAGGGGTGATGGATGAACGTATTTGGCAACATTCCCCCTGTTCGATGTCGACCTGTAACCACAGGAAACGGACCTATATTAGTCATTAAATGAGGTCGATCAACGACAAATGCCGGGTTTTTGGCCGATATTGTGAAGCAATATGGCTCACGTCATTTGCCAAACGACTGCACCGATTTGGCTATATCAGATCACGGTTTCTGCGAAGACTTGGCGCGGCGGTAGAGATGCGGGCTTTCGATCTCGGCCGACCAGATACCCAAGCCGTTGTCACGCGCCCGATTCTCGGCCTCGCCGTACTCGACCAGGCTGATAGGGTGGGACGCTGGCAGATATCGAAGCATTGCCTCGGCAAGCCCTGCGTTCACCATGGCAAGGCCAACGTCGATATCGCCAACGAAGCACTGCCCGACCAAACGGCGGTAACGGTCTTGGTCGATGATGTCGCACCGGACATGCTGCCCGTCGATCATCTTCCGAAGGTAACTGCGCGCGACAACGCCACAACGCCAGGTCTGGCCGCTCTTCAAGCCGGTTTGATCGAGCTCGCATGCGTCGATCGCCGCAATCCGTATTCGCTGCTGCCGGATGCTGATCGTATCGCCGTCGATAACCCGCGCCGTTCCTGACCACGCCGACGGCTCGGCGACCGCATCAACGCACCAGATTGCGGCCACGGCCGCCATTATCAGTCGAAATCTCAATTCAGTACCTCCATGGAACTACGAGCTGCCAGCCCGAAAATCGAGCGGGCAAGGTGAAGCTCGCCGGTAGCGGCGCGGTCCGTCATGGCCCGCAAGTAGCCGCCCGGCGATTTGACCTCTTGCCGGTCAAATTTTTGCAGCGTCACAGCGACTGCGACGGCGGCCTGCTGCTCTCCCATCTGATCAACGGCGCGGCGGCGCGCATCTTCGGAAATGCCCGTCAGACGGCACATTTGCGGTACCAGCCGCGCCAGATCGGCCCAACTGCGGGGCAGGGTAAAGCCGTAGGTCTTAAGCGCCGGTATCGCCCGTACAACGTCTTGCAATGCGACCACAGCCTGCGGCTGGCACTGTTGCCCGTTGATTTGGCTCGAACCGCGGCGCAGGCTTGTTTCATAAGCCCCTTGGCTGGCGAAGCCAGCCTCTAACAAACCGAGTTGTTCGGCGTCAGCCGAACGCCATTTCTGATTACTATTTTCAAATGGATGGGGGTTTGTATTCTGTTTGTGTGTGCCGTTTTCGACATCCGTGCATGTCGAATTTTCTGTTTCCGGCATCATTTCGGCCGGACGCGGAAGCTGCAGCAGACGCTCGACAAGCCACTCCAAGAGAGCCGTTGCGCGGCGTAGCAGCCCGCTCGGCGCCTTGGTCGCAACGCCAACAAGAGCAACGACCCGTTCCATGCGACCATGGATGCGCGCCAGGGCGCGATCTGACAGGCTCGCGACGGTTGCGAGGGCGTAGCGGGTATTGCGCAGCGCTCCGCGATAGCGGCGAAGCGCTGCGCTCGCGGCCGATTTCTCGGCTCTGGCCTGTCGCACGAGCTGATCAAGCTCGCGGTAGCGGGCGATCAGAATCCGCATGTCGATGCCGCAACCGTCTACAATCGCACCATCGCCGTTGCGTACGGGATAGCGCTTGTAATTGCCGCTGTCTTGCATGGTGACCAAGCCCGCGTCGAAAAGGCTGGCAAGCATGCGGCTCACGCGACCGGCCGAACGACCGATTTCGAAAGCGAGCTGCTGATTGGACTTAAAGATGATCGGACGGCCGGACTTGTCGAAGGCCTCGGCCGGAGCGGTGTTGATCAGCGTGACAAGAAGATGGCTCTCCGTCGCGTTGAGAATTCCAGTGCAGGTCAGGTTTTGCGCAAGCACGGCAAGCTGTCCGCGCGTCACCGTTCCGATTTCAGCCGACTGTGCCAGTCGGCGAAATTCGGCACGTTGCGGCGTCATTCTGCGGCCGACTGGCCGCGGATGCATATGGGGATCCCCCATCCTCGTCTCCTTTCGTTAGGGACCAGGCAAAGCTTCCCCGTTCACCGAACCGGTGTTTTTATCGTTGACAGGGAAGGGAGGGTTTGCGACAAATGATTTGGCTTATTTATTTGACTGCATACCCCCGCTTCCGGATTTCGTTCGGGAGCGGTTTTCTTTTTCTGGGCCGGTCTATCCTTCTCCGTCTTAAAGCGTTCGACACTTGTACGTCGGGATCACATTGATTCCGCTGATTTGCGAGCATAACCCGAAGAACCGATTTGGCGCAAGAATTGTGCTACGCGCGCCAACATTCGTAAGGGCATGACGCCATATGTGTGGACTATATTCTTGATTTTCCAGCGTGTTTCAGTATTTCCCACGCTAAGACTCGCCATGAGGAAGTGTACCGTATTGGCTCGACGCGAGCAGGAAAACGCCGGCGTGGCGTGCCATGCCGGCTATCCAGGGACGGGAAGGGGAGCTTGAGGGGAGAGGAGCGGGCTCCCCTCAACATGAACAAGGGCCGGTCGATCCGGCCCGAGAGAATAGCAGCTTAAAAGGGGGAGGCCGGTCACGCGGGAGAGCACGCAACCGGCCTGCGGCTGATCTTATTCAGCCGCTTCGGGGAACTGCTCGTCGTCCTCGATGTCCGTTTGGTCCTCGACCGCTTGCGCCTCACAGGCAGCGATCCGCACCGGAGCGGGAAGCCAATTGCTACCGGCAACAAGCCGATCAGCGATCGTGACGGCTTCGGTTTTCTTGGCCGCCGCCTTGACCGACAGCTCCGCATCCCGTCCCTTGGCTTCGGCCACGGCGAGTTTGACCGTCATCATGAAAGCGGCGATCGACCAGTATCTCCGCGACAATGGGTACTGAGCGGATGGGCCGCAGCTTCCTCTTAGGAATAGCTCTCGGTATCGTCATCGGCATCTACGCGGCGCCTATGCTCGGCCGGCCGAGCATAGGCCTTAGCGAGGTGTCACAGGTCCTTTCGACGTTAGGAACCGGTTCTGAGGATGTGCCCGATAAGGCTACATGGCCAACGGGCGACCGTGCGAAGTCAGAACTATTTCGTATATCCAAATGGGATATAACTAAGCATGGTGATGGATCGACGGTGAGTGTGAAGCGGTGTATTAGTATTCACGAAAATACACTAGCTTGTGAACTCGTGGCGCATCTTGGCTGGATCGAAGGTGAGAAACTTGTTGAATCGATTTTCGAAGGCGGGCCAGACGGTTGGAATATGGTCGCAGCAAAGAATCGCTGATGCCCTGATAGCCGCTAGTCTCCCATGATCGATCCTTGTTAGAGTTCGCCAAGTGCCTTCGCGTGCAGAAGCATATCGGTAACATTTTGCTTGTTCTAGCTGTCATCCAAAGACCCCCAAAATGGTAGGGGTATAAAGCTAGTTCGGGTGATTGGGAACAGTGCCAAATTTAATCAATTTGAAGCATAGTGCCGCCTTCGGGCGGTTTAAGGTAAAGGGGTCGACTCCGTGACGCGGGATATGATCAGCTATAGAAGTGCAAAGGGGTTGGTTGAAACGACTGATCCGGAAATTGATAAGCCGGTATACCGGCGACCCGGATTTGATGGCATCACCTCCCTGGGCGAAATGGACGAGAAAATCGCTGCCTACCTGCGCAAGGCGCGAGAGGACGAAGGTTTGACTCGGGGCGACCTTGCGCCGCTGCTCGGCCTTTCGATACCAGTCTATGGACGATACGAGCGCGCCTTCTCCAAAATGCATGTTACTCGCATGATCCATCTCTGTGAGATCTTGGGCTTCATGCCGCTGGACATGATCTATGAGGCAGCGCCGCATCTTTTGGGTAGAACCCCGGAGGAGGCCTCCGATCATCTCGCACTGGCAAAACTCGTGTTGGCGCTGCCGCACGATACGACGCGCGATCTTCTTGCGTTGGTCAAGCGTATGGTAACCCAGCAACAGGCGGCCGACGCGATCGCAGCCAAGGGCGAAGAACGCTAAGCTGGCAGTTCCGGTTAAGGGCAAAAACGGTCCTGACTACCTGACTTCAATAGGACAATACTGCATGCCGCGATGCAATATTTTGACCGATGCTGTGACTGTCGATACCCCTTTTGTGGATGCGTCACCGAAAGCGGCAAGTTGTTCCTTGGCTCGAAGGGAAGAACAGGCGGAGCAAGCACTGCAGTGGTCATTATTGTTAGCGTTCACAATTGCATCCCCCCGATTTAAAAGACAAGAAATACTCAACTGTACAGAAATCAATCTGAGTTGGAGCATCCATGGGGCGACGACAAGATTTGTTCCAAATCATACGCCAGACTGATTCATGAGTCTTTACAGTTAGTTAGCATGATGATGAAGGGGAGTCCCGACCGCTCGTTGGGGGATTAGTGAAAGAATGGGCCTTCCGTGCTTCTTTTGTTCTAAAAATGCCCCGTTATCGTATGATTGGGGCGACGAAGGTCCTATATGCGAGAACAGCCCAAGCTAAGGTATGATGAACGGGAGAACATTGACGGCACTTGGTCGGTCATCGACGTGAACACGAATGATCCAGTGATGGTCGACGATATAATGTTGGAAGGCCTCGTTGATGTGGATGACGCCGACGACCTGGTCGATATCCTCAACAAGAACGATCAAGACAAGCGAGCAGCCAAGGAGCGGTAGCGCGCTATTGGCAAAAACGCAGCGCCGCTTACCGGAGGACAGTATGGTTGTAGGGTGCTCGCCTGTTATGGTTTCAGCAAAGGAATTGCTTCGCCGAGTCTATTGAAGGCAGGCTTACCCGGGGTAAGCTTAACTGACCACTTTTGCCTCGAAAACGGGCTGAAGCGACATCGCTTTTAACACAGTCGGTGTTCACCGCGTGGAAACCATTATGACGAAACGCCGAAACATTTTTTGGCACGTAGTGTGCGCACCTTTCATGATTTGGATTTCAGTTGTACCGTTAGTGGGTCTCACTACCGCATCTCTTCTAAATGACAACTACATCCCGTTGAGATTCACACTTTGCATTTTCGTTTTGGTGGTAGTTGCTCTTGGTGAATTTTTCGGTGTAGCACCGGCTTTCGTGACGAGAAGTGAAAGTCGCCTATCAGCGTAAATTTGCGGAGCATGTTTATCCCGGCGTAACCGTACACTTCGCTGAAAAAGAAGTGCTGCCGAATGTGATTCATCGGGTGGTCAGATCATTTGGGATCAACGAGGAGCATCCTCTATAGTCAATCAAATGTCGAAGCGAACCGGCGATATGTATCGCAGTCCCGCCGGGCTTTGCGTAGATCCTTATCAATCTTGCGATTAGCGACTGACCGCCGCGTGCCATGGGTACCCGCTCAACTTGCCTTAGACAGTAAGGCCAGCAAGACTCATGATGATGCGAAACAGACCGGCGACAACTCCGAGTGCTGCCACGCTTGCTGCCCAGATCAGCACCAGCCATCCCACTCGTCGAAGCCAGCTGTCCTCGGGTGCAGGAGACCGTTCCGACGACATCAGTGATAGCCTTCGCCTGGCTTTACCTTCCCTCGAAAAACGTAATACGACCACGCCGTGTAGGCTAGAATGCAGGGTATCACGAGGAGCGCGCCGACAAGGGTGAACCCCATGCTCTCCGCCGGACCTGCGGCTTCCCAAATGGATATCGCAGGGGGCACTATATTTGGCCAAAGGCTTATAGCGAGCCCGCTGTAACCTAAAAAGAGTAGGAGCAACGTGAATAAAAATGGGGCGACGTGAGGCTCGCCCTTAAGCAGGCGAAGGATGGCCCATGTCGTGGCGAACACAAGCACTGGCACCGGGGCGAAAAACAAAATATTCGGTAAGGCGAACCAGCGGTTTGCGACATCTGCATGCACCAGCGGTGTCCAAATACTGACGATGATGATGGTTGCAAGCACCGCCAAGGTGGTTGGCCGTGCAAGCTTGATCATACGCCGCTGCAACTCGCCTTCAGTTTTCATGATCAGCCAAGTGCAACCGAGCAGGGCATAGGCCACAACCAACGCTACCCCCGTGAAGAGACTGAACGGGGTGAGCCAATCGAGTGCGCCTCCGCTAAATGCTGCGTCTTCAATCTCAAAGCCATTGATGAAAGCGCCGAGAGCCAGGCCTTGCGAAAAAGTGGCAATGTACGATCCCCAGGCAAAGGCCTTGTCCCAAAATGGCTTGTGACTGTCATTCGCTTTAAAACGAAACTCGAATGCCACACCTCTCCAGATGAGGCCTCCGAGCATTAAGAAGAGGGGAAAATACAAAGCACTGAGGATGATCGAATAGGCCAGGGGAAAGGCCGCCAACAAAGCCGCGCCGCCAAGGACGAGCCACGTTTCATTGCCGTCCCATACTGGGGCGACGGTGTTGACCATCGTATCTCGATCATCGCGGTCCGGCACGAACGGAAAGAGAATTCCGATGCCGAGATCGAAACCATCCATGATGACATACATCATCAACCCGAATGCGATGATGATTGCCCAAATCAGCGGTAGGTCAATTCCCATGCTATCAGTCCTCGCTTCCCGGCAGGTCAATTTCTGGATCCACGTCGTCAGGCGCGGCCGACAGCGGCCTGGCCGGCCGCTTTGTCTGATGCAAACCTTGCCGAGGACGTTCAGAATTAGGAATGTCTGCTGGCCCTGCGGCCACCAGCCTCAGCATGTAACTCACGCCGGTGCCGAAAACCGCGATGTAGATCACGATGAAGGCCAGGAGCGTTGTCGACAGCGCCAGAGCCGAATGGTTTGATACGGCATCTGTTGTTCGCATGACGCCGTACACCACCCAAGGTTGCCTGCCGACCTCGGTGGTAAACCATCCCGCGAGTATGGCGATCAATCCGGAGGGCCCCATAGCAACGGCAAAGCGCAAAAATAGCTTCGATTGATACAAGGTTCGACGATACCGTAACAGCAAGCTCCATACTCCCAACAAGAGCATGAGCACTCCCAAACCCACCATGATGCGAAATGTCCAGAAAACCACCGTTGAATTTGGACGATCCTCGGGGGCAAACTCCTTAAGCCCGGGAAACTGGCTATTCCATTCATGGGTAAGAATGAGGCTGCCGAGATGAGGAATTTCCACCGCGAATCTCGTCTTTTCAGCTGCCATGTCCGGCCATCCGAACAGTATAAGTGGCACGCTTTGTCCCGGCTTGTTTTCCCAATGGCCTTCCATCGCTGCAATCTTGGCAGGTTGATACTTGAGGGTGTTGAGCCCGTGGGCGTCGCCAAGTGCGATTTGCAACGGAGTGACGAGGACCAGCATCCACATGGCCATCGACAGCATAATACGTATTGGACGAATGTCGTTGCCGCGGAGCAGATGCCACCCACCGGATGCCCCGACAAAAAGGGCGGTGGCAAGAAATGCCGCCACGGTCATATGCGCCAATCTGTAGGGAAAGGAGGGATTGAAAATAACCTTCAGCCAGTCCACCGGAACAACGCGGCCACTGATAATTTCGAATCCTTGCGGTGTCTGCATCCAGCTGTTCGATGCGAGAATCCAAGTTGCAGACACGAGCGTTCCGATTGCCACCATGATGGTAGCGAACCAATGCAGGCCTGGACCTACCTTGTTCCAACCGAACAGCATGACGCCGAGAAAACCCGCCTCTAGGAAGAATGCGGTTAGCACTTCGTAGGTGAGCAACGGGCCAGTGATGCTTCCTGCGAATGCAGAAAAATAGCTCCAGTTCGTGCCGAACTGGTAGGCCATCACAATGCCAGATACGACGCCCATTGCAAAGTTAACCGCGAAAATTTTCGACCAAAAATGGTACAGGTCGCGATGAGCGACATCGTGCTTCCACAACCACAAACCTTCAAGAACGGCGAGATAGCTCGCAAGACCGATCGTGATTGCAGGAAAAATAATGTGAAATGAAATCGTAAAACCAAACTGAATTCGGGCCAGCTCAAGCGCAGTGAATCCTAGCATGGAATTCGTCCCTGTGTTTGAATTAATCCGTCCCGGCCGCGAACCTCAGCGATTAAGGCGATGCAGCCGTTTACAACCATCCACAGCGTATCGCTGGAAGCTACTATCGCTGCGAAAATTTGGCCACCTATAAATTGGCGATGACAAGCAGTGCGGTCAGGCAGGTCGTCCGCAAGCAGCAGCGGTATTAAGAACATGCTGCATGGTATTTGGACCTGTCGCCTGACACACCAAACGCTGTAGGTGCTAGAGGCGGGGTAGCGTGGCCGCCAAATTCATAGCCAGCGTCAGAAGTCCCTCATCTTCATCTCGAAAGAACGAAACCCTTTCCGTGTTGATTTCAGGCCGAGATTGACTGTGGGGAGATGTGCCGTGGTCCGAGACTGGCCCTGACGCAACCGCGGCGGCCAGCAGCCGGCCGAGCCATGGCACATGCTGCAGCACACCACGCCATTCCCCGAGCGACCATTCGTTGTCAAGCGGCGGTTCGCAACATAATTCGCAGGATGGGTTGTGCAAAAAGTTTAAGTTGACCGTTTTCGATGGCGAGGCGACACTTGCAACTGCAGTATGGCAAGAGGAAAAACGATGGACGAGCCAGACCGCTGGCGCCACATGGCAAGCGCGCCGAAAGACGGAAGTCGAATCCTCGTCACGATCCGCCCGTCCGAACAGGGGCAGGCAGAAGTTGATCTTGCGTATTGGTCGAATGGCGACCAGTTCGGTGCCGAAGGCTGGCGCGCCTCTGATTCCTCACCCGGCCGCGTCGTCGAATATGCCGACCCGGAATTGAAGTGCTGGATGCCGATGCCCTCGGCCAATCTCGATCGCACTTCTATGCCCTCACCCTGGGAAGGTGAAGACGCTGAGCAGCTCGACGGTTCAGGGATTTAAGAACTCGCGTCGTTGCCAGGATTCGTTTCGCGGCCGGTGCCGTGTTGTGCCCGATACCTTGGCTCCGGCTGAAGAAGATCTGTAAAAAGCTTCGGGCTCTCCTTCTGGCATTATCTTGGCAACGGACTTGGAATCAGCAGCTAGGTCATCCCGCCATCGGTGTGGCTTCTGGTTAAGGACTTCAATTCCGGAAACGTCATATGCCTGTTGATGTTAGGTGATATTTGCGGGCTGATTTCGGGCTAAGATGGGATATTCGGCCGAGCGCCCGAGCCATCTTGCAAAGGCCTCCCCGCGCGGTCAGCCACGACTGTTGGCCGCAGCGTCGTGGGTGCTGCGCTTCAGGTTGATGAAACGTGGTCTGTCGATAAGCAGCCACAAGCATCAAGAGGAGAAGCGCAGCAATGAAACATTACGTTGGCCTGGATACTTCCGTAAGACTACTTCTGTTTGCATCCTCGATCAAGAACGCAAAATCGTCTGCGAGGACAACGCCATCACCCATCCGGATGATTTTGGTCGACTTGCTCAAGTCACGGAGTGATCTGAACATCGAGCGTGTCGGTTTGGAGGCAGGGCCGATGTCGCAATGGCTATTCGACGGGCTTGCGAAGGCACGGTTATTTGCATTGAGACACGCCACGCGAACGCCTTTCTGAAGGCCCCAGCAGGCCAACAAGAGCGACCGAAATGATGCCCGCGGGATCGCGCAGATGATGCGGGTCAATCTCTATCAGGCGGTGCATGTCAAAACATTGGAGAGTTAAAAGAAACGTGTTCTTTTGCGAGCTCGGAAGCTGTTGCAGGAAAAAGCCATCGCCATCGAGAACGACATCCGTGGTCTGTTAGTCGCCTATCAGGTCGCAAAGGATGCAGCCAAGCTGGTCAGGCAAAACTTTGCTATCGCGATCGGCTACAACGTGGTGGCGCTCCCAGTCGCGGTTCTTGGCTATACAACGCCGTTTATCGCGGCAATTGCGATGTCGCTCTCGTCAGTAATCGTGGTCGCCAATGCGCTGCGTCTTAAGGCTGAACCGGTTCCCGAAAGCCACGTTCGTTGGCAGTCGGAGCGGGTGGCACAATGAGCGGCTATTTCTTCCTCATTCCCATCTCACTCGGCTTGGGTCTCGCTGGGCTGGGACTATTCCTCTGGACGCTGAAGAATGGCCAGTATGACGATCTCGACGGTACTTCGGAGCGCATTTTGCACGATGAGGATCGGCCGCTGGATAATGGCCCTGAATGATGGGTAGTGAATTAGTTCAGTGCGCGCCATGCGAAATCTCGAACAGCTGCCGAATTCTTTTGACGAGGCCCGGAACAGCGTGGATGCCCGCCGTTTCCGCGCTGTTGCGGAACAGATGCTTTTCGGCCTCTGCCCGCCTGGAAAGGATGAGGCCAAGTTCATCGACGAGACTTGGCCGATCGTGCAGCAACGGAGCGAGCGTCGCCTTCGCGATCTCGTAGACAACCGCGTAAGTCAAAGCCCCGATAGATCCGGCCTCGCCGGCCCCGGTCAGGAGGCC
The DNA here is from genome assembly GCA_900473175.1 of Hyphomicrobiales bacterium. Classification (GTDB taxonomy): domain Bacteria; phylum Pseudomonadota; class Alphaproteobacteria; order Rhizobiales; family Rhizobiaceae; genus Phyllobacterium. The sequence goes on along the minus strand of UCKM01000027.1, from coordinate 20,974 downwards.
AGCTTCGCCAAAATAGTCGCCGGGCGCAAGCCTGGCGAGTTCCAGCTGCCGCCCGCCTTCGCTGTGGGTAACGCCAAGGACACCGGAGCGGACGATCATCAAGGATTTCATCTCGCCGCCCTGTTCGACGACGAGGTCACCCTTTTGAAAGGTGCGCCGCTGCATCGCGCTGGCGAGAACTTCCTTTTCATCCTCGGTCAGTGTCGCAAAGAGCGGAATGGCATCGAGAAAACGCATCTGTGTCGATCGCATCTGTGATTGGAGATCCGCCGCAGGGATAGCCGTGCCCTCGCCGGCTTCTTTCGCCAATTGCAGGCCGGCGGCCTTGCTATGGCGGTAGATCAGGTCGAAAATCTCGTGCTTGGCTGCTCCAACAGTGGCAAGGTCGGCCACGCGAAACGACAACTCCAGTTCGACCGCCGAACCGTCGAGCGATTTGATTTGAACGCCGGAATCAGCCGACTTCAGGATGGAGGTTGAACTGATCAGAACCGCGCGCATGACGTCCGCGATGACCGCCGGCAAAGTGGTGGGTACGAAGCGTACGGCGATGGTCGCGCCGTGGCTTCGGTCCGGGCTGCTCATATTGACCAACCTCGCTTTCGCAAGATCGCTATTCGGCACGACGACAAGGTCATTCGCGCCATTGAGAAGGTGCGTTGCGCGCCAGTTGGTTTCGACGACCTTACCTTCCGTTCCGTCACCGAGCACGATCACGTCGCCGACCGCATAGGGACGGCCAAGATTGAGGGCAATTCCGGAGAAGACGTCGCTCAACGTACTCTGCAGGGCAAGGCCAAGGATAATGGCCAGAACGCCCGATGTGGCGATAAGCGTTCCGACTGGGAGGCTGAACACATTGGCGACGACCGAGAGCACAACGCCGAGATAGATAACGCCGACGACAAGGTCCTGAATGAGACGTCCCTCGCGTGGACGTCGCTCGAAGATCAAAAACACCCGCGTGAACCCGACCAGTGCCCACGCTGCATTGAGCCACCAAATTATTTTGGCGATGCCAATGAATATCATTTCGACGACGGAGGCAGTCGGAGGGCTCGCTTGGTAGGGGACGATACCATGGTAGAGCAGCAGCCCCGTCAGCAAAACGAAGAACGTAACCTGGAAGACCAGATGCCAGGTCGGAAGGTTGCGCAGCGCAACGCGCGAAATCAGCGCTCCCACGACCGCCAAAGTTCCGGTCTGGATAATCGGATCGCCGATGATCTCTGACAACGTCATGATGATCTGCTGCCCAAATTGTTCATTGCAGCCAAACCGTCATTCCGGGTTCAAGCCCCTCTACTTTTGCGACCGGGTCGAGCCGCAGCCTGAAGCTGTTGAGGTCGTGATCACCGACAGCGCGTGCCGCGCGCCATGTCGCAAATTCACCGAGCGGCCGCAATTCCGTGACACGCACATCGACTTTGGATCCATCGTCCCTTGTCAGTGATGTCTGAGCCCCGACGTTCAGCCCCTTCAGGAAATCTTCCCGGATCGTGAAACTGAACCAGCGCTCTCCCTCGACGTCCATTGTCATAACGGGCCTGCCGGGCGGAATGACCTCGCCAATCTCGGAAACCTGAATGCCGACCACGCCATCCGTCGCCGCGGTCAATGTTGTCTTGGCAAACCTCGCTTCGAGTTCGGCGAATGAGGCTTCGGCCAGCACCACATTCGCATCGGCAACCTCGCGCTCCTCCTTCGTGGGCCCGGCTTTCGCGGCGGCATATTGTGCCCGCTTGAGGTCGAGATCGGCCTCAGCCTTGCCAAGCGATGCAATGTTCTCGTCGTGCTGCTGGCGGCTTGCGAAGTTCTTGGCCACGAGCTTCGCCGAACGCGCCACTTGCTGTTGAGCCAGAAGCAGGTTTGCCTGCGCGGTGTCGATGCTTTCAGCGGCAATCGCCACCAGTTCGGCACGAACGCCCGAATAAATCCGGGCACGTTCCGCCTTGGCGCTCACCGCCGCTGCCCTAGCCTGCTCCACCGAGGCGGCCAGTTCCGGATTGCTCAGAACGGCGAGCACATCGCCCTTGTGAACATGCTGTCCCGGCGTGACCGACACGGACGTCAAACGCCCGGTAATCTCGGGGGCAATGCGTATCTCCGTTTGTCGTACCATCCCCGGTAGCGCCGCCGCGGCTTGCGAGGTCCCCAAGCGCCCTGCCATGTACCAGGCCGAACCTGCCACCAAAGCGATCACGAGGACTATGAGGGCGAACCGCCTTAAACCAGCCGATGTCATTTGCTGCCCCTCCACGTGGAAGCCAACCGAGGTACGAAAACGGCAAGGGCGGCGTAGATCCCTGCCAGGATCCACAACCTCGTCCAGTCATCCCAGATGTCTCGAACCGATGCCCCCATCTGATTGACGCGCACCAGCGCATCAATGCCCGATGTACTCGGAAAAACCTTGCTCAGCGTGCGAAGGATGCCGGGGATTGCTTCAATTGGCCACGCTACCCCAACGAGGAAGAAGAGCGGCAGACTGATGGCGATGAGCAGCAACACTGCAGTTTCCCGACGTCTGAACCAGGAACCGACGAACTGCCCCATGAAGCTGACCGCAAGAATGAAGGGTATGGCGACAACGAACAGGTCGAGAACCCGCTCATTGGACGAAAACCCGTAGAAACGTGGAAGCACGATGAGATAGAGGGCAAACCCCGGCAGGGCAAGCAATAGATGCGCGATGCTATGCCCTATCACGGAGGCGACAGAACTGCGCAAGCGGCGGGCCGCGTGGCCGCCCTGTTCAAAAGCAACGCCTCCAATCGTTGCGGTCCCCATCAGCAGGGTTTGCTGAAGAATTAAGAGGAAGGCGGCTGGAACGATGTAGCTCCCATAGCCCCCCGTCGGATTGAACAACGGCTGGTTGAGCACCTCGATTGGGGAACTCTTTACGAGCGCCGCGCGATAGAGGCTGCCATCAGTACGTGCGCCGCGCGATAATACGTTTGCGGTCACCGTGCTTGTTGCTTCGACGATGCCCTGCCAGGTTCGATTGTAGAGCAGGAAATAGGCGGAATCGGCATAGGCCGCCAATCTTGCTTTCGCCCCCTTCATGACTTCGCGCTCTGTACCCTGCGGAATGCCGACAATGCCGAATACTTCCCGCTTGGCGAGGGCCGCCTGCGCTTCGGCCAGTGTTTGGGGTCGATCTGCAACACGAATGGCTTCGTCCGCGTCCAGCGTCTCAACGATCGTCCGGCTCAGATGAGACCGATCCCTGTCAACGACAGCAATCGGGATCTTTCGTATCAGCTGGCCAATATAGGGTTGCGGGTAGAACAGTCCGTAGATGATCGGGCCGAGGACAATCAAACCGAGCGCACCGCGATCGCGCAGGATGCGTGCATATTCGGCGCTGAATGCGGCGACAACACCCGGCTTCCATGGAGGCTCTGGTTGAAAAGGCTCTTCCTTCACCGACCCTGGATTGCGAATCAACGAGCGGAGAAGCAACAAAGCAACAAAGAAAAAGCCAATGGCCAGCCCACCGAGGTGGATGAACGGCTCGGCAGAGTCGCGCACCGGGACGCCGCGCGCCGCCTGATCGAACAGTATCTGGATGTACCAGCGCAGCGGCAGAAGCGAACCCCAGAAGCGTCCGAACGTCCCCATCGCAAGAACCGGGAAGCCGACACCAGCGAACCCGAACGCTGGCGAACAGATGATGCCGGTCAGCGTCAGACCTGTGGCAAGGTTCTTGACCAGCAGTTGAAGCAGCGAGCCAAGCGAAAGGTAGGCGATGATGAGCATGCATGCTGCGGCGACCATCATGAAGGCGTTGCCGCGGAACGGTATCTCGTAGAATCCGTGAATGATGACCATCCCGACGGCCAACATTACGATAAAAATGCCGAAATACGGCAGCAGCTTGCCGACAAGGGCCACCGTCGCGCTGTTCCCGGCCGCTGCGAACCAATCACGCTTGTCGCGTGATCCAAACTCGGAACCAACAGCATAGCCCGCTGAGATGGCAATGACGATGTGAAGGACCGTGGGAAGAATTGCCCTCAGTAGGAACTGGGCATAGTTCAGAGCCGGGTTGGTCAGCACATACTGCTCGACTACGAGAGGCCCCGGTGTATAGGAGCCGGATTGGCCCGCCGTTGGCAACGCCGCCGTTGCGGCACCGATTGCCGATTGCAAAGCACCCGATGCGATATTGCCCGGGGTGAAGTACTGCTTGTTATAGAATACCACCGCCTGCGGACGCCTGTCCGCAGCAATGTCGCTTTCGAATTTTCTCGGAATGTAGACGGCTGCTATCGCCTCCCCTGAGCGGACGGCGTGCATGGCGTCATTGAGGTCGGTCGATCGCTTGGTGACATTTACACCAGGAGCGGAGCTGATCGCCTGGACATAAGTCGTCGATGTCTGGGAACGATCCTGGTCCACGACGTCGACCCTGAGGTCCCGTATCACGGCATTGCTAAATGTTGCAGCCAAAATGCTGAAGGCAATAAGCGGAATGCCGATAACGAGAAACAAAGCCACCCGGTCGCGCCAGATCCAGATCACTTCGCGCGTTGCCACTTTTATAACGCCGTGACCTAGCGGTTCCCACATCAGCGTGATCCGTTCCATTCGGCATAAACACTCATGCCCGGGCGAAGGTCGGCTATCTTTTCGACCGGGTACGCCCGAACCTCGAACGTTCGCAAATCGAAGTCTCCGGTCGCCCGGGTGGCGCGCCAGCCGGCATATTCGCCGCGAGTCGCAATCGTGCGCACCGCAACGTTGATCGACCTGTTGCCAAGAGCAGGCACTTTGACGCTGAATGTGTCGCCCACTTTTAGTCCCTTAACGAGGTCCTCACGCAGATCGAAGCGGAGCCACACATCGTTCAGGTCGACCAGCGACAGGAGCGGGACACCCGGCGATACATATTCACCGAGTTCCGTGCCCACCTGATAGACCTGCGCAGCGATCGGTGTCTTTACTGTCAGTTCGGCGATTTGAGCTTTTAGTGTTGCAATCGCCGCTACCGCCTTGGCGACGTTCGCCTTGGCGACTCCCCGCTCCTCAACCGTATAGCCGGCGACCGCCTCGTTATAAGCCAGTTTCGCCTGTTCGGTGGTTCGCTGCGCGACGTCGAGTGAGGCGGTCGCCTCGTCCAGCTTCTGAATGGAGGCAAATTCTGTTGCGGTCAGCTGTTTCGTGCGGTCATATACCTGCTGCGCCAGCTTCGCGCTGGCTTCACCCGAAGCGACGGCTGCCTTGCGCTCGGCGACGACCTCCGCTCGCGTACCGACCTCTATGCGTTTAAGATCCGCAAGCGCCACATTCTGCGCCGCCTCCGCTTCCTGCAGCTTGGTGAGCAGTTCGGGATTGTCGATGGAGACGAGCAACTGACCGGCGGCCACATTGTCTCCCCGATTGATCGGGCGCTCGGCAACACGCCCGTCAACCCGCGCGGCGATGTCGACGCGTGTCGCATCCACTTCACCCTGGACAAGGAGTGGCTGCGGCTGAACCAGGTACCACAGCGAGAGGCCGACGATGGCTGCCACCGTGAGAGCGACGATTGCAGCCCCCGCGCGTGAAGCCTTGGGCGAGCCGAAATCGGGGCCCGATTCCGGCCCTCCACCTGGCGTGATTGATGGACGGAAGCCAGTATCATCATTGTCCATTGAAAGTTGCCCTCGCCGCTCATCCATGACCATCTCCGGGCACGCCATCTCTACTGTTGCCCGATTTATGTACAGCGTGCCGAATACGCTCGAGCCATTCGTACGGGGCCAATCCCGTTTTCTTCTTGAAAGCCCGGCAGAAAATGCTCGTCGGAAGGCCGCATTCGCGGGCAAGAGTTGCAACTGAAACTCCTCCGCTCAAAGGTCAGATCGGTAGGAGGATTGTCGGAGCGCAGCCTTGTGACCGCTAAATTTGCTTTCTTGAACGTGCGAGAGATAACAGTGGGAACATTCTCCAGGTTGAATCGCGAACCCAATCGTTCACCGTATGCCCCACTCTCTGGCATCTTGATTCCTCCTCGCTAGGCCAAGTCAGGAATAATGCGCATCTTTCACGGCGCTTGAACGAGACATACGCCTCATTTCAATTTCGGACAATTCTTGTGGGCGGCGATAATGGCCAGCGAATCGAAAAAAATGTCTGATTCTGACAAAAGCGCGCGATTTTCCAACGATACTCGTCCGGTCCCGGGTTGAGGATCGAAATTGTGTCTCTAATTCGCAATGTATGCGCCTATCAGAAAAGACAGTCTCGATGCGCACGACATAGGGCAGAATTCGAACCAATGACGGTGAGCAGAATTCGATCAAACGAAATGGAGACAAGAAGCCATGGCTGAACCTTGGCTCACCAGTCTGTTGGCGCCGATGCCACAATCCGGTTGGGAGCTTGCGGTCAAGCCTACACGCATGGGCGTGAAGATTACCCAGCCGTCGGAAGAAATCCGAAAGAGGCTGAGAGTAATTTATGAACACGATGCTGACAGTCTCATTGCAGCGTCGCAGGTCATTGCCATCAACTTCCAAACAATCGCCGCCGCGAACGACCACTGGCGTTCCCAGCGCTGAATCTTCCCGGTGATCTCAACTCGGTAGCGAAAAAAAGAAAAATACTCGCCTAAAACAGGTAAAAACTGGGAATATGAGATTATGGATAGTATGTCGCCTCATGTTTAGGTGACGAGGGCCGGAGAAAGTTGCATGCCGACAGTCGCAAAGCGTTCGAACAAACTGCGTGCGATTTGTCTCCTGTGGCTGGTTGTTTGGTGCACTGGCTGCGCTTCCCAACAACATCACATAGCCCTTATGGAAGGAGCCGAGGCGCGCCTGCCTCCGGGGGTAGACCAGGTGGACATGCTCGTCATGTCGACGAGGGAGCGGTCGTCCGTTCCGGGCGTAATTTACACCGGCGAACGGGCGAGAAATCGCTCCCTTTATAATCTCGTCGTGTCCATTCCTCCGGATAAATCGAGGAAGATAGGAGAGGTCCAATGGCCAAAGGGTCCGAAGCCGGATGCGAGGACGGACTTTGTGGCGACCAAAGCCAACGACATGAATGCTGCGGACGTCGACAAATGGTTCCTCAACGTCGCGGGCAAAAAGCGGAAGCTATTCGTCTTCGTGCATGGCTTTAACAACACATTCGTCTCGGCGGCGTATAGACTTGCTCAGATCACCCACGATTCTGGGACCGAAGCTGCTCCGGTGCTTTTTACCTGGCCGTCGCGCGGGCGGGTCCTTGATTATGTCTATGACAAGGAGAGCGCCACCTATTCCAGAGATGCGTTGGAATATCTTCTCACCCGCGCGGCCACGGATCCGAATGTGTCAGACATCACGGTGATGGCGCATTCCATGGGCAATTGGACGATGGTGGAAGCCTTGAGGCAAATGTCGATCAGGCAAGGCCGCATATTTCCAAAGATCAAAAACGTTATCATGGCCGCGCCTGATCTCGACGTTGAGGTGTTCCGAAGCGAGCTGCTCCAAATGAGCGAGCCTCGGCCGCGCATCACGATATTCCTATCGCGCGACGACAAGGCACTCGCGCTGTCCCGCTGGCTCGGAGGGAACATCGACCGTGTCGGCTCCCTCGATCCAGACAAGGAGCCCTATAGATCCAAACTAAAGGAATTCAACATTGTGGTCATAAATCTGACCAAGCTAAAGGTCGGCGATACCACCAACCACACCAAGTTTGCGGAAAGCCCGGAGATTGTCCGCCTCATTGGGAATCGCCTGATCGAGGGACAGGAAATTGCCGGCAGCGATCTTAAGCTCGGAGAGCGCGTTTCCGGTGCTAGTGTCGGGGCGGCAGCCAGACTTGGTCGCTCCGCGAGGGCAACCTTCAACGGTACGTAGGCCAGTGCCGTCTTGTACGCAGCACTCAACACCATGACCGATTTCGTCAATTTTAAGCCGGATGTCGCGCGGCAGTTAATCAGGTCTTCCTCAATTTGTGTGGTGCTTGGCTTGATCGATTGCCCGAAATACATTTCTCGTTGCGCATGCCGGACGCGTCAGGTAGCTGAAATTGTTCACTTTCTCGGTTACACCATCGGCAGCCTGCCAGGAGCGCGTGATGAACCGTCTTGGCATTCCAATCAGCGTGCGTCGTCACGGTGAACCGGAAGCGGCATTCGCCACTGGAACATTGATAGAAACCTTGACGAGCCCGCCGTTTACTCGTGTTCCGCCGGCAATGGCTATCGAGTGTCGATAGCCACAGGAAGGGCAAATTCTGCCTCCGGCCACACCATGCGTTCCAGCAATCTACGGCAATGTTTTTCATGGCGGGGGGCCCTGGCCGAGGCGAAGCAGTCCTCGCGCCTCTTGTGGAGAAGATAGATCAATGTCGCGGCAATTGCGATGATAACGCCGTTCAGCACGCCAAAGCCTATCGCCCCGCCCATCGTGATCAAAGCGAAGACGAATTCCGTGCGGCTGATACGCCAGACCTGACGCAATTCCTCAATATCAATCAAGCTGATAGCAGCCGCGACAAGAATGGCTGCGAGCGCGGGGATCGGCAAAATGCGCAATGCATCGTTAAGAAAGAGCAGTGTGGCGATCAGCACACCGGCCGACACGAGCCCGGCCAACTGAGACTTGCCGCCGACCGATACATTGATTGCAGTCCGAGAGTCGGACACGCTGACCGGAAAGGCACCAAATAGTCCGGCGGCCACGTTAGCCGTTTCAAGTCCTATGAGTTCCTGGTTCGGGTCCACATCATCGCCTAGACGCGCCCCGAAACTACGGGCAGCGACAATGCCAGCGCCAAAGCTCATCACAAACACCGCGGCCGACCCAAGCGCGATCTTGTCCAGAGGAAACGCCGAAATCGCCGGAATTGAAAGTGAGGGCAATCCGCTGGGAATGTCGCCGACAACGGCGATGCCGATACCTTCAAAGTTAAAAATCGCGGAAAGGATCACCGAAAGCACAACTACAATCACCGGTCCGGGTATGCCCGACTTACCGATGTGTCGCATTCCCGCGCTTCGTCGCACCAGCCTCCAGCCAACCCCCCGAAAACCCCGCCCGGCGCAAGCCAGCCACTATCGGCGGACAGCGGCGCATGATGTTCCAGAGCAAGCCCGTCCGATAGTTTTCGATCATCAAAATGACAGGCCCTTGGTCGATGCCAAAGTGACAGGGGCTTACCCAGAAGCCGGTGGGACTATCTTCCACCGCAAATGACGGATTGAAGGACGGTTTGAACCCGTAGAGCCGGGTCATGCCGAGTTTCATCCGGCCAAAGTTGTGGATCGTCGGGACGACGATCTCCGGTGCGAACGGCAGCGAGGCAATGACAACCCATGGGGCGACGGTCCCGTCGTCCGGGCCGAACGGAGCGCCGCGAGCGTAGTAATCGAAGGACTGCCGCTCGATGCCGTTGACGACTCGGGTGGTCCAACCGGGCCCGTCGCAGGCGGTGAATCCCCAACAATGTTGCCCATAGCCGACAAAATTCATCGGGTTGCGAATTGCATATTCCTGCTGCACGAACGTTGCCTGCCGGCTGTTCTCGAAATAGTTGCTGTCGTGCTGCCGCATGAAGTCGTCGCGGATGTCGCGAAAGTCCACCCACATGTGCGACAGCTGATGTGTAAAAAGCGGACCTGAATAAAGCAGCTCGCGGCCGTAGATTTTCTTCCAGTCGTAGGTTGCGGTGTACGCGGCATAGCTCTGCGGGTGTAGCGGGTGGGTCGGCGAGCCAAGGCCGAGGATGTAGAGCAGCAACCCTTCGTCATAGCCTTGCCAACGATGCGGGATGAACCCGCTTTCCGGGCGCCAGCCATGCGTCAGCGAGAGACCGCCAGCGCAGGCCCAGTTCCAGTCAGCCCGCTCATAGAGCGCCGTGCCGAGGTGGCGGATTTCCGCCTCATCGGCGGTGTCGCGATCGAAATAGGTGGCAACCGTCAAGGCGCCTGCGAACAGAAAGGCTGAATCAATGGTCGACAGCTCACATTGCCAAACCCGCCGACCCGTCTCGATGTCCAGAAAATGGTAGAAAAAGCCTTTGTAGCCCGACGCATCCGGCTCTGGCCCTTGAGGGCATTCCATCAAGTATCGCAGTCGCTTGCGGGCTATCTTCGCCGCGAATTCGCGGATAATGACGCCACGTTCTACAATGACGGGAAGCGCGGCCAGCGCCATGCCGATAGCCGCGATGCTTGCCGGGGCATTGGACTCCGTTTTGTCTCGAACCAGACCGTTGTCCGGGTTTGTATCGTGCAGATAGTACAGCAACGTCGTGAACTGCAGCCGTCCCCAGTCTTCATCGGTCGGCAGCCGGTCGATTTTGGCGTGGGTTGACTGCATTTCGCGCATGATGCGAATTTGCCCTACTTCCTGGGCAGCTGTGCTTTGGCAGCCGCAACGATATTTTCGACGGTGAATCCGAACTCCTGTTGCAACGCCTTAAGGGGCGCGGAGGCACCGAAGGTGTGCATCCCGATGGTGTGGCCTTCGCGGCCGACGTAGCGCTCCCAGCCAAAGGTTGAAGCCTGCTCGATCGCCACACGGGCCCGGACGTCCTTCGGCAACACGCTGTTGCGGTAATCCTCCGATTGGCGTTCAAACAGATCCCAGGATGGCATCGACACGACACGAGAGCGGATGCCCTCAGCGACGAGGGCGGCGTGCGCCTGCGCAGCGAGACTCAGTTCGCTACCGCTGGCGATGAGGATTACCTCCGGCTTGCCCTCCGGCGGATCCGCGAGGATGTAAGCGCCGAATGCGACACCGGCCGTTTGTGCGTTTCTTCCCCTGTCGAGCGTGGGTAGTGGCTGTCGCGACAGGACGAGCACCGCTGGCCGGTGCTTGAGCTGCATGATGCAGCGATAGGCTTCGACAACTTCGTTCGCGTCGCCGGGTCTAATCAACGTGAGTCCGGGAACCGCACGCAGGGATGCGAGCTGTTCGATGGGCTGATGCGTCGGGCCATCCTCGCCGTCGCCCATCGCATCGTGCGTCAAAACGAAAAGCGTCGGCAGCTCCATCAAAGCAGAGAGCCGGATCGCGGGCCGCGCGTAATCGCTGAAGATGAAGAACGTAGCGCCGAACGGGCGCAATTTGGAGAGCGCCAGCCCGTTCACTATTGCCCCCATTGCGTTTTCGCGGATCCCGAAATGGAGATTTTTCCCTCCCGGGCTATCGGCCTGGAGATCACCGGCACCGTCATACTTCAAGGTGGTTTTGTTCGAGGGACCCAAATCTGCTGAACCGCCGAGAAACCAGGGGATGTTCTGCGCGAGAACATTGAGTACCTGACCCGAGGCGTCGCGCCCGGCAATGCCTTTCTCATCGATGACGAAGGTCGGCAGGTTGCGGTCCCAACCCGCGGGAAGATCGCGCCGCTGCATTTGTTGGATTTCCAGAGCAAGTCCAGAGTGCTTCGATTTGTAGGCGGAGAAGAGTTCATCCCATTGGCGGTGGATCTGTCCTCCGCGCGCTCCTACACCCGCCGCGAAGTGTTCGACGACGCCGTCGGGGACCAGAAACTTCGCGTCCTCGGGCCAGCCGTAGCCCCGCTTGGTAAGCCGGATCTCGTCGTCGCCGAGCGGCTCGCCGTGCGCTGCGGCGGTGTCCTGACGGTTCGGTGAACCGTAGCCGATATGGCTATCGAGGATGATGAGCGTAGGGCGACCCTTCGTCTGTCGGAACGTCTGCAGCGCATTCTCGATGCGATCGACATCGTTGGCGTCGCCGACGCGCAGGACGTTCCATCGATAACCGAGGAACCTGACCGCGACGTCTTCTGTAAAAGCGATGCTGGTGCTTCCTTCGATGGTGATGTGGTTGTTGTCGTAGACCCAACACAGATTTTCCAGACCAAGATGGCCGGCAAGCGACGCGGCTTCCGACCCGACGCCCTCCATCAGGCAGCCGTCGCCGCACACTGCGTAGACGTCATAGTCGAAAATTTCGTATCCCGGCTGGTTGTATCGGCCGGCAAGCCAGCGACGGGCAATGGCCATGCCGACGCTGGTGGCAATTCCCTGTCCCAGTGGTCCGGTAGTGGCCTCGACGCCCGAGACCAGGTGGTACTCTGGATGCCCTGGTGCCTTGCTGCCGAATTGACGGAACCGGCGAATGTCATCGAGCGTCACTGCCGGTCGTCCCAACTTCTCATAGTCGGCGTTGACGGCCTGAACACCGGCAAGGTGAAGCGCCGACCAAAGAAGCATTGAGGCATGACCGTTGGAAAGCACGAAACGGTCGCGGTTGGGCCAGACTGGATCCTTCGGATCAAAACGCATCACCCGATTCCAGAGAGTGTAAACCAATGGGGCGAGCGCCATTGGCGTGCCGGGATGGCCGGAATTGGCGGCCTGCACTGCGTCCATCGATAGCGTGCGAATAGTATTGATCGATAGCAGATCCATTTGCTCGTTGGTCATGTGCCTCACCTATGAGTTGCCTTTCGCTGCGTACGTTTCCAGCCATTTTACTCAGGCGACCGAGATGTCGACCTGCCTGGCTCAACTCGGCGGCCAGATATGTCTGGACGAGGTCCCCAGCGATTTGCCGGATTCCTGTCCAATCTCAGTTCGCACCTAGCGATCCTGCCGCCGCGCGGTCGGCAAGAATCAGGGCCCGGTTCTGGCGCACTCGACGGGCCGGTATGGGCGCGACGGGCCACTTGGTCGGCGTCCGCGAGTATTTCGATCCGCATCAGGTTTTGATCCGTTCCGGAACCGCATCTGCCTCAGTTGGATTGTGCCAGTCTCCTGGGGGCAGGAGAGCGTGGACCTCGGGGGGGCCCCAGGTGCCGGCGTCGTATTCATAGACCGGCGTGTTTGCTGCCAGCACCGGATCGACAATTCGCCACGCCTCCTCGACATAGTCCTCGCGCGCGAAGAGCGTCGCATCGCCATGCATCGCGTCCCCCAGCACCCGCTCATAGGCATCCATCTCGCCGGTTCGGGGATTTCGGCTCGCAACCAGTTCGGCCGGAAGCCCGACAAAATCATAGGCTGGAGACAATACCATCATGCCGATCGCAATCGTGACATCCGGGCTGATCCGAAACCGCACATGGTTCGGCACGTCGTTGGTTGCCTTGTACACGGTGGGTGGGCGGCGCAACCGGACGAATACTTCGGTACATGTAACCGGCAGGCATTTTCCGGCGCGGATGTAGAACGGCACTCCCTGCCAGCGCCAGGAATTAATGCTCAGCCGCAGCGCAGCGAACGTTTCAACCGTCGAGTTCGGTGCGACATCGGGCTCGTTTCGGTATCCGCGAAACTGCCCCCGGAGAATGCTCTTCTCATCGAGTGTGGGGATCGCCTTGAGCACCTTGACCTTTTCGTCGCGGATCGATTCGCTGTCGGTCCTGACCGGCGGCTCCATGGTCAAATTGGTCAGCACCTGAAACAGATGGTTCTGGACCACGTCGCGGGTGGTGCCCGTTGCGTCGTAGAACGCGCCACGGCCCTGGATTCCAAAATCCTCCGCCATCGTGATCTGTACGCTCTCAACATGGTTGCGGTTCCAAATTGGTTCAAGGAAGGCGTTTGCAAAGCGGAAGTAGAGCATTTTGTGCACTGGACCTTTGCCGAGATAGTGGTCGATGCGAAATATCCGCTTCTCGTCGAAGGTCCCGAGCAGGATTGTATTCAGTTCGCGGGCTGACTTGAGATCATGCCCGAAAGGCTTTTCGACGATCACGCTAGCGCCGTTGGTGCATTCCGCCTTCGCCAGCTGCTCGACGACCATGCCGAACAGGGCAGGCGGGATTGCCAGATAGTGGGCGGGGCGCTGTGCATTTGCGAGTTCCCTGCGGAGCGCGCGGAAGGTCGCGGGATCGCCGTAGTCCCCGTCAACGTAGCGCAGGAGCGCGGCCAGCTTCTTGAAGGCAGAGGGGTCCAGGTCGCCGTGTTTTTCAAGGCTGTCCTGCGCCCGATCACGAAACTGGTCGAGGCTCCAGCCGGCGCTGGCCACGCCGATCACCGGCACGTCGAGATGGCCTCGCTTCAGCATTGCCTGCAGCGCCGGGAAAATCTTCTTGTACGCCAGGTCTCCGGTGGCGCCGAAAAAAACCAGGGCGTCTGATTGGGGCTCGCTCATTGTGGTCTCCTCTCGGGATCCATCACTTGCCGGTCGTCTTTTCCAGATGGCCGCCGAATTCATAGCGCATCGCCGACATAAGCTTGTTCTGGAAGTCTGCATCTCCGCGCGAGCTGAAGCGTTCGTAGAGAGCCGTGGAAAGGACGGGCGCGGGTATGGCTTCGTCTATCGCGGCCTTGATGGTCCACCGCCCTTCCCCCGAATCCGAAACCCGCCCAGTAAACTTGGCGAGCGCGGGGTCCTCGACAAGCGCGGCCGCCGTGAGGTCCAGAAGCCAGGAGGCGACCACGCTGCCGCGTCGCCAAAGCTCGGCAATATCAGGGAGATTGAGGTTGTACTGATAAAGTTCGGGATCGCGTAGCGGCGTCGTCTCTGCGTCAATTTCGTTCTGCTTCGTGCCGACATCTGCACCGCGCAGAATGCTCAGGCCCTCAGCATACGCAGCCATGAGCCCGTATTCGATGCCGTTGTGGACCATCTTGACGAAGTGGCCGGCGCCGCTCGGTCCGCAATGCAGATAGCCCATCTCGGCAGTGCCGATGAGATTCTCGCGTCCCGGCGTGCGGACAATTCCGCCCAAGCCCGGCGCCAGCGTTTTGAAGATGGGATCGAGGTGTTCGACTGCGGCTTGCGGCCCGCCGATCATCATGCAGTAGCCGCGTTCAAGGCCCCAGACGCCACCGCTGGTGCCAACGTCAATGTAATCGATGCTATTCGCGGCGAGGTCCTTCGCTCGCCGTATATCATCCACGTAGTAGGAATTGCCGCCGTCGATCAGTGTGTCGCCGGCCTCCAGATGCGGCACGAGATCGGCAATCGTCTTGTCGACCACGGCCGCTGGCACCATCAGCCAGACTGCCCGCGGTTTGGTGAGCTTTTTCACCAGGTCCGCGAGCGCGCCGGCACCGTCCGCCTTTTCCTGAATCAGCGCCTGGACGGCCTGCGGCGACCGGTCGAACACAACGCATTGATGGCCATTCTTGAGCAGCCGGCGCGCCATATTCGCGCCCATCCGGCCAAGTCCGATCATTCCGAGCTGCATGACACGTTCCTCGCTGAGTTGGTTGGTCAAAATCGATGCCGTCAACAAGCCGCAGATTTTTGTTTAGAACAGTTAGCGACTGCCTCTACTGGTTTCTCAGTTTGCGATAGCGAGCGATTAGCGCGTTTGTCGAACTGTCGTGCTGTAGCTTGGGCTTCGCGATGGACTGGAGCTCCGGGATGATGCGCTGAGCCAGCACCTTGCCGAGTTCGACGCCCCATTGGTCGAATGAATCGATGTGCCAGATCGCTCCCTGAGTGAAGACGCTGTGTTCGTAAAGAGCAACGAGCTTGCCCAATGCGTTTGGCGTCAGCCGGCCGAGCAGGATGGTGTTCGAGGGACGGTTTCCTTCGAAGACCCGGTGCGGCACGAGCCAATCCGGCGTGTCTTCAGTCTTGACTTGATCGGCGGTCCTGCCGAATGCGAGTGCCTCGGATTGAGCAAGGACATTCGCGACAAGAATGTCGTGATGCCGGCCCACAGGATTGAGCGTCTCGACGAAGGCGATGAAGTCACAGGGGATGAACCTGGTCCCCTGATGGATCAATTGGTAGAAAGAGTGTTGGCCGTTGGTTCCGGGCTCACCCCAGTAGATGGGGCCGGTCGAGTAGTTGACTTGTTTTCCGTCGAGAGTGACATGCTTGCCGTTGCTCTCCATTGTAAGTTGCTGCAAATAAGCCGGAAACCGCTTCAGATATTGCTCGTACGGCAATATCGCGACCGTCTCCGCTCCGAAGAAATCATTATACCAGACGGCCATGAGGCCCATCAGGACCGGCAGGTTGCGCTCGAACGGGGTTGTGCGGAAGTGCTCGTCGATCTCATGGAAGCCCTCGAGCATGGAGCGGAAGTTCCGCGGTCCGATGGCGAGCATCGTCGAAAGGCCGATGGCACCGCACAAAGAATAGCGTCCACCGACCCAGTCCCAGAAACCGAATATGTTGGCGACGTCAATGCCGAACTCGGAGACCTTGAGCGCGTTCGTCGAAACTGCGACGAAGTGCTTGGCCACCGCGCTGACATCGCCGCCAAGGCCCTTCAGTGTCCACTCACGCGCGCTCTCGGCATTGGTCATTGTTTCGAGCGTCGTGAAAGTCTTCGATGAGACGATGAACAGCGTTTCCGCCGGATCAAGATCGCGAGTAGCTTCGGCGAAGTCGGTGCCATCGATGTTGGAGACAAAGCGGAACGTCAACGCCGGGTCGCCATAGGCTTTGAGCGCTTCGTAGGCCATCACCGGCCCAAGGTCGGAGCCCCCGATCCCGATGTTGACAATATTCTGTATGCGCTTGCCCGTGTAACCTATCCAGGCGCCGCTGCGCACCTGGTTGGAAAAATCAGTCATCCTGTCGAGAACCGCGTGCACGTCGGGCACCACATTGTTGCCATCGACGACAATCGATGCTTCTTTCGGCGCCCGCAACGCCACGTGCAACACCGCGCGGTTTTCGGTGATGTTTATCTTCTCGCCGCTGAACATTGCGTCGATCCGTGCGCGCAGGCCGCAATCGTCCGCCAGCCGCAGCAGCAACGTAAGTGTCTCGTCCACAATGCGATTCTTCGAGTAGTCCAGGTAGATGCCCGCCGCTTCGACAGCCATGCGCTCACCGCGCTTGGGATCATCGGCGAAGAGCTTTCGCAGATGTAGGTCGCCAACTTTGCTATGGTGTGACGCGAGCGCGTTCCATGCCGGACTGGCGGTGAGCGGTGGGTAACCTGCCATCATACTCGAATTCCCTTCTGGAATCTCGCGCTTTCGAGAGGGCTACTTCTCTTCCGGGCGGGACTTGCGTTCCGCCGCGGGCTTCCAAAGTCGAAAACCGCCGACAATGCATTTGCGTTGTCTCCCGCCCGGCATCCGGCAGGCAGCTCGTCCAGTTTCTTGACGTTGCCTCCCCCGATCACGACGTCGTCGGGCAGGAGTGCGGCGACCAGGCGTTCAACCACGTCTGCAACGTTCTTCCGCCACTTCTTCTTGCCCATCTTGTCCAAGGCCCGGTTGCCCACGTAGTCCTCGTAGGTGGCATCCTTGTAAGGAAGATGACTGAGCTCCATGGGTTCGACGACCCCATCTACGATGAGCGTCGTACCAAGGCGCGTTCCCAAACCCAAGAAAAGCATTTTGCCGCCGTCATAGCTTCCCAGCGTTTGCATGGCCGCGTCGTTAGCGATTTTGACCGGCAACCCGAACGCCTTTTGATAGTCAGACCCAATCCAGCCCGGAGCGAGTTTGTGCGGGTCGGCTACAGGCCAGTTGTGGAGGACTGGACCGGGATAGCCGATCGCGACAGCTTCATATTTCCAGTTCCCGGCCAGATCCTTGACTCCCTGAACCATCGTGGTCGCGGTCAACGATGGCCCGGACGGAAACTTCCGGGGTTCGTCCTGTCCGGTGGCGAGTATTTTTACGTTGGTGCCACCCACATCAACGACGAGTACGTTCATGCCGCACCTCCGGCCTCCTGGAGTACAAGGCTCTTCGAAGCGATGACGCCCATCAGCTCGTTCCAGGAGCTGGCGAAAGAGGCTGCTCCTTCATCTTGAAGTCTAGCGGCCAGTGCGTCGATGTCGATGCCGGCCTTGGCGAACTGCCCGAGCACGATTTCGCAATCGCCGCCATCGGCGGGCATGACCGCGCCTACATCGCCATGATCGGCAAAGGCCTTCAATGTGCCCTCCGGCATCGTATTCACGGTGTATGGGGCGGCGAGCGACCTGACATAGAGTACGTCCGATGCCTTGGGGTCCTTCGTCCCGGTGCTCGCAAACAGCAAACGCTGCGGCCGGGCGCCGGCATTCATGGCGCGCTTGCATCTGGATGAAGCGATCAGGTCGCAGTAAGCCTTGTAGCAACGTTGGCCAATAGCGATTCCGAGCCGATTTGCCAGCGTCTCGGGAACTTTGCCCATCACGGCCGCATCCCAGCGGCTGATGAAAACCGATGCGACCGAGCTCACGTCTGGCTGGAGTTTCGCTGCGATGCGTCGCTCGATACCGCGCAAGTATGCCTCCGCGGCCGCGAGATAATCTTGCGGTGAAAACAGCAGCGTCACATTGACAGGAATGCCGGCGAAGATTGCCTCTTCAATTGCCGGCAGACCCTCCTTGGTGCCAGGGATTTTGATGAACAGGTTGGGATTCCCAGCCCGAGCGTGAAGCTCCTTGGCTTCAGCCAGCGTCGTGGCAGTGTCGTGAGCAAGTAAGGGAGATACTTCGAGCGAAACCCAGCCATCGACACCGCAAGTCCGTTCGTAGATCGGGCGGAAAATGCCAGCCGCACGGATGATGTCGTGGAGTGCCAGTTCGAAGAACAGCCTCTCGCCTGATTTGCCCTCGCCGAGTTTCCTTCGAATGTCGGCATCGTAATCGGCGCTGTTCTTGATCGCGTGGTCGAAAATCGTGGGATTGGACGTAAGCCCGGTGACTGAAAAGTTCTCGACGTAGCGCTCGAGTGTGCCGCTGTCGAGAAGACTGCGCGTTATGTTGTCGAGCCAAAGGCTTTGGCCGGTGTAGTGGAGCTTTTGCGTCGCGTTCATCGCGAAATCCTCACAAATTTGGATACTTTGGTGAACGGCCGGAGCCAATTTCTTTCTGGAATTGGTGGATGGCGAGTAGATCGAGTCACAAAGAGAAGTCGATGTGATCGTCGAATCCTTCGAAGCGGTCATTTGCCCACCAACGCGGTCTCGTTCCACAGCCGAATCACCGGGTCGGACAGGTCATGTTCGAAGCCGAGGATACTGAGGGATGCCGTGCTCAATTCAAAATATTTGCCTGCCGATGGATCGAGCCCGAGCCAGCGGACGGCGAGAGTGCGCAGGAAGTGGCCGCTGGAAAAAAGCAGCACATCTCCATGGATAGCGCGTACGCGCGCAAGCACGCGATCCGCCCTCGCGCCGACGTCCGCCGGCGATTCACCGCCAGGGCAGCCATCTATAAACAGTTGCCACTCGGGACGTTCCTTGTGGATATCGACGGTGCGGCGACCTTCATACGCGCCGTAGTTCCATTCCAGCAGGTCGCGATCAACTTCGGCCACTGACCCGAAGCCCGCTTGCTCGCAAGTCTCGACGGCACGCTGCAAGGGGCTGGTGAAGACTTTCGTAAATGTAATTCCTCTCAACCGTTCTCGAAGTCGAGCGGCATTCTGCGCGCCCTGCTCAGTGAGTGGCAAATCCGTAAGTCCGGTATGCTGGCCAGAGAGACTCCAAGCGGTCTCGCCATGCCTGGCAAAGTAGATCGATGGAAGCCGTTCGGTCATTCCTTCATCGCAGTGCTGCTCTGACAGTCACTGTGCACCCTAGTTCGGGTCCGTGTTAACGATGCGGCGAGTTGGGTGCTGCGAGTACACCATTCAAACGGCTTTGTCAATGATCGTGCGACTGCGTGGCCGACGGTGGGCCCCGGGCGACGTCGACCGGCGAAGCGCAAGATCCCATTTGAGGCAAGTTTCTGCGTCGAAACGGACGCCACATTGCGCGGGCGTTCGCCTTAAACTACTGTTCCAGGACGGAACGGAACCACATCTGCGCCGGATGCAAGGCTCAGGCGGCAAGATGATTTGGATTATCCCGACTAACTTTCCATTCGAGTGACGTTGAGCCCCAAAGGGTGAGCTTTGACCCAAGTAAGGGCGGAAGAGCAACGACTGGAAGAGGCGCGCTCAGGCAGAGCGGCTTGGCGCCACTGGGGCCCCTATCTGAGCGAACGGCAGTGGGGCACGGTCCGCGAGGATTATAGTGAGAATGGGACTGCGTGGGAGTTCGTAAGTCACGATCAGGCACGCTCGCGCGCATATCGTTGGGGTGAGGACGGCATCGCTGGAATTTGTGATGACCGTCAACGTCTGTGCTTCGCGTTTGGCGCTGTGGAACGGCGCAGATCCGATTCTCTCTCTGCGCTTTTGTTTTTTAAATCTGGCCGGTAGTCAAAATTTCTACCACGTATTCACTGTCGGCCTTGAGGTGCTTATACCGCGTCCGAAAGCCCACGCACACGCCGATACACTTGGCAGGTAAATACTATACACGATTAGCGGGACTTCGTCGCGCCGGATGTGTAAGTTTGTAATCAGCGAGTGAAGCAACTCTGCTGTCCAAGACATAATTTATCCGGCTTACAACATGGCTTTGAGGACCGCCCAAGACCATTTGCCCTCCTGTTCGCACGTCAATTTCGCGTCATAAAGGTCGTCGTTCGCGCTGGTTCCGCCAGCGTTCAAATAGGCGATTGAGCACGCGGAAAGCTTATGAAGGATCTTTTGAAACTCTTCGGCTCCGAGCGTTGTGTCGATCCGATCAAGGAAAACGAACCGCGGCCTTGCGAGAACAACGCCGACCAACGCCAACAGCTGTTGCTCACGCAGCGAGAGTACCGCGTCCCAGTCCCTTTCTTTGTCCAGGCTACCTGCCTGGCCGACATTGAGATCGAATTCGCGCAAAAGGGAAAGAATCCGATCATCCGAGATCTCGGCTGCCTTGTCCGGGGGTACGAGAGCCTGACGCAAAGTACCTGGCATCAGATAGGGCTGCTGGGCGAGAAACAGAATGGTGCGTTCGGGGTCGGGGCGAATGATGCGACCGCTACCTGCAGTCGGAATGCGCGCTACCGCCTTGAACAAGGCAGCACCTGCCGCCCGATTGGGTCCAGTGATCAATACGCGGGTTCCCACTCCGACAGATGCTGAAAAGTCCTTTAGCACGGTCCTCCCGTCCGATGACAGCAAGGTCAAGTGCTCGAACGCCAGGTGGTCCTGTCCGACGATCTCGACGCCTGACGGCGCTGCCGGTGCATGCGATTGTTCGAAAGCCTCAAGGAGGGAGCTGAGCCGGGCGACCACTGCGGCGAAGTTTGAAATCGACTGGAATTGCGT
>UCKM01000037.1 GCA_900473175.1 Hyphomicrobiales bacterium | reverse complement strand
CCACGTTGGGGGAGGGTAAGCCGCGGCACAGTTTTCCGGTGGGCAAAGGGGTGATTTGTCCCTCACAATTCGTCAGGTCGCCTGCCGCCCATGGCCTTCGTCAGTTCGTCCGCGGTGCGCCGGATCACTGGCCCCAGCACACCCAGCTTATCCTTCGGCAAGCGAACAGCCGGGCCGGATACCGAAATGCCGGCGATCGCCTCGCCATGCTCGTTAAAGAGTGGCGCCGCTATACAGCGCATCCCGAGCGTGTGTTCCTCGTCATCGATTGACCAGCCGCGGGCTCGAATCTGCTGAATGTCCTTCAGGAGCGCAGGCAGCGTATCAAGCGTATGCGCTGTGAAGTGGGTCAGCGTCTTACCGGTCAGCGCCTGGCCGATATCCGTATCCGACCATGTGGACAGAATCGCCTTGCCTATGCCTGAGGCATGGATTGGTCCGCGCCGGCCCGGCCGAAAGAAGGCACGCATCGGCGCATGGCTCTCGATCTGCGAGATAAAGACGACATCGCCCTCGTCCTCGATGGCGACATTGGCCGTCTCTCCACATTCATCCATCAACCGTTTCAGAAACGGACGGCTGATCGTCCCTAGCTTGCGGTAACGCAGGAAGGCATTGCCGATTTCGAAGGCGCGCACGCCGATTGTCCAGTCTCCGGATTCCGGGTCATGGGTGAGCATGCCGTGATTGGCGAGCGAACTGAGTAGACGATGGACGGTGGAGGGCGCCATGCCCGTGTGATCCGCCAGGTCAGACAATGTTGAGCCATCGGCGTCGGCAATCAGGCTCAGTAGATTGAGGCTGCGATCCAATACCTGGACCGAGGAAGGCGTGGCATTCTCGCTCGCTTTGCGGCCTCGCTTTCCCTTCAATGACGCCGATTGCAAAGCCATCGTCTCTCAATGCTCCGTTTCTGTTTTTCTCCATCTGGCATAACGGCCCGCATTCCATTTATCCAGTTTTATTGAAGATGTTTATTTCCATATGATGGGAATGATTTCCATTATTTGATTGAGTTGCGTCTGTAATGGACTATGCTCTCATCGACCAAGGAGGAATGACAATGACAAAGATGCGTGCCGTAGATGCTGCAGTGCTGATCCTGGAGAAGGAGGGGATTGATTGCGCCTTTGGCGTTCCGGGAGCTGCGATCAATCCGTTCTATTCGGCGCTGAAAGCCCGTGGTTCGGTGCGCCATATCCTTGCGCGCCACGTTGAAGGTGCCTCGCATATGGCCGAAGGCTATACCCGCGCTGAGCACGGGAACATCGGCGTGTGTATTGGCACGTCGGGACCTGCCGGCACGGACATGATCACCGGTCTCTATTCGGCGTCAGCTGACTCCATTCCGATCCTTTGCATCACCGGTCAGGCGCCGCGCGCCCGTCTCGACAAGGAAGACTTCCAGGCCGTCGATATCGCCTCGATCGCCAAGCCCGTGACCAAATGGGCGGTAACGGTCATGGAGCCCGGCCTTGTTCCCTATGTTTTCCAGAAGGCTTTCCATATCATGCGCTCGGGCCGCCCCGGTCCTGTGCTGATCGATCTGCCGCTCGACGTACAGTTGGCGGAGATCGAGTTCGATGCTGAAACCTACGAGCCGCTCGAACCATACAAGCCGGCTGCGACGCGGGCGCAGATCGAAAAAGCGCTCACGATGCTCAATGAATCCGAACGTCCGTTGATCGTTGCCGGTGGCGGCATCATCAACGCCGATGCTTCCGATCTTCTGGTGGAGTTTGCCGAGATCACTGGCGTTCCGGTCATTCCGACGCTGATGGGCTGGGGAACGATACCCGATGACCACCGGCTGATGGCCGGCATGTGCGGCCTGCAGACGTCGCATCGCTATGGCAATGCGACGATGCTCGCCTCGGATTTCGTGCTGGGTATCGGCAACCGCTGGGCCAACCGCCACACCGGCAATGTCTCGACCTATACGGAAGGGCGCAAGTTCGTCCATGTCGACATCGAGCCGACGCAGATCGGCCGGGTTTTCGCGCCGGATTTCGGCATCGTGTCCGATGCGGGCAAAGCCCTGAAACTGTTCCTTGATGTTGCGACGGAATGGAAATCCGCCGGCAAACTGCGTGACTGGTCGGCCTGGGCCGAGGAATGCCGCGGCCGCAAACGCACCATGTTGCGCAAGACACACTTCGACCAGACGCCTTTGAAGCCGCAGCGCGTCTATGAGGAAATGAACAAGGTTTTCGGCCGTGAGACATGCTACGTGACGACGATCGGTCTTAGCCAGATTGCCGGCGCGCAGTTCCTGCACGTGTACAAGCCGCGCAACTGGATCAATTGCGGCCAGGCCGGTCCGCTTGGCTGGACGCTGCCCGCGGCGCTGGGTGTCCGCGCTGCCGATCCGAACCGTCCGATTGTTGCGCTTTCAGGCGACTACGACTTCCAGTTCATGATCGAGGAACTCGCCGTCGGCGCACAGCACAAGCTGCCTTATCTGCATGTTGTCGTGAACAACTCGTATCTCGGGCTAATCCGGCAGGCGCAGCGCGGCTTCGACATGGATTTCGAGGTGAGCCTTGCCTTTGACAACATCAACGCTTCCGGCGATGCCGAGAAGGGCTATGGCGTCGATCATGTCGCCGTTGCCGAAGGTCTTGGCTGCAAGGCCATCCGCGTTCGCAGCCCCAATCAGTTCGCCGACGCATTCCAGCAGGCGCAGGTTCTGATGGACGAACATCAGGTGCCCGTGGTCATCGAGTTCATTTTGGAACGTGTCACGAACGTTGCCATGGGACCGGACATCAATGCCGTCATCGAGTTCGAAGATCTCGCCGAACGCAACGAGGATGTACCCACCGCGGTCGCCGCATTTCTCGACTGAAACCTAGAATCTTTTTCAGGAGGCACGCATGCCTAAATTTGCCGCCAATTTGACGATGCTTTTCAATGAAGTGCCGTTCCTCGAACGCTTTGCGCTCGCGAGCGAAGCAGGTTTCGAAGCCGTCGAATATCTCTTTCCCTACGACTACAATGTCGAGGAATTGAAGCAGGCTCTGGCCGAATACAAGCTGGTTCAAGTCCTTCACAATCTTCCCGCCGGCAATTGGGCGGCGGGTGAGCGCGGGATTGCGGTACTGCCGGACCGCATTGACGAGTTCCGCCGTGGTGTTGCAACGGCCATTGACTATGCCACGGCACTTGGCTGCAAGCAGATCAACTGTCTTTCGGGCATCGCGCCGAAAGGATTATCCGACGACGCACTGCGCACGACTTTCGTCCAT
Organism: Hyphomicrobiales bacterium; assembly: GCA_900473175.1. Lineage (GTDB taxonomy): Bacteria > Pseudomonadota > Alphaproteobacteria > Rhizobiales > Rhizobiaceae > Phyllobacterium. Next base: position 27,843 of record UCKM01000037.1, on the reverse strand, counting down.
AATCTGCGCCTGGCGGCGCAGGAACTCGCCAAATATGACGTCCGGCTGCTCATCGAGCCGATCAACAATTACGATATTCCGGGCTTCTACCTGAACACGGTGGAGCAGGCGGCATCGATCATCGAAGAGGTCGGCAGCGACAATCTCTTCATCCAGTACGACCTTTATCACCAGCAGCGCACACGGGGTGAGCTTGTCGCGACGTTCGAGCGGCACAAGCAGCTGATTGCTCACATCCAGCTTGCCGACAATCCTGGCCGGCACGAACCGGGGACCGGAGAGATCAACTATCCCTTCGTCTTCAAGGCGCTTGATGCCGCCGGTTACGACGGGTGGATCGGCTGCGAATACAAACCAAAAACAGAAACGCAACGCGGGCTTGGCTGGCTGAACGAAACGTCAGAGGCCTACAAGCAGGCAGACATCATCAGGATGAGGAGCTGATAAATGGCGGATATAGGTTTCATTGGATTAGGAATCATGGGCACGCCCATGGCGCGGCATCTGCAGGACGCAGGACATGATCTCTACACGTCGAAGTTCTTCATTGCGCCGAAGCAGGAGCTGATCGACAACGGTTTGAAAATCGTCGAAAGCCCGAAGGCACTTGCCGAAAAGACCGACATCATCATCCTGATGCTGCCGGATACGCCCGAAGTGAAGGATGTTCTCTTTGGCGAAAACGGTGTTGTTTATGGATTGAAGCCCGGCAAGCTCGTCATTGACATGAGCTCGATTTCGCCGATCGAAACGAAGGAATTTGCCAGGAAAGTCCGCGAAACCGGCAGTGAATATATCGATGCGCCGGTCTCAGGCGGCGAGGTCGGCGCCAAGAATGCGACGCTCAGCATCATGGCGGGCGGCGCACAGGAGGCATTCGACCGTGCCCTGCCGCTGTTCAAGCTGCTCGGCAAGAATATCACGCTGGTCGGTGATTGCGGCGACGGGCAGGTGACGAAGGTTGCCAACCAGATCATCGTCGCATTGACCATCGAGGCGGTATCGGAGGCGCTGGTGCTCGCTTCAAAGGCCGGCGCCGATCCGGCCCGCGTTCGCGAGGCGCTGATGGGCGGCTTTGCATCGTCCCGCATCCTTGAAGTGCATGGGGACCGCATGATCAAGCGGACGTTCGAGCCGGGGTTCCGGATTTCGCTGCATCAGAAGGATCTCAATCTTGCTCTGCAAAGTGCGAGGTCGCTTGGTGTGTCCCTGCCGAACACGGCATCGACGCAGGAGCTGTTCAACAGCTGCGCCGCCAATGGCGACAGCGGCCTCGACCATTCCGGTCTGGTGCGCGCACTCGAACGGATCGCCAATCACGAAGTCGCCTAAGCCTCGCGGGTGGAGGAACGGGGGCTCGCTATCATTAGGTATCGAGCCCTTCACTGTTCGATTCAGTCCCACTTGGCTCCATTGAGCGCGTCAAGCGGTATTTTCAGATAGCGCTTGCCATTGGCTTCGGCAGGCGGGAGCCGTCCGCCGTTGATGTTGACCTGCAGGGCAGCCAGAATGAGCCTCGGCATCGGCAATGTCTTGTCACGTGCTGTACGCATGGCGATGAATTCCGTCTCGGTCGCGCATTTCGACACGTGCGTGTTGCCAGATTTTTGCCCGGCCACCGTGGTTTCCCATAAGGGCTCGCGGCCGCCGGGCTGATAGTCGTGCCCGACGAAGATCCTCGTCGCATCAGGCAAGGCGACGATCGCCTGAATGGACTGCCACAGCTGTTGTGCGCTTCCGCCGGGAAAGTCGGTCCGGGCCGTTCCGCTGTCGGGCATGAACATCGTGTCGTGCACGAAGGCCGCATCGCCGATGACATAGGTTATCGAAGCGAGGGTATGACCGGGCGAGAACATGACATGGCCCGCCAGCGCGCCAATATTGAAGCGGTCACCGGCCCTGAAAAGCCTGTCCCATTGCGAGCCGTCGGCGGGGAAGTCCGGCCAATTGTAAACCCTCTTCCAGAGCTCCTGCACCTCGACGATACGATCGCCGATGGCAGTCTGGGCTCCAGTTTTGGATTTGAGATACTGGGCGGCGGAAAAGTGGTCCGCATGCGGATGCGTATCCAAAATCCATTCGACCTTCAGCCCGTTCGCATCGACGTATTGGAGTATCTGATCCGCGTTGAAGGTCGCAGTGGAACCCGATTTCTCATCGAAATCGAGCACGGGATCGATAATGGCGCAGTGTTTCGTTGCAGGATCTGAAACGATGTACTGGACCGAACTTGTCCGCTTGTCGAAAAATGCATGAACGTCCGGCTTTAGAACGGCTTCTTTCATTCTGGTGAGTCCCCGGGCACGAAGGTCTTGTCGAGTGTCTCCGGTTTCAACCCGGAAAGTCAATTACCTCCAAGGGTTGTAGATCGCGCGAAAACCCCCAAGGCGGTTATTGCCAAGGAAGCCGTCAAGACGCTAATTGAATGCCTGGCCCTCCGTTTGATCTTTCATGTGGCCGTATTTGTCCGCCGATCCACGCGAATGAAAGCTCTTTGCATGCCCAATGAGACAAGCCCGAGAATCCTCTGCGTCGGTGCGCTGACCCTGGACACGATTTTCCGGCTGGACAGGCTGCCTCCGGGCCCCGGCAAATACCTCCCCGTGGACGCCGTCGAAATTGCCGCCGGGATGGCATCGAGTGCTGCCGCCAGCATTGCGCGGCTTGGCGGCAATGTCTCGCTTTTTGCCTCCACGGGGCAGGACGATACTGGACGGCGGGTTGTGGCGGAATTGACTGCCGAAGGCGTGGACTGCGCTTATGTGCGGAGCGTCGGCGGCGCCCGTTCGGCCTTCTCGTCGATCTTTGTCGACGCGATCGGCGAGCGGATGATTGTTCCGTTTTATGATGCCGCCCTGCTGTCGGCTCCGGACGTCTTACCGCCGATTGCCGACGGCACCTTTGATGTGGTGATGACCGATGTACGCTGGCCGTTGGCCGCGGCAAAGGTCTTGAAGGCCGCGCGCGAGGCAGGCGTCGATGGCATCCTCGATGCCGATACCGCGTCGCTCGAAACGCTCGAAATGCTTCTGCCTCTCGCTTCCCACATCGTTGCCTCCGAACCGGCCGCCGAGAGAGTGACCGGTGAAAGCGATCCGGAGAGAGCCACTGTCGCCTTGGCCGCGCTCTATGGGCGTGATGGCGCCTTCATTGCCGTCACCGCCGGCGACAAAGGCTGCTTCTGGTATGATGAACTTGAAGGCGAGGTGCGTCATATGCCGGCTTTCCCCGTGGACGTTGTTGATACGCTGGCCGCCGGTGACGTGTTCCATGGTGTATTCGCCTGGGGCTTGGCGCGCGGCTATCCGACATACCAGATCATGCGCTTCGCCAGCGCCGCCGCTGCGATCAAGTGCTCAAGGTTTGGTGGCCGGCGCGGCGCGCCAACAAGAGCAGAAATCGAAACTTTCCTCACCTGACCGTCGGTTTACTGAACTGCAGCCAGTAAAAAGTCAGCAAGAACATGTTGACTTGCGACTGACATGTTAGTATGTCTTTAGCGATTAACGGGATTGGGAGAAGCAATTGTCTCGGGCTGATCGATTTGGACTTTCCGCGGCACTGACCATGCCATTCGATGCCGCGATGCGTATCGATGTAGCCACGGCGGTCAAACACGCACAACACTGCCTGAACAGCGGTTGCGGCAGCGTAACTCTGTTTGGAACGACGGGCGAGGGATCGTCCATCGGGTACGAAGAGCGCGATGTGGTGCTCAAGGCATTTCTCGATGCTGGAATCAAGCCGGCGCAGATCATCGTGGGCGTCATGGCCAATTCCTATGTCGATGCGGCGTTGCAATCGCGCACTGCCCTCGATGCCGGATGCCGCGGTGTATTGCTTGCGCCTCCGTCCTACTTCAAGAACCTCAATGATGACGGTCTATTCGATTGGTTTTCGTCGGTGTTCAGGGAGATCGGCGCGTCGGCACGCGGGATCATCATTTACAATATTCCGTCGGTGACCGCGGTCGAAATTTCGGTCGATCTGGTCAGCCGTTTACGGGAAGCCTTCCCGGCCATTATTGCCGGCGTCAAGGATTCCTCCGGCAATTGGACCTATACCCAGGCGCTCTTAGCCAAGCACAAGGAACTGGCGATTCTGATTGGCGACGAGCGCACCCTTGCGGCCGGCGTGCGCCTCGGTGCTCAGGGGGCAATTTCTGGCATGGCCAACCTCTATACGGGCCATCTCTTGCCATTGGTCAACGATGGCCGGGATAGTCCAGCGGTCGTAGAAGCGGTCGAGGAGCTGCTCAAATTTCCGGTTGTGCCGGCGGTAAAGGCCATCTTGGCTCATCATACGGGCAATGACGGCTGGCGCCGGGCCCGGGCGCCGCTGCAGGCGCTATCGGATTCCGATTTCAATCGCTTGACCGGCATATTCGACCGCTTGTTTCGAGCTGCTGCTGCATAAACGCGGCATTGGAGGTCTGGGAGGATACGCATGGACGATGGCAATGAGCCCATAAGGCTGCGGGAGAAGGCCTATACGAGTTTCACCGAGCATCTGCTGGCCCGTGATATCAGCCCAGGACAGTTCGTTTCGCAGCGCCAGCTTGTTGCAATGACCGGGATGCCGCTTGGCGCGATTCGCGAACTTGTGCCCAGGCTTGAAGCCGAGGGGTTGGTCAAGACCATTCCGCAACGGGGTATCCAGATTGCCCATATCGATATCAATCTGATCCGCGAGGCGTTCCAGTTCCGGCTGTTCATGGAGAAGGAGGCGATTGCTTTGTTCTGCCTCTCCGCATCCGACGAACTTTTGGCCAGATTGCGCAAGGAGCACGAGGATACCCTTGCGGAGGCGCTGGAGACAAAGGAAACGCCTGAACTTGAATTGCGCGCTCAAGCGATCGACTGGAACCTGCATGAGACGATCATTGATTCCCTCGACAACGGGATCATCGCCAGGGCCTACCGGATCAATGCGATCAAGATGCGACTTATCAATCAGGAGCGGTTCCGCATCACCGGCCGTGTCATCCCGGTCATGCGCGAGCATCTCGCGGTGTTGACTGCCATTGAAACGCGCGACCCGCAGACGGCGATGGACGCGATAGCCGTGCATATCAACAATGCGAGGAACCTTGCACTGAGGGTTTGAACAGTCCGACGCTGGCAATGGGAGTTGCCACTTCGAAAGAACGATACGAGGAGGAGAAATGAGCATGAACTTCATCAAACCGACACGCCGCCAGTTCCTGGCCGGGTCAGCGGCGCTGGGCGCCGCAAGCATCACCGGATTGAAGCCTGCCTTCGCCAATGTCGACTGGAAGAAATTTGCGGGCACGACGCTCGAGGTCAATCTGATCAAGAGCCCGCGCGGTGATATCCTGCAGAAGTACCAGAAGGAGTTCGAGGAACTCACCGGCATCAAGGTCAATTCCGAGCAGACGCCTGAGCAGCAGCAGCGCCAGAAGGCCGTGATCGAGCTCACATCCGGCAAGCCGAGCTTCGACGTCATCCACATCAGCTTCCATGTGCAGAAGCGTCAGTTCGAAAAGGGAGGCTGGCTCGCCGATTTGACGCCTTTCCTCAAGGATCCGAACCTGACTGAACCTTCGCTTGTCGAGAGCGATTTCGCTGAAGCTGGCCTCGCTTTTGCCAAGGACAAGAAGGGCCGCTTCGGTGCCCTGCCGTTCTCCGTGGATTACTGGATCCTCTACTGGAACAAGGAGCTCTTTGCAGCCAAAGGCGTTGAATATCCAAAGTCTTTTGACGAGCTCGTTGCCGCTGCGGAAAAGCTGACCGACGCCGACAATGGCGTCTATGGTTTCGTCGCCCGAGGCATGAAGAACGCGAATACGCCCGTCTGGGCCGGATTGATGCTCGGCTATGGCAAGAGCACGATCGATGACGGCAAATTGCAGACCGATACTCCCGAGGCCATCGAGGCGGCGACGCTTTACCAGCGTCTGATGACCAAGTCGGCGCCTCCCGGTGTGACCGGATTTAACTGGGCCGAATGCCAGTCGAGTTTCCTTCAAGGCAAGGTCGCGATGTGGCTGGATGGTATCGGCTTTGCACCGCCGCTGGAAAATCCCCAGAAGTCGCGTGTCGTCGGCAAGGTCGGTTACGGCGTCATGCCGAAAGGCCCGGCCGCGCAGGCCGCGCCGACATTCGGCGATGGCATTGGCGTCACCGAAGGCTCGTCGAAGAAGGAGGCCGCCTATCTCTATTGCCAGTGGGCCATTTCCAAGGAGATGGGCACGCGCTTGCTGCAGACGGGTTCGGGCGTTCCATTCCGCAACTCGATCCTCAATGATCCCGAGGTCCGCAAGGGCGTGACCATGCCGCAGGATTGGGTCAATGCACTGTCGGAATCCGCCAAGGTCAGCCAATTGTGCCTGCCCGTCATCATTCCTGTCACCGAATTTCGTGATGTGATGGGCGTAGGCTTGACCAACCTTCTCGGCGGCGCTGACCCTGCAACGGAAATGAAGCGCGCCACGGAAGAATTCCGACCCATCCTTGCTCGTAGCGAAACGTAGGATCCGGAAGCTCATGACAACCGCCGCCCCGACCATGACCAGTATAACGCAAGACGCGAGAGCGAAGCCCGCCAAGAGCAGGCTCAAGCCAAGCTATTGGCCGTTCGTCATTCCGGCTCTGGTCATCGTCGGAGCGGTCATCATTTTCCCCTGGGCCTTTACCCTGTGGATGAGCGTCAATGAATGGCACCTCGGCGGCGACCAGCGTTTCGTCGGCCTGGCGAATTTTGCCCGGATTGCCGGCGATACGCGGTTCTGGCAATCCATGAGCCATACTGTTCTCTATACCGTTCTGTCCGTTGTGGCGCCGCTGTTCCTCGGCACGATCGCAGCGCTGGTCTTTGATAGCAAACTGCCGATGCGCGGGCTTTTGCGCGGCATATTCGTCATGCCGATGATGGCGACGCCGGTGGCGATCGCACTTGTCTGGACCATGATGTTCCATCCGCAACTCGGCGTCCTCAACTATCTGTTGTCATTTGTGGGCATTGGTCCGCAGGAATGGATATTCAACCAGAACACCGTCATCCCCTCGCTCGTCCTGGTTGAGACATGGCAGTGGACGCCGCTGGTCATGCTGATTGTCCTTGGCGGTCTTGCCGCGATGCCGCGCGATCCGTTCGAGAGCGCCGAGATCGACGGGGCTAATGGCTGGCAGAAGTTCCGCTATATCACGCTGCCGATGATCCTGCCGTTCATGATGGTCGCTGTGATCATCCGTTCCATCGATGCCTTGAAGAGCTTCGACATCATCTTCGCCATGACGCAGGGTGGACCGGGCACGGCTTCGGAGACGATCAACATCTATCTCTACAACGTTGCCTTCGCCTATTACGACATTGGCTACGGTTCGGCGCTCGCTGTCGTCTTCTTCATCGTCATCATCACCATGTCGCTCGCGTTGCTCTATCTGCGCCAGCGCACCAAGTGGAACAGTTGAGGAGACCAGCCATGGCACGCCGTCGTCTGCTGAAATCGCTGGGCACCGCTTTAGTCGTGTTCGTCATCGTCTCTCCAGCCATCTTCTTCTTCCTGTGGATGCTGTCGCTTTCGCTCAAATATGAAATCGACAACGGCGCCTATCCGCCGATCTTCATCCCGGAGCATTTCGCCTGGTCGAACTATACGGATATCTTCGCGACCAACGATTTCCTCCATTATTTCTGGAACAGCCTGCTGGTCACGGGGACAGCGACCCTTCTGGCGCTGCTGGTCGGCGTGCCCGCCGGCTATGGCATTGCCCGCTTGCGTGCGGACAAGGCGGCCATCGTCGTCATGATCGCCCGCATGACGCCCGGCCTTTCCTACCTCATTCCACTGTTTCTGCTGTTCCAGACACTTGGGCTATTGGGAACGCTCTGGCCGCAGATCATCATCCACCTCGTTGTTACCGTACCCATCGTGATCTGGATCATGATCGGCTATTTCGAAACGACGCCGATGGAGCTTGAAGAGGCAGCGATGATCGACGGCGCTACATCATGGCAAGTGTTCCGCATGGTCGCGCTGCCGATCGCCAAGCCAGGCATCGTCGTATCCCTCATCCTTGCGGTCATCTTCTCGTGGAACAACTTCGTCTTCGGCATCGTGCTCGCGAGCCGGGAGACACGGACATTGCCGGTGGCGGTCTATAACATGCTGTCGTTCGAGCAGGTAAGTTGGGGCCCGCTCGCTGCCGCAGCTTTTGTGGTGACGTTGCCGGTCTTGCTACTCACCGTCTTTGCACAACGTCAGATCATTGCCGGTCTAACCGCCGGTGCCGTCAAGGGCGGCTGAAACAACATACAAAGGAGGGTCTCATGGCCTCGGTCTCCATCAGGGACGTCACCAAGACGTACGGTAATGTGAATGTCATGCATGGCGTCTCCGTCGATATCGACGATGGCGAGTTCGTCATTCTCGTCGGGCCGTCCGGATGCGGAAAGTCGACATTGCTGCGCATGATCGCCGGTCTTGAGGAAATCACCGGCGGCGAAATCGCCATCGGTAGCCGGGTGGTCAACGACCTGCCGGCGAAGGAACGCGACATTGCCATGGTGTTCCAGAACTACGCGCTCTACCCGCACATGACCGTTGCCGACAATATGGGCTTTGCGCTCATGCTGAAGAACGCCCCCAAGCAGGAAAAGGAAAGCCGGGTTGGGCGCGCTGCGGAAATCCTCGGACTGGAAAAGCTTCTTGACCGGTTCCCGCGCCAGCTTTCCGGCGGCCAACGCCAGCGCGTCGCCATGGGCCGCGCCATCGTGCGTGATCCGCAGGTTTTCCTCTTCGACGAGCCCTTGTCCAATCTCGACGCCAAGCTGCGCGTGCAGATGCGCAGCGAAATCAAGGGCCTGCACCAGCGCCTTGGCACCACCATCGTTTACGTAACGCACGATCAGATCGAAGCCATGACCATGGCCGACAAGATCGTCGTGATGAAGGACGGGCTGGTCGAACAGATCGGTACGCCGCTTGATCTTTACGATTATCCCTCCAACCTCTTCGTTGCCGGTTTCATCGGCTCGCCCGCCATGAACTTCATCAGGGGCAAGGTCGAGGGTGGCGCATTCGTTACGTCCGATGGCGTTCGGTTGCCGCTGCCGGCAGGGACCGATTCAACCAGGGCTGCTGAAGCGACCTACGGCATTCGTCCTGAACATATCAAGATTTCGGCCAACGGCATCCCGGTAAAGGTGGATGTCGTCGAGCCAACAGGCTCCGAGATCATGGTTGTCGGCAAGATCGGTGGCCAGGAAGTCAACTGCCTGTTCCGCGAGCGTCTTTCGATCAAGCCGGGCGATACACTTCATGTCGCGATCGATCCGGCTAACGGTCACCTGTTCGACGCGGACAGCGGCGCTCGTATCGGCAGCAAGCCCGTTTCGCATTAGAACAAGAAAGGCTCTAGACCCCGTAGCGCTCGACCCGGATAATATTGGCCGGGACACCCGCCGAAATCAGCGCGTCCGCGGCTGTTGTCACGAAGGCATTCGCGCCGCAGACGAAGGCTAGCTTTGGCGGCATCGGCAGACGCGCCAGCACATCCTCGATGATCGCCGGATCGATGCGCCGGGCATAGTGGTTCTCGCGCGGGCTCGCTTCACGGGTCAGGGTGAGGCTGAGATCGAAGCCATTCGCTCTCTGCGCCAGGCCGAGCAACTCATCGCGGAAGATCAGTTCGTCCCACGTGCGTGCCGAATAGAGCAGCAAGACGGGCGCTGCCGATCCTTGCGCCGCGCGGTGGCGCACCATCGAAACCAGCGGAACCACACCCGATCCTCCGCCGATCAGCAGGACTGGCCCTCCATCCTCCGTCGTCCAGACGAAGTGCCCGCCGATCGGACCGCGCAATTCGATCTCGTCGCCGATCTCTGCCGCATCGTGAAAGAAGGTGGAAACTTCGCCGTCGTCGAGGCGCTCGATGGCGAGTTCAATGGTCTCGCTGCTGTCAGGGGCCGAGGCGATCGAATAGCTGCGCTGGGCCTGATAGCCATCCGGTGCGCTCAATCGCACGTCTACATGTTGGCCCGGTCTGTAGAAGAAGGGCAGGGCGGGCTTGAAGAAGAAGCTGGTGACACGCGGCGTCTGCCGGACGATCCCGATAATGTTCGCCTTCTGCCATTTCGCCTGAACGGCGAGCAACTCGTCCTGCACCAGGAGCCCCTAGTCGCCGGTGTAGCGCTGTTCGCGCCAGGGATCGCCATAGATGTGATAACCGCGCAGTTCCCAGAAGCCCGGTTCGTCACGGGTGGTGAACTGCAGTCCATTGATCCACTTGGCGGATTTCCAGAAGTAGAGATGCGGCACGAGCAGCCGGGCCGGGCCGCCATGATCCGGCGGGAGCGGCTTGCCGTCATAGGAAGTGGCGATCATCGCCTTGCCGCCGACAAGATCCTTAACCGGTACATTGGTCGTATAGCCATCATATCCATGCGCCAGCACGAAGTCCGTCGGCGCCTCGAGATTGGCTTCCGCGAGGATGTCGTCGACCAGGACACCCTGCCAATGGGTATCGAGCTTCGACCAGGCGGTGACGCAATGAATATCGCGGGTCAGCTTGGTCTGCGGCAGCGCATTGAATTCGTCCCAATTCCATGTGAAGGCCGGCTTCGGCCCGATCTTCAGCGTGAAGGACCAGTCTTCCGTGCGCACTCGTGGCGTCGGGCCGGCCGACAGGACCGGAAAATCATCGGTCAGGGATTGACCGGGCGGGATGCGATCCTTGATCTCCGACGGTTGTCCTCGCCCGGTAAAGCCGCGTGTCATCATGGTTGCACTCTCCTTGCGGCCATAAGACCACAATCAAGGACCTCGGCCAAGATCAGCCGTGATTAATCATGATATGACGCACGGCCGTATAATCCTCCAGCGCATAGACCGACATGTCCTTGCCATAGCCCGATTGCTTGACGCCGCCATGCGGCATTTCATTGGTCAGCATGAAATGGGTATTGATCCAAGTGCAGCCATATTGCAGGCGCGATGCCGCTTGCATCGCCTTGGAAATATCCTGTGTCCAGACCGACGAGGCGAGGCCGTAATCGCTGTCATTGGCCCATGCGACAGCCTGCGTGTCCTCCTTGAACCGCGTGACCGAAACCACGGGCCCAAACACTTCGCGGCGGACGATCTCGTCCTGCTGTGTCGCGCCGGCAACCACGGTCGGCTGGAAGTAGAAGCCGTCCTTGCTGCCGGCGCCGCCGCCGGTGGTGATCTCGATGTGCTTCTGTTCGGTCGCCCGTTCAACGAAACTCGCGACGCGATCGCGCTGCCGGCCGGAGATCAGCGGGCCGATCTCATTGACCGTATCGTCCTGCTGATTGTAGCGGATCGTTGCGACGGCGGAGGTGAGGTCAGCGACGAATTTTTCGTAGATGCCATCCTGCGCGTAGATGCGGCAGGCAGCGGTGCAATCCTGGCCGGCATTGTAATAGCCGAACGTGCGGATGCCGTTGACCACCGCCTCGAGGTCCGCGTCGTTATAAACGATGACGGGCGCCTTGCCGCCAAGCTCCAGATGCGTACGCTTCACGGTCTTTGCCGCCGCCTGCAGGACCTTCTTGCCCGTGGCGATGTCACCGGTGATTGAGACCATGCCGATTTTCGGATGATTGATCAGTGCGTTGCCGACGGTTTCGCCCCGGCCGAGAATAATGTTGACGACGCCCTCCGGCAGTATGTCGGCAAGGAGCCGGGCCATTTTCAGCGCGGTAAGGGGCGTCTGTTCCGAGGGTTTGAAGACAACCGTATTGCCGCCGGCGATGGCGGGTGCAAGCTTCCATGCCATCATCATGAGCGGGTAGTTCCACGGGGCGATGGAGCCGACAATGCCGATCGCGTCACGGCGGATCATCGAGGTGTGCCCCGGCAGATATTCGCCGGCGACGGGCGATGTGAGCGACCGTACGGCTCCGGCGAAGAAACGCCAGCAATCGATGATCGCCGGCAACTCGTCATTGCGCACGGCATTGATCGGCTTGCCACAATTCAGCGCTTCGAGCGCAGCAAAATCATCGGCCTGCTTCTCGATGGCGTCGGCGATCTTCAAGAGATATCCGGATCGCTCGGCGGGCGTGGTGCGCGACCAACCGGCAAAGGCCTTCTCCGCCGCGTCCACGGCCGCATCGATCTGGCTGTGGGACGCCTCGGCGATGTCGATGATCTTTGCACCCGTTTTCGGATTGAGGACGTGCTCCTCCGCTTCCGTTCCGGCTTCGAACTTCGAACCGATGAGCAATTGCGTATCCATGACATGTTCTCCCTAGTCGAATTATTTGCCCGACCCGGCGATCTGGTCGCCGTCGCGCGTGAGGTAATAGGCGGCAAGGATCGGCAGGAAGGTCACGATGACCACGATCATCGCGACCACATTGGTCACGGGCCGCTGGCGCGGGCGTATCAGTTCCTGCAGCATCCAGATCGGCAGTGTCGATTGCTGGCCGCCGGTGAAGGTGGTGACGATGACTTCGTCAAAGGAAAGCGCAAAGGCGAGCATGCCGCCCGCAAGCAGCGCCGTGCCGATGTTTGGCAAGATGACATGGCGGAATGTCTGGAAGCCATTTGCGCCAAGATCCATGGACGCTTCCATGAGTGAACCTGAAACGCGGCGGAAGCGCGCGACTGCATTATTGTAGACGACGACAATGCAGAAGGTCGCGTGACCAAGCACGATGGTCCAGAACGAGAAGGGAATATCCGCGAAGCTGAAGGCCGAGCGTAGCGCGATGCCGGTAATGATTCCGGGCAAGGCGATCGGCAGGATCACCAGCAGCGAAATTGCTTCGCGACCGAAAAATCGCGTCTGGCTTACGGCAGCCGCACAAAGCGTGCCGAGTACCAATGCGATCGCCGTCGAGATTGAAGCGACACGCACGGACAATGACAGCGCCTGCCAGACATCGGGCCGGTTCCACGTCACCGCGAACCATTGAAGTGTCAGGCCCGGCGGCGGGAATTGGTAGCTCTTGTCTTCCGTGGTGAAGGCATAGAGAAAGATCAGGAGGATTGGCAGGTGCAGAAAGAGCAATCCGGCGGCAGCTGCTATCTTCAGGCCAAGGGGGGCGGAGCGATCAGAGTGCATCGAAAGCTCCCATTCGGCGCGCCGCCCACAAATAAAAACCCATGATCACGATCGGCACGACCGTGAATGCTGCGGCAAGCGGGATATTGCCAGCCGTGCCCTGCTGCGCATAGACGGCCTGGCCGATGAACAGGCGTGACGAGCCGACGATCTGCGGGATGATGTAGTCGCCGAGCGTCAGCGAGAACGTAAAGATAGAACCGGCGACAATGCCGGGAAGTGCCAGCGGCAACAGCACGTGCCGGAATGTTTGTCGCGGTGTGCCGCCGAGGTCGGAGGAGGCCTCGATGAGGGTGGAGGGAACGCGCTCGAGAGCAGCCTGAATCGGCAGGATCATGAAGGGGAGCCACACATAGACGAAGACGATGAATGTACCGGTATAGCTCACCGAAAGCGAATTACCGCCGATGACCGGGAGAGAAAGCCATGCATCGAGCAGCCAGAGCAGGTTAAGCTTGGTCACAAGCCAGGTAAGGATGCCTTCCTTGGCGAGGATCAGTTTCCAGGCATAGATCTTGACGAGATAACTCGACCACAGCGGCAGCATGACGCCGAGATAAAAGAACGCCTTCCATTTTCCGCGGGCATAGCGCGCAGCATAATAGGCAATGGGGAAGGCGATGATGATCGAAAACAGCGTCACGATTGCCGCCATCGACACCGTGCGGATAATGATGTCGAGATTGGCTTCGTTGAGCAACTGCCCATAGGTGGCGAGTGTGAACTGGTAATTGATCAGCCCTGAATAATCATCGATCGAAAAGAAGCTTTGCAGCAGCAGCGCGAAGAGCGAACCAAGGTAGATGATACCGAGCCATAGAAGCGGTGGCCCGAGCAGGATGGCAAGCAGCACATGCGGATGCTTCCAGAGGAAATCGGAAACGCGGCTTGCCACACTTCCTCCCGACGGCAGGATCGATCGGTCTTGCGCGACTGCGCTCACGATGCCGCCTCCATCAGATGCAGATCTTCGCGATGAAAGCTCAGGGTCACCGCGTCACCTTCCGGCGGGATGGCAGTCGTTGCCGGACTCATGACATGGAGCTTCGTACCGTTGACGTTGACCGTCACCCGGTTGGCCGAGCCCAAGAAGCTGCGCGACAGGACTGTTCCTTTGAGCGTGAGCCTGCCATCACTGCTGCCACCTAGCATGATGGCTTCAGGACGGAGGCTGGCAAATTGTGATGAGGCACCGAGCCCCGCCACGAACTCCGGCGGCAGGACATTCGACGAGCCGACGAAGTCTGCCACGAAGCGCGTCTTTGGCTGGTTGTAGACCTCCTCGGGGGTGCCGAGCTGCTGGATTTTGCCGTCGTTGAAGACGGCGATCCGATCTGCCATCGAAAGGGCTTCGCCCTGATCATGGGTGACGAAGACAAAGGTAATACCGAGCGTCTTTTGCAGGGATTTGAGTTCCTCCTGCATTTGCTCGCGCAGTTTCAGATCGAGCGCACCAAGCGGCTCGTCGAGCAGCAATACTTTCGGTTTGTTGACCAACGCGCGGGCAAGCGCAACGCGCTGGCGCTGGCCACCCGACAGTTGGCCCGGCCGCCGCGCGCCGTAGCCGGGAAGCTTGACCATCGCCAACGCATCTTCCGCCGCCTTGCGCCGTTCCTCGCGTCCAACGCCCTTCACCATCAGGCCATAGGCGACATTGTCGAGAATATTGAGGTGCGGGAACAGGGCATAGTCCTGGAAGACCGTATTGACGCTGCGCTTATAGGGCGGGACGCCTTCGGCGGTCTCTCCGAAGATTTCGATGTGCCCGTTTGTCGGCTGTTCAAATCCGGCCATCAGCCGCAGACAGGTCGTCTTGCCCGATCCTGATGGACCGAGCATGGCGAAAAACTCACCCTCCGCAACCGCCAGATCAACAGCATCCACGGCGCGCACGGCGCCGAAATGGCGTGAGACGTTCTGAAAAAGAACAGCAGGTTTCATGGCCTTGCTCCGGGTGGTCTGTTTGCAATTTGTCATGCGTTGATGCGTCGCTCGCCAGGGCCATGCGGCCCCGGCGATCTGCAGTTGGCGGGTTCCATCGGGAACCCGTCGAGGTACGCCGTATGTTGGCGCGGGCGTAAGTTCAGCGGCCGCCCATTACGCCGATATAATCGGACACCCAGCGGCTATAGGGCACGCAGGTACCCTGGGTCTCGCATTTGCTGACCGGCGTTCTCCAGAACTTGATCTTGTCGAAATCATTGTAGCCGTTGGCAGCGCAACCTTCATCGGTCAGAAGCTCGTTGCCTTTGCAGGCAGCGCCGACCGAAGGGTTGGCGCCGAACCAGGCAGATACGTCACCCTGAACCTTGGGCGTCAGCGAGTGTTCGATCCACATATAGGCGCAGTTGGGATGCGCACTTTTGGCGTGCAGCATTGTCGTATCCGCCCAACCGGTCGCGCCTTCCTCAGGAAAGACCGACGCTACTGGCTGCTTTTCGGACTTCAGCAGGTTGACCTGGAACGGCCAGGAACCGGAGGCAACAACGCCTTCGTTCTTGAAGTCGTCGACCTGAACCATGGCGTCATGCCAGTAACGGCCTGCCAGGGTGCGCTGCACCTTGAGCAGATCGAGCGCTGCCTTGTATTGTTCCTCATTGAGCTCGTAAGGATTCTTGATCCCGAGTTCCGGCTTGTGGAACATCAGATAGTTGGCGGCGTCAGCAATGTGGATCGGTCCGTCATAGGCCTGGACACGGCCCTTGTTCGACTTGCCGTCCGGCAGGTTCATTTCCTCGAAGACGACATTCCAGCTTGTAGGTGCCTTATCCTTGAACACGTCGGTATTGTACATCAGCACGTTCGGTCCCCAAACGTAGGGGACACCGTAGTGGACGCCATCGACCGTGTGCCAGGGCGCGTTTTGCATGCGCGCGTCGATTGTCTTCCAGCCCGGAATGAGATCGATATTGATCGGCTGAACCTGCTTGCCGGCAATGAGGCGCAAGGTGGCATCGCCGGAAGCCGTGACGAGATCAAAACCGCCGGCGTTCATCAGCGCGACCATTTCGTCGGACGTGGCAGCGGTCTTGACGCTCACCTTGCAGCCGGTCTGCTTTTCGAAGTCCGTGACCCAATCATAATTCTTGTCGGTTTCACCGCGTTCGATATAGCCGGCCCAGGCGACAATGGAGACCTCCCCTTCACCCTTGCCGAGTTCCTTCAATGCTTCCTGCGCGAGCACTTGCGTCGTGAAGACCAGCGAAAGCGTCAGCGCGGTACAGGATTTCAGTAGCTGTTTCATCTTGATTCTCCCGTTGTCGGCTGCATTTTACAGCCTGTGTTCCCTGGTGATCAGACTGCCTCCATTTCACCGCATTCGCAAATTCATTTATGAGAAGGGAGGTATCGGTTTTTCCGATACAACGCGGAATTGTTAACGGTTGCGCCCGCTCCGAAGAGCCTCGGCGATACCGACGAAATCACGCGCCGCCTGCGGCAGGCTCGATCCCTTGCGCCAAACCATCCCAACCTGCACCACAGGCAGTGCGCCCGAGACGTCACGGCTCTCGATACGATCGCCTTCGAGCGACCATGGGCGATAGACGAGATCTGGCAAGAGCGCGATACCCGCGCCCGTGGCGACGAGGCTGCGCACCGCTTCGACCGACCGGGTACGGAATGCCACATGCGGACGGGCCCCGAGAGCTGTCAGCAGTTTGCCGGTATTCTCCTCGATTTCATCGACGGTGAGCATGATCAACGGTTCCTTGGCGATGTCGTTGATCGAAATGATGTCGGCGCTGACCAGCGGATGACCAAGCGGCAGCCACAGCCTGTAGGGCGAGGTCTCGATGATTTCAGCCTGCAGCGCCATACGGTCGCGCAGATTGGAGATAACCATGACCGCCACATCGAGTTCACCGCCGACGAGCAGATGTTCAAGGTAGGAGCCATTGTCTTCGATAGCGCTGACTTCGACACCGGGGCTCGCCCGGCGAAAGCGGGCGAGGAGATCGGAAAGCACATAGCCCGCCACCAGCGATGTGACGCCGAGATGCAGCTTGCCGCTCTGGGAAGGCGCTTCCGTGGAAAAGGACCGGCGGGCATCCGAAACATCGGCAAGGATCTTGGTCGCATGGCGCAGGAACTGATGGCCGTTATAGGTGATATCGAGCCCGCGCGGATGCCGTTCAAAGAGTTCGACGCCAAGGTCGCTTTCAAGCTCCTTTACGGCCTCGGTGATGGATGACTGCGAAATTGACAGGTTTTGCGCGGCGCGCGTAACAGAACCCTGTTCCGCGACAGCGACAAAATATTGCAGTTGCCGGAGTGTGAATGCCATGACGCGAGTTAATCGTGGCGTGGGCAGATTGGCAAGCGACCGGGCCCATTCTTGGGCTTTGGACAAGCTTTGCGATTGTTATTGATATTATTATATTATAAATAGGATTTGACAGGTTGGGAGGCCAGCTGGGAGGAGGAGCCGTGGAGACACGAAGCGGCGATGCCTGTTGGTTTAATCCCCAGCGATTACGAGTACATAGCAGGCAAAGAGTTGGCAGACAACGAGCTCACCAATTATGATTTTCGCACTGCGGGGCAATCGCGTACGCATCATGGCCATGTCATGCGCGATCTTGGCCTGAAGATCATCAGCGGCGCCTATCCGGAGAATAGCATTCTGCCCGGCGATGCGGAACTGCTCGAGCGATTCGGCGTATCGAGAACCGTTTTGCGCGAAGCCTTGAAGACACTCGCCGCCAAGGGTTTGATCCAGCCGAAAGCCAAGATCGGTACACGCGTGCGGGAGCGCTCGCACTGGAACCTTTTCGACCCGGACATTCTCGTCTGGCATTTTGAAGCGGGTGCGAGCGCGCATTTCCTTTCGAGCATCGTCGAGATGCGGCTTGCGCTCGAGCCTGAAGCCGCGGGTCTCGCCGCGCTCCGGCGCACCGATGCGCAACTTGAAAAGCTCTTTTATTGGGTCAACAAGATGGGAAGCGCCAGCGAGTCAGCCATGGATTTCGTCTATAGCGACCTGCAGTTTCATATCGCCATTGCCGATGCATCGGGAAATCCTTTCATGCGTTCGATCAGTGCGCTGATCGAGGTCGCGCTGGTTACGACCTTTACGATCAGTTCGCCGATTCCGAATACCGAAAGCCATGTCCGTTCGGTGGCGAGACACGCGGCAATCGCCGACGCAATCAAGGCAGGCGATGCTGAAGCGGCCAAGGAAGCCATGCGTGTGGTCATTCGCGAAGGTGCCGAACGGGTCGTGGCCGCCGGCCAGACAGGGGCCGGCTAATTGATCGATGCTGGCCACGCTGATGTGGTCAGAGCGCGGTCACCTTCACCTTCAACGGCTTTGCGACCTTGAGCGGATTGCGCAGCGGCAGGCCGAAAGCAGGTGCTTCGATCTCGAAGACATCGCCGTTTTCCGCCTTCACGCCGTCGGCGAAGGACAGCGTGGCAGTCCCGAACATGTGCACGTGAATATCGCCGGGCTGGCGGAACACCGCATACTTGAAGTGGTGATGTTCGAGATTGGCGATCGTGTGGGACATGTTGTCTTCGCCCGACAGAAAAGGCTTTTCCCAAACGGCCTTGTTCTTGCGCAGGATGCGCGAGGTGCCCCTG
The DNA here is from genome assembly GCA_900473175.1 of Hyphomicrobiales bacterium. GTDB lineage: Bacteria > Pseudomonadota > Alphaproteobacteria > Rhizobiales > Rhizobiaceae > Phyllobacterium. The sequence goes on along the minus strand of UCKM01000037.1, from coordinate 9,205 downwards.
ATATCGGCTGGCAGATCGCCGAGGATCAGTTCGGGTCCGAGCGAGCAGGGCCGCAGCTTGGAATGTGCGAGGTAGAGATAGTTGACCCGCTCCATCACGTGGTCGGAAAATTCATTGGCGAGCGCAAATCCGACCCGGAACGGCGATCCGTCAGGGCCGATGACGTAGATTCCGGCAATCTCCGGCTCTTCGCCGGCATCGTCGGCAAAGGCTGGCGAGATCAGCGGTTGTCCCGGCCCGGTCAGCATCGAACCGTTGCCTTTGTAGAACCACTCGGGCTGCACGCCGGTCTGGCCCTTCTTCGGCTTGCCATTCTCCAGCCCCATGCGGAACATCTTCATCGAATCGGTCAGGGTTTCTTCCTGCGCATCGCCAATCTTGCGATGCATGGCATCGCGCGTCGATGCAGAACCGAGATGGGTAAGGCCAGTGCCGGTCAGATGGATATGGGCAGCGTCATGCGTATCGATCGGCGCAAGCAGGCGGCCTTCGGCGTAGGCGGCGGCAATGTCCAGTTTCTTGCCAAGACCCCGGCTCTTGACGACGTCCGCAATCCCGGTCTTTGCGTCGATTGCAGCGTGGGCGAGTTCGAGTACCGATCGCGTCCGCTTCACCTGCCTAAAGTCATCGCCAACGCGTGCGGCAACCTGCCGCTTTCCATTGGCATTGATCAATTGAACCAGATTCAAGGCTTTCCTCCCGAATGTTTGGGTATATGAATTATAGGTCCCACACATAAAGCGCCTGAACCATCTTTTCAAAAATAATATAATAGTATTATATTCATGTAAACGGCCCTTTGCTGGATCGGTCCACAGGGCCGTAACGAATGAGTGAGGACATTCTCAAAACGCGACGAAGCCCTATTCCAAAAGTCATACTTTTGGGATAGACGTTGAGAGGACCCCGCTCTGGGAGGAACCGGTTCGGTGCACAAATCCCTCGGCTGAGGCCGGGACTATCGCATCGAATATGATGGAAAACTGGGAGGAATACACGTGAAAATGCTCAAACTATTTGCCGCGGGACTGATCGCACTTGGTGTGATGGGTACGCAGGGATTTGCTGAGGACAAGGGCACTGTTGGCATCGCGATGCCGACAAAATCCTCAGCCCGTTGGATCGCCGACGGCGACAACATGGTGAAGACGCTGAAAGAGCGCGGCTACAACACCGATCTGCAATATGCGGAAGATGACATCCCCAATCAGCTGGCGCAGATCGAAAACATGGTCACCAAGGGCGTCAAGGTCCTTGTGATCGCCGCCATCGATGGCACGACGCTCTCGAACGTCTTGCAGCAGGCTCACGATGCAGGAATCAAGGTCATCGCCTATGATCGCCTGATCCGTGACAGCCCCAATGTGGATTACTATACCACTTTCGACAACTTCCAGGTCGGCGTGCTTCAGGCAGGCTCACTGGTCAAAGCCCTTGGTCTTCCGGATGCGAAAGGCCCGTTCAATATCGAACTGTTCGGTGGTTCGCCTGACGACAACAATGCGTTCTTCTTCTACAACGGCGCAATGTCGGTTCTGCAGCCCCTTATCGACAGCGGCAAGCTCGTCGTGCAGTCCGGCCAGATGGGCATGGACAAGGTCGGCACGCTGCGCTGGGATGGTGCCGTAGCCCAGGCCCGCATGGATAACCTCTTGTCAGCCTATTACACTGACAAGAAGGTCAATGCTGTTCTGTCGCCTTATGACGGTCTGTCCATCGGTATCCTGTCGTCGCTGCGCGGCGTTGGCTACGGTACGAAGGATCAGCCATTCCCGTTCGTTTCCGGGCAGGATGCCGAGGTGCCTTCGGTCAAGTCGATCATTGCCGGTGAGCAGTATTCGACAATCTTCAAGGACACCCGCGATCTCGCCAAGGTTACGTCGAACCTGATCGATGCTGTTCTCAAGGGTGACAAGCCGGAAATCAACGACACCAAGACCTACAACAACGGTGTCAAGGTTGTTCCGTCTTATCTGTTGAAGCCTGTCGAAGTCGACAAGACCAATTGGAAGGAAATCCTGATTGGTTCGGGCTACTACACCGAAGACAAGCTCAAGTAAGTCTCCGATCTGCGGCGAACCCTGCATTTGATCGTGCAGGGTTCGTTCCACTTCGACACCGCTTCGCCGGAAAATAATTCCGGTGGCGCAAGGGCGCACAGCCAAATATAAATTGCAGAGAGAACGACGCCGCAGCAAGCCATATTGCTGCCGAAGCGTCGATGAGGATATCGATGGAAACCATCCTCGAAATGCGCAACATCACCAAGACGTTTCCCGGTGTGAAGGCGCTGAACAATGTCAATCTCAGTGTGCGTAAGGGCGAAATTCATGCCTTGGTGGGCGAGAACGGCGCTGGCAAATCAACCCTCATGAAGGTGCTGAGCGGTGTTTATCCGCATGGCAGCTATGAGGGCGAAATCCACTACAATGGTGAAGAACAGCATTTTCGCGATATTGGCGACAGTGAAAGAAAAGGCATCATCATCATTCACCAGGAGCTGGCCCTTGTCCCGCTCCTGTCGATCGCCGAAAATATCTTCCTCGGCAACGAACCAGCCAAATTCGGCATCATCGACTGGCATATCGCCGAGAGCCGTACGCGCGACCTCCTCGCCAAAGTCGGATTGAAGGAAGATCCGCTGACGTTGATCACCAATCTTGGTGTCGGCAAGCAGCAACTCGTCGAGATCGCCAAGGCGCTGTCGAAAGAGGTCGAACTTCTCATTCTTGACGAGCCCACCGCCAGCCTCAACGAGAAGGACAGCGACGCCCTCTTGGCGCTTCTTCTCGAATTCAAGGCGCAGGGCATTTCGTCTATTCTGATTTCGCACAAGCTCAACGAAGTCGGCAAGGTTGCGGACCGCATCACTGTCTTGCGCGACGGCGCAACGATCGAGACGTTGGACAAGGATCAAATCTCGGAAGACCGGATCGTCACCTCGATGGTGGGACGTCAGCTCGCGGACCGGTTTCCGCAGCGCGAGCCCAACATTGGCGAGGTGGTGTTTGAGGTCAAGGATTGGGTCGTTCACCATCATATCCATGGCGACCGCACCGTCATCAATGGCATCAACCTCAATGTCCGCAAGGGCGAAGTGGTGGGGATCGCCGGACTGATGGGCGCAGGTCGCACCGAATTCGCCATGAGCGTCTTCGGCAAGGCCTATGGGCAGAAGATCAGTGGTGAAGTCTTCGTCAAGGGCAAGAAGGTCGATGTATCGACCATCGGCAAGGCGGTCGACAATGGCATTGCCTACGTCACCGAAGACCGCAAGACCTACGGCCTCAACCTGATCGACCATATCAAGCACAACACGACAATCGCGCATCTTGACGGCGTGTCCAAGAATGGCGTGATCGACGACATGGCGGAATTGAAAGTGGCGAACGAATATCGCCGCAAGACCAATATCCGCTCATCGAGCATCTATCAGAAGACCGGCAACCTTTCGGGTGGCAACCAGCAAAAGGTGGTGCTGTCGAAATGGCTCTTCGCCAATCCGGATCTGTTGATCCTCGATGAGCCGACACGCGGCATCGATGTCGGTGCGAAATACGAAATCTATTCAATCATCAATCAGTTGGTAAGCGAGGGCAAAAGCGTCCTGATGATCTCATCGGAAATGCCCGAGCTGCTTGGCGTCTGCGACCGGATCTATGTGATGAACCAGGGCAGGCTTGTCGGCGAAATGCCGGCTGCCGAAGCCAGCCAGGAAAAAATCATGCGCGCCATTATCCGTGCTGAAGGGAAAGCATCATGACTATCGAAACTGCAGCAACCCAGGGCAAGAAGGACTTCAAGACCGACGGATCGGCGCTGAAGGGCAATTTCCGCGAATACGGTCTGGTGCTCGCCCTCATTTTGATCATGCTGTTCTTCCAGTTCACTACCAGCGGAACCCTGTTCAGGCCGGTAAACCTCACCAACCTTGTTCTGCAAAACAGCTATATCATCATCATGGCGCTGGGCATGCTGCTCGTCATCGTTGCCGGACATATCGATCTGTCCGTTGGCTCGGTGTCGGGGTTCGTGGGCGGTCTTGCGGCAGTCATGATGGTGCAGTGGCATGTCCACTATATCCCGGCGACGATTATCTGTCTCATCGTGGGAGGCGCCATCGGCGCTGCCCAAGGCTATTGGGTCGCTTATCACAAGATACCATCATTCATCGTTACGCTCGCGGGCATGCTCGTGTTCAAGGGGCTGGCGCTATGGCTGCTCGGCGGCCAGTCGGTCGGTCCTTTTCCTGCCCAGTTCCAGCTCCTGAGCTCGGGCTTTATTCCCGATTTCTTCGGCGGTACCACGTTCAACATCACCTCGATGCTGATCGGCATCATCCTTGTCGCGCTGATGATCTATTTCAGTATCCGTGGCCGCGCCAAGCGCGAGAAGCATGGTTATGAAGGCGAACCGTTTGCCCTGTTCATTGCCAAAAACGTCATCATTGCCGGCATCATCCTTTACCTGACCTATCTGCTGTCGTCGTATAAGGGCCTGCCCAATGTCCTGATCGTCATGTCGATCCTGATCGCGCTTTTCGTTTTTGTCACCAAGCGCATGACCATCGGACGCCGCATCTATGCGATGGGCGGCAATGAAAAGGCAGCCAAACTGTCCGGCATCAAGACCGAACGGCTCACCTTCTTCACCTTTGTCAATATGGGCGTCCTTGCCGCGCTCGCCGGCCTGATCTTTGCAGCGCGGCTCAACACCGCGACCCCGAAGGCCGGTCTTGGGTTCGAACTTGACGTGATCGCGGCAGTCTTCATCGGCGGTGCATCGGCCATGGGCGGCGTTGGCCAGGTCATGGGTGCGGTGATCGGCGCCTTCATCATGGGCGTCATGAACAACGGCATGTCGATCATGGGCGTCAATATCGACTGGCAGCAGGTGATCAAGGGCCTCGTCCTGCTCGCAGCCGTTGTCTTCGACGTCTACAACAAGAACAAGGCATAACCCATTTCCGGCATCGAAATGACCGGCCGCGATCCGCAGGGATTGCGGCCGGTCTTTTTATAATCCAAGGCGTTCTATTGGAAGCGTTTTGACTATCAATCTGCAGAAATGCATGAATGTCGGCGATTCTAGCCTAGGGGAGGTGGCCGCCGTGCAGGCAAAACCCACAGATTATCCCGATTTCGGCTTGACCGAGGCGCGGCGACACGACGCCCTGCCGCGGAACCCCTGAACAATAGCAACGGAAACATCATGTCCACCCAGTCAATGCCGATCCTCTCGCCAGCCCCTCGCGCGCCGTCGCATCTGTTCTACCAGACGCGTTTGCGGCGTCCGTTGGTCGATCGGGCGGAAGGCATTTATCTGTGGGACCAGAGCGGTAATCGCTACATCGACGGTTCGAGCGGCGCGATGGTGGTCAATATCGGTCACGGCAACCGCCATGTGATCGAGACGATGAAGAAGCAGCTGGACAAGGTGACATTTGCCTACCGCCTGCATTTCGAGAACGAGCCGGCCGAGGATCTGGCGCGCCGGATTTCCGGCTACATGCCGGACGGCATGGACAAGGTCTTCTTCGTTTCGGGCGGCTCGGAAGCGGTGGAATCCTGCCTGAAACTCGCCAGGCAATATGCGATAGCGATCGGCGAGGGCTCGCGCTGGAAGGTTGTCTCACGCTTTCCCTCCTATCACGGCAGTACGCTCGGCGCGCTCGCCGTCACCGGTTACGCAGCACTCGCCGATCCGTTCAAGCCGATGATGAAGGAGATGCCGAGCATACCGGCCCCGACCGCCTATCTCGATCGCGACAGTCTATCGATGGAGGAGCGGGGCCTGCGCTATGCCGACACGCTTGAGGAGGCCATCCTTGCCGAGGGGCCGGACACGGTCCTTGCCTTCATCATGGAACCGATCGGCGGCGCTTCTACCGGCGCGCTCGTTGCGCCCGACAGCTATTACGGCCGCATCCGCGAGATTTGCGATCGCTACGGCGTACTCCTCATCCATGACGAGGTGATGAGTGGTGCTGGACGTACCGGCAGGTTCCTCGGCGGCGACCACTGGAATTGCCGCCCCGACCTGATCGCCCTGTCGAAAGGCTTCGGTTCCGGCTACAGCCCGCTGGGGGCCATGGTCGCGCCGACGCGCATGGTCCAGCCTGTGCTCGATGCCGGCGGCTTTCAGCATGGCTATACCTATGCCGGCAATCCGCTGGCATGCGCCGCCGGTGGCGCCGTGCTTGACGAAATGGAGCGGCTCGATCTTATCGGAAACGCTGCCCTCATGGGCGAATTGCTGAAGGCGGAACTGATCAATCTGGCGAAGCGCTTCCCCTTCATCGGTGATGTGCGCGGCAAGGGCCTTTTGCTTGCGGCAGAGTTCGTCGAAGACCGGGCAACAATGAGGCCGCTGCCAAAAGCGAAGAATGCCTTTCAGCGTGTGGTCGATATTGCCTATGACAAGGGCCTTATCATCTATTCGCGCCGGACGCGCGGCGGCATCGACGGCGACCATTTCCTCGTCTGCCCGCCGATGATTGTCACACCCGACGAGATCGGCGAGATCGCTGCCATTCTCGGCGACACGCTCGAACAGCTCGCCGGCGAACTAGACCTTCCCGTCAACGGCTGAGGTAGAAAATGGCCAGGAAGAAAGTCATCATCACCTGCGCGGTTACCGGTTCGGTCCACACGCCGACGATGAGTCCCTATCTGCCGGTCACGCCCGATGAGATCGCGGAGCAAGCGATTGCCGCCGCCAGGGCGGGCGCCTCGATCCTGCATCTGCATGCGCGCGATGCGCAGAACGGCAGGCCGTCAGCCGATCCCGCCGTGTTCATGCAGTTCCTGCCGCGCATCAAGCAGGCAAGCGATGCCGTCATTAACATCTCGACCGGCGGCAGTTCCGTCATGACGCTCGACGATCGCCTCGCCGCCGCCCTCCGCGCGGAGCCCGAAATGTGTTCGCTCAATATGGGCTCGATGAATTTCGGCCTTTACCCGGCCCTTGATCGCTACAGCGAATGGCAACATGAATGGGAGCCGCAACTGCTCGAGGCGACGCGCAGTTCCATCTTCCAGAACACTTTTGCTGATATCGAGAATATCCTGATGCGTCTTGGCCAAGGCTGCGGCACGCGTTTCGAGTTCGAATGCTATGATGTCGGTCATCTCTATACGCTGGCGCATTTCCGCGACCGGGGCCTCGTCACCGGGCCGCTGTTCATCCAGTTCGTATTTGGCGTGCTGGGCGGCATCGGCGCCGACCCGGAAAACCTCACTCACATGAAGCGCATCGCCGACAAGCTTTTTGGCGACAGCTACCGCTTTTCCGTGCTGGCGGCGGGGCGCCACCAGATGCCGATGATCACGATGGCGGCGGCGATGGGCGGCAATGTCCGCGTCGGGCTTGAGGACAGCCTCATGCTCGGTCCCGGCGAGCTCGCCAAATCCAATGCCGACCAGGTGAAGCGCATCCGCGCCGTGCTGGAAGCGCTCGCCCTTGATGCCGCAACGCCGGCCGAGGCGCGTGCCATGCTTGACCTCAAGGGCGGCGACCGGGTGGCATTCTGATGGCGGGGCCCGTCACGATCAGGCCGGCGACAGTGGCGGACGTGCAGCTGTTGCACGGTGCCATCAAAAGCATGGCAGTTGGAATGGGCGCGGCCGACAGGGTGAAGAGCACGCCGGCTGACCTCAGCCGTCACGGATTTGGCGCTCATCCCGAATTCGAGGCGCTGATCGCCGAAGCCGATGGGGCTTTTGCCGGCATGTGCCTTTATTTACCGAGCTTCTCCACCTGGCGTGGCAAGCCGGGCATTTACGTTCAGGATATTTTCGTCGAACCGCAGTTTCGCGGCAGGAAGATCGGCGAGCTGCTGCTCCAGGCCACGGCTCGCCGCGCCCGTGAAAAGGGAGCGGCCTATTTGCGCCTCTCCGTCGACGTGGACAATCACGGCGCGCAAGGCTTCTATACCCATCTCGGCATCGTGTGGTCGCAATCGGAGCGCATCCACGGCATCGATGGCGATGCCTTCGCCGCGTTGGCGGAGCAGGACATCGGACAGGAGCGCTGATGAAAACCTTTTACGCGGAAGAACAGAAACACCATAACCCAAAGGGCTTCCTGTCGAGCGGGGCGCCGCAGCCCAATCCGGAGAAGCCAGAACGCGTCGAGCGTTTGCTTGCGGGCGCACGCGCCGCAGGCAGTTCGATTCATCGCCCGCGCAATCACGGTCTTGCGCCCATCGCCGCCGTCCATACGCCGGAATATATCGAGTTCCTTGAGAACATCTATCGCCGCTGGCAGTTGATCCCCGGGGCGTCGCAGGAGGTCATTCCCAACATCCATCCGATCAATCGTTCCGGCAGCTATCCGGCGTCCGCGGTCGGGCAAGCGGGATATCATATGGCCGATACCTCCTGTCCGATCTCGGCCGAGACCTGGGAGAGCGCCTGCTGGAGCGCCTGGACTGCGGTGGAGGCAGCGGAATCGGTGATGCAGGGCGAACCCGCCGCCTATGCACTTTGCCGCCCGCCCGGTCATCATGCCTTTGCCGACGTTGCGGGTGGCTTCTGCTTCATCAACAATTCGGCCGTCGCCGCACAAAGATTGCGCATGGGTGCCGACCGCGTCGCCATTCTTGATGTCGATCTTCACCACGGCAATGGTACGCAAGGGGTCTTCTACAAGCGGGCCGACGTGCTTACCGTCTCGATCCACGCCGACCCGGTGCGATTCTACCCGTTCTTCTGGGGCTATGCCGATGAGCGCGGCGAGGGGGCTGGGCTCGGCTACAATTACAATCTGCCGCTCCAGCGCAAATCCGGCGACGATGTCTTTCTGGAGGCGCTTCAATCGGCCTGCAAGCGCATCGAAGCCTTCGCGCCGCAAGCGCTGGTCGTGGCGCTCGGGCTCGACGCTTTTGAGGGCGACCCCTTCGGCGGCCTTTTGGTGTCGACGGCAGGCTTTGGGCGTATTGCGGAAGCCATCGCCAGCTTGCATCTGCCGACGGTCATCGTTCAGGAGGGTGGGTATCTTTGCGATGAACTTGGCGACAATCTCACGGCGTTCCTTACCGGCTTTGGGTCTGCAGCCTGACTGTTTTCATTCTCCGGCGAATTGTCTGCCGGCATCGGAAATCGGCGAAGATGGGCCGCCTGGGACTTCCTTCGAATGGGTTTTCCCCAGGGTGCGGGACGGTTTGAAGAAAGTTTGGAAAAAACGAAAAACGCGTGTTGACAGT
>UCKM01000026.1 GCA_900473175.1 Hyphomicrobiales bacterium | reverse complement strand
TTCGGGACGAGGCCGGCCGAAGCGCCGGCCGGCCTCGTCCCGAACGCCCCCCGGTGCGTCAACCGGTCCACTCAAACTGTTTCTGCGGCACGATATCGCTCTCGCATTTGCGAACGATTTTGAATAAAACGAAGTCATGTCGATTTGGCGCCGCATCAGCGATTTCATCACCTCAACTGCGATCGATGCTTTTTCCAGCATTATCGAGGCGGTGCGTACCGCATTCGAGGGTGACCCGGAAACACGCCGCCGCGTAGCGTTCTCCATCGCCATGATTGCGCTTTCCGCCAAAATGGCAAAGGCCGATGGGGTGGTGACCCAGGCGGAAGTGAATGCCTTTCACGAGATTTTCCACGTGCCGCCGCAATATCAGGAACAGGTGACACGGCTCTATAATCTCGCCAAGCAGGATGTCGCCGGTTACGAGGCCTACGCGACGCAGCTGGCTTCGCTATGCGGTACAGGCAAACGCAATTGCAAGATGCTCGAAGACATTCTTGATGGCCTGTTCCATATCGCCAAGGCGGATGGCGCCTTGCACGACAAGGAGCTGACTTTCCTTGGCACCGTTGCGGAAATCTTCCAGTTGGACGAGGAGCAGTTCGATCAAATTCTGGCCCGCCACGTCGGCCGTGGCCAAGCAGATCCATTTGTCGTTCTCGGCCTTTCGCGCGACGTCAGCTTCGAGGAAGCACGCAAGAAATACCGCGCCCTCGTGCGCGAGAACCATCCCGACATGCTGATCGCGCGCGGTGTGCCGGAGGAATTCATCGCTATCGCCAATCAACGCATAGCTGCCATCAACGCGGCATGGGATAGAGTCGAAAAAGACCTCAAGGCATATGAGCGCGTTTGAACCGGACCATCTGCGCGCTGACGTTCATGCCTCGCCGAATTTCGGACCGCGCAAGGATGGCAAGCGTCCGTCCCTTCTGATTCTCCACTATACCGGCATGGAGACGGGCGAGGCAGCGGAGAGCTGGCTCGCTAACCCGCAAAGCGAGGTATCGGCGCATTATGTCGTCCATGAAGACGGCCGCATCGTCCAAATGGTTCCCGAAAGCGAACGGGCCTGGCATGCCGGCCAGAGCTTCTGGAAGGGCGAGACCGACATCAATTCCTCGTCGGTCGGAATTGAAATCGTCAATGGCGGACCGTTGCTCGACTTTCCGGATTTCGAAGACCGGCAGATCGACGCGGTCATCGACCTTTGCAAAGGCATCATATCGCGTCACGGCATCCGGCCAGAAGCCGTGCTGGCGCATTCGGATATCGCGCCGGCGCGCAAGATTGATCCCGGCGAGAAATTTCCCTGGCAAGTCCTTTACGATGCGGGTGTCGGCCATTGGGTTGCGCCATCTCCGATCAGGGGTGGGCGTTTCTTCGCGCTGGGCGATCAGGGACAGCCAATCGAAGCGCTTCAGTCCATGTTGGCGCTATATGGCTATGGCGTTCCCATCGACGGCGTGTTTGGAAATGCGACAGAATTGGGCATTTTGGCGTTTCAGCGCCACTTTCGCGTCGAAAAAGTCGATGGAGTCGCAGACATGTCAACCATCGAAACCCTGCATCGACTGCTTTCTGCACTTCCGGCGCTGACCTCTTAAGTTATTGAAGCCAAAACGCTTTTGTAGCCCATTTTTGTGCGCTGCGGCATATATATTTCAATGGGTTACATATTGTTATTTGGTGGATCAATTTTCGGCTGCATTGGACCGTCACATCCTTGGCCCAGTGTTCCGGCTCTGCCCTTTTGATTTTTGGCACGGAACGATCCCGGTGGGTACATTCGTGCCGCCCAAGCTTCTAAGACGGAAAACGATGAATAAAAAAATTGGTATGATTTGCGCCCTGCTCGGGGCGATGGCTCTCTATGGCTCAAATTCAGCGCTTAGCGCTCCGAACGAACCAACAAACCTCGCCGACTACATCAAGGCAAAGCGTGCGGAAAACGCAAAGGCGAAAATCAGCGACAAATCTGCTAAGACAGATCCTTCCCAGACCAAGGCTCAACGCCCCGTCGCCAAGACCGCCACTCTCAAGGCAAAACCCCACCTAGCCAGGAAGACGGCTGCCAAGCCGGAGCATGTGACCAAGGCGGTCTCCCACAAACGTCCAGTGGTTCAGGCCAAAGCCAGGATCAAGACTGTCGTCACGACGTCAACGAGCACCATCGACACGATGACGACCGGCAGCATTGCTTCGGCCACTGCATCAGCGATGGGGCCGACGAAGTACTCGACCATCATCAATTCCTATGCTGCATCTTATGGCGTGCCCGTTGCACTCGCCAACGCCGTGATTCGCGTCGAAAGCAACTATCAGCCCAACATGACCGGCAGCGCCGGCGAAATCGGCCTGATGCAGATCAAATATGAGACCGCCCGGGGTCTCGGCTATACCGGCTCGCGCGAGGCACTTTATAATCCCGAGACGAACATCCGCTGGGGCATGATGTATCTCGCCGGCGCTCACAAGCTGGGCAACGGCACCACATGCGGCACGATCCTGCGTTACAATGCCGGCCACGGTGCGACCCGCATGAATCCCGTCTCGGCCAACTATTGCGCCAAGGTGAAAATGGAAATGGCTTCCATGTGAGCCTCCTTTATGGACTTTGAAATGAAGGCCGGACAATGCTCCGGCCTTTTTCATTTGCGTTTTCCCTCAGGAACGCATTTATACGGATCGCCAGCTGGCCGGGCAGCCGCGCATGTCAAAGCCGAAAGGCGGCATGTGAGGAAAGTCCGGGCTCCAGGGAAACACGGTGCCGGATAACGTCCGGCGGGGGCGACCCTAGGGAAAGTGCCACAGAAAGGAAACCGCCCCGTCTTTCGTTGCGCCGGATCGAGATCCGATTGGGCGCAAGGAATGACGGGGTAAGGGTGAAAGGGTGGGGTAAGAGCCCACCGCGCAACTGGTAACAGGGGCGGCATGGCAAACCCCACCGGGAGCAAAACCGAATAGGGACGGCGTGCCGGACGAAAGTCCGGCGATCAGTTTCCGGGTCAGTCGTCCGGGTGGGTTGCATGAGGCGGATGGTAACGTCCGTCCAAGATGAATGGCTGCCGCGCCGGACGAAAGTCCGGCCATACAGAACCCGGCTTACAGGCCAGCTGGCATTTCAATTCCCATCCGCAGGAGCGCCAACTTCCCCTCTCGGGAGCGCGCATCCGCGCGTCTCGCGTCCCCCACCAAGAGCGCCCCCCTAACGCTTCATTAAGCTTAATGAGCGATAAATTCAGAATCGCCGGAAGTGAGCCGGAATCGCGCCTCATTCCCACCCTGTGTCCTGTAGTCCCATTGACGCCCATAGTGCCCCATGATACCGATTGATTTCATCAGTAGCGTTCAGTCGACACGGTGTCTCCCGAAATACGATTTGGCATGCCAAGGCTGGCATTCGGCTCAATGTGCCGGAGCGTTGGCGTTTGCTGGTGCGCCTCTCGCTTCGAAAACTTCGAAGCGTGGAGCGGAAGCGAAAACGAAAGAGGCTCCGACAGACAAGGCGCTGGGAGCGGAAACGGCGGTGTTGCGTTGTGAACCGGTTTCTCGGACATGTCACGAACAGAATCGACGCGAAGGGACGGGTTTCCGTCCCGGCGCACTTCCGTTCGATTATCCAGAAGGCCGGTCACGCGGAACTGTACGCACTGCGTTCACTGCATCTGCCTGCGCTCGATGTGGGCGGACCGGAACTTCTGACGCGCTTCGACAATCGGTTGGGAAGCGAGGATCCCTTCGCGGAAACGGCGGACGACATGTCGTTCTATCTCCACGCGGATGGCGGATTTCTCAAGCTGGACGCGGATGGCCGGATAACGGTGACGGATTTCATTCGCCAGCATACGGGCATTTCCGCGGATGTGACCTTTGCGGGGGCCAACACGCATTTCCAGATGTGGCACCCGGATCAGTTCGAAGCGCATCGCACAAGGGTCCGGGAGCGGTTGGCGGAAAAGCGCCGACAGGAAAACCCGAGCACCCCAGCGGGGAGCAGCTGATGGCGGGTCCCGGCGACAATACCACCCCGAAGGGACAAAACGAGCGCCACATTCCAGTCCTGCTAGAAGAAGTCATTGCGGCGCTCCAGCCGGCGACCGGCCAATTGATCATCGACGGAACATTCGGGGCAGGCGGTTATACCAGGCGGATTCTCGAAACCGGCGCTTCCGTGACGGCGATCGATCGCGATCCGTCCGCGATCGAGGCCGGGCGCGCTCTCGAAAGAGCCCTTGCCGGTCGACTGACGCTCGTGCAGGGAACATTTTCCACACTGGACCAGGTTGCGCTGCTTGGTGGCGTGCCGGACGGGATCGTCCTCGACATCGGTGTGTCTTCCATGCAGATCGACGAGGCGGAACGTGGTTTTTCTTTTCAGAAGGATGGACCGCTCGATATGCGCATGTCGAGTTCGGGACCCAGCGCCGCGGACGTGGTCAATCGGCTGAAGACCGGCGATCTCGCACGCATTTTCAATTTTCTCGGCGAGGAGCGCCATGCGGGCCGCATCGCGCGCATGATCGAGAAGCGCCGTGCGAGCGAGCCGTTCACGCGCACCCGCGACCTTGCCAATGCAATCGAGGCGCTGGTCGGCCGCAATCCGAAGGTGCCGATCCACCCGGCAACGCGGGTATTCCAGGCGCTGCGCATTTTCGTCAACGATGAACTGGGCGAGCTGGTGCGGGCTTTGCACGCGGCAGAGCGTGTGTTGCAACCGGGAGGACGCCTGGTCGTGGTCACCTTCCATTCGCTCGAGGACAGGATCGTCAAACGTTTCTTTTCCGATCGCTCCGGTACAGGCGGTGGCTCGCGCCATCTGCCGCAGCTCGAACAGCGGCTTGCGAGTTTCACGCCGATCGGCAAGGGGATTGTGTCGCCGACAGCCGCAGAGGCAGAGCGCAATCCGCGGGCCCGCTCAGCCAAGCTGCGCGCCGGCATCCGCACGCACAATCCGCCGCTCGCCGAGGATCATTCGATCTATGGCCTGCCAAACCTGCCCATATTCCATGAAACGGCGAGGAGCTGATCCGTGCTGCGTACCTTCGACATCATACTGATCGGACTGATGATCGCGGCCGCCGCCGTGACCTACAAGATCAAGCACGACGCTGAAAAGCAGATGGCGCAGGTCAGCAAGCTCGAGCGGATGATCGCGGATGAGCGGGACACGATCGATTTGCTCAAGGCCGACTGGAGCCTGCTGACGCAGCCGAACCGTCTACAGAAACTCGTCGAGTCATTCCAGGGTCAGCTCGATCTTCAGCAGATGGAAGCCCAGCAGATTGTCACGATCAACGACCTGCCGCAGCCCAAGCCCGCATCTGAGGGCCTTGATGATGTCGGCAATATCATCACAGAGGCCAATGCCGCAGCGGCGATCAAAACCGACGCAACCATGACCGGCAGCATCGACAAGGCCGGCAAAACAGTCGTTCCCGGCGCGAAGCCGAAAGGGGCAAGGCAATAAATGGTCTGGATCAAGCGGAAAAAAACCGACCTCGAAGCGGGCACCGTGCCAACATTTGCGCTCGATGCCAAAAGGAAGAAGTCCGGCAATCGCGCGCGCAATCGCGTTGTCATGGCCATCGCTTGTTTTATCGGTGTTTACGGCATCATTGGCGGTCGTCTCGTCTATTACGGCCTGCAGGAAGACACGACAGGCTATAACGGTCCCACTGGCGCCGTGCTTGCCGCACGCCCTGATATTCTCGATCGCAACGGCGAAGTGCTTGCAACCGATATCAAGACTGCTTCGCTTTTCGCCGAACCACGCAAGATCATCGATCCGGACGAGGCGATCGAGCTTTTGTCGACCGTGCTGCCCGATCTCAACTTCGAACAGACCTATTCCCGCCTCAAGAGCAATGCCGGCTTTGCCTGGTTGAAGCGCGGGCTGACCCCGCAACAAAAGAGCCAGATCATGGCGCTCGGCATTCCGGGGATCGGTTTCCGCACCGAAAAGACCAGGTTCTACCCAGGCGGGCCAACGGCCTCGCATATCCTCGGCCTTGTCAATATCGACAATCAGGGCATTGCCGGCATGGAGAAATATATCGACGAGCAGGGCTTGTCGGACCTGCGCGATGTCGGCCTTGCCGACAGCCGGTCGCTCGAACCGGTGCGGCTGTCGATCGACCTGCGTGTGCAGCACGTCGTCCGCGATGTTGTCGTCAATGCGATGCAGCGCTACAGGGCGATTGCGGCTGGTGCGGTTGTCTTGAACGTTCACACCGGCGAAGTGCTCGCAATGGCCTCCGCTCCCGATTTCGATCCGAACAACCCGTTCAATGCGCTCGACAAGGACCGGCTCAACCGCATGTCGGCGGGCACCTATGAAATGGGCTCGACCATCAAGAGCTTCACCACGGCGATGGCGCTCGATTCCGGCAAGGTCAGCCTCAGCAGCACTTTCGATGCCAGCAAGCCGATCACCATCGGCCATCAGACGATCCGTGATTTTCACGGCAAGCATCGCATGCTGACGCTGCCAGAGGTCTTCATCTACTCCTCCAACATCGGTTCAGCCAAGGAAGCGGACGTCGTCGGCATCGAAGGTCACCGCGAATTCCTGCGCCGCATGGGTCTCCTCGACCGCATGCAGACGGAACTGCCGGAAGTGGCGCGGCCGATGGAGCCGAAGGTATGGAAGAAGGTGCACTCGATCACCATCGCTTTCGGTCACGGCATGGCGACGACGCCGCTGCAGACTGCAGTCGGTGCTGCCGCGCTGATGAATGGCGGCAAGCTCATCGAACCGACATTCTTGCCGCGTACGATTGAAGAGGCCAACAAGGTAGCCAAGCAGGTAGTGAACGAGAAGACCAGCGAAGACATGCGCTACCTCTATCGTCTCAACAGTGAGACGGGATCAGGCGGATCGGGATCACGCGCCAACGTCAAAGGCTACCGGGTTGGCGGCAAGACGGGTACCGCTGAAAAGGTCATCAACGGCCGCTACTCGAGCGATGTCCGGTTCAACGCGTTCGTCGCGGCCTTTCCGATCGACAAGCCCCAATATGTCGTGCTGACGATCATTGACGAGCCCAAGCCCGAGGAAGGCAAGGTGGGCGCAACCGCCGGCATGAATGCGGCGCCGATGGTCGCCGATATCATTCGCCGCTCTGCCTCGTTCCTTGGCGTGCAGCCCGACTTCCGCGAAGAGCAGGAATCCGCGCCAACGATGGTATCATTTGATGATTAGAGCATATCAACAGGTTCGCAGTTCAATGCCCCAGAATCGACTCAAAACGATGCGTTTTGCGAGCGGAAACAGATGATTCTTCGACCTTTGGGATAAAAGCAACTAAAATGGGTTCCAGTCCGGCCATGCAACTGAAAGATCTGAACGGCATTCCCGATCTCGCCATCTCCGAACTCGGAGAGAGGATGATCAGTGGGTTGACGTCGGACTCCCGGAAGGTGGAGCGAGGATTCCTCTTTGCCGCCCTCAAAGGTTCCAAGGCGGATGGCGCCACTTATGCCGCCGATGCCGCAGCCCGTGGCGCGGCCGTGATCGTTACCTCCAAAGGCGCGAAACTCGGCAAAATCGCCGTCCCGATCATTTACGTCGATGATCCTCGCCGCACCCTGGCGCTGGCGGCTGCCAGTTTTTACAAGCTGCAGCCGGATATCATGGTTGCCATCACCGGGACGAGCGGCAAGACCTCCGTTGCCTCGTTTACGCGCCAGATCTGGGCGCAAGCCGGCTTCGCTTCGGCCAGTATCGGCACAACAGGTGTCGTCTCGCCGAAACGTGACGACTATGGCTCACTGACAACGCCAGATCCGGTTGAACTGCACAAATTGCTGCGCGAACTTGTTGAGGAAGGCGTGACCCACGCGGCCATGGAAGCCTCATCTCATGGTCTGGACCAGCGGAGGCTTGATGGCGTTCGCCTGTCCGCAGGCGCCTTCACCAATCTCGGCCGTGATCATATGGACTATCATCCGACGGTTGAAGAATATCATGCGGCCAAGTTGCGGCTCTTCACCGAGCTTTTGCCGAAGGGCGCGCCCGCCGTCATCTTTGCCGATGATGCATTTTCCAAGCCGACCATTGCGGCTGCGACCCAGGCCGGATGCAAGGTGCTGACCGTTGGCCGCAAGGGTGACTTCATTACGTTGAAGCGCGTCGAACATGAACGCTTCCGCCAGCACGTCGAAATGCACATTGCCGGTGAAATTTACGAGATCACCTTGCCGCTGGCCGGCGATTTCCAGGTGGCGAACGGGCTGGTCGCTGCTGGCCTTGCCATTGCCACGGGCGTTCCGGCCGCTGCTGCCGTGCGGGGTCTCGAAAGGCTGAAAGGTGCGCCTGGCCGGCTCGATCTCGTCGGTGCGACCGAGGAAGGCGCGCCTGCCTATGTTGACTATGCGCATAAGCCCGATGCGCTCGAAAATGTCCTCGCCTCTGTGCGGCCCTTCACGACGGGCCGCGTGATCGTGGTGTTTGGCTGCGGCGGCGATCGCGACAAGGGCAAGCGCCCGATGATGGGCGAGATCGCCACGCGCCTCGCCGATGTCGTGATCGTGACCGATGACAACCCACGTTCGGAGGTGCCTGCCACGATCCGTTCCGAGATACTCGCGGCAGCGCCCGGCGCCCGCGAAATTCCCGACCGCCGTGAAGCCATCCGTGAGGCTGTCGCCATGATGAAATCGGGCGACACGCTGATTGTCGCCGGCAAGGGCCACGAGGAAGGGCAGACCGTGGGGGATGTCGTGCTGCCATTTTCCGATCACACCGAGGTCGGACAGGCGTTGAAAGACCGCCTCGCGCGGGAGAGCGGTGCATGAACCTGCTCTGGACCTCCGATGCGATGATCGAGGCCATGCATGGCAGGCCAGTCGGGGAACTTCCCGAGGGGATCACCGGCATATCCATTGACACGCGTACATTGCGCAAAGGCGAGGCATTCTTTGCCATCAAGGGCGACGCGCTCGACGGGCATGATTTCGCCACAGCAGCAGTTGCCGCAGGCGCGGCGCTCCTGGTTGTAGCCGAAGCCAAATTACCGGCGCTTGGCAAGTTGAAGGCGCCCATGATCGTCGTTGACGACGTGCTCTCGGCGATGACGCGGCTCGGACTTGCCTCACGCGCACGCTCCCATGCACAGATCATTGCCGTGACGGGATCAGTCGGGAAAACAACGACCAAGGAAGCATTGCGGCATGTCCTTGCCGGAGCAGGAAAGGTTCATGCTTCCGTCGCATCATTCAATAACCATTGGGGCGTGCCGCTAACGCTCGCCCGCATGCCGGCTGACACCGACTACGGCGTTTTCGAAATCGGCATGAATCATGCGGACGAAATCCGTCCTCTGGTAAAGATGGTGCGGCCCCATGTGGCGCTGATCACGCTGATTGCGCCCGCGCATCTCGGCCATTTCAAGAATCTCCAGGAAATTGCGACCGCCAAGGCCGAGATCTTCGAAGGGCTGGTCCCTGGTGGTTACGCGCTGCTTAACCGCGATGACAAACATTTCAAACTGCTCGAAAAGCTGGCGCTGCAAGCGGGCGTCGAGCACATCAAGACGTTTGGCGAGAACGTGCGTGCCGATTACTCCCTGACCAAGCTGAAGCTTCACGACGAATGCTCGTGCATGACAGCGCGCCTCGCCGGTGAGGAAGCGGTCATCAAGGTCGGAGCGCCCGGTCGCCATATCGCACAGAACGTCCTTGCCGTGCTTGGCGCAGCCCATCTGACCGGAGCCGACCTCGCGAAAGTCACCTTGGCGCTGGCCACACTTCGGCCGGAGAGCGGGCGGGGTGCCCGACACACGCTTCAGATTGCCAAGGGATCGTTCACGGTGATCGATGAGAGCTACAATGCCAACCCGGCGTCAATGCGTGCTGCCATCGAACTTCTGTCCACAGCGACGCTCACCGGCCGCGGACGGCGTATTGCTGTGCTTGGCGACATGCTTGAACTCGGCAAGCAGGCGCCAAAACTGCATGCGGAACTGGCGCCGGTTATCGCGGCCAACAATATCAACATGGTTTTTCTCGGCGGGCCGGAAATGGCCGCGCTCAAGGCGGCCATGCCGGTTGAATTTCATGCCGAATACAGGCAGAGCGTAGACGAACTGCAACCGCAATTGCTGAAAACGATCCGGGCTGGAGACGTGATCATGATCAAGTCGTCCAAGGGGACAGGATTCTCCCAGATCGTGAAGACACTCTTGCAGAAATACAACGCCGCCGAGCCTGCCGGTCCAGCCGAGTAAGCCAGCGGGATGGGGATTTAACGGTATGCTTTATTATCTCGCCGGCCTGGCGGAACATATTCAGTTTCTCAACGTGTTCCGCTACATCACGTTCAGGACCGGCGGTGCGCTGATCACATCGGCGCTGATAGTCTTCCTGTTTGGTCCGCGCATCATCGATTCGCTGCGCATACGGCAGGGTCGCGGCCAACCCATCCGCGCCGATGGTCCGCAAACGCATTTCAAGAAAGCCGGGACGCCCACCATGGGCGGCCTGATGATCATGACCGGCATCTTGCTCTCATCGCTGCTGTGGGCCAATTGGTCGAATGTCTATGTCTGGATCGTTCTTCTCGTTGCCCTATTCTTTGGGGCGATCGGTTTCTATGATGATTATCTGAAAGTCAGCAAACAGACGTTCAAGGGATTTTCAGCGCGGGCGCGGCTTGGCATCGAGTTCCTGGTCGCCGGGCTTGCCGGTCTTGCGATCATGTGGGCGGGGCAAGAGCCCTTTTCCTCGTCGCTGACATTTCCGTTTGCCAAGCAGCTGATCCTCAATCTCGGCATCTTCTTTATTCCATTCGCGGCCTTCGTCATGGTCGGCGCCGGCAATGCGGTGAATTTCACTGACGGGCTCGACGGGCTCGCCACGGTGCCGGTGATGATTGCTGCTGCCTCGTTCGGGGTGATCGCCTACCTCTCCGGCAATGCGATATTCGCCGATTATCTGCAAATTCACTTCGTCCCTGGCACTGGCGAACTTGCTGTTGTTCTTGGCTCGGTTATCGGAGCCGGGCTTGGCTTCCTCTGGTTCAATGCGCCGCCTGCGGCCATTTTCATGGGTGATACGGGGTCTCTGGCGCTGGGGGGGCTTATTGGGGCAGTGGCTGTCGCCACCAAGCACGAGATCGTCCTTGCCATCATCGGCGGCGTCTTCGTCATGGAAGCCATGTCCGTGATCATTCAGGTGGCTTCATTCAAGATGACCGGCAAGCGTGTATTCCTGATGGCGCCCATTCATCACCATTTCGAAAAGAAGGGCTGGACCGAGAGCCAGGTGGTGATCCGTTTCTGGATCATAGCCGTGATCCTCGCGCTGATCGGCCTTTCCACACTCAAGCTCAGATAGGCTTCGGATGATCGCCGCCCACTCCATGAAGGACAAGACTGTCGCGCTCTTCGGGCTCGGCGGTTCGGGCATTGCAACGGCGCAGGCGATTGTGGCTGGCGGTGCGAAGGTCATCGCCTGGGATGATAATCCCGACAGTGTGAAGCGAGCGCAGGAAGCCGGCATAGACACCGGAGACCTCAGGCAGATCGACTGGAAGCAGTTCTCGGCCTTTGTCTTGTCGCCCGGCGTGCCACTGACCCATCCACGGCCCCACTGGACCGTTGATCTTGCAAGGGCCGCAAGCGTCGAGATCATTGGCGACGTCGAGCTATTCGTGCGTGAACGCAATCTTGCCGGGAAGGATAGTCCGTTCATCGCCATTACCGGTACCAATGGCAAATCCACCACAACGGCCCTGATCGCCCACATCATCAAGGCCTCGGGCCGCGACATGCAGCTTGGCGGCAATATAGGAACAGCGGTCATGACGCTGGAGCCACCCGCGGACGGCCGTTTCTATGTCGTGGAGTGCTCGTCGTATCAGATCGATCTCGCGCCATCGCTCAATCCGACGGCTGGCATTCTCCTCAACCTGACGCCTGACCATCTCGACCGGCACGGCACGATGCAGCACTATGCCGACATCAAGGAACGGCTCGTTGCGGGGAGCAAGACAGCGATTGTCGGCGTCGATGACAGCTATTGCGCAAGCATCGCTGACCGGCTCGAGCGCACTGGCAAGCCCGTGATCCGCATTTCCAAGCGCATGCCAATCCGCAACGGTTATTTTGCTGAAGGGTCCAATCTCGCATACGCCAGGAATGGCGACACAGCCATCGTTTCCTCCCTCGCTGGCATCGGTTCGCTGCGCGGCGAACACAATGCGCAGAATGCCCTTGCGGCGTTCGCGGCCTGCCGCGCGGTTGGCCTGTCCGTCGATGAGATCAATGCCGGTCTCAAGACCTTTCCCGGTCTCGCTCATCGCATGGAGCAGGTCGCGAGGCTCGGCAAAACGCTGTTCGTCAACGATTCCAAGGCGACGAATGCCGATGCGGCAGCACCCGCCCTGTCATCGTTTCCACGCATATACTGGATTGCCGGCGGTTTGCCAAAGGAAGGCGGCATTGCATCGCTTTCGGGGTTCTTCCCACGCATCGCCAAGGCCTACCTGATCGGCGAGGCCGCGCCGCAGTTCGCCGCGACATTGGGCGATGCGGCACCTTTCGAAATATCCGGCACGATTTCGGCCGCTGTCGAGCACGCGGCGCGCGATGCGGCCAGCGACGGCTCGAGTGAGCCCGTCGTTCTGCTTTCGCCGGCCTGCGCCAGTTTCGACCAGTTTCAGAATTTCGAGAAGCGCGGCGAGGCATTCCGCTCCGCCGTATTCGCGCTTGCGGGCGCATCACCGATTGGGGGCATAAGCTGATGGTAAGCCGTGTTGACCGTGGTCCCGTAGCCGATTGGTGGTGGACGATCGATCGTTTTCTCCTTGCAGCCTGCCTGACTTTGATGGGCCTCGGCATCCTGCTTTCATTTGCTGCGAGCCCTGCCGTGGCTGAGCGCATCGGCCTTGAAAGCTTCTACTTCGTCAAGCACCAGTCGATGTTCATGGTACCTGCGGTCTTCGTCATGTTTGCTGTCTCATTCATGGCGCCCCGCACGATCCGGCGCTTCGCCATCATTCTGCTTGGTGTGGCCCTTGTAGCGATGGTTGGCGCGCTGTTCTTCGGCATTGAGGTCAAGGGCGCGCGGCGGTGGGTGTCGCTGGCAGGGATTTCCATACAGCCGTCGGAATTCATGAAACCCGCCTTTGTGATCGTGTGCGCATGGCTGTTCGCCGAGAACGAGCGCCGCAAGGACATTCCCGGCAACTTCTTCTCCATGGTGCTGTTTGGCGTTGTTGCCGCGCTGTTGGTGGCGCAGCCAGATCTTGGTCAGACGATCCTGACCGCCGGCACGTGGGGCGCGATGTTTTTCATGGCTGGCGTCCCCTGGCTGTGGATCATCAGTCTCGGTGTGCTCGGTATGGTCGGTTTCTTCGGCGCCTACACTGTATTCCCGCACGTTGCCGGACGTATCGACCGGTTTCTCACGGGCGAAGGCGATACATTCCAGGTCGATGCCGGCCGCGAAGCCATCATACGTGGCGGCTGGTTCGGCCAGGGACCGGGAGAGGGGACGATCAAGCGCATCATTCCCGACAGCCATACCGACTTCATCTTCTCGGTTACGGCAGAGGAATACGGGATTGCGCTCTGCCTGCTCATCGTCCTGATCTTTGCCTTCATCGTCATTCGTGGCCTCTCCATCGCGCTGAAGGAGCGTGACGATTTCACCCGTCTTGCCATTTCAGGTCTGGTCATCCTGTTCGGTTTCCAATCGATCATCAATATTTCGGTGAACCTGCATCTGATGCCTGCCAAGGGCATGACCCTGCCATTCATTTCCTATGGCGGCTCGTCGCTCATATCGGTAGCGATTTCGACCGGACTGCTGCTTGCATTGACGCGGCGCAGACCCGAAGCCCGCCGGTCGGCAACGCTGGATTCCAAGATGCCATCCCTGGCGGGAGCGGTCTGAGCGTCGATGTCGAAGGGGGTTATCTTTCTCGCCGCCGGTGGAACCGGCGGCCATCTCTTTCCTGCCCAGGCGTTGGCACATGAGCTGATTGCGCGTGACTGGGAAGTGCATCTTGCCACCGACGACCGGGCTGAACGGTTCACCGGCGCCTTTCCGGCGAAGAAAATTCATGTGGTCCGCTCGGCCACCATTGGCGGGCGCAATCCGTTTTCGCTGGCAAAGACATTCTGGACATTATGGCTCGGCAATCTCGATTCCCGCAGATTGTTCCGGTCGATCAAGCCGAAGCTTGTTGCCGGTTTTGGCGGCTATCCGACCTTGCCACCGCTTTATGCGGCGAGCGCACTGAAAATCCCTACGCTGGTCCATGAGCAGAACGCGGTGATGGGCCGGGCCAACAAGGCGCTTGCCGCAAGGGTGAATGCCATTGCGGGCGGCTTTTTGCCGGATAACGGCGGCCCTTTCGGGAAGAAGACCGTCGTGACCGGCAATCCGGTGCGTCCCGAAGTTCTGGCGGAGGTCGGCAAGAAGGTGTACACGCCATCGCGAGCACCGCAGCCGTTCCGCTTTCTGGTTTTTGGCGGCAGTCAGGGTGCACAATATTTTTCCACAGCCATTCCGGCTGCGATCAAGTTGCTGGCGCCAGAAGAGCGTGCACGCCTGGTGGTTACCCAACAAGCCCGCGCCGAAGACGAGGCGAAGGTCCGGCAGGCTTATGCATCACTTGGCATCAACGCCGAAGTCGCGCCATTCTTCAGGGATATGCCGCACAGGATCGCAGACGCGCATTTCGTTCTGTCGCGCTCTGGCGCGTCGACAGTTTCGGAAATTGCTGCAATCGGACGGCCAGCAATCCTCGTGCCTTTTCCGCATGCGCTCGATCATGATCAGGCGGCCAATGCGGCAGCGCTCGCCGCGGCCGGCGGCGCCGATGTCATCAAGCAGTCCGATCTTTCTCCGCAGCGCATCGCCGCAATCTTGACCAGCGCCATGAACGAGCCCGATCGGCTGGCATTGACCGCGGAAAAGGCTCGCGGCACCGGCAAACCAGAGGCTACAAGGTTGCTTGCGGACCTTGCAGAGGCTATTGCAACCGGCCAAAGCGTGGAAAAATTCAAAAAAGGAGTGCGTCCATGAAGATGCCGCTCAACATAGGCCTTGTTCATTTCATCGGTATCGGCGGTATCGGCATGAGCGGCATTGCCGAAGTCCTGCATAATCTCGGTTACAAGGTGCAGGGCTCGGACCAGGCAGACAGTGCCAATGTGCAGCGCCTGCGCGAAAAGGGCATCGAGATATTCGTCGGCCACACCGCAGAAAACCTTGGCGACGCCGAAGTCGTGGTTGTTTCGACGGCGATCAAGAAGTCCAACCCGGAATTGATTGCCGCACGTGAAAGGCTTTTGCCGGTCGTCCGCCGTGCCGAGATGCTGGCCGAACTCATGCGTTTCCGTCAGGCCGTCGCAATCGGCGGTACGCACGGCAAGACGACGACGACGTCGATGGTAGCCACGCTACTCGATGCGGGCAATCTCGATCCGACCGTCATCAATGGCGGCATCATCAATGCCTACGGGACGAACGCCCGCATGGGCGAAGGCGACTGGATGGTGGTTGAGGCCGACGAGAGTGACGGCACGTTCCTCAAGCTGCCCGCCGATATAGCGGTCGTGACCAATATTGACCCGGAGCATCTCGACCATTACGGCACCTTCGACAAAGTGCGTGAGGCATTCCGGCAATTTGTCGAGAACGTTCCGTTCTATGGGTTCGGCGTCATGTGCCTCGACCATCCAGAAGTGCAGTCGCTGGTTTCGCGCATCGAGGATCGCCGGGTGATCACTTACGGTGAGAATCCCCAGGCGGATGTGCGTTTTGTCAATCTTGTGGTCAATGGCGCGAGCTCGAGCTTCGACGTGCATATATCCAAACGCAAGGGTGGGGGTACGACCGACATCACCGGACTTAGCCTGCCGATGCCGGGCCGCCACAATGTCTCCAATGCCACGGCGGCAATCGCGGTCGCGCACGAGCTTGGAATTTCGGCCGAGGACATCAAGAAGGGCCTTTCGTCCTTTGGCGGTGTGAAACGGCGGTTTACGCACACGGGCTCTTGGAAGGGCGTGGAAATCTTCGACGACTACGGCCACCATCCGGTGGAGATCAAGGCCGTGCTGAAAGCCGCACGCGATTCCGCTAAGGGCCGCGTAATCGCCGTTGTCCAGCCGCACCGCTTCACGCGCCTTGCCAGCCTGTTCGATGAATTTGCCGCCTGCTTCAACGATGCCGATACGGTGATCCTCGCGCCGGTCTACACGGCTGGTGAAGACCCGATCGAAGGGGCCACATCCGAAGCGCTCGTTTCGCGCATCAAGACGGCCGCCCACCGCGACGCGCGTTATATCAGCGGGCCACAGGAAATAGCGCCGTTGATTGCCGAGATTGCCAAGCCGGACGATTTCGTCATCTTTCTTGGTGCGGGCAACATCACGCAATGGGCCTATGCCTTGCCAAAGGAACTCGCGGCATTCTAGATTTGGCGGTTGCGTCGGGGCGGAGGCTGCCGGGCGCTGAAACTGCTGGAAGGACAATATGTACTCACAGGTTGATGGCGAAGCCCTGCTGAAAAAGCTCGGGGATCGATTTGCTGGTCTGCGCGGGCGGCTGACGCCCAATATGGGAATGGAGAAAGTGACCTGGTTCCGCGCCGGAGGTCCAGCCGAGGTCATGTTCCAGCCCGCAGATGAAGAAGATTTGTCCGCCTTCCTGAAAGCCGTCCCAGACGAATATCCGATCCTGACCGTTGGCATCGGCTCCAACCTTTTGGTGCGCGATGGCGGCATTCCCGGATTTGTCGTGCGCCTTTCCGCCAAGGGATTTGGTGAGGTCGAACGGGCCGGCGATACGCAGTTGCGGGCAGGCGCAGCGACGCCGGACAAGCGGGTCGCTGCCGCGGCGCTCGAAGCCGGCATTGCCGGGTTCCATTTCTATCACGGCATTCCCGGGGGCATTGGCGGGGCTCTGCGCATGAATGCTGGCGCCAATGGTGTCGAAACCCGCGAGCGCGTTGTCGAGGTACGCGCACTTGATCGCAAGGGCAACGTGCACACCTTGTCCAATGCCGAGATGGGCTATGCGTACCGGCATTCGGGAGCGGCCAATGACCTGATCTTCACCTCGGCGCTCTTTGAAGGCACCCCGGGCGATCGGGGCGAAATTCAGGCGGCCATGGACGCCGTGCAGCAGCATCGCGAGACGGTTCAGCCGATCCGCGAGAAGACCGGCGGCTCGACCTTCAAGAATCCGGAAGGCTCATCCGCCTGGAAGGAAATCGACAAGGCCGGCGGACGCGGTCTGATGATCGGGGGCGCGCAGATGTCGCCGATGCACTGCAATTTCATGATCAACACCGGCACGGCGACCGGGCACGACCTCGAGACGCTCGGCGAGACCATCCGCGCCAACGTTTTGAAAAACTCGGGCATTCGCTTGCATTGGGAGATCAAGCGCCTTGGCCTGTTTCGTCCAGGGCAGCAGGTGCACGAATTCATGGGGCAGTTGCTGTAACCTCTCTTGTCCATACCAGGAAATACCATATATTGGTATCAAGGAGCGCGTGCATGGGCAAGAACACATCTATTTCGCTTGGCGATCATTTCAACGAATTCATTGATGAGGAGATTTCTCAAGGACGCTTCGCGTCTGCGAGCGAAGTGGTTCGGGCTGGCCTGCGACTCCTCGAAGAACATGAGATGAAACTACAAGCACTGCGCTCGGCATTGATCGCGGGTGAGGTCAGCGGAGCTGCTGTCGAGCTTGATTTCGACGGCTTTGTCGAGGGTAAGCGCGGTGCGAACCCTATATGAAGCGATTGCGCTTCTCTCCGGCTGCACTCGCCGATCTCGATCTGATTTGGGAATATACCGCCGCGAATTGGGGTGATGATCAAGCTGAGAAGTATATTCGAAAAATTCAAAATGCGTGCACTGGAATATCTCTCGAGAGCATCCACGGGAGCTCGGCCGAGTATATTCGTTCGGGATACCGAAAAGTACCCATCGGATCGCATGTTCTCTTCTTTCGCCCGACGGAAGATGGCGCATTCGAAATTGTGCGCATTCTGCACCAGCGCATGGACGTGGGAACACACCTCAAAAACTCGAACAATTAGCGCGGTTCCAGATCCATTCCAGCCCGACGGGAATGTACGGATCAAAAGCTGTGGACCACATTTATTTACACGAAACTTCATTGTTGAATCATTGAGGACTTGTCAGCGAATCAACTCTCTGATTCTTTAGGGACAAGCGTTAACTGATTTGAGTCGGCTGCTTTTTTTGCCAGCCTTGGGTGTCTGCGGTTCCGGCCGCCGGATGGGTCATGACTCGTGTCTGATTCCGCTTTTGATGGGGAAGTATTCGAGGGGTTGCCTTCATGGCGAAAAAGCATGTTGCGGTGCTGATGGGTGGCTTTTCATCGGAGCGTCCGGTGAGTCTGTCCTCTGGCAATTCCTGCGCCGATGCTTTGGAGGCGGAAGGTTACACAGTCACCCGCGTCGACGTTGATCGCGACATTGCCAGTGTCCTGCATGTGCTGAAGCCCGACGTGGCGTTCAACGCCTTGCATGGTCCGTTCGGTGAGGACGGGACGATCCAGGGAATCCTCGAGTACCTCGAAATTCCTTACACGCATTCGGGTGTGCTTGCCTCTGCCCTCGCCATGAACAAGGAGCAGGCGAAGATCGTCGCGAAGGTGGCCGGTGTTCCAGTGGCTGAAGCAAAGGTCATGAACCGGTTCGACTTCACCTCTACGCATCCGATGAAACCGCCTTACGTGGTCAAGCCTGTGAATGAGGGGTCAAGCTTTGGCGTCGTCATCGTCAAGGAGGATCAGTCGCATCCACCGCAGATCATTACCTCGAATGACTGGAAGTATGGCGATACCGTCATGGTCGAGCGCTACATCCACGGGCGCGAATTGACCTGCGCCGTGATGGGTGATGTCGCCATTGGTGTGTGCGAGATTATCCCCGTTGGGCACCAGTTCTACGATTATGATTCAAAATATGTTGCAGGCGGATCAAATCATGTGGTTCCCGCTAAAATTTCACTAAAAATTTACCAAAAAATACAAACACTAGCACTCAAGGCGCATCAGGCAATTGGATGTAAAGGGATTAGCCGGTCGGACTTCCGATACGACGATCGTTTTTCCGAAGATGGCGAGCTGATCTGGCTGGAAGTCAACACCCAACCGGGCATGACTCCAACCTCTCTCGTGCCTGATATCGCCAAAGCTGCGGGGCATACCTTCGGTGAATTGTTGAGTTGGATGGTGGAGGACGCATCGTGTTTGCGTTGAAGTGCGAAAATACGCATCCGCGCGGTGCTGGGCCGATGTCTTCGGGCAAGTCGGCGGTATTTGGCCATTTTCGCGTCGTCCTGCCGAAGTTCATGCGCAAGCCGGTGCGCGTCGTCGCCCGCCTGATCGAGGGCGAGGTGACAATCCCTAACCATGTCGGAACTCTTGGTGCCGTCGCTTTCCTGGCGCTGACAGGCGCTTATGGCGCGATCCTCGGCGGTCATGCGCCGGAAGTCGTCAAGGTGACGACCTCCACATTCGGATTTGCCATCGAGGACGTAAAGGTTGTCGGCAACAACGAAACCTCCGAGATCGATGTTCTCGGAGCGCTTGGTCTTGATGGCGAGACGTCCCTGGTCGGTTTGAGCGCATCCGATGCGCAGAAGGCCGTTGCGGGTCTGCCGTGGGTCGAGACTGTCGATGTGTTCAAGGTCTATCCCAACACCATTCAGATTTCGATCCATGAGCGCACGGCGATGGCCGTCTGGCAGAATGGCAGCGAACTTTCAGTCATCGATGCAGATGGTCGCGTCATAGTGCCCTTTACCGGCGGTCGCAGCGCATCGTTGCCGCTCGTCATCGGCGCTGGAGCCGACAAGCAGGCAAAGCTGCTACTGGCGCAGATGGCGGCGTTTCCGCAAATCGCCGATGAAGTTAAAGCCTATGCGCGCATCGGCGATCGCCGGTGGGATTTGCTCCTGCGCAGCGGCGTCACGCTGATGCTCCCTGAGGGCCAGATCAAGGAGGCTCTTGCGGATGTTGCCGATTTGGACGGCAAAGCAGGGCTCCTGTCGCGTGATATCGCGGCGGTGGACATGCGCCTGACCGACCGCGTCGTTGTGCGGCTGACACCCGATGCCATGGTGCAGCGCGTTGAATATTTGAAGGCGCGGGACAAGGCGCCAAAGCGTTCGGAGAAGCGTGTATGAGTATTCTGAACGGAAAAAGCACGTCGACCGGAGCGCCATCTGCCAAGCGGACGCGCTCTTTGACAGTTCTTGACATTGGTTCAAGCAAGGTCTGCTGCATCATCGCTCGGCTGCGTCCGCGCGAGGAAAGTGCGCATCTGCCTGGCCGTACCCATCGCATCGAGGTCCTTGGCATCGGTCATCAGAAATCCCGCGGGATCAAATCCGGCGTGATCATCAATCTGGACGCTGCCGAGCAGGCGATCCGTCTGGCCGTGGACGCAGCCGAACGCATGGCAGGGCTCACCGTCGACTCGATGATCGTCAATATCTCGTCCGGCCGACTCAAGAGCGAAAGCTTTTCCGCCAGCATCAACCTCGGCGGTCATGAGGTCGATCAGGCCGATATTCGCCGTGTTCTTGCTGCAGGCGCCAAGCAGGCTCTCGCAGCCGAGCGTCACCTCGTCCATTCGCTGCCCATCGCCTACGGGCTTGATGGCGAACGCGGCATTCGTGATCCGCTCGGCATGATAGGTGACTCGCTCGGCGTCGAAATGCATGTGCTGACAGCGGATGCGGCGCCTTTGCGCAATCTCGAACTTTGCGTTAATCGCTGCCACCTCTCGGTTGAGGCGATGATCGCAACGCCTTACGCCAGCGGGCTTTCAGCTCTCGTCGACGACGAGGCCGAGATGGGCGCCGCCTGTATCGACATGGGCGGTGGTACGACGACGATTTCCGTCTTCTCCGAAGGCAAGTTCATCCACGCCGATGCGATCGCCATTGGCGGCAATCATGTGACCATGGACGTGGCACGCGGCCTTTCCGCTCACATGGACGATGCGGAGCGGCTCAAGGTCATGCACGGATCGGCGCTTCCAAGCGCGGCCGACGACCGTGACCTCATCAGCGTCTCGCCACTCGGCAATGATGGCCGCGACGTGCCCAATCAATATCCGCGTGCCGTCCTGACACGCATCATCCGAGCCCGCGTCGAGGAAACGCTGGAACTGGCGCGCGACCGCCTCAATCAGTCCGGCTATGGGCAGATTGTCGGCAAGCGCGTCGTTCTGACAGGCGGAGCGAGCCAGCTGGCGGGGCTACCCGAAGTCGCCCGCCGCATCCTGGCGCGCAACGTACGCATAGGTCGTCCGCTCGGTGTCACGGGGCTTCCCGAGGCAGCCAAGGGCCCGGCCTTTTCCGCCGCGGTTGGTCTTTTGATCTATCCGCAGGTGGCAGGAATTGAGGAGCGTTCTGTAAAGGCCGGTTCATCATCGCTGATGACAGGTACGGGTGGGCGTTTTCAGCGTATCGGCCAGTGGCTGAAAGAGAGTTTTTGATCAATCGGGGAAACCCAACAAAATACCGCAGCGGCGAGGCGGTAAAGACGAAAAGGAACGAAACACATGAGTATCAATCTGCAAAAGCCGGATATTACCGAGCTTAAGCCCCGGATCACCGTCTTCGGTGTTGGCGGTGGCGGTGGCAATGCGGTCAATAACATGATCAATGCCGGCTTGCGCGGTGTTGAATTCGTTGTGGCCAACACCGATGCGCAGGCATTGTCGCAGTCCAAGGCTGAGCGTCTGATTCAGCTGGGTGCCGCGGTCACCGAGGGCCTCGGCGCAGGTTCGCAGCCGGAAGTCGGCCGCGCAGCAGCGGAAGAATGCATCGATGAGATCAACGATCATCTGCAGGGCACGCATATGTGCTTCGTCACCGCCGGCATGGGCGGCGGCACCGGTACCGGCGCTGCTCCCGTCGTTGCCCGCGCTGCCCGCGAAAAAGGCATCCTGACCGTCGGTGTCGTCACCAAGCCGTTCCATTTCGAAGGTCAGCGCCGCATGCGCACCGCCGATATGGGGATCACCGACCTGCAGAAGAATGTCGATACCCTTATCGTCATTCCGAACCAGAACCTGTTCCGCATCGCCAATGACAAGACGACCTTCGCCGATGCATTCGCGATGGCCGACCAGGTCCTTTACTCGGGCGTTGCCTGCATCACCGACCTGATGGTCAAGGAAGGCCTGATCAATCTCGACTTCGCCGACGTCCGTTCGGTCATGCGCGAGATGGGCAAGGCCATGATGGGTACCGGCGAGGCTTCAGGCGATGGCCGCGCGATGGCAGCTGCCGAAGCTGCAATCGCCAATCCGTTGCTCGACGAGACGTCCATGCGCGGCGCCAAAGGTCTGCTGATCTCGATCACCGGCGGCCGCGACATGACGCTGTTCGAAGTCGACGAGGCTGCTACCCGTATCCGTGAAGAAGTTGACCAGGATGCCAACATCATCCTCGGCGCCACCTTCGACGAAAGCCTCGAAGGCATCATCCGCGTTTCGGTCGTCGCGACCGGTATCGACAAGCAGATTGGAGAGTCGGCGCCTGCGCCGATCGAATTTCGCCAGCCTGTGAAGCCAGTGGCCAAGCCTGCGCCTCAGCCGGCCGCACGCATCGAGGCCGCTCCCCGGCCGATCGTACAGCAGCCGGCGGCCCGCGCTGCAGACCCGGTCGCCGATGCGATCCGGGCTGCCGAGCACGAGGTTCCGCAGCGTGCGCCGCAGCCAGTCGAGCAGGAATTCCGTCCGCAGAGCCGTATCTTCCAGGCGCCCGCTCCGGAAGTGTTCGACGCACCCGTTGCCGCAGCACCGCAGCAGCCGGTCCATCAGCCCGCACCGCAGCCGCAAATGCAGGCGGCACCCGTGCAGCCAGCAGCGCCGCGCATGCCCAACGTCGCTGATTTTCCGCCGGTCGTTCAGGCGGAACTCAACGCGCGCGACAATCGCGACCATGGTCGTGAACAGACGCACCACGAGGCCCAGGAAGATCGCGGCCCGATGGGTCTGTTGAAGCGTCTGACGGCTGGCCTGACCCGCCGCGAAGACGAAACGGCACGGTTGGAACCGGCGCAGCCGCGCGAACCTGCGATGCGTCCGGCAGAACCTCGCCGCCCGCTTTCCCAGGACGCGTCTATCTACGCGCCGCGTCGTGGGCAGCTCGATGAGCAAGGCCGTGTGCAGCCACAGTCGCGCCAGCCTTCCGAGGACGATCAGCTGGAAATCCCGGCGTTCCTGCGCCGGCAAGCCAACTGATCCGATCACGGAATATTAAAGAACATGAATTCCGCCATTGCATCAATGGCGGAATTTTGCATTCAAGTTATTGAATAAGCATGGAAACAACTTAACTGGTCGCATGACGGCTTCGTTACAAATGTCTCGAAACCGTGATTTTGCTTCATAGGGTGCCAACTGTATCTTGCGCTGCAATATAGGGCGGCGGCGGTGATTCAGAAGTTGCAGCGCCAACATGTCAAAGATCAGATGGCAGTATGGCTATCTGGATTGCGGTTCACGGGTACGAGGTTCCAATTGCGCGATTACCAGACAACGATTGCAGAGCGCATCGCGCTATCCGGAGCAGGCGTGCACAGCGGGGCGCCCGTGAGCATCGCATTCGTGCCAGCCGATCCCGATACCGGCATTGTGTTTCACAGGCTGGACGGTGCTGGCAACAGCCACGAGATCAAGGCGTTGGTATCGGAAGTCGGAACGACGGATCTTTCGACCACCCTTGCCAATCGGGCAGGCGTTACAATCAGCACAGTTGAGCACGTCATGGCGGCGATTGCCGGGTCCGGCATCGACAACATGATCATCGAGATCGACGGCCCGGAAGTGCCGATCCTCGATGGCACGTCCTCGGCGTTTCTCGATGCGTTCGAGCAGGCGGGTTTTGTGCGCCAGGCGGCGAAACGCCGTTTCATCCGTATTCTCAAGACAACACGCATCGAAGCCGGGGCCTCTTGGGCGGAGTTCCGTCCCTATGGCGGCACACGCTATGAGGTGGAGATCGATTTCGAGACGCCAGTCATTGGCCGCCAGAAATTTGCCAGTGACATGGACGAGACCGTCTTCCGCAGGGAAGTATCGCGGGCACGGACCTTTGGCTTCATGCGCGATGTGGAGAAGCTCTGGGCTGCAGGTCTGGCGCTTGGTTCATCACTCGACAATTCGCTCGTCATCGGCGACGACAATTCCGTCATAAATCCGGGCGGGCTGCGCTACAAGGACGAATTCGTAAGGCACAAGGCCCTCGATGCCATTGGCGATCTCGCTTTGGCAGGCGCTCCGTTCATCGGCTGTTTCCGATCCTATCGCGGTGGTCATCGGCTCAATGCTGCAGCATTGCGCGCGCTTTTGTCGGACCATACGGCGTTTGAAATTGTGGAAATGGCCGGCAAGCGCAATCAAGCGCGCGGAGCGACGCTCGTCGCCGTGAACGCGCCCGTTTTTGCGCCCTGGGTTCTATGATCGGCGAATGCATTATGTACGGCCTCGACCATGATCGAGGCGAGGCGTGCCGTCGCCGGTTCGGATTGCGCTTCAGAGCGATGCAGCAATAGTCCAAGCGAGGGTAGTGCTGGCAAGCCGCTCCCGGAAATCGGCAATGGCTGAACGCTGATGGGAAGTCCGAGCGGCGTGCGGACGGTTACGCCCAAGCCTGCGGCCGTTGCCGCCCACAAGCCGGCAAGGCTTGGACTGATAAACGATAGCCGCCACGGAATAGATGCGCGGTCCAAGGCGTTGGTCGCCGCATTTCTCAACAGGCACGGTGCTTCCAGCGACGCCAGGGGTAACGGCTCATCGGCCGATGCAAGCCACTCTTTTTGATCACCCGCCGCGCCAACCCAGCACATTGGAACATCCATGACCCGCTCATAGTGCGGCGTGACGGCGCCATCGCTCCATGCCAGGGCCAGATCGATTTTGCCCGAAGTAACCCGGTCGATGAGGTCAGCATTGCGCGCAATGCGCGCCTCGATCCGCACCTTGGGGTGGGCGCGCGCAAACTGGCCCAGCACTTGCGGCAGGATCGTCTCGCCGAAGTCCTCCTGTAGCCCGAGCCGTACCCAACCCTCGAGTTCTCTGCCGTGGATGGCGGTGGCAGCCTCGTCATTGAGATCGAGCAGGCGGCGTGCATAGGCCAGCATCGTTTCACCAGCCTCAGTGAGCGCAAGACCACGCCCTGCTTTGACGAAAATCGGAGTATCGGCCTGTTGTTCGAGCTTTTTGAGCTGCGCGCTCACCGCCGACGTGGAACGGCCGAGACGATCCGCAGCTTTGGCAAAGCTCCCGAGCTCGATACCCGTGGTGAAGGTCCGCAAAACATCAAGATCAAAGGTGATCCGTCGCATTTTAATTATCCCGTTTTTCAGGATGATCGATTTAATATTTTCTGATTTTAAGGATGATTATGTCGGTCTATAAATTCCGCGTCAAGTCATCGCGCCGGTGGGCGCAGCAACAGGAGAAGTTCCATGCCCTTTACCCGTATCTCGTTGCTTGAAGGCAAATCGCCGGAGTACTTGAAAGCCCTTTCCGACAGCCTGCATCAGGCCATGGTCGAAACGTTCAACGTTCCGGCTGCCGACCGGTTTCAGGCCATCCATCAGCATCGGCCGGGTGAACTCATCTTCGACCGCAATTATTTCGGTGGACCGCGTTCGGATGATTTCGTCGTGTTTTCAATAACAACCGGCAAGCCGCGTGACACGGCGACGAAAAAAGCATTCTACAAGCGATTGGTTGCGCTGTTGGCCGAAGCGCCCGTTGTGAGACCTGAGGACGTCATGATCATCGTTAGCACCTCAAGTCGGGACGAATGGTCTTTCAGCAATGGCGAAACGCAGATGCTGGAAGCTGTTTGAGGGGGCATTGAAATGATTGCGATGCAATATAGTTTTGCCCTTCCTGCCGATTATGACATGACGATCATCGATCGGCGTATCGCGGAGAAGGGGCATCTGCTCGACAACTTCCCTAATCTGATATTCAAGGCTTATCTGACTGCCCGAAGGGGTGGCGGAAGCCAGAATCAGGAAAATCTCTATGCGCCATTCTATGTCTGGGAGCATGCGGATGGCCTGAACGATTTTCTGTGCGGCGATGGTTTTGTCGGTCTGACGCAGTCATTTGGCTGGCCAGTCGTGAATACATGGTTCGTATGGAAAGCTGAACTGTCGGCTGATGTTGCTAGTGCCGTATGCGCAACAAGGGAAATGCGGACCACCGCGCCGCATTCCTCGCTTGCTGACCTGCGCAAGCTCGAGAGCGAGGAAGCGTCGGGCGATGTCGAGCGTGGCGGTGCGCTGGCCTCGATTGCGGCGTTCGAGCCAACGACCTGGACACGAATCCGCTTTCAATTATGGGGCGAGAGGCAACCCATTATGTCAGTAAACGGCGTCCAAACCTATGATATCGGGCACATTTCCACGCCCGGACGCAATTGAAAGTGGATATTGCAACTCATTTCGCCTTCCGCCACAAATTTGGACGATTACATGGCAATAAGATTGCTGATTCTGTCGGCTTGTGGTTTATGAACGCCCAACCGACGGTAAGATTGAGTATGCCTAGAGCATCGATCGCAAACATGATATCGGGTTTGCGATCAATGCTCTTAAACTATTGTGTGGGGCCGGAGACAGCATGGCGAATTGCAGAATGTCGATGAATATGGGGTTTGGCAATAGGGCCAGATTGGCCCTTCTTCTTGTTCCCATCGCCGGAGCGCTGGCAATGTCCGGTTGTGCATCCAAGGACGATGACATCGATCTCAACGCCTATGTCGACACCATCGAACCTGCCGATGTCCTCTACAATCAGGCACTTGCAAATCTCAATTCCGGCCGTCTGGACGAGGCCGCCAAGAAATTCGATGCCGTTGACCGCCAGCACCCCTATTCGGAATTCGCCCGCAAATCTCTGGTGATGGGCGCCTTCGCCAATTATCGCGCCGGCAAGTATGACGAAGCGGTCAACATGACCAAGCGCTATATCGCGCTTTATCCGACGCAGCCGGAGGCCGCCTACGCCTATTACATCACCGGTCTTGCCTACTACCGCCAGATCCCCGACGTGACACGCGAACAAAGCATGACACGCCGTTCCATCGCAGCCTTCAACGAGGTCGTCGAGCGCTTCCCCGATTCGGAATATGTCGAAGATTCGAGGGCAAAGATCCGTTTTGGCCGCGACCAGCTCGCCGGCAAGGAAATGCAGGTCGGCCGCTACTATCTCGAGCGCAAGGAATATCTGGCGGCGATCAAGCGGTTCCGTGGCGTTGTCGAGCAATATTCGAACACGCGCCACGTCGAAGAAGCTCTGGCGCGTCTGACGGAAGCCTATTATGCACTCGGCATCACCACCGAAGCACAGGCTGCGGCGGCGGTTCTCGGCCAGAACTATCCTGACAGCCAGTGGTACAAGGACAGCTACAAACTGCTGCAGAGCGGCGGGCTCCAACCGCGCGAAAGCGCAGGATCTTGGCTTTCCAATGCTGCGCGGGCTATCGTTGGTGGCAAAGACGGCGTCTAACTCTCCAGCAACCTGAGCGATCCATGCTTTCGCATCTGTCGATCCGCGATATTGTTCTGATTGAACGGCTCGACATCGAGTTTCGCGAAGGTCTGTCAGTGCTGACAGGCGAAACCGGCGCAGGAAAATCGATTCTGCTCGATGCCTTGTCGCTTGCCCTGGGCGCGCGCGGCGACGCCTCGCTCGTGCGCCATGGGGCGGATCAGGGGCAGGTGACTGCCGTGTTCGACGTAATGGGCAGCCATCCGGCGCGCATATTGCTGCGTGACAATGACATCGACGATGATGGCGACATTATCCTGCGGCGCATTCAAACCTCCGACGGTCGCAGCCGGGTCTTCATCAATGATCAGGCGGCGAGTGTAACGCTCCTCAGGGAGCTTGGCCGCAGGCTCGTCGAGATTCACGGCCAGCACGACGACCGTGCCTTGGTCGATATAGACATTCACCGCACCCTGCTCGATGCCTTCGGCGCGCTCGAGATCAAAGCGGCGCTGGTGCGCGCACTGCACAAGTCGTGGCGCGATACTGAGCAGGCGCTTGTGCGCCACCGCGCCAAGGTCGAAGCGGCGGCGCGCGAGGCAGATTATCTGCGCGCATCCGTGGAAGAGCTTGGCAAGCTCGATCCAGAACCGCAGGAAGAGGAAACACTCGCGATCAGGCGCACGGACATGATGCGATCGGAGAAGATCGCGGGCGACGTCAACGACGCCAAC
This sequence comes from Hyphomicrobiales bacterium, assembly GCA_900473175.1. GTDB lineage: Bacteria > Pseudomonadota > Alphaproteobacteria > Rhizobiales > Rhizobiaceae > Phyllobacterium. The sequence continues at coordinate 7,544 of UCKM01000026.1, read as the reverse complement.
GAGGTGCTTTCCGGTAACGCCTCGCCCGTGCCGTCGCTCGCTAGTCTGGTGCGCCGGCTGGAGCGCAAGGTCCCGGAAGCGCCGCACTTGCTCGAACCGGTGGTCAAGGCGATCGATGAAGCCCTGAACGCGTTGGCGGAAGCGCAGAACGGCATTGAGCAAGCCATTCGCGCCATCGATTTCGATCCGCGCGTACTCGAACAGACGGAAGAGCGACTGTTCGCGCTGCGCGCCGCCGCCCGGAAATACTCGGTCCCCGTCGATGATCTTGCCGCGCTGCGCGACAGGATGGATGCCGATCTCGCCGATATTGATGCGGGCGCGGAGAGGCTGGCGGGCCTGGAAGCCGAGGCTTTGGCTGCGCGCGACGCTTACGATCAGGCAGCGCTGGCGCTATCGAATGACAGGCGCGAGACGGCCGACCATTTGAAACAGGCCGTGATGGCGGAGCTGCCGGCGCTGAAACTGGAGCGGGCCGAATTCATCGTCGAGATGAGCAGCGATCCGAACAATCGCACGGCCGATGGCATTGATACGATTGAATATTGGGTGCGCACCAATCCCGGAACGCGCGCCGGTCCGATGATGAAGGTTGCATCAGGCGGCGAACTTTCACGATTTCTGCTGGCACTAAAAGTTGCGCTTGCCGATCGCGGTTCTGCGCCGACCCTGGTATTCGATGAGATCGATACAGGCGTCGGTGGCGCGGTGGCCGATGCGATCGGTCAGCGCTTGCGGCGGCTGGCGGGTCAGGTTCAGGTGCTCTCCGTAACCCACGCGCCGCAGGTGGCGGCGCGGGCACAGACGCATTTCCTTATCGCCAAAGCCGCGGCTGGCAATGACCGCGTTGCCACTTCCATCCGCGCCATGGAAACCGGCGACCGGCAGGAAGAGATTGCCCGCATGCTCGCCGGCGCCAGCGTCACCGACGAGGCCCGGGCAGCAGCAGTCCGGTTGCTGCGGGAGAATGCTGCCGTCCTTTCCTGAAATAAGTAGCGTCTGCAGAACTCTTGGTGCGTGGTTCGACGCAGCTCACCATGAGGGAGATGGTTTGGTTGCAGGCAACCGTCGCAGATGCGCTAACGATAACGATTACATTGTGGCCCACCCACTTCCCTTATGGTGAGCCCCGTCAAACCACGCACGATTTCTATGCCAAACTAGCACATTTGGCGGGTTGGCAGGAGGTGGCTGCTGTCCCGCTGCATGAGCACTTTCAACGATGCTTTTCCAATTTCCTTAGGCTAATCTCCCGTCCGAATCCGTAATCAGGGCAGGCCATGGCAGATATTCCTGTAGAAGAATTGACCGAAGCGGAAGCAGCCGAGGAGCTTGGCCGCCTGGCGGCGGAGATCGCCCAACACGACTACCGGTATAATACCGAGGATGCGCCGATCATTTCGGATGCGGCTTACGACGCGCTGCGGCGGCGCAATCTTGCCATCGAGCAACGCTTCCCGCAGATCAAGCGCGAGGACAGTCCTTCCAACAAGGTTGGCGCCAGCGTTTCGGAAAAGTTCGGCAAGGTCACGCATGCTATCCCGATGCTGTCGCTGGACAACGCTTTCTCGGATGGCGATGTTGAAGATTTCGTCGGGCGCATCCGCAGGTTCCTCAAGCTCGGCGCCAATGCCCCGGTTGCAATCACGGCGGAACCCAAGATCGACGGGCTTTCGCTTTCCCTGCGCTATGAGCTCGGACGGCTTGTCACGGCAGCGACCCGCGGCGATGGCACGACCGGTGAGAACGTGACGCTCAATGCCCGCACCGTGGCGAGCATACCCAACGTGCTGAGCGGCCATCCGCCGGAGGTTCTCGAGGTGCGCGGCGAGGTCTATATGGGCCATGCCGATTTCGCCGCACTCAACGAGCGCCAGGCTAAGGAAGGCAAGCAGACTTTCGCCAATCCGCGCAACGCCGCCGCCGGCTCCTTGCGCCAGCTCGATGCCACGATCACCGCTTCCCGGCCGCTGCAGTTCTTCGCCTATGCGTGGGGTGAGATCAGCGAGATGCCGGCCAAAACCCAGATGGGCATGGTCGAGGCGTTCAAGTCCTATGGTTTCCGGGTCAATCCCTTGATGCAGCGCTTCGAAACCGTCGAAGGGTTGGTCACGCACTATCACCAGATCGAGGAACAGCGGGCCCTACTCGGCTATGATATCGATGGCGTGGTCTATAAGGTCGATGATCTCGCCCTGCAGCAGCGCCTCGGGTTCGTCTCGCGCAGCCCGCGCTGGGCGATCGCGCACAAGTTTCCGGCTGAACAGGCGATGACGATCCTGCGCGGCATCGATATCCAGGTCGGGCGCACGGGCGCGCTGACGCCGGTCGCACGTCTGGAGCCGGTGACTGTTGGCGGCGTTGTCGTCACCAATGTTACACTGCACAACGAAGATTACATCAAGGGCATCGGCCAGAACGACCAGCCTATTCGTGAAGGGCGTGACTTGCGCATCGGCGATACGGTGGTGGTGCAACGCGCCGGCGATGTCATCCCGCAGATCGTCGATATCGTTGCCGACAAACCGCGCGGGCCGTCTCGCTACGTTTTCCCCGATTTGTGTCCCGCATGCAATTCCCATGCGGTGCGGGAGGAAGGCGAGGCGGTGCGCCGGTGCACTGGCGGGCTGATCTGCCCGGCGCAAGCGGTAGAGCGCATCCGTCACTTCGTCTCGCGCAATGCCTTCGACATTGAGGGTCTGGGTGAAAAGCAGGTGGAATTCTTCTTCAAATCGGAGGATCCGGCGCTGCATATCGGCACTCCTGCCGATATCTTCTCCTTGAGAAAGCGCCAGGCCAACTCATTGGCCAAGCTGGAGAATATTGACGGGTTTGGCACCCTCTCGGTCAAGAAACTCTACGACGCGATCGATGACAGGCGCGAGGTCTCGCTGAGCCGCTTCATCTATGCCCTTGGAATCCGCCATGTCGGCGAGGTCAATGCCAAGCGACTCGCAAAGGCCTACCGCTCGTATCAAGCGCTTGCCAATACTGCGATGGCGGCCGAGGCGCCGAAGGATCGTGGTGACAAGGGCAATGACGCCTGGCGCGAACTCAACGATGTCGAGGGCATCGGCAGCATTGTCGCCGAAGCGCTGGTTGATTTCTACGATGAGGAGCATAACCGCCAGGCACTCGCCGCGCTGCTTGCCGAGGTCACACCACTCGACGAGGAAGTCAAGACGGTCGCCGACTCGCCTGTCGCCGGCAAGACCATCGTCTTTACTGGCTCGCTTGAACGCATGTCACGTGACGAAGCCAAGGCCATGGCCGAACGCTATGGCGCCAAGACCGCGGGTTCCGTTTCGAAGAAAACCGACCTTGTCGTGGCCGGGCCCGGCGCAGGTTCGAAGCTGACGCAGGCGCAGTCGCTCGGCATCGAGGTGATTGACGAGGATGCGTGGTTCACGCTGGTGGGCGCATGAGCGATCCGGTCTTCAAGGGTTTTGGCGACAAGGCGCTGCCCTTCCTGAAAGCGCTCGATTTTCATCAGAACCGTGAATGGTTTCTGGAGAACAAGGATCTGTTCGACACGCATCTCTACGAACCGCTCGGCGATCTCGTCGATGATCTGATCGTACGGTTCGAAAAGGCTGGTCTGCCGTTCAAGGGCGATCGCAAGAAGTCGCAGTTCCGTATCAAGCGCGACACGCGCTTTGCCAAGGACAAGAGCCCCTACAACCGCCACCTGTCGGCCTTGCTTTCGCCGGATGGCAGCAAGTGGACGGAAACGGGCTGTTTCTACGTCTGCATCGGGCTTGAGGACTATCGCGGTTGCTACGCCGCCGTCGCGTGGTGGCAGCCGAAGGGCGAGTTGCTGGCCGCCATGCGCAAATCCATTGTTGCCAAGCCGGAGAAATACCGGGCCATGGTCAAGGCACTTGCCAAAAACGGGCTGGAACTGCGCGATAGCGATCAGCTGAAACGGACGCCGCGGGGGTTCGATGATGTGATCGATCCGGATCTGATCGAGGCGCTGCGCAACAGAAGCTTCGTCGTCCGCTATCCCATCGACCCTGCCGCCATTACCTCACCGAAACTCGCCGACGATCTGTTTGATTTTGCCCTGCGGGCGAAACCGCTGATCGAGTGGGGCAGGTCGATTGAGGGAACGCTGATCGCTTGATCCACGATTCTGCTGCAGGTCGGCTGTGTCGAACCGCGCACAGAGCCAAAGCAACCGAGATGCTCACTCCAGCCACTCGGTCACAAAGACTTCATTGGCATGAATATCGATCGTCTCCAGCCTGCCGGGTCCAAGGTTTTCGAATTTGTGCGGCGTGTCGGCGGGTGCGACGACGATCTGCCCCTCATGCGCGTCGATGACCTGATCGCCAACGGTAAAGCGTGCCTTGCCTTTGCGGATGATGAATGTCTCGGGGTAGGGATGCCTGTGCAAGCGCGGGCCGCCGCCCATGCGCTCCTGGCTGTTGAAAATGATCGACACGTTGGTGCCATAGGGCCTGCCGGTAATCTCGCCGCGCCAGAGTTCTGGATGCTCTGCCCAGACATCGCGATCGATGACATGCGCCATGATCTCTCTCCCTTTAATGCAATCGGATGCAAGCCTACATAGGGGTGCAAAGGGTGACAAGCAGGGGACCCTCGACCCCTCGCTGCAACAACATTGATGGTATCAATCAACAAATCTCACGTGACAGCCCTGTGACGATGCCCTAGAGCAGACCCATGGATGAACAAATATATCAACGGGATCAGGCCGCTTCTGACTCCAGTTCCCGTACGCAATTCTGGGAAGGCTTCGCAAAAGGCCTGCCGATCATGGTTGCGTCTGCTCCATTCGGCCTTCTCTTCGGCGCTTTGGCAATCGATAACGGGTTTAGCGTCGGCGAAGCAGTGCTGATGAGTGCGACCATCTTCGGCGGTGCGAGCCAGATGGTCGGCATCGAACTCTTCGGCCACAACGTCCCCGCCTGGCTCATCGTCTTTTCCATCTTCGCCGTCAACTTTCGGCATGTCCTTTATTCGGCTGCGGTTGGACGGCGCATCGGCCACTTCAAGCCGATGCAAAGCATGCTCAGCTACTTCCTTCTGACTGATCCGCAATATGCGGAAACGGAAAAGCGGGCCGAATCGGGGAGGCCCGTTACCTTTATCTGGTATCTTGGTGTTGCCACCCCGATTTATGTGATGTGGGTGCTCGAAGCATGGATCGGCGGCCTCTTCGGCAATCTCATTTCTGATCCGCACGCGTTCGGCATCGATATGCTGCTGCCCATTTACTTTCTCGGTCTCGTCATGGGTTTTCGCAAGCGTGACAATTGGGGACCGATCGTCATTGCGAGCGGTGTTGCTTCCATCATTGCCTACAAGACGATTGGCTCGCCCTGGCACGTGAGTATCGGTGCCCTGGCCGGCATCTTTGTCGCCGTCATCGTGGCCAAGCCGAAACCAGCGCAGGAGAAACGCTGAGATGTCGTCGATATTCTGGATTACGATCGCCGGCGCGGTCCTGACCTTCCTGACGCGCATTGGCGGTCATCTGGTGCTTTCCCGCTTTGAGCGTATTCATCCGCGTGTCGAGGTGGCGCTCAATGCCGTGCCGGCCGCTGTCTTGACGACACTGGTGGCTCCGGCTGCGGCCACCGCAGATTGGCGCGGGCTGGTCGCGCTTGCCTTCGCCGGGGTGATCTCGCTGCGGTTCAACGCGCTCACCATGTTCCTTGCTGGCGCAGCAATGATCATTCTGCTGCGCCAATTCTCCTGATCAGCCCTTCGCCTCGTGACCGAACGGCTCTGTCGCGGCAATGAGCCATTCGCGCTCGGGACCTTTGGTATGGGGTAAGAGTGCTTCGCGGACGCGGGCGTGATAGGTATCGAGCCAGATCAACTCTTCGCGCACAAGCAGGCTTGTATCGATCAGGCGTTTGTCGATGGGGCAAAGCGTGATCGTTTCAAAGCCCATCATCGGGATGTCGCCGCCTTCCGGGATTTCCGGTTCGGTGACGATGAGCAGGTTCTCCGTGCGGATGCCATAGCCGCCCGGTTTGTAGTAGCCAGGCTCGTTGGAAAGGATCATGCCGGGCAAGAGTTCGTGCACGCCGCGCTTCGAAATGCTTTGCGGGCCTTCGTGCACCGACAGGAACGAGCCAACACCGTGGCCGGTACCATGGCCGTAATCATAGCCCTGTTTCCACAATGCGATGCGGGCAAGAACGTCGATGTCCATGCCGCGCGTGCCCTTGGGAAACTGTGCGGTCGAAATGGCGATCATGCCTTTCAGCACCAGCGTGAACTTGCGCTTCATGTCGTCGGAAGGTTTGCCGACGGGCAGGGTACGGGTGATGTCCGTTGTGCCGTCGCGATACTGCCCGCCGCTGTCGATCAGGTAAAGCTCGCCATCCTGCAGCACGCGGTTCGACTGCGTGCTCACGCGGTAGTGGGCAAATGCGCCGTTCGGACCTGCCCCCGAAATGCTGTCGAACGACAGGTTTTCGAGCGGCATCTGGAAGCCTTCGGCCACAGTCCGCCGTGTCTCCTCAAGCTTTGTCGCTGCGATGATTTCATCGACAGTCCCGGGCGCTTGCGCATCGATCCAGGAGAGGAACGACACCATGGCAACGCCGTCGCGTTCATGCGACTTGCGGGCGCCTTGAAGCTCGACCGGGTTCTTGACCGCGCGCGGCAGGCGCGCAGGGTCGAGACCGTCCACGACATGTCCACCTGCCTGCTCGATGATGAGGCGCAGCTTCTCGGCAGCCAAGGCCGGATCGAGCATGATGGTCTTGCCCTCGGCCGCGAACGCCGCGACATCGCCTTCCAGTGCCGAAGGCGCGCGCAGGGTCGAAAGCTGTGTAAGGTAAGCCTCGGTTTCGATCGGCAGCTTGCGCTTGTCGATGAAGAGCAGCGGTTCGCCTGAGGCGGGAAGGAACGCGAAGGCGAGGGGCAACGGGGTATTGCTGACGTCATTGCCGCGAATGTTGAACGCCCACGCTATTGAAGATGGGTCTGTGAGCACAGTCGCGTCGGCCTTGGCCTTGGCCACAGCTCCCGCCAGATCACGCAGCTTTTCGCTGGCGAGCTTGCCGGCATATTTTTCCGGCTGAATGGTGACCGCTTCAAGCGGCGGCGAGGGCTGATCGTCCCAGATAACGTCGACGAGATTATCCTTCACAGCCACGAGGCTGCCGCCGTTCTTCTCAAGCGCCTCGCGCAAGGCCTTGGTTTCGCTGATCGTGTGCAGCCATGGATCAAATCCGATCGTGAATTTCTTTTCCGCATCGCGCAGCCATACGGGCGGCGGCGTATCGACCAGGCTTTCGATGGCGAAGACGTCCGGGTCGGTCTGTTCGGCAGCCTGCAGCGTGTAGCGGCCATCGACAAACAGGTGGGCCTTGTCTTTCATGATCAGCGCCACACCAGCCGAACCGGTAAATCCGGTCAGCCAGGCGAGTCGGCGGGCACGGGCGGGCACATATTCGCCCTGGTGTTCGTCGGCGCGCGGCACGAGAAAACCGTCAAGGCCAAGGGTTTCGAGTTCGGCGCGCAGCTTGGCGACGCGCGGGCCACCGGTGGCAGGATTG
>UCKM01000029.1 GCA_900473175.1 Hyphomicrobiales bacterium | reverse complement strand
GCCACCGGTGGCAGGATTGCTGGTGACCTCAAACGACTGGAACATGATGAATATGACCTCTTTTGTTGGAGGTCGAAACCTATCTCCCCGCCTGTCCCTGCGCAATGGACGAGCGCGCTTGGCACGCGATTTTGTCGCGAAGCGCTCTCCCGGCATTGCAGAATTATTGCCGGAAACGTGCACACCGATCATGACTGCCATGCACGAACGTTGCTGGTTGGGTGGATGCCAAATCGGCTATCGTATGAGTCGGGAGGATCGGTTGCCACCATTTGATCATGGAGATGAGCGATGGCACACAGGATCCGCGGATTTTTCAAGACAGCACTGGAAAACTTGGCCGCCTATCGCGTGGCCAAGATGAGTCGTTATGCCGTGCGTTCGATCGACGCGACGCGCGATAGAACCAAACACACGATCTACTACGTCTAGTAGGTTGCCCTGGCTTTCAGGTGCAGCGTCACCCAGCCCTCGCGCCGCAGCGTCTTCTGGTGGAAGAGGCCCTGGACCCGGTAAGCCGCGAGCACCTTTTCGCGCTGCGTTTCAAGAATTCCTGAAAGAATGAGCGAGCCGCCAATGGCAAGATGCGTGCGCATCTTGGGTGCCAACTGCATCAGGGGCCGCGCCAGAATATTGGCGACGATGAGATCGAACGGCGCGGCAAGGCGCATCGCCGGGTGATGAAACCCCGTTGCCGTCTCGGTCTTGACTCGTGCGGCAACGCCATTTTTCACCACATTATCCCGCGCCACGGCGACGGCAATCGGGTCGATATCGGTGGCGAGGACAGGGATCGGGGCAAGCTTGGCGATGCCGATGGCGAGCACCGCGCTGCCGGTGCCGAGGTCGAGCGCATTGCGCGGATGCTCGCGGCGGATCACTTCGTCGATCATGTCGAGACAGCCGGAGGTCGTGCCGTGATGGCCGGTGCCGAAAGCAAGTCCGGCGTCGATCTCGATGCCGAGTTCGTTGATGCGGCGCTTGTCGCGGTCATGGGAACCGTGGACGAAAAACCGCCCGGCGCGCACTGGTTTCAGACCCTCGAGCGAATGCGCAACCCAATCGATATCCGGCACCTGCTCGCGCTTGAGTTCAAGACCGAAGGCGTCACTTCCGAGTATATCCTTGATGCGCGGTTCGATCTCGTCGGGCTCGAACGTATAGACTGAAATCTCGAATATTTCGCGATCCTCATCGACTTCGGAGGTCGAGATCGGCAAGCCATCCTCCTCGAAAGCGCGCTCAAGCATGCTGAACACGCGCTCGGCTTCGATCTTGCCAGCGGTCAGGAAAAGGCGGGTCTGGGTGGTCATCAGGGACAGGCTTTCAGCTCTTGGCGAGGCGTTTCAATTTTTCGACAGCCGTATCAGGATTTTCGCCATAGGCAATGGTGCCGAAGAATCCGCCCTTGCTGTCAAGAAGAAAGACCGAGGCGGTGTGGTCCATCGTATAGTCGCCGCCGTCAACGGGGACCTTGCGTGCGTAGACGCTGTAGCCTTTGAGCATGGCCGCCATCTTGTCTGGATCGCCAGTCACACCGACGATGCGGTCGGAGACGTTACTGACATAGGCCTTCATCGTCGCTGCGTCATCCCGCTCCGGATCGACCGTAACGAAATAGGCATTGAGGTCCTTGCCTTCCGGACCCAGCTTTTTGAGCCAGCCATCCAGCTCGAACAGGGTCGTCGGGCAAATCTCTGGACAGTGCGTAAATCCGAAGAAGATAGCCGATGGCTTATGCCGGAACGCCGCCTCCGTGATCGGCTCGCCATTCATCGTCGTCAGCTGAAATGGTGTTCCGAACGGCCCCTGATTACCGCCAACTGTCTGGCGTGACGCCTGGAAGGTGATCCATCCGGCCGCCACAACCAAGACGATAATCGCCACAATCAGTAAGGGCAGCAGACGTTTGCTCATGGATGAAAACTCCGGGAGCGCGTGGCGGCTACATGCACCAGGCGAGACCCGCATTGATGAGGGAAAGAAAGATTGAATCGCTGTTGTTGAACCATGCAGCGAACGTGAGGCCCGAAGCAACCGACGCAAGGAGCGCGAGGGCTGCGTAGAGCATCGTTCGTGAGGCACTGATCGAAGACGACGTTTTCATCGTTTGAATATAGGATTTCAAGCTGGCTTATGCAAAAGAATTGCCCAGGGCCATTCGAGACCACACCATGTCTGATAGTGACGATCCGCGATTCCAGAACGAGCAGCCACGCATTCATCCGACGGCGCAGCTGAAAGGCGTAAAGCTCGGCAAATACGCCGAAGTTGGCGAACGCGTCATTTTGCGTGACGTGACGGTGGGCGATTTTTCCTACCTGGAGCGGCATAGCGAGGGCATTTATGCGGATATCGGGCGCTTCTGCTCGATCGCGGCGAATGTCCGGATCAATGCGCTCGAACACCCGATGGAACGGCTGACAATGCACAAGATCAGCTATCGGCCCAACGAATATTTCCGCTTCCAGGGCATCGACAGCGCCTTTCGCGCCCGCAGGCAGGCGAAGCGCGTCAGCATCGGCCATGACGTGTGGATCGGCCACGGCGCCGTGATCATGCCCGCCATCAAGATCGGCCACGGTGCCGTCGTCGGCGCCAATGCGGTGGTCACCAAGGATGTCGCGCCCTACATGATCGTTGCCGGCAATCCTGCCAGGGTGATCCGTCCGCGTTTTCCGGAGGAAATCGCTGCTCGGCTGCTGCAGCTTACCTGGTGGGACTGGCCGTTGGACACGATCTTCGAGGCCATTCCCGATATTCAATCGCTTAGCATCGAGGATTTCCTTGCCAAATGGGGGCGCTAGGAAGGAACATTTTCCTGCTTGCAATCTTCTCTCGCAATATCCAACTGTGTCGGCACAGGTCCTAGTCCTCAGGAGAGATCGATGAAGCGAACCTTAGCTGCACTGGCCCTCTTGGGCGCCGCCATCCTGCCGGCCAAGGCTGACGAGGTCGGCAAGGTGGGTGTCGACTGGCTCGGGAATGACATCGTCATCGACGCGGTCAGCGACCCGAAAGTGCAGGGCGTTACCTGCCACCTTGCGTCATTTTCGCGCGGTGTGATCGACAGGCTGCAGAAGGGAAACTGGTTCGAGGATCCCTCCAATGCCTCCATCTCCTGCCAGCAGACCGGGCCGATCAATATTGGTGATATCAAGCTGGGCGAGGATGGCGAGCGCGTCTTTTCCGAGCGAACCAGCCTGATCTGGAAGAAACTCGTCATCACCCGGATCTATGACAAAGCCAACAACACCCTGATCTATCTCGCCCACGCCACACAGGTCCAGGATGGCTCGGCCAAGACATCGATCTCGACGATCCCGCTCTTCGCTGGCAATGTGACCTGGGCGAAGGGTAAGCCGGAGTAAAAGGCTGCGCCCGTTGCGAGAGCTAGGACATAAAGCCTTATACTAATGGACAGTAGGAATTTAATCTCAAATACTGCATGATAGAGTGAAGTATTTGAGAAGGAATTTCAGTATGGATTTTCATATCGACCACCACCGGCTCAGGACCGATTCAGCCAATGTGCCCTATATGGGCTCACCCAATGCCGGCGGGGTGTTGAAACCTCGATTCCTGATCATTCACTACACGGCCAGCGGTCCCGATGCCGATATTTCCAAATATTTTTTTCAAAAGTCCGCCAATGTCTCCGCCCACCTCGTAGTTCGCCGCGACGGGGCGATTACGCAATGCGTGCCCTTCAATGTCGTTGCCTGGCATGCTGGCAAGAGCCAGTGGACCGGTAAGGATGGCACGTACTATTCCGGCCTGAACAACGCCGCCATCGGCATAGAAATCGAAAATTGGGGACCGCTCAACAAGAGCGACGGAGGTTGGGTTTCCTGGACGGGAGCGCCTGTCGACGGTTCAAAGGTGATCGAGGCACGTCACAAGTTCGGCGTACCCGATTGCGGTTGGGAGGTGTTCACGACCGCCCAGATCGAGACCGTGATCGCTGCCGCCCAAGCCATCTGCGCCGAATACCCCATTGAGGACATTATGGGCCATGATGACATCGCACCGGGGCGCAAGTCCGATCCCGGCCCCGCGTGGGACATGAACGCCTTCAAGGCGAAGGTTAAGGGCGAGGCCGAAATTGGTGACGCCGGCATGGTGGTTCACTCAAGCTCCGGCCTGAACATCCGCTCGGGTGCCAGTGCGTCCTTCCCAAAGGTCCACGATATCATCCCAGACAGGACGAGGGTACTGGTGCATGAAGCGAGCGGCAAGTGGCGCTATGTGTCGGTCCTCAACGCGTCGGGTCAGCCCGACTTTTCCGGCTGGGTGCACGGGGATTGGCTCAAATAAGGTGTATGTTTTGAGCCTCAACTATGCGCAGTAATTCGGTTTTAACGTTTCGTCCCGATAGTGCGGATTGGAGACTCTATATGACAACAATTTATACTATCGGCTATGAAGGCGTTGATATCGATCGGTTTCTAGCAACATTGAACATTGCTGGAGTAAAGACTCTCGCCGATGTACGCGATGTACCTTTGTCCCGTAAGAAAGGATTTTCTAAGAATGTTCTTCGTGCTCACCTTGCGGAGGCGGGAATTGACTATATTCATTTCAGATCATTAGGCGACCCAAAGCCAGGACGTGAAGCCGCACGTCGCGGCGATTTCGATAACTTCCGTAAGATATTTGGTGCACACATAGAAGGCCACGAAGCACAGGCAGCGCTGCGCGATTTAGCCCGAACTGCAAGACGCTCTTTAACCTGCATGATGTGCTTTGAACGCAGCCCAATACATTGCCATCGATCGATTGTTGCAGAGCATCTTCTGACTTTTAGCTATACTAAGTTCGATTTATTTGTGGATCGTTTGGACTATTATGAGCAAAATCCCGAAAAGTTACCGAGCAACCATACTAGTGAAGGCCTTGCCGCGGCCGAGTAGCGGCTATTCAGAGACCGTCTGCTGTGCGGCAATATCTGAGAGTGGTGAATGGAAACGTCTATATCCGGTTCGATATCGGCACGCGGGCGAAGCGTTTAGCCGCTGGGATATAGTGAACTTTCAAGCAATCGCGAGTTCTCGAGATAAGAGAGTGGAGAGTTGTCGGATCGTTGAAGGATCGATCGCAAAGGTTGGCGAAACGCCAGCAAAGTATCGACGGCAGCTGATAGAACCACTCATAACGTCATCAACCGATGAAGCAACTGCATTGGGACGCTCGCTTACAGCGATAAGACCTTCGTCAGTTCGGTTTGTCCACCGGAAGAAGTCGGAGAGCCAGGTTGCCGCCGAGCGACAGGCTTATGTTCGCGCTGCTGCTCAGCTAGACATTCTTGACGAACATGTAGACCCGTTCACCCCGACACCTTATCACTTAGCCTTTAGTTTTGAGGACGTGGCAGGTAAACATACGTTTCAATGTGGCGATTGGGAAACACACGCCACTTTTTGGAAGTGGAGTAAAAAGTATGGCGCCCAAGATGCTTTGGCTCGCATGAAGCAAAAATTTGAAATTGACTACTCTCGTGACGGCGTTGTTTTTGTCCTAGGAACAATAGCCAAGCGCCCTACGCAATGGACTCTTCTGGGAATTGTCAGATTAGATGACGGTCCATACCAACCGTCACTGTTCTAACCTCAAATCCCTTTGACGAAACTATCCAGGACGCGCTTCTGTCCGGCCTTGTCGAAATCGATGGTGAGCTTGTTGCCTTCGATCGATGAGACATTGCCATTGCCGAACTTGATATGGAACACGCGGTCGCCGACATCGAAGTTCGACGGCGTTTCGCTGACGGATTTCGCCACGAGTTCGCCGTCGATGGTGCGGCCCTTCACCGAACCGCGGCCGGCGCCATGACCCGAATCCGTTTCGCCGTAGCCGATGCGCTCGACCTTGGCGCCGGAGCGCGAGCCCCAATTATTGCGCGTTGCGTCGGACCGGTGCTGCTGTGCCCTCTGCCAGCCTGGCGTCGAATAGCTGTTCTCGAACGGATCGGCACGGTCGAACCGCGACTGGCCGTAGCCGCCGCGCCCACCATAACCGCCATAAGAATCGCCGCTCGCCACCACATCCACATGCGCTTCCGGCAGTTCTTCGAGGAAGCGTGACGGGATGGTCGATTGCCAGAGGCCATGAATGCGCCGGTTCGAGACAAACCAGATGTGCAGATGCTTCTTGGCGCGCGTCAGCCCCACATAGGCCAGGCGCCGTTCCTCTTCGAGGCCCGAGCGGCCCCCTTCATCGAGGGAACGCTGGTGGGGGAAAAGGCCTTCCTCCCAGCCGGGCAGGAACACCGTCTCGAATTCCAGCCCCTTTGCCGAGTGCAAAGTCATGATGTTGACGGCGTCGATGTTTTCGTTCTGCTCGGCGTCCATGACAAGGGCGACATGTTCGAGGAAGGAGCGCAGCGACTCATACTCCTCCATCGAGCGAATAAGCTCTTTCAGGTTTTCCAGCCGGCCCGGCGCCTCGGCGGAGCGATCCGCCTGCCACATCGCCGTATAGCCAGATTCATCAAGGATTTTCTCGGCGAGTTCCGTATGCGGCGTCGTGTCGATCAAAGACTGCCAGCGCCGGAAGTTTTCGACGACCTCGCGCAAGGCAGAGCGTGGCTTCGGCTTCAATTCCTCGGTTTCGATAAGGTCTGCGGCGGCGTCGAGCATGCCGATATCGCGGGCCCGGGCATAATCGTGCACCTGCCGGATCGCCGCTTCGCCCAAGCCACGCTTTGGCGTATTGATGATGCGTTCGAGCGCGAGATCGTCCGCTCCCTGCGCGACCACGCGCAGATAGGCGAGGGCGTCGCGAATTTCGAGCCGCTCATAAAATCGCGGGCCGCCGACGACCCGGTAATTCAATCCGAGTGTGACGAAACGATCTTCGAACTCACGCATCTGGAAAGAGGCACGCACGAGGATCGCCATGTCGTTGAGATTGTGGCCATTGCGCTGGGCCTGTTCGATTTCCTCACCGACCGCGCGCGCTTCTTCTTCCGAATCCCAGGCGGCATGCACATTGACTTTCGAGTCTTCCGGGCTCGCCGCATCGGTAAACAGCGTTTTGCCGAGACGCCCCTCATTATGAGAGATCAGAAAGGACGCGGTGCCGAGAATATGGGCAGTGGAACGGTAGTTGCGCTCGAGCCGGATAACTTTTGCGCCGGGAAAATCCTTTTCGAAGCGCAAGATGTTATCCACTTCCGCACCGCGCCAGCCATAGATGGACTGGTCGTCATCGCCAACGCAACAGACATTCTTCGAACCCTGCGCAATGAGGCGCAGCCACATATATTGCGCGGTATTGGTGTCCTGATACTCGTCGACGAGGATGTAACGAAACTTGGCGTGGTATTCCTTCAAAATATCGGGGTAGGCGCGGAACATGCGGATCGGGTGGCACAGGAGATCACCAAAATCGCAGGCGTTCAGCGTTTTCAGCCGGTTCTGGTAGGCGGTAAAGAGTTCGCGTCCCTTGCCATTGGCAAAGGCCCGCGCATCGCCTTCCGGTATCTCGGACGGTCCGAGGCCCTTGTTCTTCCAGCCATCTATCATCAGCGCGAATTGTTTCGCCGGCCAGCGCTTGTCGTCGAGACCTTCGGCCTGGATGATCTGCTTGATCAGTCGAATGACATCGTCCGTATCGAGGATTGTGAAGTCGGATTTGAGGCCGACAAGCTCGGCGTGGCGGCGCAGTAGCTTCACACCGATCGAGTGAAACGTGCCAAGCCACGGCATCCCTTCAACCGCACCGCCAACCAGCACGCCAATGCGCTCCTTCATCTCGCGCGCCGCCTTGTTGGTAAAGGTCACCGCGAGAATCTGGCTGGGGTAGGCCTTGCCCAGCGAAAGGATATGGGCAATGCGTGAGGTAAGAACGCGGGTTTTGCCGGTGCCGGCACCGGCCAGAACCAGCACCGGACCTTCGGTCGTTTCAACCGCAAGGCGCTGCTCGGGATTAAGGCCGCTGAGATATGGCGGCGCGCCGCGCGCCTGCATCGCGCGCGCAGCTATGCCCGAAGGCCGCTGCGGCACATCAGGTTCATCAAAGAATGGAATATCGTCAGGCAATCCGGCCATTTGAACCCAATGTAATGATTCGGGACCGAAAAACCAGATAAATGCGATACAAAAAGAGAACGGCCAAACCGTGGGGCGCTGTTTTGCCCCTGAAACTTGCGGTTGAATTATCCCAACGTCGATATTGCATCAGCCATATTAAAGGCTTACGCATTTTAGCTAGAGCAGACTCTGGCAACCGCAGGCGCGTTCGCAGCCGCATGCCGGGTCTTCGATCCTGATTGAGCTTGGAAAAGGACTTCCTACCATGGCAATCACTCTGACGGCTCTGATATTCCTCCTGATTGCAGCGGCCCTCGGCGTGGGCGGTGTCTGGCTCGTCATCCTTGGTGGCAGCTGGTATTACGTTCTGGCGGCCCTGGCGTTTCTCATTACCTCCATTTTGCTCTTTCGCAAGCGCAGTTCCGCGTTGATCGTCTTCGCGGTCCTGGTGATTGGAACCCTCGGCTGGGCGATATGGGAAATCGGGTTCGACTGGTGGCAACTCGCGCCGCGCGGCGGCGTCATCATGCTGCTCGGGCTCTGGCTGCTCACGCCCTGGATACGCCGCGAGTTGAATGAGGAAGAGGACAGGTCGCCTTCCGATTGGCTGCCTGCCATACCGCTGGCTGTCGCCGTGCTCGCAGGCATTGGCGTTGCCGGCTATTCGATGACCAGCGACCCGCTGGAAATCACGGGCGAACTTAGCAAGGAAGTCATTGTTCCGACGCCTGATCTTGGCGGGAACGTACCGGATGGCGATTGGCACCAATATGGCCGCACGCCCTATGGTCAGCGCTATTCGCCGCTCAAGCAGATCACGCCGGAAAACGCCGGTACATTGCAGCTTGCCTGGCAGTATCAGACCGGCGACGTCAAGCTCCGGGACGACATTGGCGAAACCACGTATCAGGTGACGCCGCTGAAAGTGCGCGACACGCTTTACCTTTGCACGCCGCACAACTGGGCCATCGCGCTCGATGCCGCGACCGGCAAGGAGAAATGGAAGTTCGATCCCAATGTAGGTTTGAACCCGGACCGCCAGCACCAGACCTGCCGCGGCGTCTCCTACTACGCCGATCCGAACCTCGCCGCCGGCCAGCCCTGCGCGGAGCGGGTCTACCTGCCGACTTCCGATGCGCGGCTGATCGCGCTCGACGCCGCCAATGGGCAAATCTGCCCGTCTTTCGGCGACAAGGGGACCATCCATCTCGAACAGGGCATGCCTTACAATCCGGCAGGTTATTACTATTCCACCTCGCCGCCCGTCATTGCGGCAGGCAAGATCATCGTCGGTGGCGCGGTCAATGACAATTATTCAATCCATGAACAATCCGGCGTCATTCGTGCATTCGACATCAACACAGGTGCGCTGATCTGGAACTGGGATTCCGGCAACCCCGATGTGACGACGCCCTTGCCGGAGGGGCAGACCTATACCCACAATTCGCCCAACAGCTGGTCGGTCTCTAGTGTCGATGAAAAGCTTGGTCTCCTCTATGTGCCGCTCGGCAACCAGACGCCGGACCAGCTCGGAGCAGGGCGCAGTGAGAATGTCGAGAAATTTTCGTCCTCGATCGTTGCGCTTGATCTGAATTCCGGCCAGATGCGCTGGGTGCGACAGACCGTGCACCACGATCTTTGGGATATGGACATACCGGCTCAGCCGTCGCTCGTCGATATCAACACGGCAACCGGCTCGGTCCCCGCCCTGGTGGGTCCGACCAAGCAGGGCGACATCTACGTTCTCAACCGGCGCACAGGCGAGCCGATCCTGCCGATCAATGAAGTGCCGGCACCGACGGGTGCCATCGAAGGCGATTTCACTGCACCGACACAGCCGTTTTCAGGCTTGACCTTCATGCCGCAGCCGCTGACTGGCAGGAACATGTGGGGCGTTTCGATGTTCGACCAGCTCGCCTGCCGCATCGCGTTTCACAGGCTGCGCTATGAGGGCCGCTATACGCCTCCTTCGCTGCAGGGATCGCTGATCTATCCCGGCAATTTCGGCGTGTTCAACTGGGGCGCTGTCGCTGTCGATCCGGCGCGACAGGTCATGTTCGGCATGCCCACCTATCTCGCCTTCACATCAAGGCTCGTGCCGCGCGCCGACGTGCCGCCGCCGGGCAACGCCAAGGGTAGCGAACAGGGCCTCAATCGCAACGAGGGCGCGCCTTACGCCGTCATCCTGGGGCCGTTCGTCTCGCCGCTTGGCCTGCCATGCCAGGCGCCGCCATGGGGCTATGTCGCGGGTGCGGATTTGCGCAACGGCAAGATCGCCTACATGCATCGAAACGGCACCGTGCGCGATTCATCGCCGCTGCCGCTGCCTTTCAAGGTGGGCGTTCCCGGTATAGGCGGGCCGATGATCACTGCTGGCGGCGTGGCGTTTCTTGGCGCGGCTGTCGATGATTATTTGCGCGCCTATGATCTCACCAGCGGCAAGCAATTGTGGCAAGCTCGCCTCCCTGCCGGAGGCCAGTCAACCCCCATGACCTACGCGCTGGCGGACGGCAAGCAATATGTGCTCATCGTCGCTGGGGGTCACGGCTCGGTTGGCACGAAGCCCGGTGATTATGTGGTGGCCTATACGCTGCCTAAATAGTGGAAAGCTCGAGAACTGACGCCAGGCCCCGCCGTCAACGCCGAGGAAGCTTCAGCGGCGCTCCCGTCTTCACCGTGCGGATGGCAAAATTTGAACGTATGTCCGCAACTCCCGGCAGGACAAGGAGCTTATCTGTCAGGAATCGTTCATAGGCGCTGAGGTCCTCGACAACGACTTCCGCCAGGAAATCCGCTGTCCCCGAAATGAGGAATGCCGCTGTCACTTCCGGCATGGACAGAAGGGCCGCCTGTTGCGCCTCCGAATTTTCTCGGCTGTGCAGCCCGACCTTGATCTCGACAAACACCGTCAGGCCAAGCCCGACCTGCTTTCGGTCGATATCGGCCCGGTAGCCGCGTATGACACCGGATTTTTCAAGGTTGCGAATCCTGCGCAGGCAGGGCGATGGCGAAAGGTTGACGCGCTCCGCAATCTCCACATTTGTCGCCCGCGCATCCTCCTGCAATGCCTCAAGTATCCCAATATCAAATTTGTCCATACTTGATATATTCCACCTGCATTGGCCTCAAATCTTCCTGAAAATTGCTGAAACCGTATTTCAAGTGGCATGAACTTGCAAGGACATGCTCGAGGCATCGGTAGTATGGTTCATTTCAACCGAACAACTTCGGACGGATTGAAAGGAAACTTCAATGGTTGCTCTCGCCCCGGAAATGAAGAAATCCAATTCCCTTGGTGCAGGTTACGCCGGTGCTCTGGTCACGGTCTTCATCTGGGCCACCTGGATCATCGCCACACGCCACAGCAGTGGCACGCATCTCGGCACGATCGATCTCGGCCTCATCCGCTATGGCGTGCCGGCGCTTGTCCTGTCTCCCGTGTGGCTCAAGATTGGCCTCATCCCCCGCAACGCTCCGCGCGTGCTCCTGGTGATCATGGTCTGCGGCGCTGGCGCTTTGTTCTTTCAGGTCACGACATTTGCCATTCATTCGACGCCCGCCTCGGCCGTTGGAGTCCTCCTTGGCGGTTCGATGCCGCTTGCCGCCGCGTTGATCGGCGTTCTTGTGTTTGGCGAGCGACCGGACCTTACGCGTTGCCTTGGTCTTGCGGCGATCGTTGCCGGTCTCGCCATCCTCTTGGTCGTTGCACTCGACCATCACGACATTTCCTGGATCAGCTTCACCTTGCTGCCGCTTGGTGCGTTGCTCTGGGCTGGTTATACGCATGCCTTCAAACGCTCCGGCCTCTCGGCCCTCGAAGGCGGCGCGCTGATCGCCGTGTGGTCGTTCCTGATCCATGTCGGCCTCGCCATTGTGTTCGGTACCACGATCCTCGAAGCACCGCTGCCGGAAATCGGCCTGCAATTCCTCAGCCAGGGTGTCCTGTCCGGCCTTGCTGCGATGCTCGCCTATGGCATTGCCGTGCGCTCGCTCGGTGGCAGCCAGGCCGCGGCTTTCAGTGCGCTCACCCCGGTTCTTGCAGGCCTGGGTGGTGCGGTCTTTCTTGACGAACCGGTCGGCGTCTGGGAGATTGCCGCAGCATTGATCACCGGACTTGGCGTTGCCCTTTCCACCGGTATTCTTTCGCATCGCCTCAAGAGGTGAAGCGAACAGTCAGCGCCTCGTCCTCCCCAATCCCTGGAGGAAGCTGCCATGAGCGAGCCCAACACCATTCCGAAAATCACGCAGGCCATGGTCGACGCCTATGATGAATATACGCATCTGACGCTCGACCGCCGCTCATTCATGGACAAGCTGACCAAGCTTGCCGGCTCTGGCGCTGCTGCCGCCATCATTGCACCGATGCTGGCGGCAAATTCAGCAAGTGCCGCCATGATTGCCGCAGACGACAAAAGGCTGCGCACCAAGGATGTCGTCTATCCGGGGCCGAAGGGCGACATTAAAGGGTATAGGGCAAGTCCCGCCGATGCCTCGGGGCCGCTGCCTGCGGTCATCGTCATTCACGAGAATCGGGGCCTTAACGACCACATTCGCGATGTTGCGCGCCGCATCGCGCTTGAGGGATTTGTTGCGCTTGCCCCCGATCTCCTTTCATCTGCCGGGGGCACGCCTGCCGACGAGGACAAGGCCCGCGATATGATCGGCGCCCTTGACGCAGAGACGCCGATCGACGAGGGCATTGCCACGATCGCGTTTCTCAAGGCCGAAAAGGCGACCAATGGCAAGGTCGGCGTGGTCGGCTTCTGCTGGGGCGGGGGGCTGGTCAATGATCTCGCGGTCAATGCGCCGGATCTCGGGGCAGGGGTCGCCTATTACGGCCGTCAGCCGAAAGCCGAGGATGTAGCGAAGATCAAGGCGCCGCTGCTGCTGCATTATGCCGGCCTCGATACGCGTATCAACGCCGGTATCGATGCCTACAAGAAGGCGCTTGAAGAGAACGGAAAGACCTTCGAGATCTATGTTTATGAGGGCGCTAATCATGCATTCAACAATGACACCTCGGAAGCGCGCTATGACAAGAAGGCGGCAGATCTCGCCTGGAGCCGGACCGTGGCGTTCTTCAAGAAGAACCTGAGCTGAGAAACGACAATCAAACCAAACGCTTGCGGGATTGTTCAAGGAGCACTACTTCTGATCGCAATATAAGTTAGGAACGATCCGATGCGATTGGTCACCATCTCTCTCTGTCTTTTGTTCTTGCTGCTTGCCGGCATTCAGCCAGGCCGGGCACAGGACGTGGTGTTCCCAGGCGGCTCGGGCATCGGGCTCGTGCCTCCGCCGGGCATGGTCCTTTCTTCCAGCTTCAGCGGGTTCGAGGATGCAGCCAAGGGTACATCCATCGTCGTCACGGAAATGCCAGTAGACGCCTATGCAACGCTTGCCGCGAAGTTCAATCCAGAGGGTTTGCGCGAGACCGGCATCGAGGCGGGTGGACCGCCTGTAGATTGGCCGGTTCAAGGTTCTGTCGTATCCAAGCTCATTCGCGGCAGCCAGGTCGCAGCGGGCATCAAATACCGTAAGTGGATCGTGCTCGTTGGCGCCCAAACCACAACGGGCATGATCACGGTACAAATTCCCGAGGGCGTTGAGGGGGGCTTGTCGGATGACGACGTCGACAAGGCTCTGCGCACCATCACAGTCCGGGCGCCGCCCAGCCTCGATGATCAGATCGCCGCGCTCCCGTTCAAATTGACCGACACCGCGGGCTTCCGGCCCGTGCGCGTCATCGCGGGTGCTACCCTTCTCCTCACTGAAGGCGCGAATGACGTGGCGATGAGTTCGGCGCAACCGATGGTGATCGTCGCGTCCAATCTCAACACCGCGCCCGAGGCCTCCACTCGCATGGACTTCGCAAAGCAGGCTTTTGCTTCCCTCACCGGTATCAAGGATGTCCGGTCCGACAATGAATCAAGTTCCGAATCCGACGGTGCAGAATGGGTCGAGATCGACGGGAGTGCGACGGACTCCGCAAGCGGCGATCCGCTTTACGTCGCACAGATCGCCCGTTTTGAAACCAGCCGCTACGTTCGTGCGATTCTCATCGTGCGCAGTAGTGAGAAGGACAAGTTTGCCGATCGTTTCCGCAAACTAGCCAAATCCATGACGATCAATTAAAATTGGGCATGGAAAAGAGCTATCGACTCAGTGAAGATGAAATACGGCCGTTGATCCGTAACTATGGCGGCTGCATTGCGACGGACACGATCACGATAGATGGTTTTCCCGTGCGCTTCATGTACCGAGAGGATCCTGATAACGAGTTCGACAGCGGCTGGCGCTTCCTCTCCGGTTTCGAAAGTGACGACTATATGGAAGACCCGGAGAACAGCGGCATCTTCGACGTCAATACCATCGCCAATTATGATCCGAGCATCATTCCCTTGCTCGATTCGCCGGTCGGCAGCGTCTTTGAAAAGACGGGCCAACAGGAACGCTTTGTTGCGGTCACCGATTGGCATCCCGACGAGGACGACGAGGGCGGCGAGGATTGACGGCAAGCCGCGGTGTTAAGCGCTCTCACCTTCACACAGAGTTACAACTGGACAAGTCGCGTGCATTCCCCGAAAATGCCATCATGATCGATTGACCTCCGAAGATTGGCCTAACGCCGCTCATAGCGTACCAAACGGCCGGACTTTGTAGGATTGCGCACATGCCTTGTTGCGCGGTGAAGGGTGGAGACTGAAATGGCACTGGCAGACGCAGGAGCATTGCTGCGCAACGAGAACGGAATTGCGACGGTTGTATCCATTCTCAAGAAACGCTTCGGCGACAACGCGCAATCGGGCAAGTCCATTCGCGAGCAACATGCCCACACCACGAGCTACGTTCCAAACCAGGCACCCGACCTTGTCGTCTTCGCGGAATCGGCAGACGACGTTCAGGAAGTGGTGCGGCTATGCGCTGAGTGGCAGGTACCTGTTATCCCCTTTGGAACGGGCACATCCCTTGAAGGACAGGTGAACGCACCTGCAGGCGGTATCTCGATTGACCTGTCGCGCATGAACCGGATTCTCAAGGTCTTTAGCGAAGACCTGAATGTTGTTATCGAACCGGGTGTTACGCGCAAGCAGCTCAACGAATATCTGCGCGATACCGGGCTGTTCTTCCCCATCGATCCCGGCGCCAATGCGAGCCTGGGCGGCATGGCCGCCACGCGCGCTTCCGGAACGAACGCGGTGCGCTATGGCACCATGCGCGAGAATGTGCTGGCGCTGAAAGCGGTCATGCCCGACGGGCGTCTGATCACAACGTCGAAACGCGTCAAGAAGACCTCGGCGGGCTATGACCTGACGCGCCTGCTCATCGGCTCCGAAGGAACGCTCGGTATCATCGTCGAGCTGACACTGAAGCTCTACGGGATCCCCCAAGCAATATCGGGCGGCATCTGTGCCTTTCCCGATCTCGAAAGTGCCTGCAATGCGGTGATTGAAACGATCCAGATGGGCATCCCGGTGGCGCGCATCGAACTGGTCAACCAGCTCGAAATGCAGGCGATGATCGCCTATTCCAAGCTCGACTACGAGCCCGCACCCTATCTCTTCCTTGAATTTCATGGCAGCGAGAGCAGCGTGGCGGAACAGGCCGACCTCTTCGGTGAAATTGCAGCGGCCAATGGCGGCGGAGAATTCAAATGGACCGCCAACGCCGAAGAGCGGGAGAAGCTCTGGTCGGCACGGCACAATTCCTACTTTGCCTGCATGACGCTTGCGCCCGGAAAACAGTCGCTTTCGACGGATGTGTGCGTGCCTATCTCGCGGCTCGCCGAGTGCATCGTCGAGACCGAAAAGGATATCGAGAAGAGCGGACTGATCGCGCCGATTGTCGGCCATGCCGGCGACGGCAATTTCCATGTATTGGTGCTCTTCGATGAAAAAGATCCGAAGGAAATCCAGAACGTCGAAGCCTTCGTCGAACGCCTCAACCTGCGGGCGATCGCCATGGACGGTACCTGTACCGGTGAGCATGGCATCGGGCAGGGCAAGATCAAGTTCCTGCGCGCAGAGCTTGGCGGTGCCGTCGATGTCATGGAGACCATCAAGCGGGCGATCGATCCGGGCAATATCATGAATCCTGGCAAGATCTTACGGCTTTAGTATCAGGAATTGATTCAGGGGGCTGAACCATTGTCTAAGCATTGGAAATCGACCGAACGGTGGTCGTGTCGCCGCCAGCAAGCGCCTATGATGGCGCCCAACGCATATTGATCGGAGCACGATACTGGCACGCCTGTTCGTTTTCATTGGTGGTTTACTCGTACTGGTGCTGAGTGCGGCGCTGGTCGTACCGTATTTTGTCGATTGGGCAGGATATCGCTCGTCCTTCGAGCGCGAGGCTTCGGCTTTGCTCGGCCGACCTGTCACTGTCGCAGGCAGCGCCAGCGCGCGGTTGCTGCCGTTTCCCTCCGTGACGTTCTCCGACGTCAAGGTTGGCGACCCAGGTTCCGAGCCGGTAATGACGGTCGAAAAGTTTTCGATGGACGCCGAACTTGCACCATTCATACGCGGCGAAATCCTGATTTTCGACATGCGGCTGGAGAAACCCCGGGTGACGGTCCGGATCGATAAGGATGGCGTCTTCGACTGGGCAATTCGACCGCGCACGCCGTTTCATTCCGCGCAAATCAGACTTGAGAACATGCGTATCACCGACGGTTCGGTGGTGATCCGCGATGCATCGACATCGACGACGCGCACCATCTCCAACCTTGATGCCACGCTTTCGGCCACCGACCTGTCCGGCCCGTGGAACTTCGACGGAACGCTGTTTTTCAATGGAAAGAAGACCGCGGTCTCAGCCTCGACAGGTGCTGCAAAGTCGGATGGCACGATAAACGTGCGTGCTCGCGTCACGCCGCAGGGTGTGCCTGCTGCGTTTGAAACCGACGGCCAGGTGACACTGAAAGAAGGTGGACTGAAATATGCCGGCGGCATCGTCATTCGTTCGGCCGACGAAGTCGCGGCGGCCGCCGGCAACAAGGCGTTGACACGGGCGGACAAGCCGTTGCTTTCCAGCCTGCGGGTCACCGGACGCTTCGAAGCAGACCATGCGAAAGTCAACATACCCGAGTTCCGCATGGAGCAGGGGCCGGTGAGCGATCCCTATATCGTCAATGGCAATGCGCTGTTCGATTACGGCAACAATCCGCGGTTTGAGGTGAAGGCGGACGGCCAGCAGGTAACTTTCGACAATCAGGCCGAGCCCGCCAAGGGAAAGACGGTGACACCTGTGACAGCGGCGGAACGGTTCGGCGTGTTCCGGCGCCTGATGGACCAGTTGCCGATCCCGACAGTGCCCGGCACCATTGACCTCAAGCTTCCGGCTATCGTAGCGGGCGACACGACAATCCGTTCCGTGACGATCGATGCCGCACCCTCCGGTAATGGCTGGACCATAAACCAGCTGAAAGCGGAACTCCCAGGCCGCACCCAGTTCGAAGCCAAAGGCACATTGCAGATCGGCGAGAATTTCGGTTTTGACGGCAGGCTGCTTGTCGCCTCGCGTCAGCCGTCGGGTCTTGCCGCATGGCTGACGGACTCGGTCGATGAGGCAATCCGGCGCCTGCCGGGCGCCGGATTCTCCGGCGACGTCAGTCTGCATGACGATCTGCAGAAGGTCGATAATCTTGAAGTTGCCTTGGGAGGCGCGTCACTCAATGGTTCGTTGGTGCGCAGCGCCAAAGGCGAATCCCTGCCGCTGACGCAGCTGGTGCTTGCCGGCGGGGCACTGGATGCGGATGCGGTAGAGGCTTTCGCTGCGATCTTTGGCAATAATGGAAAGCCGTCCGCGGATGGTTCTCCGCAGTTGAAGGGTCAGGATCTCGACGTGCACGTGAAGGCAGGCCCCGTTACACATAACGGGCTTGTTGCGGAAACGCTCGATACCTCGTTTCGCTTGCGGGACGGTGTTTTCGACATTGACAAGTTGACGATCGGCAACGTGGCGGGCGCAACGATTACGGCAACGGGCAAGCTTGAGCCCTTCAAGTCGGAACCTGCTGGCTCGATCGACTCGACCGTTCTTTCCGATGATCTTGGACCTTTCGTTACGGCTATCGCGACGCGGTTTCCTGATTTTCCGTTCCTCAGGACGTTGAGCCAACATGCGGCGAAATATCCAGGGCTCTTCGAAGCGACCCAACTCAGCATTCTTGCCAATACATTGCACGGCAAGGGTGGCGCTGACGAGTTTTCATTAAGTGCGGCTGGCAAAACTGGCGGGATGGATGTCACTCTTTCCGGTACCACAACTGAAAATGCCGACAATCTGCGCACGCTCGAGTTGACGATGGATGCGCGCAGCGATCAGGCCGAATCACTGATGGCGTTGATCGGCCTGCCGGCCCTGCCACTCGGTCTGGCCGGGGAGCTTGAAGCGGATCTTGCGCTGAAAGGCAATGAGAAAGACGGTCTCCAAACACAGCTTTCGCTGAAGTCCGCGAGCGGCCAGGCGCTCATCGACGGCAGCTTCCGCAACATTGGCGATGCGCTGAGCGGTGAGGGGCGTGCCTCGATCAAGGTGTCGGATCTTGAACCCTATTTGGCCACGGCCGGCTATTCGCTCCCAGGATTTGGCAACGGCATACCGGTCGACTTCGCAAGCAGCCTTCAGCTCGCCAAGGGGAAGCTCACCCTGCCGGACCTTGCCGGCCAGATAAACAACACCAAGGTCAGCGGAAGGCTTGGGCTCGATATCGAGAACGACGTTCCAGGTGTTCAAGGTGATGTGACGCTGGCGCAGCTTGATCTTCCTGCGCTGACGCAATTCATGCTTGGTACCGACGCACTCGATGCCGACCCGAAAGGCGGCTGGCCAAAATCGAACTTTGCCGCAACGCCGCTCTTTCCGATTAACTTCAATCTGAAGGTCAGCGCTGCAGAAGCCGATGCAGGCCTTCTTGGGCCAATCAACACGCTCCACACAAATGCAACGCTCAAAGACGGGTCGCTGCGCTTCGACGACACGAAGGGCGAAATCCTTGGCGGCCAGTTGAGCGGCATGTTCGAATTGCGCAACACCAGCGGAACGGGGCTTGCCACTGGGCAGTTTACGCTAGACCAGACCTCCTTGGATACGCTGTATAAGCCAGACGATGATGAGGTGCCGCTGATACCACTGAGGGGCAAAACGAAGATCTCTGCATCGGTCAATGCAACCGGCACATCCGTGGCGGAAATGATGCAGTCGGTTGCGGGATCGGGCGTTGTTTCGGTCGATGGTCTGGCGATCAACGCGTTCAATCCGACCGCGTTGACACCAATTCTTGCGGACGTCGATGGCACGGATGGCCCCACAACGCCCGATACGATCAATGCCGCCGTCGCCAAATATTTGAACGCGGGCGAGTTCAACGCAGGCGCCGCGGAGTTTGCCTTCACCATCGCTGGTGGCATGGCGAGGACCTCGACGTTCCAGCTTCAGAGCCAGGGTGCCACGCTTGCGGCCGATCTGCGACTGAACTTTCCAGACCTTAGTGTCGCCTCACAAGGAAGGTTTACCTTTGATCCGGGCAAGTATGTGGTTGCCGGCGCGGATCCTGCGGTTGAATTCAGCCTTTATGGCCCATGGGCCAATCCGAAGCTGACACTCAACCGGCAGCCACTCGAACAGTTCCTGACGCAGCGTGCGCTCGAACGCGAGCAGCAGCGCGTGGAGACGATGCAGGCGGCTCTTGTAGAAAAGCAACGCTTGCGGCGCGAAACGCAGCTTTACCTCGCCCGCGCCAATGAGCGCGCACGACTTGCAGAGGAGGCTCGGCTCAAGGCCGAGCAGGTGGCTCGGGAAGCGGCGGAACGGGCGGCCGCCGAAAAACGGGCGGAAGAGGAACGCGTCGCCGCCGAAAAGCGGGCAGCCGACGAGGCGGCAGCCCAGAAGGCCCTTGAACAATCGCGCCCAGCAGCGGGACAAACGCCGCAGGGCGGTACGCCTCCTCCAGCCCCGGGCCCGGGCGTCCTCAACAAACAGTCGGTCGACGAATTCTTGAAGACACTCGAGCCGAAGCTGCAATAGTCGAGCCCATGCTTACGGCTGATTGTGGGCGCGCTCGATCTCACTGATATCGATCTTCTTCATTTGCATCATTTAAACTTTGTGTAATTGTCTGACGAGCTTCCGTAGTCAAAACCTGCATTTATCGCCGGTTGCTGCAGTCATTTCTCACCCATTCGAGCGTGTGTATACGCAGGGCCGACGACAAGTTGGAGTTGCGGTCGCGGCTTTCGTCGACCTCGGCGATAAGACTTGCGACAGTGATGTGACGTGTATCTGCGATCGACAGGATGATGTCATAAAACGCATCTTCGAGCGAAAAGCTGGTGCGGTGGCCGTGAATGGTGACGGATCGCTTGCGGACCTGGCTCACTTGCAGCCCGGGCCCGGCTCTTCGTCCGGCGCGACCCCGGGCTTTTCAAGGCGGTTGTCGTCAAGAAAGCGTTCAGCCTTCCTGCTAGCCTCCCGTTCGAACTGCTTTTCGACTTTCGTGCGGCCAAACAGAACCCGGTTTTCAGCCGCCACCTTATCCTTGGCTTCTTTCGCCTTGCGCTTCTTGACCAGTCGAAGGTTGACGATCTCAGCCACGGCGACAGCTATTTTTTCTTACGGAAGGAATCCAGCGACACAACGGAAGCGGATGATTTCTCACCAGCTTCGTCGGAACCGCCTTCCGGCCTGTCGCCATCCGGCTTGGGCTTCCTGGCGGTCTTCGCCGGTGGCTTGGGTTTGGTGCTGGGCGTTGCAATTTTCGGCTTGTCCGCCGATTGAGCCGGCGCAATGCTGGTTATGCCCTGATCATTGTCGCCGATGGTTTCTTCAACCTCGACATCGAACTCCAGTTCGAAATTCACCGACGGGTCATAGAACCCCCGAATCGCGGAGAACGGAACGACGAGGCGTTCCGGCACGTCCCCAAAGGAGAGACCGACTTCGAACAGAACGTCGGTAACCTGAAGATCCCAGAACTGGTGCTGAAGGACGATGGTCATCTGTTCGGGATATTTCTCATGCAGCCGGGTCGAAATCCGAACGCCCGGGGCGCCGGTCAGAAACGTGACGAAGAAATGATGGTTGCCCGGAAGGCCAGCCTTGGCGACTTCGCTTAGCACTTTGCGGATAACGCCGCGTAGCGCCTCCTGAGCAAGTATATCGTAACGGATCATATCTTGTGGCATGCATTCTTATCCCATGGATTCACCCCTCCCTGTCAAGCGGAGATGGCGACCGAATTTCGACCATTATGGCGCATGGCTAGCGGAATTGCGACCGCTTGTCAGCCGCGGGATAAAATTTAACTTATCACGCCCAAATTGCCGGACGTACAACGGAATCTACCGTCACGTCTGCGGCAAATTTCATGTACGCGAAAGTACGTGGAAGGTGTCTAGGTGACGACGGCAAGCGCCGGTGCCTGTGGCTTCAACTCGGTACCGCTATAGGCGCGCAGGAATGTATGAACGGCGTTTCGTGCCGCACTTTCCAATTGTTCGTCGGTCGGGGTTCCGCCGAACAATGTGATCATCTGCAGATCGGCGTTGACCAAAGCAAGAAATTGACGCGCGGCGAGATCGAAATCGTCCATGCGCAAAAATCCCTTATGAGAAAGCCTCGCGAACAATGCCCCCAGCGCCGAGCTGATCTTGCCGGGCCCATGTTGCCGCCATGCCTCGAACAAATGCGGATAGCGCTCGCCTTCCGATTGCACCAGCTTGCGCAGAAATTTGCCATCCTGATTGCAAAGGCAGTTCTTGGTCAGGCGAACGCCAAAGGCCGTCAGATCGTTCTCGATATTGTCCGATTTATCGGGAAATGTCGCCAGTGTGCTATAGAGCGCAGCATTGGCGCGGTCCATGACGTCCTCGACCACGGCGGTGAAAAGCGTTTCCTTTTCGCGGTAATGATTGTATATGGTTTGGCGCGAAACGCACGCCTCAACAGCTATTTCATCGATACTCGCTCCGGAAAACCCCTCCCGGCAAAATACGTTTGCCGCAGCCTCGAGTATGGAAAGGCGTTTTGCACATTGACCGCGTTGCGTATGACCCGTCAGTTTGCGTGCCGCTTCGTTTCGATTTTTCATACCGGGAAGATAATGCGCCTTGACGACTTAGACAATAGTGTCTAAGTTTACATCTGTGTCCAAATTAATTGACACGCCATTGCCGCGAGAGAGCGTCTTCCTCCCAAGTCTGCGCACCTCCGTCCAAACACAATCTGAGAGCAATTCACCGCACGATCCATCCGGATTCGTGCGCTGCAGTTTCCTGAAAGATCATCATCATGACGAGCTCCTTCTTTCGTACTGCCCTCATTCTTGGTCTCCTGACGGCCATTGGTCCGTTTGCCATCGACATGTATCTCCCTGCCATGCCGTCCATCGGCAAGGAACTTGGCGCGGACAATGGCGCCGTGCAGATGAGCCTTCTCGCTTTCTTCATCTCCTTTGCCATTTTCCAGCTGTTCTATGGTCCTTTGTCCGACATGTGGGGACGCAGAACGCCGCTCTATATCGGTATCGGTCTGTTCGCGGTGGCCAGCATCGGCTGCGCGCTGGCAGACGATATCGACACGTTGATCGCCTTCCGCTTTCTCCAGGGTATTGGCGGTGCTGCGGGCATGGTCATTCCACGCGCGATAGTTCGCGACATGCATACGGGCGTACAAGCAGCCCGGCTTATGTCGCTGTTGATGCTGGTCTTCAGCATCTCGCCGATTCTCGCTCCGCTCACAGGCAGCGCGGTTATTGAGTTCTATGGCTGGCGCGGTGTGTTCTGGGCGGTCATGATTGCTGCCTTCATCGGCTTGATCCTGCTTTCGACGCAGCTGAAGGAGACCCGCCCGGCAGCCGCGCGTGCTGAAAGCGGGCTCGGGAGTGCCATGGCCGCCTACCGCCTGCTGCTTGGTGATCGCAACTTCCTGACGCTCACCTTCATCGGAGGTCTCGGCATCTCCAGTTTTCTGGTCTACCTCGCCAATTCGCCCTTCATCCTGATCGACCATTATGGGCTGACGCCAACGCAGTACAGCATGGCCTTCTCGGTCAACGCGGTGTCGTTTTTCACCGTGTCGCAATTGACCGGCTGGCTTGGCGATCGCTTCGGGCTGGTTCGCGTGATGCGGATGGCGGTGACGGCTTTCTCGCTGACGCTGGCGGCAATGGTCGTGGTCATGAGCCTCGGCTTCAACCAGTTGCCGGTCATGGCGGCCTTTCTCTTCGTCGGCTATGGCTTCCTCGGCCTCGTCATTCCGACTGCCTCGGTGCTTGCGCTTGAAGATCATGGCGCAATTGCCGGTACTGCTTCGGCATTGATGGGAACGTTGCACTTCGTCACATCGGCCTTTGCGATGGCGATCGCCGGGCTG
Source organism: Hyphomicrobiales bacterium (assembly GCA_900473175.1). Lineage (GTDB taxonomy): Bacteria > Pseudomonadota > Alphaproteobacteria > Rhizobiales > Rhizobiaceae > Phyllobacterium. The sequence goes on along the minus strand of UCKM01000029.1, from coordinate 79,341 downwards.
TTCTTCGACGGAACGGCGCTACCCATGGCTGCGGGCATTGCGCTTTGTGCTGTTGGTGCCTTCGCCCTGACGCAGGCCACCATCGGACGCCGCAGGGTTGTCGAGGCCGAGGCCGCCGCCGAATAGCAGTTCTGATCCTCCATCAGATGTCTGCGAAGGGCCCGGGGATGTTGTCCCCGGGCCCTTTTGGGTCAAAATGGCCGCTGATTTTACCTTGCCGGAGTTTCCGGCACGCTACCGCTGCAGATCGGTTGCGCGAGAATTTCGGAAAGCACGCTGTGGTCGTGGACGTGGGCCCGGGCAACATAGTGCGAGACATGTTGGGCGGCCAGCGCCGATCCAGCCAAAAGCGCGATGGTGGCCGCACTATAGGCCGAAGAGTAGCGGGCGAGGGGCAGCCATGCGGACAAGGCGTTCAACCTTGTCCGCCAAGCCGGGAACAATGCGACAAGCAGGGCTCCAAGCGCACTGCACATTTGATCACCCGTGGACCGCGCAGCCACAATCGGCGGCGTGGTAACGCCCGTTATTCGCGACCGTGCCGCCCTTGCCATACATGTTTCGCGGCCGCGCCCAATCGACGAGATTATTGTGAGGGCCGTTTTCATTGCGCCCTTTCGGCATGACGTCGAGAAAGCCGTAAATACCAAGGAACTGTTCGTCGCCGCGGCCAAAGGCGGAATAGGTATGGAATATCTGGCCGTCCTCGTCCTTGTAGAACACGCTTGTGCCCGACAGGTCCTCGATGCCCGGATCGATGTGCTCATAATTGTAGTACGCACTTTGCTCAGCAATTTCCTTCGGCGTGAAGGAGACGTTGAAATCATAGTTGAAATCGCTGTGGTAGGACGAGACCCATGGGAAGTGCCAGCCCATGGCCTTGCGCAACGCCTCGATTTCATTGATCGGCGCACGCGCGACAGCGACATAGGAAACGTCGTTGTTCTCAAGGTGGGGGAGGAGGTCTGTGAGGTGATCGACAGCCAGTGAACATCCCACGCATTGCTGTTCCTGGCCGGGACCCATCATGAAATGGTAGAGGAATAGCTGGCTGCGTCCATCGAAAAGATCCGAGAGTGTCACCTTGCCCGAACGGCTGTCGAAGACATATGCCTTGTCGACCTTTACCCATGGCAACGCACGCCGTGCGTCGCTCAAATGATCGTGTTCCTTGGTGAAGGCCTTTTCCCGGGCGAGAAGCGCGATGCGCGCCTTCAGCCATTCATCGTGTGATACAACCTCGTGTTGCATTTCTTCCTCCTGAGTAAGATCGCTTCAATGAGAATGCCGATACTCCTGGACTATTCCTGCGCGAGGAGTTCTTCGAGGCGATCGAAAGCGCTGTTCCAGCCCTTCTCGTGGCCGCTGCAATTTTCAACCGTATCGAAGATGCTCTGACGAAAGGTCATCAACGTTTTCTCGTCCTGGGGTTCGAACGTGATATGCACGAGGGTTTCATTACCCGCGCGGCCGTCTGCCTGGTCCCAGGCGAATGTGAACGCAAGCCGCTTGTGCGGGACGATCTCCTGATAGACGCCGCCATGCCAAAGCTTCTCGCCGCTGGCGGCAGAGTCGAGGCAGGCGCGCCACTTGCCGCCAACCCTCAAATCGGCTTCCACATAGCTTGCCGGATAGTCGCGCGGACCCATCCACTGCAGCATGCGCTTCGGATCGGCAAAGGCATCGAAGACGAGGGCAGGGGGCGCATTGAAAACACGCCTGATCGTAAGGACGCGGCCGGCTGTGTCATTCGTCACGTGAGCTGTGTTGGTCTCAGACATCTTTCTCTCCATTTGTCTGCACCTCCTGCAAATACTCTTCCAGGCGGTCGAAGCTTGCTTCCCAGAACTGCCGGTAGTGATCGAGCCAGTCAGTGGCTTGCTTCAGCGGCGCGGCGTTGAGGCTGCAAGGCCTCCATTGCGCTTCGCGGCCACGAATGATCAGGCCGGCGCGTTCGAGGACCTTGAGGTGCTTGGTGACCGCTGGCCCCGACATCTCGAAGGGCTCGGCAAGTTCGCTCACCGAGGTCGTGCCAAGTGCAAGCCTTGCAAGGATTGCGCGGCGCGTCGGATCTGCGAGAGCCGAAAAGATATGGTCGAGTCGATCAGGCGTCATTTTGTGGTAAACCAGATGGTTATTTAACTTGATGGTTTATTACGCCCTTCAGCCGGCCGAGTCAAGTATGGCGTGAATCGGCGGTGGCCCGCATGAAGGGCCTGATGATCTGAGCAGATGAATTTGGGAGCGAAGAGTGGAGGCTTCTGTTGCCAGGTGCCTCCGAACCCCGCCTAGAAGTGCGAACCCCTAGGACTTGATTTGAAGCTATCGCACCGCATTAAGCGGCGAGACGTGCTTCCGCATAGTTGTCGTTTGCAACTACTGAGTTAGCCCGATAACGGTGGTACAATGCCGGGCAAAAGTTCGATCTTTACACCCTTGTCGATCCTGTTTCGCCCCCGCCACAAGGCAGCGCCTGCGGCTGCATTGTGGTGGAGGCGCCGGGTACTGCCCCCGGGTCCAATGGGCTTATTGCATCGTCCGTTTATCACCATAGCTGGCCGAAGCCAGCAGCACTTATATAGAACCTGTTTTATTGAATTGAAAGAGTGGATTGACTTGGAAACGATGCTGGGGAATGTTTCGAGTCGTTAAAGAGTCATCGCCTCACGCATCTTTCGATTTGTGCGGTGTCTTCACTTCTCAGGGAGGTTGTAATGCCGGGCATTTCAACCAGCAATCAGGGGATTTTCCATGACTGACTATTTGAAGGATGTACGTCATTACGATGCGGCTGCTGATGAGGCGACAGTTGCAAAAATCGTCAAGCATCTCGGAATTGCCCTGCGCAACCGCGATTCATCGCTGGTCTCCTGCACGGACCCGGACGAATTGAAGCGCGTGCGGACCAACTGGGTGGAAAAGAAGCTCGGCATCACCGACGTCGCCAAGGCGGATACGGCCATCGAATCGGTGTGCGCGGCCATGAAAGCCGACAACACAAAGAGTCGTGTGACCTTCTATTACCTGACAGCCAAAGCGCTGGGCGTGCTCGGCAGTCTCTGATCATCGAGATTCAAGGCATTCTTTGGAATCCCCGGCGATTGCTGGGGATTTTTTATTGGAACTTTTGCCCAAGTTCGAGTGGTGTATCGTTTGTCGAATCTGCTAAAGATAAGGCATGCGCACTTATCTTGACCTTCTCCAGCACGTGCTCGACACGGGTGCCGATCGTGGTGACCGGACCGGCACCGGCACGCGATCCGTTTTCGGTTATCAGATGCGGTTTGACCTTGGTGCGGGATTTCCGCTGCTGACAACGAAGAAGCTTCATCTGAAGTCCATCATTCATGAGTTGCTGTGGTTTTTGAAGGGCGACACCAACATCGCCTATCTGAAGGACAACGGCGTTACCATCTGGGACGAGTGGGCCGACGAAAATGGCGACCTTGGGCCGGTCTACGGCTATCAGTGGCGGTCCTGGCCCGCGCCTGACGGCCGTCATATCGACCAGATTGCCAATCTTTTGAATGCGATACGCCACAATCCCAATTCACGCCGTCTGATTGTCTCGGCGTGGAACCCGGCGCTCGTCGACGAGATGGCGCTTCCACCCTGCCACTGCCTGTTCCAGTTCTATGTGTCAAACGGCCGCCTGTCGTGCCAGCTCTATCAACGTTCGGCGGATATCTTCCTCGGCGTGCCGTTCAATATCGCTTCCTATGCGCTGTTGACCATGATGGTCGCGCAGGTAACCGGCCTTGAGCCCGGCGACTTTGTTCATACGCTCGGCGATGCGCATCTTTACGCCAATCATTTTGAGCAGGCGAAGCAGCAACTGACCCGCACTCCTGGCCCGTTGCCGGAAATGCTGATCAATCCCGAGGTGACGGATCTCTTTGCCTTCAAATATGACGATTTCAGGCTTGTAGATTATGTCGCAGAACCCAGCATCAAGGCGCCGATTGCGGTATGATATTGTCTCGCACTGACCTGCAAGCAATTGCGCAGACCAAGCTCGATGATGCAAAACATCCTATTCAATCATGGTAGACATAGTAACGCTTTCTACTTGTTCGGGTATGCTGCCGAGATTGCGATAAAGGCCCGGATTGCCGGTGTCTTCCGATCTGACGCGATACCTGACAAGAAATTCGTAAACGATGTGTACAGTCATGATTTGGAAAAGCTCATTAGGCTCGCCAGTCTGGATGCCGCGCTTAAGGACCAAAGGGACAAATCGCCAGCGTTTCATGCCCATTGGTCAGCCGTTTCGGATTGGTCAGAAGAGGCAAGATACGATATCATTGACGTGTTTCGTGCCACGGCCATGCGCAATGCAATGTTGGACGAGACGGACGGAGTATTTCGATGGCTGCAACAGTATTGGTAAGATCAGATGTCGACGCGGGCTTGCGTCTAATAAAAATCCTTGACCAAGGCGGTTTTGGCGTCGTCGCGGCGCTGTGGTTGTTTTTGACTGATGCCGAAAAGTGGAAGCTGGTCGTTGCCTATAAGGGCCCCAATAAAGATCTTGAGAAAAAGTATCTGGAAGCAGCAACACTGATATCGCAATGGCGGCGAGAACACCTCGAAGACAACATCCTGGATCTTTCAAACGTCCGGATTACAGGGGCGGATGATCCCTTGATAGCGGGGCTCAAGAACGTTGTGCGGGTGGATGGCACTAGCGAACTGAGGTTCTCAAATAACCTGATTAATGGAATCTATGTCGAGGACGCACTCATCCACAGGTTGGCAGCTTAGTGATCAGTTTTGTTGTTGCGATCGCCCAGAACGGCGTGATCGGCCGTGAGAACGGCCTGCCTTGGCGCCTGTCCTCGGATCTGAAGCGATTCAAGGCGACCACAATGGGCAAGCCGATCATCATGGGCCGCAAGACCTGGGATTCGCTCGGCCGTCCGCTGGCTGGCCGCACCAATATTGTCGTCACCCGCGATCCTGCCTTCGCCGTGGAAGGCGTCGTCGCGGTACGTTCTGTGGATGAAGCTCTTGTCGTCGCCGGTGGCCATGCCGGTGCCGACAAGGTCAACGAGATTTGCATCATCGGGGGCGGCGAGATTTTTCGCCAGACCCTGAACAGGGTCGACAGGCTCTACGTGACGTGGGTATTGGCCGAGATTGATGGGGACGCGCATTTTCCTCCCATCGACCCAAAGATTTGGGAGGAAATCTCCAGTGAGGACCTCCCGGCAGGCGAAAAGGATAATTATCCGACACGCTTTGCCATTTATGAGCGCCGCTGACGCGCGAAGCACATTGCAGCCTGTATGAAATTATTGTGATAAGGGGCCATAATCGTTTGGCTTTTTACCAATTTCGCCCGAAAAGCGACCGCGCTCGTTGAAAGCGGAGCCCGCCATCCCTATAAACGGGAAGTTGGATTAGCGGGAGGAGGCCACGGGGTGGCGCTTTTCGTTCAAATTATGAGGTAGGAATGCCCTGGAGTAATCAGAACGGCGGCGGCGGCCCATGGGGTGGCGGCGGTAACAATAGTGGCGGCGGTGGCCCTTGGGGTCAAAAGCCGCAAGGGGGCGGTGGCGGCAATCCACCCGACCTTGAAGACATCCTCCGCCGGGGCCAGGATCGTTTGCGTCAGGCGCTGCCAGGCGGCTCCGGTGGCAGTCCGGCATTCTGGGGTATCGCAGCCCTTGCCCTTGTTGCTTTCTGGCTGTTTCAGTCGATCTATACGGTTCAACCCGATGAGCGCGCCGTGGAACTGCGCTTCGGCAAGCCGAAGCCCGATATCGCGGAGCCTGGCCTGCACTTCCATTTCTGGCCGATCGAATCCTATGAAAAGGTCGAGATCGTCGAGAAACAGAAGAATATTGGCGGGCAGGGTGCGCGCGGCGCCAAGGAAGGCCTGATGCTTTCCGGCGACCAGAACATCGTCGACGTGCAGTTCTCGGTGCTTTACCGCGTCTCGGATCCCGTTGCCTATCTCTTCCATGTCGAGAACCCGGAAAACCTCGTCCAGCAGGTTTCCGAAAGCGCCATGCGCGAAATCGTCGGCCGCAGTCCTGCCCAGGACATTTTCCGCGACAACCGTGCCGGGATCGCTAACGACGTTCGTGGCATCATCCAGAAGACGCTCGATGACTATGGCGCCGGCATTCAGATCAACGCCGTATCGATCGAAGATGCGGCACCGCCGCGCGAGGTCGCCGATGCCTTCGACGAGGTTCAGCGTGCCGAGCAGGATGAAGACCGCTTCGTCGAGGAATCCAATCAATATTCCAACCAGAAGCTCGGTCAGGCCCGCGGTGAAGGCGCGCAAATCCGCGAGGATGCGGCAGCCTACAAGAACCGCATCGTGCAGGAAGCACAGGGTGAGGCACAGCGCTTTACCTCGGTGTATGACCAATACGTCAAAGCCCCGGAAGTCACCCGCAAGCGTCTGTTCCTCGAAACAATGGAGCGTGTCCTGAAGGACTCCAATAAAGTGATTGTCGACCAGAGTGGCCAGGGCGTCGTGCCCTACCTTCCGTTGCAGGAAATCACCAAGCAGCAGCAGCGGCCGGCCGCCGAGGGGGCGAAATGATGAACCAGAATCGTCTCCCGCTTATGGCTGGCCTCATCGCGCTGATCGCGCTGCTCATCTACTCCTCGATCTTCGTTGTCCGTGCCGGCCAGCAGGCTATCGTCCTGCGCTTCGGCGAGATCGTCGATGTGAAGTCCAGCCCCGGCATCTATTTCAAGCTGCCGTTCGGTTTCATCGAGGCTGACAATGTCCAGCTGATCGAAGACCGGCTTTTGAGCTTCGAACTCGACAATATCCGGGTTCAGGTTTCGGGCGGCAAGTTCTACGAAGTCGATGCCTTTCTCGTTTATCAGATCACCGATCCGCGCAAATTCCGCCAAACCGTATCCGGCGACGTAACGCTGGCTGAGGCCCGCTTGCGCACCCGTCTCGACGCGGCATTGCGCGGTGTCTATGGTCTGCGCGGCTTTGAAGCGGCGCTGTCTGACGAGCGCGCCGGCATGATGCATGAGGTTCGTGAGCAACTGCGTCCCGACGCTGAATCGCTCGGACTGCAAATCACCGACGTGCGCATCCGCCGGACGGATCTGACACAGGAAGTTTCGCAGCAGACCTTCGACCGCATGAAGGCCGAACGTCTGGCGGAGGCTGAACGTCTGCGTGCCCGTGGCCGTGAAGCGGCACAGCGCATCAAGGCGATCGCGGATCGTCAGGTGGTGGAGATCATCGCGGAAGCCCGCAAGGAATCGGAAATCGCCCGAGGCGAGGGTGAAGGCGAGCGCAGCCGTATCTTTGCTGAAGTCTTCTCGAAGGATCCGGACTTCTTTGCCTTCTACCGTTCGATGACGGCTTATGGCACCGCCTTGGACAATACCGGAACGACGATGGTGCTTTCGCCCAATTCCGAGTTCTTCCGCTATTTCCAGGACTCCAACGGGACCCTTCCTCCCGTGAGCGGTGCAACGCCGCCAGTGTCGACCGCACCCAAAACCGCCCCACAATAGGGGCGGTCGCTTATGGTCGACTTTCTGGATGCCGTAGGGCTGTTCCTTGTCTTCGAGGGGCTGCTCTATGGCTGTTTTCCGCTTCTGGCAAAACGCATGGCGCGTGATGTCAGCGAACAGCCAGACGGGTTTCTGCGCATAGCGGGCGTGGCCGCCATAGCGGTCGGCGTCGCGATCGTCTGGCTGGCGCGCGGATGACGGCGCAACACGCGCCGTCATCAAACGTTTGTGTCGGTGGTCATATTTTTGTCTACTCTGGCCATTCTGTTGTATTATTCCGAACTCACCGATAAGGGCCCGAACGCATGGTTCTCAATACTGGTCGCACCGTCCTCCGTTCTGCCGCTGCAGCAATCGCGCTGATTGCTCTCACTGCCGCAAGCCTTTCCCCCTTGTCTGTCGGCGCGGCTTTGGCCCAGGCCCAGGCTGCACCCGCACCCGTGCCCAACAGCCTGCAGCCGAGAGCGCAAGGACCTGCATCCGTTGCTGACCTCGCCGAAGGACTGATCGACGCCGTCGTCAACATCTCGACATCACAGACGGTCAAGGGGCAGGATGGCGACTCGGGGCCCATCCCGATGCCGAAGGTTCCGGAAGGATCACCCTTCCAGGAATTCTTCGATGAGTATTTCGGCAAGCAGAAGCCCGGTGAAAACAACCCGTCGCATCAAGTCCAATCCCTTGGCTCCGGCTTCGTCGTCGATGCTGAGCAGGGCATCGTCGTCACCAACAACCATGTGATCGCCGACGCCGACGAGATCGAGGTCAATTTCAATGACGGATCGAAGCTGAAAGCCGAACTGGTCGGCAAGGACACCAAGACCGACCTTGCCGTGCTCAAGGTCGATCCGAAGAAGCACAAGCTCGTTGCAGTCAAGTTCGGCGATTCGTCGAAGACCCGCATCGGCGACTGGGTCATGGCAATCGGCAATCCCTTCGGCCTTGGCGGTACGGTCACCCTCGGTATTGTCTCGGCGCGCAATCGCGATATCAATTCCGGGCCTTACGACAATTTCATCCAGACTGACGCGGCGATCAACCGGGGCAATTCCGGTGGGCCGCTCTTCGACATGTACGGCCAGGTGATCGGCATCAATACCGCCATTATCTCGCCGACTGGTGGATCGATCGGGATTGGCTTTGCCATCCCGGCGGAACTGGCATCCGGCGTTATCGCGCAACTGCGCGAGTTCGGCGAGACAAGACGCGGCTGGCTTGGTGTGCGCATTCAGCCCGTTACCGATGATATCGCCGAGAGCCTTGGCATGAAATCGAGCAGGGGAGCTCTGGTGGCCGGGATCATCGACGGCGGGCCCGTGGCCGATGGTTCGATCCTCGCGGGGGATGTCATTACCCGCTTCGATGGCAAGGACGTGAACAGCGTCAAGGATCTGCCGCGTGTCGTCGCCGAAAGTCCAGTCGGTAAAGAGGTCGATGTCGTCGTTATCCGCAAGGGCAAGGAGCAAACCGTGAAGGTGAAGCTTGGCCGCCTTGAAGACAGCGATCAGCAAGCCAAGAAGAACGACCAGACCGGACAGGGTGAAGACGGCGCCAAGCAGGATGTCGATGTGCTTGGCATGACGCTCGGTGCGCTCGATGAGGATAGCCGCAAATCCTTTGGTATCGCCAAGGACGTTCAGGGCGTTCTCATCACCGAAGTCCAGAAGGATTCGATTGCCGCCAACAAGCGTATCGAAGCCGGCGATGTCATTGTCGACATTGCGCAGGAAACGGTTTCGACCCCGGAAGATGTTGCGGCGCGGATCGAAAAGTTGCGTGACGAGGGCCGCAAGAACGCGCTTTTGATGCTTGCATCAAAGACCGGCGAACTGCGTTTCGTCACATTGCAGATGGACTGACCGATCAAACGACGAAGTCGGTCTTGCGATATCCCTGGATATAGAGCAATGCCGTCAGGTCGCCATGATCGATGCGAACGCTGGCTTGCTCCGCAACAACGGGTTTCGCGTGCAAGGCGACACCTGTGCCGGCCAACCGCAACATGCCGAGATCGTTTGCCCCGTCACCGACAGCGATGGCCTCTTGCGGCAAGAGGTTGAAACGCTCGCAAATGGATCGCAGCGCCGCAACCTTTGCCTCGCGGCCAAGGATCGGCTCCCTGACTTCCCCGGTCAACGTTTGCCCATTGTCGATCAATATGTTGGCGCTGTTCTCATGAAAACCGATCATATCGGCAATGCGCTGGGTAAAGACCGTAAAACCGCCTGACACGAGCGCAGTGTAGGCACCGAACTTCTTCATGGTTCGTACCAGTTCCGGACCGCCGGGCATCAGGGTGATCCGGCTGGCAATGACCTTGTCGATTACGCCGTAGGGCAGGCCTTTCAATAGCGCCACGCGCTCGCGCAAGGCCGGTTCGAAGGCGATCTCACCATTCATCGCGCGCGCCGTTATGGCCGCGACCTTGTCGCGCAGGCCTGCCTCTTCGGCAAGCTCATCGATGCATTCCTGCTGGATCATGGTGGAATCCATGTCGGCGATCAGGATCTTCTTTCGCCTCGCATCCTGATCCTGGACGACGATATCGATGGGCGCTCCGTCGAGCGCCGCAGCCAGTTGGAACCGGGCTTCGGTTGCATCAGTGCCGTCCTTGAGCGAGATATCGCAGGCAATTCCATCCGCCAGCCAGTAAAGACCTGTTGCATTGACTGCCGCCGAGGCTTTAATCCCGAGCGATGGTGCAAGACCTGATGTGGCGGGATTGGTGATAAGCGTGGCCATCAAGGGCATGGGACAGTTTCCGGTTGGGGCGGTTGAAGTGACAACAAGACAGGCAATCCTGATAGCCGGACCGACGGCCAGCGGCAAGTCGGCGCTTGCACTTCGGATGGCCAAAGAAGCGGACGGCGTGATCATCAACACCGATTCCATGCAGGTCTATGATGTGTTGAACCTTTTGACCGCGAGGCCCGGCCCGGATGATCTTGGGATGGTACCCCATTTTCTCTATGGTCATGTTTCGCCAGCCATCGCCTATTCGACGGGGCGCTGGTTGGCCGACGTGGAAAGGCTTTTGGCAGGGTCGGAAATTGAAGGCCGGACCCTGGTCTTTGTCGGAGGGACCGGGCTCTATTTTCGAGCGCTGCTTGGCGGTCTTTCCGCCATGCCCGACATTCCGGCGGAGGTGCGCTCCTATTGGCGTCGCGAGGATGCAGAGCAAGGGGCCGAGAAATTGCATGCTATCCTGGTGCAAAAGGATCCTCTTGCCGCATCGACCTTGCGTCCGACCGACAGCCAGCGGATTGTGCGGGCTCTCGAGGTCATGGATGCGTCAGGCCGCTCTATTGTCGAATGGCAGAAGCAAACCGGAACGCCCCTGATCGATCCCGCCAGAGCGCGCAAGATTGTGATCGACCCCGACCGGGCATGGCTTGGCGAGCGCATCGCGACGCGCTTCAACGCCATGATAACATCCGGAGCAATCGAGGAAGTGCAGGCTTTGCTGGCGCTAAATCTTCCAGCGGAGTTGCCCGCGATGCGCGCCATCGGCGTGCGCGAGATCGCCGAGTATATCGCCGGAGGACTCAGTGCTGACGAGGCGACAAATTTGGCGATCATCGCCACAAGGCAGTATGCGAAGCGGCAGATGACCTGGTTTCGCAATCAACTCGGCAATGATTGGGACCGATTGCCGTACCCGTAGCGCATACCGCTCAGGTCTTGTCGCTACGGAATGTCCGGATCAGGTCGCTGGCGCGATAGCGCTCGTTACTTTCCGTTTGCGGCTTTACCGGTTCCTCATTGCGAAGAGCGGCATCGAGTGTTCGCCATTGCGCGCGAACAGGATCGGGCGGTGGTGGCGTTAGAGGACGCTGACCTGCGATAGGCTGGCTGGCTACGGGATTGATCATGCCGTCAAAGCTGTCGAAGCCATCGAAACTATTGTCGGTACCTGTGCTGTCAGCCGCGTTAAGCTGGCGCATGCGCAACAAAATCGTGTCGAGCGAAATTTGGGAATCGCCAAGCCGTGCCGACTGCTGCGATCTTGCCATATGCGCGGCTGGAAGCTGCTCTGGCGCGATTGTCTCGAACATCATGCGCATGGGCGTCGGAACGGCTTCACCAAAGGCGATTGCCTCGCGGTTGGCGATGGACGAAAGAAACCCGATCGTGCTCTGCGACGCTCCCGTGATGGCGCCGCGAATGATCTCCTGGTCACGTTCGTTGCCGAGGCGCATGGCGAAAACCGTGCTGCATTGGGAAAGGATCGTCGGATCCAATTCGCCCGGACGCTGTGTGATCACCGCCAGGTAAACTCCGTATTTGCGCCCTTCCTTGGCAATGCGCGCAACAGCCTGTCGGGTCGGCCAAAAACCTGCATTGGGATCGGCTGGTATATAGCGATGCGCTTCCTCGCAGACGACGAGGGTCTGCACGCGGCCATCGCTCGACAAGGCAAGATCGAAGGCAAGGCGGCAAAGCACAGAGGCGACTGAATTGACCACCTCGGATGGCAATCCGGCCAATTGGAAGACGCAGATCGGCCGATCATTCTTCGGGACACGGAAGATGTGGCCGATGGTCTGGCGCATCGTATCCAGCGTCGTCGGTGCCGAGAACATGAAGCGATAGCGGGGATCGGCAACCAACGCTTGCAAACGCTGCTTGAGCGCCTTCATCGTTGGCCGATCCGGCTTGCCGTCGAGCTGGCCGATGCGCTCGTCGATGAGCTTGATCAGGTCCGCGACCCGATAGGGTGAAGGCGTGTCCGCAGTCATCGAAGAATAATCGCGATCCCTCTTGAGCAGCGAAGCGCCCGCCCCGGCTTCGGCACTGGCAAATTGCTCCTTGGCGAGCGGGACCAGGTCACGCAGAATGTCGACTTCGGCGGGTACGACCGGCCGGCCGCGGAAAACCGCTTCGGCGAATTCTTCCAGCCGGAACAGCCAGTAGGGCAGGTCGAAAGTGGTGTAGTCGATCGAAATTGCCTGTTCAGGAAAGGCGCTGGCAAATTCGTTGTGCGGATCGAGGATCAGCACCCGCAGGTCCGGGCGCTGGCTGATGATCTTGCGCAAGAGCAACGACACGGCGCTCGACTTGCCGACGCCCGTGCTGCCAAGCACGGCAAAGTGGCGCGAGACAAGGCTGTCGATCGAGATCAGGGCCGGGATTTCGGCATTCTGCGACAGATGGCCAATCGAGACCGTGTTCTTGAGCGTCGCTTTATAGATGGCTGCCAAGTCCACTGAACGTATGCGATGCGCTATCGCACCCATATAGGGATAGGTTGCGATACCCGAAGAGAATCGAAGTGTTCCGTCAGGCAGGGTATCGACCTGACCGACGAGTTCCACATGAACGTGGATGCTTTGATCCTCGCCCTGTTCCCAGTGGGCTTTGGGCAGGTCTACTTTGTAAACGAGGCCGACGACGCGGCTGTCAGCGACCTGGATGGAGATGAGCTGGCCAACGGTCCAGTAATCTTCCGAAGCGGACACCGACGGTCCGGACATCGCATGGATGATGGCTTTCTCGCCATTGCACTCGATGACGTGCCCATCGGTCCGGTTGCGGACGAAGGGGCGGGGTTGTTGAGACGGCAAGGCTTCAGAGCTCATTTGCTGCATTTGATCCCGGACGTTGAGGAACTTCTAAGGGCTGCTCAAACAAACCTAGGCTGAAAGCCATTGAGATTGTCTTAGTCCAGTCGATTGCATTTGACCTTTGTGCCGCGCCGCCTGCGTAAACTGAAGATCAATTTGCTTTGCCTGCATTTTTGCCGTTGACGGATAGAATTTGCCAAATTATCGTCCGCGACCATGAAAACAGTTCTTATCGTCGTGGGATCGCGCATGGGCAGGGTGTTGTAAACACCCGGCGAAAGCTCCCATGCGCGAAACACAGGCTCCCTCGGGGGCCTTTTTTATTTTCAGCATCTCAGTTAAACGAAAACACCTTCTGGAAGGCCGCGCGCCGCAGAGCATACGGGAAGAGATCGATGACCGCAGAAAAACAGGATAGTGACAGCCACACATCGCAACGCCGGGAAATGACCGGTGCCGAGATGGTCGTGCAGGCCCTTATCGATCAGGGCGTGACCGACATTTTCGGTTATCCGGGCGGCGCCGTGCTGCCGATCTATGACGAACTCTTCCAGCAGGAAAAAATCAACCACGTGCTGGTGCGCCACGAGCAGGGTGCGGGCCACGCAGCCGAGGGCTATGCACGCTCCACCGGCAAAGTCGGTGTCATGCTGGTCACCTCAGGTCCTGGCGCCACCAACGCGGTAACGCCGCTGCAGGATGCGCTGATGGATTCCATTCCGCTGGTCTGCATCAGCGGGCAGGTCCCGACCAGCCTGATCGGCTCGGACGCGTTCCAGGAATGCGATACGGTCGGCATCACCCGTCCCTGCACCAAGCACAATTGGCTGGTGAAGGATGTCAATGATCTGGCGCGCGTCCTGCACGAGGCGTTCCACGTGGCAAAGACCGGCCGGCCCGGTCCGGTTCTTGTCGATGTGCCAAAGGATATCCAGTTCGCGACGGGCATGTATACGCCACCCGAAACGGCGCCGCGCACCAGCTATAACCCGAAAGTTCAGGGCGACATGGAGGCGATCAAGCATGCGGTTGCGCTGCTCGTTTCAGCAAAGCGTCCGGTCATCTATTCGGGCGGCGGCGTTGTCAATTCCGGCAACGAAGCCAGCAAGTTGCTGCGTGAACTCGTTGAACTGACCAATTTCCCGATCACGTCGACGCTGATGGGGCTCGGCGCCTATCCTGCATCGGGCAAGAACTGGCTCGGCATGCTTGGCATGCACGGCACGTACGAAGCCAACATGGTCATGCATGATTGCGACGTCATGCTGAATATCGGTGCGCGCTTCGATGATCGCATAACGGGCCGCCTCAACGCCTTCTCGCCCAATTCGAAGAAGATCCACATCGACATTGATCCGTCGTCCATCAACAAGTCGGTTCGCGTTGACGTTCCGATCATCGGCGATGTCGCCAATGTTCTTGAGGACATGGTGCGGCTGCTGCGTGCATCTTCCGTTCCGACGGACAAGAAGGCGGTTGGCGAATGGTGGTCGCAGATTGACAGATGGCGCGCGCGCAAGTCCCTGTCCTATACGCGAAACAAGGACGTGATCATGCCGCAACATGCGCTGGAGCGGCTCTATGCGCTGACGAAGGATCACGATACTTACATCACGACGGAAGTTGGCCAGCACCAGATGTGGGCGGCGCAGTTCTATGGATTCGAAAAGCCCAATCGCTGGATGACCTCCGGCGGCCTTGGCACGATGGGCTATGGCCTGCCGGCGGCACTTGGCGTGCAGATCGCCCATCCGAACTCGCTGGTCATAGACATTGCCGGCGATGCATCCGTGCAGATGACGATGCAGGAGATGAGCGCTGCGGTCCAGTACAATGCGCCCATCAAGATCTTCATCCTGAACAACCAGTATATGGGCATGGTGCGTCAATGGCAGCAATTGCTGCACGGCAACCGCCTGTCGCATTCCTATACGGAAGCCCTGCCGGACTTCGTCAAGCTGGCCGAGGCCTATGGCGGCCATGGAATTCGCTGCGAAAAGCCAGGCGACCTCGACGATGCGATCCAGGAAATGATCGACGTGAAGAAGCCGGTGCTGTTTGACTGCCGCGTCGCCAATCTTGCCAATTGCTTCCCGATGATCCCATCTGGCAAGGCGCACAATGAAATGCTTCTGCCAGATGAGGCAACGGACGAAGCGGTCGCCAACGCCATCGATGCCAAAGGCAGGCAACTCGTTTAAGCAACCGGAGAAGGAAATAAAATGAACGCTCAGAACCTTGCCTCCGGCTCGGCCTATTTCATCGCCAAGGAGACGGAGCTACCCGTCACCACGGTGCTCTCCGTGCTTGTCGACAACGAACCGGGCGTCCTTGCCCGGGTCATCGGCCTGTTTTCCGGACGGGGCTACAATATTGAAAGCCTGACTGTGTCGGAGACCGAACACGAACAGCATCTGTCGCGCATCACCATCGTGACGCGCGGCACGCCGCATGTCCTCGACCAGATCCGCCACCAGTTGGAGCGCATCGTTCCGGTCCACCGCGTGGTCGATCTTTCGGTGCGCGCAGACGAACTCGGCCACGAGAAGCCGATCCAGCGTGAACTCGCGCTGGTCAAGGTCGCGGGCCTTGGCGACAACCGCAATGAGGCGTTGCGTCTTGCCGACGCCTTCCATGCCAAGGTGGTCGACGCGACGACCGAGCACTTCATCTTCGAGATCACGGGCAAGGGCTCCAAGATCGACCAGTTCATCGCCATCATGAAGCCGCTCGGTCTTGTCGAGATTTGCCGAACCGGTGTCGCCGCGATGAACCGCGGTCCGCAAGGCATGTAACGATCCGACGATCGCCGAAATCTTTGCAGGGGTACGCAATTGTATCCCTGACAAGATTGCCGTTGAGCCAGATCATATCGGATCTTAGCGTGCAGCCATCTTATAAAGTCGGGTATGAGAATGACGCTTGAGATTTTTCTGACACTGCTTGTCTTCGCATTTGTGACGTCGATAACGCCGGGACCCAACAATTTGATGCTTCTGGCCTCGGGCGTCAATTTCGGCTTCCGGCGCACCATTCCCCACATGTTCGGGATCGGCAGCGGGTTTTTCACCTTGCTGATCGGCGTCGGGCTGGGTTTGGGCGCTCTGATCCAGGCGTTTCCGACGCTTTATACCGTGATGAAGTTCGCCGGCGGCGCCTATCTCGTTTACCTCGCCTACAAAATCGCAAGCTCGCGATCCATGGGCGCGGTCGACGCCAAGGCCCGGCCGATGACGTTTCTGGAAGCTGCAGCATTCCAGTGGATCAATCCGAAGGCATGGGTAATGGCGGTAACTGCGATGGCGACCTACACATCGTCAAACGACTATCTCGCCACTGTATTGATCGTCGGCATGGCCTTTGCGCTGGTGAACATACCTTCGGTTTCGACCTGGGCTGCTTTTGGCCAGATGATGCGTGGCTGGCTTGCCGATCCGGTACGGTTGAAATGGTTCAATATCTCCATGGCGATCCTGCTTGTCGCCAGCATGTGGCCGATGCTCAAGTAAGCTTGCGCCGTTTATCGATGGGGCTTAAGATTCCGGCATGGCACACGATCACGACGACCACCATCACGACAACGAACTCGATCCGATGGCTGCGCGGGTGCGGGCTCTCGAAACGATATTGACGCAAAAAGGTCTGGTTGATCCGGCGGCAATCGATGCAATTGTCGAGACCTATGAGACGAAGGTCGGACCGCACATCGGCGCGAAAGTCGTGGCGAAAGCGTGGTCCGACCCGCAATTTGCCGACTGGCTGAAGCGGGATGCAACGGCAGCGATCGCCTCGCTCGGCATCTCCGGTCGTCAGGGTGAGCACATGCAGGCGGTGTTCAACACCGCCGATACGCATAACCTTGTCGTGTGCACCCTGTGCTCATGCTACCCGTGGTCTGTATTGGGACTACCGCCGGTCTGGTACAAATCGCCGCCCTACCGTTCGAGGGCGGTCATCGACCCCCGCGGGGTCCTTGCCGAATTTGATCTGGTGCTTCCAGAAACCACAAATATTCGCGTGTGGGATTCGACCGCCGAACTGCGTTATCTCGTCATTCCGCTCCGCCCGGATGGAACGGACGCTTTGAGCGAGGCACAGCTCGCAAAGCTGGTCACCCGAGATGCGATGATTGGAACGGGCATTGCCCTGGCGCCGGAGGCGGCATGAACGGCCCGCAGGACCTTGGCGGGCAGATGGGCTTCGGTCCCATCGCACCGGAAAAGGACGAACCGATCTTTCATGCCGGGTGGGAGAAACGTGCACTCGGGCTGACGATTGCCGCCGGCGCCATGGGGCATTGGAATATCGATGAGAGCCGGCACACGCGCGAAAGCCTGCACCCCGCGGACTATTATTCCTCGACCTACTACGAAATCTGGATCAAGGGGCTGGAAAGGTTGCTGCAGCGCCACGGCTTCGTGACTGCGCAGGAACTGAAAGAAGGCCACTCGATCAGCAAGGGGACCGACCCCAAACGCACCCTCAAGGCGGAGAACGTCGCGGCGGCGCTGGCCAAGGGTGGGCCATGCGACAGGCCGGTCGCGGGCGCGCCGCGCTTCAAGGCTGGCGACAGAGTGCGAACGCACAACTTCAACCCTGAAACCCATACGCGGCTGCCGCGCTATGCCCGCGGCAAGCGCGGTATCGTCGATGCCGTACGCGAGGGCTTTGTTTTCCCCGACAGCAATGCACACGGCAAGGGCGAAAACCCGCAATATCTCTATACGATCGTCTTTTCCGCCCCCGAACTATGGGGCGACGGCGCAGACCCGAAACTGACCGTCAGCATTGACGCCTGGGAGAGCTATCTTGAGCCTGCGTGAGCTTATCGCGCACTCGCAGGGCCTCGCCTTGAAAGATGGCGGCCCGGTTTTTGCCGAGCCGTGGCAGGCCGATGCCTTTGCCATGGTCGTAGCCCTGCATGATAAGGCGTTGTTCAGTTGGGATGAATGGGCTCAGGCCCTTTCGGCGCAATTGAAGCGGCCCGGGGCGCTGGAAGATGCGAGCGACTATTATCATTGCTGGGTCGCCGCGCTGGAATCGCTGATTGCACATAAGAATATTGCGCGTGTGGCCGACATTGACCATTTGGCCGCAGCCTGGCAGCGTGCCGCTCACGCGACGCCCCACGGCCAGCCGATCAAGCTTGAAAACGATCCGGAACCACATTGATGCAGATTTTACCGAGACCATGCCGCGCCGCGGCAATCCTTCTGGCTCTTGCGCTTTCGATATTTTCCGCAAGCGCCATGGCGCAGGATGATGCGTGGCCGACATCCACTGAAGATGATTTGCGCAAGATCATCACTGGAGCAACCCTGACGGGTGAGGTGAAGGCCGAGCCGCCGTTCAACTTCACCGAATTCCTTGGGCCAGATGGAAAGTCGCGCGGGAAGATGATCGAGTGCTGCAAGCCGGAACAGGTGGCAACCAATGGCATGTCCTATTCAGGCGACTGGACGCTGGAGAACGAAAATCTCTGTCTTGCCTATGAGGGTGAAGAGCAGAAAATCTGTTGGCGGTTGCAGATCAAGGGCGATCGGTTCCGCATGGTGGACCAGAAATTCGGCCGGGTGGGTGAGGGCCAAATTCGCCCCGGAAATCCGGATAACCTGTAGTAATAGAGCCCACACCGCCCATTTTTCTTGCCCTTTGACCACGAATCCTGTCAGTCAGGGCCATGCAATTATCACCGCAACAGGATGAAGCGCTGCGCGCCGTTTCCAAATGGCTGAAGGAAGGGCGCAAGCCGATTTTCCGGCTTTTCGGCTATGCCGGCACCGGCAAGACCACGCTTGCCCGTTATTTCGCCGAACATATTGAGGGCGACGTCCAGTTTGCTGCCTTCACCGGAAAGGCGGCGCAGGTGCTTCGCTCCAAGGGCGCGGCGAATGCAAGGACACTCCATTCGCTGATCTACCGGCCGCGCGGCGAAGAGGCCATCGAAAACGAGACGACGGGCAAGACCAGCATTTCGCCGACATTCTCCCTCAATCGGCAAAGCCCCGTCGCCAAGGCCAAGCTCATTGTCGTCGACGAGTGCTCGATGGTGGACGAACAATTGGGACGGGACCTGTTGAGCTTCGGCACTCCAATTCTTGTGCTTGGCGATCCGGGGCAGTTGCCGCCAATTTCAGGTGGAGGCTTCTTCACCGAGCATGAGCCGGATTTTCTTCTGAGCGAAATTCACCGCCAGGCGCGGGATAACCCCATCATCCGTCTCGCGCTCGATGTGCGCGAAGGGCGTGAATTTGGCTACGGCGATTTCGGTGCCGCGAAAGTCATCGCCAAGACGGATGTGACCCAGGAACTGGTGCTTGGCGCCGACCAGGTCCTGGTGGGTACCAATCGGACGCGCCGGCGTTACAACCAGCGGCTGCGCGAGTTGAAGGGGTTTTCGGCGTCCTTTCCGCAGACGGGCGACAAACTGGTGTGTCTGCGCAACGATCCAGCCAAGGGCCTGCTGAATGGCTCATTGTGGAAGGTCATGACGTCTTCGCGGGAGACAGTCAAACCCGGCATAAACCTTCTCGTCGCGCCGGAGGACGAAGAGCCGGGCAGGGGCGTCGCCAAGATCAAGCTCCTTAAGGCGCAGTTCGAAGATCCGGACGCGGAAATCCCGTGGCAGACGAAGAAGCGGTTCGACGATTTCGACTATGGGTATGCCTTGACGACGCACAAGGCTCAAGGGTCGCAATGGAACGACGTTGTGCTTTTCGATGAAAGTTATGCATTTCGCGATACGCGCGAGCGCTGGCTCTATACCGCCATCACGCGCGCTGCCGAACGATTGACAGTGGTTCGCTAGAACCAGCCTCTCCGGCGCCATTTCGACCTGTTGATGAGTTTACGGCCTAGAACGATTTACCAATGTCTTATGTCGAATTTCTCAGCTAAAAGATATCCGAGTACCTTCCAGTGCGGATATCGACCATGACTGCCAAACTCTCCGTCAACCTCAATGCCATCGCCATGTTGCGCAACCGCCGCGATCTGCCATGGCCTAGCGTTACCGGTCTTGGACGGATCGCCCTGGCTGCGGGGGCTGCCGGGTTGACGGTGCATCCGCGCCCCGACGAGCGGCATATCCGCTTTTCCGATCTACCGGAAATCCGCGCGTTGATCGATGACGAGTTTCCGCAAGCCGAATTCAACATCGAGGGCTATCCCACCGCTGAATTCCTGGAACTTGTAGCCAAAAACGAACCGGAACAGGTGACCCTGGTTCCAGACGATCCCTCGCAAGCCACCTCGGATCATGGCTGGGATCTTGCGAAGCATGCCGGCCTTTTGCGGCCCATTATTGTGCGCCTGAAAGAGCAGGGCGCGCGCGTTTCCCTGTTTGTCGACCCGGATCCCGAGGCCCCGGCTGGCGCCAAGGCGCTTGGCGCGGACAGGATCGAACTCTATACTGGCCCCTACGGCGGTGCTTATGATGATCCGCGCCGTGAAGCCTCAGAATTGAGAAAGCTTGAAGTTGCAGCTGCCGCAGCGGCGAAGGCGGGGATTGCGGTCAATGCCGGCCATGATCTTACCGTCGCCAACCTTCCCGCACTGGTCAAAAAAGTGCCCAATCTTGTTGAGGTTTCAATCGGTCATGGTCTGACGGCGGAGGCGCTGGTGCACGGAATGTCCGGAGCTGTAGAAAGATTCCTGGATGCGCTCAATGGCTAGACCGTTGATTCGGGTGCAGGATTTGATTTGTCATGCGTTTTTGCATATCGTAGGTGACTAGCTATGAAGAAATGGCGATTGATATTGCGATGCAACACGACTAACTCGTCCGCCCACGCTGTCAGAGCGAGGGGAATACCTGCATGAGTGACGAGCAATTGGCTGACGAGAACTTTTCTAAAGATCCCGTCGCCCATGAACCGGATTTGCATCATCATAAAGAAACCTTTCCGGTGCTTGTGCTCGGTGCTCTCGGTGTCGTCTATGGCGATATCGGAACGAGTCCGATCTACGCTTTTCGTGAAGCTCTTCACGCAGCATCGCTCGACGGTACGCTGAGCCGCACCGACGTCCTCGGCGTCGTATCGATGATCTTCTGGATACTGACCGTCATCGTGACGATCAAATATGTGCTCTTCGTGCTGCGCGCCGACAATGACGGCGAGGGCGGCATCCTTTCCTTGATGGCTTTGGCGCGGGCGAGCTTCAAGACTCGCCCGCAACTCATTCTTGCGATTGGAATCATCGGCGCATCGCTCTTCTACGGCGATGCAGTCATCACCCCGGCGATCTCCGTGCTTTCCGCGGTCGAGGGCCTGGAGATCGTGACGCCTACGCTTGAGCCGTTCATTGTCCCGATCACGCTCGTCATCCTCCTGACGCTGTTTTCGGTGCAGCGGTTCGGTACGGCGCGCGTTGCGACGATTTTCGGGCCGATCACCCTGATCTGGTTCCTCGCCATTGGCTTTTTCGGGCTCTGGCATCTTGCGGACGATCTCACTGTTTTTGCCGCCGCCAATCCCGTCTATGCCTTTGAATATATTATCGATAATCCGGTCACGGCCTTTCCGACGATCGGTACAGTATTTCTGGCGGTGACTGGCGCGGAGGCTCTCTACGCCGATCTTGGCCATTTCGGCCGCAAACCCATTGCCACCGCGTGGATGTGGATCGTCTTTCCCTGCCTGCTTCTCAACTATTTCGGGCAAGGCGCCTTCATCCTGGCCAATGGCGAAGCTGCCAAGAATCCCTTCTTCGAAATGTTCCCGCATTGGGCCCTCTTGCCCATGGTGCTGCTCGCCACGGCCGCGACCGTTATTGCCAGCCAGGCGGTCATTTCAGGCGCCTATTCGCTGTCGAGGCAGGCGGTTCAGCTCAATCTTCTGCCGCGCCTCAACATCGAGCACACCTCGGAGAAGCAGTCCGGACAGGTCTATCTGCCACGCGTGAATGTGCTCCTTGGCATCGTGGTGATCCTGCTGGTGCTCGGCTTCGAGCGCTCGTCCAACCTCGCCTCGGCCTACGGTATTGCGGTCACCGGCAATATGCTCGTCACGACCACGCTGCTGTTCATCGTCATGAGCCGGATCTGGAAATGGCGTCTGTGGGTAGCGGTAACGTTGACGCTTTCTTTCCTGATCATTGATCTCACCTTCGTCAGCGCCAACCTGATCAAAGTCGTTGACGGCGGCTGGGCTTCGCTGGTGGTGGCATTCCTGATCGTCCTCGTGATGTTCACCTGGGTACGGGGTAGCCGCCAGCTCTTCGAAAAGACACGCAAGGGCGAGGTTCCGCTCGATCTGATTTCGCGGAAAATGGCCGAAAGCCCGCCGACGCTGGTGCCCGGCACAGCTGTGTTCCTGACCGGCGATCCGAAGAGCACGCCGACCGCACTGATGCATAGTCTCAAGCATTACAAGGTCTTGCACCAAAGCAATGTCATCCTGACGGTCATCACGGCGCCAACGCCGCTGGTGAAGAAAAGCGACCGCGTGCGGATCGAGCCGATCAACGACCTGTTCATGCGGGTCACGTTGACCTTCGGCTATATGGAGCGCCCCAACATTCCGCGCACCCTGGCGATCTGTCGCAAGCAGGGCTGGAAGTTCGACATCATGACCACCTCCTTCTTCCTGTCGCGCCGTTCGCTGAAGGCGTCGGCCCGTTCGGAAATGCCGCTTTGGCAGGATCGGCTGTTCATCGCCCTGGCGCGAACCGCGAGCGATGCGACCGAATACTTCCAGATACCGACCGGCCGCGTCGTCGAGATTGGAACGCAGGTCAATATCTAGCGCTGCGCAACCGTGCGCACGCAAAATGCAATCAGGGATAGATGGTCGTAACCAAGAACGGAGGAGTCTTGGTCGATATTCCTGAAAAGTCCGCAGGTTCGGGCCTGATATGCGTGAAACGCCGTTGGATTCGGCCAAAAACTTTTATTCATTTTGGCTTGCCAAACCCGTTTGCGCATACTAGAACGCTGGCCGTAACGTACGGTACGGTACGGTAGGAGTGGAAACGTGCAGACCCATGTCGATGTCAGCGACAATGCATTGACCGAGCGTCAGAAGGACGTGCTCGATGCGGCGCTCGCGCTTCTGGTCGAAGCGGGCGATACGCTGACGATGACGAGCGTCGCGCGCCGCGCCAGCTGCTCCAAGGAAAGCCTTTACAAATGGTTCGGCGACCGGGATGGGCTTTTGACTGCGACGGTTCAGTGGCAGGCGTCAAAGGTCCGCGGCGTTCCCGTCGATCCCGAGGCGTTCAACCTCGCATCCCTGACATCTGGTCTTGAACGGTTTGCCGCTGATTGGCTGCGGGTGCTTTCCGGCAACATCTCCGTCGCACTCAATCGCGTCGCGGTGGGTCATGCCGGCAGCGACAAGCACGACCTCGGCGCCATCGTGCTCGAGAATGGCCCCTTTGCCATGGCGCGGCGGCTGAAGCCCCTGCTGCAACTCGGACGCGACACCGGCCTTATACATTTTCACGAAACGGACGAGGCGTTTCGCACCTTTTTCGGACTGGTAGTCCGGGACGTGCAAATCCGGTTGCTGCTTGGCGACCGGCTCGGATTGACTGAGGCGGCGATCGACCGGGATGCAAGGCGAGCGACACAGCAGTTTCTGGCTCTTTACGGGCCCCACACCAAACCGGCCGGCGACGGCCACTAGATCCTAACCAGGGAAGGAATAGAACGATGCGCGTATATTATGACCGCGATGCGGACATCAACCTCATCAAGTCGAAGAAGGTTGCAATCATTGGCTACGGTTCGCAAGGCCGCGCCCATGCGCTGAACCTCAAGGATTCCGGCGCCAAGGATGTGCGCATTGCGCTGCGTCCAGGTTCCGCTACGGCAAAGAAGGCCGAGGCCGACGGTTTCCAGGTGGTCAGTGTCGCCGAGGCGGCCAAATGGGCCGACTTAATGATGATGGCAACGCCCGACGAACTCCAGGCCGACATCTACAAGGAACACATCGCCGACAATATCCGCGATGGCGCAGCAATTGCTTTCGCCCATGGCCTCAATGTGCATTTCGGCCTGATCGAGCCGAAGAAGACTGTCGACGTCGTCATGATCGCGCCGAAGGGCCCGGGCCATACGGTGCGCGGTGAATATCAGAAGGGCGGCGGCGTTCCCTGCCTCATCGCCATCCATCAGGATGCGTCAGGCAATGCGCATGATCTTGCCCTGTCTTACGCCTGCGGCGTCGGCGGCGGCCGCTCGGGCGTCATCGAAACCAACTTCCGCGAAGAGTGCGAGACCGATCTCTTCGGCGAGCAGGTCGTTCTTTGCGGCGGTCTGGTCGAACTGATCCGCGCCGGCTTCGAGACGCTGGTCGAAGCCGGCTACGCGCCGGAAATGGCCTATTTCGAGTGCCTGCACGAAGTGAAGCTGATCGTCGACCTTATCTATGAGGGCGGCATCGCCAACATGAACTACTCGATCTCCAATACCGCCGAATGGGGTGAATATGTTTCCGGTCCGCGCATCATCACTGCCGAGACCAAGGCCGAAATGAAGCGTATCCTGAAAGACATCCAGACCGGCAAGTTCACCTCCGACTGGATGCAGGAATACAAGGCCGGCGCATCGCGTTTCAAGGGCATCCGCCGCATGAACGACGCGCACCAGATCGAGGAAGTCGGCGAAAAGCTGCGCGGCATGATGCCTTGGATCGGCAAGAACAAGCTGGTCGACAAGGCCAAGAACTAAGCCTCGACGCAGGACAGGGTTGCAAAAGGCCGGTGGATCGCTCCGCCGGCCTTTTCGTTATGGGGCGGGGTTAACCCGAAAGAACCGCTCAAGAAATTCCCCTCCCCGGACCTGCGGTCCGACCCTCCCCACAAAGGGGAGGGTAAGGTGCCAATCCTGCGGCGGTTGGAACTGTCGTCCTAGCGCCGTAGTGGCAGGCCATCACAACAAGAGCGCCACCCCTTACCCTCCCACCTGTGGGGAGGGTCGGACCGCAGGTCCGGGGAGGGGTATCACGCAACCGTTCCCAACAGCGGGGAGATAGTCGTGTAAAATCAAAGATCGCAGCGGCGCCGCGGTCCGGTGAATGGCTGATACGTATTGTCGCGGGCGCGGTAGGTTTGGTATTGGGCGCGGCAGCGCTCGGTCTGTGTCGGTCCCGACGGACCCACTGGTCGGTGCACGCGGAAGTCATAGCAGCGCGACGAGCCGGTGCAGTCGGGCGAAGCAATATTCGCCGGCGAATTGTTCTGCAGGATGATTGGTTTGCGGGGAACCACATCAAGACCGCGCGGCGCCGGGCGATAGGTCTGGATCTCCTGTGCGGATACGCCTGCCCTAAGTGTAGCAAAAGTCAGGCTGAGCGCCAGAAATACGGTGCTGATCAGTCTCATGGTCAAATGTCTCTACGTGTCGTGGTTCAATATAGGTGCTTGCCGGTGCTATCGCCACTGGTCGCGCTGCGCCATTGCGGCTAGGTTCTGTCCAGCAACGTCGTTTACCGGCAGATAGTTTCAAACGCTCGAGTCTCGCATGTCCGTCCGCATTGCCACATTCAACGTCGAGAACCTGATGAACCGTTTCGACTATTCGGGATTCAAAAACAATCTCAACAAAGACCGGACGCTGCAGCTCTTCCAGATTCAGGATGAGGCGCAATACCGGCTCCTGGAGCAGGCACGGACCATCGCGCATGCAGATGATACCCGCCAGCTGACGGCACTCGCCATTGCCGAGACGCATGCGGATATTCTCTGCCTGCAGGAGGTCGACAATATCAATGCGCTGAGCGCCTTCGAGTTCGGCTATCTGTTCAAGATGGTGGGCGAAGGCTATCGCCACAAATATATGGTCGAGGGCAATGACAGCCGCGGCATCGACGTGGCCGTCCTGATGCGCGATCAGACCCGCCATGGGGAGCCGATCGAATTCGTCGCCATGACTAGCCACGCCCACGTGACCTATACGGATTTCGGGATCTATGACCCGCAGCTGGCGCTGGTCGGCATCGAGCCGCATGAACGCATCTTCAAGCGCGATTGTCTCGAGATCGACGTGCGCATAGCCGGCAGGCCGCTGACCCTGTTCGTCTGCCATTTCAAGTCGATGGGCTCGCCGCGCAACGGGCTCGACGGGCGCGCTTCGACCATGCCGGTGCGGATCGCCGAGGCAAAAGCGGTGCGGCGGATCATCGACATGAAATTCGCTCAAGCAGGCGGTTCGGCCGACAAGCACTGGGTGATCTGCGGCGATTTCAACGATTATCGGGAGCGGGTTGTGATCGGCGGCGATTCGCTCGCCGGGTACACATTTGCGCCGGTGAGCGAGCCGGTGAGCAGCGTGGATATCCTGCTGGAAGGCGGGTTTTGCGAAAACCTCATCGAGCGCCGGCCGGCGATGGATCGCTGGACGCTCTATCACACGCGCGGCCCGGAGGAACGGCACCTGTGCCAGCTCGACTATATCCTGGCATCCCCGGCGCTGGCGCGGACAAATGGCGGCGCAGTGCCCGACATTATCCGCGGCGGGCAACCGCACCGGACCATCTTTCCGCCCGGCCAGAAGGTCGAGCTCTTTCCCCGCACTGGCTGGGACCGGCCGAAAGCCAGCGACCATTGTCCCGTCGCCGTCACTCTCGATATGGTTTGAGAAATGCATGATATCCCCGAAGGCCAGGTGCTTCCGCTGCGCAGCGCCACCGTGCGCATCGATGCAGCGCCCCTGCAATATGCGATAGAGCACGGAGACGGAATCGAGGCCTATTGGCGAAAGGCGCGGGGTGCCAATCCGGCGCTATTCAATGGCCCGTTCTTCATGGCCGAGGAAGCCGGCGTGACTGGTGGTGCGTTCAACGCGCGCTACCACCGCACCCGCTTTGCGACGATGATGCACTGGAAAGCCGATCATTCGGCCGCAAAGCCCTGGCATATTTTCGGCGTCGGCGTCATCGTTTCGGGCGACAACAGGCTCATCGCCGGGCGCATGGCCCCTTCTACCTCGGCAGCGGGCCGTATCTATTTTCCGGCCGGCTCCTTCGACGAGGACGATGTGGTAGGGGACCATATCGACATTGATGGCAATATGCTGCGCGAAGTCGAAGAGGAGACGGGCGTCGACCTTTCAAAGGCGATGCGCCGCGACGAGGATATCCATCTCGTGACCGTCAACCGGAGCATCGCGCTGTTTCGCCGCCATTATTTCGATGCGAGCGCCGCCGAATTGCTCGGCCGCATTCGATTGCATATTGCTTCGGAGGTCGATTCCGAACTTGACGACATTACCGCGATTGCCGCCGCCGGAGAAATGGATGAGGCGACGCCGCCGACCTTCCGCACCTTTGCTGACTGGCATTTTGAGGTTACGGCAAGGCAAGCTTGAGCTTATACGCCTCTGGCGTAGTATTGGCGCAAGCATTGCGGTCTTGCCATAAATGTAACGGTCACAAGCTTTGACTTGAACAAGTGAGGCCATGCTCTAATTTCTGCGGAAATCGTGTGGGAGCAAGCAGATGACTGGCCGGACCTATGAGGTTTACGACGTTTTCACCGATAAGGTGTTGACGGGCAATCCACTGGCGATTGTCCACGACGCCGGGGGCCTCGACGACGCGGCGATGCAACGCATCGCCAGGGAGTTCAACCTGTCCGAGACGGTCTTTGTCCTGCCCGCAAAGAGCCCGGCACACACGGCCTGGGCGAGAATATTCACGCCTGACTACGAGATGCCATTTGCCGGGCATCCGACGGTTGGAACCGCGGTGGCGCTGGCACAGCGGCGTTTCGGAAACGTTGAGGACGATCAGGATGCCTTGATCATCCTTGAGGAACAGGTCGGCCCGGTGCGATGCGGCGTCAGGCTGGGCGCGACGAGCGCATTTGCCGAATTCGACCTGCCGAAACTGCCCGTGGAGATTGAATACCGATTTGACAGGATCGCGCTCGCCAACGCGCTGCGGCTGGAGCCGAGGGAAATCGGCTTCGAGAACCACATCCCAAGTATCTGGGATGCCGGCGTACCGTTTCTTCTGGTACCAGTTCATGGGCTGGAGGCAGCAGAACGGATACGCATCAACCAGATCGCGATGAAGGATGCGGCGCCGATGATCGGGCATCGCCAGCTACCTGTTTACTGCTATTGCCGCGAGACGATCCTGCACGACAGGCACTTTCATTCACGCATGTTCGTCAGTGACGAGGGCACCTATGAAGACCCCGCCACGGGATCAGCGACTGCCGCCTTTGCCGGCGCCATCCATGCATTCGACAAGCCCCTCGACGGGATACTGCGTCTGTCGATCGAACAAGGGCATGAAATGGGCAGGCCGTCGCACCTGCAGCTGGAACTCGACATCACCGATCAGAAGCTGACCGGTGGGCGCATTGGCGGCTCGGCGGTCAAGATCGCCGAGGGCCGGCTTTTTGTATGACGTTCAACTTGGCATTGTTCTTGTTGGCAGCCGTCATAAAGTTTTCAAGAAGGGCTGGACAGGCAAGATTTGCCCCGTTATAGAGCCCTCACTTTCGGTCGTCAAAGCGGCTGACGGGCACATAGCTCAGTTGGTAGAGCAGCTGACTCTTAATCAGCGGGTCGTAGGTTCGATCCCTACTGTGCCCACCATTCTTTTGAAAAAAGGGCCGCACGGCCCTTTTTTCATGCACGCAGGGCAGATTCCGCCTGTCCGCAAACGCTAGAGGAGACTTTCCATGAGCATTCGCCGTATTGAAGTTGGTCCGCGCATGAGCCAGGCCGTTATACATGGCAACACGGTCTATCTCGCCGGCCAGGTCGGTGGACCCGGCAAGAGCGTGACGGAACAGACGAAGGATGTTCTCGCTGCAGTCGATCGCCTGCTCAAGGAAGCCGGGACCGACAAGTCGAAGCTGTTGCAGGCTATCATCTGGCTCGACGACATGAAGGATTTCGGCGAGATGAACGCGGTCTGGGATGCATGGGTCGACCCGGCCAATTCACCTGCCAGGGCGACAGGCGAAGCCAAGCTTGCGACGCCGGAATACAAGGTCGAGATCATCATCACGGCGGCTATCTGATTCGTGCCGGGCAGCTTTCAGGTGTGATGGTTGCCCGCACAATGCTGGCTTGCGTGGTCCAAATGGTGAGAATAGCACCTGGAGCTGCAAGAAAACCCGAGTAAATTACTTGGGTACACTGGATTTTTGGCGCGGAAATGCATAAAGTCCGCGCTTCTCCGGATTGCCGCTGGGGCAATTCTTCAAACGCTTGTCTGATTGTGACCATTCCTCGGTGTGCAAGGCGAGGCAAGCATGGGTAAGGAAAACGATTGCAAGTACTCGTCCGCGATAACAACGTTGAACAGGCCCTGCGGGTCCTGAAAAAGAAGATGCAGCGGGAGGGTCTCTTCCGCGAAATGAAGGCGCGCCAGGCATTTGAAAAGCCATCCGAGCGCCGTGTGCGTGAAAAAGCTGAAGCCGTGAGCCGCGCCCGCAAGGCTGCCCGCAAACAGGCTCAGCGCGAAGGTCTCTTGCCCGGTCCGAAGAAGAAGGAACGGGTCCGTCCGAACGGCAATGGCGCCGCCGGCGGCGATTTCAACAACAACAGATAATCCTCGACCGGTTTTGCCGGTTGTTTCGGAACGCGACAGAACCCGCACGGCCTGCGCCGGGGCGGGTTTCGTTTTGCGCGAAGCAACAGCACTGGAGCCGCTGCGCGGCTGATGACGCAGTCGCCCGCTTGACAAGAGCGTCGCGGGCGGCTCTCTTAGAACCATTCACCAGGGGAGTCCCGACAAGGGGCTGAGATACTGCTGGCTTTGAGCAAGCGCAGTGACCCGTTGAACCTGATCCAGTTCATACTGGCGTAGGGACGGTGCAAATGTTTTCGCGGGCCAATTGGCTCTTGATTCCTGTTCGGGCTCGCGAACTCCTTTCATCCTTCCGGCACAGAACTGGGTTTCCGCGCTCGCGGCGTCGTTTATTCAGGATTTAACGACGCTGCGGCTGTTTGAATTTGCGCATGCTGGCCATGCGCGGAGCAAAGGAACCTAATGATGACCGCACACACTCCGACCGTTTCGGCAGGACCGCTGCCGGCCTCGACCAAGGTCTATAAACCGGGGCGCATTCATCCCGACATACGCGTGCCCATGCGCGAGATCGCCGTCCATCCGACGGCGGGTGAACCGAATGTCATCGTCTACGATGCGTCCGGACCTTACAGCGATCCACTGGCGGCGATCGATATCGCCAAGGGCTTGCCGCGCATACGCGAAGACTGGCTCGACCGGCGCGCCGACAGTGCTTTCTACGAGGGTCGCCATGTCATTCCCGCCGACAACGGCTTTGCGACCGGTGAGCGGCTGACCAAGGAATTTCCCCTGCGCAACACACCGCGCAAGGCCGTTGCGGGCAAGGCCGTCACCCAGCTTGCCTATGCAAGGGCTGGCATCATCACGCCCGAAATGGAGTTCGTTGCGATCCGCGAAAATCTCGGCCGTGAGGCGGCAAGGGCGGCCCTGGCGCGGGATGGCGAGTCGTTCGGGGCGGCTGTGCCAGACCATGTGACCCCCGAATTTGTCCGCGAGGAGATCGCGCGGGGCAGGGCGATCATTCCGGCGAACATCAACCATCCGGAACTTGAGCCGATGATCATCGGCCGCAATTTCCTGGTCAAGATCAACGCGAATATCGGCAATTCCGCCGTCACCTCCTCCATGGCTGAGGAAGTTGAAAAGATGGTCTGGGCGACGCGCTGGGGTGCGGATACCGTCATGGATCTTTCGACCGGTCGCAACATCCACAACATCCGTGAGTGGATCATCCGCAATTCGCCGGTGCCCATCGGCACCGTGCCGCTCTATCAGGCGCTGGAAAAGGTCAATGGCATTGCCGAAGACCTGACCTGGGAGATTTACCGCGACACGCTGATCGAGCAGGCGGAGCAGGGCGTCGATTACTTCACGATCCATGCCGGGGTGCGGCTGCACTACATACCGCTGACGGTGAACCGGGTGACGGGGATCGTGTCGCGCGGCGGCTCGATCATGGCCAAGTGGTGCTTGCACCACCACCGCGAGAGCTTCCTCTACGAACATTTCGAGGAGATCTGCGATATCTGCCGCGCCTATGACGTCTCATTCTCGCTCGGGGACGGGCTGCGTCCGGGTTCGATCGCCGATGCCAATGATGCGGCGCAATTTGCCGAACTCGAAACGCTGGGCGAATTGACCAGGATCGCGTGGGCCAAGGATTGCCAGGTGATGATCGAGGGCCCCGGCCATGTGCCGATGCACAAAATAAAGGAGAACATGGACAAGCAGCTCGCCGTCTGCGGCGAGGCCCCTTTCTACACGCTTGGACCGCTCACGACGGACATTGCGCCGGGCTATGACCACATCACGTCCGGGATTGGCGCTGCGATGATCGGCTGGTTCGGGACGGCGATGCTTTGCTATGTGACGCCGAAGGAGCACCTTGGTCTGCCCAATCGCGACGACGTCAAAGTAGGCGTCATCACCTACAAGATCGCGGCCCATGCGGCCGATCTCGCCAAGGGGCATCCGGCAGCGAAACTGCGCGATGATGCCCTTTCGCGTGCCCGCTTCGAGTTCCGCTGGGAGGACCAATTCAACCTGTCGCTCGATCCGGAAACGGCGCGTCTCTATCACGATGAGACATTGCCGAAGGAAGCGCACAAGGTGGCGCATTTCTGCTCCATGTGCGGGCCGAAATTCTGTTCCATGCGCATCTCGCATGACATTCGCGCCGAGGCACAGAAGGAGGGCATGGCAGCGATGGCGGAGAAATTCCGCGAAGGCGGCGATCTTTACATGCCCTTGAACGGCAAGAACTGACCGGATGGAGGTACTCGTCAAAGGGGCCGGCGTTGCCGGCCTTGCGGCTGCTCACGAGCTGGCCGCGCGCGGTTTGCGCGTTACGGTCGCCGATCCGTGGCGGGGCGGCGGACGTGCCGCGGCCTCGTGGTATGCGGGCGGCATGCTCGCTCCCTATTGCGAGCGGGAAAGCGCCGAGCAGCCGGTTGTCGAACTCGGCTTGCGCGCGGCTGATTGGTGGGAGGCCGCGCTTCCGGGCTGCGTATTGCGCAATGGGACGCTGGTGCTTGCACCGGTGCGCGACGCAAAGGAACTCGACCGTTTTGCTTCCCGCACCACTGGTTTCGAGCGGGTTGGGGAAGAATCGATTGCCACGCTGGAGCCGGATCTTGGAGCGCGCTTTCGCAAGGGATTGTTCTTTGCGACGGAAGCGCACCTTGATCCGCGGCATGTGCTGGTAAGTCTGGCGGCGAAGCTTGCTGCTTCCGGCGTCTCATTCGAGACCGATCTATCCCAATACGATTCGACGCGATTCGATTGGATAATCGAGTGCATTGGCCGTTCCACGCCGGATAAGGCCATACGCGGCGTGCGCGGGGAAATGCTTCTGCTGCGAACGTCGGACGTTTCGCTGTCGCGGCCTGTCCGGCTCATCCATCCGCGCTTTCCGGTCTATATCGTGCCTCGGGGCGATCATACGTTTATGGTCGGTGCGACCATGATCGAGAGCGATGCGACGGGGCCGATCACCGCGCGGTCGATGATGGAACTCCTCAACGCGGCCTATGGTCTGCACCCGGCATTCGGCGAGGCGGAGATCATCGAGACGGGGACCGGTGTTCGCCCCGCCTATCCCGACAATCTGCCGCGCGTGGTTCGTGAGGGCAGGACGATCGCCATTAATGGACTTTATCGCCATGGGTTCCTGCTTGCACCGGCAATGGCGCAGCAGGCGGCCGACATGATTTTGGATGAAAGGAACAGGACGCCATGAAGCTTATCGTCAACGGCGAACCGCATCAGGTCTCGGCGCAGTCCCTCGACGGTTTGATGATCGAACTGGAGTTCGAGGGGGAATGGCTTGCGACTGCAGTGAACAATGAGTTGGTAAGGGCCGCGGAGCGACGAGAATGCCTTCTGCAGGACGGTGACCGCATCGAGATCCTCACACCAAAGCAAGGAGGGTAGCATGCTCAAGTTCCATTGCGTCGTGGCACCCTCCGGCAAGGCAACCGCATATGTGAATAGGGCAATCCGGGCCTCGGCTTACCTTTCCCCAGCGGGGGCCGGATCCGGCAACAGGCTCGGTGTTGAGGGCATCATCCCGATATTTCCCCCACCCCGCCGCTTCGCGTCGACCCTCCCCACGTTGGGGGAGGGTGAATGGCGCCGCTCACTGCGCCACGTTCTTCCATATGCGATAATATCGGGGAGGTGCCATCGTGCTTACCCTCTATAATAAGCAACTCTCATCGCGCCTGCTGCTTGGCACCGCCCAATATCCATCGCCTTCGATCCTGCTCGATGCGATCAAGGCTTCAGGCACACAAATTGTCACCGTGTCGTTGCGGCGGGAAACGGCAGGCGGCAGATCCGGTGACGGATTCTGGTCCATCATCCGGTCGCTGGATGTCCATGTGCTGCCGAACACGGCGGGATGCCACACGGCGAAAGAAGCGGTTTTGACGGCCCAGATGGCGCGTGATCTATTCGCGACCGACTGGATCAAACTCGAAGTCATCGGCAATCACGACACGCTGCAGCCGGATGTCTTCGCGCTGGTCGAGGCCGCCCGTGTATTGTCGGATGAGGGGTTCAAGGTCTTTCCCTATACGACGGATGACCTGATCGTCGCGGAGCGCCTGCTCGACGCGGGTTGTGAGGTATTGATGCCCTGGTGCGCACCGATCGGTTCGGCTCAGGGTCCGCTGAACACGCACGCATTGCGCTCGTTGCGCGGACATTTTCCGGACGTTCCCATGATCATCGATGCTGGCCTCGGCCGGCCATCGCATGCGGCGACAGTCATGGAACTCGGGTTCGAAGCGATCCTCCTCAACACGGCTGTCGCGAAGGCCGGTGATCCGGTGGCCATGGCTCGTGCTTTTGCCATGGCGAGCGAGGCCGGGCATGCGGCCTGTCATGCCGGCATGCTGGAGCCGCGCGATGTGGCGGTGCCCTCGACGCCGGTGATCGGCAGGGCGGTGTTTACATAAGACGTGCGGTACCCAAGTTGAGGAAATGATCCTCAGCTATCGAGCATCGCCGCTACCTTGCCGTTTGCGCCGTACACAAGGCAGTCGGCAATTGTTGTCTTGTCGAGAACGCCGCGCGTCACATTGGCGACTTCGTTGAAGACGTGGCGGATTTCGCACGTCTCCTCACTCTGGCAATCCTCGCAGCGGCGATAGGCAATTTTGCTGAGGCATGGCAGGGGAGCGATCGGGCCATCGATGAGACGCAGCACCTCGCCGAAGGTAATGTCCTCGGCTGGCTTGAGCAGCAGGTAGCCGCCCATCTTGCCGCGGCGGCTCATGACAATGCCCTGGTGCTTCAGATCGAGAAGGATCTGTTCAAGGAACTTCTTCGGAATGTTTTGCTCTTCGGCAATGTCCGAGATGAAGAGGGCTTTCTCGGCGTCCGCCCTGGCGAGAACGACAAGCGCCCGCAGTGCGTACTTGGCTTTTTGCGATATCATTTTCTCTGCCTGACTACCGTTGGCATGCAGTCATAGTCCGTCGCGCGATATTTTCTAGTGTAGAAACGTTAAAAAAGTGAGTTTTTTTAGGGCGGAGAAATGGCTTAAAAATGACGTGTAAGGCGCTGAAAAATAATAATTCATTAAGATTCTCCCCGAACCACACACGGTGCGTTCACACTTTTAATACACGATTAACTTGGTAGAGATTGTTGACAAATGATTTCAAGCGGTCATCATCGGCTATCGGTTGACCCAAAAGGCAACTGCACTCTGCACCCGAATTGTTTCATGGAGGTCGCAATGTACAGTGAAGTATCAGGCATCTTTAATCGGGCGGAACGCTTGTGGCGCGAGGTTTTCGCGATCGAAACGCTTGACCGCAATAGGAACGATGCCAGCAAGCGGGATTGCGAGGAAGCATCGGCCAAGAAGCACCGCAACTGGACGGAAGAAGATTTCCTCTGGTGCTGGCAGCACCGCGGCTTCTGGTGATGTGAGCCATGCGAAAACCGGCCGGACAGGCAAGCGCCTATCCGGCCGGTTTTTGCTTTATGATTTTAAGTTTGGGCCTCTTTATTCTTATCAAGCCGCGCGCTGCGTGCGAAAAGCTTCCTGTGGCCGGCGCATCGAATTGGCCAGGATATGGCCGTCCGGCCACGAACCGAATCCGCTCTCGACATTTATGTGGCCGGCATATTCCACATCGACGAAACCCGATCCCCAGACGCCGGCCAAAGCCTGCGCCTTGTTGAACGACATGTAGGGATCGTTGCGGCTGGCAACGACGATCGACGGAAAACCGAGGTTTTGGCGCGGCAAGGGCGCGAAGCTGCGGAATTTCGGATCCTGCGTGGCCATGCGCTCGGCATCGGCAGGGGCAACGAGAAGTGCGCCCGCCACATGCGCGGCAGAGGGGCGGCTGGCAAGGTGGGACACCAGAACGCAGCCGAGGCTATGGGCGACGAGGATGGCGTCGGGGGTCTCCGCAAGCTTTGCTTCCAGCACGTAGAGCCATTGCGACAGGACTGGATTTTCCCAATCGTCCTGTTCCACGAGACGCGCGGTATCGTCTTCCTCCAGCCATTGCCGTTGCCAGTGGCCGCTTTCGGATCCGCGATATCCTGGAATGATCAATGTCGTCATCGGTGCCATCACTCCTTAAATCAAGGGAACTTCCTGAAGTGTGACCTCAAAATAGGTTCGTCGCGCTGATCCTTGAAGGAACAGGGCACTAAAGACTTTGAAATATGGAAAATATTACTTTCGGCGTTTGCCGTTATTGTGAAATCCCGCCCGTCCGGATTCTCGTCACCTGTCGCCGTCCTTCTTGTACCAACGCAGAAGCAATTGCGAGCGTTCGAAATAAAGAACCACGAGAAGGGAAAGGGCGAAGGGGATCAACAGATAGAACAGGCGGAAAATGATGAGTGCCGCCAGAACATCCGCATGATTCATGTCAGGCAGGCCCGTCAGGAAAACCAGTTCCAGTACGCCGAGGCCGCCGGGCGCGTGCGAGATCAACGCGGCGGAAAAGGACACGAGGAAGATGCCGAGGATGACAAGGAAGCCAGGGTTTCCGGCGGCGGGGAGGGTGAAATAGATGATCGCCGCGGCGCCGATGAGTTCCAGAGGTCCGACGATCAGTTGCTGTGCGACAACCGTCAGGCGCGGATACTCCAGCGTAAAATGGCGAATGTGCAAGGGTTTGAAATGCAGCCAGCTGCCAAAGATATAGAGCAACACCAGCGCCAGCGAGCCGAAGCCGAGGATATAGCCCACATAAACCGGCAAGTCGGTATTGAACCGCTGCAACAGTTCGGGTTCGATCAGAAGCACGAAGGCGGTTAGCGTCAATATGCCAAGCATGAAGGTGAATGAACAGAAGGCGATCAGCAGTGCAATTTCGGTTCCGCTCAGCCCCTGCGAGGAATAGGCGCGGTATCGAACGACGGCTCCGGAGAGGACAGATGCGCCGATATTGTGCGATAGCGCATAGGTGGTGAACGAGCAGAGCGCGATGAACAGCCAGGAAATCTTGCGGCGAAGATGCAGAAGCGCAATGCGGTCGTAGCCGGCAAGCGCGGCATAAGCGGCAAGCGATGACAGGCCGGCCAGAACCCAGCGGTGCGTCGGAATGGCGTAGATGCTGTGAATTACGTCATCCAGCGAGATACTCCGCAGTTCCTTGTAGAGGAGCCATACGGAAATCACGACGGCGGCCAGTCCGATCACTGGCCATACATAATCCTTCAGCTTCATGCTCTGTCCTGCCGACGCATTTCTGTCGTCTTGTTTTTATTGTTGTTCGGTCAATGGTCCTCGGCCGATCGGCTCGTCAAGGCCGAGAATGTGGGAGACAAGGCCTCGGGCAATCTCACGCTCGCCCATGATAACCGTATTGGCGCCGAGATCCTGCAAGTGCTGCACTTCGGCATCCGAATGGGCGCGCGCCAGAATATTGATCGCGGGGTTGGCGGCGCGTGCCTTCACAACGACCTGTCCGGCTTCAAAGGCGTTCGGGATGGCAAGGATCAACTGTCTGGCGCCCAACAGATTGGCTGCAGCAAGCACGTCGCCATTGGCGGCATTGCCGACAATGGTTTCGATATTGTCGTCGCGCAATTTTGCCACGGTCTTGTCGGCGTCTTCGATCACGAGGAACGGCTTTCCCAGTTCCTTGAGGGCGTCGCCGACAAGACTGCCAACGCGGCCATAGCCGACGAGCACCGAATGGTCGGTGAGGGCTGTCGGGTGGATTTCCTCGGCAGCCTGTTCCTCCTCAATGGGTTCGTTTGTATCGGCAACCGGCTCAGCGCCGCGTTTTTCGAGCCTCGGTTTCAAATAGGTCACCGCGGCGAAGATCAATGGGTTGACCAGAATAGAGAGAATGGCGCCGCCAAGGATCAGATCGCGGCCTTCTTGCGGAAGCATGCCGAGATCGACGCCAAGCTCCGCCAGGATGAAGGAGAATTCGCCGATCTGAGCGAGACTTGCGGAAATGATCAGCGCCGTGCCCGACGGAAAGCCGAAGGCTTGCACGATGAAGAACGCTGCCAGCGACTTGCCGACCACGATGATCGCAAGCGTCGCCAGCAGCGGCAGCGGATCATGGACAATGGTCATCGGATCGAACAGCATGCCGACCGAAACGAAGAACAGAACTGCGAAGGCGTCGCGCAGGGGAAGCGATTCTTCGGCGGCGCGCTGGCTGAGTTCGGATTCGCTCATGATCATGCCGGCGAAGAAGGCGCCGAGCGCCAGCGAGACGCCGAAAAGCTTTGACGCACCGAAGGCAAAGCCAAGCGCGATCGCCAGCACCGCCAGGCGGAAAAGTTCGCGTGATCCGGTATGGGCGATGGTATGAAGGGTCCAGGGGATGACCCGGCGTCCGACGATGAGCATGACCGCGACGAAAGCCACGACCTTGGCAAGCGTCAGCAGGATAACCCCGCCAACGCCAAGGTCGAAATAGTTGACAATGGGATCGCTGGCGGCACGGATCTCGCCGCCACCATTGACCGCTCCGGCGATGGCGGGCAGCAGAACCAGCGCCAGGACCATGGCCAGATCTTCGACAATCAGCCAGCCGACGGCGATGCGGCCGCGTTCCGTCTCGATCAGGCGGCGCTCCTGCATGGCACGCAGCAGGACGACGGTACTTGCAACAGACAGCGCGAGACCGAAAACGAGACCGGCCTGCAAGCCCCAGCCGAGAATCCAGGCAAGGCCAGCGCCAAGCAGGGTCGCGACGACGATCTGGACAATTGCGCCCGGAATGGCGATGGCGCGAACCGAAAGCAGGTCTTTCAGGGAAAAATGAAGGCCTACGCCAAACATCAGCAGGATGACGCCGATTTCGGCGAGCTCGGCCGCCAGTTTCTGATCGGCCACAAATCCTGGTGTGTGCGAGCCGGCGAGTACGCCGGCGATGAGATATCCGACAAGGGGAGGAATACGCAACCGGTTGGCAATCGCACCGAATATGAAGGCCAATACAAGACCTATGACGATTGTCGCAATCAGCGGCGTTTCATGAGGCATATGTCGGCGTCTCCTCCGTGGGGTATTGATCGGAAAAATTGGTGATCCTGCGAGCATGCGCAGTATTGCGTACCGGGGATGTCTTGCAAACCGCTTTCGTCAAAACTGCGGCACACGGAATGTGTTTTTTTCCATGTGCCGCAGATATTTAGACTTTTGTCTGTCAGCTCTGGGCGACCGGCTTTTCGCCGATGCGCTGCGGGTGGTTCTTTTCCCACCAGGTTCCGAGCAGCAGCAGGATCGGTGCAGCGATGAAGAGCGAGGAACTCGTCGCGATGATCACGCCGAAGAGCATCGGCAGCGCAAAGTTTTCCACGGCCTTGCCGCCCCAGATCGCCATGGGAAGCATGGCGAGGAAGACGGTCAGGGAGGTGTAGATACAGCGTGCCAATGTCTGGTTGATACTGAGATCGATGATCTGGCGCAGCGGCATCTTCTTGTGAATGCGCAGGTTTTCACGCATGCGGTCGTAGACGACCACCTTGTCGTTCACCGAATAACCGATGATGGTCAAAAGGGCGGCGATGGCGGTCAGGTTGAAGTCGAGCCCCATCAACGCAAAGAAGCCGACGGTCTTCGTGGTGTCGAGGATGAGGGTGGCAATGGCGCCGAGCGCGAAATGCCATTCGAAACGCCACCAGATGTAGAACAGCATGGCAAGGCTGGCGAGGACGACCGCGAGAATGCCGGACCTTGCCAATTCGCCGCTGACTTTCGGCCCGACGACTTCCGAGCTTTCGATCTTCACACCCGGATCAAGCTGCTCGACCGCAGCCTTGACCTTGGTCACAGCTTCGGTCTGGGCCGTCTCACCGCCCTCCTGGCGCTGCACGCGGATCAGCACCCGGTTGTCGCCGCCGCCCTGCTGCAGGGCGACTTCGCCAAGGCCGAGGCCTTCGAGCGTGGAACGCATGGTGGCGAGGTCGGCGGGTTTCGAGGTCGTGACATCAACCTGGATACCGCCCTTGAAGTCGATGCCGTAGTTGAGGCCCGGATGGATGAACAGGATGATCGATGCGATCGACAGGAAGATCGAAACGCCGATACCGAAGAACCGCGCATTCATGAACGAGATGTTCGTGTTTTCCGGAACGAGCTTGAACAGATGCTCGATATGGATCGTCTTCATCTTACGGCGGCGGACGATTTCCATCATGATGATGCGCACGACCGTCACCGCCGTGAACATCGATACCAGGGCGCCGATGATCATGGTGATGGCGAAGCCGCGCACGGGGCCGGTGCCGAACAGGAAGAGAAGGAACGTCGCGATCAAGTGGGTGGCGTTGGCGTCGACAATCGTCGAATAGGCAAGCCGGAACCCGCGATCGACCGCAGCCATCGCACCGATACCCTTGCGCGCCTCTTCGCGAATACGCTCGTTGATCAGGATGTTCGCATCGACCGCGAAGCCGATACCAAGGATGATGGCGGCAATGCCGGGAAGGGTAAGCGTTGCTCCGAGCAGGCTGAGTATGCCGAAGGTCAGGGCGACGTTGAGTGCCAGGGCAAGGTTGGCGATGAGGCCCCAGCCGCTATAGAGGATGAAGATGAAGGCGACGACCAGCGCAAACCCGATAAAGCCGGTCAGGAGACCCATCTTGATGACGTCGCCGCCTAGATCCGGACCGACCGTGCGTTCTTCGATGACGGTCAGCGGAGCGGGCAGGGCGCCGGCGCGCAAGAGCGCCGCGGTCGTTACCGTATCCTGCACCGTGAAATTGCCGGTGATCTGGCCGGAGCCGCCGGTGATCGGTACCTGGATGACCGGTGCGGTCAGGACCTTGCCGTCGAGGACAATGGCGAAGGGACGTCCGACATTCTGACTGGTGATTTCGGCAAACTGGCGGGCGCCGACATTGTCGAAGCGGAAGGTGATGATCGGTTGGTTCGTCTGCTGTTCGAAGGCGGCGCGCGCATCCGTCAGGCGTTCGCCGCTGATGGCGACGCGATCTTCAACCGGGTAGGTGATTGCCGGGTTCTTCGCATCCGGCAGGATCGATACGCCGGGAGGCGGCGTTGCTCCGGTGGGTTGATCGGCAACCATGTGGAAGGTCATCTTGGCGGTGCTGCCGAGCAGCGCGCGCAACTGGCTGGGGTCCTGCAGACCGGGCAGCTGGACGACAATACGATCGGAACCGACGCGCTGGATGGAAGGTTCGGCAACGCCGACCTGATCGACGCGGCGGCGAACGATCTCAAGACTTTGCTGCAAGGCGTTGTCGAGCTTGTCCTTCAAGCCGGCCTCAGTCAGCGTCAGGCGGATCTGATTGTCGGTGCCGCTGATGTCGATGTCGCTGACCGGGGCCGCGAAACCGACCTGCGCGACCTGTGTCGTCAGTTCGCGCAAGGCGGCGATGGCGGCATCGCGCTGCGACGCATCGGCGAGCGTGACGATCACGGAATCGCCGGCGACACGCACGGATTGCGGTTGAATCTTCGCGGTGCGCAGATGGCCGCGCGCATCGTCCAGAATGGAGCGGATGCGGTCTTTCTTGAGCGCGGCCGCATCGACTTCGAGAACGAGATAGGAGCCGCCGCGCAGGTCGAGACCCAGCGCCACCTGCTTCTTCGGTAGCCAGTTCGGGAGGGCGTCAAGCTGCGCCTTGGTGAAGAGGTTCGGAAGCGCGAGCACAATGCCCGCCAGAATGATGAAAATATAGGTCCAGAGGACCCATCTCGAAGTACGCATAGCTGTGTTCCGTTATGAGATATGCGGCGCTGCGGAGAACTGATCTACGAGTCTACCTTGGCGGCCGCCGGAGTTTGTTTTCGTCATTTCCGTATTGGAAATGGTGATATCAGCCCAAAGCGCGCGGCGGGGCGCGGGCGCTGAAAAGAGACTGGTGAGCGAGCAGGATGGGCTTGGTCGCCAGAGCCGCGCGGGCATTGTCACAGCCCGCAATTGCCAATGCTGACACTTCGGGCAACAGGGCGTCCTGCGATCCGCCATCGGTCCGCATTCCGCTCTTGATTTTCAGGTGCAGAGCCTCAAGCGCCACAACGCGCATCGGCCTTTGGACCGGAGCCGAGTGATTGTCGCTCTCATGCGCAACGCGGGTCTCGTTCCGATTTGGCGACCCGATTTCGCTCGCGGCCCGGTTGGCTTCCGGGCTCGCCGCATAGACCGTGCCCAAGGCAGCGCCAATGGTGGATACGAGCCAGAAAATAGAAATCAGGAGCGGAGCAGCGCTGCGCTTTCCTGTCTTGCTATTTCCCTGAACGTCCATGCAACAATCCAATATTCAATTCATCGCGGCGCAAAGCGCCTCGCTGTTTCTGTATTATGAAGTCTCGGGGCCTGAGTCACTTAAAATCGACGTGTAAAGCCGGCGATTGTTGTGAAAGGTCGGCGTTTTGCAGGAAACGGGTGGAACGACGGCCGCAAAATTGCACTGATATCGCAGATTTCGACTGCAGGAGAATTATCGTGACTGATGCAAGTAACGCCCTTTCTTTCACCCGGTGGGATCACATCGAAGCGGATTTGGACCAGTTCGGCTGCGCGGTACTGAAAGGCGCATTGTCCAAGGCCGATTGCGAGCAACTGGCAGCCGGATATCCGGACGACAGTCAGTTTCGCAAGCGCATCGTCATGGCACGGCATGGATTTGGACGGGGCGAATACAAGTACTTCAATTATCCGCTGCCGCCGCTCGTTCATAGCCTTCGCACGGAGCTGTATCCGCCGCTTGCTGCAATTGCCAACCGCTGGAACGAATTGATGGGCATTGATGTCCGTTATCCTGACGGGCACGAAGCCTTCATCGAAAGATGCCACGCCGCCGGACAGGACCGCCCGACCCCGCTGCTGCTGGAATATGGCGAAGGTGACTACAATTGCCTGCATCAGGACATTTATGGCGCCCACGTTTTTCCGTTGCAGGTGGCATTCCTGCTGTCGCAGCCGGGCGAGGATTTCAGCGGGGGCGAGTTCGTGCTCACTGAACAGCGGCCGCGCATGCAGTCGCGTGCCGAGGTCGTGGCTCTGGAGCAGGGCGACGCTGTCATCTTTCCAGTCAGCCACCGCCCGGTGAAGGGTTCGCGCGGCCACTATCGCGTCAACATGCGCCACGGAGTCAGCCGTCTGCGCAAGGGCAAGCGCCACACGCTCGGCATTATCTTCCACGATTCGAAGTAGGCCGCAGAACCGCTCGAACGATTCCATTTAAGCAAGAAAGGCTCTAGTTGCATCGGCCCGCGAACGACCGCATTGTAAGGCGAGGGTCCTGACCCTTGGTTTTGATGGGGCGCCAATGGATTATCTGATTTTCTGGGAATGGCTGAACTTTGCCGTGCGCTGGCTGCACGTGATCACCGGGATCGCGTGGATCGGGTCATCCTTCTATTTCATCGCGCTTGATCTTGGCTTGCGCCGCCACGCCAATCTTCCGCAAGGCGTGAACGGCGAGGAATGGCAGGTTCACGGCGGCGGTTTCTACCATATCCAGAAATACATGGTCGCCCCGGCGCATATGCCGGAGCACCTCATCTGGTTCAAATGGGAATCGTACGCGACGTGGCTGTCGGGATTTGTGCTGCTTTGCATCGTTTATTACGCTGGCGCTGATCTCTACCTGATCGACCGCAACGTCCTCGACGTTTTCACTCCGGTTGCCATCCTGAT
This sequence comes from Hyphomicrobiales bacterium, assembly GCA_900473175.1. Lineage (GTDB taxonomy): Bacteria > Pseudomonadota > Alphaproteobacteria > Rhizobiales > Rhizobiaceae > Phyllobacterium. Next base: position 36,165 of record UCKM01000029.1, on the reverse strand, counting down.
CTCGCTGGCGTCGATCTCCATTGGCTGGCTGATCTATGATTTCCTGTGCAAATCGCCGCTTGCTTCCAACGATACGGCATTGATGATCATCCTCTATGGCGTGATCGTGTTCATGGCCTGGGGCTACACCCATCTGTTTACCGGGCGCGCCGCCTTCCTGCATCTTGGCGCTTTCACCGCGACGATCATGTCCGCGAATGTCTTCCTGCTGATCATTCCCAACCAGAAGAAGGTGGTGGCGGAGCTGATTGCAGGGAGATCTCCGGACCCCAAGCTTGGAAAACAGGCAAAGCAACGCTCGACACACAATAATTATCTGACGCTGCCTGTCATTTTCCTGATGTTGTCGAACCACTATCCGCTGGCAACGTCGACAGAGTTCAACTGGATCATTGCGGCGCTGATCTTCATCATCGGCGTCCTGATCCGCCACTATTTCAACTCCAAACACGCAGGAACCGGCAATCCGCATTGGACCTGGCTGGCGAGCACGATTCTGTTCATCATCATCATCTGGCTTTCGACTGTCCCGAAAGTCCTGACCGGTGAAGAGAAGGTCTCGCGCGCCGCCGAACCGTTTCTGATGGCCGCGAATTTCGGGCAGGTGCGCGACACGGTCATGGGACGCTGTTCCATGTGCCATGCGGCGGAGCCTTCATGGGAAGGGATCATGATGCCGCCAAAAGGGGTCCGGCTTGATTCGGCCGAAATGATCGCGGTGCATGCAAGCGAGATCTACGTTCAGGCGGGCGCCACCCACGCCATGCCGCCCGGAAACCTGACCCACATCACCGACGACGAACGCGCTTTGATCGTCGCCTGGTATCGTGGAGCGACAGCAGGGAAGTCAGCGCGATGACGGACGTATTGTTGCGGGGGCGTCTCCTGAGCTTCAACGACGAGCCGCTGGCCGGCGAGGAAAGCACGGGGGTATTCACCTATATCGAGGATGGCGGATTGCTCATTCGCGACGGCAGGATCGTTGCCATGGATGATTTCGCCGTTCTGCAAGCGGGTGACGGCCGGAACGTCGAGGTCAAGGACCACCGTCCGCACCTGATCCTGCCGGGCTTCATCGACACGCACATCCATTTCCCGCAAATGCAGGTGGTCGGATCCTATGCCGGCGCGCTGATGGAATGGCTGAGCAAATATACTTTTGTGGAGGAACAGAAATTCTCCGATCAGGGGCATCCGGAACGCATTGCTTCGGCCTTTTTCGATGAATTGATCCGGCATGGCACAACTACGGCCGCGGCTTATTGCTCGGTGCACAAAGCGTCGGTTAAGGCTTTTTTCGCCGAGTCGCACCGGCGCAACCTACGCATGGTCGCCGGCAAGGTGATGATGGACCGAAATGCGCCTCCCGGTTTGCTGGACACACCGCAATCCGGCTATGACGACAGCAAGGCACTGATCGCCGAATGGCACGGCAAGGGACGCCAGCTCTACGCCATCACACCGCGTTTTGCGCCGACATCGACGCCAGAACAGCTTCAAATGACCGGCACGCTGGTGCAGGAACACCCGGACCTGCACGTGCAGACGCATCTTTGCGAGAATACTGCCGAGATCGCCTTTGTGGCGGAGCTGTTCCCGTGGAGCCGCGACTACACCAACGTCTACGAGCACTACGGATTGCTTGGACAGAAGACATTACTCGGACATTGCATCCATCTGACCGATGCGGAGATCGGTGCGATCGCAAATGCGGGTTCGGTGGCGGTGTTCTGCCCGACCTCCAATCTTTTCATTGGCAGCGGGCTGTTCGATCTGGCGCGTTTGCGCACCTCAAATCCTCCCGTGCGCAATGCCATCGCTACGGATATTGGCGGAGGTACGTCTTATTCGATGCTGCGCACGCTCGACGAAGGCTACAAGATCCTCAATATTCAGGGCCAGCGCTATCATCCGCTGCGATCCTTCTATCAGGTAACACTTGGCAACGCGCGTGCCCTATCTTTGGAAGGTGTCATCGGTTCTTTCACGCCCGGCGCCGAGGCCGACTGTGTTGTGCTCGATGCGCGCGCAACGCCGGCGATGCGAATCCGCATGGAGACAGTCGAGACGTTGGTTGAGGAGCTTTTCCTGATGCAGACCATGGGCGACGACAGGTCCATTGCCGAGGTCTACGTGGCCGGGCGGGCGGCCAAGAGCGCGCTGGCAAACTGAGAAGCGACGGAACTAGACTGGTTGCACGACCGTTGCGCATGATCATTTCCTCGGATTTCGGAACATCTCATGACAACGCAACACCGCGATTTGCGCACCGGGCAGCCGATATGGTTTGGCAAGCGAACCCCTCGCATCCAGACGAACCTGCTGCTCGAAAGCGGGACCGGCGACCCGGACGAAGACGTCTTCGCGTTCAAATAGAACTTCACTCCACCCGGTAGCCGACCTCCTCGGCGGCGTGCCCCAGCGTTTGCCAGAACGAGCGGGCGAAGGTGCGGAACACGTAGAGATCGAAGGTTTCGTCGTCGATGCGCTGGATATTGGTGTGAATGTCGTGATGAAGCGTCGCCCTTCCATAGGCGATGGGGAACGCATGTTCGGAAAAATCGATCGCAAAAAGCTTCGAGAGTACCCACTCGGCACGGGGACCGCTGACGCGGATCACCGTGCGGCCATGGGTGAGGTCGATGATGGTTGCGAGGTCCGGCGCGATAACTGACCGCAGCCGCAATTCAAGTTCCGGCGTGGCGCCGACAATAAAATACCGCCCCGGCGCAAAGCCGAAGACGGACTTCTCGCCGGCAACACGGCCAAGTCCGGCCTTGTTCTGAAGGACAAGGCCAGTGGCGCTGCCGATCGCCGTCAATACGGCGGGAATGGTATCGCTCCAGGCGGTGACCTGAATGATCGAGAGGTTCCTGCGCTCGCGGATGGTCACGCCAACGCCTCCGGCCGCATTGCCATGATCACCCGGAACATATGCCTTGCCGAGCGGCGATTGAATCTCAGCCATGCATCCGGCTCCCTTCTGGATCAAACATGTGATGGCTGACGATCTCGACCGGGCAATGCTTGCCCCGAAGCAGATCCGTTGCGAAGGCGCGATTGCCGATCATCGACGTTCCGTGCTTGACCAGCGCCAGCGCAATGTATTTGCCGAGGGCGGGTGAATAACAGGCGGCGGTGACGTGACCGAAGCTGTCGGCAGGCTCACGCGGATTGGCGTCGGTCACGATATGGCTGCCGCCGGTGATCGATTGATTGTCGAGGGAGATCAGGCCGACGAGCGAGAGGCGGTTTTCATCCGTCAGCCCTTCGCGTTCGAGCATGGCCGAGCCGATGAACGGCTTCTTCTTCGACAGCATCCAGTCGAGATGGAGATCGTGGGCGCTGGTGCGTCCATCGATTTCAGCACCTGTGACGTGCCCCTTCTCGATGCGCAGCGTTCCCAAAGCCTCAAGTCCGTAGGGCATGACGTCGAATGGCTGGCCCGCGGCAAGCAATGCTTCCCAGACCTTGGTACCGAACCCCGCGCCGCAATAGACCTCGTAGGCCAGTTCGCCAGAGAAGGAGAGGCGGCAGATCATGACGGGGATGTTGTCGATCTTGCCGTGGACGATGCCCATGAATGGCAAGGTGTCATTGTCGACCTTTGTCCCGGTCACGCAGGCTTCGAGCAGTGCGCGGGATTTTGGCCCTGACACGGCTGTGCCCGCCCACACGTCGGTGACTGACGTCAGATGTACGCGCAGATCCGGCCAGATGCAGTCGAGATAATACTCGAGGTGCTGCATGACCGTCCCGGCATTGGCGGTGGTCGTGGTCATGAGGAACTGGGTTTCGCCGAGCCGCCAGGTGGTGCCGTCGTCGAAGGCAATGCCGTCTTCGCGCAACATCAACCCATAGCGCGCCTTGCCGACCGGCAGGGTCGAGAACATGTTGGTGTAGACGCGGTCGAGCAATTCCGCCGCATCGGGCCCCTGGATGTCGATCTTGCCAAGCGTGGACACATCAACGATCCCGACGCTTTGCCGGACGGCGCGGGCCTCGCGCACATAGGCCTGCTCGACGGTTTCGCCGTGACTGCCGTAAATCATCGGCCGGTGCCAGAGCCCGGCTTCATAGGTCTTGGCACTGTTGGCCAGATGCCAGTCATGCATCGGCGTCAGCCGGTGCGGGCGCAGGTCGCCGTAGCGCTCGCCGGCAAGAGCCCCCAGCGAGACCGGGGTGAAGGGCGGGCGGAACCGTGTCGTGCCAGCTTGCGGGATCGAAATTCCACGCGCATCGGCCATGATAGCAAGGCCCGGAACATTGGAGGTCTTGCCCTGATCGGTCGCCATTCCAAGCGTTGTATAGCGTTTCAGATGCTCGACCGAGTGAAAGCCTTCCCGATAGGCAAGGCGGATATCATCGGCGGTCACGTCATGCTGAAAATCGACGAAGGCCTTTTGCGATTTTGCCGAGGGTTCGATCTGGAAGACCGGCGCTGGGGAGGCGTCGAGCATGGGCGCTTCGACCGGAGGCAGGACCAGCCTGCTCTTGGCAGAGCCTTTCGTCGCGGCGTCGGACACCACGCTGATCGTGTCCATATATCCGGAGGCGGAGCCTGTCATCACCCAGTTCTGGTTCGGCTCCGGCGGCAGGAAGGCCTGCAGATCCTCGTCCCATTCCGGTTTGCCGCCCGCCTGGCTGGCAAGATGAATGGCAGGCGACCAGCCTCCCGAGACGCCAAGGCAATCGGTCTTGATCTCCCGTGGAGCGCCTGAGACCCGTCCGGTCTCGGCATTGAAGTGCTGAACGGTGATCGAGCTCAGCGTCTTGCCCGCATGGGTGCCGGTGACCGCGTGACCTAAGAGAAGCTCTGCCCCCGCGACATTCGCGATATCCCGGCAGGTGCCCGATACATCGGCGCGAACGTCAATGATCGCGACGATGTTGACGCCGGCGAGTGACAGCGTGCGCGCGGCATCGTAAGCGCTGTCATTATTGGTAAACAGGGTGACATTGTTGCCCGTGGCAACGCCGTATTCGACCGCGAAGCGGCGCACGGCATCCGCAAGCATCACACCCGGGCAATCATTGCCCGGGAACACGATGGGACGTTCGAATGCGCCGGTTGCGAGAACGGTCTTGCCGGTGCGGATAACCCAATGGCGCTGGCGCGGCTGGCCCTTGGTTCGATTCGGCTTGAAGTCGGATACGTGCTCGACGGCGGTCAGCACGTTACCGTCATAATAGCCCCACACAGAGGTCCGCGTCAGAAACCGGACATTGGGCAGGCTGGCAAGCGCGGCCGCTTTCTCGCGCGCCCACACCGCGGGGCTGCGCCCGTCGATTGTTTCGCCCGATGCAAGCAACGAACCGCCTGCAATGGGTCTTTCTTCGGCGATGATGACGCGGGCGCCGGTGCTGGCCGCGGCTTCCGCAGCAATAAGGCCCGCAGGACCGCTACCAACAACGAGAACGTCGCAATAGGCATTCATACGCTCGTAGCGTTCCGGATCGGGCGCGGTACCAGCCCTGCCAAGTCCGGCCGCGCGGCGGATGAACTTCTCGCAGAACATCCAGAACCGCGTGCCGCGCAGCGGACCAATCGCGGGTCCCATGAAGGTCTTGTAGTAGAAACCGGCGGAGAAAAGCGGCCCGGCCAACTGATTGACAGCCATGAAATCGTGTTCGAGCGACGGGAAACGGTTCTGGCTCCGTGTGACCAGTCCGTCGTAAATCTCAAGCTCCGTCGCGCGCACATTGGGTTCGCGCACATCCCCCGAAAAGACGGTGACGAGCGCGTTTGGCTCATCGGTTCCGGCGGCAAAGACACCGCGCGGACGGTGATATTTGAACGAACGCCCGAAAAGGGTGATGCCATTGGCAAGGAGGGCCGAGGCGAGCGTGTCTCCCGGATGCCCGCTATAGGCCTTGCCGTCGAATGTGAACCTTACGGACTTGGACCGATCGATGCGTCCGCCTTTGGAAAGCCGCGTGCTGGTCATTTACGCTCACCGGTCGCAGATTTCACTGCGTCCCGCGCGAATGCAACCGATGAAATGGCATGGGTCGTCATGTCCCGGGTGACGAGCAGATGTTGGCGGCACCCACCGCCATGCAGCCAGAACTCGCGGTGCGCGCCACTCGGATTGGTCCGGTCAAAGACATATCTGTTCCAAGCTTCCTGATCGGCAGACCCCGGCTCCGGGCGTGTTCGCGTGGCATCGCCCTGATAGGTGAATTCGATGACGTCACGCGGTCCGCAATAGGGGCATTTGATGATCATGGTCTCATTGTCTCGAAGGCGAATCGGTTGGTGTGTTCATTGCAACAGGTTACGGAATTGTCGTCGGGAAGACCAATCCAGCAGAAACGAGCGGGGCCGGTCAAGGTGAGGGAAGTATGATAATCCCCAGATTATGCTACTGTCGGAAGAATAACTCGATCACCACGATAGCGGCGGGCACTATCGCTGTGCCGACCAGCAAACGTGAGGAATTCACGAAGAGCCTTGATTGTGCCGAGATCAACAGGCAGATGCGCAACGAAGACAATTCATAAATGGATATGAAATCGTGATTTCCCGCCCCCTTCGGCAGTTTCTTTTGACGATTGTCGCGGTTCTGCTTTTGGCCGCCTTCCCGTATGGCGCTAGTGCGCAGGCGCCCGCAGCCGCGCCGGAGGCCGTATCGAGCATTGTCGCCGAACAGCGGCCTGCAATCGATGCCTTGAAAAAACAGATTGCTGATTTCGATCAGCAGAAGGGTAAGGCGGATACTGATGCGGCGCTGGCGGGCCTTCGGCTCAATCTGGAAGCGACTGGAAAAAAGCTTCTGGATATCGGCGTCTCATTCCGGCCCCGCATCACGGAAATCAATTCACGTCTGGAACAGTTGGGGCCGCCGCCGGCGCAGGGTCAACCGCCGGAAGCCCAGATCGTAACGGATGAGCGGACGCGGCTGACGACGGAGAAAGCAGAGATCAATGCCGTTCTCGGCGACACCGAAGATCAATTGATCCAGGTCAACAAGATGATCGACGCCGTTGGTGAGGCAAGGCGCGAGCTCTTCACGCATACGCTGTCGCAGCGGGTGAACATCAACTATTCGCTGGGCAGCGAGATAGTCGAGGCCTATGGCCAGGAACTGCAGACGATGAACCACCTCGTCGCGTCCTGGTGGCGCTTCGTCATTACCTTCAAATGGCAATCGATGCTCGCGGCTGCCTTCTTCGCTGCAATTGCAGCGCTGGTGCTCTTGATAGGTGGGCAGAGAACGCTTGGTCATCTCTATCAGCGCGACGCCAGGATTGAAGCGCCCTCCTACCTCAGCCGGCTCGCCGTTGCGTTCTGGTCGACCTTGATGCGGTCGTTGACCGTCGTCGTATTCCTTGCCACGACCTATCTGTTCCTTGGCTATTTCAATGTGATGCGGCCGGATATTGCGTCGCTTATCTATATGCTGTTCAGCGTGATCGGCATCGTCTACTTCGTTCATGCCTTGGCGCAGGCGGTGATCTGCCCCGGAGCCCCGAACTGGCGTTTGGTCCGCGTGGCTCCAAGGCCCGGGCGTATCCTGATGGTTCTGATCACGGCGACGGCGACCATCACGGGGCTCGACTATATCGCAGACACGATCAACCAGATCGCGGCTTCTGCCCTCTCGCTTACCGTTGCAAAGAGCCTTTTTGCCACAGTTCTCGTCGGACTGCTCATCATTGCGATGGCTTTGCTGAAGCCGCTCGAAGACGAGGAGACCGGAAAGATCAAGGCTTGGCCGAGAGCCATTCGCATCTTCCTCTATACGATCGGCCTCGTTCCAATGATCGCGGCGCTCTTCGGCTATATCGGCCTTGCCCGTTTCGTTTCCCAGCAAATCGTCATCAACGGCGCCGTCCTTGTCACGATGTATCTTGGTTTCCTGACCGCTCGGGCGGTATCCGACGAGAACGCGCTTGCTGGAACCAAGCTTGGCCGCGCTGTCCAGGCGCGGTTCGGCATGGACGATATGACGATGGATCAACTCGGCCTCGTCGCGAGCATCGTCATCAACGTCTTCGTCGTAATTCTTGGCATTCCGATCATACTGCTGCTTTGGGGTTTCCAGTGGAGTGAGATGTCCGCATGGTTCCTTACGATTGCGACGGGTTTCCAGATCGGCTCCTTCAACATTTCGCTTGTCGCCATCGCTACCGGCGTCCTGCTGTTTGCAGTGTTCTACTTCTTTACCCGCTGGTTCCAGGGCTGGCTCGATACGCGGGTGATGGCGCGCGGCAAGCTCGATTCGGGCGTCCGCAATTCCATCCGCACCGCCGTCGGCTATCTTGGGCTTGGCATAGCCGGCGTCATCGGCATCTCCGCCGCGGGGATCAATCTTTCGAGCCTCGCCCTGGTTGCCGGCGGTCTGTCGCTCGGTATCGGTTTCGGCATGCAGGCGATCGTGTCGAACTTCGTGTCCGGCCTCATTCTCCTTGCAGAGCGCCCCTTCAAGGTCGGTGACTGGATCGAGACCGGGGGCGTCGGCGGCATTGTCAAGAAGATCAGCGTCCGCGCAACGGAAGTCGAAACCTTCCAGCGGCAATCGCTCATCATCCCCAACTCGTCGTTCATCAATGGCAGCGTCGGCAACTGGACCCATCGCAACAAGCTCGGGCGTGTAGATATCCCGATCGGCGTGTCGCACAAGGTCGATCCGCGCCGCGTCCATGCGATCCTCGTGGAAATCGCGCGAAGCCATCCACTGGTATTGAAAAATCCCGAACCCTTCGTTGCGTTCAAGGCGATCCTTGATTCAACAATGGATTTTGAGATACGCGTGCATCTCGCGGACCTTTCCAACTCTGGAACCGTGCAGAATGAAATCCGCTTTGCGATCATCGACCGGTTTGCCGAAGAGGGGATCGACATTCCGCATCCGCAACGCGACGTCAATCTGCATCTGGAGGATGCCGACTCGATTGTCGACCTGCTTACGAAGCGGGTTAAGGCGGAACTTGCCGCGGACGCAAAGAAGTTCAAGCAGTAGCACATTTGCCCTGTTCAAAAACAACGGCATGTTCAGTTGCCGTTCACTTTGATCCCGCTATAACTGTTAGCGAAAAGGGGCCAGGCGGGCCCGATGAACAGGGGCGGTGGCGACACCGGGTACAGGAATGAACAAGATTATTGTTGCCATTGTGCTGAGCGCTATCTCGGCTGGTTCGGCGTTTGCTGCCAGCGTCAAGAACGGCGACGACAGCGCTCAGACCATCGTCGTGACAGAAGGTTCCAGCAAGACACAATTGCAGGTAGGCGCAGGTGAGACAGTGGATTTCTGCAGCAGCGGCTGCTTTGTTACCTTCCCCAATGGTGATCGCGAGGCCCTGAAGGGCAACGAGACCGTCGAAATCAAGGGCGGCAAGGTCTCGATCAAATAACCAAATCGAATTGACCGCATTCCAGAAATGTCTTGGCCGGCTGAATTGATTTTCAGCCGGCTTTTGGTTTTCATGGGAGCGAAAGCTTTCCAGCGTTGCAGCGAAGAGGCCCCGGCATTTCTTCAAGCAATGCTGACAGTTTGCCGCGCGTCGCGGCGTGTTTTGGCCATGTCGCAAACAGGCTTAGAGATAGACATGCTGAGCGGCATAGTGCACAAAAATCGGCGAAAGCTGTTCCGAACCATCGATCGATACCAAAGGATAGAGTGAAATGAAGACTGAGGCGCGTGTTGTCGTTATCGGCGGTGGTGTGGTGGGTGTCTCGACGCTCTACCATCTGGCCAAGAAGGGCTGGAGCGATGTCGTTCTGATCGAGCGCAAGGAACTGACCTCGGGCTCTACCTGGCACGCCGCGGGCCTGCTGCCCCTGTTCAACATGAGCTATTCCGTGGGCCAGATCCACAAATACTCGGTCAAGTTCTATCAGGAACTGCAGAAGGAAACCGGCATGAATGTCGGCTTCACCAATTGCAGCAATATCCGTCTCGCCCGCACCAAGGATCGCTGGGACGAATACATGTATTATGCCGGCGTTGCCGAAACCATCGGCGTTCCGGTCAGGCTGCTGACCCCCGAACAGGTCAAGGAAATCTGGCCGCTGGCCGAAACGGATGGCATTCTTGGCGCAATCCAGCATCCGGAAGACGGATATATCCAGCCGGCCGACCTGACACAGGCTTTGGCGAAGGGCGCGCGCGATCGCGGCGCCACGATCTATCGCTATACGACTGTGCTCGGCATCGAGCAGCTGCCATCCGGCCAGTGGCTGGTGAAGACCGACAAGGGCGACATCACCGCCGAACATGTGGTATCGGCGACCGGAAACTTCGCCCGCAAGACCGGCAAGATGGTTGGCCTCGATGTGCCGGTCATCCCGGTCGAACATCAGTACATCGTCACCGAACCGCATCCGGCCATTCTCGAACGCAAGGCCAAGGGCCTGCCGGAAATGGGCGTTTTGCGCGAGAGCGACTCGTCCTGGTACATGCGCGAGGAAAATGGCGGTCTGCTGCTCGGACCTTATGAAAAGGGTGCGCCGGTCTGCTATGTCGATGGCCCGTCGGATGAGAGCGAGTACGAACTCTTCCAGGAAGACCTCGACCGCCTCGAACCGCACATCGAAACTGCCATTGCCCGCGTTCCTGCTTTTGCCGAAGTCGGCATCAAGAAGGTCTATAACGGCGCGATCGCCTATACGCCCGATGGTTCGCCGATCATCGGACCGGCACCGCGGCTGAAGAATTTCTGGCTGAATGAAGGCCATTCCTTCGGTGTAACCGCCGCCGGTGGTGCCGGCTGGCAGCTTGCCGAATGGATCGTCGAGGGCGAACCTTCCATCGACATGATGGGCGTAGATCCGCGCCGGTTCGGGCCTTACGCCACGGAAGGCTACCTCAAGGAAAAGAATGAGGAAGCCTATGCTGAAGTGTTCTCGGTGCACTATCCGGACGAGGAGCGCGGCGCCGCACGGCCGCTGAAGCGCTCGCCGTCCTATGACCGGCAGAAGCAGCTTGGTGCGGTATTCGGTACTGTCTATGGCTGGGAGCGTGCAAACTGGTTTGCGCCGCAGGGTTATGGCCTCGATGTCGCCAAGCTCGACAAGCCCGATGTGATCATGAACCAGAACCATCCAAAGCCTGACGCCGAAGGCAAGGTCAAAGAGCTCTGGTCGTTCCGCCGGTCCAACTACTTCGAACATGTCGGTCACGAGATAAAGAACGTGACCAATAATGTCGGCCTTCTCGACATGTCGGCCTTTGCCAAGATGGAAGTGACCGGTCCTGGCGCGCGCGCCTGGCTCGACTCGATCCTTGCCAACCGCATCCCCAAGAAGCAGGGCCGCATCGCGCTTTGCCACCTGCTCACCAAACTCGGCGGCGTTCGTTCGGAGTTCACCGTCTACGAATGGGCTCCCGGCAAGTTCTACCTGGTTTCGGCTGGCGCTTACGAGAACCACGATCACGACTACCTCCACAAGCTCTTGCCGACGGATGGTTCAGTGACATTGCGCCCGATCACGCAGATGTATGGCGTTCTTGTCCTTGCCGGGCCAAAGAGCCGTCAGGTTCTTGAGAAGCTCACTCGTGCCGATCTTTCCAACGAGGCTTTCCCCTGGCTTTCCGGCAAGGAGATCAGCGTCGGGACAGCAACGGCCCATGCTTTGCGCGTCAACTTCGTCGGCGAACTCGGCTGGGAACTGCATCATCCGATCGAACAGCAGAACACGATCTATGATCTGCTGCTCGAGGCCGGTGCGGAATTCGGTATCAAGCCGTTCGGCATTCGTGCAATGACAGCGATGGCGGTGGAAAAGTCATACCGCTTGATCCCGCGCGAATTGTCCATTGAATACAATGCGTTCGAAAGCGGTCTTGATCGCTTCGTGCATCCGAACAAGGGCGAGTTCATCGGCCGCGAAGCTGTGGTCAAGGCACGCGAAGACGGCTTGAAGTGGAATTTTGTCACGCTTGAAGTGAATGTCCCTGGAATTTCGGAAGTGGACGCACGCGGCAGCGAGCCGATCTATGTCAGTGGCGAGCTTATTGGCCGCGCAACCCATGGCGGTTACGGATGGCGCCTCGGCAAGAGCCTCGCGCTTGCCATGGTGAAGCCGGAATACGCGGCGCTTGGCACCGAACTCGAGATCAAGATTCTGGGCAAGACCTACAAGGCGACTGTCATTCCGGAGTCGCCGTTCGACAGCGAAAACGAACGCCTGAAAGCGTAAGGTCCTGATAAAACCACTGAAATTCAGGAATGGCGCCCGCATCGGCGCCATTCTCATTTGAACCCACGGTTGTTCAACAGAATGTGAATGCACCGGAAGTTGCTTTGCGTTCTGGCGATTTGCGCTACACTTTGCGCATGTCATCGCGAAGGAAAGCTCTGTGCAGTTTTCTGTCACTGGCGGCTCTGTTGGCCAGTCCATCAACACATGCGCTCGCAGATGATATTCCGGTCGATGTCGAACTTGTGCTCGCGGTGGACGCGTCGCGGTCCATGGAGCCGTTTGAGCAAAAGATCCAGCGCGAAGGCTACATTGCGGCCTTCCGGCGCAAGGACGTGATCGAAGCAATACGCGAGGGCGTCAATGGGCGCGTCGCCATCACCTATGTCGAGTGGGCGGGTTCCACGGTGCAGCGGATCATTATTCCGTGGACGCTGGTGGATAGCGCCGACAGTTCGGAAAAGCTTGCGAATGCGCTGGACCAGCCAATTCCGCCCACGCAAAGCCGCACATCCATATCCGGCGCCATCGATTTTGGCAGTTCGCTGTTCGACAATAATGGCTACAAGGGCATGAGAAAGGTCATCGACATTTCAGGCGATGGGGCCAACAATAATGGCCGGCCTGTCGCCGATGCGCGCGATCAGGCGGTTGCCAAGGGCATTACCGTCAATGGCCTGCCCCTTATGACGAGGGGTGATTTCTACTCGGACTGGGCTGTCGCCGATCTCGATATCTACTACAGCAATTGCGTTATCGGCGGACCGGGTGCGTTCATGATCCCGGTCAATTCGTGGGATCAGTTCCCCGAAGCGGTTCGCCGCAAGCTCGTTCTCGAGCTTGCGGGCGATACGCCCGCACCGCAGAACGCCGCGTGGACCGGATCGGTCCATGCGCCTCTCATGCTCGCGCAAGACAAGCTCGTCTATGACTGCCTGTCCGGAGAACGGATATGGCAACGGCGCATGCAGGATTGGGAGTCGCGCTAGGCCGCCATCAATTGCTTGCGATCAGCCCGCTCTTGCTGCGGCGAGCGGCCATAGAGTTCGCGGTAGCATTTGGAAAAATGCGACGCCGAGACAAACCCGCAGGCAACCGCCACCTCCACAATCGGCATGGAGGATTGGATAAGCAGGTGGCGCGCGCGATCAAGCCGAATCTCCAGATAATACCGGGCAGGGGAGCGGCCCATCTCCTGGCGGAACAGTCGTTCGATCTGGCGGCGGGACAGGCCGACATGATCGGCAATTTCAATCAGCGACAGTGGTTCCGAAAGGCGCGCCTCCATCAATTCGATGATGGTAAGCACCTTGGAGTTCTGCACGCCGAGACGCGCGCGCAGCGGCAGACGCTGGCGGTCGTGCGGGCTGCGGACCCGATCCGTCAGCGCCTGTTCGCAGACGCGGTTGACGATGTTGTCGCCAAAATCGTCGCCGATCAGTTTCAGCATCATGTCGAGCGCCGCGGTGCCACCAGCGCAGGTGTAGATGTTGCCATCGACTTCAAAAAGGTCGGCGTAGACATCGGCCTTGGGGAAGGATTCGGCAAAGCCGGGAAGGTTTTCCCAGTGGATGGCGCAGCGCTTGCCTGAAAGGAGCCCGGCCGCAGCCAGAATATGCGCGCCGGTGCACAGGCCGCCGACGGCAACGCCGCGGTTGAACTCCTCGCGCAGCCAGGCAAAAACCGACTTGTTCTGGAATTTCTCCACATGGACACCCGAACAGACGAAAACCATGGACGGCCGCTCGCCACCGGTCAGATAGCGGCGTTCGTCCTCCAGTGAAGAGGTGGTCGCGCATTCCACGCCATTGGATGCCGTAACTGGCTTTCCATCCACCGAGGCGAGACGCCAGCGATAAGCCTCATATCCAAGCATGCGATTGGCAATGCGCAGCGGCTCAATGGCCGTCGCAAACGCGATCATTGAAAAATTCGGCACAAGGAAAAAAACGAATGACCGTTTGTTGAGACCGGCGTGATCCATATGATTCTAGGTTCCCGTAACTGGCTTCAAGGCCATGTCGCAACTGAAGTAGCAGCTTCAAATCACGGGGCGTGGTCTCTCGAGCTTTTTTCAGATAGAACCATAGAATTATTCTAAATGGAAGGGTCTGACCCTGTGTCGCAAAAGCGCAGGCATCAAATATAATAAAAGGGAGCAGATACGTTGTTATCTGCTCCCTCCCAAGGCTCTTCTCATGATCTAATATCGCGAATGCTTGAGTTTGTTGCACTCTTCGATCTGTCGCTCATAGAGATCCGGCCAGCCGATATCGCAGCGAATGTCATCGGGCAGCGCTTCGAGCGCCATTTCCGTTTCGCGCAAGCGACGCTCGCGGATAAAGATCTCGCGGGCAGTGTTGATTCTATGGACGATGCGGTTCGCATGATCGACAAAGGCGGCCGCAATCCGTTCGGTTAAGCTCGGATGGCTTTGATAGAGTTCGTCACAGGTGCTCATTTTCCTTCTCCTCTTGGCGAGTGGAGTAAATCCACTCAGGTTCGCTTCAATGATGTTGACTATCGCTGCAAGTTGATGTTCAATCAAACGAAATTACGGAACACTATGTTTCAGAAAAATTGATGGAGGATATGACGCGATGTCAGCACCAATGCATCATCCCATTCCGATCCTGGATCTCGATGTTCTGCGCACCTTCGCCATGATTGCGGAGACGGGCAGTTTTTCGAGCGCCGCCAATGCGGTGTTCCGTACGCCCTCGGCCGTGTCCATGCAGATCAAGAAGCTGGAAGAAACCCTCGGCCACGTGCTGCTCGAGCGCGATGCGCGGTCAGTAAAACTGACGCCCAGCGGCGAGGTGCTTCTCGGCTATGCAAGGCGCATGCTGGCGCTCAACCGCGAGACGGTTGCCAAATTCATCGCCCCGACGGTATCGGGCGTCGTGCGCCTCGGCGCACCGGACGATATCGGCGAACGCGTGCTGCCTTTCGTCCTCAAACGTTTTTCAGAGACGCATCCGGATGTGACGGTCGATGTCGTCATCGACCAGAGCAACGGCCTGCGCAAACGGCTGGACGAGCAACGCCTTGATGTCACGCTGGTCAATGTGAACGAGACACTGGCCAAGGTCGATGAGGTCGAGATTCTCATGACTGAAGACATCATCTGGGCCGGTGCGAAATGCGGTACCGCGCATGAGCGCAACCCCCTGCCGCTTTCCATGTGGGAAGAGGGATGCATCTGGCGCGCCAATGCGATCAGCGCGCTTGAACGCGCGGGCAGGGACTATCGCGTCGCCTATATGAGTGCCCATACGATGGGGCAACGCGCCGCCATTCTCGCCGATCTTGCCGTCGCACCGTTCTCGAAATTCCTGCTCGACGACAACATGGTTCAGCTCGGGGCCGAACATGGCTTGCCGCCGCTCGGCGAATCCAAGCTCGGCATGCTCGTCGCCAAGAACGCCGGCGCCCATGTCAAAGCCGTGGCCCAGCATTTGCGGGTCTATTTCGAAGGCTACGAGAGGACAGGCAGGCTTTAGGCCGGCCGGTTCAGGCAATATTCCTTCAATGCCCTGACGCGTTCCACGCTCGTCATCTTCTGTAAAGGCGTCTCGAAACCGAGGCGTCTTGCTGCTTCGCTGACGAGTGGCGCATCGACGGAACACGACGAGTGGATTTCCGTAAATGGAATGCGGTCGAGCAGGGCGTCGACATTGCCGATATTGACGCCCGAGCCAGGCATGATCGTGATCCTGCCAGACGCACGTTTGAACGTCCTTTCCAGGTCATCGATGCCTTCCATGCCTGTCAGCGCGCGCCCCGAGGTCAAGATTCGCTCAAAGCCGAGCGCAATAGCCAGGTCTAGTGCTTCATTCAGGTCCGGAACGAGATCGAAGGCGCGGTGCAGTGTAACGCCAAGGCCCTGGCACTGACGCATGAGGCGCTCAAGGGTGGTGTGATCAAGCGTTCCATCGGCAAGATTGGCGCCCAAGACCACGCCAGCCAGTCCAGCGGTGCGGACGACATCGATCTCGCGCAGCATTGCGTCGATATCCGCTTCGCCAAAAACGAAGTTGCCCGGACGCGGCCGGATCATGGCGTAGATCGGGATCGGCGCAACCGAAGCCTGCCCGATCAAGCCGGGCGTCGGCGTCAATCCGCCAAGCTCCAGCGCCGAACAGAGCTCAACCCTGTCGGCGCCCCCGGTAATGGCAGCCGAGAGGCCCTCGGGGCTATCGACGCAAATTTCAAGCAGAACACTCATTTGGCAGTTTCCATCAATCCGAGTACACCGGCGCCAATGAGGCCGGGTTCAATCTTCAGTTCGCCTGGCACTACCAATGGCTTGTCGGTCTTGCGCAAAATGCGGGCACGGACCGCTTCGTCCAATCGCCGGATGAGCGGCACGGAATTGGCAAGCCCACCGCCGACCGGCACAATCGAAGCCCCGACCACATTGATCGTCATCGCGAGCGGGCCACTGACGATATCGATATAGCAGTCGATGGTGCGCTCGGCATCCGCATCGCCTGCATCCCATGCGGCGATGATCTCGGTGCTGGGCAATTTGACGCCGTGCAGATGGGCATGAAGCCGTTCCATCCCGCGCGCCGCACCCACCGCATCGATGCAGCCAACCTGTCCGCAGCCGCAGGCAAAGCGGGGAATAGCCACGGGCGGATTACCGGCAAGCGTCGCCGATACCGGCCCGTGGCCCCACTCGCCTGCGAAGCCGCCAGCCCCCTCATGGATCTTGCCATTGATGACGATACCGCCGCCGACGCCCGTGCCAAGGATGACGCCGAAGACGACGCGATGACCACGGCCCGCACCGACGACAGCTTCGGAGAGCGCAAAACAATCGGCATCATTGGCAACGAGCACCGGCCTTTGCAACTTCTCACTGAGATCGGCCACGAGCGTACGTTGGTGCACACAAGGAATATTGGCGCAGGTGATCTTGCCTGTGTCGGAATCGACCACGCCTGCAATCGATATGGCAATGAGGCCTTTCGGGTCGGCACCGCCGTCGGCAGCAATCGTTGCGATTGCCGATGCAAAGGCGTCAAAGTCGTCGAGCGGGGTCGGTACCTTTGGCAGCGGCCTTATATCTTCGGGCGAATAGGCAATCGCGCCCTTGATGGCCGATCCGCCGATGTCAAAGCAGGCTATCATCAGAAACCATATCCGGAATCAATCATGTCCGACCTGTGATAGCGGAAAACCCTTGGCGGACAAAGTGCTGCTTGCACGATTGCCATGCGTGGTTCGACAAGCTCACCATGAGGGAGGTGATGGGCCGCAGGGAGCCGAGAACTGTTGGCGGACAAAGTGCTGCTTGCACGGTTGTGGTGCGTGGTTCGACAAGCTCACCATGAGGGAGGTGATGGGTTGCAGGTAGCCAAGATCTGTAACGGCAGCTGATCTTGCACAGCACTCACCGTTGCGACGACCTTGCTTGGCACTCACCTTCCTCATGGTGAGCTTGTCGAACCACGCACAACTTTTATGCAGATGGTTATTCGCGGTTGCGCCTGGCAGCGCGATCCTCGCGCGAACGGCGCCGCGGTGTTGCGTCGCCTGCAACGCCATCCTCGCTGACATTCTTGCGCGGGGGCAAGGTCACAGCCTGCGACAGTTTCGGGAAGGGGTCGATCTTGTTCGGCATCGCCATGGCATAGACGAAATGTTCCTGGAACTTCGGCTCCAGTGCAGTTTCGATCTTCTCGATGCGCGTCACCGTTTCCTCGATTTCGCGGCGATAGTTGCGGTTGAGGAGCGCCATGCGGGCGCCGGTGCCGGCAGCGTTACCCACGGCCTTGACCTTGTCGAGATCGCAATCGGGGATGAGGCCGAGAACCATCGCGTACTTGGGATCGATAAACGAGCCGAACGCGCCGGCAAACCGGATCTGGTCAACGTGATCGATACCGAGCTTATCCATCAGGAGCTTGACGCCGGCATAGAGCGCGGCCTTGGCCAGCTGGATCGCGCGCACGTCATTTTGGGTAATGGTGATCGTCGGCGAACCTTCGTGCAGAAGATAGGAGAACGTTCGCCCGGTCGCCATGACGCGCGGCGACTTTGCGCCGAGACTGCCATCGACGACGCCATCCTCTGAAATGATTCCGGAAAGGTACATCTCCGCGATGACTTCGATAATGGCGGAACCACAGATTCCGGTGATGCCGCTGGCCTGGACAGCCTCTGCAAAGCCGGGTTCATCAGACCATTGTTCCGTACCGATGACGCGAAAGCGCGGTTCGAGCGTGACAGGATCGATGCGCACGCGCTCGATCGCGCCTGGAGCAGCGCGTTGACCGCCAGAAATCTCCGCACCTTCAAATGCCGGGCCGGTCGGCGAGGATGCGGCGACGGTGCGCTGCCGATTGCCAAGCACGATTTCGGCATTGGTGCCGACATCGACGAGAAGCATCATCTCGTCCTGGCGGTGCGGCCCTTCTGCCAGCGTCGCGCCGGCGGCATCGGCCCCGACATGGCCGGCGATGCAGGGCAGCATGTAAATGCGTGTTCCAGGATTCATCGGCAGGCCGATGTCGGACGATTTGAGGTGAACCGCGCCGGAGACCGCCAAGGCAAATGGTGCGCCGCCAAGTTCGGTCGGATCGATGCCAAGGAAGAGGTGGTGCATGATCGGATTGCCGACAAAGACCGCATCGAGAATGTCTTCGCGCGCAACACCGCCCTCAGCGCAGACCTTGTCGATCAGCGCATTGATCGCCTCGCGCACAGCCGCGGTCATGGCGTGCCGGCCATCCGGGTTCATCATGACATAGGAGACGCGGCTCATCAGATCTTCGCCGAAGCGAATTTGCGGATTGGATGTTCCCGCCGATGCGATTGTACGAACCGAAAGCAATGATGACAGATGCATGGCGATGGTGGTCGAGCCGATATCGCAGGCGATGCCATAGGCTTCGTTCTTGAGCCCCGGCCAAAGGCCGATCATGGTCGGCCGCGAGGTCTCTTCATCGTGATGGATGGCGGCGGTGACGCCCCACTCGCCCTTGCGCAGGATTTTCTGCACATTCGGCAGGATATGCGCGTCGACCTCGAGATTGCGAACGCCCCATTCCTTCTCGAGCGCTGCCTTCAGGCGGTCGAGATCGCCGAGAGGCTTGTGCATGTCGGGCTCTTCGACTTCGACATAGCACATGTGGACGGCGGGGTTGCGCTCGATGATACGCGTGTCGGCGTCCTTGCGGACGACCTGGGCGTTGACCTGAACGTCCTGCGGAACGTCGACGACCAGATCACCGAGAATGGTCGCGGAGCAGGAAAGGCGCCGGCCCTCCTTCAGGTCGCGCTTTTCGGCATAGCGCTGTTCCTTCGGTCCAAATTCTGAAATGTGGTCGTTGGAGGAGGTGATCCCGTGCTTGGCAAAGCGGCCTTCCTGCACTTCGACCTGACAGCGTCCACAAATGCCGCGGCCGCCGCAAACACTTTCCACATAGACGCCAAGCGTGCGAGCGGCTTCCAGAATTGGGGTGCCAACCGCAAAGCGGCCACGCTTGCCCGACGGCATGAAGAGAACGAGCGCTTCCTTTGCCGATGCCTCTGGTGCTTTGACGGGTGCGTTCACGATCGATGCTCCAATACGTACAGGCGAGGGGCAGTATCGCTGCCCCACCGCCTTATTAGGCCGAGCTGTTTGCCAAGCGCAAACGGTCAGCCTGCGACGCCGCGCCGCGCTTCGCGGCCGCCACGGCGACGGCCACCGCCTGCGCTGTCGGCGGGCACGGAAACGGCCGGCGCTGCGCCGGGTGCTGCCGGCTGGTGGTCGCGATATTTCTTGATCCAGTAGGTGCAATTGGCGTCAGTGCCGTTGAGGACATTGGCCGCATGAACGGCTTCCATTTCCTGCGGGCGGCAGGGGTTCATGATCGCCGATGTCATGCCGGCGCCGATCACCATGGGGATGAAGCCGGCATTGATGCCATGACGGTGTGGCAGACCGAAGGAAATATTGGAGAGGCCGCAGGTGGTGTTGACCTTGAGTTCTTCGCGCAGGCGCCGCAGCAGCGCGAATACCTGGCGTCCGGCGTCGCCCAGCGCGCCAATCGGCATGACCAGCGGATCGACGACAATGTCATGCGCCGGGATGCCGAAATCGGCAGCGCGCTCAACGATCTTCTTGGCGACGGCAAAGCGGACGTCGGGGTCCATGGAAATGCCGGTCTCGTCATTGGAGATGGCAACGACCGGCACATTGTACTTTTTGATCAGAGGCAGGATGGCTTCGAGCTTTTCCTCTTCACCCGTGACCGAGTTGACGAGGGGGCGACCCTTGGCAACCTTCAACGCGGCTTCGATGGCAGCGGTAACGGAACTGTCGATGGACAGCGGTACATCGACGAGGTTCTGTACGATCTCCAGTGTCTTGACCAGAAGGCCAGGCTCGGTCGCGTTCGGATCGACCGCAGTCACGCCCGCATTGACATCGAGCATGGTCGCGCCGGCGGCGACCTGTTCCAGTGCGTCCTTGATAACCGTGTCAAAATTGCCGGCGATCATCTCCGCCGCGAGCTTCTTGCGGCCGGTCGGATTGATCCTTTCGCCGATAACGCAGAAAGGTTGATCAAATCCGATAATGATTTCTTTGGTCGCCGAGGCAACGATCGTGCGGGTCATTCAGGGAGTCCTCAGCTGGCTGCTGCGTTTGCGGATGCTTGGGAGGCGGTGTTTACTGTCCAGGAGCCACGCTCGACAAGCCATTCAGACGACTTTTTCAGGCCGCCGAACGGGAAAAGGTGGATCTGTTTGATGGCCGACGTCGGGTTGGCAATCGCATGCTGTTCGATCGGGCCGACGACGCCTTCCGGCGAATGGCTGGTAGCAAGCGCAGTCAAAGACAGGGCGTTCTTCTTCAGGAAGCTGATCGAATTGCCGACGCCGCACATGGCCGCATATTTGATCAGCGTCGTGATCTTGGCCGGACCTGCCACGCCAAGGTGAACCGGCAGGTCGACGCCATGTTCGCGCAGCGATTCAGCATAGCGGATGAAGCGGTCGGCATCGAAGCCGAACTGGGTGACGACGCGCAGCTTGGCGCCAGTGCGCTCGCCGAAATTCTTTTTCAGGCGCAGTGCTTCAATTGCGACAGCCTCGGAGAATTCGGGGCTGCCTTCAGGATGCCCGGCCACACCCATTTCGGTGATGCCATACTTGTCGAAGAAACCCGTTTCCAGGACTTCCATGGTCGAGGAGAATTCGCCGGCCTGACGCTCGAGCCCGCCACCAATGACGAGAACGTCGGTGACGCCTGCTTCCTGAGCGGCGCGGCGGATGCGGGTTTCGAGGGCAGCCCTGGTCGAAAGGCGGCGCGAGGCGAAATGCGGCACCGGCTTGTAGCCGAGGTCATGAACGCGCTTGGCCGCTGACGTCAGCGTATCGACGCTGTCGGTGCCCATGTCGGTGATGTAGACGCGGGTACCGGCTGGAAACAGACCAGGCAAATCCTGCGATTCGATAGCCTGGCGTGCCGCCACTTCGATGGATGCTGCGATCTTTGTCATTGGCTTCGCTCTCAATTCATGAATTGTCATGTCCACCTGCCTTTACAAGCGCCACAAGGCGTTCCCGATCATATTCTTTGTCAATTTGCGCGAGGGCTGCATCAGCCTCGGTATCCAGATCATCACTCACGGGCACCGGGGTGCCGCGGCGCCATTCGGCCAGATAAGCATCTGAGTCCTTGGCGCCGATACGCATCGCACACATGTCGATGGCTTCGGTAAAGCGGAGGGGAAGCTCACGCTTTGCTGCCTGGCGGCCTTTCTTGACGGTCACTTGAGCAGGAATATCCCGCCAATAAACGACAATGAGATCAGCCATGCAATTCATCCTCCGATAACGACCCTTTTGCCGGAATATCAGGGGTTAAGCTTGCTGTCTCACGACGCGCGCCCACTCAAATGCGACGTGCCCCATATGCGTGTTTGCGACAGGCGGATCAGAACGGCCAGAAGCTCGCAGCGTAAGCAACCACGCTTGCGGCAACAAAGGCAAAACCGAAGACGATGCTGATCGAGACGATGCCGAGGATGAGGCCGGCCATCATCAATCGACCGTCCCGCTCGCACAGGGCTATGCCGATAATCGCCGTGGCCAGGGCAGGCAGCCAATTGGAAAGCGGCATGGGAATAACGACGGACATGCCGAGAATTGTAGTTACTACGCCGAGCCAGCGATCGCCTTGCCTGCGCCCGAACGGCCAGTTGCGCGGTCGGATAAATCTTTCCAGCCATTGCAGCCAGGGAACGACCTTGTCGGATATGTGGCGAAAACGTTCGGGCGATATGGTCTTGTCCCGCATGAATGCGGGGAGCCAAACAGATTCGCGTCCCATCACCATCTGCACTGAAACGAGGACCAGCGGTATCCCGGTAACGACACCCGTTCCGGGCGGCAATGGCAACAGATTCAAGATGGCAAAAAACGTCAGTAGCGCGGCAAAGCTGCGATCCGTGAAGGCGTCTTCGAGTTCGCTGAAGGATACCGGTGTTGTTGCCGTCAGCGACAGGTCCTGAAAGACCTGGGAGAGCGAGCGCGGATCATTGTCGGCTGCATGCATATCCGCCTTGTGCGGCCTTATTTCATTGTTAGTGTCGATGGCGGCCATCTTTTCGTCTTGGGTCCACATTCCGACGCATATGGCGCGGCAATGGTGACATTGCAATGACGAAGTGTCTCAGCGTTGCAATTCAAGAATGTCCATCAGGGATTCGCGGGCCGGGGCAGGGAACTCAATGCGAAAGGCATTCGGCGCCGTGCGATAGGCATAGCCCACTTGGTCATTCTCAGGACCGGCGTTGTAGGTCTTGGGCGTTTCGCCGGCGATATAGCCGACGCCGAGATAGGTAAGGCGCTTGTCGCTTTCGGTGTAGAACCGCCCCTTGGTGCGCTGCGAGCCGCTCGTCTTTTCGAGCATCCAACCTGATCCGTCGTCGCTGACCCGGCACTTGAACCAGCCATAGATGACGAGTGGCGGCTGCTTGCCGAGCTTTATGGTTCGGCATTTCCAGTTGCCGACCATGTCAAACTCTTCGCCAAAGGCGAGGTTGGGCTTGGCGAGAACTGTATCGAGTTGCTTGATGTCATTGGCACCACCGCCTTTTCGTGCCGCATCGATGGCCTTGGTCCTGGTATCCTCATACTTGTCCAGGCGAGCTTGATCGGACTTCGTGATCAGCCGTGTGATTGCACCATCAGCGTGGGCGTAGCTAGCCAGGACAAAGCAGAGCATCGTGGCAATGGCAGCGCGATGGATCATGTCATGGCTCCTTTGGATATCGATTTATTGGAGAGATTCGCCTAGCGAACGGCAGCCGCCGTCAGCGCCGGCACGAGATCGCCATAACCGGTCAGGCGGCGCTCGTAAGCAAGGCCGAGAAACGCGGCGGCCTGTTCGGCCTTGCGGCTGAGCTCCGGATCGTCCGTCTGCGCCATGTAGATCATCTTGGTATAGTTTCCGAAATACATTTCACGCAATTCCGGGTGGCGATCGAGGCCGAGAGGCTTCACCATGAAGGCCTCGAAGTGGCGGGCGAGGAAGTCGGTCATGAAAAACGACGTCATGTCGTCGTCCCACTGCGAGGCGAAGGCTTCATTGCCGACATAGAAGGAGAAGCAATGCGGGCCAGCAATGCGCTCGACGCCATGCTTTTCGCATACGCGATCAAGCATGCCGCCCGTGCCGCAATCGGCATAGCCGACAAAGATCCGGTTGATGCCTTCGGCCTTAGCCTTGACAATGGCGCGATCCACCGAGGGTGCGATCTTGTCCGGGTAGTGATGATAAATCGCGGGCAGGCATTTCAGATCAATGTGGTCGAGACCAAACTGTTCGCGTATCGCCAGAATTTCACGCGCAATCATCCCGCATGCGATGACCCGCACGGTTTCTATTGATTTCGTTGACTTTTGGCGAACATTCATGGAACTGATGATGCTCCATCGCGTTATGCGAACGTTGGATTAAATTTTAGCAGAACGGGAGACACAGTCCATGAAACTATCACATATCGTTCCGATTGCCGCTGTCCTTGCTGTGGTTGCGCTCGCCGGTTGCGCCAATACGATCCGCGGCATCGGCGCAGATACCGCAAATACAGTCAATGCTACCCAGAGTGCTGGTCATAAAGTAGCAAAAGCCGCCAACTAATCCGTCCTACTGGTCTTATTCGACCAAAAGTATCTGATCAAATTTCATTCCATTTATGTCAAACGGCCGCGCTCAACCGCGGCCGTTTTGCTTCATTGTCAGGCGGACATCTGGTTGTGCTTGCGCTTCATGAACGATTTGGCAGTCTCGACGGCGACCGCCGCATCACGGCAATAAGCATCGGCGCCAACGGCCTTGCCGAATTCTTCGTTGAGCGGAGCACCACCGACGAGCACGACGTAATCGTCGCGGATCCCCTTTTCCTTCATCGTATCGATAACGACCTTCATATAGGGCATCGTCGTTGTGAGAAGGGCCGACATGCCAAGGATGTCGGGCTGATGCTCCTCGATTGCCGCAAGGTAGTTCTCGACGGGATTATTGATGCCAAGATCGATGACATCGAAGCCAGCGCCTTCCATCATCATGCCGACGAGGTTCTTGCCGATATCGTGAATGTCGCCTTTGACTGTGCCAATGACGAGCTTGCCCTGCTTGGGCGCGCCGGTTGCGGCGAGGAGGGGACGAAGGATGAACATGCCCGCCTTCATGGCGTTGGCTGACAGCAGAACCTCCGGCACAAAGAGAATGCCGTCACGGAAGTCCTCGCCGACGATGCGCATGCCTTCAACGAGGGCTTCGGTCAGCACCTTATAGGGCACCCAGCCGCGAGCAAGCAGAATCTGCGTGCCTTCCTCGATCTCTTCCTTCAACCCGTCATACAGATCATCATGCATTTGCTCGACGAGTTCATCGTCCGAAAGCTCCGAAAGAATGATTTCATCATCGGCCATGGGTCTGCTTCCTTTCACGCGTTATGCACAGGTCTGTATCATAGCTGGCATTCGTTTAACATATCGGGCAAGTTGCTGAAAACGCATTGCTTAAAAGCGACCTTGTAAATGACGAAAACGACCGGATGTTTGTCTCCGATGCGCCATTGCGTGCCGCACACGGAAACGCCCCTGTGGGTATGGGGGTTAGGATTTGGTTCGATTGAGAAAAGTCTGCGCTTGCGTAGCGCAAGGAGAGAAGAAAATGATTGAGGAAACGCCAGTCGATGCACCCGCGGAAGCGGAATCCAGTGGTGGACGCCGCGGTCGTGGCGCAGGTGCCGGTGCCGCGGCACGGCGCGCGGCCCGTTCAGGCGGTGGGCCCGGCAAGTCGCTGACCTATATCACGCGCAATATTCGCACCTATGAAGTGCTCGACGAAGAGGGGCTCGCGCTGATCGAGGCGAACGCCGACACCGTTCTCGAAGAGATCGGCATCGAATTTCGCGACGACGCGGAAGCCCTGGCGTTATGGAAAGAAGCTGGTGCCGACGTCAAAGGCGAGCGCGTGCACTTTCCCAAGGGGCTCCCACGTTCCCTGCTGAAGACTGCACCTTCGATCTACACGCAACATGCCCGCAATCCTGAGCGGTCTGTGCAGATCGGCGGCGATGCAACGGTTTTCGCTCCGGTCTACGGGCCGCCCTTCGTGCGCGATCTTGATGGCAATCGCCGCTACGCGACGATTGAAGACTTCAACAATTTCGTCAAACTCGCCTATATGGCGCCATCGATCCACCACTCGGGCGGGACGGTTTGCGAGCCGGTCGATGTGCCGGTCAATAAGCGTCACCTTGATATGGTCTACGCCCATATAAAGTATTCCGATAAGCCGTTCATGGGCTCAGTTACCGCACCGGAACGCGCTGAAGACACGATTTCCATGTGCAAACTGGTGTTTGGCGAGAACTATCTCGAGCAAAACACCGTACTGACGAGCCTGATCAACGCGAATTCGCCGATGGTGTTCGACGAGACCATGGTGGGCGCATTGAAAGTCTATGCGCGCAACAACCAGGCTTGCATCGTCACGCCATTCATTCTCGCCGGCGCCATGAGCCCTGTGACAGTGGCGGGCACATTGACCCAGGTTCTGGCTGAAGTTCTCGCTGGAGCGTCGTTCACGCAGCTGATCCGCCCCGGTGCGCCAGTTCTGTTTGGAACATTCGCCTCCTCGATTTCCATGCAGTCGGGTGCGCCCACTTTCGGCACGCCGGAGCCATCTCTGGTTTCATACGGCGCGGCGCAGCTCGCACGCCGTCTCGGATTGCCCTTCCGTACCGGCGGCTCGCTTTGCGCTTCGAAGGTTTCCGATGCGCAGGCGGCCTATGAGAGCGCAAATACGCTGAACTCGACCTTGCTTGCCGGCACCAATTTCGTTCTGCATTCGGCTGGCTGGCTCGAAGGCGGTCTGGTCTCGTCCTATGAAAAATTCATGATGGATATCGACCAGCTGGGCATGGCGCAGAAATTCGCGGCAGGCGTTGATCTTTCGGAGAACGGCCAGGCGATGGATGCGATACGCCAGGTCGGACCCGGCAGCCACTATCTCGGTTGCGACCACACCCAGGCGAATTTCCAGTCGGCATTCTATCGGTCCAACATCGCCGACAACAACTCGTATGAGCAATGGCTGGCCGAAGGCGAAAAACGCGCGGACCAGCGCGCCAACGAACTCGCACGCCGCTGGCTCGATACCTACGAAGCGCCGTATCTCGACCCTGCGATCGACGAATCGCTGAAAGAGTTCATCGCCAAGAAGAAGGCGTCCATGCCCGACGCCTTCACTTGAAAGAAGCCCGAGGACGGCCGGGCTAAAGTGGCCAATCTGATCCACAAGGAAGTCTGGGCCTCTGCGGTAAAGGGTTAGGGTCCGGACCGGATGGCCATTGCCGATCCCATGCTTGATCAAATCGCCGCCGCGCTGGAACCCCATGGTCTCGTTCCGCGCGGCGGCTTCAATTTCGACGCCGAGGAGGACATTCCCCAGCGCGTGAATGATGAGGCGCCGCAAAGCGTCGTCCTCATCGGTCATTTCGGCTCGGCCATCTGGCTGCCGTTTGCCGAATGGCACCGGTTCCACGCCGATGCGTCCGATCCGCTCGACACGTGGTCGAAGAGCGTCCTCAATGACGCGGCGGCGGCACTTGGCGCGAGAGCCGTTTTCCCGTCCGACACGCCTTATCTGCCGTTCCAGCAGTGGGCGAGGCGGGCAGAAGGGCTAAAAGCCTCGCCGCTGGGATTGCTGATCCATCCGCGGTACGGGCTGTGGCAAGCATTTCGCGGTGCGCTGCTATTCAAGCATTCCATCAGGTTTCCGGAACTGAAGGCGGTTGCTCACCCCTGCGACAGCTGCGTTGAAAAGCCGTGTCTCGTCGCCTGTCCGGTCGGCGCTTTCGATGGCGCAGGTTTCGCGGTGGATCGTTGCCGGGATTATCTTGCAACGCATGAGGGAAAGAGGTGCATGGATGGCGGATGCCTTGCTCGCCTTGCCTGTCCGGTTGGACGGAACCACGCCTACGTGCCGGATCAGCAGCAGTTTCACATGGCTGCGTTTGCACGGGCCTGAGTGGCGCCCAAAACGCAAAATGGCTGGCAGGTGCCAGCCATTTTCAGAAGTGATGGCGCTTGTTAGCCGCGACGCCCGCGGCGCTCACGCTTTGGCGTATCGTCCGCATGGGCGGCGAGCTTGTTGCGCATCGGCCCAATCGTTTCGATAATTGTCTCGACCGTCGGGCGAGGGCCCTGCGCGTGGCTGTCGAGTGCCTTGCGCATGGCGGCCAGATGCTCGAAGGACGTGCCGCAGCAGCCGCCAACGATCTTGGCACCGCCATCAATCGCGAGGTGAGCGTAATTGGCCATCAGGTCCGGCGTACCGGAATAGAAAATTTCCGAACCGCGGAACTCCGGAATACCGCAATTACCCTTGATGACGATGGTGGCTGACGGATCGGCTTCACTCATGTCGAGGAGCGAGGCGAGGATATCCGATGCGCCGACGCCGCAATTGGCACCAACGGCAACCGGCTTTTCGCCGAGGCCATCGACGACGCCGTGAATTTCCTTGGGTGGCAGGCCCATCATCGTCTTGCCGGCGGTATCGAACGAGCCCGTGTAGACATAAGGAAGGCCGACCTTGACCGCAGCCTCGGCCGCAGCGCGGATTTCGCCCGGCGCGGACATTGTCTCGATCCACGCAACATCGACGCCGCCAGCCTTCAAACCTTCAAGCTGTTCCGTAAAAGCTGCAACCGCGTCTTCTTCGGTCAGCGCGCCCAGCGGAACCAGCAATTCGCCGGTCGGGCCGACAGAACCGGCGACAATGACCTTGCGTTCGGCCCTATCCGCAACATCGCGGGCAAGCTCAGCGGCCTTCTTGTTGAGCTCGAACACACGATCCTGCGCATGATGCAGTTTCAGGCGATGCCGCGTGCCGCCAAAGGAGTTGGTAAGAATGATATCGGCGCCGGCATCGACGAAGCCCTGGTGCAAGGCAGTGATCTTCTCGGGTTGCGCCTCATTCCACAGTTCCGGCGCTTCGCCGGCCTCGAGACCGGAGGCAAACAGGTTCGTACCGGTTGCGCCGTCGGCCAGCAGAACGCCCTTTTCGGCGATGAGATCAGCGAGTGGATTGGCAATGGTCATAAGGCGCATTCCTTGGAAGATTGGTTAGATAACGATATAAGGAAGTCTTTATATGAGGTCAATGCTTCTGTGCGACATGCGTTGGCGCTCAGGCAACTTTCAGCGACGAAACATAGTTGGCGACCTCATGGGCATTGACCTTGGCGACCCTGATCAGCCCGTCGAAATGCCGCTGCATCGTTAGCACTGCTTCCGTCGTATAGAGGACCAGATACATTTCCCCGACGAAGATGGCGGCCCGATAGGGGCCGAAGACCGTGTAGGGCACCGAATAGCGTTCACGGCCGTCGAACAGATAGAGCCGGAACGAGGGATAGAGTTCGTCGAGCAGCGTTGCCATATGCTCCAGTTGTTCAACGCGGACCTTGCGCGGAAGATCACCCCAGATGCTGCAACCAGCGGCGAAGTCCTGCAACATCTGGAACGGCATGCACACTTCCATGTCCGTGCCCGGCTGGCGGTTATAATCCAGCCGGAACGCCGTTTCGCTGATCTGCGTCGCAGGATCGCGATGAACCAGGGAGGTTTCGTACGAAATGACCGCCTGCGTGCGTAACAGGTCAGGAATGCGAGCCGGTACATAGCGTATCTTGCTGCCCGTCGCCTCCGCATGCCATTTTACAAGCAGAGTCTGATTGTCAAAGCCTTCCTCGATTTCCATGCTTGGACGAAGTTCGCCCGTGATGCCTTCGTCCTGGCTGAGGCCGAGGAGCCAGTCGAGTGACACCGCGTGACGTTCGGCAATGTTGAGCAAGGTTTCAACCCGTGGCAGGCGGGTGGACTGCCCGGACAGGAGCTGTGACAGGGCCGAGCGATCAATGCCAACCGAAGCGGCGAACGAAGACTGATTCTCTCCATTGCGGCTCAGGAGGCTCTTGATCCGTTCCTGAAACAGGCGGGCAAGATCGCGCTTATCCACATTACTGTCCTCATTGTTCACAATATACAACAAATGCGCCACTTGGTGCGCAAAATCAACGCTTTCTCACAAAAATCGCATTGCTGACAGCTCCTGACAGTGAGACCATGAAAATCATGGAATCAGAGACACATACCCACATACCTTCAATTCACCCTCAACAGACCCGAAAGCGCTTCGGCATTGAGTGGCCCACCATTGGCCTGATGACCGCGTGCTACGGATTATGGTTCGCATCGGGCTTTTACCTATTCCCGGCCTTGCCGATCGTCGCATTTGGCTTGATGGCGGTGGCCGTTGCTTTCCACTCCTCATTGCAACATGAGGCTCTGCACGGTCATCCGACTCGGAGCGGAACAATCAACGAAATCCTGGTTTCACTGCCGATCGGCCTCGTCTTTCCGTATCGCCGCTACAAGCATTTGCATCTTAAGCATCACGCCGATGAACGGCTGACCGACCCTTACGATGACCCGGAAAGCTACTACCGCGCCTTGGGCGATTGGGAAAAGCTGCCGGCGCCTGTCAGGGTGCTGCTCAACTGGAATAATTCCTTGGTGGGCCGGATTGTCATTGGCCCGGCACTGATGGTTGTCGGCTTCCTGATCAATGAGGTGAAACTGGTTACGGGGGGTGATAAAAAAACCCGCACCGCGTGGCTGCTGCATGGGCTTGGCCTCGTTCCGGTCCTCGTCATCGTCGAGTTCGTCTTCGGGATCCCGCTTTGGCTTTATGCGGTAACCTCCGTCTATGGGGGACTGTCGATCATCGCCATCCGCAGCTACTGCGAACATCAATGGTCGGAGCGGCCGGACGGGCGCACCGTCATCGTCGAAAAATCGCCGCTGGCGCTGATTTTCCTCAACAACAACCTGCATTTTGTCCACCACAAGCGGCCGACAGTTCCCTGGTACGACCTGCCGCAGCTCTATCGCGAACAGCGCGAGGAGTGGCAGCGGATGAATGGCGGTTATGTCTTTCGCAATTATTTCGAAATCCTGCGTGCCTACGCCTTCCGCAAGAAGCAGGATGTCGTTCATCCCGTACTGCGCCGCGAGCCTGCACCGGGACGCGCCTTCCGTCCACGACGCCATGGCATCAGCCTGCAGGGCGGTTCCACCCTTCCTATTCCCGCCGAGCCGCCTAAAGAGTAGCCTTCCCATATGACGTTTGTTGCGGCTTTGCCGATGTACGACCTGCCCGAACGGCGCGCCGAAGTGGACGCGCAGTGGCTAAGCATGCGCCGTGTCCTTCGCGCGAACGGATACGACGCGCCCGAATATCTGGTTCGGCGCAATGCCGATCTTCCGCCAGTGCCGGGTGGCATCAAGGACAAGGCGGGCAATGTCATTGCTCCCGATCCGGCGACACTTCCACCCGACGAGCTCGATCTGCCGACATTGTGGCGTCATCCTGACCTCCTTATCACCCAGAGCTGTTGGGGGCCGATGGAACTCGGCCTCGAGTCTCACGTGCACTTCGCCGGACAGGATGATTATTCCGGCATCGAGGGCGGGGCGGGCGAACTCTATTCCAGTGCGCTGGTCATGCGGCGCGGCGAGGGCCCGGCGGTTGCGGCCCCAGCCGATGGACAAGCCCTGCTGCCGCTCGAATTGATTCGTGGCAAGCGTTTTGCCTTAAACAGCCATGACTCCATGTCCGGCTATTTGGCGGTCCAGCGCGATCTTGCTGCGCTGGGAGAGGGGCTCGACCTGTTCGTCAGCCACGTTGAGACGGGGGGGCATCGCCCCTCGATTGAAGCGGTTGCATCGGGCAGGGCGGATGTAGCCGCCATCGACTGCAAAACCTGGGCCTTGGCGCAGCGCTATGACGAGCCGGCGAGTGCATTGGTGGTCGTCGGCTGGACGGGCAGGCGCAAGGGCCTGCCCTTTATCTCCGCGTTGAAATTACCCGCGCATCTTTTCGCCTGACGGATCGAACGGCGGCTCCAGATTGATGCGGGCCGCGCGCCGGACGCCAAGAATTTCGACTTCGAACAATCCTTGCGCCTCGCTGGTGGCGAGTTCTGCCGGAACATAGCCCTGTGCCATCGAATGCTGGACATAGTGAGCGTAGCCGCCCGACGTGACCCAGCCGACCACCCGCCAATCGCCCTGTACGGCGCCCTTGTCGCCGGCATTGGCGACGACTTCGCCGGTTGCATCGAAGCGGGGGGCGCCCACGCCGTGGCCCGCCTGCACCGTGCCGTAATCCTTGGAAACTTTCGCCCAGATCGGTTCATCGCCCATCACATCCGCGGCCCCTTCGCCATGCGGCACGTCGATGATGAAGGACACGCGGCGCAATTTGGTGCTGGTGCCGGCATCAAGCTCCGCCTTCTCCTTCGCTGCAATGTCGCGACCGATGAAGTCATTCTTGGAAAGCTTGATGAAGCGGTCCATTGAACCTTCGTATACGCCGTAGATCGGGCGCAGCTCGCGGAACCATGTCGGGAAGTTCTTTTCAAGCCGCATCGACAGCAGGGCGCGCATGCCGAAATCGACAATGTTGTATTCGGCGCCGGCATCCTTGATCGCCTTGTAGACAAGCCGCTGATAGGCCGGCTCCATCCAGATTTCATAACCGAGATCACCCGTATAGGAGATGCGGTTGACTTTGCACGGCGCGCCGCCGACAGCCATCTCGCGAAAATCCATGAAGCGGAAGGCAGCGGTCGATACGTCTTCATCGACAAGCTTGGCAAGGAGATCGCGGGATTTCGGCCCGGCAATTGCGAGGCCCACCAGCGTCTGGTCGAAGCGGTGAATATGGACGGAGCCATCCTTCGGCTGCTGCTTCTGGAACCAGCGCATGTGATAGCGCTGGGCCGCGGACGATCCCCAGATGAGGAAGCGGTCGTCGGCTGCCTTGGCAATGGTGAAGTCGCCGATGAGCTTGCCTTCATGGTTGAGCATGGGCGTGAGGACGAGCCGTCTCGTCTTCGGCATCGTGTTGGTCATGAGCCGCGACAGGAACGCTTCGGCGCCGGTGCCCGTCACCTCATATTTGGCGAAGTTGGCAATCTCGGTGACCCCGACGCTCTCGCGTGTCGCCCGGACTTCATTGCCGATATGCTCGAAATCATTGGAGCGGTGATACGAAACGATATCGCGCGGGTCTGTACCCTCGGGTGCGAACCAGAGCGGTGTTTCGAGACCCCAGGAATCCCCCATCACCGCATTCTGCGCCAGCATGGTGTCGTAGAGTGGCGTTGTCTGCTGCGGACGGGCCGCCGGCAATTCCTCGTTGGGGAAGCGGATCGAGAAGCGGCGCGAATAGTTTTCACGCACCTTCGCATTGGTATAGCGCAGCGTCGCCCATTCGCCGAAGCGGGCGACATCCATGCCCCATACGTCGAAACCGGGTTCGCCATGCACCATCCAGTTCGACAGGGCAAGACCGACGCCGCCGCCCTGACTGAAGCCGGCCATAACGGCGCAGGCTGTCCAATAATTGGTGAGGCCCGGAACCGGGCCGACCAGCGGGTTGCCATCGGGCGCAAAAGTGAAGGGGCCGTTGATGATCTGCTTGATGCCGGCCTTTTCAATGCCGGGGAAATGGCGAAATCCGACTTCGAGCGATGGCGCGATGCGATCGATATCAGGCGCAAGCAGTTCGTGGCCGAAATCCCAGGGCGTATTGACAGGCGACCAGGGCTTTGCCGCCTTCTCATAGGTGCCGAGCAGGATGCCGTTGCGCTCCTGCCGCGTATAAATCTCACCCTTGAAGTCCATGACGCCAATGAGTTCGCGTCCGGTGGACTTGTTGAACTCCATCACTTCCGGAACATCTTCGGTGAGAAGATACATGTGTTCCATGGCAAGAACCGGCAGTTCGAGACCGACCATGCGCCCGACTTCGCGAGCCCACAGGCCGCCGCAATTGACGACATGCTCGGCCTTGACCGTGCCCTGCTCGGTCACGACATTCCAGGTACCATCCGTTTCTTGCGTCAATTCGACGACGCGGTTGCGCAAGGTGATTTCCGCGCCGAGCTTGCGTGCCGCCTTGGCGTAAGCATGGGTCGTGCCCGACGGGTCGAGGTGGCCTTCGACAGGATCCCACATGGCGCCGACGAAATTTGTCTCGTCCATGAGCGGGAACATCGCCTTGGCCTCGGATGGCGTGATCAGTTCGGTGTCCATGCCGAGATAGCGGCCACGGGCATGAGCGAGACGGAGGAAATCCATCCGTTCAGGCGAATCCGCCATCATCACGCCGCCCGTCAGGTGAAGACCGCACGACTGGCCGGAGAGCTCTTCGATCTCCTTGTAGAGGCTCACCGTATAAGCCTGGAGCTTGGCAACGTTGGGATCGCCGTTGAGCGTATGGAAACCGCCGGCCGCATGCCAGGACGAGCCGGATGTCAGTTCCGACCGCTCGATCAGCATGACATCGGTCCATCCCGCGCGTGCCAAATGATAGAGGACAGAACATCCGACAACGCCACCGCCGATGACAACTGCTTTAACGTGCGATTTCATAGCCTTATGCCTCTTGTATGGAAATGTGATTCAATGCGTTGAGATTGTGATTCAACTGGTCAGAAGTCGGTGGGGGCGCCGCCCTCAGACTTGCGGCGCGCGACAAATGCGTTGATTTCTTCTTCGACCGCCGGATCGATTGCCGGCTTCTGGTAGGTGGCGAGCCGCTCCTTCCAGATGCGGTTAGCCCGCTCGATGGCTATCGGCGAACCGGCCTCCTGCCAGGTTTCATAGTTGCGCCAGTCCGAGATGATCGGTGCGTAAAAAGCGGTCTTATAACGAGACTGGGTATGGGCCGTGCCGAAAAAATGCCCGCCGGGGCCGACGTCGCGCATCGCGTCCACCCCGAGCGCGTCCTCCGACAGATCAAGCGGCGTCAGGAACTCCGCGACCATCTGGAGCAGATCGAAATCAAGGATCATTTTTTCATAGGAGCAGCACAGGCCGCCTTCGAGCCATCCCGCCGAATGCAGCATGAAATTGCCGCCGCCCTGGATGGCGCCCCACAGAGAAAAGACGGATTCGTACGCGGCCTGCGCATCCACTGTATTGGCCGCGCAGACATTGGAGGTGCGATAGGGGATGCCGTAGCGGCGGGCAAGCTGGCCGCCGACCAACTGCGCTTTCATGTATTCAGGCGTACCGAAAGCGGGAGCGCCGGACTTCATGTCGACATTAGAGGTAAATCCGCCATAGCCGACCGGGGCACCCTTCTTTACCATCTGCGTGAATGAAATGCCGGCTAGCGCCTCGGCGTTCTGCTGGACCAGCGCCCCGGCGATTGTCACCGGCGCCATCGCTCCCGCAAGCGTGAAGGGCGTTACAATGACGATCTGGCCGTTGCCGGACATCTGGATGATGCCTTCCATCATCGGAACGTCGAGCTTGAGCGGCGAATTGGTGTTGATGATGGTGTAGCAGGATGCTTCATTTTGCAGCTGCTCATGGCTGATGCCACGGGCGAGCCGGGCGATCTCAATTCCGTCCTGATTGCGCTCCCTGCCGAGCGAATAGACGTGAAATGCCTTGTCGCTAAGCGTGGCAAGATCTCGGATGCATTCGAGATGGCGGACCGAGGGGTGAATATCGATCGGTTCCACCGGATAGCCGCCGGTCGTGTTGATGATGTTGTGCATCTGGGCAAGCTTGACGAAATTGCGAAAGTCCGCCTGGTTGCCTGAGCGCCTGCCATTATCGGTATCGGAGCAATTCGGTGCCGAGCCCATCTGCGCGAAAATGAGATTGTTGCCGCCGAAACGCACGTTGTGCTCGGGATTGCGAGCGTGCAGCGTGAACTCGGAAGGTGCATGCCCGACATAGTCGAGGATCATGTCCTTGTCGAAATGGACACGCATCGAGCCTGGGGTCACATCGGCGCCGGCCTTTTTCATGATCTCGCGCGCACCGTCATGCAGGACCTCGACGCCTATCTCCTGCAAGACCTTGAGCGACGCGTTATGGATCGATTCCAGCTCGTCGTCGGAGATGATCTTCGTCGGCGCAAACGGGATTTTGAGCTGGCGGAACGGCGGCTGATCGAATGCTCCGCTCTCAACGCTGCGCGGCCGTGACCGACCGCCGCGCCTGCCGTGATCCCGCGGTGAATTGCCTGTTTCGATCTCAATTGCAGGTTCGCTCATTGCCCATGCCCTTCGCTTGCACGCCGTACGTGCGATGGTGCCACTATCGCCAGAGGCGCATTCAGCGTGCGCGGCGTGAGCGACGCCGAGCGCAAAGGAAGCGACATGGTTAGGCAGCATGGATTCGTGAGGGCTTCTGCGTTGGATGGGGAAGGTGTCCGCAAGATTGACACCCCCTCTGGGCTAGCTCGGGGATGCAGTGTGTGCGAAGCACCACCCCACCGTCATCCTCGGGCTTGACCCGAGGACCCATGGCAAAGCAGCGCCGACGATGCCATCAGGTGCGACAGTTTCCAGTCAATGAAAACGTCAACATCGCGACAGTCCGCACTTCGATGGAACGCGCCGAGT
>UCKM01000033.1 GCA_900473175.1 Hyphomicrobiales bacterium | reverse complement strand
TCGGTCTCCCATCCGCCACCGCAACCGAAATTATTGATCCGGTCGCGATGGAACTCAAGTTACAAGGGTGGATGCGAAGCAGCCGGGAGGGGCATTTTTGAAAGTTTGATACAGTGTCAACACGCGCCATAGCCCCACCCCAGACCTGCGACCCGACTTGCGGGGCGAGCCACCTGTCTCGCCCGCCCTTCGGGCCCCCACAGGTGGGAGGGTAGGGTCGCGCTTACGCACGACGCCCATACCGACACGGCAAGGTAGCGTCAGATTCGCTTCCCATTTCCATCAAACAGATGCAGCTTTTCCTTCGGAATGATCACCCGCAATTGCTCGCCGGGTTCTGAAACCGAACGTCCGGGCACCCGCACGACCACCTGTTCACCGCCGATGATCCCGTAGACATAACTTTCCGCGCCCACCGGTTCGACGCCTCGCACCTTGAGGTCAAGGAGCAATCCGCCAAGGTGGGTTTCGCTGCCGGCGGCAACCTCAAGATCCTCCGGACGAAATCCGATGACCGCACCTGCCGCCGGAATCGCCAAACCCTCCGCGCCGATATGCGTTCCGTCCTTCAACAGGAGGCCGGAGCTGTCGGCGCTGACATGCAGGAGGTTCATCGGTGGAGCACCGATAAAGCTTGCGACGAAAGTGCTTGCCGGCTTCTCATAAATGTCGAGCGGCGCGCCGATCTGCTCGACCGCGCCGGCATTCATCACAACGAGGGTGTCGGCGAGCGTCATTGCCTCAAGCTGGTCGTGGGTGACGTAGACGCTGGTGACGCCAAGCTGACGCTGCAGGTTCTTGATCTCCACACGCATCTGCCCGCGTAGTTTTGCGTCCAGATTGGATAGCGGTTCATCGAACAGAAAGACCTTTGGATTGCGGACGATGGCCCGCCCCATGGCGACGCGCTGGCGTTGGCCGCCGGAGAGTTCGCGCGGACGCCGCTCTAGCAGATGGGTGAGCTCCAGGATCTGCGCCGCTTCGCGCACCCGCTTGTCGATCTGGTCCTTGGGCATGCCCCGATTGCGCAGTCCATAGGCCATGTTGTCATAGACTTTCATGTGCGGGTAGAGCGCGTAATTCTGGAAGACCATGGCAATGTCACGCTCGGCCGGACCGAGGTTGTTGACGACGGCGTTTTCGATCTTGAGTGTTCCGCCAGTGATGGATTCAAGCCCGGCGATCATGCGCAACAAGGTCGATTTTCCACAGCCGGAGGGGCCAACCAGCACGCACAGCGTGCCGTCTTCGATGGCAATGTTGATATTTTTGACCGCTTCGACATTGCCGCCATAGACCTTGCGGATGTCGGTGAGTTCCACACTTGCCATATTACTTCTCCGTTTCGACCAGTCCGCGCACGAACCAGCGTTGCATCAGCACGACAACGAGGACCGGGGGAATAATGGCGAGAATGCAGGTAACCATCACGAGATGCCATTGCGTGTCGGCATCGGCGAAGGAGATCATCTTGCGCAGACCGATGACGATCGTAGTCATATCGTTGCGGTTGGTCATGAGCAGCGGCCAGAGATATTGCGTCCAGCCATAGATGAAGAGGATGACGAAAAGCGCTGCGATATTGGTCTTCGACAATGGCAGCAGGATATCCTTGAAAAACCGCCAGGGGCCGGCGCCATCGACACGCGCCGCCTCGACCAGCTCGCCAGGGATCGTCATGAAGAACTGGCGGAACAGGAGGGTGGCGGTAGCTGAAGCCATGAGCGGCAGCGTGAGCCCCGTATAGGTATCGATGAGACCGAGATCGACCATTACCTTGTAGGTCGGCAGTATGCGTACTTCCACGGGAAGCATCAGCGTGATGAAGATGAGCCAGAAGAAGATCATGCGACCCGGAAAGCGAAAGAAAACGATCGCATAGGCCGACAGGATCGAGATGACGATCTTGCCGACGGCAATACCGAGGGCCATTACCACCGTATTCAGGAGCAGCCGACCAACGCCCACACCACCAATGCGGCCGACGCCGCCAAACAGTGCTTCCGAATAATTCTCCCAGAAATGCCTGCCCGGCAGCAGCGACAGTGGAGGCCGCAGGATTTCCTCGAGCGACTGGGTCGAAGCAACGAAGGTGTAGTAGATCGGGAAGGCGACGATGAGAACGCCGAGAATCAGAACGGCATGCGCGATGAGACGGCCGATGGGGTTGTTCTGGATCATGATCTAAGCACTCTCATCCGTAATGAACTTTGCGCTCGACATAGCGGAACTGAATCGCCGTGAGTGCGATCACGATGACCATGAGGATGACCGACTGCGCTGCGGAATCGCCAAGGATCAGATTGACGAAGCCGTCATTATAAACCTTGTAGACCAGGGTCTCCGTGGCCTTGCCGGGGCCGCCGCCGGTGACCGCGTGAATGATGCCGAACGTGTCGAAAAAGGCGTAGACGGTGTTCACGACCAGCAGGAAGAATGTCGTCGGGGCGAGGAGCGGAAAGACGATCGTCCAGAAGCGCTTGGTTTCGCCGGCGCCATCGATGGCGGCTGCTTCGATCAGTGATTTTGGAATCGATTGGAGGCCGGCCACGAAAAACAGGAAATTGTAACTGATCTGTTTCCAGGCTGCGGCCGAAACCACCAATACCATCGCCTGATTGCCGTTCAGCAGCGGATCCCAATTATATCCGGCCGAGCGAACGAGGTAGGCAAGGGAGCCCATTGAAGGATTGAAAAGGAACAGCCAGAGCATGCCGGCGATGGCTGGCGCGACCGCATAGGGCCAGATCAGAAGCGTCCGGTAAATGCCCTTGCCGCTGATGACCTTGTCGGCCATCACCGCGAGGAGCAGAGCGAGTCCCATTGCGATGAGCGCCGTCGCGACGGAGAAAAT
Organism: Hyphomicrobiales bacterium; assembly: GCA_900473175.1. GTDB lineage: Bacteria > Pseudomonadota > Alphaproteobacteria > Rhizobiales > Rhizobiaceae > Phyllobacterium. The sequence goes on along the minus strand of UCKM01000033.1, from coordinate 45,504 downwards.
CACCGTGACCTGCAGGGAATTCACATAGTTGGGGTCACTGATGACCCGCCTGAAATTGCCGAGGCCGACAAATTGTGTCGAGAGGCCGAACGGATCTTCGCGGAGCACGGACTGGTGGATAGCCTGTGATGCCGGCCAGTAGAAGAAGATGAAGGTAATGGCGAGCTGGGGCGCCAGCAGCAGATAGGGCAATAGCTTGTTGGGAAAAGTGACGCTCGACGACGATGCCATGAATGTCTCGCTTGAAAAATCCCCGACCGCAATGATTGCGGCCGGGGCCGATCATGAAAGGACAGTTTACTGGCCGAGGGCCTGCTTGATCGCGGCATTGCCACGCTTGACGGCATTGTCGAGCGCTTCTTGCGCCGTCTGCTTGCCGGCCAGCATGTTCTCGAACTCCTCGTTCTCGATATCACGAACTTGCGGCAGGTTGACGAGGCGCACGCCCTTGGAATTCTCGGTCGGGGCCTTGCCCATCATCTGTTTGATCGGGATTTCGCGCGCGGGGTTCTTGTCGTAGAAGCCGGATTTCTTGGTGGCCTCGTAGGCGGCCAACGTTACCGGAAGATAGCCCGAGACCTGATGCAGGCGCGACTGGATGTCTGTCTTCGACAGGAAGGTGAAGAAAGCGGCGACGCCCTTGTACTGCTCATCGCTCTTGCCGGCGAAGACCCAGAGGCTCGCGCCACCTGGTATGGTATTTTGTGGGGCGCCGGGGGCATCGGCTTCGTAGGGAAGCTGGCTCGTACCGAAGTTGATGCCTGATTTAACGACGTCGCCGAGGCCTCCAGAGGATTCTGCGGTAATGCCGCATTCGCCGGACAGGAACAACTGCTTTGCTTCAGATGTGCGTCCACCATATTTGAACGTGCCGTCCTTGGCGAGGTCGGCCATATCCTGGAAATGCTTGACGAATACCGGCGAATTGATCTTGAGCTCCACGTCGGTGCTGGCAATGCCATTCTCATTGGTGCCGAACTGTAGATTGTTCCAGGCCGCATAGTTTTCTGTCTGGATCCAGGTCAGCCAGGACGAAGTGACGCCGCAGGGGGCGGCACCGCTGGCCTTGATCTTCTTGGCTGCGTCCCAGACTTCCGTCCACGTCTTGGGCGGATTGCTGGCGTCGAGACCGGCCTTCTGGAAAATGTCCTTGTTGTAGAACAGGATCGGCGAAGACGAGTTGTAGGGGAAGGACAGCATCGTGCCGTCGGGCTTCGAATAGTAGGCGACGATACCTGGAAGGTACTGGGTCTTGTCGAACTTCGAACCACCCATCGACAGAATATCGGCCACCGGTTTGATTGCGCCCTCGGCGGCCATCATCACGCCCGTACCGGCGTCGAATACCTGAAGAATGTCGGGCGCCTGCTTGGCGCGGAAGGCGGCGATGCCCGCGTTCAGTGCTTCCGGATAAGTTCCCTTGAATACCGGAACGACCTTGTATTCGCTCTGGCTTTCGTTGAATTCCTTGGAAAGCGTCTCGACAACTTCGTTGTTGGCGCCGGTCATTGCATGCCACCAGCTGATTTCGGTGACGGCGAAGGATGAGGTGGAGGAGGCGAGAATAATGCCAAGTGCAAGGCTTAGCGACGTACCGCGATAGTTCATATCAAATCTCCCGTGATGAGGCGTCATCTCTAGTGCGCTTGAGGGCAGTATCCCCATTGTGTGACAGGGAAACAACAGTCTCATGTCTTGTGGCCAATATCTTGGCTTGCGCCTGTGGAAAACTGCGCAGCTGTTCAATTTTGCGCCATGCAATCGCAACCATGGATGTTGCGTCGGTGCAAATTGTGGACGTCAGATCAGGGTCACGCCCGCTTTGTGCATCTTGCCGATCATGGCGGCAAGCGAACCGCCCAAGTCGATCCCCCGGCAGGCGTCGAGCAGTACGTCGGCGGCAAAGCCATGCTCGACCGCGTCGAGCGCCGAGTAGGCGACACAATAGTCGGTCGCGAGGCCCGCGAAGGTCACATTGGTTATCTCGCGCTCCCGCAGATAGCCGGCAAGGCCGGTCGGGGTGGTGTGGTCGTTCTCGAAGAACGCCGAATAGCTGTCGACGTGCGGCCTGAACCCCTTGCGCAGAACGAGCTCGGCCTTGGTCCATAGCAGATCGGGATGAAAATCAGAACCTGCGCTGCCCTGAATGCAGTGGTCGGGCCAAAGCGTCTGCTCGCCATAGGGCATTGTGTTGGTTTCGAACGGCGCCTTGCCGGGATGCGTCGAGGCGAAGCTCGAATGTCCGGCGGGGTGCCAATCTTGCGTAAGGATCACATGGTCGAAGCGCATGATCAGCTTGTTGATGATTGGAACGATCTCATCTCCGCCCTCCACGGCAAGCGCGCCGCCCGGGCAGAAATCATTCTGAACATCGATGATGATCAGCGCGTCCTTGGCCATACTCAGACTCCAATTGCAGTGAAGTGGCCGAGTATGACCGATCGGTCGTTGGCGTCAACGCGCGTAATGCAGATCGCCGTCGATCCAGACCTGATTGACACCAAGCGCGTCGTCGAGATGGACGATGTTGGCGATATACCCGGTCGCCAGGCGACCATAATGGTGGTCAATGCGCAGGCTCTCCGCAGGATAAAGCGACGCCATGCGCAAAGCTTCGTCCAGCGGCAATCCGAGCTCGCGGTGGACGAAGCGCACGGCCGAGATCATGTCAAGATCAGCGCCTGCAAGTGTGCCATCATCAAGGGTGAGACGCCCGCCAGCGCGTGTAATCGTGCGGCCGTTGAGCGTGAATGAGGTTATGTCTGTGCCGATCGTCGACATGGCATCGGTGACCAGGAAAATCTTTGAAGGTCCCTGCTTGGCCCGCAATGCAATCGCCATCGATGCTTTATCCACGTGGAAGCCATCGGCGATGAGGCCTGCTGAGAGTTCACCCGACTGAAGCACCGCTCCGACGACGCCGGGGCTGCGATGGCCGAGCTGGCTCATGGCGTTGAAGAGGTGCGTTGCCATGGTGGCGCCAGCTTCCTTCGCGGCGAGGGCGACCTCATAGGTAGCACCGCTATGTCCGAGGCTGACGATGATACCGGCATCGGCCATGGCCCTGATCTTGTCGACGGGGACCGTCTCCGGCGCGACCGTGGTCAGAAGCACCGGAATTTCCTGGACCGCCTCGATGAGGGCAATGAGGTCGGCATCCTCCATTGGCCGGATCAATTGCGGATCATGCGTGCCCTTGTGCGAGATCGAAAGGTGCGGACCTTCGATATGAAGACCGATGAAACCGGTCACCTTTTCCTGCGCCGCCGCTTTGCCTGCGGCAAGCGCTGCCGCAGTGATTTGCGGCGTATCGGTGATCAGCGTCGGGAGCAAGGCCGTGGTACCGAAGGCGAAATGCGCATCACAGATGGTGCGGATGATATCGACGCTCGGACCATCGTTGAGAAGCACCCCACCGCCGCCATTGACCTGGATATCAATGAAGCCCGGCACAAGTTTGCCGCCATTCAGTTCCACCCGGCGGATATCGGCGGGCACGTCTGAATTGGCAATGTCCTTGACGATGCCCTGATCGATCACAAGCGCTGAATCGCCGTGCCAATTCTCGCCGTCGAATATTTCGGCGCCTGTAAGTGCGAAGGCGGTGCTCATATGGTTTCAGTCACTTTTCTCAAATGCGGCGGCTCATCCGGGTTCAATCCGCGGCTGCGGGCGAACCCTTCCACGAAGGTGTAGAAGGAAACAAGCAAGGCCAGCGGATCGGTCAGCGGATGCGACGTGGCAATGAAGGGCAGTGCCGTTGCCTTGGAAGGCTTTGCTGACGTGAGGAACACGGCTGCACCCTGCTCGGCCAGGCGATCAGCAGCCTCGACGAGAGAATCCTCGGCGGCATCGCGCGCGGCCAGAACCAGCACGGGGAAGTCCTTGCCGACGATCGCCTTTGGTCCGTGCATGACTTCAGCGCCGCTATAGGACTCGGCGTGAACCGCACTGGTTTCCTTGAATTTCAGCGCAACTTCGTTGGAAATGGCGAGGGATGGACCGCGGCCTAGGATGAACAGGGAGTTCTCGTCCTTCAATGCGGCGCCGAATGGCGACCAGTCACACTCGATCGCCTTGGCGAGGGCAGCCGGGAGTTCATCGATCGCCGCAAGCAGTTTCTTGTCCTCGGTCCAGTGACCGATAAGGGCAAGTCCGGCAACGGCCGAACTGACAAATGATTTGGTGGCGGCAACGCTGCGTTCCGGCCCGGCCAGGATATCGATGGGGACGTCGCTGGCATTGGCGAGATCGGAATTGATGGCATTGGTAATCGCGATCGTCAGTGCGCCGCTTTCGCTCGCCGCGCGGGTCATGCTGACAATATCGGGGCTTTTCCCGGATTGTGAGATGGAGAGGGTCGCCGCGCTGCCGAGCTTGAGCGTTACCCCATAGATCGAAGCGACGGAAGGCCCTAGCGACGCAACGGGCACGCCGGCGGTGAGTTCGCTTGAATATTTCAGGAAGGCGCTGACATGATCGGAGGACCCGCGTGCAATCGAGGCGAGGAACGGAGGGTTCTTTTCGCGCAGGTTTGAACCGGCGGCAGCGAGCGTGGCGCGCGAGCTTTCCAGAAACCGCGCTGTAACAGCGGGAATCGAGAGGATCTCCTCCCGCATCAATGTCGTCTTGGTCGTCAAAGCACTGCTCCTGATATTTCCGAAGAGTCGCCAAGCTTCAATTCGGCGACAAATTCATAGGCATCTGCACGGTAGATCGATCGGGTAAACTCGATCACCTTTCCCGATTCCAAATAGGATATGCGCTCGATGTTCAGGCTGGCAGAGCCGGCCGGAACCTGGAGCAATGTAGCATCATTTTCCTTCAATATGGCGGCGGAAATGCGCTGGATGGCCCTGACGGGGCGGTTACCGCCTTCCGCCAGAACCGCATAGAGGGAAAGTGTCACCAGTTCCGGGTTTGGCAGGACGTTGATGGACAGAGCCGCGCGCTCGATCGCCATCGGCGTATCGTTCGCGACCCGCAGCCGGCTGATGCGCGCGACCTTTTCGCCGGACGAAAGGCCAAGCGTGACCATTTCCTCGGGCGAGGGCGCATAGATGCCGCGGTCGAGCCAGGTGGAGCGGACGATCATGCCGCGCCGCGCCATGTCTTCGGTAAACGAGGTCAGATGCGAAAGCGATTGCTCTACACGGGCAGAGCGCGGCGCAACGAACGTACCAGATCCGTGCCGCTGTACGAGCAACCCGCCATTGACCAGCCCTTGGACGGCCTTGCGCACCGTGACCCGCGATATCTCGGCCATCGCCGCGAGTTCGCGTTCCGGGGGAAGGGCGTCCCCGGGCTTCAACATCCCGTCCCGCACCGCATTCTCGATGAGCCGCTGCAGCTTTACGTAAAGTGGACCGCCACTGGCCTGGTCGTTGAGCAAGGGGAGGATATCAATCAAGCCGTCAGCCATGGATGGCCTCCGTGCTTGCGCCTGCAAAATTCCGCACCGCCAGCTGGACGGCCCCGGTGAGGGAATCGTTGAGCGGCGCCTGCAGTTTGGACTTGTAACGCGGTGACAGGCGTGGCCCGTAAAGCGGGCCAAGGCCCCCAAGAAGCGAAAGGCGCGTCTGGCCGTCTGGCATGATCGCGTCGAGCCCTTCTTCGATCTGTCCGACCGATTTCAGCAGCAGCGCAACCGCGACTGCGTCCTCATGCGATGCGTACTCGAACACCATAGGCGCGAAGGCACCGAAATCGCCGGGGCTTGCGGAATGGGCGAATTGCACGATGCGGTGCGGGTTGGCGCCGAACCGATTCATGACCGCATCGGTCAAGGGCGAGGCCGGGTGGAACGCGTCATAGGCTAGAAGCGCTTCTTCAAGCAGATCGCGACCGAGGCGCGCCCCGCCGCCAAGATCGCTGACCTTGAAGCCCCAACCGCCGGCAAAGCGAATATTATCGCCGGTTCTCGTGACGTAGACTGAGCCAGTGCCAACAATGACAACGGTGCCGTCCTCATCTCCCAGTGCGCCTTGCAGGGCGATGACGCCATCAGAGTAAACAAGGGAATTCTTGAAGGGCAACATGGCTTGAAGCTGAGCACCATTGCCGCCGACATTTGCGCCGGCAAGGCCAAGCACAGCTGAAATGGACGCCATGGGTAACGGGGCGATGTTGGCGGCCACGAAGGCGGCTTCCGTCGCATCAAGAATATTCAGGCGTGCGGTGTTCATGTCGGTCATGATGTTGGCCGAACCGCTTTTGCCGGTAGCCAGAATCCGCCCGCTCATATCGGCCAGCGCCGCCCTGCAGCTTGTTCCACCACCATCAATTCCCAGGAGATAAGTCACGTTTCATCGTCCTCCAAAAACTAGAATACCAATAAAATACCAATAGCCAAGCGTTAATTTGAGGATTTTGAATTATTCATACATATCATTGTATTTGTTGAATAAAAACCTAAAGTTTCGGTTTGCGAAAGAATTTTTTTAAGAAATGCTGGACAAGTGGTATTTTTTTGGCATTAATTATCGCAACGAGGAGAGAGTGGTGGAACTTACCCGCACAGAGCAGCGCAACGATAAGGCATCCGGGCTGGACGAGCGATCGCCAGAAGATGTCTTGCGGTTGCTGCACGAAGCGCAGATCGAGGCGGCAGCTTCGGTGGCGCGCGCGACGGATTCCATCGCGAAAGCTGCCCATCTTGCCGCCGAAACGCTCGCCTCAGGCGGACGCCTCGCCTATGCCGCCGCCGGCAGTTCCGGCCTGATGGCGCTGGCCGATGCTCTTGAATTGCCTGGCACCTACGGCATCGCCCCGGATCGCATCGTCATTTTGATTGCGGGCGGAGTGGCGAGTCTGAGCCGCCTCGCAGGTTCCTATGAAGATGATGCCAACCAGGCGGCGAATGACATTGCAGCGGCGGGTCTAGAAAGAGGCGATTGCCTGATAGCCATTTCCGCCAGCGGTACGACGCCTTACGCATTGGCGGCTATCTATGAGGCAAAACGTCGTGGCCTGAGGATCATCGCCATCGCCAACAATCCAGGCGTGCCCTTGTTCGAAAAGGCGGACGTCGCAATCACGCTGGAAACGCCGGCGGAGATGGTGGCAGGATCGACGCGCATGGGGGCAGGGACCGCCCAGAAAATCGCACTCAACCTCCTGTCGACATTGATGGCCATTCATCTTGGCCACGTGCATGACGGCTATATGGTCAATCTCACCGCCGACAACATCAAATTGCGCGAGCGCGCAGCGCGCATCGTTGCTGCAATCAGCGCATGCGACATCAGTGACGCGTTGCGGCTGCTTGAAGCGAGCGGCGGCTCGGTCAAGTCGGCGATCTTGCTCGCCGCGGGCGCTGCAAGTGCAGGACAAGCATCAGAAATTCTCGAAAGCAATCAACAGAGGCTTCGCCCGGCGCTTTCGGAACTAGGTCGCAAAGACCTCAAGGGGAGCTTCGGCTCTCGTTAACGGCACAGCTCGCAAGGGGTGCAACAGGAGACTAAAATGGGAAGCACGACACTAAAATCACTGCTTATGGCGACGAGCATCCTGGCTACGGCCGGCTTTGCCCATGCTGCGGATACCACGCTGACAATCGAGAGCTGGCGTACCGACGATCTTGCCATCTGGCAGGAGAAGCTCATTCCGGCTTTCGAAGCCAAGAATCCTGGCATCAAGGTCAAGTTCGCGCCGACGCCGCCAACCGAATATGACGCCGCCCTTGGCGCACGTTTCGACGCCGGCAGCGCTGGTGACATCATTACCTGCCGTCCGTTCGACAAGTCGCTGGTACAGTTCCAGCATGGCAATCTGGCCAGCTTGAACGACCTACCGGGCATGAAGAATTTCTCGGATGTAGCCAAGGCCGCGTGGACCACAGACGACGGCAAGGATTCGTTCTGCGTGCCGATGGCTTCGGTTATCCACGGCTTCATCTACAACAAGGATGCTTTCGAGAAGCTTGGAATTTCCATCCCGACCACGGAGGCTGAATTCTTCGCGGCCCTCGACAAGATCAAGAAGGATGGAACCTACATCCCGATGGCCATGGGCACCAAGGACCTCTGGGAAGCCGCGACCATGGGCTACCAGAACATTGGACCGACCTACTGGAAGGGTGAAGAAGGCCGCGCCAAGCTGATCAAGGGCGAGGAAAAGCTGACCGATGCCGACTGGGTCGAGCCTTACAAGGTTCTTGCCAAGTGGAAGGACTATCTCGGCGACGGTTTCGAAGCCCAGACCTATCCGGATAGCCAAAACCTGTTCACACTCGGCCGCGCCGCCATTTATCCGGCTGGCTCTTGGGAAATCGGCCTGTTCAATACGCAGGCCCAGTTCAAAATGGGTGCATTCCCGCCGCCCGTCAAGAATGCCGGTGATGCCTGCTACATCTCCGACCACAACGATATTGGCGTTGGTCTCAATTCCAAGAGCGCACATCCGGAAGAATCCAAGAAGTTCCTGGAATGGGTTGCTTCGCCGGAGTTCGCCGAAATCTACGCCAACGCACTTCCCGGTTTCTTCAGCCTGAATTCAACGGCGGTGAAGATGCAGGACCCGCTGGCGCAGGAGTTCGTTTCGTGGCGCGAAAAGTGCAAGCCGACGATCCGCTCGACCTATCAGATCCTCTCGCGCGGCACGCCGAACCTCGAGAACGAAACCTGGGTTGAATCGGCCAATGTCATCAACGGCACCGATACGCCGGAAGCTGCGGCCAAGAAGCTGCAGGATGGCCTCGACAGCTGGTACAAGCCAGGCAAGTAAGCAGTCCTTAGCCGGAGCGTCCATCACCGGACGCTCCGGCTACTTCTTTATCGGAAGCGCTATGCGCGCCGTTGCGCTATCATGTGCACGGGCGGCTGCCGTGAGCCGGCTCAGCTACGGCCAAATAATCAAAACCAGGGGGCTCGGTTTCAATGAGCACAGTCGAACAATCATCCATCGATCGGGGCGAGGACAAACGCTCGCGCCGCTGGCATATACTGGTCTTCCTGCTGCCGGCGCTTATCGTCTATACGGCTGTGATGATCTTGCCGCTCATCGAGACGCTGCGGCTGTCCCTCTTCAACGTCAAGGATGGGCAGAGCGTCTTTGTCGGCCTTGGCAATTTCAACGTATTGTTCGGTGATCCACGTTGGGCGGCGAGCTTCTGGAACGCTCTGCGCAACAATTTCGTGTTCTTCCTGATCCATATGCTGGTGCAAAATCCGATTGGCGTGGCGCTCGCTGCGCTGCTGTCTGTGCCAAAGCTTCGCTTCGGCGCGTTCTACCGGACGGCCATGTTTTTGCCGACGCTGCTGTCCTTCGTCATCGTCGGCTTCATCTGGAAACTGATCCTGTCGCCGATCTGGGGTGTCTCGCCCTATCTCCTCGATCTCGTCGGCCTGAAATCGATATTCTCGCCATGGCTCGGCAAGCCCAGCTCAGCGTTGATTACCGTGTCGCTGATCTCGGTCTGGCAATATATCGGCATCCCCATGATGCTCATCTACGCCGCGATGCTGAACATTCCCGATGAGGTGCTCGAGGCTGCGGAATGCGACGGCGTCACTGGCTGGAGCCAGTTCTGGAAGATCAAGTTACCGCTTATCCTGCCGGCGATCGGTATCATCTCGATCCTGACATTTGTTGGCAATTTCAATGCTTTCGACCTGATCTATACAGTTCAGGGTGCGCTGGCCGGGCCCGACGGTTCGACCGATATTCTCGGTACTTTGCTTTACCGCACGTTCTTCGGCTTCCAATTGCAAATCGGTGACCGCTCCATGGGCGCGACGATCGCAACGGTGATGTTCCTTATCATCCTGTCCGGTGTCTGCCTCTATCTCTTTGCCATCCAGCGGCGCATGCGCCGATACCAGTTCTAGGACGAGGCCCGAAACCATGGCAAAACCGACCGCATCACCGCTTCGTACCGGACTCGTTCACCTGGCCCTCGGCGCCTATACGCTGATTGCCCTGTTCCCGGTGTTCCTCGTCGTCATCAATTCGTTCAAGGACCGCGCCTCGATCTTCCGGGATCCGCTCGGTCTGCCGACACCGGCCACGTTCAGCCTGATTGGCTACAATACGGTTCTGACGCAGGGAGACTTCGTCCTCTATTTCCAGAACAGTTTCATCGTTACCGCCGTGTCGATCTTCTTCGTGTTGCTCTTTGGCGCAATGGCCGCGTTCGCCCTGTCGGAATATCGCTTCAAGGGCAATACGATGATGGGACTTTATCTGGCGCTCGGCATCATGATCCCGATCCGTCTTGGAACTGTCGCCATTCTGCAGGGCATGGTGGCGGCGGGACTCGTGAACACCTTGACGGCGCTGATCCTCGTCTACACGGCGCAGGGCTTGCCGCTTGCGGTTTTCATCCTCACGGAATTCATGCGTACGGTTTCGGACGATCTGAAGAATGCCGGTCGCATCGACGGTCTTTCGGAATATTCAATCTTCTTCCGGCTGGTATTACCGCTTATCAGGCCGGCCATGGCAACCGTTGCCGTCTTCACAATGATCCCGATCTGGAACGATCTGTGGTTCCCGCTGATCCTCGCACCGAGCGATGCGACCAAGACCGTGACGCTTGGTTCGCAGGTGTTCATCGGTCAGTTCGTCACCAATTGGAACGCGGTTCTCGCGGCACTGACGCTCGCTATCTTGCCGGTACTTGTCCTCTACCTCATCTTCTCGCGGCAACTTATCCGCGGCATCACATCGGGAGCGGTCAAATGACGGCACGAAATCCAATCCGGGTTCTTGTGGCGGGGCTCGGCAACATGGGACGCAGCCATGCGCTTGCCTACCATAACAATCCGGGCTTCGAGATCATCGGTCTGGTCAACCGCTCCGTCGTGCCGTTGCCGGAAGCGCTCAGCCGCTACACGATCCATCCCTCGTTCGAGCAGGCGCTTGCCGAGCTCAGGCCGGAGCTTGTATCGATCAACACCTACTCCGACAGCCACGCCGACTATGCCGTGGCGGCAATGGAAGCGGGCGCCGATGTCTTTGTCGAAAAGCCGCTCGCAACCACCGTTGCCGATGCCGAGCGTGTCGTCGCCGCTGCGAAGAAACATGGCCGCAAACTGGTGATCGGCTATATCCTCCGCCACCATCCTTCATGGATGCGGCTGATCGAAGAAGCACGCAAGCTCGGCGGCCCCTATGTGTTCCGCATGAACCTCAATCAGCAATCGAGCGGCGCTACCTGGGAGACGCACAAGTCGCTGATGAAGACCACGTCGCCGATCGTCGACTGCGGCGTGCACTACCTCGACGTCATGCTGCAGATCACCGATGCCAAGCCGGTGCAGGTTCGGGGCATGGGTGTCCGGCTTTCTGACGAGATCGACACGGACATGTACAATTACGGCCACCTGCAGGTCCTGTTCGACGACAAGTCCGTTGGATGGTACGAGGCGGGGTGGGGACCGATGATGTCGGAGACGGCCTTCTTCGTGAAGGATGTCATCTCAACCAATGGCTGCGTCTCAATCGTCATGGACCAGAATGCCAAATCGGACGACATCGACTCGCACACCAAGACATCGACCATAAAATTGCATTCGGCCCAGACCGGCCCAGACGGGCGCTTTGCCGAACCGGATACATTGTTGAACATGGCGGGGGAGCCGGGACACCAGGAGCTTTGCGATCTCGAGCAAGCCTTCGTCCTTAAGGCTATACGCGAAAATCTGGACCTCGACCGGCACATGCAGGACGCGGTGCGCTCGCTCAGCGTCTGCCTGGCGGCGGATGCAAGCGTGCGGACCGGGAAGCCTGTAGACCTCTAATTTAGAATCAAGAGACGGGAACAAGACATTGGGTTCTTTGAAGATTGAGAATATCCGCAAGTCGTTCGGCCATGTGGACGTGCTGAAAGGCATCGACCTTGAGGTCAAGGATGGCGAGTTCGTGATTTTTGTCGGGCCATCCGGCTGCGGCAAGTCCACGCTGCTGCGGGTTATTGCCGGGCTTGAGGATGCAACCTCCGGTGACATCCTGATTGACGGCAAAAAGGTCAACAACACGCCTCCCGCCAAGCGTGGCATTGCCATGGTGTTTCAGACCTATGCGCTGTATCCGCATCTTTCGGTGCGCGACAATATGGGGCTCGGCCTGAAGCAGGCCGGCCAGCCGGCGGAAGAGATCAAGGGGCGCATCAAGATCGCCTCGGGCATGCTGTCGCTGGATGACTATCTGGAACGCCGCCCCGCGGAACTTTCCGGGGGCCAACGCCAGCGCGTTGCCATCGGCCGCGCCATTGTTCGTGAACCCGAACTGTTCCTGTTCGATGAGCCGCTGTCGAACCTCGATGCAGCGCTGCGCGTCAACACGCGCCTCGAGATCGCGCGCCTGCACCGGCAGCTGAAGGCGACGATGATCTACGTAACCCACGACCAGGTCGAAGCGATGACGCTGGCCGACAAGATCGTGGTGCTCAACAAGGGCAGGATCGAGCAGGTTGGATCACCGATGGAGCTTTACAATGCACCGCAAACGATCTTTGTGGCGGGGTTCATTGGTTCACCACAGATGAACCTGATCGAGGCCTCGAAACTCGGGCAGAGCGGTGCCAAGACCGTCGGCATCCGGCCGGAACATATCCAGGTTAGCAAGACCTCGGGCGAGTGGAAGGGCTCTGTCATCCATGTCGAGCATCTTGGCGCCGACACGATCATTTACCTGCAGACAGATTTCGGCCCGCTTACGGTGCGTCTGTTCGGTGAACATAAATATGATGTCGACGGTGTGCTTTATGCGACGCCGGACGCCGGCCGAACCTATCGCTTCGACAATGAAGGGCAGGTCATCAAGGGGTAAGGGGCTACGTGCGCATCACGCTGCGCAAACGGCGTTTTGCCGAAACTTCCTTGATCAGGACTGCGGCTTTCCTGAGAAAGGCCGGGCTGAATGTTCCAATCGGCTTAGTCGAGGTCAGATCATGTGCCTGATCAGCATTGATCCGGTTATATTCGTCCAGAATGAGCCATGAAGGGTGGTCCAAGCCGGCGCGCCTACATTCAATCTCACTTATGCCCAGATGAAGTTGTTCGAGAGCGGGCTTTTGCGAAGTTAGTGGGAAGAGAAACAGGCTGGGTGGATTTGCTTTTGTTTTGACAATCAAACATACCGGCCGGGCTTTCCGTCCAGACTCTTCGCCGTGATCCGCCTGACGCGCCCAAAGATAATAATAGCGCAGGATATCTCCAGCCTTAAGCATCGCCGTCGCCGTCTATAATTGCCTCGATCCCTTCCATCAATTCATTATGGATATCGTCCGGCGCCCCCTCGAGCGTATATGCAGCAATTCCGGGACTTCCGACCAGCTGGTGATATTTTTCAGCTGTGAGAATAACGAGCCTCTCCTTGCCTCGCTTGGTGAGGACTACAGGTTCGATGAGGGCAGCGTCGAGGACTTCGCCCGATTGGCGGTTGAGCTCGGAAAAAGTGAACTGTTTCATTGTTATCATCCTTCGCGAGGTATTACGTAATTTACGTATAGTACGTAATCTGTCAAGCAACTTACCAAATTCGTCTCATGACATCCACCTGCGTTTGCGCCATAGTCCGGCGCGCGGAATCGCTTTTCGCGCGAGAGTTGCAATATTGAGGGCAGGACGACGACCATGGGCTGGACACCGGATTCCAAACGCTACGACACGATGAAGTACAATCGCTGTGGTAAAAGCGGTCTCAAACTTCCGGCCATTTCCCTCGGGCTTTGGCACAATTTCGGCAATGACACGCCGCACCAGCTCAAACAGGCGATTTGCCGTCAGGCCTTCGATCTTGGCATTACGCATTTCGACCTCGCCAACAATTACGGTCCGCCTCCGGGATCAGCGGAAGAAGCGTTCGGCGAGATTTTGCGGACGGACTTCAAAGCGCATCGCGATGAGCTGATCATCTCCTCGAAGGCCGGCTACAATATGTGGCCGGGTCCCTATGGCGAATGGGGCAGCCGCAAATATGTCATCGCCAGCTGCGATCAGAGCCTGAAGCGGCTCGGCCTCGACTATGTCGATATCTTCTATTCGCACCGGTTCGATCCGGACACGCCGCTCGAAGAAACGATGATGGCTCTTGACCACATCGTCCGCTCCGGGCGCGCTCAATATATCGGCCTTTCCTCCTACAATTCGAAGCGTACGCGTGAGGCGGAAGGCATCCTCGAAGAGCTTGGTTCGCCTTGCCTTATTCATCAGCCGAGCTATTCGATGATCAATCGCTGGATCGAGGAGGATGGTCTCATCGATACACTGGAAGAACTCGGGATCGGTTCGATCGTGTTTTCGCCGCTGGCGCAAGGCATGTTGACGGACAAGTATCTGAAGGGCGTACCGGAAGAGAGCCGGGCGGCCCAAGGGAAGTCACTCAATCCGGAATTCCTCAATGAACGTAATCTTGCCAATATCGGCGCACTCAACGCGATTGCCGGCAAACGCGGGCAGACACTGGCCCAGATGGCGCTCGCCTGGGTGCTCCGTAAAGGCCGCATCACCACGGCTCTGATTGGTGCCAGCAAGCCGCAGCAGGTAATCGATTGCGTCAGGGCGCTCGACAATCTCGAATTCACCGACGCCGAGCTTGCCGAGATCGACAGCTATGCCAATGATGCCAATATCAACCTTTGGGCCGCTTCTGCAGAGCGCAAGGGTCCGGAGCGCAAGCCGGTGAAGCTCGACTGAGCAACCACTGCGGCATCAATGCAGAAAGCGGCGATTGGCAGCGCACCGCTAATATGCGAAATGTCTGCGCCAGGAATACGCTGATTGGAGCCTTTCAATGAAGATTGCGATGATCGGGACCGGATATGTCGGTCTGGTATCGGGTGTTTGCTTTGCCGAATTCGGCTTCCAGGTCACCTGCGTCGACAAGAACCCCGCCATCATCGAGCGTCTGCAGGCGGGCGAGGTGACGATCTACGAACCCGGTCTCGACGAGCTTCTGGTTCGTAACGCGCGCGATGGGCGCCTGATCTTCACGACCGATCTGGTGCCGACCGTGGCAGATGCCGATGTCATCTTCATCGCCGTCGGCACGCCGTCGCGACGCGGCGACGGCGAAGCTGATCTGCAGTATATCTATGCTGCGGCCGATGAGATCGCCGCCGCCATGAAGCCCGGCGCCGTCATCGTCATCAAGTCGACGGTGGTCGTCGGCACAAATGCCGATGTACGGGCGCGTATCGCCAAAGCACGCCCGGACGTTCAGTTCTCGATGGTGTCCAATCCCGAATTCCTGCGGGAAGGCTCGGCGGTCGAGGATTTCCTGCGGCCTGACCGGGTCGTTGTCGGCGTTCATGACGAAGCGGGCAGCGCGGCGATGAAGCGCGTCTACCGTCCGCTTTACTTGCGTGAAACGCCGATGATCGTGACGACGCTGGAGAATGCCGAGATCATCAAGTACGCGGCAAACGCTTATCTCGCAATGAAGGTCACCTTCATAAACGAAGTTGCGGACCTGTGCGAAAAGGCGGGCGGGAACGTTCAGGATGTGGCGCGTGCCATCGGCATGGACAATCGCATCGGCTCGAAATTCCTGCATGCCGGTCCGGGCTTTGGCGGGTCGTGCTTCCCGAAGGACACGCGCGCCTATGCGGCGACGGGCCGCAAGCTGGAAGCGCCGCAAACGCTGATCGAGCAGGTCGTCACCGTCAATGAACTGCGCAAGCATTCCATGGCCCAACGTGTGATCGAAGCGGCGCAGAAATCCGGCGTGACCACGGTTGCCGTTCTCGGTATCGCCTTCAAGCCGAACACCGATGACATCCGCGAGTCGCCGGCGCTCGATATCATTCCTGCGCTGCAGAAGGCCGGCCTTACCGTGCGTGCCCATGATCCGGAAGCTCGGGGCGCTGCCGAACAGGTGCTACCGGAGGTCACCTGGTACAAGTCGGCCTACGAAGCTGTTGAAGGAGCAGGGATCACGCTCTTGCTGACCGAATGGAATGTCTATCGGGCGCTCGATCTGAAAAGGGTGGCGACACTGATGAGCGGCAATATTCTGTTTGACCTGCGCAATGTCTATAGCGGTACGGACATTGAAGGGACCGGCCTCGACTATCGCTCGGTGGGCCGACCGCTGGTGGGCAAGAGGGGATAAGGGCCCTCAAAAAAACTCAACCGGTTTCTTCCAACGGAAACGGAGTTTTCTCCCAATATTTCCCGATCTTGTAGGTCTTGACGGACGTAGCCTCCCAACCGTGGAGTATTTGTGCAATCTCCAGGCGATTTTGGGCGCGTAAGGCCGCGTGAAACCTCGGCGTGAGGCCATTAAAATATTCCAGCAAGTCTTCGCTGCGCTCAAGCAGTTTCAATGAAGTGGAAAGCTCACCTTTCATGGCGTGGATCAAAATCTGATGGTTCTCCAACGTACGTGAACTGATCCAAGGAATCGGCAACTTGGCAAGATAGGCGTGGTAGTCGTCGAGAGTCTCAATACCGTAGAGTTCCGGTAGGGCGCCTTCGATCATGTCCAGCATTTGTTTGATTGTCTCTTGTTTCTTAATGCTCCAGCCAGAGCTTCGGACCGGTTCGCTGTACTCAGTTTGGAAGAAACGAGAACCCCAGCCCGAAGCGGCCGTCGTCGTTGCTGGAACCAGCATTCGAACGAAGTAACATGGCCCGAATAAATCCGGGTCCCTTCGGCTTTCGATGTTAACGCCCCGCAAAATGTGATGAACAGGTTTGATTAAGACGTATCGGCCGACGGAAAAAAGATCATCTCGACGTGCAATGAGCGGGCGTACCGCGTTGCGTACATCTTTGATTGTAGTCATCTCACATTACTTCCTTCTTTGAACCGACACTTGGCCTTATCTCGATGACAAAGAACCGCTTTAAATTTGGAAATGTCTTGGCACTGGAGTAAGAGAAATGGCTCATTCGTTTGGAGCTTAGTCCAGTCCCTCCAGTCTTAAAATCGTAAATGCAGACTGAGTCGCCGCCCACAGGTTCAAATACGTCCAACCCGAGGGAGTCCTTTTCGCGAGGTTTGACTTTGTCCCGATAGTAGCTGTCTGGAGCGTTCTCCAGGGGAGCCATAAGGTAAAGCTCCGGGATGAGCTGTCCTTTCCAAACCTTATTGATTTCATCGGCAGCACGAAGGTGAAATTGAGTTCCGTAATTTTGAGGCGATCCATACAAAGAAACGGGACCCATCGTGGACGCAATCTTGTTCGCTATGGTCTGAACGTCTGGGTATCTCGGACAGAATCTACCGATCGTGTCGATATCAGCTTGGTGGACGCTAGCCCACGTTTTCGTTCCTGAATCGTCCTTGCTGAATTCCCGCGCACGCATTGCAATGAGCGGCACGACATATGGATCGTCTGCTTCGGCAATCGCGTTGTATTGCCGGAGGGCTTCGCTCAGAGGATATTCGAGTTCCGGGCTCTGCAATGCCGAAAGGAGTTGTGTGGTCGAGGCAATCACGGGCAATTCTCGGATCATTGACCCGATAGGGAGTTCCCGTTCGATTTGTATTCCAACTCTTTGTGCCTCGCGCACCCAGTTGGTAGTCGCGATGGCCTGAAGGCCCGTGGGCTTCTTCTCGCTTTGACGCTGCTGTGCAAGCCACGCCCGCCCATTGCCCGAGCCGCCATCCGTCCATTGCCCGCCGTCCGGACTGCCTGCTGGTACGCGTGGTTGGTCCTCGTATTTGTATAAAAGGCTAAGATTGTCCCAGAGCTTGATCTGGGCCTCCAGAATCTTCTGCTCCGCCTCAATCTCCCGGCAATGAAGGTCATGGCGTCCATCCTGGGACGCGAGCTTTGCCGCTTTGAGCAGCACGGCGTTCGCGCGAAACCGCCACTTTAATCCGAGGTAGGTAGAATGCTCGTTTGATTGTCGATGCATGAAATATAGCCCCTGTTGGTTGGAGAATATATTCCTATAAACTCACTGGAAGCGTCAATTCGACTCTAGACGTAGTGATTGCAGCAACAGGGGTGGCGTTACTGCGCTGTCTTGTACAGCGTCACCGTCGTTCTGCGGCCCTTGCTGTAGTTGATGCCAGAAACAGTTGCGACGGCGGAAACGGATGTCTCGCCCTGCGGCAGGCTTGCGATGAAGGCGGCGTGCTCACGTTCGTCGACAGCAGAGATCGCGCATTTGGGGTCGTCCAAGAGGTGCCTGGCGGCGCCCGCGCCATCGGTGAGGATCGTCTCGGTGCCGGCGAGAAAAACAAGGCTCGGCTCGGCATAGCTGGCTGACGCCAGCACGCTGGTCGGGCAAGGCCTGGCGGCGTTGTAGGCATTGGCGATGGCGGGGCTCAGCCACATGGGCTTTAGTGCGGGAATGACACCCCACGTCAGCAGACCAAAGGTAATAATCGCAAAGGTTGCAGCAGCTTGCAGCGCACCCTTGAGGTTATGATTCAGGATGAGCCCGCTTGCCAATGTTCCGGCAGCAAGCGCGGTGATACAGGCGATGATACCTGGAAACGAGAATGAACCCGTCATTACGTATGGCAGGACCAGGCCTGCGCCCATCAGGCCAAGCGTTGCTGCGCCGAGCCCGAGCAGCGTTAGACGTTCGAGCCAGATTTGCCAGCGGCCGCGATAGGGCGTGGCGGCGATCCCGGTGTCGATCGCCCATGCCATCATCAGCAGCAGCGCGGGATAGGCCGGCAGGATATAGTGCGGCAGCTTGGTCGGGATTAGTTCGGTCACCAGCCAGAACGGCACGTACCAGGCGACAAGAAAGGCGAGACGTGGATCGTCGCGCAAGCGGCTCAGCGCCTGCAGTCCGCCGCGTACGGCAAGGACGCCGAAGGGCCAGATGAAAACGACGAAGATCAGCGCGAAATAGCCGGGCGGCGCGCCGTGGCTCTCCTGCGCATCCCCGACCTTGGAAAGGAAGTCCTTGTTCACCGATTCATTGAAGAAGGCGCCGCCGCTCTTCATGGTAATCAGGATGATCCAGGGCAGA
Organism: Hyphomicrobiales bacterium; assembly: GCA_900473175.1. Classification (GTDB taxonomy): domain Bacteria; phylum Pseudomonadota; class Alphaproteobacteria; order Rhizobiales; family Rhizobiaceae; genus Phyllobacterium. The sequence goes on along the minus strand of UCKM01000033.1, from coordinate 26,620 downwards.
ACGATCGCAAGCAGGATAAGAATGCCAGGGCCAGGTTTCAGCCGCTTGAGCCAGCGCCACTCGCGATAGAAGAGGCTTAGTGTGCCCATGGTGAGGATGCTGACAAAGGGGGTAATCGGCCCTTTGATCAATACGCCGATTGCGGTCGCCAACCAGAAGACCAGGGCCGGCGCCCATGTCTCGGCGGCCTTTCTGCGGCTTGCCATCCATATCGACGCGAGCGCTGCTTGCGCAATCACCACCGTCGCAAGGATGGTCGCGTCGGTCTTGGCGACGCGAGCTTCAAAGCCGAGCATGACGATGGCGGCAAGGGCAATGCCGGCGAGGAGACCGGCACTCTGGCCGAATAGCAATGCGCCAAGGGCCGCCGTTGCCAGCACTGCCACCGTGGCGCCTGTAACCGAAACCAGGCGATAGGCCCAGACCGGCGCGTTATCATCGTATCCGGTCAATTTCAGCGCTGCGCTTTGCAGCCAGTAGATACCGATGGGTTTCTTGTAGCGGGAAGCGTCCTGAAAGCGGATATCGACATAATCGCCGCTCTCGGCCATTTGGTGGGTGGCCTGGATGTAGCGCGACTCGTCGCGGTCGAGCGGCGGTATCGAAGCGATGCCGGGCACGAACGAGACGAGGCAAATGAAGATCAAAAGCAGATAGTGGCTTGGGCGCAGCCGCGCCGCGCCTGCGGACACCTGGTCGAGACTGGTCATCGACTGGGTCTCGCTCACGTGTCCTGCGTCATTGCCTTCTTCTCATTGGCGATCAGCCAGAGATTGCGGATGTAGACAATAAGGCCGAGGCCTTGGCCAGCGATGAATACCGGATCCTTGCGAACGATGGCGTAAACGAAGAGCAGCACGCCGCCGAACAGCGAGAAAAACCAGAAAGTCACCGGCACGACGCTGCGCTTGGCCCGTTCCGAGGCAAGCCATTGCAGGACGAAGCGCATGGTGAAACAGGCCTGCGCAAAGAAGCCGAGGACGACCCAGGCGTCAAACTGCGCCACGAAAACCGAGTGCAGCCAGTTGGTGATAGCGTCAGCCATGGCTGATCTCCGTAATTGTTGGAACGGTCTTGCGGCGTTTTCTCAGCCACCAGACACCGTATAGATCGAGAATACCGCGCATGCCGCGGTCGAGAATTCCGTAATTCGACTTGCCATGGCGGCGCTCGCGATCGACCACGTCGACATGCACCACGCCGAAGCCTTCGCGAATGACGAGAGCCGGCAGATACCGGTGCCAGCCGTCGAAGAAGGGCAGTTCACGAAACAGCTGCGTATGCACCGCCTTGAGGCCGCAGCCGGAATCGCGCGTATTGTCCTTGAGGATCGCCCCGCGCAGCTTGTTGGCATATTTCGAAGAGAACTGTTTCAGCTTCGTGTCGGTCCGCTTCAGCCGCTGTCCGGCGGCGATGCCGATCGAAGCACCAGCCTGCAGCAGCGCATCGGCGAGCTGCGGAAGATAGGCGGGGTTGTTCTGGCCGTCACCGTCCATTGTGACGACGACCTTGCCCTTTGCGGCAAAGACGCCGGAGCGCACCGCCGCGCTCTGCCCGGCCGACTTGTCGTGGCGGACATGGCGTAGCGGTTTTCCCGCCTTGATCCGCGCGGCCAGCACGTCGCCGGTCGTGTCAGTCGAGCCGTCGTCGACAACGATAACCTCGTAGCTGCGGCCGTCCATGGCTGCATCCACTTCATCGAGGAGAAAGGCTAGATTGGCGGCCTCATTGCGGCAGGGTATGACGATTGTAATGGCCGGATTGCTCAAGTCAGACGCTTTCGTATTGTCTCATCAGGCGGGCTCCATATCATTGAAAACGCCGCCTTGCCATCCTCAATTATTTCATCCTCCCGGCTGATCACCGCTTATTGCGAATATCGGTCAGGGTCTTTGCCGGCGTGATCGCTTCGGGATCAAGCCGGATTTCGATGATCGCCGGCTTGCCGCTTGCAACTGCCCGCTGCCATGCCCCCTCGAAAGCGTCTGTGGTTTCCACCGTTTCGCCGTGACCGCCATAAGCCCTGGCCAACATGGCGAAATCGGGATTGGTCAGGTCCGTTGCCGAGACCCGGCCGGGATATTCGCGTTCCTGATGCATTCTGATTGTGCCGTACATGTTGTTGTTGATCACAAGGACGATGATCGGCAGTGCGTATTTTACCGCTGTGGCAAAATCCTGACCATTCATCAGGAAGCAGCCATCACCGGCAAAGCACACCACCATGCGTTCCGGGTGCAGCTGTTTTGCCGCGACCGCGGCCGGCAACCCGTAGCCCATCGAGCCGGACGTCGGGGCAGCTTGCGTGCCGAAGCGGCGGAAGCGGTGGAAACGATGCAGCCACGTGGCATAGTTGCCGGCGCCGTTGGTCATGATCGCATCTTCCGGGAGCACGCTCTCGAGATAAGTCATGATCGGGCCCATCGCCACTTTGCCGGGGCCGGTCTGGGGCGGGGTCGACCAAGCGAGATAGGATTTGTGCGCCGTTTCGGCTTCACCCGGCCAATTGATATGGGATGGTGGGGCGAGATGCTCGACTGTCTCGGCAAAGGCGTCGGGCGCCGCGTTGATGGCAAGGCTCGGGCGGTAGACGCGCCCGAGCTCGTCCGCATCGGGATAAACATGGATTAGTGTCTGACGGGGGAAGGGGCTATCCATCAACGTATAGCCGGATGAAGGCATCTCGCCGAAACGGCCGCCGACGAGGAGCAGCACGTCGGCATCCTTCACGCGCGTTGCCAGTGCAGGATTGATGCCGATCCCGACATCTCCCGCATAGTTCGGATGCAGATGATCGAACAGCATCTGGCGGCGGAAGGAGCAGCCGACCGGCAGATGCCATTTTTCGGCAAAACGCGCAATTGAGTGAACGGCGCGTTCAGTCCAGCGCGAACCGCCAAGGATCATGAACGGCTTTTGCGCGCCTTGCAGGAGATCGGCAAGTTTTTCGATGCTCGCGGGCGAGGGGCCGGTTTCGACAGGCTGCCAGCCTTGCGCAGCAACGGTGTCGACCTGCTCAGTCAGCATATCCTCCGGCAAAGCGAGTACGACAGGTCCGGGGCGCCCGGACGTCGCTATGGAGAATGCACGTGTGACGAATTCGGGGATGCGCCGTGCATCGTCGATCTCGGCAACCCACTTCGCGGTGTCAGCGAAGAAGCGGCGGTATTCTATTTCCTGAAAGGCCTCGCGCTCGCGCGCATCCCGCTGTACCTGTCCAATGAAGAGGATCAGCGGTGTCGAGTCCTGCTTGGCAATGTGGATCCCGGGCGATGCGTTGGTTGCGCCGGGGCCGCGTGTGACGAACGAAATGCCCGGCTTGCCGGTGAGTTTGCCCCAGGCTTCAGCCATCATCGTGGCTCCGCCCTCGGCGCGGCAGACAGTCACGCCAATATCTGCGTCGTAAAGGGCGTCGAGGACGGCGAGATAGCTTTCCCCCGGGACGCAGAACACGCGTTCCGCCCCATTGGCTGCGAGGGCCTCAACAATCAGTTCACCGCCGGTCTTCATCAGATGCATCCTTTAGTTCGCTCAATATATCGGCGCTGTGTTCGCCAAGCCGCGGCGATGGCCGGGCATAGTTGAGGGGCGTCCCTGACATGACAATCGGCGTGCGCACCGAAGGAATTGTACTGCCGTGGTTGTCTTCGAGGTCCAGCCGCAATTGCCGCGAAACAATCTGCGGATCGTCGAACATTTCTCCGATCGTGTTGATCGGCCCGGCGGGGACAGCGTTCCTGGCGCAGGCTTCGAGCAGTTTGGCCCGATCATACTTTACGGTTTCCGCCCGGATCAGCGCCGTCAGTTCCGCGCGATTTTCCAGCCTTGCGCGGTTGGTGAGGAAGCGCGGATCGCTGGCAAGGCTGCCAAGGCCGACAAGTGTGCAGAAACGGGAAAACTGGCCGTCATTGCCGACGGCAAGGATCATGTGGCCGTCGGAAGTCGGAACGACTTCATAGGGCGAAATGTTCGGATGGGCATTGCCCATGCGGTGCGGGCTCTTGCCCGTCGCCAGATAATTCATCGCCTGGTTGGCCATCACCGCGGATTGCACGTCGAACAAGGCCATGTCGATCATCTGGCCTTCGCCGGTCTTGGCGGCGTGCATCAGCGCCGCCTGGATGGCGATGACGGAATAGAGACCAGTGAAGACATCGGTCACCGCAAGGCCGACCTTTTGAGGTTCGCGGTCCGGCTCTCCCGTCACCGACATCAGGCCCGACATGGCCTGGATAATGAAGTCATATCCGGCCTGGGCGGCATAGGGCCCGGTCTGGCCGAAGCCCGTGATGGAGCAATAGACGAGCTTCGGATTGTCTGCGCTGAGGCTCTTATAATCGAGGCCGTATTTGGCGAGGCCGCCGACCTTGAAGTTCTCCAGCACCACATCCGCCGTCCTGCATAGCGCCTTGACCGTTTCCTGCCCTTCGGCGGAAACGAAATCCACTGTGATCGAACGTTTGCCGCGATTGCAGGAATGGAAGTAGGCGGCCGAGAGGTTCTCTCCTTCGCTGCTGGCAATGAAGGGCGGTCCCCAGCCCCTGGTCTCATCGCCACCAGCGGGATTCTCCACCTTGATAACATCAGCGCCGAGATCCGCAAGAATCTGCCCGGCCCATGGTCCGGCAAGAACGCGGGCGAGTTCGATGACACGTATTCCTTTGAGGGGGGCATCAGACATTTTTTAACTATTCACCCTGGATCGAATTTCACCAAACCGCATGGCCCAATTGGCGAAATCCTGCATGATAATGTCGCGGTTGACTTCGTTGAGGCCCTCATGCCTCGTTCCTTCATAAATCGTGGTCGCAACGTCGGTAAAGCCAAGCTTGCGCATGCGTTCGTCAAGATGGCGGACTGCCTTGCCCTTTGCTGTGGAAGGATCTTCGGCACCGCCGACAAGGTTGAACGGAAGGTTGCGCCGCACCGTGGCCAGAACCGTGTCGTCAGCACCTTTGATAATAAAATCGAATATATCGCGCCACATGCTCACCGTCGGATTCCACCCAGAAAGGGGATCGGCAAGATAGGCGTCCACTTCATCGGGATCATGCGACAGCCAGTCGGAGGCGGTACGGGCATTCTTGATACTCCGGCCCCAGTCCTGAAAGGTCAGTTTCGGCAGGATCATGCTTGGAACGTCAGACCCGAGAAACATGCGTTCCGCGCGCAAGATGCCCTGTGCCACGCGGCCGAGGAAGCCAGCGGAAAAATTGGCGTTCCAGATCGCGGCGGCGTCAACATTTTCCGGATGTTTCAATACGTAGTTGAACGCAACCAGTCCCCCCATCGAATGCCCGAACAGGATGAGCGGCAGACCGGGGTGACGGTTGCGCAAGAGGCAATTGACTGCATCGACATCATCGAGAACGCGCGCGCGCCCGCCCTGTTCGGCAAAACGTCCCGCCGGTGCCCCTGGCGCCTTGGTCAATCCATGGCCGCGATGGTCGTGAGCGTAGACATGAAAGTCGCAGCCGTTCAGAAATTGTGCAAAGCGGGTGTAACGGCGGGAATGTTCACTGACGCCGTGGTTGATCTGCACAATGGCGCGGGCAGGGCCGTCCGCAGGTGAGAAGCGCAAGGCGATTGCAGCGCCCGTCGCAGTCCCGATCATTTCCACGTCTTCGAATGCCATCCGCTACCTCCCGTTGCAATTGAATGGGTGGCGCGCGATTAGTCAATGCGGAAAAAATCCAGGTAAAATTCGTTCAATCGGCGCGTATGTTGCTCAACAAATAATCATCGTCAACTTCATGCAATTTTATTTTGCAAAACCTCTTGCAATCGATAAAAACATGCCGCAGAACTTCGTTCCGAAAGGTTGGAACAAGCGTTTCATGGTCGCGGCAGCGGATGCACCAACGGTGCTTGATCGCAAGAAATCGACAGTGAAAGTATCGCCGACCTTGCCAGATACATGGCCGTTCAAGGGAGAAGAGGACGCTCCCCGAATGCGGCACCAGAGGGGAAACCGGGTGACGGAAATATCCGCGCCCGGTTTCGCTCCTTTTGGCCCTGTCCCGAAATAAACCGCCAGTGCATTGCCACCAGAGCCCCTTTCGCCTACATACGGCGCAAATTCATGTCCCTAAATTCCCGAACATCGGAGTGACGCGCGTTATGGCACGCCAATTCATTTATCATATGGCCGGCCTGAACAAGGCATATGGAACCAAGAAGGTTCTCGAAAATATCCACCTGTCCTTCTATCCCGACGCGAAGATCGGCATTCTCGGGCCGAACGGCGCCGGTAAGTCGACGATCCTCAAGATCATGGCTGGCATGGACAAGGAGTTTACCGGGGAAGCCTGGCTCGCCGATGGCGCGACCGTTGGCTATCTCGCTCAGGAGCCCGTTCTGGATCCCAGCAAGGATGTGATGGGCAACGTTATGGATGGCGTCGCCGACAAGAAAGCCATCCTCGATCGCTACCATGAATTGATGATGAACTATTCCGACGAGACCGCCGATGAGGGCGCGAAGCTCCAGGATATCATCGATGCCAAGAACCTCTGGGACCTGGAGTCCCAAGTGGAAATGGCCATGGAAGCGTTGCGCTGCCCGCCCGGCGATTCCGAGGTGACCAATCTCTCCGGCGGTGAGCGTCGCCGTGTGGCTCTATGCCGCCTGCTGCTGTCGCAGCCGGACCTGTTGCTCCTTGACGAGCCGACCAACCACCTTGACGCGGAAACCACGGCGTGGCTGGAAAAGCATCTGCGCGAATATCCAGGCTCAGTGCTGCTGATCACCCACGATCGCTACTTCCTGGACAATGTGACTGGCTGGATTCTCGAACTCGATCGTGGACGCGGCATTCCTTATGAGGGCAACTACTCGGCCTATCTCGGTGCCAAGGCAAAGCGCATGCTGCAGGAGGGCCGCGAGGACGACTCGCGCCAGAAAGCACTTGAGCGCGAGCGCGAGTGGATTTCGGCAAGCCCCAAGGCTCGCCAGGCCAAATCGAAAGCCCGTATCAAGGCCTATGACGCGCTTGTCGATGCCGCCAATGAACAGCGTCCGGGCGACGCGCAGATCCTTATTCCGGCAGGAGAGCGGCTCGGCCAGGTCGTGATCGAGGCCGAGAACATCACAAAATCCTTTGGCGATCGCGTCCTTATCGAGAATCTCACCTTCAAGCTGCCCCCGGGCGGCATTGTTGGCATTATCGGTCCGAACGGTGCCGGCAAGACCACTCTCTTCAAGATGATCACCGGTCAGGAGAAGCCGGATTCAGGCTCCATTCGCATCGGCGATACGGTGCATCTCGGCTATGTCGATCAGAGCCGCGATCATCTGAAGGCAGACAAGAACGTCTGGGAAGAAATATCCGGCGGCAATGAAATCATCAAGCTCGGCAAATACGAGATGAACTCGCGCGCCTATGTCTCGGCGTTCAATTTCAAGGGCGGCGATCAGCAGCAGAAAGTCGGTAATCTCTCCGGTGGTCAGCGCAATCGCGTGCACCTCGCCAAGATGCTGCAGGCTGGTGGCAATGTTCTGCTGCTCGACGAACCGACCAACGACCTCGATACTGAAACGTTGGCGGCGCTGGAAGACGCGCTGGAGAAATATGCTGGCTGCGCCGTGATCATCAGCCACGATCGCATGTTCCTCGACCGTCTGGCGACGCACATTCTCGCATTTGAAGGCGACAGCCACGTGGAATGGTTCGAAGGCAATTTCGAGGATTATGAAAACGACAAGATCCGCCGCCTCGGACCCGACAGCGTCAATCCAAAGCGCCCGACCTACAAGCCTCTAACCAGGTAACTGTATGTTCGAACGCCTGCGGGAACGGGGATTTGACGTCTTGGCGCTTCACCATGCCGAAGCGATCGCTACGGCTGACATGGCCGGCGCCGAGGCTGATCTGGAGACGGTGCTGCTCGACCTGTCGATTCCCGTGACAGAATTCGTTGCTGGAGGCGGGGGTGAACACCGCCTGACGCAACGTTTGCGGCGCGGACTATCCGAAAGGGGATGGAGCAAGCGCAATATTCGCGTTCGCAAGACCGTGCGCTGGTCCGAACATGAGGATGAGAGGGAAGTCGCTTCCCTGTCGCACGAGATTGATCACGTGAAGGCCTTTGGCGGGGACGCTTCGGTATTTGCACTGGAGATCGAATGGAACAACAAGGACCCGTTCTTCGATCGCGACCTTGAGAGCTTCAAACGACTCCATGCGGAAGGCGCCGTGTCCGTTGGTGGGCTGATCACGCGCGGCGAAAGCCTCCAGAACAACATGCGTGCAATCTTGCGCCGCTTTGCCGACGATCGGGGCATCAATGATCTGGCGCAGCTCGACCGGTTCAATTACGTGCCGACCCGGCGGCAGAGGGACATGATCATGCAGCGTGCCGAGCGAACCGGTGATTTCCGCCAAGCGTGGGTTGACGCATTTGTCAGCGACAAGTTCGGCGAAGCGACGACCCACTGGCGTAAGCTCAAAGACCGCGTGTTGAGGGGCGTCGGCAATCCGTGCCCGCTCATTCTGATCGGCATTCCGTCATCAGTGGTGTCATTCGACTATTCTGCCGCCTCGACCGAAGAATTGTAGGCGTAGGTTTTCCAAGTGGGCTTGTAGTCCTCGTCGGCCTGGTTGCCCCAATAGGTCCAATTCGGCCGCGTGCCTCGCGCAAAAAGCTCCAAATAGGGCCCCTTCGAACAACTTTCGATCAAGTCATATTGCTCGTCCGGCTTGCGGGAGTGTTCGCGTTTGCGCGACGAAAGGTAATTGACCTGACTGCGCCCCGGCGCCAACGTGCGTGCATTCTTGCCGCGAACGCCGAACAAGAGCACTTCAGTAACGTTGCGGAAATAGAAGCCGACGCCTCGACCATCGGATCCGCCGTCCTTGCGGACCTTATGCCAGATGATGTTCGATTTGTACTCGAAGCCCCACGATTGCATGACCCGCAGCCCCTCGGGGAGCAGCGCATTCGGAACCCACAGATAGAGATGTGCCGGCTGGACCGTCAGATCGGCAATCGGCAGGGCACAGATTTCATCCGTTGTCATTGTGCCATAGCGGGCGAGGCGCTTGTGTTCGGGCGCCACCTTGCCAGTGCGGTTCGTGAACCGCCACGGAGGATCGGCAAGAACCGTATGAAACCGCTTTCCGGCGGTTCGTTTCGCCAAATCTATGGCAGCATCCATAACTTCAGCGTTCACGAGAACCTCCGGCTGATGATAGAACAAAAACAGAACGTGGTTCGATTGTCAATCGAGGGCGATTCGTCCAGACGGATTTTGTAGCATGTCCTTCGACGAAGGTATTGCAGACACATATTCATGCACGAGAATTTCATCATCAATTTTGACTGATCCATCAGGCTTATTGGCTGGTGTTCGCATGCTTTTTTTCTAAGATACGGCAAATTTTCTGGAGCGTTTGATGACCGATCTGTTTGGGATAGCATCTGAGATACTGCCGGCGCGCAAGATAAGCGGGCGGGTGACCAGTGTGTTCGCGGCGGTTGCGGGCGATTTTGTCACGACACAGGCACGTTCGCTCGAATTGACGTTGGATGGCATTGCCGGCGATTTCCACGCGGGCGCAACCCGCAAATCCGGTGGACGTGAGCCCTGGTATCCACGCGGGACTGAAATGCGCAACGAGCGTCAGGTTTCGATCCTTGCGCCGGACGAACTGACGGAAATTGCTGCAGGGATCGGGCTTGCCGAACTCAGGCCCGAATGGATCGGCGGCAACATGGTGATCGACGGCATTCCCACATTATCGATGTTGCCTCCCCGAACGCTGCTTTTCTTCGAAAACGGCGTGACGCTCAAAGTCGACGGACAGAATATGCCCTGTAAATTCGCCGGACGATCAATTGGCGAACATGCCGGCACGCCGGATCACACCGCCACCGCGCTCGAATTCGTGCGGGTAGCAAGGCGGCTGAGGGGGCTGGTTGCCTGGGTAGAGAAGCCCGGCACAATTCGAGCTGGCGAAAAAGTCGACGTGCGCATCCCCGAGCAATGGATTTATCAGCCTTAAGACTTGCACTCTTGCCATTTCTGTGGCGGATGGACCCAAAGGTCCGGTGCCCGCTTTGAAAGGCGGGAGAATCGGGAAGCCGGTGAAAATCCGGCACGTGCCCAACGCTGTAAAGGGGATGACCCGCGCATTTGCCACGGAACTTTCCGGAAGGCGCGCGGTTCAGATGAACCTCAGTCAGAAGACCGGCCGGACCTGATAGCTCGGACCGCGCGGACGGCGGCGAGAGTTTCAAGCGTTGTTGGGAGCAAACAATGCACGATGTTCGATGTGGTCCGGTTTCTGCCGTCAGTTTTTCCGATGACGAGCGCGCCGCGGTCTATAAGGCGATCTACACGCGCCGCGACGTCCGCGACCAGTTTCTGCCCCGGCCAGTTCCCGACGACGTCCTCCTGCGGCTGCTGGACGCGGCGCATCACGCGCCCTCCGTCGGCTTCATGCAGCCCTGGAATTTCATCGTCATCCGCGACCCGGACCGCAAGGCGCAGGTGCATCGCGCTTTCGCCCGCGCCAATGACGAGGCGAAGGCGCTATTCGCCGAAGAACGGCAGGCGCTCTACGCGTCGTTAAAGCTCGAGGGCATTCTGAAAGCGCCGGTCAACCTCTGCATCACCTGCGATCGCACGCGTGGCGGCAAGGTTATCCTTGGACGGACGCACAACCCCCAGATGGATGTCTACAGCACGGTCTGCGCTGTGCAGAATCTCTGGCTTGCGGCCCGCGCCGAAGGCATTGGCGTGGGTTGGGTCAGTATTTATCATGACCGCGACATGCGCCGGATTCTGGGCGTTCCTGACCACGTCGAGATCGTCGCCTATCTCTGCATCGGCTATGTCGATGAACTCTATGATGCCCCGGAACTGCAAAAGCGTGGTTGGCGCAACAGGTTGCCGCTGGTCGACCTCATCTTCGAGGAAGGCTGGCAGGGCGACACAGCGATCAGCTCGGATCTTCCTCATCCGGATCGAGCAGACGCGTTGCCCGCCACTCCGTGAGCTTCCGGTTGATGGCGTCGAGCACGAAGAACCGGGCTGAATCCCTGTCATAGCCTTCGTCGCGCAGGGCATCATAGTCCGTGTGCTGGTGGCGGACATGCGCGACCGTTGCAAGCCAAACGGCGATCGGCGGCGGTAATGTCTTCATGTGCGGCGCGTTGGCGGCGGCGCGGATCGGCTCGGAATCAGAGTACGGCACGGCAGGGAGGAGCAGCGTCAGTGCCTTGTTGATGCCCCGCTGGCGGTTCGTTCCGGTACCCATGAAAATTCCCTTGCGACGATTCTCTCCAGTATTTCAGACGCGGCAAAAATTGTCGTCAATGGCAAAAACAAACTTGCCAAATCTTCGTTTATCACATAAACATATCTTTATGTCTTTTAGGGATTGGAATGATGGACAAACGTGATCTCAATCTTGATCTGATGGTCGATACTTTAAAGGCAGCAGCAGAGCCGAGCCGCCTGCGCATCCTCGCATTGCTGTCGCGTGGGGATCTGACCGTCTCCGATCTTACCTCCATCCTTGGCCAGTCGCAGCCACGTGTATCGCGCCACCTCAAGCTCCTGTTCGAGGCGAGCCTCATCAACCGCTACCAGGAAGGCTCGTGGGCTTATTTCCGCCTGGCGGATTCCCTCATTGTTGGCGATATCGCCCGTTCGCTGCTCGACCGCCTCGATTATGCGGACCCACTGCTGGAACGCGACCTTGAACGGCTTTCCTCGGTGAAATTGCAGCGGCGCGAGCGTGCCGCCGCCTATTTCAGTGCCAATGCCACGAGCTGGGACATGATCCGTTCCCTTCATGTGCCGGATGGGGCGGTGGAAGATGCACTGACCAAGATTGTCGGTCGCAAGCCGTTCCAGGCCATGCTTGACGTTGGCACAGGCACGGGCCGGCTGCTGGAGCTCTTCTCGCCCCTCTACGTGCGCGGCGTTGGCATTGACATCAATCGTGACATGCTCACCGTTGCCCGCTCCAATCTGGACCGGGATGGGATCATCAACGCGCAGGTGCGGCATGGCGATGTCTACTCGCTGCCTGTCGACCGCGAGTCCTTCGATCTCGTGACCATTCACCAGGTCCTGCATTTTCTCGACAATCCAGCGGAAGCCATTCGCGAGGCGGCGCGTGCCCTGCGGGCCGGCGGACGCATGCTGATCGTCGATTTCGCGCCGCACGAACTTGAATTCTTGCGCGACAAGCACGCGCATATGCGGCTCGGCTTCAACGACCCGCAAATGCGCGAGTGGCTGACCGAGGCCGGGTTGATGCTTGAGGAGAGCATGGAACTTGAACCGAAAGACAAGAACAAGCTGACCGTCAAACTGTGGCTGGCACGCGACCCACGCCTGCTGATTGCAGATCCCGATTTAACCTCCCGCGTCACGGAGAGTGTCTGATGAGTTTCTTCCGCCAATCGCGCCGGCCCGATATCGGTCACAATATCCGGGTTTCATTCGAGTTCTTTCCGCCGAAGACGGAAGTCATGGAAGAGCGCCTGTGGGAGACCGTGACGCGGCTTGCGCCGCTAAACCCCGAATTCGTCTCGGTGACCTACGGTGCTGGCGGTTCGACCCGCGAACGCACCGCGCGCACAATCAAGCGCATCCTGACTGAAACCGACGTCAAGGCCGCTGCGCACCTCACCTGCGTCGATGCGACGAAGGAAGAAGTGGATACGGTCGTACGCGAGTTTGCCGCCATGGGCGTCAAGCGCTTTGTCGCTCTGCGCGGCGACCCCGCGAGCGGTGTCGGCTCCCATTACAAGCCGACGCCCGGTGGCTACGAGAACGGAGCCGATCTGGTTGCCGGCCTCAAGGCCTTTGCCGATTTCGACATTTCTGTCTCGGCCTATCCAGAAAAACACCCCGAAAGTCCGGACTTTGCCACCGACATCGACATGCTCAAGCGCAAGGTCGACAATGGCGCTACGCGGGCAATCACACAGTTCTTCTTCGAGAATGATCTCTATGAGCGCTATGTGGAAAAAGTTCGCCGCGCCGGCATCTACATCCCGATCCTGCCAGGTGTCCTGCCCATCCACAATTTCACGCAGGTGACCAATTTCTGCTCGCGGGCCGGCACGCACATACCAGGCTGGCTTGCGGAACGGTTCGACGGACTGGACAATGATCCACAGACACACCAATTGGTGGCTTCAGCCGTTGCTGCAGAACAGGTACTGGATCTCGTTGAACGGGGCGTGCAGGATTTTCATTTCTACACGATGAACCGGGCCGATCTTGCCTTCGCCATCTGCCACCTGATCGGTATTCGTCCGGGCAGCAATGCAGTGGAAGCCACGCTTGCCGGCGCTGCGGCCTGATAAAGGTATCCTGAAATGGGAAACGGCCCGACTGCCATGATCGGGCCGCTCCATGTTTTTCACTCACTTAACGGTCAGAGACCATCTCCGTAGCGCTCATGTATTTACTCAGGGTATCAGTCCTACGACCATTGCACCGATAAATGCGAACGCTGCACAGATCATAAGGACATTCATCGACCGAGTTAGTCCCATCGTTTGTCTCCTGCAGTTAACCGATTTAGCATAGCGCAAATTTGCCACAGAAAAAGCCCAAATATTACATCTCGATGACATGGGTGTAGAAATTTTTTGCCTGAGAACCCTAAGTTTTTGAAATGGAACGCATTTGGCAAGGCCAAATTTATTGAAATAGCGAAAAAATTCTAGCGGTGGGGGCATAATTTTGCATTGCAGCATATTTGTCACTGTTGCCCGCGTTTACCATGTTCTGCCACAATTAAGCCAGAATTTGGCCATGCGCGGTGCGAGCGGCATATTGAAAACTTTAAGCTTTTTGCCTGTTTCGCACGGCGGTTAGCAGGCGCCCATCAATTGTCAACAGCCCGCATCCAATTAGCGCCATGCCAATAAAGTCATGAACGGCAAGACGCTCGCCGAGAAAAATTGTTCCAAGCAGTATGGCACTGACCGGAACGATGAGCGTCACGAGTGAGGCATTGGTCGCGCCTGCCGCCTGCACAATCGAGAAGAACAGGATGTAGGCAAAGGCAGTGGAGAGGATACCAAGCGCAATGATGGCCGACCAGACGCTGCTATCGATGCTGGCAAGATCGGGCGCGCCATCGTGGAGGAGCATGACCGGGATCATGATGAGCGTCGAGGCGGTCATCTGGCCGGTCGCGGTTACAGTCGGGGGCACGCCCTTGAAGCGCTTGGCAAGAATGGTGGCGAAAGCATAGGATAGCGTTGCGCCTATTACTGCCAGTTCCGCCCAGAGCGGCCCGCCGAGGCCAGTCAAAGCTCCAGGACCCATCATCACGACGATGCCGAAAATGCCAAGGAGGATGCCGGCAAGCTTGTTCGCCGTGATCTTCTCATCCACGGTCAGTAACGCGGCAATGATGACAGTCCAGATCGGTGTCGTTGCATTGAGGATCGATTCGAGCCCGGCTCCGAGGACGGTCTGTCCAATGAAGAGCAGGGAAAACGGTATGACGTTGTTGAGAATGCCGAGTCCCGCGAACCCGAGAGCGTGCTGGTGGTAGTTCCAGAAATTGATGCCGCGGCTCATGAGATAAAGATGAAGCGCCAGGGCCGCGATTGCCACCCGAAACAGAACGAGTGTCAACGGCGGCACGATCTGAACTGCAATGCGGGCAAAGAAGAACGAACCGCCCCAGATCGCCCCCAGCAAGAGGAGTTGCAACCAGGCATAGCCGGTCATGGTGAGCGGTTTTGGCATTATTGTTCGGACTGACACGATCTGAGTTCCTTGAGGACAAGCAGCTAGTGCAGCCCATGTTGGCGTTTAATCCGGCAAGACCGCCACCCGATTCCTGCAAGAAGAAGCGACTTTCGTTCGTCACGTTCGCTTGCTAAGTGTTTGGTATGACGCAGAACGCCAAGATGCAACGATTCGCCTCGGCCCGTGAAGCAGCGCTTACCCTGCGGCCGGATCAACCCGTGTACTGCTTTCGGCCGCACGTATTGGTCGAAGACGCTGATCAATTCATAAAGATGTTTCCCGGCGAGACTGCCTATGCGGTCAAGACCAATGGCGAACCCCTGGTGCTCGAGACGCTGGCGCGCAATGGCATCAGCACGTTTGACGTGGCGTCGCCCGGTGAATTCGAAGCGGTGCGCAAGGTCGCGCCAAAGGCGCAGATGCTCTACATGCATCCGATCAAGGCGCAGTCGGACATACGCCTTGCGCTTGAAACATATGGCATTCGTGTGCTCGCCGTCGATCATGAGGACGAGGTCGCCAAGGTGACGCGCATCGTCCGGGCGCTGGATATCGATCCGGATAGCATAACCCTTTACGTACGCCTGCAAACAAAGGGGCATGCCGCCTATGAGCTTTCCAAGAAGTTCGGCGCCGCCCCGGCGCATGCGGTCGAATTGCTCCAGCGGGCCCACAAGATCGGCTATAAGGTCGGCCTGTGCTTTCACGTGGGCAGTCAGATCGAGGATCCGGACACCTACGAGAATGCGCTGCGTTCGGCGGATTGGGTCCGCAATCGCGCCGGTGTGCCATTGGCGGGCCTCGATGTCGGTGGCGGATTTCCGGCCGAGTACGGCCATGACCCCAAGCGCAAGTACGTGGAAATGCCTTCGCTCGGCCAATTGATGTCACGGCTGCGTGGCGACATCATCGAATATGGCTTCGGCGACCTGCCGCTGGTGGCAGAACCAGGCCGCGTCATTGTTGCTCGGGCCTTGTCACTGATCGTTCGCGTGCTGCTGCGCAAGGGCAGGCGGCTCTATATCAACGACGGAATCTGGGCGTCGCTATCCGACTCCTGGACCGGCAAAATCACGCTTCCGGCGCGCTTTATTCCCGATCCCGCCAAGAAGCTTCGAAACGGAGATCCCAAGCAAATCGTGCCGTTCCGGGTATGCGGCGCAACGTGCGACTCTGTCGATATCCTGTCACGGCCGTTCTGGTTGCCGGCGACGGTCGACACCGGCGACTGGATCGAGATTGGTCATATCGGCGCCTATTCGCTCTCCCTGCGCACGCACTTCAATGGCTTCTACCCGGACACTTTCGTCGAAGTAGAAACGACCTTCGACGAGGGGGATCGGCCGGAGGGCTTTGCCTCGCTCGAGACAATGGCGCCCATCGAGTAGCCGGTCACTTTGGCAATATTAGAACGCGCCCGTTGGATCGCGCGCCCATGCCGCGTTACTGACCGGCCTGGCTGGCATGGAACAAGGACATGCTGCCGGAAACCAACACAAGTTATACATACGGCTTTTCAGGCGACGAACTTGCCGATCATATTGGTGCCAAACCGCCAACCACAACGGCCGACAATCCGCCTGACGTCAACATGCTGGATTGAGACGGTCTCAGCCTAGAGCTTGCCCAAGAGTTCGGGTGTTGGCCATGCGTCAGCAGGCAGTCCGAGACGGATCTGTTCGTCGCGGACTGCATCCCGTGTGAGAATACCGAACACGCCGTCGATTTTCGGGCCCATATCGTGCCCGCGCGCTGCAAGCTTGTTCTGCAGTTCCTTCATCTGTTCGGGATTGAGACCAACTTCCGGAGTCGTCTGTTCGAGCGGTCCGGCCCCGTCGAGGCGGGTGGCAAAATAGGCGGCGGTCGTGGCGTAAATGATAGACTTATTCCATTCGACGAAGACGTCAAAATTGGCATAGGAAAGGAAGGCGGGTCCTTTGCGCCCCATGGGCAGCAGCAGCGACGCATCGCCGTCGTCGGGACCGAGCGGGCCCTTCATGCCGGTCACGCCCCATGCCGCCCATTTCGAATGGGGCAGGCGGTTGGTGCGAAGCGCATTTTCCCAAGGCAGTTCCTGCGTCAGCTTCACTTCCTCAAGCCATGGCTGACCCCTGCGCCAACCGAGATCGTGCAGCACGCGTGCCGCCGTCATGATCGCGTCAGGGGCACTGTGCTTCAGATCGACCGTGCCATCGCCATCGCCATCGACACCGCGCTCAAGGTAGTCCGTCGGCAGCATCTGCATCTGGCCGATTTCACCGGCCCAAGCGCCCGTGGTCTTGGCATCCACGACACCGCTGTCAAAGAGCTTCAGCAGTGCGATCAGCTGTGGACGGAAAAGTTCTGGTCTGCGGCAGTCGAAGGAGAGTGTAAGAAGCGAATTCAACGTATCGAAATCGCCCTGCACGGCACCGAAATCGGTTTCCAGACCCCAGAATGCTGCGATCACCGGGCCGGGCACGCCATACTCTGCCTCTGCCTCGGCAAACGTATCGGCATATTTCTTGAGATTTGCGGTGCCCTGTTTCAGGCGGTAGTCGGAGACCATGCGCGAAGAAAAGGTCAGGAACGTCTGGTTGAACACGCCCTGGGCGCGATCCCGCTCCAGAACCTTGTCGTCCATGGACGCCTTGAACAATTCATTGAGGCCCTTTTCGGTAATGCCAGCGGCCTTTGCTTCGGCGATCAGGCCGTTGAACCATGGCTCGAGTTCACCGCCACAGGCAGGCTTTGCGGCTGCTGGTTGCACCGTTGCCACCTGATCCAGGGCATGGGAGCCACTGGACGTAACAAGAAGGCTGGCGGCAAGGGCAATCGAAAATCTGTTCATCAGGGAAATCTCGTTAATAACGGGGCACGCCTGAGGCGCGCAGGTTTTCCTGCTAATGCACCAATATAACAGTCAGGTGAAGTCAAAGAATTGCGAGAAAGGGCCGTATCTGTCCTTTATCGCACCTTGTTGCGCACCAGCCACTCTTTCCAGGCTTTTTCGCTGCCGGCAAAGACGTTGATGTCCGCATCGCCGCGCATGCCAGGGATAGAGCCGGTTCCGGTATATTGCCAGAACGTCCAGGGGTGCGGGCCGTATTTTTCGTCGGGATGGCCTGCGACCGAGCGCAACCAGAACGGGTAGTCCGCAAACTGACGCAGGTCATTGTCATCGAAGAAGTCGATCGTCGTATAGATGATCGGGCGTTTACCGTAGTGACGTTCCAGAATATCCATGAAGGTGCGCATTTCGCTGCGGACCACTGCAGCATTGGGCCTGAGCTTGCAGGTAGGCGAGGCGGCATTCCATTCCATGTCGAGGACGGGCGGCAGCGCGCCGGGGTCGTTCGGCACATGATCGATGAACCAGCGCGCTTGATCCTTGGCAGTCCGGCAGAAGTAATAGAAGTGATAGGCACCGCGTGGGACGCCGGCTGCCTTGGTCTTTGCCCAGTTCTCGGCGAAACGGTCATCGACACGGTCGCCGCCTTCGGTCGCCTTGATGAAAACAAAGGAAATGCGGTTGCTGCGAAGCGTCGGCCAGTCGACCGTGGACTGGTACTTCGATATATCCGTCCCGTGGATCGGATAATGCCAAGGCGTTTTGCCGGTCCAGTCATGCGGATCGCGGTCACCAAACCGGGGCGCCTTCATGTTTCCCGATGGCGCGGCGATCTGTTGAACGGCTGAAGGCCGTTTGGCATCGGAGAAATCATAGTCAACCGTCGTGCAGCCGGTCAGGAGGAGGATCAGCAAACCTGCTTCAAGACGTTTCATGAAATGGTGGTCCGTGTTCGATCGTGGCGGGATTCTCGGCACCCATACTGATGCTTCATTATGCTTAACAAACTATGCTTGCATCAAATTCGCTATTTCGTGGCTTTTTACAAGGCGTGATCGTCTCAGCGCGAACTGGAGAAAATGAACCGAGCCCTCGAATGATGGAGAATGGAGTGGGATGGGCGGACGGTCGCGCTGTTTGAAACATCTCGTTCGACCCTGTCTCGTACTTTCAAGGTGCGGCACGACAGGGAAATGTCGGTGTGGATCGCGTAGTCCGTTTTGGCTCGTTTTCAAGCTGCTTCTGCTAGATACCAGCGGCGGTAAAGTTCGAGTTCCAGTTTGGCGAGGTCGCGATCGAGCAAGGTGCGGCCATCATGGTGAAGCAGGTACACGGCGCCGCTTTTCTCGATGCAGTAGAGGCCGTCGGCATAAACATAGCCTTCGCCTTCGCATAAGCCGATGGCATGGAGGTCTTCGCTGTAGTCGCGCGATTCCTGAAACTCTTCGAAGCTCAATTTCATGGGGTCAGCCTTCCAGACGCCATTGTCAATCGCCCGGATTCTGAGCCGATTCGTCCCCGATGCCTAGAACGGGATGGTCTTTACCACGCGATTTGCACCGCCCGTATTAATCGACGGGGATTCTGACCCTAGATGTGAAGCACCCCAAGCGTAATGCCGAGGCTGAGGCCAATGGTGAAAACGGTCAGGCAATTGAAAGCGGTCAGGCGCATGAGGTTGTTCCCCTGTCGTTGTTTGCCAGCACATTATCAGGCAGTTGCCCGTCACAGACAATCGCCCCAAATGGGTGAAGCGGAGATCAGCCGATAGTCGCTGCATCCGCACGCATTATTTTGCTAGCTGCATGATTTCCTTTGGCATGTTACTCCTTGCAAGCTGTAGTTCGGGTGAGGGGGCGAAATGGGCAGAAGACTTGGTTTGCTGGTTCTTCTCGTCGGGCTCATTGCCTTCGCCAATGCATTTTTCGCTTCGTGGGTGACCATCAACCGTGACGATCTCGGCATCTCTGTCGGTCAATCTGGAAGCTGCGTGCGCCCGTCGATTCCCAGTTTCTGGCGCAACTACCGCGGATATCCGGATTATGACAACGAACTGATCGCCGATTATTTCGGCATCTACGCGGCCTATGCATCCAATGTGTACCGGCCTGTTCCCCGTGACCGCTTCAACCTTAAGCCGGAAAATTTCGGCTGGGTTCCGCAAGGCGAGCCAATCGTAAGGCCGGGGGGATTTTATGCGGAGCTTTACTACCGCAAGAGCGCGGACCGACTGTCGGTGATGCTGGTGTTCAGGGGCAAGGATGGTGCGACGAGCATTACCGATATCATCAGTGAGAACAGTTTCTTCACGCAGATGATCAATCCCTGGGACCAGTACCGTACCGCGCGCAAGGAATTCTCCAGGATCAGGAAGGAGGCGCAGGCGAGTGCAGCCGGCCTGCCTGTCGAATATATCATGGTGGGCCACGGCCTTGGCGGCGGACTTGCCCGCCACATGGCCGCGGCCTTTCCGTGCACTGCCGCGATTGTGTTCGACTCAACCTTCGTTTCCAATAATCGCCGCCTCGAAGAACCCTATGACGGTCAGGTGGTCGATCTTTTTGCCGACAATGACCTCACCTCAAGGCTGGCAATTCTGTCCAACCCGCGTGCCTTCTTCCGCGTTTCGCGCACGCATCAATGGTACAGGGTGCGCAACGCCGGCGATTTCGCCGGTCAGGCGGGCATGCAGCGGGCGGCTGTCGCCATGGCCCGGATACCGGTCATGTGCCTTCTGCGCGGCGATTGCGAGTTGAACCAGAAAACCAGTGGCGATGCGGCAGAAGACAATCCGCAAATTGACCGCTCTGCGGCGGTCATGTCGATGCTTTATTGCTTGGCAGGACCCAGCTCCGAAGGCTCGAAGAACGATCTGTGCAAATAGCCAGTTGGTCACGCCTCGCGGCGAATGACCGAAATCCAGGCGAAGCCGCGATAAAGTCGATGGGACTCGGTTTGCGCATTGGTCGCCGTTGCAAGCGCATCCGCCACCTCGAAAAGGTCGTTGCGCGGCGTAACATGGTACCATTTAAGCCATTTGTAGAGCGCGGATCTGGAAAAAGCGGGCAGATCCCGTAAATCACCGAAATCGACGACATGCAGGGCGCCGCCTGGTGTCAGATGGCTCACGGCTTCGCGCATCACGTCCTGCCATTGCGGGATCATCGAGACTGCGTATGAAATGAAGATCCGGTCGAATTCCCGGCGTCCAAAGAGGGCTTCTGGATCAAATCTGGCAGCGTCGGCATAGGCAAGCCTGGCGCGGTCGCCAAGGCCCGCAACGGCAATCTTTTTTCGAGCCGTGTTCAGCATTTCATTCGATATATCAATGCCATAGAGCGAGGTATTCGGATAGGCTTCGCCGGCGAGCACCAGGTTGCGCCCAGTACCACAGCCGATTTCGAGGATGCTGCCTTGTTCGGGCGGATTGAGGCCGGCGATCATAGGGTCGCGGCCGAGAAGGTAATATTTGCGCGTCGCATCATAGAAATGGCGCTGGTGCCGATAGACGCGATCCATCAGCGGTCCGTGTTCAATCTTTGCGAACATCAAGCACGATCCTTGAGCTGATAGAGGTGGAACCCGCCATAAATGGAGGAGCGGTCGCGCGCATGGAGCGCACGGGAGAGTTCCTCCCGATAATCCCACCGGTCCAGCAGGGCATCGTCGATCCGGCCCGGCAGGATGGTCGGCTCGGCAGCGGTCCGGAAGATAACGCGGGCCCCGGGGGCGGCTGTGCGGCTGATCTCGCCCCAGAGTTCATTGAGCTGCGTATCGTTCATCCAGTCCTGTGCGTCGAGAAGAATGAAACGGTCGACGGACGCTTCGGGCTTGGCTGCGAGGAACTCCGTGAACGATGCATTGACAACGCTCATACGCCCGGCGCGTTCGCGCACGGTGGCAAAATTGCTTCGGGAAAGATAGGGCGGAAGGGGCCCGGTCTCGGCGTTGTCGCTGTAGCCGCGTCCGAACGCCTGCCAGGCGAAATAGTTCTCCGAAAGCGGGAAGCCGCAGGCGAGCTTTTCGAGACGGCCGCGCAGTACCTGCGCCATGTTGCCGTTTCCGGCTGTCGCCAGCGCGTCATATTGCTGTGGCGGTATTCCAAGGCCGAATAGTGAGGATTTGCGCTTCGTGGCCCAGCGGACCATGCGTTTGTCGAAGAGCGGAGCCAGCGCGCTGTCGAAATAGGCACGCTGTTCCTCCATCGTGGATGCCTTGAGAATGTCGCGCGGGTCGATGCCATAAAGCTTTGCCACGCGGTGACCCATCCCGATGAACAGCCCAAGCAGGCCATGACGGTAGAGGTCGCGCGAGAAGATCGTGATCCGGCGACGGCCAGAAAGCATGCGCTTTTCCCAGTAGGCACGGCTTGTCATGTCCAGATGCGGCCGGATGAAGCGTTCATAGGCGGCAAGATTGGCCTTGTCGTCGGCAGTGCCGTAGAAGCGGTAGAAGGCATCGTAATTGGGCAGGTTTGCCACCGCCGCCAGTTTGAGACGGTTGAATGCAACATGGGCCGTGTTGAGGTCGACTGCCTCGACGCTCGCGGGGTCCGCAGTCAAATAGGACATGGCGTTGCAACCGCCCGACGCGATGGTGACGATACGGTGTCCGGAGTGGATCTGGAGGGCCTCCATATCCACTTCCGGGTCTTCCCAGATTTGCGGATAGACCAACCCCTTGAAGACATGAGCGAAGAGCCGTTCGGAGAGCCCAGCTGGCGACAGAAGCCTGTTCTGACGAACTGCCTTGTTGAGCTTATCATTGCGCGGACGTGGGGCAATTCCGGACTGTCTAGCAAGCGGCATCTAATCGAATCCCCTTTATTGGAAATTCCTGCTCGCCTAGCACCTGTATGTAACAGACGAGTGACGGAAAGATGTGAAGAGCTTGGGAAGTTGATTCAACTTAACCGTGCAAGCGGTTGGCAATGCTTGTGTACGCCATGTGACGGGCTTGCGAAGTTTAATTGGGTCGCCCTGCCAAACCGTGTTCCTGACACGTCTTCGCAGATCTCAGCGCAGGTCGAGGCGCAGCAGTCATACCTAGGGCTTTCCGTAGCCGCCTGGGGTGGGGGTCGTGACGATCACTGCTTCGCCGGCGTCGAGCACGGTCTGATCGCACGATCTGAGGGTTTCGATGGTCCCGTCCTTGCGGCGCACTTCTGTCTTGCCGACCTCCCCATTGCCGCCGCCATCCAGCCCCTCGGGCGGACGATTGCGGTGGGATGACAAGATTGCGCAGTCCATGCGTTCGAGGAAGCGGATGGTGCGCTTGGTGCCGCCACCGCCGCTGAACCTGCCCTTGCCGCCGGAGTTCGGTCGGATATGGAAGTCCTCGAGCAGGACCGGAAATCGCATTTCAAGAATTTCCGGATCAGTCAGGCGCGAATTGGTCATGTGGGTGTGAACGCCGGCGGTACCGGCAAAGCCCGCGCCATTGCTGAAGCGACCGGCGGGCGAACCGGAACAGATGGTCTCGTAATACTGGTAGCGGTCATTGCCGAAGGTGAGATTGTTCATCGTCCCTTGCGAGTTCGCCATGGCGCCCAAAGCGCCGAAGAGCGCATTCGTTACATGCTGCGAGGTCTCGACATTACCGGCGACGACCGCAGCCGGGTAGGCCGGTTTCAGCATTGAACCTTCGGGGATGATGATGTCGATCGGGCGCAGGCAGCCGGCATTCATCGGGATCGCCCCCTCGACCATGACGCGGAAGGCGTAAAGCACAGCGGCGCGCGCCACCGGTTCCGGCGCGTTGAAGTTGTTCTTCATGACCGGCGACGTGCCGGTGAAATCGACGGTGGCCCGCCGTTCTTCCCGGTTGACGGTGATCTTCGCACGGATCGTCTGGCCCGTATCGGTGGCATAGGAATATTCCGAGTTTTCCGGCAGCCGGTCAAGCACAGCGCGCACGCTCTCTGCCGCATTGTCCTGTACATGGCCCATATAGGCTTCGACGACCTCAAGACCGAATTGCCCTATCATCTTTTTGAGTTCGGCCACGCCTTTCTCATTGGCGGCGATCTGGGCTTTCAGGTCGGCGATGTTCTGGTGGACATTGCGCACGGGCCACGGATGGTCGGTCAAAATCTCGATCAGTTCTTTTTCGCGAAAGCGGCCCTGTTCAACGAGACGGAAGTTGTCGATGAGCACGCCTTCTTCGTCGACTGTGGTCGCCAGCGGCGTCATTGAGCCGGGTGCCGAACCGCCGATGTCCGCATGGTGGCCGCGTGAGGCCGAATAGAAGAGAATGTTCTTACCCGCCTCGTCGAAGACCGGCGTGACAACGGTGATGTCCGGCAGGTGCGTGCCGCCATTATAGGGCGCGTTGAGAGCAAAGACGTCGCCTGGGTGAATGTCGCCTTTGTTGAGCTTGATGATTGTTTCCACGGAACGGTCCATCGAGCCAAGGTGAACTGGCATATGCGGCGCGTTGGCGACCAGCGCGCCATTGCGGTCAAAGACCGCGCAGGAGAAATCGAGGCGCTCCTTGATATTGACTGAATAGGCGGTGTTCTGCAGCGTCACGCCCATCTGTTCGGCAATTGACATGAACAGGTTGTTGAACACTTCCAGCATGATCGGGTCGGCTTCGGTCCCGAGCGCCGCGATACACGCCTTTTTCTCGACCCGGCGCAAAAGGACATGGTCGAGCGCGGTTATCTCCGCTTGCCAGCCGGGTTCTACGACAATCGTCTGGTGGGTCTCGATAATCAGCGCAGGACCTTTGAGCTTATGACCTGGCTTGAGCTCGGCGCGCTGAAAAGTCTGGGCGTCATGGAATGCACCGCCCGAGTAGATGCGGCAGGTGGCGCTTGCAACGGGCTCCGCTTTGTCCTGCGCCTGCTCGATTTCGACTTGGGCATGAGCACGTCCATCCGACCCTTCGATGCCGACTGCTTCGACCACGATGCCCTTATTGTCATAGATGAAGCCGAACTGCGCCTTGTGCGCAGCTTCGAAAGCGTGGCGCGCGTGCTTGATCGAAAAACTGCTGAAGTCAACCGGGATTGTCGTATCGGTGCCCTCGTAGCGCAGGTGGACAATCGGGCGCGACCTGATCGCGTCGGCAGGCACACCCTGGTCTCTGATCTCGGCGACGACGGTTTCGGTCAGCCTTTTCGACAGGTTGCGGATCCCGTCCAAATTCTCAGCTGAGAACAACTTTACCAGCGCCTGTTGGCGCGAGGCGAAAATCGAGGAGAGGCCAATGCCGTAGGCGGAGAGCAGACCGGAGAAGGGATGGATCAGCACGGCCTCCATGCCAAGCGCATCAGCGACAAGGCAGGCGTGCTGACCGCCGGCGCCGCCAAAGCAGTTGAGGAGATAGCGCGTAACGTCATAGCCGCGCTGTACGGAGATCTTCTTTATGGCGTTGGCCATGTTTTCAACGGCGATGGTGATGAAGCCTTCAGCGATCTCCTCCGGCGCCTTGCCATCATCGATTTCGGCGGCGAGGGCCGTGAATTTCGTCACCACGATCCCCCGGTCAAGACGCTCGTTCTGCTGCCGGCCGAAGATCGCCGGAAAATATTCGGGTCGCAATTTGCCAAGCATGACATTGGCGTCCGTGACTGCCAGTGGTCCACCGCGCCGATAGCAGGCGGGGCCGGGATTTGCCCCGGCAGAATCGGGACCTGCCTGAAAACGACCTGCGCTGTAGTGCAGGATCGAACCGCCGCCGGCGGCAACGGTATGAATGCGCATCATGGGCGCGCGAATGCGCACGCCCGCCACTTCCGTATCAAAGGCGCGCTCATAATCGCCGTCATAATGCGCAACGTCGGTGGAGGTGCCGCCCATGTCGAAGCCAATGACCTTATCGAAACCCGCAAGCTTTGCCGTCTCGACCATGCCGACCACACCGCCGGCCGGGCCCGAAAGGATCGCATCCTTGCCTTGAAAGAGCCCGGCTGCGGTCAGTCCGCCCGAGGACATCATGAAGGAAAGGCGTGGAGCGGTTGTCTCCTTCGATTTGTCCGCTCCGGAAATTCCAAGTTCGCCCGCCACGCGGTCCACGTATCGGCGCAGGATCGGCGAGAGATATGCGTCAACGACAGTGGTATCGCCGCGTCCGACAAGCTTGGCAAGCGGCGAGACTTCGTGGCTGACTGAGACCTGGCCGAAACCGAGGTCCCGCCCCACCCTGGCCGCGATCTGTTCATGTGCAGGGTAGTTCCACGCGTGCATGAAAACGATGGCAACCGCGTCAATCCCGTCCGCCTTCGCCTCGGCCAGCGCAGTCCGTATTCCTTCAGGATCCGGCACGACTTCCACAGTTCCATCCGTCCGCACGCGCTCCTCGACCTCGATGACACGCTCGTAGAGTTGTTCAGGGAGGATAATCTCCTTGGCAAAGATGTCAGGCCGCGCCTGATAGGCAATCTTGAGCGCATCGCGAAAGCCCTTGGTGATGACGAGAACCGTGCGGTCGCCCCTGCGCTCCAGGAGCGCATTGGTTGCGACCGTGGTTCCCATCTTGACCTCGCCGATACGATCGGACGGGATTGGATCGCCTTGCTTGAGGCCGAGAAGGACGCGAATGCCTTGAATGGCTGCATCCAGGTAGGCTTCCGGATTTTCCGAAAGGAGCTTGTGCGCGATAAGCCGCCCATCTGGATCGCGTGCGATCACATCCGTGAAGGTGCCGCCGCGATCAATCCAAAAATCCCATTTGTCGCTCACGCCGCACATCCAACTTCATGATTCGATTATTGCGCAAACTTTCCGCGCCTTTTCACGCCGACAATAAGCAAAAGGGGAGGAGAAGCGCAATCAGTCGACGAATGTGGCCAAGTTGTCGAGGTGAAACTGTTGATATCCGTACAAAAATTAACCGAAACCGCAAACAAAACCCAAAACAGTGTCATTTGGACTAATGTGGAGGATGAGGGGCCACGTAGGATCTTGGAGAGGAAACATCATGAGAAATAGACTTTTCGTTTCGCTGGCGGCGGTTTCACTGCTGGCGCTTGCCGGTTGCGGCCAGGGCGAACAGAAATCGGAACAGACGCCGGCAAAAACCGAACAGCCGGCACCAGCCCCGGCGCCCGCC
>UCKM01000030.1 GCA_900473175.1 Hyphomicrobiales bacterium | reverse complement strand
TCCATCATTGAGTAAGATTGTCGCCTGACAATTGATTAGCGAGAAGGGCGGTCCGGGTGGCCGCCCTTTTTGTGTTGAGGAAGCGAGCGAATCGTAACGATCGAAACGTGGTCGAATCGGTTGGGGGCAGGCTATTGAAGTCCACTCGGTGCATTCCTATCTAAACGGTTCAGCCAAAAGCTATTTAAACAGCTATTCTTCCGTGGCGGACGGGTGTTTGGTGCATGGGACGTGTCGCAACATGTTCGGTTCGCACACGAATTTTGCCGTCAGGCGCAAGAAGTCGTAAGAAGACCCTTGAAAAGGCTGTGGCTTTGTGGAATGTACGCCCCCGAACGTAGGGGAGTAGCTCAGTTGGTAGAGCGGCGGTCTCCAAAACCGTAGGTCGCAGGTTCGACCCCTGTCTCCCCTGCCAACGCATAGTCTGCCGGTACACGATTGGATGGTGTGCGGGCAGATGTTTGGAAAGAAACGAATCCGGGGACTTGTGTTTTTCCGGAATCGGTTCTATGTAACGTCAACAGACACGCGGTGCGTGGAGCTGAACGCTCAGCTTTACGGACCGTAATGGTGTGGACTGATGGTGTTGTGACAAGTGCAACACATCGTGTTTACAGCAACATGACACGCACGAGCGGTAAATGGCATCCAAAACGAATCCAATAACTTTTTTTCAGCAAGTGCGCGCTGAAACCGCAAAGGTCACATGGCCTTCGCGTCGCGAAACGCTCATTTCCACCGCGATGGTGATGGTAATGGCGTTTTTTGCTGCGATCTTTTTTTTCGCAGCTGATCAGTTGATGGCATTCGGGATCGATCTCGTTCTCGGTCTTGGTCGTTAACGCAGGCTGACAAGAAAATCGGGATTGGGAATTAGTAATGACCGCGCGCTGGTATATCGTTCACGCCTATTCGAATTTTGAAAAGAAGGTCGCAGAGTCGATCGAAGAAAAGGCAAGGCAGAAGGGTCTGTCGCACCTTTTCGAGAAGATCCTCGTGCCGACCGAGAAAGTCGTCGAAGTACGCCGTGGCCGCAAGGTTGACGCCGAGCGCAAGTTCTTCCCGGGTTATGTCCTGGTTCGTGCCGATCTGACGGATGATGCATATCATCTGATCAAGAATACGCCGAAGGTGACCGGCTTCCTCGGTTCCGACAACAAGCCGATCGCGATTTCCGACAAGGAAGCCGAGCGCATCCTGACGCAGGTCCAGGAAGGCGTCGAGCGTCCGAAGGCTTCGATCTCGTTCGAGATCGGCGAAAGCGTTCGCGTCGCCGATGGTCCGTTCGCTTCGTTCAACGGCACCGTTCAGGAAGTGGACGAGGAACGTTCGCGCCTCAAGGTGGAAGTTTCGATTTTCGGCCGCGCTACGCCGGTTGATCTGGAATTTGGTCAGGTCGAGAAGGTCTGATCATCCGGTGGCTCTTAAGAGCTGCCCGTCACGTCAGTGGCAAACATGGTGGGAGGCAAGGTGACCTTAGCCGGGTCTTCGAGCCGCACCACCAAACTGCAACCGCCGGTTCGCCGGCATAATGAAAAGGCAGAGAAGTTATGGCTAAGAAAGTAGCAGGCCAGCTCAAGCTGCAGGTTTCGGCAGGATCGGCAACGCCGTCCCCGCCGATCGGACCGGCACTTGGCCAGCGTGGCATCAACATCATGGAATTCTGCAAGGCCTTCAATGCGGCCACGCAGGAACTGGAAAAGGGCTCGCCGATTCCGGTCGTGATTACATATTATCAGGACAAGTCCTTCACATTTGCGATGAAGACGCCGCCGGTGTCTTACTTCCTCAAGAAGGCTGCAAACCTGAAGTCCGGTTCGAAAGAGCCAGGCAAGGTCGTTGCCGGCAAGATTACGCGCGACAAGGTCCGCGAAATCGCTCAAGCGAAGATGAAGGACCTGAACGCTGCGGACGTTGAAGCCGCCATGCGCATGGTCGAAGGTTCTGCCCGTTCGATGGGCCTGGAAGTGGTGGGCTGAGACGATGGCAAAACTTTCAAAGCGTATTGCGAAGGTTCGTGAAGGCGTTGACCGCAACAAGCTCTATGATCTGACCGCAGCGATTGCGATGGTCAAGGATCGTGCAGTTGCCAAGTTCGACGAGACGATCGAGGTTGCGATGAATCTCGGCGTTGATCCCCGCCATGCTGACCAGATGGTCCGCGGCGTCGTCAACCTGCCGAATGGCACGGGCCGTACGGTTCGCGTGGCTGTTTTCGCCCGCGGCGACAAGGCCGAAGAAGCCAAGAAGGCCGGTGCCGACATCGTTGGTGCGGAAGATCTGTTCGAGATCGTCAATGGCGGCAAGATCGATTTCGATCGCTGCATTGCGACCCCGGACATGATGCCGCTGGTCGGCCGTCTCGGCAAGGTGCTCGGCCCGCGCGGCATGATGCCGAACCCGAAGGTGGGCACGGTTACGACTGACGTCACTGCTGCCGTCAAGGCTTCCAAGGGCGGCGCCGTGGAGTTCCGCGTCGAGAAGGCCGGTATCGTTCACGCCGGCGTTGGCAAGGCATCCTTCGATGCCAAGGCGCTGGAAGAAAACATCAAGGCATTCGCCGATGCCGTCACCAAGGCAAAGCCAGCTGGCGCCAAGGGTGAATACGTCAAGCGCGTCGCCATTTCCTCGACGATGGGCGCTGGCGTCAAAATTGATCCGGCGACAGTACGCTCCGCGTAACTGTTGCATGAATACTCAAGCCTAAGCGTTTGAGATAAAAGAATTCCAGGCCCTTTGGGGCCTGGATAACCGGATGAAAGTCCGGTTATCCTGTCCGAGATTGCGGGTGGTTCGCCTTAATTCGACAAGAACCCGCATGAGACGTGGAACAACCAGGTTTAAAGGGTACTCAAACCCGATGAACAAGGTTCGAACCGTAGTTGCCTTTAGCTTGCAGCCATCCGGCGAAGCAAGGGGGACAGGATCCTCAAGTGTTGTTTGGTTCCGGTCTTCGGGCTGGCCCCTTGCAGCAAAAGGCAACCCGGCAGGGACGCAATCATGCGTTTCTGCCAAATGGAGAGAGACAGTGGAAAAAGCGGAA
Source organism: Hyphomicrobiales bacterium (assembly GCA_900473175.1). GTDB lineage: Bacteria > Pseudomonadota > Alphaproteobacteria > Rhizobiales > Rhizobiaceae > Phyllobacterium. The sequence goes on along the minus strand of UCKM01000030.1, from coordinate 13,718 downwards.
AAGCGCGAATTCGTCGCGTGGCTGAATGGGGTCTTCAAGGACTCTGGTTCAGTTGTCGTGGCCCACTATACCGGTCTCACCGTTGCGCAGCTGAGCGACCTTCGCTCCAAGATGCGTGATGCTGGTGGTACCGTTAAAGTCGCGAAGAACCGCCTTGCCAAGATCGCTCTTCAGGGCACGGATTCGGAAGGCATCGCTGACCTGTTCACAGGTCAGACACTCGTTGCCTATTCCAACGATCCGATTACGGCACCAAAGATCGCCATTGAATTTGCCAAGGGTAACGAAAAGCTCGTCATCCTCGGTGGCTCGATGGGAGCAACGACTCTCGACCCGGAAGGTGTAAAGGCTCTGGCCGCACTTCCGTCACTCGACGAGTTGCGCGCAAAGCTGGTTGGCATGATCCAGACCCCGGCTACCCGCATCGCTCAGATCGTCAACGCACCGGCAGGTCAGCTTGCCCGCGTTTTTGGCGCCTATGCCCGGAAGGACGAAGCGGCATAAGGCCGTTCTCGCTGTCAATATATCGAACCTTGTAAAGGAAAATCAAAATGACTGATCTCGCAAAGATCGTAGACGACCTGTCCAACCTGACCGTTCTCGAAGCTGCTGAACTTTCGAAGCTTCTTGAAGAGAAGTGGGGCGTTTCTGCCGCTGCTCCGGTTGCTGTTGCTGCTGCCGCTGGCGGTGGTGCAGCTGCTGCTGCCGTTGAAGAAAAGACTGAATTCGACGTCGTTCTGACCGATGCCGGCGCTAACAAGATCAACGTGATCAAGGAAGTCCGCGCAATCACCGGTCTCGGCCTCAAGGAAGCCAAGGACCTCGTTGAAGCCGCTCCTAAGGCGGTCAAGGAAGCTGCTACCAAGGACGAAGCTGACAAGATCAAGGCACAGCTCGAAGCTGCTGGCGCCAAGGTCGAACTCAAGTAAGTCTTGCGTTACTGGCGGACAGGGCAACCTGTCCGCCGACTTACCCTCCCCATTGGAGGGCCCGGTACTGAACCCTTTTCCTGACGGCAACGATGATGCTTTCAGGAAACGGGTTTTGTCCCGTTCACGGGGCCGCAAAAGCGGTTTTAAGAAACAGGCCAGTTTCTGGCATAAAGACGAGGAGCGACGATGGCTCAGACCCATTCTTTCAATGGTCGTAGGCGCGTACGCAAGTTTTTCGGTAAGATTCCGGAAGTCGCAGAAATGCCGAACCTCATCGAGGTTCAGAAGGCTTCTTACGATCAGTTTCTGATGGTGGAAGAGCCCAAAGGCGGGCGTTTGGATGAAGGTCTGCAGGCTGTCTTCAAGTCTGTCTTTCCGATTTCCGATTTCTCGGGTGCTTCCATGCTCGAATTCGTCAAGTACGAGTTCGAGGCGCCGAAGTTCGACGTTGACGAATGCCGTCAGCGCGACCTTACCTATGCAGCGCCACTCAAAGTGACGTTGCGCCTCATCGTGTTCGATATTGATGAGGATACCGGCGCCAAGTCAATCAAGGACATCAAGGAACAGGACGTTTACATGGGCGACATGCCGCTCATGACCGACAACGGCACGTTCATTGTCAACGGCACGGAGCGCGTGATCGTATCGCAGATGCACCGCTCTCCCGGCGTGTTCTTCGATCACGACAAGGGCAAGACGCATTCGTCCGGCAAGCTTTTGTTTGCGGCGCGCGTCATTCCTTACCGCGGTTCCTGGCTCGATATCGAATTCGACGCCAAGGATGTCGTTTATGCGCGTATCGATCGCCGCCGCAAGATTCCAGCGACGTCACTCTTGATGGCGCTCGGCATGGACAGCGAAGAGATACTGTCGACCTTCTACAACTCCATCACCTTCAGCCGTGACGGGGATACCTGGCGTATTCCGTACTCGGTCGATCGCTTCCGCGGCTTCAAGGCCACGTCGGACGTCATTGATGCCGACACGGGCGAAGTCATATTGGAGTCCGGCAAGAAGCTGACGGCACGTAGCGCCAAGCAGCTCGCCGAAAAGGGCCTCAAGTTCATCAAGGCAACGGAAGACGACCTGTTCGGTTCCTATCTTGCCGAAGACATCGTCAACTTCGAGACCGGTGCAGTCTATCTCGAGGCAGGCGACGAACTCGACGAAAAGACGCTGAAGGTATTGCTCGATACCGGCGTGGAAGAAATCAATGTACTTGATATCGACCATGTCAACATCGGACCGTACATTCGCAACACGCTGGCCGTAGACAAGAACGAGAGCCGCCAGGATGCGCTGTTCGACATCTACCGCGTCATGCGTCCGGGCGAACCGCCGACGATTGACTCGGCGGAAGCCATGTTCAAGTCGCTGTTCTTTGATAGCGAGCGCTACGATCTTTCGGCCGTTGGCCGCGTCAAGATGAACATGCGCCTCGACCTCGATGCGGAAGACACCGTTCGTGTCCTGCGCAAGGAAGACATCCTTGCCGTGGTCAAGATGCTGGTTGATCTGCGCGACGGTCGCGGTGAAATCGACGACATCGACAATCTCGGCAACCGCCGTGTCCGTTCGGTCGGCGAGTTGATGGAAAACCAGTACCGTGTTGGCCTGCTGCGCATGGAGCGCGCCATCAAGGAACGCATGTCGTCCATCGAGATCGACACGGTGATGCCGCAGGACCTGATCAACGCGAAGCCGGCAGCTGCTGCCGTCCGCGAGTTCTTCGGTTCCTCGCAGCTGTCGCAGTTCATGGATCAGACCAATCCCTTGTCCGAGATCACGCACAAGCGTCGTCTTTCGGCACTTGGACCGGGTGGTCTGACCCGCGAGCGCGCCGGCTTCGAAGTGCGCGACGTTCATCCGACACACTACGGCCGTATCTGCCCGATCGAAACGCCGGAAGGCCCGAACATCGGCCTGATCAACTCGCTCGCAACCTTTGCCCGCGTCAACAAATACGGCTTCATCGAAAGCCCGTACCGCAAGATCGTCGACGGCAAGGTGACGGACGAAGTCGTTTATCTGTCTGCGATGGAAGAAGCCAAGTATCACGTGGCGCAGGCCAATGTGGAACTTGACGTTTCCGGCGCGTTCACCGACGAGTTCGTGGTGTGCCGTCATGCGGGTGAAGTTCTGATGGCGCCGCGTGAAAACGTGGACCTGATGGACGTTTCGCCAAAGCAGCTGGTTTCTGTCGCGGCAGCGCTTATTCCGTTCCTGGAAAACGACGACGCCAACCGCGCCCTGATGGGCTCGAACATGCAGCGTCAGGCCGTTCCGCTGGTCCGCGCCGAGGCTCCATTCGTTGGAACAGGCATGGAACCGGTTGTTGCTCGCGACTCCGGAGCCGCCATCGGTGCACGCCGTACGGGTATCGTCGATCAGGTGGATGCGACCCGTATCGTTATCCGTGCGACAGAAGACCTTGTGCCCGGCAAGTCGGGCGTCGATATTTATCGCCTGATGAAGTTCCAGCGTTCGAACCAGAACACCTGCATCAATCAGCGTCCGCTGGTTCGTGTCGGCGACCGGATCGAAAAGGGTGACATCATCGCTGATGGTCCGTCGACGGATCTGGGCGATCTGGCCCTCGGTCGCAACGTGCTCGTCGCGTTCATGCCGTGGAATGGCTACAACTACGAAGACTCCATCCTTCTGTCTGAAAAGATCGTTTCGGATGACGTCTTCACCTCGATCCATATCGAGGAGTTTGAAGTCATGGCCCGCGATACCAAGCTTGGACCGGAAGAAATCACACGCGACATTCCGAACGTTTCGGAAGAAGCGCTGAAGAACCTGGACGAAGCCGGTATCGTTTACATCGGCGCCGAAGTTCAGCCTGGTGATATCCTCGTCGGCAAGATCACGCCGAAGGGCGAAAGCCCGATGACGCCGGAAGAAAAGCTTCTGCGCGCCATCTTCGGTGAAAAGGCTTCGGACGTTCGCGATACCTCGATGCGCATGCCGCCCGGGACCTACGGCACCGTTGTGGAAGTTCGCGTTTTCAATCGCCACGGCGTTGAAAAGGATGAACGCGCCATGGCAATCGAGCGCGAGGAAATCGAGCGCTTGGCCAAGGACCGTGACGACGAACAGGCTATCCTTGACCGCAACGTCTACGGCCGTCTGGTCGACGTTCTCAATGGCAAGGCTGCCGTCGCCGGACCGAAGGCGTTCAAGAAGGGCACTGTTGTTACTCAGGAAGTCATGGGTGAATTCCCGCGCTCCCAGTGGTGGCAGTTTGCTGTCGAGGACGAGAAGGTACAGGGCGAAATCGAAGCTCTGCGCAACCAGTACGACGATTCCAAGAAGTTGCTCGAGCAGCGCTTCATGGACAAGGTCGAGAAGGTCCAGCGCGGCGACGAGATGCCTCCTGGCGTGATGAAGATGGTCAAAGTCTTCGTTGCTGTGAAGCGCAAGATCCAGCCGGGCGACAAGATGGCCGGCCGTCATGGCAACAAGGGCGTTGTCTCGCGTATCGCCGCTGTTGAGGATATGCCGTTCCTTGAAGATGGAACGCATGTCGACATCGTGCTCAATCCGCTTGGCGTGCCGAGCCGCATGAATGTCGGGCAGATCCTCGAGACGCATCTGGGCTGGGCTTGCGCCGGCATGGGCAAGAAGATCGGTGAAATGATCGAAGCCTACAAGGCACAGCACGCACAGGGCGGCAATGGCGACATTGGTCCGTTGCGGGCGACGATCGAGTCGATCATTCCGGACAACGACCGCAATGAGCCGGTTCGCAACTATGACGACGAGAGCATCGTGCGTCTGGGCGAACAGATGAAGCGCGGTGTGTCGATTGCAACGCCGGTCTTCGACGGTGCGCATGAACCAGACATCAATGTGATGCTGGAACAGGCGGGCCTCAAGTCCTCCGGTCAGTCGACTCTTTATGACGGACGTACGGGTGAACCTTTCGATCGTCAGGTGACTGTCGGCTACATCTACATGCTGAAGCTGCATCACCTGGTCGACGACAAGATCCACGCCCGTTCGATCGGACCGTACTCCCTGGTCACGCAGCAGCCGCTGGGTGGCAAGGCACAGTTCGGTGGTCAGCGCTTCGGTGAAATGGAGGTCTGGGCCCTGGAAGCATATGGTGCGGCTTACACGCTGCAGGAAATGCTCACGGTCAAGTCCGATGACGTCGCTGGTCGTACCAAGGTCTATGAAGCAATCGTCCGCGGCGACGATACGTTCGAGGCCGGCATTCCGGAGAGCTTCAACGTTCTCGTCAAGGAAATGCGCTCGCTCGGTCTCAATGTCGAGCTGGACGATACGCGTCAGTTGGAACCACAGCAGGCCCTTCCGGACGCTGCTGAATAAGAAGGGAAGGGTGCGCAGTCCGCTGCGCACCCGACCAGTATGTTCGAGCCGCTGCAGAAGCGGCATTTGATCCAGATGGACCCGCGGCGGCGGTCCCCCATCGCAAGCAGAGGGCACATTTTGCCCCATGGAGAAACGGCATGAACCAAGAGGTCATGAATCTTTTCAATCCTCAGGTGCCTGTGCAGGCATTCGATTCCATCCGGATATCGATCGCCAGCCCTGAGAAGATTCTGTCCTGGTCATACGGTGAGATCAAGAAGCCGGAGACGATCAACTACCGCACCTTCAAGCCGGAGCGGGATGGTCTCTTCTGTGCTCGGATCTTCGGGCCGATCAAGGACTATGAATGCTTGTGCGGCAAGTACAAGCGCATGAAATACAAGGGCATCATCTGCGAAAAGTGCGGCGTGGAAGTCACGCTGTCACGCGTTCGCCGTGAGCGTATGGGCCATATCGAACTTGCGGCCCCGGTTGCGCATATCTGGTTCCTGAAGTCGCTGCCAAGCCGTATCGGTACGTTGCTCGACATGACCCTCAAGGGCATCGAGCGCGTTCTCTATTTCGAGAACTACATCGTGACCGAGCCCGGCCTGACCGCCCTCAAGGAGCACCAGCTCCTTTCGGAAGAAGAATACATGATTGCCGTCGACGAGTACGGTGAGGATGCCTTTACGGCTCTCATCGGCGCCGAAGCCATTCATGAACTTCTGGCCTCGATGGATCTGGAAAAGATCGCCGGCGATCTGCGCGCAGAACTCGCCGAGACGACTTCGGATCTGAAGCAAAAGAAGCTGATGAAGCGCTTGAAGATCGTCGAGAACTTCCTGGAATCGGGCAACCGTCCGGAATGGATGATCATGAAGATCGTTCCCGTCATTCCGCCGGACCTGCGCCCGCTGGTTCCGCTGGACGGCGGCCGCTTTGCAACGTCCGATCTCAACGATCTCTATCGTCGCGTGATCAACCGTAACAACCGCCTGAAGCGCCTGATCGAACTTCGCGCGCCTGGCATCATCATCCGCAACGAGAAGCGCATGCTTCAGGAATCGGTTGATGCGTTGTTCGACAATGGCCGTCGGGGCCGTGTCATCACCGGTGCCAACAAGCGCCCGCTGAAGTCGCTGTCCGACATGCTCAAGGGCAAGCAGGGCCGCTTCCGTCAGAATCTGCTCGGCAAGCGCGTCGATTATTCCGGCCGTTCGGTCATCGTGACCGGTCCGGAATTGAAGCTGCATCAGTGCGGTCTGCCGAAGAAGATGGCGCTCGAACTGTTCAAGCCCTTCATCTATGCCCGTCTGGACGCCAAGGGTTATTCCTCGACCGTCAAGCAGGCCAAGAAGTTGGTTGAAAAGGAAAAGCCTGAAGTCTGGGATATTCTCGACGAGGTCATCCGCGAGCACCCCGTTCTCTTGAACCGTGCGCCGACGCTTCACCGTCTTGGTATCCAGGCATTCGAACCCACCCTGATCGAAGGCAAGGCAATCCAGCTGCATCCGCTCGTCTGCACGGCCTTCAACGCCGACTTCGACGGCGACCAGATGGCTGTTCACGTGCCGCTTTCGCTGGAAGCCCAGCTTGAAGCCCGCGTCCTGATGATGTCGACGAACAACATCCTGCACCCTGCGAACGGTCTGCCGGTTATCGTTCCGTCGCAGGACATGGTCCTCGGCCTCTACTACCTGTCGATCGTTGCTGCGAAGGAGCCTGGCGAGGGCATGGCCTTTGCCGACATGGGCGAACTCCACCACGCCATTGGCAGCGGTGCTGTGACCCTGCATACCAAGATCAAGGGCCGCTTCAAGAGCGTCGATGCGGACGGCAAGCCGACCTCGAAGATCTATGAGACCACCCCTGGCCGCATGATCATTGGCGAACTTTTGCCGAAGCATCACAACGTGCCTTTCGACATCTGCAACCAGGAAATGACCAAGAAGAACATCTCGAAGATGATCGACACGGTCTATCGCCATTGCGGTCAGAAAGAGACGGTCATTTTCTGCGACCGCATCATGCAGCTCGGCTTTGCCCATGCCTGCCGCGCCGGTATTTCCTTCGGCAAGGATGACATGGTCATTCCGGAAACCAAGGCGAAGCTGGTTGCCGAGACCGAAGCTTTGGCGACGGAATATGAGCAGCAGTACAATGACGGCCTGATCACGCAGGGCGAGAAGTACAACAAGGTCGTTGACGCTTGGGGCAAGTGCACCGAGAAGGTCGCTGACGAAATGATGGCGCGCATCAAGGCCGTCGAGTTCGATCCTGTTACTGGCCGCCAGAAGCAGATGAACTCGATCTATATGATGTCGCACTCCGGTGCTCGTGGTTCGCCGAACCAGATGCGCCAGCTGGGCGGTATGCGCGGTCTGATGGCCAAGCCTTCGGGCGAAATCATCGAAACGCCGATCATTTCGAACTTCAAGGAAGGCCTGACCGTGAACGAGTACTTCAACTCGACTCACGGTGCCCGCAAGGGTCTGGCAGACACCGCCTTGAAGACAGCCAACTCCGGCTATCTGACACGCCGTCTTGTCGACGTCGCGCAGGATTGCATCGTCATCTCGACTGATTGCGGTACGACAACGGGCCTGACAATGCAGCCGATCGTAGACGCCGGCCAGGTGGTTGCGACCCTCGGTCAACGTGTTCTCGGCCGCACGGCTCTCGAAGATATCGTACATCCGGCGACCGGCGAGGTATTGGTCACCGGCGGCAACATTATCGACGAGTTCGATATTGACGCGATAGAGAAGGCTGGTGTTCAGGCGATCCGCATCCGTTCGGCTCTCACCTGTGAGACGCGCGGCGGCATCTGCGCCAAGTGCTACGGCCGCGATCTGGCCCGTGGTACGCCGGTCAACCAGGGTGAAGCTGTCGGCGTTATCGCCGCTCAGTCGATCGGTGAGCCGGGCACGCAGCTGACGATGCGCACGTTCCACCTTGGTGGTACGGCGCAGGTGGTCGACCAGTCGTTCCTCGAAGCCAGCTACGAAGGCACGGTGCAGATCCGCAACCGCAACGTGGTGCGCAACTCGGACGGCCATCTGGTCGTCATGGGCCGCAACATGGCGGTTGTCATTCTCGACGCCTCCGGCAAGGAACGCGCGACACACCGCGTCACCTACGGCTCGCGCATCTATGTCGATGATGGCGACACGGTTAAGCGCGGCCAGCGCATCGCCGAGTGGGATCCCTATACCCGCCCGGTCATGACGGAAGTCGAGGGTCATGTCGAATTCGAAGACATGGTCGACGGTCTTTCCGTTGCGGAAACGACGGACGAATCCACCGGTATCACCAAGCGCGTGGTCATCGACTGGCGTTCGACGCCGCGTGGTTCGGATCTGAAGCCCGCAATCGTTGTCAAGGACAAGGCCGGCAAGGTTCTCAAACTGGCAAAGGGTGGCGATGCACGCTTCCAGCTGTCGGTGGAATCGATCCTTTCGGTCGAACCCGGTTCGCACGTTAAGGCAGGTGACGTTCTTGCCCGTATTCCGATGGAAAGCGCCAAGACCAAGGACATTACCGGTGGTCTGCCGCGCGTTGCGGAACTGTTCGAAGCCCGCCGTCCGAAGGACCATGCGATCATCGCCGAAATCGATGGTACGGTTCGCTTTGGCCGCGACTACAAGAACAAGCGCCGCATCGTCATCGAGCCGAACGATGAAACGCTCGAGCCTGTCGAATATCTGATCCCCAAGGGCAAGCCGTTCCATCTTCAGGACGGCGACGCCATCGAAAAGGGCGATTACATCCTCGACGGCAATCCTGCGCCGCACGACATCCTGGCAATCAAGGGCGTGGAGGCTCTGGCTTCCTACCTCGTCAACGAGATCCAGGAAGTCTACCGGTTGCAGGGCGTTCTGATCAACGACAAGCACATCGAAGTGATTGTCCGTCAGATGCTGCAGAAGGTCGAGATCACCGAATCCGGTGATACCGGCTTCATTCCGGGCGATCACGTCGACCGGATTGAGCTGGACGAGATCAATGAGCGTCTCGAGGAAGATGGCAAGAAGGGCGGCTACGGTGTGCCTGTCCTGCTCGGCATCACCAAGGCTTCTCTGCAGACGCCATCGTTCATCTCGGCGGCATCCTTCCAGGAAACGACGCGCGTCCTCACGGAAGCCGCTGTTGCCGGCAAGATGGATGCTCTGCAGGGCCTGAAGGAAAACGTCATCGTTGGACGTCTGATCCCGGCAGGTACCGGCGGCACCGTGAAGCAGATCCGTCGTATCGCTGTTGCGCGCGACGAACTGATCATCGACGAACGCCGCAAGGAGGCAGGTGCTTCCGCCGCCAAGGCAGGTCCGATGCTGACAGACATGACGGGTCAGCCGGCCGAATAAGCCGAGAACCTGACAGCAAACATGAGGCCGCTCCGGAGCGATTTGGGGCGGCCTTTTTTTGGTATGGCGAGAGCTGCTCTATGAGGGAGATGAGTTGATTGCAGTAACCGGGAAACGGAGACTGGCGATAGACATGCAGCCCACCAATCTCCCTCATGGTGAGCCTTGTCGAACCATGCACCGCGGCATTGCATGCTGCGATTGGCAAGCAGTGGCGTTCGGCTCACCGACCTCAGCGAAGCGACTTTGCGCTACTCGTTGAACTCGATGAGCGCAGCCTGGCCGGTGAGGGCATTCTTCCATGCCGATCGATGCGGCTCTTCTTCCGGCTCTTCGGTCAATGTTCCGATCTCGAGAAGCTCGGCTTCGTCGTAACCTTCATTGGCCAGAATCTGCAAGGCTATGTTGACGAGATTATCGGTGTCGTTGGTCATCAGGAGCAGATGCACCTGACGCGGCTCCTCGTCGTTCTCTTTCCACACATCGGCGACGATGAGCTGCACGGGTTTAATTGATTCTGATGCCATTGTTTGATTCCCGAAGATCGAGGCGAAATTGGATTGTTTTGATGCTTCCTAGCACAAACCTTGCCGAGAACCCTGTGAAGATCGTGAAATTTTGCTTGAAATAATGCCGTGTCAACGAAACTATCTTGCATCGAGGCCATAAAGTCCGTGCAAAGCGCTCAAACCTTAATAATATTTGGGGTTCAGGCTTGACTGTGGGCTGCCGACAAAGTATCAGCAGCCCATCTGAGCCGATGTGAGATTGGCCGTTTCGGAGCGACACGCTCTGGAGTTCATCTCAAACAGGGTTCGTTTTACGATCGAAATGCAATTTGCCGCTCGCATGAAGCCGTCTTGGCTTCCTCTGCTTTTATTCGGGCAAGCCACCCAGCGGTGGTTCTCTTGCTCGAATTCGTGCATGAGCATGGCGCTGAAACGGCCCTGACGGGCGAAGATACGAGATTTGTGAAAGAGGGAAGGTTGAATGCCTACCGTAAACCAGCTGATCCGCAAGCCGCGCGTTGCGCCGGTAAAGCGCAATAAAGTACCTGCACTGCAGGAAAACCCGCAGAAGCGCGGCGTTTGCACTCGCGTCTATACGACGACCCCGAAGAAGCCGAACTCGGCTCTGCGTAAGGTCGCCAAGGTGCGTCTGACGAACGGATTTGAAGTCATCGGATACATTCCGGGTGAGGGGCATAACCTCCAGGAACACTCCGTCGTGATGATCCGCGGCGGCCGTGTAAAGGATTTGCCGGGTGTTCGTTACCACATCATCCGTGGTGTTCTGGATACCCAGGGCGTCAAGAATCGCAAGCAGCGCCGTTCGAAGTACGGTGCGAAGCGTCCGAAGTAAGATTTACCCGGGCTCCAGCCAGTAGAAATGGCGAGCCTGACGAAGCGAAGAGACAGAGAATATGTCCAGACGCCATAGTGCAGAAAAGCGTGAGATTAATCCGGATCCGAAATTCGGCGATCTCGTTCTGACCAAGTTCATGAATGCAGTCATGCTTCATGGCAAGAAGTCGGTTGCTGAGCGTATCGTTTACGGTGCGCTTGAATCCGTTGAGACGAAGAGCAAGCAGGAGCCGGTTGCCCTGTTCCATCAGGCTCTCGACAATGTAGCGCCGCACGTCGAAGTGCGTTCGCGCCGCGTTGGTGGTGCAACGTACCAGGTTCCGGTCGATGTTCGTCCGGAGCGTCGTCAGGCCCTTGCTATCCGTTGGCTGATCAATGCTGCCCGTGGCCGCAACGAGTCGACGATGGTCGATCGCCTGTCAGGTGAACTCCTGGATGCTGCGAACAACCGTGGCTCGGCCGTGAAGAAGCGTGAAGACACGCATCGCATGGCAGAAGCCAACCGCGCATTCTCGCATTACCGCTGGTAATCGTCGAAACCCTATTCTTGAAGGCACCATATCATGGCCCGCGAATATAAAATCGAAGACTACCGTAATTTCGGTATCATGGCGCACATTGACGCCGGCAAGACCACGACCACCGAGCGTATCCTTTATTACACCGGCAAGTCGCACAAGATCGGTGAAGTCCACGATGGCGCCGCTACCATGGACTGGATGGAGCAGGAACAGGAACGTGGCATCACGATCACGTCCGCTGCGACCACAACGTTCTGGAAGGGCCGTGACGGCAAGATGCGCCGTTTCAACATCATCGACACGCCTGGCCACGTTGACTTCACCATTGAAGTCGAACGCTCGCTGCGCGTTCTCGACGGTGCGATTGCTCTGCTCGATGCCAATGCCGGTGTTGAGCCGCAGACCGAAACCGTATGGCGTCAGGCCGAAAAGTATCATGTCCCGCGCATGATCTTCGTCAACAAGATGGACAAGACCGGTGCCGATTTCTATCGCTGCGTCGACATGGTCAAGACCCGTCTTGGTGCCAAGGCGCTCGTCATGCAGCTGCCGGTCGGCGCTGAAAACGAGTTCAAGGGCGTTATCGATCTGATCGAAATGAAGGCACTCATCTGGCGCGACGAACAGCTCGGCGCACAGTGGGATGTCGTCGAGATCCCGGCTGACCTGAAGGACAGGGCTGAAGAATTCCGCGAAAAGCTCATCGAGACCGCAGTTGAGGTCGAGGAAGCTGCCATGGAAGCCTATCTTGAAGGCAACATGCCGGATAATGAGAAGCTTCGTTCGCTGATCCGCATTGGTACCTGCCGCGTTGACTTCCATCCGGTGTTCTGTGGTTCCGCATTCAAGAACAAGGGCGTACAGCCGCTGCTTGATGGTGTTGTTGAGTACCTGCCTTCGCCGGTTGATGTTCCTGCAATCAAGGGCATCGATCCGAAGACCGAAACCGAAACGACCCGCAAGTCGTCGGACGAAGAGCCGCTGTCGATGCTGGCGTTCAAGATCATGAACGACCCGTTTGTCGGTTCGCTGACCTTCTGCCGTATCTATTCGGGCAAGCTCACCAAGGGCATCTCGCTCGACAACACGGTAAAGAACAAGCGCGAGCGCATCGGCCGCATGCTGCAGATGCATTCCAATTCGCGTGAAGACATTGAAGAAGCGTTTGCCGGCGACATCGTTGCTCTGGCAGGCCTCAAGGAAACCACCACGGGTGACACGCTCTGCGATCCGCTGAAGCCGGTTATCCTGGAGCGCATGGAATTCCCTGATCCGGTTATCGAAATCGCGATCGAGCCGAAGACCAAGGCCGACCAGGAAAAGATGGGTATCGCCCTCAACCGTCTTGCCGCTGAAGATCCTTCTTTCCGCGTCAAGTCGGATGAAGAATCGGGTCAGACGATCATTGCCGGCATGGGCGAACTTCATCTCGACATCCTCGTTGACCGTATGCGTCGCGAGTTCAAGGTCGAGGCGAATGTTGGTCAGCCGCAGGTTGCCTACCGTGAATCGATCACCCGCAAGGCTGAAATCGACTACACGCACAAGAAGCAGTCGGGTGGTTCGGGTCAGTTCGCTCGCATCAAGGTTGTCTTCGAGCCGCATGACGGCGACGATTTCATCTTCGAGTCGAAGATCGTTGGTGGTGCTGTTCCGAAGGAATACATCCCGGGCGTTCAGAAGGGTATCGAAAGCGTCATGGGTGCGGGTCCGCTCGCAGGCTTCCCGATGCTCGGCGTGAAAGCCACGCTGATCGACGGTGCCTACCACGATGTTGACTCGTCGGTTCTTGCCTTCGAAATCGCAGCCCGCGCTGCATTCCGCGAAGGTGCGCAGAAGGCTGGTGCCCAGCTGCTCGAGCCGATCATGAAGGTCGAGGTTGTGACCCCGGAAGATTACGTCGGTGACGTGATCGGCGATCTGAACTCACGTCGTGGCCAGATCTCGGGCACGGAAGCTCGTGGTATCGCGACCGTCGTGAATGCAAACGTGCCGCTCGCCAACATGTTTGGCTACGTGAACACGCTGCGTTCGATGAGCCAGGGTCGTGCACAGTACACGATGCAGTTCGATCATTACGAACCTGTTCCGACAGCTGTCGCGCAGGAAATTCAGAAGAAGTTTGCGTAACCAACCGGTTGCGCGTGACAGTTGAGAAGCCTGAGCAGGCGAACATATAACGGAGAGCTCAGATGGCTAAGAGCAAGTTTG
>UCKM01000035.1 GCA_900473175.1 Hyphomicrobiales bacterium | reverse complement strand
ATAGCACCCCCCTCTGTCCTGCCGGACATCTCCCCCGCAAGGGGGGAGATCAGCTGTCATCAGCTTTGCCCTCAATCTTCAACCTTCTGTCAATCTTCAACGTCGCCGCCAGTCTTCGATGGCGAAGGGTGTGTGGCGGTCCTCAATGCAATCTGATCTCCCCCCTTGCGGGGGAGATGTCCGGCAGGACAGAGGGGGGTGCTATGGCGGTCAGGCAATGCCCAAACAGTTGCCGGAAAAGCACCTTACCCTCCCCCTTGTGGCGGATGGAAAGAGCGGTGCCTTTACGTGCCAAGAGAGGATAACTAAAGAGCCGTGCGTGGTTCGACATGCTCACCATGAGGAAGGTGGGTTGGATTGCAGAAGCCAAGGATGCAACGTTTTTCAGAGGACAGAAGGATGCGCTGCCGTTTCAGGATACCGGCGAATTTGGCGATTATCCTGCAGTCTTCTTACTTCCCTCATGGTGAGCTTGTCGAACCACGCCGGGACGATCCGCAAAAAAGGGTAGCAAACGCCAAACACCACTGGAACGGCTTCGGCCCTATGCGATTGCCCTACCCACGACGGGTGAGGTTCCTCTAAAACACCCAACAAAATACCCCGTCCTCCTGCCACCTCCTGACAGAAGGTTGTCAGGAGCCCTGCGCTATATTGATCCTCGAAAGCGGGCCGCGAAGGCCCGGGAGGACAAGGCCATGGACGGGACGATACACACGATCGGTAGCGCGGCGGACTTCGATTTTCTCATTGGCAACTGGAATATCCGCAATCTGCGCCTGAAGCAGCGCTTCCAGGGCTCGGACGAATGGGACGAATTTCCCGCGACATCGAGCGTGCGCAAACTGCTGGCTGATACCGCCAATATCGACGAGATGGATATTCCGGCCAAGGGCTTCGTCGGCGTCACGCTGCGGCTCTTCAATCCGCGCGACGGCTCGTGGTCGCTGCACTGGGCAGACAGCAAGAGCAACTTCCTGTTTCCGCCGGTGATCGGTCATTTCGACAATGGCAAGGGCGTCTTTTACGGCGACGACGCGGACGATGGCGTGCCGGTGCGCGTGCGCTTCCTGTGGACCCCCTCGCCCGACGCGCCGCTCTGGGCGCAGGCATTTTCGAAAGATGGCGGCGAGACCTGGGAAACCAACTGGCTGATGGAATTTACGCGGGCATGAGCCCGCATGTTTGAGGCAGCGCCAGCCCTCCCCCACTGAGCCCACCTGCCTCATGCTGAGCCTGTCGAAGCACGCTCCCCTCCCAAGCCGAAGCTTCGACAGGCTCGGCAGCCGCGCACCTTTGTTCCTCGGTGATCCACCTCCCTGCCTGCTGCGCGACGCATTCAGATTGAATTGGAACGCTTTCGCCTTCTGGAACCCGCCGGAGCGGGTAGAAATCGTCCCGCTTCCTTGCCGTGGGTCCTCGGGTCAAGCCCGAGGATGACGGCAAGGGTGGTGCTCTACGATTAATTCGAAAAGCGGCGCTTGAACAAAACCCGTCGTTCAGCGCCCGCGAGGTGGGTAAGGTCCCCCCGCTTGATGCCCATTTCGGCATCATCATAAGACACCTCGCGCTACGTCATCATAAAGCGCCACCCTCTCCGTCATCCTCGGGCTTGACCCGAGGACCCACGGCTGAGGGGGCGCGCTTTGCTTACGGCTCTGCGACGTATTCCAGATAATGCGAAATCTTGAGGGCATGGCGGGACTTTCCTTCTTGACTCAGTTACGAGTGGAGATACGGGGCCGCTTTTGCTGTGGGTCCTCGGGTCAAGCCCGAGGATGACAGCGAGATAGGCGTTCTACGATTGTCGGAGAGTTGGCCGAAGGATCTTACCAGAGCGTCGGATAGAGATCGTCCCAGCTTGGGTTGATGCTTTCGATCAGGTCGATTATCCATTGGCGATACCAGCGTTTCAGCGATTTCTCGCGCTGGATTGCGTCGACGATCAGCGGGTGTTCTTCGTACCAGACAAGCCGCGTACAACCATATTTCCACGCAAAACCCGGAGTTCGCCCCTCGCGGTGATCATGTATGCGCCGCGCAAGATCGGAGGTGACGCCGATATAAAGCGTGCCGCACTTATGATTTGTGAGGATATAGACATAGCCGAACATACAGCATTCTGGGACGCAAACCACTTTCGGTAAATTGGTCGAAAGTTGTACCATCTTCCGAGGGGCGAGCGCTCCCTCTCCGAGAATCACAAGCGCACCCAATAAATGGAAATCATCGCGCTACTTGGCCGCGGGTCCTCGGGTCAAGCCCGAGGATGACGGCGAGGGAGGTGCTTTACGATTGCCGGAGAAGCGGCGCGTGATCGAAAAAACTCAGCAGCGGCTCATCTCACATGCGCTGGGTGAAATCCGCCTGCTTGAAGTCGATCTCGACGTCATCCTGAAACGCCCCACGCTACATCAACATATGGCGCTACTCTCTCCGTCATCCTCGGGCTTGACCCGAGGATGACGGCAAGGGAGGCGTTCTACGATTGTCGGGCGGTGGCGCGCTTCGCTAAAAACCGGAGCAGCGCCTTTTTAATGCGATTACGGCTGGGCCGCCGCCCGCTATCCCGCCTGCTCTTCCTGTTCCACCGTCAGCGGCTTGATGCCCGGCGTTGGCGGTTCGGGGCGTTCCTGCTCAATAACAGGCGCGGGCGCATTGGTCGTGCGCGGCGGCGTCGTTGCGCAGCCGGCAAGCAAGGTACCGGCGAGTATCAGGCCAGAGAACGCGAGGGGGGAAAAGCGTTGCATCGGGGCGTTACGCGGGAGGGCAATCGAGGGCCGACGCCCTCAATTGTCACTCATTTTCAGGGCCCGGATGAAGGCTTCCTGCGGAATTTCGACCTTGCCGAACTGGCGCATGCGCTTCTTGCCTTCCTTCTGCTTTTCCAGAAGTTTGCGCTTGCGCGAGACGTCGCCGCCATAGCACTTCGCCGTCACGTCCTTGCGCAGCGCCGAGATGGTTTCGCGCGCGATCACCGTGCCGCCGATGGCCGCCTGGATCGGGATCTTGAACATGTGCTTGGGGATCAGGTCCTTGAGCTTTTCGCAAAGGTCGCGGCCGCGCTTTTCCGCGGCGGCGCGGTGCACCATCATCGATAGCGCGTCGACCGGCTCGCCATTGACCAGCACCGACATCTTGACGAGATTTCCCTCGCGATAATCGGAAAGGTGATAGTCGAACGAAGCATAGCCCTGGCTGATCGACTTCAGCCGGTCGTAGAAATCGAACACCACCTCGTTGAGCGGCAGGTCATAGGTGACCATGGCGCGCTTGCCGACATAGTTCAGATCGATCTGGATGCCGCGGCGGTCCTGGCAGAGTTTGAGGATCGAGCCGAGATAATCATCGGGGGTGAGGATCGTCGCGCGAATCCACGGCTCTTCGATTGAGGCGATCTTCATCACTTCCGGCATGTCGGCGGGATTGTGCAATTCGCGCTGCGTGCCGTCGGTCATGTTGAGCTTGTAGACGACGCTGGGCGCGGTGGCGATGAGGTCAAGGTTGAACTCGCGTTCCAGCCGTTCCTGGATGATCTCAAGGTGCAGGAGCCCGAGGAAGCCACAGCGGAAGCCGAAGCCAAGCGCGGCCGAACTTTCCATCTCGAAGGAGAAGGACGCGTCGTTGAGGCGCAGCTTGCCCATGGCAGCGCGCAGATCCTCGAAATCGGCCGCATCGACCGGGAACAGGCCGCAGAACACCACCGGCTGCGCCGGCTTGAAGCCGGGCAGGATCGAGGCGGTCGGGCGCTTGTCCTCGGTGATGGTATCGCCGACGCGAGTATCGGCGACTTCCTTGATCGAGGCGGTGATGAAGCCGAATTCGCCGGGGCCAAGCTCGTCGACGGCGAGCATCTTCGGCGTGAACACGCCGGTCCGCTCGACCGGATATTTGGCGCCGGTGCCCATCATGCGGATGGTCTGGCCTTTCTTGAGCACGCCATCGATGATGCGCACGAGAACGATGACGCCGAGATAGGCGTCGTACCAGCTGTCGACAAGCATGGCTTTCAGCGGTTTGTTGCGGTCGCCTTCCCGCGGCGGCGGCAGCTGGTTGACGATGGCTTCCAGCACATCGGGAATGCCAAGGCCGGTCTTGGCCGAGATCAGCACCGCCTGGCTTGCATCGATGCCGATGACCTCTTCCACTTGCTCGCGGATGCGCTCCGGTTCGGCGGCGGGAAGGTCCACCTTGTTCAGCACCACGACGATCTCGTGATTATTATCGATCGCCTGGTAGACATTGGCGAGCGTCTGCGCTTCGACGCCCTGGCTGGCATCAACGACGAGCAGCGAGCCTTCGCAGGCAGACAGCGAGCGCGAGACCTCATAGGCGAAGTCGACATGGCCGGGCGTGTCGATGAGGTTGAGGATATAGTCCTCGCCGTTCTTCGCCTTGTAGTTCAGCCGGACGGTCTGCGCCTTGATCGTGATGCCGCGCTCGCGCTCGATATCCATCGAATCGAGCACCTGTTCCTTCATGTCGCGCAGGTCGAGCCCGCCGGTGGACTGGATCAGGCGGTCGGCAAGGGTGGATTTGCCATGGTCGATATGGGCGACGATGGAGAAATTGCGGATATGGTCGAGTGGTGTGGTCATGAGCGCCACATAGAGCATTTCGGGCGGATTTGGAAGGGCGAGCGTCAGCGCCGGCGGCAATGGGCGCGAATAATTTTACCCGGGTATATTGACGCCCATGTTTTACCCGGGTAAAAGCCCACCATCAACATGAGTGAGATTGGGCGATGGAAACGAATGAAGAGAGCTGCACCGCCTTTCAGGGCACACGCAAGATAGCCAGCGGAACGCGAGCCGAAGTGGCGCTGACTGTGAGCCGCGCGGCGGATGACGGCACCGCCATCCTGATATTTGACGACGCGAGCGGCCGGCAGGTGGATTTCGATCTGACCGGCAGCGACGCGGATATTGTCGCGCGGCTGACGGATGGCGGTTTGCGCAAACCCGGCCGGCCTAAACTCGGCGTTACGGCACGGGAGGTAACGCTGTTGCCGCGCCACTGGGATTGGCTCGCGGGCCAGCCGGGCGGCGCATCGGTTACGTTGCGCAAGCTGGTCGACACGGCACGCGCGGCGCAGGGCGGACGCGCAGCCAAGCGCCAGGCACAGGAGGCGGCAGACCGTTTCATGCTGGCGATGGCCGGCAACCAGCCGCATTTTGAAGAGGCAACGCGGGCGCTCTATGCCAGCGACTGGCAGCGCTTCAAGGACCTGACGGAACAATGGCCAGCGGATGTGCGCGACCATGCCCGCCATCTGAGCGAGCCGACCTTCGACTGGCCGGACGCGTGGGCGGCTGGGTGAGGGCATAGCGAGCGATACGTCGGGGACGCCCTCCCCGTGAGCGCATTCAAAACCCGGCCTGGAGCACTGAAGCCGGGTTTCCTGTTGTCAAACCGGGATCCTCCTGATTTGGCCCGGGGCGCACCCGCGCCAAAGGGTGCCGGCGGGATAGTATTTTCGCGAAGGCCCTCATCTGGCACAGGAATTGCTGAGTTTACTGACGTTAGCTTCTGATCCAACGCGGCTTTCCGGGTTGGATCAAAGGAAACATTCGATTTTTTATTTTTTTCAAGGGCGATTTGCCCCGCCAGGCCAGCAATCGCCAGACCAGGAGGTTTTAAGATGACGAAATGGTTAAAACCAAGCGTGCACCGCGCTTGGATATTTAGTGTGCTAATTGCCGGTTTAGTAGGCTGTGACGGCAGCGACAACGGCCCGCCAATATCGACGTTCGATGCGGCACCCACATCTGTGGCCGTCGATGACTCGAAAGTGCCACCGGTGCCAGTCGTGGGCACGGTGACGGCCGTTCCCGGCATTGACGAGCCGCCGGTGACCACGGGCGGTGAGCCAACGCCGGCGACCGCCCTGCCTTCCATCGAAAGGGTACCTCGCTTCAGCGAGATCGCGCCCGACACGATGGGGGGCGCCACCTATAAGGCGTCTCCAGCCTACGAATATGACCTGGGCAATCTCGTAGCATTGGCCAGCGGCGATTCAAGCGGCTTCAGCAACAGTACGACCTTCATCACCCCGATCAAGGGCTGGGTGCGTTATCCTGAGGAAGCTTTGGAAGGTACGGCGGTTATTGACCGGTTCCCGGTCATCGTTTTTCAGCACGGCAACCATGCCGCCAAGGATCCAAGCTACCAAGGGTATGATTATCTTGCGAAGGATCTCGCCGAACATGGCTATGTGGTCATTTCCATAAACGCGAATGCAACAAACTCAGGCGGAGACCCTCGCGCCTTTGGAGATCAATCAAGTCAATCGCGAGCGCAGCTCATACTGGGCACGCTTGACCGCCTGCGGCAGATCGATGGGTTCGGTCAGATCGACCTCGGGGGCAATCTCGGCAAGCTGGACCCGTTGCGCGGCAAGCTCGATCTTTACCGTGTGGGCATCATGGGACATTCGCGCGGCGGACAGGGCGTTGCCAATGCAATCAAATTCAACAAGACCCGCCGTGGCACCACAGAGGAGGATTTGAGAGCTGCCTTGACGGGCAGACCGACCGATTTCGCTACAAATTTTCCGGATCTCGCAGCAGCCGTCACGCCTGCCGTTGCGGCCACTACGACCACTCCGGCCATACCCGCCTCGCTCGACGAGCCAAAGTTCAAAGCCGCTCTCCTCAAATACAATGTCTCCTTTGCCGCTGGCAGCGGAGCAGTACCACCCTACGACTTTAAGGGTGCCTTCATGCTGGCCCCTACTGATTTCGCAGGCATCACCGGCGTGGACTATGTCCCGCTTGCAAACTTGCTGCCATCCTGTGATGGCGATGTGTCTAATCTTCAAGGTGCGAGAACCTACGATCACAATCGCTTCGGCCCCGAGGGCGACACGACGCCGCGCTATCAGATACTCGTGCGCGGCGCCAACCACAATTTCTACAACACGATCTGGAGTGATCGGGACATGGGCGCGGAGGATCAGCGACGCGGTGGTCTCTTTATCATCAACTCGTTCATGCGCTATCATGTCGGGGGCGAAGAGAAATTCGCCGCTTATTGGAACAGTCTGGCGCAGCTGCCCAAAGCGGCCTGTCCCATAAGATTGGTTCCCCCTTCTCCGACCTGCGACGAGCGCATGGTCCTGACCGTTCAGAAGGATGCCACACACAGCAAACTGATCCAGCGCTTCGATGATGCCGGAACTATCAACCTCAACAAGCTCGGCGGGACGATTGCGTTTTCCGGCTTCGATCAATACGTCCGTTACGGCATGGCGAGCGGCGCGGGAATATCTGGCGACGTGCCCGCACCACTCGCTGGCTTTGGCGACATAAGGTCATTGACGGATCACGTGGAACTCACCTGGTCAAACCCAGACGCGTCAATTGTAACCGATCTCGCTGGCACATCCGCCACGGATTACGATTCGCTGACGTTCCGAATCGCAGTGGTCGATCCTGTCGGTCAAGAAGTGTTGGTGACTTTGACTGACAGCGCTGGCAAATCAGCGACCGTCACTGCCAGCGACTACACCGACGCGCTCTACAACGCTGCGCGGCCGAAAGGTGACGGAAGGCCGATGGTCGACCATCCGGACGACGCGCCCTATGTCGGAGATCAAATGCTGAAACTGCTGAACATGGTGGCGATCCCGCTGAAAGCCTTCAACGGGGTCGATATGACCAGCCTGAAGGAGCTAAAGCTGTCCTTCCCCAAGGAATGGGGCAAGGCCGCCATCACCGATATCGAGCTGCAAAATCTCGGACGCCCGGACTCCAAGCAGACGGCGGCTTTGCAATAATAAACAGCGCCCCTTATCACATGAGGGGCGCTGCCGATTGCTATCACGGCAACAGCAATCTCAACGCTGAAAGCCCGGCTTCGACCCTTCGAAGCCGGGCTTTTTCATCAAACGCCGATCTTGCCGCCGCCCTTCCTGGTGATGGCGACGACCGAGGGGCGCACCGGCATATCGTCCTTGAAATCCGGCCAGCGGGTCGACAAGTCCTCATAATAGGACGGACGGCCGAAACCTTCCCAATCCTCGCCGCCATCGCCCGGATGCTGCACGGCAACCATCATGGTCGCCATATCCGGCAGCATCAGCGGGCCGCACATTTCCGCGCCGATAGGCACGCGGAAGAACAGCTTCGACGTGGCACGGGCACTGCCTTCAATATCGACCGCCCAGATGCCATCGGTGCGGCCGGTTTCCTTCGGCGAATTGCCGTCCGTCGCCACCCACAGGCGGCCATCCGCATCGATCGAACAATTATCCGGCATGCCGAACCAGCCATTCTTGGTGGTATCGGTGGAGAAGGACGCGCCGACATCGGCAACGGAG
Organism: Hyphomicrobiales bacterium; assembly: GCA_900473175.1. Taxonomy (GTDB): domain Bacteria; phylum Pseudomonadota; class Alphaproteobacteria; order Rhizobiales; family Rhizobiaceae; genus Phyllobacterium. The sequence continues at coordinate 19,655 of UCKM01000035.1, read as the reverse complement.
GGGTCGCCGCATTTCAATAGGATTTCCCACTTGCCCTTGGTGGCGGCGAAATCGCCGCCGTCCTCGGCGATCTCGATGATATGACCGAAGGCGTTCTTCGCCCGCGGATTGGCGGCATCGACCTGATCGTCCTTGCGCTTGGTATTGTTGGTCAGCATGACATAGACCCTGCCGTTGACGCCGTTGGGCTGGATGTCTTCGGGCCGGTCCATCTTGGTCGCGCCGAGAGCATCTGCGGCGCGGCGCGTTTCGATCAGAACGTCGGCCTGCGACGCAAAGCCCTTCTCGGACGTCAGCGGGCCGGTGCCGTGCACGATAGGCAGCCATTCGATGGTGCCGTCTGTAGCGAATTTCGCAACGTAAAGCGTGCCGTCGTCGAGCAGGTCCCTGTTTGCGGCGGCGTCATTGGCATTGAATTTGCCAGCGGTGACGAACTTGTAGACATAGTCGAAGCGCGAGTCGTCCCCGAGGTAGAAGACAACCTGGCCATTCTTCGAAACGATCGATTCCGCCCCCTCATGCTTGAAGCGGCCGAGCGCCGTGCGCTTCTTCGGTGTGGAGGTTGGATCGTTCACATCGACTTCGACCACCCAGCCGAAACGATTGGCTTCGTTCGGTTCCTTCGAAACATCGAAGCGGTCGTGGAACTTGCCCCATTCATAGGCGGTTTCGGGAATGCCGAGACGCTTGTAGTTTTCGGCTTCCTTGCTGTCTTTCGGCAGTTCGCCAGTGAAGTACCCGTTGAAATTCTCCTCCGACATCACATAGGTGCCCCAGGGGGTGACGCCGCCAGCGCAATTATTGATGGTACCAAACACCTTGGTCCCGGTTGGATCAGCATTCGTCTTCACCCGGTCATGGCCGGCAACGGGTCCGGCAAGCTGCATCTCGGTGTTCGCGGTGATGCGGCGGTTGAACTTGCCGTCCTTGACCACTTGCCACTTGCCTTCGACCTTCCTGATTTCGACGATCGTGCCACCATGGGCGGCCATCTCGATATCCACGCGCTTCTGATCGGCGGGAGTGACCTCGATCTTGCCATCGACGACCTTGACGATGCCCGGGAACATCAGATGCTCGTTGGTATATTCATGGTTGACGACGAGAAGTCCGTGTTCGGATGAACCGTCGATCGGAATATAGCCGACATAGTCATTATTGTAGCCGAACTGCCTTGCCTGGGCTTCCGGCGTCTGGTTGGTGGGGTCGAATTGCGGCGAATCCGGGAAAATGCCATCGCCCCAACGCAGAAGGACATCGGCATCGTAGCCGCCGGCGACGTGGTGATGCTGATCGATGCCTGCTTCGACTTCCTCGAAGACGAAGGCTGACTTGTCCTCGGCGCGGGCGTCATCGGCAAGCATCAGCGCCATCGGGCTGACCGTTGCGGCAATGGCCGAGACGGCGAGCGAACCCTTGAGGAACCCGCGGCGCGAAAAGCGCGCGGCGATGATCTCGCCCATGGTGGGATTGTCGGTCAGGTTGTGGCCGGGACCGTCATTTTCTTCAAGCAGGCTGGTGCGGAATGTCGGGGACTGGTCGTTCATGGCGCTTTCCTCTGGCTGTCTGGCTGGGGGAACGGCGTTAAAAACCGTACACTCTCGCTAGAACGACAAAGTAACAGCCTAATGACACCGAGCGGCAATCTAGGCCGCCGCAATCAGCCCGCCATAGATATCGAGATCGACATTGCCGCCGGAAAGGACGACCGCGACCGTCTTGCCTTCGATCGCCACCTCACCGCTCGCAAGTGCTGCAAAGGCGACGCAACCGCCTGGCTCGACAATCAGTTTCAGGTAAATGGCCGCGTCGCGCATGGCAGCTTTTACCGCGTTGTCGGTAACGGCGATGCCCCCGGCAAGATTATGCTTGTTGATCGGAAAGGTAAGCTCGCCCGGCTGCGGCGTCAGGATTGCATCGCAGATCGAGCGATGGCCCGCCTCGTTGGCCACGCGCTCGCCCGCTATGAGGGACCGGCGCAGATCGTCGAAATATTCCGGCTCGACGCCCCAGATGCGGGTCTGCGGCGAGCCTGCCTTCACCGCCACCGAAATGCCGCTTATGAGACCGCCGCCACCGCTCGGCACAAACAGGTCGTCGATTTCGAACCCACGTTCGCGCGCTTCGGCGACGAGCTCAAGGCCGATCGTGCCCTGCCCGGCCATGATTGACGGGTCGTCATAGGGCGGCACGAGGATCATGCCGCGCTCTTCGACAAAGGGTCTGGCGACGTCTTCACGGCTCTGGTTGTAGCGATCGTAAAGGACGACTTCCGCGCCGTACGAGCGGGTATTGGCGATCTTGGTCTGCGGCGCATCGCTCGGCATGATGATGACTGCCTTGATGCCGAACAGCCGGGCCGAACTGGCGACGCCCTGTGCATGATTTCCCGACGAATAGGCGATAATGCCACGGGCGCGCTCTTCCTCGGTGAACTGGCTGATGCGGTTATAGGCGCCGCGGAACTTGAACGAGCCGGTGCGCTGCAGGCATTCGGGCTTGAACAGGATGCGGGCCTTGTACCGCGCGTTCAAAGCCTCCGATTCGACCAGCCGGGTTGACGCCAGCTGTCCCTGAAGCCGGCCGGCGGCGGCATTTACATCGGCTATTCCAACGGCAAAACCCTGACTGTCCATGCGGCCCTCGCTTCAGAATAATGGCAATGACGGATTCATAGCACCGCAAGCGGCGTCAGGCATCCAAATCATTGTCATCATTGTAACAGCCAGGGTCTGGCTTTTTGCTGTGCCGGAGCCGCGCCTCGCCCTCCCCTCTTGTGGGTCCGGAGTTGGGGTTGTTTCGGGCCCGCGAAGCGATTCAGACCATTTCAAGAATACCCCTCCCGGCTGCTTCGCGGCCACCCTCCCCCCAAGGGGGAGGGGAAGGTCAATCAGAAAGCGCCTCGGCGCGATGCGCAAGAAAGGCAGGCAGTTCCGCAATGGAGCCCAGCATGGCGTCGCTGAGCGGACCAAGATCATCGAGCGTGCTGTTGCCGGACAAGACACCGACGGCAAGGCCCGCACCTGCTGCATGGGCCATTTCCAGGTCGTGGGCATTGTCGCCGACCATGGCGATTGCCTCCGGCGCAAGAGCGGTCTTGGCCGCAAAGAGATGCAGCTGATCGGCATGGGGCTTGGCGCGTGCAACGGAATCATAGCCGATGATGACGGTGAACAGCGAAGTCAGCCCCAGGGCTTCGGCTGTGGCGCGGGCGCCCGCCTCCGAATCATTGGTGGCGATGCCGAGCACGAAGCCTTGGGCAACCAATGCTTCCAGCGTCTCGCGCAAACCGTCTATGGCGACCGCCCGGCGCGAGCCTTCGCTCACCGCGTAGTCGTCATAGGCGCGGATGCGCTTGCGCTTTTCTTCCAAGGTCAGTTCGGGGTGCCAAAGATCGACTATATCATGAATGGTCCCGGCAGCGACGACGGAGCCGCCACGGAATTTTTCCATTTCCCAATCATAGCCGCCTGCCTCGACAAGGGCGCGCGCTTTCGCTTCGTCGCCATCGGCGGCCTTGTGGGCCAGCTCCATGGTGATGCCGAACCAGGTGCGATTGAAGTCGACCAGCGTGCCGTCCTTGTCGAAGAGGATGCCGCGGATCTGCGAGGAGCCTGTCGTCGCCATCAGGCCTCCAGCGAGCCCGGCCGCGCATTGTCGGAACGCTTGGAGCCAAGGAGTTTCAAGAGGTCGTCGCCGCGGCGCGTATAGCGGTGGCTGCGGCGGGTAAGGATCCGTCCCGCCTGCGGCGCGGTCAGGGTGATGTCGCCGTTCGGGTCGCCAGGTGTGGTAACGACAGTGACGAGCTTTGCACCCGCTTCGACTTCCGCGCCGATATCGACGTGGAAGAGGACCATGCCGCCTTGTGGCGCGCGTATCATCTCTACATTCTCCAGCGGCGTCACCGGACCGTTGAATTCGACCTTCAGATCAATGTCCGTATCGATGATCACGCCGCGATGTACGAGGAAGCGATAAAGGCCTTCCGCGTCCGACGTGCCAGTGTCGACTCCGACATCATTGAGGCCGCGAAACTCAACCGTCGTCACCGCACGCCGTTTCGCGTTGCGCTCGGCCTCGGGCAATTGCAGGACGGGATGGGTACAAGCTTCCTCGAATGCCGCATCGGCGGTGCTGTCCCAGGAAAGAATGGCCGTCGAGCCAAGGGCCGAAGCGAGGTCGTACATTTCCGGCAGGAACGCCTTGTGGATGTAGAGATAGCTCTCGCTTTCGTCATCGCAGTGAAGATCAAGCACGATCTCGTGCGGCAAGGCGAGACGCAAGAGCTGCGCCTTCAGCCGTTCGGCCAGCGCCTTTGGACCATCAATAGCAGCCAAGCCTGACGCATCGAAGCTTTCAAGCAGTGGAAACGAACGGTTGAAATTGACGTTGGAGAAATATTCGAAGCGGCCGAGATGCTGGTGGGCCAGCCATTGCGCCGAACCGACCGGATTGGCTTGCGGAACGACCGTGATATCGCCGGCGATGCGGCCCTCGCTCTCAGCCTTTTCCAGCATGGGAACGAGGAAATGCAGCGCCGCCTGCCCTGGCAGCTCCGATCCGTGCAGCGACGATTGCAGATAGGCGGTAACCGCCTTCTCGTCCTTGCCTGCAAAGCGCAGCACGCGCAATTCAATGCTGTTGCCCGGCACGTCGCCGGCCAGCGTGATCAGTTCCGTTTTCATTCTGCTCTTCCCGATTTTTGTTCGCTTCAACCCTTAGAGCCTTGCTTGTCCAGGCTCTAAACCTATTTGCCCCGCCGCTTGCGCAGGTGAGCGACAAGGCCTTGCGTAGATGCGTCCTTGTCCTTTGGCTTCACTTCGCCGGAAACCACCGGAAGCAATTCCGTCGCCAGTTCCTTGCCGAGTTCCACACCCCATTGATCGAAGGCATTGATGCCGAAAAGCTGCGCCTCGACGAAGACGCGGTGTTCGTAAAGCGCGATCAGACGGCCAAGCGCATAAGGATCGAGCTTGTCATATATGATGGTGATGGAAGGCCGGTTGCCGGTGAAGACACGGTGGGGGGCGAGCCGCTTCACCTCCGATTTCGGCAGGTTCTTCGCTGCGAGCTGCGCCGAGGCCTCTTCAAGCGTGCGGCCCTTCATCAGCGCTTCGGATTGCGCAAGGCAATTGGCAAGCAGCATCTCATGCTGGTTGTCGAGATGCGGTTCATGGCCCTTGGCCGCCACAATGAATTCGACCGGGATCGTGTCGGTGCCCTGATGCAGGAGCTGGAAGAAGGCGTGCTGGCCATTGGTACCAGGTTCGCCCCATACGACAGGACCGGTCGGGCCCGACACCGGCTTGCCATCGACGGTCACGCCCTTGCCGTTCGATTCCATGTCGAGTTGCTGCAGATAGGCGGGCAGCCGCGCCAGACGCTGGTCATAGGGGATAACGGCGCGGCTGGTATAGCCGGAGATAGCGCGGTGCCAATAGCCAACGAGGCCGAGCATCATCGGCAGGTTCTTCTTCAGCGGCGCCTTGCGGAAATGTTCATCCATCGCATGGGCGCCATCGAGAAAACGGCCGAAATCCTCGGGCCCGATCGCGATCATCAAAGGCAGGCCGATGGCCGACCAGATCGAATAACGGCCGCCGACCCAATCCCAGAAGCCGAAAATGCGGTCGGCGGGAATGCCGAAGGCGTCAACCTTCTCGAGCGCGGTGGAGACGGCAGCAAAATGCTGGCCAACAGCCTTCTCGCCAAGCGCATCGGCGATCCATTTGCGCGCCGCCTTGGCGTTGGTCATGGTCTCTATGGTGGTGAAGGTCTTGGACGCGACGATGATCAGCGTCGTCGCCGGGTCGAGACCGGCAAGGGTATCGGCAATGTGCGCGCCATCGACATTGGAAACAAAATGGGCGCGCGGACCGTCGTGGTAAGGCGACATGGCAAGCGTCGCCATCGCTGGACCGAGATCCGAGCCGCCAATGCCGATATTGACAATGTCAGTGATCGGCTTGTTTTTGGAGCCTTTGATTTCGCCGGACCGCAAGCCGTTGGCGAAAGCTGCCATGCGGTCGAGCACGTCCTTGATGTCGGGCATGACGTCTTGGCCATCAACCTTGATCGGCTTGTCCGAACGGTTGCGCAGCGCGGTATGCAGCACGGCACGACCTTCAGTATTGTTGATTGGTTTGCCGGCAAACATTGCGTCGCGCCGACCCTCCACATTCGCCGCTTTCGCCAAATCCGCGAGCAAGGAAAGCGTTTCGTCATTCACCAGGCATTTCGACCAGTCGAGAAGGAGGTCGTCGAGTTCAAGCGAGTAGCGGGAGAAGCGTTTCGGATCATCGGCGAACGCCGCACGCATATTCTTCGGTGCGTCCTTCTTCCAATGCGCTTTCAATGCCTTAATCGAACGCTTCAGGTCCTTCGCTTGTTCTGACGCCATGTCTGTCTCCTGGGATATGGTGGTGGGCAAACTGCCACCGGAATGATTTTCGTTCAATGGAATGGGCCAAGAATTTCTCATTATTTATGCGCAAGCAACTTTGCGCTTCAAGCGCAATGCGACTTCTCATCGGCATTGAAATGCCCTAGCCTCCTCGCAATAGGGGAGGATCAAAGCATGGATTTGACCGGCGAAGAACGAATCACGGCCTCGCGGGATACTGTTTGGAAGGCCTTGAACGACCCGGATATCTTGAAAGCCTGCATCCCGGGATGTGAAAGCCTTGAGAAGATTTCCGATACGGAGCTTGAAGCCACTGTTGGCGTCAAGATCGGGCCGGTCAAGGCCCGTTTCAACGGCAAGGTTCAATTGACCAATCTCAATCCCCCGTCTTCCTATACGATTTCAGGCGAGGGAAAGGGGGGCGTTGCCGGCTTTGCCAAGGGCGGCGCCGACGTGACCCTGACCGAAGAGGGCACGGAGACTGTGCTGGCCTATGTCGTCAATGCCGATGTCGGGGGCAAGATCGCGCAGCTCGGCAGCCGGCTGATCTCCTCCACTTCGAAAAAACTCGCGACGCAGTTCTTCGAGAATTTCAATACGGCTGTAAGCGGCAGCTAGTGCCTTAACAATCTCCGCTCCTGTCGCAATTTCCATAAGCCATGGCGGAAAGCCGTTTGGGTATGGGGCAGTGAAGCCGGATATCCTTCCCGCACATGAATTTCGTGCGGGCAAGACATGCGTTCCTTTGACTTTATCATCGTCGGATCCGGATCGGCAGGCTCTGTCGTGGCCAACCGCCTTTCCGCCAATGGACGCTATTCTGTCCTGGTGCTCGAAGCAGGGGGATCGGATCGGCGATTCTTCGTCGCCATGCCGCTTGGCTACGGCAAGACATTCTACGACAAATCCGTCAACTGGATGTATCGCGCCGAGCCCGACCCGGGCCTTGCCGGCAATGCCGATTACTGGCCGCGCGGCAAGGTGCTTGGCGGATCGAGCTCGATCAATGCCATGGTCTATGTGCGCGGAGCGTCGGAAGATTTCGACGAGTGGCGCGACAAGGGCAATCCCGGCTGGGGCGCATCCGACCTCATGCCAATCTTCCGCGCGCTCGAAGACCATGACGGGCCTTCAAGCAATCTCGGACGTGGCGGGCCGCTTCACGTCACCGACTGCTCGAAACTGTTCCACCCCCTCGCCAACCGGTTGATCAAGGCCGCCCAGGAAGCAGGGCTGCCGTATAATCCTGACTTCAACGGCGCGACGCAGGAGGGGGTCGGCGCGTTCCCGCTGACGACCAAGGGCGGACGGCGCATGTCTGCGGCGCGGGCGTTCCTGCGCCCGGCTATGCGGCGGTCAAATGTGACTGTCGTAACGCAGGCGATGGTGACGCGCGTTCTCTTCGACGGCAAGCGCGCGATCGGCGTCGAGTTCCTGCGCCACGGCAAGAGCGAGACCGTAAAGGCAGGCCGTGAGATCATTCTGTCGGGCGGGTCGGTCAACACGCCGCAATTACTTGAATTATCGGGAATCGGCAATCCGGCGCATCTGCGTGATCTCGGCATTGACGTCGTCCATGCCAATGCCAACGTCGGGGAGAATCTGCAGGATCATCTCGGCATTAACTATACCTACCGGGCCAATGTTCCCTCCCTCAACCAGGTATTGCGCCCCTGGTGGGGCAAAGCCCTTGCCGGTATCGAATATCTTCTGCTGCGCACCGGGCCCCTGTCGATCAGCATGAACCAGGGCGGGGGATTCTTCCGTACCGATCCATCGCGCAAACGCGCCAACATGCAACTCTATTTCCAGGCTTTTTCAACCGTGGTGCCAAAAGCCGGTGAACGGCCTATCCTGACGCCCGATCCCTGGCCAGGATTCTCCATTGGCCTGTCCAACTGCCGCCCAACCAGCACGGGCTCGATCCATATTCACTCCAGCAACCCCTTGGAGCAGCCGCGCATCCTGCCCAATGCCTTTTCGACCGATCACGACGTGGCGGAGATGCTGGACGCGGTGAAATTCCTGCGCAAGGTGGCGGCGACGCCGACGATGTCCAGGCTGATCGTCGAGGAGTTGCTGCCGGGTCCGGCCTGCCAAAGCGATCATGAACTCGTCGCGGATTTCAGAAGGCGCAGCGGCACCGTCTATCACCCGGTTTCCACCTGCCGCATGGGACCGGACGCCTCGCAGTCGGTCGTCGACCCACGGCTCCGGGTGCATGGCGTCGAAGGTCTGCGCGTCATCGATTGCTCGGTGTTTCCCAATATCATCTCGGGCAACACCAACGCCGCCGCCATGATGGTCGGAGCCAAGGGGGCCGATCTGGTGCTCGAGGATCATAAGGGTTAGTTGGGCAGTCTTCCTGCAGTCAATGCACCCCCTTGGGGCTGCACGACAGAGCGGCGAAGTTGGAAAATCATGGCTTCCCCTACCCGTATCGCGCCTCGAGCAGGTCGATGTCACGAACCATCCGGCTTGCCATCGAACTTTCCAGCCGACGTGCTCGAACCAGGCGGTAGATTTCCTTGCGCTCGGCCTTGAGTGCCGTTATGCGCAGCAGCTTCTCGATCTCTTCGCTGCGCGCCGTCTGCTCGCGCTCCTCACCGAGGTGCATGCGACCATCGATGCGTTTGCGGTAGAGATCCATGATCTGCGTGGCAACATCGGCATAAATGTCAGCGTCCGCCCGGCCGGCGGCAAGGTCGTGCTGGGCGCGTTCCACCGCCACGATCGCCGCTTCAGCGGCAGCGATGCGGGCATAATCTTCTTCCTTACGATGCGACGCTTCGACGGGAAGTTCGATGTTCTTCAAGAGCCGGGGGAGAGCGATGCTCGCCACCATCAGGGACAATATGATGACACCAGCTGCAAGGAAAATGACAAGATCGCGCGCTGGAAAGAGGCTCCCGTCGTAGAGGAAAAGCGGCAATGTCAGTATGCCGGCAAGCGTGATCGCCCCGCGCACGCCAGCCACCGACATGGTAGCGACGAGCTGCCAGCTTGGCCGCACGACGGTCTGCCCGGTCGAGCGGGACAGGGCGATCCGCCAGGAAGCCCAGACCCAGGCGAAGCGAAGCGCTGCCAGCGCCGCATTGATGACCACCACGTAGACCACCAGCCACCAGGGGCTGGAATTGCCGGCGGCAATGTTTTCGACGGCGCCGGAAAATATGCCGGGAAGCTGTTCGCCGAGAAGCACGAAGATCGCGCCATTGGCGGCAAACTGGACGGTGTCCCATACGGCGGCGCGCCTTACCCGCGTGACCGCCAGGGCCTGACCGGTGTTTTCGGCATAGCTCATCGTTATGCCTGCGGCGACGGCTGCAAGAATGCCGGAGGCGTGGACGTGCTCGGCGAACAGATAGGCACCGAAGGGAATAAGCAGGCTGATGAGAATTTGCGATCCGCTTTCCTCGCCAAGGTGCCGTGTCAGGAACGCCTTGCCACGGGTGACGCCGATGGTGACGCCGACGCCGATTGCGATCCCGGCAATTGCCAGCCACAGAAACGTGAAGAAGGCTTCGGATACGGAAAAGGCGCCGGTCAGCATCGCCGCCACGGCAAAGCGCATGCAGACAAGACCCGACGCATCGTTCAGCAGCGATTCGCCTTCGAGTATATGCATCATGCGCGAGGGGATCGGCACCCGTGCGGCGATGCCCGATACTGCGATCGGATCAGTCGGCGATACAATGGCTGCCAGTGCGAAGGCCACGGGAAGCGGTACCGACGGGATCATCCAATGAACCAGGAAACCGACACCCAACACCGTGAAGATGACAAGGCCAAGCGCCATTTCAAGGATGATGCCTTTGTCTCGGAACAACCCCTCCTTTGGAATGCGCCAGCCATCGAGGAAAAGCAGCGGAGGCAAGAATAGCAGGAAGAAGATATCCGGATCGAGCTCCACCCGTATGTCGGTGACTGAGGCGATCGCCGCGCCGAGTCCGATTTGCACCAATGGCATCGGAACGGGAAGTGGCAGCGTCCGGACAATGGAATCGCTGACCACCACAGCCAAAAGCATCAACAGGACGACAGTAATCGTTTCCACGGCGTATCCAGTTTCGAGTGATCAACAGGATGGAGTTAGCGTCATTGATTTGTCGAGGCGAACCTTGGCAACTTTGTGCCCTCAGGGAGCCAATTTCGCGAATTGCAAACAATCAAAACGGGCCAAAATCATTTTTACGTTTACGTTAATGTAAGACTTGCATGCATACCGCCTCTCGCAATAGATAGCAGAGTTGGGTAGCATCGTGCGAGGTTGGAGGACTGCGTACTGATGTGAAGAATTCAAACTGGGAGGTTAGAGTGGCGAAAGAGACAACACCGGCAAAATCACCAAGAGCTGCGCCTCGAACGAAGGCCGCCGCAAAGCTGGCGGCGGGGGAAGCGCCCACCGCCAAAAAGCCTGCCGGTACTGCCCAAAAGCCAGTTGCCAATGGCGCCGCCAAGGCGGCAGCAATAGCCCCTGCTGCGAAGGCCAAGCCCAAAAGCGTGAGCCCTGACGCGGTCAGCCGTGAACCGGCCGCGACGCAGGCAAAGTCCACGGCTTCAGCGCAATCCTCCAAGCCGAAAGTGTCAGCCCAAAAATCAGCTCCCACCTCAAAGGCCATGCCAGCAAAATCCAAAGCGGCAGCGGAAAGCACTGTCAAGACATCCGCGAAGCCAAAGCCGGCGGCCAAGCAGCAGGCCGCAGAGCCAAAGGCACCTGCAGCCAGCAAGGCCATATCCGCCAAATTCTGGGTGGAGTCCTATCCGGATGGTGTTCCAGCCGAAATCGCCAAAGCGCAATACGAATCGGTTGGCGACCTGTTCGCACGGGCCTTCAAGGAATATGCGAACCGCCCCGCCTTCCATTGCATGGGCAAGAGCATCACCTACGCGCAACTCAAGGACTATTCCCGCGCCCTGGCCGCATGGTTCCAGTCGCGCGGACTTGTGAAGGGCGACCGCGTCGCCGTGATGATGCCCAACGTGCTGCAATACCCGATCACGATTGCGGCGATCCTTCGCGCAGGTCTGACGGTCGTCAACGTCAACCCGCTCTATACGCCGCGCGAGCTCGAGTATCAGCTGAAGGACAGCGGCGCCAAGGCCATCATCATACTCGAAAATTTCGCTGCGACGCTGGAGAAGGTGATTACCAGGACGCCTGTCAAACACGTGGTCGTCGCTGCGATGGGCGACATGATGGGCCTCAAGGGTCACGTCGTAAATCTCGTCGTGCGGCGGGTGAAGAAAATGGTGCCCGCCTGGTCCCTGCCGGGTCATACGCCGTTCAAGACGGCGCTGGCGAAAGGAGCGGCGCAGAGCTTGAAGCATGTGGATGTGAAGGGCTCGGATATCGCCTTCCTGCAATATACGGGTGGAACGACCGGCATTTCCAAGGGCGCCATCCTCACCCACAGCAACATCGTCTCCAACGTCGCGCAGATGCGGCTTTGGTGCGATGTCGCCTATCGCATCAAGGGACGGCCGCAGGATCTGACCTTCATCTGTGCGCTGCCGCTCTATCACATCTTCGCTTTGACGGTGAATGCGATGATGGGCATGGAACAGGGCGCGCTCAACGTGCTCATCCCCAATCCGCGTGACATACCGGGATTCGTCAAGGAGCTGCAGAAGCACAAGATGCACATCTTCCCGGGTTTGAACACATTGTTCAACGGGCTGCTCAACAATGAGGACTTCCGCAAGCTGGATTTCAAGGGACTGATCCTGTCGCTTGGTGGCGGCATGGCGGTGCAAAAGCCGGTGGCGGATCGCTGGCTGAGCGTGACCGGCTGCCTGGTCACTGAGGGCTACGGTCTTTCGGAAACCTCTCCGGTCGCCTCGGCAAACCGGCTCGACGCCACGGAATTCTCCGGCACGATCGGGCTGCCGCTGCCGTCGACGGATTTCTCGATCCGCGACGATGACGGCAAGGAGCTGCCGCTCATGGAAGTCGGCGAAATCTGCATTCGCGGTCCGCAGGTCATGGCCGGCTACTGGAACCGGCCGGACGAAACCGCGAAGGTAATGACTGCCGACGGGTTCTTCCGTTCCGGCGATATGGGCTACATGGATGAGCGCGGCTATACCAAGATCGTCGACCGCAAGAAGGACATGATCCTCGTCTCCGGCTTCAACGTCTATCCGAACGAGATCGAGGAAGTGGCGATGGAGCATCCAGGCATTCGCGAGGCTGCCGCCGTCGGGATCCCCAACGAGCATTCGGGCGAGGCCGTCAAGCTCTTCATCGTCCGCAAGGACGCCGCACTGACCGAAGAGGCCGTCAAGGCGTTCTGTGCCGAGCGATTGACCAATTACAAGCGCCCGCGCTCCGTTGAATTTCGCGACGAACTTCCGAAAAGCAATGTCGGCAAGATATTGCGCCGGGAGCTGCGGGGCCAATAGCGGCTGGAAACCGCGCCCACGATTTGGCCAAGCACGTCGCCTCTCACCCTTCCACTCGTTGGGAGGGTAAGCGACGGCAAAATCAGGCCGCTTTATCGCGGACCTGGTAATCCTTGATCGCGGCGAAGCGAATGGCTTTCCAACGCTCGGCTTCGTAGGAGAGCGAGAACGAATTCTGCGCCAGGAACACCGGGTCGTGGTCGAGATCGTGAGCGATGTCGGCTCGATGCGCATTGATGAACCGTTGTAGCTCCGCCGGATCGTCCGCCGATATCCAGCGGGCGACAGTGAAGCGGGCCGGCTCAAACCCGACCGGCAATGTATACTCGACCTTGAGGCGTTCCGTCAGAACGTCGATCTGCAGCGCCCCGACGACACCGACAATTGCCGGCGAACCATCATCGGGCAGGAACAGTTGCACAACACCCTCTTCCGCCATCTGCTGCAAGGCTTCACGCAATTTTTTCGCCTTCATCGCATCGTCTAGCCGAACGCGCCGCAGGATTTCCGGCGCAAAATTGGGGACCCCGCGAAACAGCAGGTCCTCGCCCTCGGTCAGCGTATCGCCGATGCGCAAGGTGCCGTGATTGGGAATGCCGACCACGTCGCCGGCCCAGGCCTCATCGGCGATCTGGCGGCTGCGGGCGAAGAAGAATTGCGGTGCCGACAGGCTCATCGGCTTGCCGGTACGCACAAGCTTGGCCTTCATGCCGCGCGATAGCTTTCCCGAGCAGACCCGCAGAAAGGCGATGCGGTCGCGGTGGTTCGGGTCCATGTTGGCCTGAATCTTGAAGACGAAGCCGGTCATCTTGTCTTCGACCGCTTCGACCTTGCGTGTATCGGCATCCTGCGCCCGCGGGCTCGGGCCGAAATCGCAGAAGGCTTCGATCAGGTCGCGAACGCCGTAATTTCGCAGGGCCGAACCGAAATAGACCGGCGTCATATGGCCTTCGCGGAAGGCTTGCAGATCGAACGGGTTGCAGGCGTGGCGCGCCAGCGTCACCTCGTCGATCCAGGCCTGGCGCTCGTTTTCCGGCAAAAGACCGGAGGCAGCTGCCGCCTCAGGTCCATTGACCGGCGTCGGCACTTCTTCCTCATCGCGCCGGCGCACCGTGTTGTTCTGAAGATTGTAGGTGCCGGCAAAGCTCTTGGCACGGCCGATCGGCCAGGTGATAGGAGCCGTATCCAACGCCAGTTTCTGCTCGATCTCGTCGAGGATTTCATAAGGATCGCGGCTTTCACGGTCCATCTTGTTGATGAAGGTGACGATCGGGATATCGCGCATGCGGCAGACTTCGAAAAGCTTCAACGTCCGCGACTCGATGCCTTTCGCGGCATCGATAACCATGACCGCACTGTCGACGGCGGTCAGGGTTCGATAGGTATCGTCAGCGAAGTCTTCGTGACCGGGCGTATCGAGAAGATTGAAGATGCAATCCTTGTACTCGAAGGTCATGACGGAGGTGACGACCGAGATGCCGCGGTCGCGCTCGATGTTCATCCAGTCGGAGCGCGTCTGCATGCGGTCCTTCTTGGCCTTGACCTCGCCGGCAAGCTGGATCGCTCCGCCGAACAGCAAAAGCTTTTCGGTCAGCGTGGTTTTACCGGCGTCGGGGTGCGCGATGATCGCGAAAGTTCGACGCTTGGAAACGGGATGGTCGGCAGAAGACATGAAGAAGGCTCAGACTTGATGATGAAAGGGTTGCGCGCCTTCTATCAGTCAAAGCGCTCGCCGTCGACTATCGAATCCGCACGCTGATCAGGCAGTTTCCACGGTCGGCACCGATTCTTCGTCCGTCATGAACGGTTCGACGGCGATGCGCTTGCTGTTCCTGACCGTCACGAAACTGTTGGGCGGAACAGGCATCCAGTTGCCGGCTTCGCCGTCAAGCGGCTCTGACACCACACAAAGACCGGCACTCTGCGCGAGAGTCGCAGTATAGAGCGATGGGGCAAAGCGGTCGGTTGCATAGCGAACGGCATAAAGCTGGCTACCGTCCGAGAATGCGGCTGTCAGCCGGATGAACGGTTCGACGCCGGCGCGTTCAGCCTCGGCGACGATGGCTTTGACCGTGCCTGTCAGCGCCTTCGCCGGATCGGCATCAAGACCATGCTGCAGCATCAGAAGGAAGATCAGCTCGGAATCGGTCGAGCCAAGCTTTTGGGCATAGAGCGCATCGTCGAGGCGCGCTTCCAGTCCGCGGCGCAGCCGCTCGAAATGACCGATCTGCCCGTTATGCATGAAGCTCCATCTGCCTGATACGAATGGATGGCAATTGGTGCGGCTGGTGGGGCCGCCGGTCGAAGCCCGCACATGGGCGAGAAAGAGATGCGAGCGTATCTGCCGCGACAGGCTCTTGAGATTCTGGTCCGACCAGGCGGGCAGGATATCGCGATAGAGCCCCGGCTCGACCCGTTCGCCATACCAGGCAACACCGAAGCCATCGCCATTGGTACGCGTCTTGGCCTCGTGCGCATCATGGCTTTGAGCGATCAGGGAATGGCAGGGAGAGGCGATGACATCTTCAAGATAGAGTTGTGGTCCGAGATAGGCTGCCCAACGACACATGAATCACCTAGTTTGGTCACGCGATGGCTGACAATAGCCTGCAATTTTGCCCTTGGGAATCGCCCGCATGGGGTAGCCCACTAGAAGGAGATTGTGTGCAAAGACAGAATGCTTCAAATCTTGTGAGTTGACGCTTGCCGCTGACTGGTGAAAAAGGTTTTTCCATGGCTCAAGAAACCGATTCCGCCCATCCAAGAAACCCTGCGCTTGGGCTTGTGCGCCTGCCCCATGCTCAGGACCTTGAATTGCCCTCCTACGAGACCAGCGGTTCCGCCGGCATGGATCTGCGCGCCGCTGTGCCGGGAGACAGACCGCTGCTGCTGCTGCCGGGCCGCAGGGCCCTGGTGCCGACGGGTCTGATCTTCGAGATTCCCCGTGGTTTCGAGGCGCAGATCCGGCCGCGTTCGGGCCTGGCGCTCAAGAATGGAATTACCTGCCTCAACACGCCCGGAACGATTGATTCCGACTATCGTGGTGAGGTAAAAGTAATCCTGATCAACCTCGGCGACGACGACTTCTATGTCGAGCGCGGCATGCGCATCGCGCAGGTCGTTCTGGCAGCGGTCGTTCAGCTCAATATTGAAGAGCGGCAGCACGCCAGCGAAACGACCCGCGGTGCCGGGGGATTCGGATCGACAGGAACATCCTGA
Organism: Hyphomicrobiales bacterium; assembly: GCA_900473175.1. Lineage (GTDB taxonomy): Bacteria > Pseudomonadota > Alphaproteobacteria > Rhizobiales > Rhizobiaceae > Phyllobacterium. Next base: position 3,628 of record UCKM01000035.1, on the reverse strand, counting down.
GCAAAGCTTGGGGTTTGGGAGGTCATGGTGGACAAAGGCAACGTTTTCCGTCAGCTGCATGAACGCCCCGAAATCTTTATCCTCGCCAATGCGTGGGATCCCGGAACGACGAAATTTCTGGCGTCGCTCGGCTTCAAGGCACTGGCGACGAGCAGTGCCGGTTTCGCCTTTTCGCGTGGGTTGCCGGATGGCGGCATCCCATTCGACGTCATGATGCAGCACTGCCGCGATCTCGTTGCCGCAACTGACCTGCCCATTTCCGGCGATCTCGAAAAGGGCAAGGGCGACAGCGCCGACAGCGCGGGAGAGACCATCTTCGCCGCGGAGGCTGCCGGGCTTGCGGGCTGTTCCATCGAGGACTATTCCGGCGATCCCGGCAGGCCGATCTACGACTTTTCGCATGCTGTCGAGCGCGTCGCTGCCGCAGCCGAAGCCGCGCGTGCGCTCAAGCACGATTTCGTTTTTACCGCCCGGGCCGAAAACTTCCTGCATGGCCGCAATGATCTCGACGACACGATCAAGCGCCTGCAGGCGTTCGAGAGGGTCGGCGCCGACGTGCTCTTCGCGCCCGGCATTTCCGATCGTGAAAGCATTGCGACAATCTGTGCGTCGGTTTCAAAGCCGGTAAGCGTTCTGGCTCCGGCGCCCCTCACGGTCAGCGAGCTCGCGACCATCGGCGTGCGCCGCATTTCGCTTGGCCCTCGTCTGACAATGGCCGCCTTTACCGCCGTGCGCGATGCTGCACGGGAGGTGCTTGACAAGGGCACGTTTGAGTTTACCAAAGCCGGCGTGCCGTTCGGCGAGCTGCAACAGCTTTTTTCTCAAGGTATCGACAAGGATATTTAAGCATGACGCGCCCCGATCTGGTGATTTTCGACTGTGACGGGGTTCTGGTCGATACCGAGACACTTGCGAACCACCACCTGGTCAAGATGCTCAATGCGTCGGGATATGCGATCACCTTCGAAGAGGCGCGAAAGAACCTTTGCGGCATGCCGATGCGGGCGGTGAAGGAACAGGTGGAGGCCGAGGGCTGTCTGCTTGGCGACGATTTCGTTGATCGCTGGTATCAGGCGATGCCGATCATCTTCGAAGATGGGGTCGAAGCCATTCCTTACATCGAGGACGTTATTGCCGCGGTGAAGCAAGCCGACCTGCCCTATTGCGTCGCCTCGTCGGCCAATGTCGAAAAGATGCACATTACGCTGGGCAAGACCGGGCTCATCGGGCATTTCCAGGATGTGTTCTACAGCGCTTCCATGGTCGCCCGGGGCAAGCCGTTTCCAGACCTCTTCCTGCATGCGGCCAAGGAGATGGGGCACGAGCCATCGCAGGCGGTTGTGATCGAAGACAGCGTTGCCGGCACCAAGGCCGGTACAGCCGCCGGCATGCGCGTTTTCTCCTATTGCGGCGATGCGCACGCCGACCGCGACGGCCTGGCGGCGGCGGGCGGCATTCTCTTCGACGACATGCGTAAACTCCCCGCATTGCTGGGAATTGCCTGATGGATGAGTCGATCAAGGTTATCGACATGCACACGGGCGGCGAGCCCTTGCGTATCATCACCGCCGGCTATCCGCCGTTGCCGAAGGGCACCATCCTTGAAAAGCGGGCCTATGTCCGCGACCGACTCGACCACTTGCGCAAGATCATCATCTTCGAGCCCCGCGGGCATTTCGACATGTATGGGGCGCTGCTGGTGGAGCCAAATCTTGCCGGCGCTGATCTAGCAGTCCTGTTCATGCACAATGAGGGCTATTCCACCATGTGCGGCCACGCCATCATTGCGCTTGGCCGCTATGCGGTTGATTACGGTCTGGTGCCGAAGGTCGAACCGGTCACGACCGTTAACATCGAATGTCCGTGCGGCATGGTCGTCGCCTCCGTCGAAGTGCGTGACGGCAAGTCGGGCGGCGTTTCGTTCGAGAGTGTTCCGGCCTTCCTTTTCGCTGCCGACCAGAGCATCGACCTGCCCCGCTTCGGCCCGGTGAAATTCGACGTTGCCTATGGCGGCGCATTCTATGCGCTGGCGGATTGCTCTCAATTTGGACTCGAGTTCGGCCGCGATCCGGCGCAGAGGTTCATCGAAGCGGCGACCAAACTGAGCGAAGCAGTGAAAGAGGCAGTCCCGCTCGACCATCCCGACCACAAGGATCTGGCCTTTCTCTATGGCTCGATCCTTACCGACGGAAGCGATGCCTGGAACGAGGGACCGACGAAGAACGTCTGCATCTTTGCCGACGCGCAGCTTGATCGCTCGCCCACTGGATCCGGCGTGACGGCCCGGCTTGCGACAATGCATGCGAAGGGCCAGATTCGTGAAGGCAACGCACGCATCTTCGAAAGCATCGTCGGATCGCGCTTTGCCGGTTTTGTCGCCTCGCAGACCAAGGCGGGCAATTTCGACGCAATTACCGCACGCGTTTCCGGCCACGCCTATTATAGCGGCAAAGCTGAATTTGTCGTCGAAGCGGACGATCCGCTCGGGCAGGGCTTTCTGGTAGTCTGACACGCAGAAATAATATTCAACCAAATGGTTGACTAATATTCGCGGCGATGATATTAAACCATATGGTTGAATTTCAGACATCTCATCTCGATGCCGTATTCCACGCCCTTTCCGATCCGACACGGCGAGCGATGCTACACCGGCTTGCGGATGGCGAACATTCGGTAAGCGAGCTGGCAACGCCATTCAACATGTCGCTGGCGGGGGCTTCGAAACATATCAAGGTCTTGGAGGGTGCCGGATTGGTGCGGCGAAACGTTCAGGGCCGAACGCATGTTTGCCAACTCGAAGCCGCCCGGCTCGCGGAGGCGCAGGAATGGCTGCGCTATTACGAACGGTTCTGGAATGTCCGCCTCGATGACCTTGAGGCGATCCTGCGCGACGAAGACCGCGCAACTGCGGCTCAGATGGCTGGAGATCTGCCGAAAGAGCCAACGAACACTGAACCCAAGCCAAGGAGCACGAAATGAACGAGCATGTTGCAAATGACCGTCTCGGCGTTGTCACGGCGCCCCGCACCATCCGCATCGAACGTATTTTGCCGGGACCGATCGAACGGGTCTGGGCCTATCTGACGGAGTCGGACAAACGCCAAAAATGGCTCGCCGCCGGGCCCATGGCCAACTATGTCGGCGGCGCTGTCAAACTAACATTCCACCATTCACAACTTTCGGACGAGCCTTCCCCCGCCGAGTTTCAGAAGCTTGAAGGCGCCACCAATGAGGGCAAGGTCCTTCGCTTCGAACCGCCGCATGTCTTGAGCATCACGTGGCCGGATCGGGGACAGGATTCCGAAGTCACCTTCGAACTCGAAGCAAAAGGCGCCGACACTTTGCTGAGAGTGACGCACACCCGCCTTGCCAGTGCCGATTCCATGGTCATGGTTGCGAGCGGCTGGCATACGCATCTCGGCGTACTCATCGATCATCTCAATGGGGACAAGACGTCTGGATTCTGGCGCAAGTTCGAGTCTCTCAGAGCAGAGTACACCCGCATCATACGAGATTGAATCGGCATTAGCTGGCGCCTGTGCAAACTCTCGCGGTAAACGCCCCCGCTATTCTGACCGTAAAGGCAGGCGATCACTAGACCAGAAGGTACCGCAATTCACCCTTGTAA
>UCKM01000032.1 GCA_900473175.1 Hyphomicrobiales bacterium | reverse complement strand
CCCCGCCCCGGACCTGCGGTCCGACCCTCCCCACAAGGGGAAGGGAAAAGGTGAGACTTGCCCCTTTGCATCGCGCACCCCGAATTGGCGTCGCTTTGGATCGTTCGCGGCTCACACACGTGGATCTCCTCCCGCGAACGCACATCGCATCACACTTTAGCCGCAGAGCTTAAGCTAGGCGCTGACCTTTCCTTTACAATTTGCCTCTATTTTTACGTGCGTGCCGTACCTGCTTACTGGGCGAGAGGATGTGGTGACATGAGTTTTGCGTTGTCGTCCGCCATGCGCTGCAAGCGCCGTTCAACCATCGCGGTCCTTTTCGTCGCAACGAGCCTTAGTGCCTGCGGCATGGACGAAGTGCGACGCCCCATGGCCGATGTTGGGAGTCCAGACACGTCGGTGGCCAGCCGGTCACTTGCGGGCGAAGAAAATGCGCAGGTTGCCACCGAAGAAACCCAGCAGCTGTCCGTTCCGCAATCCGGTGAAGTCACAGCGCAGGAGCCGGAAGTGCTAGCTGTCCCGGATGCGGGACAGGCTGCGGGCCAGCAGCCGGATACACTCGTCGTGCCCGACGCTGGCCAAGTGGCCGAGCCGAAACGCTACTCCTTGCCAGAATCCGAGCCGGCTTCCGACGATGCCGAGAGCTATGCCTACAAGCAGAACTATGGCTATGCCGCGGGTATCCGTGACCCTATAGCCAGAGGCGAAAGCGCTTTGGCGATGTCAAGCAGCGAAACGGCCTGCCGCACCGAACTGAAGAAACTCGGTGTGATGTTTCAGGAACGACAACCGATCGACGATGGCGGCGTCTGCCGGATCGACCATCCCCTGACGGTCAACGGCTTTTCGAGTGGCCGGATCAAGTTGAAGCCAAGCGCAACGCTGAATTGCCAGATGACGCTGGCCTTTGCCCGCTGGGTCAAGGGTGACCTGTTGCCATCGACGCGCCTGCGCTATCTTTCCGGCATCGACACGATCCATCAGGCATCGAGCTACTCCTGCCGCACGATGAGCAACCAGCCGGGACGCAGCATGTCGGAACATTCCAAAGGCAATGCGCTGGATATTTCGAGCATTACGCTTAACAATGGATCGGAGATCAAGGTGCAGAAGCCCGGGTTCTTCGCCTTCCGCCAGCGCGGCCTGTTGAACTCGGTCCGCGGCGATGCATGCGATTATTTCACCACGGTCCTCGGACCAGGCTACGACCGCTTCCACAGCACGCATTTTCACTTCGACCTGATGCAACGTCGCGGCGGACATCGTTCCTGCCGCTGATCAAGTGGAATGATGCCGCGTCTTCGGTTGGCCCATATATTCCCAGATCGTGACGATGATGAGGATGACGCTTGTCGCAGCGCCCAGCGTAAGCGGCGACAGCTCCGCCGAAACAATGGCAAGCAGAGCGCACAGCACCAGCCCGGCCAGATGCGACAGCGGCAGTCTGCCGGTAACATAACGCTTGAACAACAGATTGCCGATCAGATAGAGCGCCGTTCCGCCAATCGAAGTCCAGACCGTCGCAAGCTCCGAATGCCCGAGCGGATGGGCAAGGATCAGTTCGTCCGACACGGCCACGACGATGATGCCCGCCACCAGCAAGACGTGCACATAAGTGTAGGCTATGCGGGCGATCCGTCCGGGATCGTCCGTCTCAGCAATCTTGTGGTGCGCGGCCGATTGGCCAATATTGAAATAGACGAGCCACATGGCGACCGATGCGGTGAAGGTGGTCAGGAACGCGGCGAACGAGACGATTGTCCACTCCTGCTCGGCAAAGGTCGCGCCGGAGACGAGGATGGATTCGCCGAGCGCAATGATGATGAACAGCGCTGCCCGCTCGGCCATGTGGTCGCCGCTGATGTCCCATTCGGCTGTGGACGACGCACCAAGCCGCGGTATCCAGAAGCCTAACGCTGGCCCTATGATTTCGATGGCGAGGGCGATGGTCCAGTAGATTATCCTGGTTTCCGGTTCCGCAATCCCACCCGCTATCCAGAAACATCCGGACATTGCGAGCCAGACAGCGATCCGCAGGAAATTTCGGTAGTTGGTGCGATTGTGATGGCGGACCGCCCATACCATGAACAGCGAGCGTCCAAGCTGCATTGAGACGAAGGCCACGGCAAACACCAGTCCACGTCCGGCAAAAGCCGTCGGAATGGAAGTCGAAAGCAGGAGCCCGGCCAGCATCAGCACGAACAGCATGATGCGCACCGGCGAGGTCGCCGGGTCGAGCCAATTGGTGACCCACATCGTATAGACCCAGACCCACCAGACGGCGGTGAGCAGCAGCGCACTTTCGGCGAGGCCCTTGAGGCTCAGATCATGCAGCAGGAAGTGCGAGATCTGTGTGATAGCGAAGACGAAGACGAGGTCGAAAAACAATTCGACGAAGTCGACCCTGGCGCTGTCAGCTTCGCCGCGCCTGCGGGAGTAGTCTTGAATTGCCCCGAAAAAAGCCACGCTTTTACCCCAATTTTTTCCATTCACTTCACGTAAAATGATGCGCTTTTGCCCAAAAATGAAATGCTTTTCTTTGAAAATGGACAAGGAATCGCATCAAGTTGCGCACCTTTACCCGCTTCCCGAGCGGCATTTCATCCCCACGGCGACGAAACACGTTATCCTGGTTGCAGACGATTGTTTGCCGCAGAGCATCGGAAAATGCTCTCAGATGAGAACATTTTCCTATTCACACTCCCGACAAGCGGCCCTTGCCATTCGCTGTGCGGTTGCTCAACTAAGTCAATATCTCGCAAAGTCATGGAGGGCACCGCATGCGATTTACCGACCGTTATCCGATCATCGTCACCAGCCGCAAGGAAGCCTGCCGCGACTTCTGGATCAGGCATCTCGGTTTCGTCAGTGGCTTTGACAGCACGTGGATCTCCTGGCTCACGACCGAGGATGGCTCGGCATCCATCGCCTTCATGAGCCCGGATCACCCCTCCGCTCCCCCGGGTCCCGAAGACTTCAGCGGCAAGGGCATGTGCTTCGAATTGCAGGTCGAGGATGCCAGGGCGGCATTCGAAAAGATCAGCGCCACGGGGTTGAAAGCCGACTATCCCCTGACCGTCGAACCGTTCGGACAGCGCCGCTTCGGTTTCCATGATCCGTCGGGTCTGTGGGTCGATATTGTCGAGCAGATCGAATCTGAAGCCGGTTTCTGGGACAAATACATGATCGGAAGCCAGAGCTAGGTCAAATCTCCGTCGGAACTGGCGTTGGCTTGCCGTCCTTGTCGAGTGCGACCATGACGAAGTCGGCATGGGTGACCAGTTCCATCAGATCCGACAGGTAGCGCTGCGCCCATGCCTCGACCTTGAGCGTGATCGATGTCCGACCGACATGGGCGATATAAGTGTAGACGCACAGCGTATCGCCGATCTTTACCGGCTTGGCGAACGCCATTTCCTTGACCGCCGCCGTCACCACACGCCCCCGCGCCCGTTCCGCCGCCCTTATACCGCAGGACAGATCCATCTGCGCCATGACCCAGCCACCGAAAATATCGCCTGCAGCATTGGCGTCCGCCGGCATGGCGAGGGTTCGCAGCGTCAGTTCGCCAATCGGCTTCGATAGTTCGGTCAATTTACGGTCTCCAGGGATGATTGCGGTTTTTTTTCCATGATGGGGTGAAGGGGCCGGAATGAAAAGGCCCTTCGCGCAGGAACTGTCGGAAACCCGACATCGAGGGTCGTTGCGCGGTTTCTGCTCGGGCCAGCGCCTGGCCTAGTCTTGTGCCACAGCGAACGTCAGGAGCGATCCATGAAAGTCACCGATGTCAAAACCTTCGTGGTTGGCAATCCACCGCCATCCTTTGGCGGCACCTGGTTCCTTTTCGTCAAGCTGACCACCGATTCCGGCGTTGTCGGCTATGGCGAGGCCTATAACTCCACCGTCAGCCCGCAAGTGATGCGCAAGGTGATCGAGGACGTGGCTGAGCGCTGGCTGATCGGTCAGGATCCACACCATACCGAGCGTTTTTTCCGCCGGGCCTATTCCGGTGGCTTCACTCAGCGGCCGGACGTCACCATCATGGGCGCGGTTTCGGCGCTCGAAATGGCGTGCTGGGACATTATCGGCAAGGAAGCGGACAAACCCATCTATGAGCTGCTCGGCGGCAAGGTGCACGAACGGCTGCGCAGCTACACCTATATCTACCCGAAACCGGAACTCGGCGAGACATCGGCCATCTACTGGAACGCCGAAGCCTCGGCCGAGCGCGCCGCCGAATATGTGGCCGAAGGCTACACGGCGGTGAAGTTCGATCCCGTCGCACCCTACACGTCATTCGATCCCCGCCAGCTTTCCCTTGAGCAACTTGATCTCGGCGAAAAATTCGTGCGCCTTGTCCGTGAAGCCGTCGGCTCCAAGGCTGACCTTTTGTTCGGTACCCACGGCCAGATGACACCGACCGGCGCCGTCCGGCTGGCAAAGCGCCTCGAACCCTATGACCCGCTTTGGCTGGAGGAACCCGTACCGCCCGACATGCCGGAAAATATGGGCTATGTGCAACAGCACACGTCCATCCCTGTTGCCGCGGGCGAGCGCTTGACGACAAAGTATGAATTCCAGCGCCTGCTGGTGAACCGGGCGGCCAACATTCTGCAAATGAACCTTGGCCGGGTCGGCGGCATCCTCGAGGCTAAGAAGATCGCCGGCATGGCTGAAACCTTCCATGCCCAGATCGCCCCCCACCTCTATTGCGGTCCCATCGTCGGCGCCGCCAATATCCAGATCTCCACCTGCAGTCCGAATTTTCTCATCCTCGAATGCATCCAGTCTTTCAGCGGATTTCACGCCGAGATCCTCAAAAAGCCGATCCAGTGGCAGGACGGCTATGTCATCCCGTCGTCGGAACCGGGCCTCGGCGTTGACCTGAATGAAGATGTCGCGGATGCCAATGCCTATGATGGTCATGAGCTTCATCTCAATATGGGCCGTGATCCGCTGATTGTGTGATCTGGCGCCACATTGCCGGTGTTGAGAAATTGTCACGTTATCCGGATATCGGTTGGCCGCACCCGGGCGCATGTGCCTTTTCAGTTGCGCGGCCAGAACAATGCTGTTTCAAACGCATGGCCTGAGCTTTGGGGTTGGTGATGAGCCTATTGCGTCTGCCGGCGTTCCTGCTTTTTGTGCTGCTGCTCGCGGGCTGTGGCGGGCGCGCCGTCCTTGGCCTTGACGCCCACGACGTGCTCCAGGCCAGCGCTGCGGTACCGGCGCCCGTCATCAATGACAAGACCGGCCCCAAGGCTGTCATTCCCATTTTTGTCGCCACCAGCCGCGCGCGCTCCAACAATCTGGCCCTGCCCTATTCTTCGGAACGCTCGCCTACCCTCAACTTCGCTCGCGTGGATGTCGGCATTCCGCCCAACCACAAGAACGGCGAAGTGGAGAAGGCGAGCGTAAAACCCGATCCGGCCCGGAATTTTGTCGCAACGTCGTTCCAGCCCTACCCGAGTGGCCAAGTCTTCATCGACAGGATCAATGCGGAGCTGGCGAGGCGTCCCGAAGACAAGCGCGAGATTTTCATCTTCGTCCACGGCTACAACAACAATTTTGCCGACGGCGTCTTTCGCGAAGCCCAGATAGCCTATGACTACAGCCTTCCCGCCGTCGCCGTGCACTATTCGTGGCCATCGGCTGCTACCCTTGGCCTCTACGTCTACGATCGTGATAGCGCGACTTATGGCAGGGAGGGCCTGGCCGAACTCCTGCAACTCATTACCAGGACCAATGCCACCAGAATCCTGCTCGTCGGCCATTCGATGGGCTCGTTTGTCGTGATGGAGGCACTGACCAAACTTGCTGAAACCGGCCACAAGGACGTTTTCCGGCGCCTGTCCGGCGTCATGCTCGCCGCGCCCGATATCGATGTCGACGTATTCCAGGCACAGGTGGCCGATATCGGCCAGTTGCCAAGGCCGTTCGTCGTCCTTGCATCGCGCGCCGACCGGGCGCTCGGCGTATCCAAGCGCATCGTTGGTGGTCATGCACGGGTGGGCGATGGTTCCAGTATTCCAATGCTGCAGAACCTCGGCATTCTGGTGCTCGATGCGTCGCAACTCGATGGCGGGTCGCATGGTGTCTTTGCAAGTTCGCCAACGCTGATGGCCATGGCACGCAGCGGCGAGCTAACCAGGCACATACTTGAAGGCGACGAGACGGGGACGGGACAAGCGATCCTCGCCGATGAAACATCCGCGATCGCGGGCGCGGCTTCTCTTGTCTTCTACCTTCCAGCACGCATTTTAGGCGCTGGACGGTAACGATTTGGGGGCACTTATCGCGCTGCGTCAAAATAATTGTCGCGCGCAAAGATTTACGCCATTATTCCGCTATATTTCAAAGAAAAATCCGCTGGTATATTGGTTCTGTATTCCAGTCGATTCGAAAGATCGTTCCGTGCCCTTCCATATCGAGCTTGTCGGCAGTCTCGCTGCCGTTATCACCACCGTGTGCTGGATTCCGCAGATCATCAAGATTGTGCGACACCGTCAGACCGCGAGCATTTCGCTCATAAGCAATGTCACTCTCATGCTTGGCGTCTTCCTGTGGCTGCTTTACGGTTTGATGATCGGCTCCTGGCCGGTCATTGCCGCCAATGGCGTGACCTTCCTGCTGATCCTTGCAATCCTTGGATTGAAGCTGCGCTACGGTTGAGTGAAGGTAGGTTCGCCGGCAGTCAGCTGATCAAAAAATGCCATCACGCTATCGCGGCTCCTGACAGCCTGTTGTCAGGAGCGCGTCCGAAGCCCGCGAGTTTTCGACCCGTGGCCCTTCCCATTTTGCCGGACTCCCACCATATTCGGCGAATGGCTAAATCTCCTGACAAATATAATGCGAGCGGTTTCGGCGAAGCGCCGCAATCCGAACTGGAAGGCATTCCGCTGTCCGGCTCGATCAGCGATTGGGCAAAACAGATCACCGAGGAAACGGCGAAACCCAAGCCGAAACCAGCAAAATCCAAGAAGGCCAGCACGCAGTCCAGCGCATCGCGGACATCGCGCGGCACGTCCATTGGCGGATCCACGGATCCGAAGATTCGCGCCGCGGCCGGTCTCAACCCGGTAGCAGGGCTTGATATCGGGCTTGAAGATGCTGGCAGCATCATGCCAGGCGGTGCAACCGCCACGGTGTCTGCCCTTGCAGCACTGATTGAGAGCGGCAATCCACTGTTCAAGAATGGCATGGCCTGGCAGCCGCACCGGCCTGCACGTCCGGACAAGTCCGAGGGCGGCATCCAGATCCAGATGGAAACCGACTTCCTGCCGTCCGGCGACCAGCCAACGGCGATAAAGGACCTCGTATCCGGCATCAAGGAAGATGACCGGACGCAGGTTCTGCTCGGCGTCACTGGTTCGGGCAAGACCTTCACGATGGCCAAGGTCATTGAAGAGACGCAGCGCCCCGCCCTCATTCTCGCGCCAAACAAGACCCTGGCAGCGCAGCTTTACGGCGAGTTCAAATCGTTTTTCCCGAACAACGCGGTGGAGTATTTCGTTTCCTATTACGATTACTACCAGCCGGAAGCCTATGTGCCGCGGTCGGACACCTATATTGAGAAGGAATCGTCGATCAACGAACAAATCGACCGGATGCGCCACTCGGCCACCCGCTCCCTGCTTGAGCGTGACGATGTGATCATCGTTGCCTCGGTTTCGTGCATCTACGGTATTGGCTCGGTCGAAACCTACACGGCGATGACCTTCGAAATGAAGATCGGTGATCGTCTCGACCAGCGTGCTTTGCTGGCTGATTTGGTGGCGCAGCAGTATAAGCGGCGCGACATGGATTTCACCCGTGGTTCCTTCCGCGTCCGGGGTGACACGATCGAACTCTTCCCCGCCCACTTGGAGGATCGCGCCTGGCGCATCTCCATGTTCGGCGACGAGATCGAGGCGATTACCGAATTCGACCCGCTCACCGGGCAAAAGACCGGCGATTTGCGCTCGGTCAAGATTTACGCCAATTCGCACTATGTAACGCCCCGCCCGACGCTCAATCAGGCGATCAAGTCGATCAAGGAAGAGCTGAAGCACCGACTTGTCGAGCTCAATGCTGCCGGTCGCCTGCTCGAAGCGCAGCGGCTCGAACAACGCTGTACGTTCGATCTGGAAATGCTGGAGGCGACGGGGTCGTGCGCAGGCATCGAGAACTATTCGCGCTATCTTACCGGTCGCAAGCCCGGCGAGCCGCCACCCACGCTGTTCGAATATATCCCGGACAATGCCCTCGTCTTCATCGACGAGAGCCATGTGACCGTTCCGCAGATCGGCGCCATGTACAAGGGCGACTTCCGCCGCAAGGCGACGCTGGCGGAGTATGGATTTCGCCTCCCCTCCTGCATGGACAACCGTCCGCTGCGGTTCGAGGAATGGGATGCCATGCGGCCCCAGACGGTCGCCGTCTCGGCGACACCCAGCACATGGGAGATGGAGGAATCCGGCGGCGTCTTTGCCGAGCAGGTCATCCGGCCAACCGGCCTGATCGATCCCCCGGTCGAAGTACGGCCGGCGAAATCGCAGGTGGACGACGTTCTTGGCGAAATCCGCGAAACCTCTGCAAAAGGTTATCGCACACTCGTCACCGTGCTGACCAAGCGCATGGCGGAGGACCTGACGGAGTATCTGCACGAGCAAGGCATCCGCGTCCGATACATGCACTCGGACATTGATACGCTGGAGCGCATCGAAATACTGCGCGACCTGCGCCTTGGTGCTTTCGATGTGCTCGTGGGCATCAACCTCTTGCGTGAGGGTCTCGATATCCCCGAATGCGGCTTTGTCGCCATTCTCGATGCGGACAAGGAAGGCTTCCTGCGTTCGGAAACGTCGCTGATCCAGACGATCGGCCGTGCGGCGCGTAACGTTGATGGCAAGGTCATCCTCTACGCCGACCACGTCACCGGCTCGATGGAACGGGCGATGGCCGAAACCAATCGGCGCCGCGAGAAGCAGGAGGCTTTCAACACTGAACACGGCATCACGCCGGCCAGCATCAAGAAGAACATCGGTGACATTCTCAACAGTGTCTATGAGCGCGATCACGTGCGCGCCGATATTTCCGATTTTGCCGAATCCGGCGCGATGGTCGGCAACAATCTCAAAGCCCATCTTGAACATCTGATGAAGCAGATGCGCGATGCCGCCGATGATCTCGACTTTGAAGTTGCCGCTCGCCTGCGCGATGAGATCAAGCGGCTGCGCGAGATGGAATTGGCAATTTCGGATGATCCGATGGCGCGGGAAGTCGAGATGGAGAGCCCCGCAACCGGTCGTACCAAGGGCCGTCACAATGCGGGCCGCGCCATGCACCGCGTCGTGACCGACGAGGACGATCCCGGCGCGCAGCTGTTCCGCAAGCCGCACCTTGATGAAATGGGCGGCGACACGACGCGTCCGCTCGGACCCGGTGTGTTCCGCAAGAACTCGCTTGACGAGATGACAGTGGGACGTACGGAAAAGCCGGTGATCGGCAAAGTTCCTGAGAAGCCCGCATTTACCGGAACAAACCGGAACGACGCTACGATCATCCGCCGCGAACGCAGCGGCGCAGGATCCTATGAAGATGCAGCGGATGCGCGCAAGAAGCGGCGACCGGGCAAGACCGGACGGCCGGGGCGGTAATCCACAGATTATTATGAGGGCGTGCTGAACGCTGCCCGGCCCGCAGCGAGGATTTCATCGGCAAATTGTGGATCATCGACGGCACGCGACAGCACCAGCGTGCCGACGAGCCCGGCCATGGTGGCAAGAGCTTTTTCACGCCTTGCCGCTTCCGATTGGCCAGGTGTCGCTTTTACCAGAATATCGAGCAGCGACTGCGTGCCCTTGGTGAAGCATTCGCGTACCGCACCGCTCTGGCGGGCAATGTCAGGTGCGAGCGCGGCCATCGTGCAGCCCGCCTCCTTTTTGTCGCGATGCTCCTTCAGCAGATAGGAATTGGTGATGGCCGCAAAAGCGTCGTCTGGCGCGGTTTCCGCCAACTCCGACCATTTCTGCGCAGAGCGGTCCATCGAGGCGGCACAGGCTTCAGCGATCAGATCGTCCTTCGAGGCAAAATGTCCGTAAAAGCCGCCATGCGTCAGGCCGGCGCTCTTCATTACATCCGCCACACCGATGCCGTCGAATCCCTTGTCACGGAATTCCCGGCTCGCAACTTCGATGATTCTCTCGCGGTTCTTCGCCGCCTGTTCCTTGCTCACGCGCATGAAACTTTCCTTCTCGAAAAATGCTGTTGACATTTTATATGATGAACGTCATTTATAGTCAATCATTATGATCATCATCTAAAATCGCGTGCGTCAACAGGCAGCGATAAGGAGATTTGCATGCGCTACAAACTGTTTGGCAATCATACTGGCCTTCGTGTTTCGGAATTTGCGCTCGGAACCGGCAATTTCGGCACAGGATGGGGCTACGGATCGACACCCGACATCGCCAAGGGCATTTTTGACGGCTATTTGGAAGCCGGCGGCAACTTCATCGACACGGCGGACAGTTACCAGTTCGGCCAGTCGGAGAGCATTGTCGGCGACCTGATCGCTGCAGAGCGCGAAAACCTCGTGCTCGCCACCAAATACTCGCACGGTGCGGCCGCCAATGTCGGCCCGTCTGTCGTCGGCAATAGCCGCAAATCGATGGTACAGGCGGTCGAGGCCAGCTTGAAACGCTTGAAGACCGACCGAATCGACATCCTGTGGGCACACATGTCCGACGAGATGACGCCGATTGAGGAGATTGTACGCGGCTTCGACGATCTCGTGCGCGCCGGCAAGATACTTTATCCGGGCTTTTCCAATTTTCCGGCATGGCGCATTGCCAGCGGCGCAACCATCGCTGCCTTGCGCGGCTGGGCTCCGATCGTCGGCCTACAGACAGAGTACAGCCTTGTTGAGCGCACCGCCGAGCGCGAACTGTTGCCCATGGCCAGAGGCTTTGGACTTGGCACTGTCGGCTGGTCCCCACTTGGCGGCGGCTTGCTGACCGGCAAATACCGCAGGGGTGAAGAGGGTCGCGCCACCGGCCTCGGTATTGTGATCCAGCACGAAAACAGCGCCCAGCGCACCGCCATCATCGACGAGGTTCTCGCAATCGCGGCCGAAATCGGAACAACGCCCAGCCAGGTCGGGATTGGCTGGGTTGCGGCCAGGGGGGTGCTGCCGATCATCGGTCCAAAGACGCTCGACCAGTTCCATGACAACATCGCCGCGGCTTCGCTGGTTCTTTCGAAGGAGCAAGTCGAACGGCTTGACCGCGTCAGCGCCATCGCGCTTGGTGCCCCGCATGAGATGACCGGCAACGAACGCACCCGTCAGAGGCTGGCCGGTGGCAAGCTCGATGTGCTAGACCTCCCGACCGCCCCAATGATTTGATGTAGCGCCCAACACTCCCAGCCCGAAAGCCAGCCCATGATCGCCTCGACCCTTGCTGCTTTGCTTGCCCGCCGCCATGTCCACTACGGGTGGGTGGTAATAGCGGTTACGTTTCTCACCATGCTGGTGACCGCCGCCGCGGTCGGCGCGCCCGGCGTGCTGATCGTTCCGTTGGAGAAGGAATTCGGCTGGGAAACCGAGCAGATCGCCACGGCCTTTTCCATCCGTCTTCTGCTTTTCGGCCTCATGGGGCCGTTTGCGGCGGCGTTCATGAACTATTTCGGCGTCAGGCGCGTGGTGTGCGTGGCGCTCATGCTGATCACGGCGGGATTGTTCGCTTCATTGGCCATGACCAGCATATGGCAGCTGATTCTGTTGTGGGGCGTGGTCGTTGGCTTCGGGACAGGTCTCACCGCTGTGGTGCTCGGCGCCACCGTCGCCACGCGCTGGTTCACCGAACGCCGCGGCCTGGTGCTCGGCATGCTGACTGCGAGTTCGGCGACAGGGCAACTGGTGTTCATGCCGCTCATGGCCTCGCTCAGCGATCACTATGGCTGGCGCACGGCCATCATGCTGATCTGCGCCATGCTGCTCGTTGCGGTCGCCGCCGTGTTCCTGCTGATGCGCGACCGCCCGTCGGACGTGGGCTTGCCCGCCTATGGTGACAAGACGGTCGCGACGACCCCGCCTGTCACCGGAGGCTTGCTGTCTCTGATCACAATGCCGCTGCTCGTACTGAAGGAAGCATCGCGCAGCAGTACCTTCTGGGTTCTGTTCGCGACCTTCTATGTCTGCGGCGCCAGCACCAACGGCCTGATCGGAACCCATTTCGTCGCCCTGTGCGGCGACTACGGCCTTGCGGCTGTCGGCGCCGCGAGCGTCCTTGCCATGATGGGTTTCTTCGATTTCTTCGGGACCATCGGCTCGGGCTGGCTTTCGGACCGGCTCGATAACCGCTGGTTGCTCTTCTGGTATTACGGCTTGCGCGGTCTCTCGCTGCTCTATTTGCCCTATTCGGATTTTTCCTTCTATGGCCTGTCGCTCTTCGCCATGTTCTACGGTCTCGACTGGATCGCAACGGTTCCGCCGACGGTGAAGCTCGCGACCGACCGTTTTGGCCGCGAAAAGGCAGGTCTGGTGTTCGGCTGGATTTTTGCAGGCCATCAGTTGGGCGCGGCCTCGGCAGCTTACGGCGGCGGCTTCGCCCGCACAGAATATGCAACCTATCTCCCTGCGTTCCTCGTTGCAGGCATTCTCTGCCTCATCGCCGCGCTTCTGGTGCTGACGTTAAGCAAGCACAGGAAAAGCGATGCCATCCCGCAACCGGCACCGGCAAGCTGAGTATTGGGCCAAAGCCCAAAACCACCTGTGGGTTTCCCGGCGCAAGCGGCGCTTTGAGCGCGCATGCGTCGCGAGGGAATGCTAAGGAGTCCGCGCGCCAAATCGTTGCGCGGAATCACTTGAGCATCTGGAGAACCGATGAAGGTCGATATCGACATGGGAGCGGCGCCTGCCGGCGCAAAAGCCATGCTCGATCTGGAAGAGCTTCTGGCGACCCGGCTGCTCGTTCAAGGCAATTCCGGCTCGGGCAAGTCGCACCTTTTGCGCCGTCTGCTTGAACAGAGCGCCCAATGGGTGCAGCAATGCGTCATCGACCCGGAAGGCGATTTCGTCACGCTGGCCGACAAATATGGCCATGTCGTCGTCGACGGCGCTCGCACCGAAAACGAGCTGACCCGCATCGCCGCACGTATCCGCCAGCACCGTGTCTCCGTCGTGCTCGACCTTGAAGGGCTCGACGTCGAGCAGCAGATGCGCTGCGCTGCAGCGTTTCTGGGCGGGCTTTTCGATGCCGAGCGAGACTATTGGTATCCGATGCTCGTCGTCGTCGATGAAGCCCAGCTTTTCGCCCCGGCAGTCGCTGGCGAAGTCTCGGACGAGGCACGAAAACTCTCGCTCGGTGCCATGACCAACCTCATGTGCCGCGGCCGCAAGCGCGGCCTTGCCGGGGTGATCGCTACCCAGCGGCTTGCCAAGCTGGCCAAGAACGTCGCCGCCGAAGCATCGAACTTCCTGATGGGACGGACTTTTCTAGATATCGACATGGCACGCGCCTCCGACCTTCTTGGCATGGAGCGGCGCCAGGCCGAGCAATTCCGCGATCTTGCCCGCGGCCATTTCGTGGCATTGGGGCCGGCCCTCTCCCGAAGGCCACTGGCGGTGACGATCGGCCCGGTCGAGACCTCGGCGCGATCATCGAGCCCCAAGCTCACCCCGCTGCCGCAGCCGGGTGAAGATGCCCACGACCTGATCTTCACGCCAGCACCGGAGGAACGCCGCCCGGTCGTCCGGCGCACGCCGCCTGCGCCGCCTCCCACACCGACGGCCGATATTCTGAACCAGCTCAACCAGGCGAGAGCGATCGCACAGGCCGAAACGCCCGCGCCCACCTTGTTCCCTGAAATTGACGCGGCGGAACGCAACAGGCTCATCGACGCGGTCATGCATGAAATGTTGGGCGATCCGGATGCGTCCTTTCGCACCGATGCTGTGCTCTACCAGGATTTTCTCGTGCGTTGCCGTATCCGCCGCGTGCCGGGCGAAGCGCTCTCGCTCCCCGAGTTTCGTCGCAGGCTCGCCGTTGCGCGCGCCGGCATCGACGGCGAAACGGCACAAAGTGAGCCATGGCAGCAGGCCCTCGAACTGTCGAAGACCCTGCCGGATGACGTACAGGGCGTGTTTTTCATTGTCGCACAGGCGGCGGTTACCCGTAGTCCCTGCCCTTCGGATGCCAGCTTGGCGCGTGCCTACGGCACCCATTCGGCCCGCCGCGCCCGCCGGCTGCTGACCTATTTCGAGGAACAGGGCCTGATTGTGGTTCGCACCGATTTCACCGGCAATCGCATCGTCGCTTTTCCGGACCTCGGTTGCGAAACGACTGCTGGCGATCCGAATGGACCCGACGAAGGAACACCGGAACAGCACGCTGCCGAATAGTCAGCCGATCTCGGCCAGCAGCGGCATCAATTCAGCCAGATGTTCGATCTGCCGGAAGCGAGGTTCGGCCACGGGAGCCTCAACATGTTCGAGTGCCCAAGTGAGTTCATGCGGCACGAATATGCCCCAACTGCCCGCTTCGATCGCCGGGACGACATCGGATTTCAGCGAATTGCCGATCATCATTGACCGCTCAGGGCCGTCGCCATGACGCCGAAAGATTCGTTCATAGGTGTTCCTGTCCTTGTTGCTGACGATTTCGACCGCATCGAAGAAGTCGCCGAGGCCGGATTGCGCCAGTTTGCGCTCCTGGTCGAAAAGATCGCCTTTGGTTATCAGCACCAGTCGATACTGGTCCGCCAACGCCTCTAGGGTTTCTTGCACATGCGGCAATGTTTCCACCGGGTGACGCAGCATCTCCCGGCCGGCGGCCAATATTTCTGCAATTACCGAAGACGGAACCTCGCCTTCCGTCACTTCGACCGCGGTTTCGATCAGCGAAAGTGTAAATCCCTTGATACCGAAACCGTAGAGATCGAGGTTACGCTTTTCGACTGCAAGCAAGCGCCCGGAGAGATCGTCGAACTTTGCATGCGGCGACAAGAGGTCAGCGAATTGCCTTTCCGAGCTGCGGAAGAATTGTTCGTTCTGCCAGAGTGTATCGTCGGCATCGAAACCGATCGTTGTAATTGAGGGATGCATCGATAAGCTCACTTCGCAGGGGTGGTTGATAATAGCCTAGGCGTTTTCATTGGCTTTTATCAAGGTTGCCATATGCGTATGTTTGAAGGGGAATGACGACAAAGTGGCTTGGCTCGGACAGCGCAGCGTGATCGCCGTGTTATTGCTATTGCCCGCACTGAGTGCGTGGTCAGCCGAGAATCCGCCAACAGCAACGCCGGTGCAGCCGGTCACGCCCACAGTCGGCCAGATATGCGCGGCGATCGCAACACATGCCGATGGTTATGGCGTCCCGCGTGATTTTTTCGCACGGCTGATCTGGAAGGAAAGCCGTTTCGACGTTCAGGCCGAGAGCCCTGTCGGCGCCCAGGGAATCGCCCAGTTCATGCCCGGAACGGCGAAGGAGCGGCGCCTGGCCAACCCATTCGACTTCGCACAGGCTCTCCCGGCTTCAGCGGCCTTTCTGAAGGACCTGCGCAAGGCTTTTGGTAATTGGGGCCTTGCCGCCGCGGCCTACAATGCCGGGCCGACACGGGTGGCAAACTGGCTGTCGAGCGGCGGCTTTCTGCCGCTTGAAACGGAAGAATATGTTCTCGACATCACCGGGCAGTCGCCTGACGACTTTGCAGCAGGAAGCGAGATCAATTTGCGTCCGCTCAACGCCAAGCTCGGCTTTGACGCGGCCTGCCGGCAACTGCCAATCGTCCGGTTCGAGACGGTTGCGATGTCGCAGATCAAGCCGAAGCCCTGGGGCATCCAGATAGCTGGCAACTTCCGCAAAGCGGCTGCTATCCGCCAACTGGAGCGCCTGCGCAGCAGCTTTCCCGCCATTCTCAACGCGCATGAGCCGGTCATCAGCCGCAACCGCACGCCCATGGGGCGCAGGGGGATCTTTGCGGTCCGCATCGGCGCCGACAGCCGGGCCGAAGCCGACAGGATTTGCGTCGATTTGCATAGGGCGGGCGGCGCCTGCGTGGTGTTGCGCAATCGATGAAGCAGCCGCCCCAATTGTCCGTTGCTAGACAATCGAAGGTGTTGTGACCTCGTGGGGTCCCTGAATTTTCCCGCTCGCAAGTATGCAGATTGCAATGTCGCCCGATATAGTCACACAAATGGTAGAAAAACTTTTGCTTGCCAAAAAACACTTATTCTAGCAGTCTCAAGACGTTCGGGCATTTGCGAACACTGGAAGACTGGAAGAACGGCGCGCCGGAACCGCAAGAATACCGGGTCGGGAGTAGTCCCGACAATGATCGGCTCCTTTCCTGAATTCGAGAACTGCCTGCATGATCCCGTTGGACGTAACAAACAGAAGACGGCACTACCAATCCCGCAAAACCCGAGGGGGACGCGGTAAGTAAGGAAAAGGAACGAAGCATGGCACAGACCGGTACGGTCAAATTCTTCAACAGTGAAAAAGGCTTTGGCTTTATCAAGCCGGATGACGGCGCAGCGGATATTTTCGTTCATATTTCCGCCGTCCAGGCTTCCGGACTAACAGGTCTCGCGGACAACCAGAAGGTTTCCTTCGATACCGAGCCTGATCGTCGTGGTAAGGGCCCGAAGGCCGTTAACATCTCGATCACAGAATAATCCGGCGGACAACCGCCGAAAAATCCCCGATCGACATCGGGGGTTTTCCATTCCGGCATCTATTTACGGCGCGCCGTACCGGCCAGTCGCCACGGTGCAGTGTTATGCGCATCGATGCCTTGGATTTGCTGAATTTCTAGTCTCTTGTCGCTTTACCGCCACGAATAATGGTGAACGGATTGCTCCCCCGTTCAGCTTGCATTCATTCTGAAACGGCTAAAAAGGAAGACAGCGGCTGACGCATAAGCAGGTCAGCCAAAAACGATCAGGGCAGGCGCGCCACGCATTGCCAACATGCTTCAAAGGAGGCAAACATGAACATCGGCACGAAGATTGCCCTTCTTGCAACCGCAGCTTTTGCGACGGTCGTGGTACCGCTCACATCGGCAAATGCCGACAACTGGCGCCGGTATCATGGCGGCTATTACCATCACGACAATAGCGATGCCTGGGCAGCAGGCGCAGTTGGCCTCGCAGCAGGCGCCCTTCTCGGCGGAGCTCTGGCCCAGTCGTCGCAGCCTCAGGTCATTTATCGCGATTATGACGACGGCTATTATCAGCGCCCCGTTCGCGTCTATCGGGAAGCGCCCGCCTATTATGGTGGTGCCCAGCCATGGTCGCGGGAATGGTACCGTTACTGCTCGACCCGGTATCGCTCGTTCAATCCCGAGACCGGCACGTTCCGCGGCTATGACGGGCGCGACTACTTCTGCAACGCCAACTAATCTCTAATTCCGGAATATTGAATGATGAGCCGCTGCTAGAGCCAGCGGCTTTTTCATGGCGCGGTCAGAAACGGATTGGTGCGGCGTTCCTCGCCGAAACGTCCGCCCGGACCGTGCCCGCAGATGAAGCCGATATCATCGCCCAGCGGCAAAAGCTTCGTCTTGATGGAGTTGATCAATGTGGCGTGATCGCCGCCCGGCAGATCCGTGCGCCCCACCGAACCATTGAACAGGACGTCGCCGACATGGGCGAACTTGGCAGCGCGGTTGAAGTAGACGACATGCCCCGGTGCATGGCCCGGACAATGCAACACTTCGAACACATGTGTCCCGAACGACACCGTATCGCCATCGTTCAACCAACGGTCGGGCGTGCAATTGCGCACCTTGTCGGTGATGCCGTACTGTAAGGCCTTCGCTTCGAGGCTATCAAGAAGGAAACGGTCGGCTTCGTGCGGCCCGATGATTTCGACGCCGAGCGCATCTCTCATGTCCATGGCCCCGGCGGCATGGTCGATATGGCCATGCGTGATCCAGATGGCCTCGATGACAATGCCATTCGACTGAATGGCTCCTAGAACCTGCTCATTATCGCCGCCCGGATCGATGAGCACGCCGTGCTTGTCTTCGCTGTCGAAAAGAATCGTGCAGTTCTGCTGGAAGGCCGTAACGGGAATAATACCGGCCTGCAATTGTCCCATGATACGAGGCTCCGCGAATAGATCCGTCGTGTGGTATCTATGAATTCACGGCTTAATGCAACGGACACTCAAATGAAAAGGGCGGTCACGGACCGCCCTTAAAATTCGTCTGCATCCCGACGGGATCAGGTCTTGGCCATCGAATTCTTGATGGCTCCGATGATCGCCGTCAGAATAATCCCACCTATACCGCCACCGGCGACCTGGCCGAGGATCGAGCCAAGGTCAAGGCCGGAGGATGCAACCGCATTTGCAACCGCCTCGGCACCACCGGCGCCAAGATAGTGTGTCAGATAGCCGCCAATAAGTCCGCCAACGCCACCAGCAACAGAGTTGCCGGTTGTGCCGAGGCTCAGGTTCTTGAGAAGACCGCCGACAATATTCCCGCCGACACCGCCTGAGATAAGTTGGATAATAATAGGAAGAAGCGCTTCCATGATTGACACCCCGTCAACGTTTCATGCCAGACTCATGCCTGACAACAACATGATGACCAAGTTTTAAGCAATGTCAAACAACTTGATACATCGGCGGCGAGGTATCAAACGCTTATTTTCATGCAACTTTAGTCTATTCCGCGGCGGCTTTCTTTGGCATTACTTCGGCAGCATAATCATTCATCAGATTGATCGCTATTTCACCAACCGTAAAGCGATAGGGGCCGATCTCCGAAACCGGCGTCACCTCTGCCGCGGTACCGGTCAGGAAGCACTGTTCGAAACCGTCAAGTTCTTCCGGCATGATTACCCGTTCGACGACTTGATAGCCGCGGCGCTTGGCAAGGTCGACGACGGTGCGGCGCGTGATGCCGTCGAGGAAGCAATCGGGTGTCGGGGTGTGAATGACGCCGTCCTTGACGAAAAAGACGTTGGCACCTGTTGCCTCGGCAACCTGGCCGCGCCAATCGAGCATGAGCGCGTCGGCATACCCCTTGGCCTCGGCGGCATGCTTGGAGATCGTGCAGATCATGTAAAGACCAGCCGCTTTGGATTTGGAAGGTGCTGTCTTTGGGTCGGGACGGCGATATTCGGCAAGGTCGAGACGGATGCCCTTGAGTTTCTGCGCCGGGTCGAAATAGCTCGGCCATTGCCAGATGGCTATGGCGACGTTGATCTTGTTGGCCTGGGCAGCAACCCCCATGGATTCACTGCCGCGCCAAGCGATCGGGCGGACATAGGCATCCTTGAAGCCCTGCTTGGCGAGAAGCGTGCGGCAGGCGTCATTCAGTTCTTCAACAGTGAAGGGAATCTTGAATCCGAGAATACGGGCTGATTCGTGCAAGCGCTCGGTGTGTTCGTTGAGCTTGAAGATCTCGCCGCCATAGGCGCGCTCGCCTTCGAAGACCGAGCTTGCATAATGCAGACCGTGGGTCAGCACATGAACCTTTGCATCCGCCCAGCGAACGAATTCGCCGTTCATCCAGATGTAACCTTCAAGCTGATCAAATGGAACGGATGCCATGTTTTCCTCCAGGCGTTTGATTCCTGATAATTTTGCGGGGTTTGGAGTTGCGCCAACTAGTCCCGTTTGCCAATTGGTGTACCATTGCCCACCTGGTCCGATAGGCGCTTCGAAGAGGAATATGTCCTGGAAACACGTATCGGCTTTGCATTTCGTACAAAATGCGGCCAACAGCTTGCCAAAAATTATCAGCAGTCTAAAATTAAGTCAACAAGACTGACATAATTTTCAAACAAGAGTGGGAACCCTGCATGAAATCTTATACACCAGATAGGCATATCGAGACAGCCCTGACCAAAAGCGACGCACGGGAACTCGATATTATCGAGCTGTTTTTCTTTGCCTATCGTGATTTTACCGCCGACCCGGACATGATCCTGGAGAAGCTCTCATTCGGGCGGGCGCACCACCGCGTCCTGTACTTCATCAATCGCAAGCCCGGCATGACGGTAGCCGAGTTGCTGGACGTTTTGCAGATCACCAAGCAAAGTCTGGCCCGGGTACTCAAACAGCTGATCGATACCGACCACGTAGTCCAAATCCCCGGCCCCCAGGACAGGCGCCAGCGCGAACTCTATCCAACGCCCAAGGGGCGACAATTGGCGCTCGAGCTTGCCGCACCGCAATCACGCCGCATTACAAGTGCATTGGAGCAAATCGGTCTTTCCGACCGGGCCGTGATTGAACATTTCCTCAAGGCGATGGTAAATCCTTCCCAATGGCAACAGATCGACAGTTTACCAAAGGCAGGATAGTTCTATATCGGCGCGTCCTTGTGCCCAAGAAAAAGAGGAACAATATTGGTGAGTGACGAACTTCCAATTTCAGACGATGCGCCGCATCTGCTTATCGTTGATGACGACACCCGAATTCGCAATCTACTGTCGCAATATCTGACCGGCAGCGGCTTTCGCATTACGGTGGCCGCCAACGCGGACGATGCGCGCCGCAAGCTTGCGGGCATTGACTTTGATCTGCTGATTCTCGACGTGATGATGCCTGGCGAGAGCGGCGTGGCGCTCACCCAGTCGCTGCGCAAGGAAAAGACAGTGCCGATCCTGATGTTGACGGCGCTGTCCGAAACCGACAGCCGCATCACCGGCCTCGAAGCGGGTGCCGATGACTATCTGCCAAAGCCCTTCGATCCGCGTGAACTCATCCTGCGTATCAACAATATCCTGCGCCGCGGCGCCCCTGCCGCGCAGGCCAAGATCGAGCAGATCGTCTTCGGCCCCTATACGTTCATCATCGCCAAGCGCGAACTCAAGCGCTCGGGTGAACTGATCCGCCTGACCGACCGCGAACAGGACATCATGGCGATTTTTGCCGCGCGGGCCGGTGAGACCGTACCGCGCCACGAACTGACCGGACAGGAAGGCGATGTGGGCGAGCGTACGATCGATGTCCAGATAAACCGGCTGCGGCGCAAGATCGAAAACGATCCTGCCAACCCGGTTTGGTTGCAGACGGTGCGCGGCGTCGGCTATAAACTGAGCGTGGAGTAGGATCCCGACCCTCGCGATCCGCGTCATCCCAATGCGTAAGCGGATACTGAGTAGATGGCACAGACAGATACCGCAAAACGCGCATTGGCCGTCAGAAAACGTCACTGGCGGCGCAAGCGGAGTACGCTGTTTGGTCCTTGGCGGAAACTGACCCGCTGGCTCGCGCATTGGATGCCAAAGCGGCTCTATGCGCGATCGCTGATCATCATCATTGCGCCAATGGTGCTGTTGCAGTCCGTCATTGCATTCGTTTTCATGGAACGGCACTGGCAAACCGTGACGCAGCGCTTGTCGACGGCGGTGGTGCGCGACATTGCCGGCATAATCGATCTCATGGACACCTATCCGCAGGATTCAGGCTATGAGAACCTCATCCGCATATCGCGGGAGAGGCTGGCGCTTAACATTTCGATCCTGCCCGGCGACCCGCTGCCGGCACCCGGACCGAAGCCGTTCTTCTCGATCCTCGACGGAATTTTGAGCGAGGAGATCACCAGACAGATCAACCGCCCCTTCTGGATCGATACGATCGGTGATTCGGACCTTGTCGAGATCCGAATCCAGCTCGATAACAAGGTCCTGCGCGTCTTTGCACGCCGCAGTCAGGCCTATGCGTCCAATACCCTGATTTTCCTCGTATGGATGGCAGGTTCTGCTCTGGTCCTGCTTGCCATCGCCATCCTGTTCCTGCGCAACCAGATCAAACCGATCCAGCAACTGGCGACCGCTGCCGACAGTTTCGGCAAGGGCCGCGCCCCGCCTCCCGACTTCAAGCCGCGTGGCGCCGAGGAAGTGCGACGGGCAGGTGCTGCCTTTATCGTCATGCGCGAGCGTATCGAGCGGCAGATCGAGCAGCGCACGACCATGCTGAGCGGCGTCAGCCACGATTTGCGCACCATCCTCACGCGTTTCAAGCTCCAGCTTGCCCTCGTTGGCAACAGGGTTGATACCGAGGCCATGGAACAGGATATCGAGGACATGCAGTCCATGCTTGAGGGCTACCTCGCCTTTGCGCGCAGCGAGGCCGAAGAGGAAACCGGCACCTTCAACCTGGAGCGATTCTTTGCCAAGTTGAAGGAAGAAGGGGCGCTGCTGGAGCGAGGCTTCGCCTCCACGATTCGCGGCGAACCGGAAATCCAGGTGCGCCCCAACGCGTTCTCGCGCCTGATTTCCAATCTGGTGACGAATTCCTTCCGCTATGCGAAAAACGTTTCGGTCGCCGCCGAACACCGCGAGGGCTGGCTGACGATCACGATTGACGATGATGGCCCTGGCATCCCGAAGGAAATGCGCGACGAGGTATTCAAGCCGTTCTTCCGGCTCGACGAAGCACGCAACCAGGATGCGGGCGGAACGGGACTTGGCCTCGCCATCGCGCTCGACATTGCCCGCAGTCACGGCGGTGACATTGCGCTCGATGAAAGCCCGGCCGGCGGCTTGCGCGCAATCGTCAGAATTCCAGCATAGAGCGAAGGCGTTCTTCGTCACCCCTACATCCGGTGAAGAGTTGGCATCGAGCCCCGGTTGGGTTATGTTTGAGGTTCGCCGCAATTATACGTCAAAGAGCGATCTATCTTCGCCCAAAATCTGAACATGGTGATGGGCGCGTCGCAGAATTGGCCACGCGTGTGCCAGTCGGCAACACATCTATCCGCCGTTCCTAGACTTCAGGATGGGTCGACTAAACCTGCTGGTTAGAACGTTGAGCCCCGTGCACGATAGATTGTTGTTTTCTCCCCAGTCATGCTCGGAAGCGATCGAGTAAGTCCGAACCAGCTCTTTGCGGCGGATTGGATG
>UCKM01000034.1:0-2500 GCA_900473175.1 Hyphomicrobiales bacterium | reverse complement strand
TTTACCAAACCTAACCAAACTCCGAATACCGGAAAGTACTGATCGGCAGACACACGGCGGGTGCTAACGTCCGTCGTGAAGAGGGCAACAACCCTGACCACCATCTAAGGTCCCTAAGTTATGGCTAAGTGGGAAAGGATGTGAGGATCCCAAAACAACCAGGATGTTGGCTTAGAAGCAGCCATCATTTAAAGAAAGCGTAACAGCTCACTGGTCTAAATAAGGGTCTTTGCGCCGAAAATGTACCGGGGCTCAAGCCATACACCGAAGCTGTGGATTTGCATGCAAATGCAAGTGGTAGCGGAGCGTTCTGTAAGCCGTTGAAGCCGGACCCGTGAGGGCTGGTGGAGGTATCAGAAGTGAGAATGCTGACATGAGTAACGATAAAGGGAGTGAGAGACTCCCTCGCCGAAAGTCCAAGGGTTCCTGCTTAAAGTTAATCTGAGCAGGGTTAGCCGGCCCCTAAGGCGAGGCCGAAAGGCGTAGTCGATGGGAACCACGTTAATATTCGTGGGCCTGCGGGTAGTGACGGATCGCGTATGTTGTTCCTCCTTATTGGATTGGAGGGGCTTCGAAGCGGTTCCAGGAAATAGCTCCCGCGTATAGACCGTACCCGAAACCGACACTGGTGGACTGGTAGAGAATACCAAGGCGCTTGAGAGAACTGCGTTGAAGGAACTCGGCAAATTGCACGCGTAACTTCGGAAGAAGCGTGACCCTTTTTTACGCAAGTAGAAGGGGGTGGCACAGACCAGGGGGTAGCGACTGTTTACCAAAAACACAGGGCTCTGCGAAGTCGCAAGACGACGTATAGGGTCTGACGCCTGCCCGGTGCTGGAAGGTTAAGAGGAGAGGTGCAAGCTTTGAATCGAAGCCCCAGTAAACGGCGGCCGTAACTATAACGGTCCTAAGGTAGCGAAATTCCTTGTCGGGTAAGTTCCGACCTGCACGAATGGCGTAACGACTTCCCCGCTGTCTCCAACGCAGACTCAGTGAAATTGAATTCCCCGTGAAGATGCGGGGTTCCTGCGGTTAGACGGAAAGACCCCGTGCACCTTTACTATAGCTTTACACTGGCATTCGTGTCGGCATGTGTAGGATAGGTGGTAGACTTTGAAGCGGGGGCGCCAGCTCTCGTGGAGTCACCCTTGAAATACCACCCTTATCGTCATGGATGTCTAACTGCGGCCCGTTATCCGGGTCCAGGACAGTGTATGGTGGGTAGTTTGACTGGGGCGGTCGCCTCCTAAAGAGTAACGGAGGCGCGCGATGGTGGGCTCAGACCGGTCGGAAATCGGTCGTCGAGTGCAATGGCATAAGCCCGCCTGACTGCGAGACTGACAAGTCGAGCAGAGACGAAAGTCGGTCATAGTGATCCGGTGGTCCCGCGTGGAAGGGCCATCGCTCAACGGATAAAAGGTACGCCGGGGATAACAGGCTGATGACCCCCAAGAGTCCATATCGACGGGGTTGTTTGGCACCTCGATGTCGACTCATCGCATCCTGGGGCTGGAGCAGGTCCCAAGGGTATGGCTGTTCGCCATTTAAAGCGGTACGTGAGTTGGGTTCAGAACGTCGTGAGACAGTTCGGTCCCTATCTGCCGTGGGTGTAGGAATATTGACAGGATCTGTCCCTAGTACGAGAGGACCGGGATGGACGTATCTCTGGTGGACCTGTTGTGGCGCCAGCCGCATAGCAGGGTAGCTATATACGGACGGGATAACCGCTGAAGGCATCTAAGCGGGAAACCCACCTGAAAACGAGTATTCCCTATCAGAGCCGTGGAAGACCACCACGTTGATAGGCCGGGTGTGGAAGTGCGGCAACGCATGAAGCTTACCGGTACTAATAGCTCGATCGACTTGATCATTCTCATTACAAATATCCATCTGGCCGACAAAGTCGGCCAGATCGACCGGATTTGTCTCACGCGCCGTATCGCACCTTTGGTGCGGGCGCTGCGACGGCGCGCGGCACGAGCCGCGACGACCTAGCGGTCTGAAAAGGCGCGCCCTGAAACATCGTCTCAGGATAGAAACCCTTACAGCACGCTCGCGCGTCCGAGCTTATGCGAGGCCCGCGCGGAGCACCGCCCGAAGGGCACGTGCGTGAGCGATATGACCAAAAAAACTCCAGCTTCTCATTTGAACGTTGCGCTTTGCTGACCTGGTGGTTACAGCGGGGTGGCCGCACCCGATCCCATTCCGAACTCGGCCGTGAAACGCCCCAGCGCCAATGGTACTTCGTCTCAAGACGCGGGAGAGTAGGTCGCTGCCAGGTCTGCCAAACGCAACGTTCAAAACCACATCTTCTCGATACACAACCACAACACAAAAACGGCCCAACGGCCGCCTTTGGCTTTGCAAACCACAAAGCGTAAGAGCATACTTACAACACGCGGGCAAATCCCGCGAGGTGGCGCGGGGTGGAGCAGCCCGGTAGCTCGTCAGGCTCATAACCTGAAGGTCACAGGTTCAAATCCTGTCCCCGCAACCAAAC
>UCKM01000036.1 GCA_900473175.1 Hyphomicrobiales bacterium | reverse complement strand
AATCTTACTCAATGATGGACGAGACGATGCCGGCACCGACGGTGCGGCCACCTTCACGGATAGCGAAGCGCAGCTTCTCTTCCATCGCGATCGGCACGATCAGCGTCACATCGACTGCGATGTTGTCGCCGGGCATGACCATTTCCGTGCCTTCCGGCAGCGTCACAACACCCGTCACGTCGGTCGTGCGGAAGTAGAACTGCGGACGGTAGTTGGAGAAGAACGGCGTATGACGGCCACCCTCGTCCTTGGTCAGGATATAGGCTTCCGCCTTGAACTTGGTGTGCGGCTTGACCGAACCCGGCTTGGCCAGGATCTGGCCGCGCTCGACGTCTTCACGGCCAACGCCGCGGATCAGCGCACCGATGTTGTCGCCGGCCTGGCCCTGGTCCAGAAGCTTGCGGAACATTTCAACACCGGTCACCGTCGTCTTCGTCGTCGGCTTGATGCCAACGATCTCGACTTCTTCACCCACCTTGACGATACCGCGCTCGACGCGCCCGGTCACAACCGTACCACGGCCCGAGATCGAGAACACGTCTTCGATCGGCATCAGGAACGGCAGGTTGATCGGGCGTTCCGGGGTCGGAATGTACTTGTCGACTTCCGCCATCAGCGCCCGCACCGCGTCTTCGCCGATTTCCTTGTTGGAATCTTCAAGCGCAGCCAGCGCCGAACCCTTGACGATCGGAATGTCGTCGCCGGGAAAGTCGTACTTCGACAACAATTCACGCACTTCGAGTTCGACGAGCTCGAGGAGCTCGGCATCGTCGACCTGATCGACCTTGTTCAGGAACACGACGATCGCCGGAACGCCAACCTGACGCGCGAGCAGGATGTGCTCGCGGGTCTGCGGCATCGGGCCGTCGGCGGCCGAGACAACCAGGATCGCGCCGTCCATCTGCGCCGCACCGGTGATCATGTTCTTCACATAGTCGGCGTGGCCGGGGCAGTCGACGTGCGCATAGTGACGCGCTGCCGTCTCATACTCGACGTGCGCCGTCGAGATCGTGATGCCGCGCGCCTTCTCTTCCGGCGCTGCGTCGATCTGGTCGTACGCCTTGAACTCACCAAAATACTTCGTAATCGCTGCCGTCAACGACGTCTTGCCATGGTCAACGTGACCAATCGTGCCAATGTTGACGTGCGGCTTGTTACGTTCAAACTTGCTCTTAGCCAT
>UCKM01000038.1 GCA_900473175.1 Hyphomicrobiales bacterium | reverse complement strand
TCGGTATATAGACCCCACCCACCAAAACTGTCAACACGCGTTTTTGAAAAAAATGAACGCCGACGAATTTTCCCTGCAACCCTGGGGATAAGTCGCGAGCAAAACAAAAACGGGCGCTGAAAACAGCGCCCGTCAAAACCAGGAACCACTGAAAGCGACGCCGGACTATGCCAGCGTATAGGCGGTCTTGACCGTCGTGTAGAACTCGGCCGCATATTTGCCCTGCTCGCGCGACCCATAGCTCGACCCCTTGCGCCCGCCAAACGGAACATGGAAATCGACACCCGCTGTCGGCAGGTTGACCATGACCATGCCGGCTTCGGCATTGCGCTTGAAATGGGTCGCGTGCTTCAGGCTGGTCGTGGCGATGCCGGAAGAGAGACCGAACGGCGTGTCGTTTGCCGTGTGCAGCGCTTCTTCGTAGTCCTTGACGCGAATCACGCTGGCAACCGGGCCAAAGATTTCTTCGCGCGAGATGCGCATCTGATTGGTCGCCTCGGTAAACAGCGCCGGCTGCAGATAGAAGCCCGGCGTTTCCCGGTTGAGCCGTTCGCCGCCGAAAGCCAGACTGGCGCCTTCGCTTCTGCCGATCTCGATATAGTTCATGTCCTGGTCGAGCTGGCTCTGGTCGACAACCGGGCCGATATGGGTGCCGGCCTTCAAGGCATCGTCAACGACGAGGCCCTTCAACCGTTCCGTGGCGGCCGAAACGAACTTGTCATGGATGCCCTCGGTGACAATGATGCGTGAGGATGCCGTGCAGCGCTGGCCCGTCGAGAAGAAGGCGCTGTTGACAGCAGCGTCGACGGCGACATTCAGATCCGCATCGTCGAGCACGACAAACGGATTCTTGCCGCCCATCTCCAGCTGGAACTTGCGCATATGTTCGATCGAAGCAGCTGCAACGCGTTTGCCGGTGCCAACCGATCCGGTAAAAGTGATCGCATTGACATCGGCACTGTCGAGAATGGTCTGGCCGACAATCGACCCCTTGCCCATGACGAGGTTGAGCACGCCTTTCGGCAGACCGGCGCGATGCAGGATGTCGACGATCGCCCATGAACAGCCCGGTACAAGATCCGCCGGCTTGAACACGACCGTGTTGCCGTAGGCGAGCGCCGGGGCGATCTTCCAGGCCGGGATGGCGATCGGGAAATTCCACGGGGTGATGATGCCGACGACGCCGACCGGCTCGCGGGTGATTTCCACGCCGATATTGGGCCGGGCGCTCGGCAGCACCTCGCCCGCCAGCCTCAGCACTTCACCGGCGAAGAAATCGAAAATCTGCGCGGCACGCAGCGTCTCGCCAATGCCTTCGGCAAGGGTCTTGCCCTCCTCGCGCGACAAAAGCCCGCCGAGCTCGTCCTTGCGGGCGGTAATCTCGTCGGCCGTCTTGCGCAGGATCGCATGGCGCTCGAGGATACCGGAACGCGCCCAGGCCGGGAACGCCGCCTTCGCCGCTGCGATCGCCCGCAACGTATCGTCGGCGGTCGCCCGCGCATATTCGCCGACGACATCATTGGTGTTTGACGGATTGATATTGGCAATGGCGTCGCCGCCGGCCCATTCGCCGTTGATCAGGTTCTGGTGCAAGGTCATGATATATCTCTCATCTGTTTGGCCGAACCAATACCATAGGAGGAGCGTCTTTCAACGCGAATTTCCCGGTTGGCTGGCGATTGCGCTGAATCTGCTTCGCGGCATAAGCTCGCTGTGTAACATCGCGGGCCCGCGCCATTCATATAGTCATACGGACCGGCGATTTGCAGAGCCATACCAACCGACCGGAGGAACGAAGACCATGCCTTACCCGCTGTTCAATCTCGAAGGACGGCTTGCTCTTGTCACTGGTTCAAGCCAGGGCATTGGTTTCGCCCTGGCGCGCGGGCTCGCCGAGCACGGGGCGGCGGTCGTGATCAATGGACGCGACGAAGCCAAGGTGCGCGGGGCCGTTGCCGAATTGAAAGCGGCAGGGTTTACCGCCCATGGATCATCCTTCGATGTCACTGACCTCGAAGCCATCAAGGCAGGTGTTGAATGGATCGAAACGCGGGCGGGTCCGATCGATATCCTGATCAACAATGCCGGAATGCAGTTCCGCGGGCCGCTTGAGGATTTCCCGCAGGACAAATGGCTGCAACTGCTGCAGACCAATATTTCCAGTGTTTTCTACGTAGGCCAAACGGTTGCAAAGCACATGATCCCGCGGGGCCGAGGCAAGATCATCAATATTGCCTCGGTGCAAAGCGAACTCGCCCGTCCTTCCATCGCGCCCTATACGGCCACCAAGGGTGCGGTACGCAACCTTACCCGCGGCATGTGCACCGATTGGGCGAAATATGGACTGCAGATCAACGCCATTGCGCCCGGCTATTTCAAGACCCCGCTCAATCAGGCGCTCATTGACAATCCGGAGTTTTCCACCTGGCTGGAAAAGCGCACGCCGGCCGGCCGGTGGGGAAATGTCGAGGAGCTGGTGGGTGCCGCCGTCTTCCTTGCCGGTGATGCGTCATCTTTTATCAATGGGCAGGTCCTTCATATCGACGGCGGCATCACGGCCTCGCTATGATTCGCCTCGTGGTCATGGGAGTGAGCGGCTCGGGGAAAACGTCGGCCGGAAGTGCGATCGCCGCTGCGATCGGATTGCCCTTCCTTGAAGGCGATACGCTGCATCCTCAATCAAATGTCGAGAAAATGGCGTCCGGCATTCCGCTGACCGATGAAGACCGCTGGCCATGGCTCGACCGGATCGGCGCAAAACTGTCGCAAGCGGAGCAGGGTATCGTTGTCTCCTGCTCGGCGCTCAAGAAAATCTATCGCGAACATTTGCGGCAGGCGGCGGATGGTCCCCTCGCCTTTATATTCCTCGATGGCAGCCCGGAGGTCTTGCGCGACCATATGCGCAAGCGTACCGGCCATTTCATGCCGGTTTCAATGCTGGACAGCCAGTTGGCAACGCTGGAAGATCCAAGCGGCGAACCCCTCGTGCTGCGGCAGGATGTTTCGGCGCCGGTCGATGCAATCGTCGAGGCGAGCGTAGCGTGGCTAACGGAACTTGGCCTTTGAACGCTCGGGGGAACGCTTTCCTCAGCTGATGGCCTTGGCGATGATGGGCAGGCTCACATCCATGCGATAATCAACGGCCGTATGATTGTCGTCGAACTCCTCGTAGTGATGCGCAATGCCGAGACGATCGAGCGTCCGGTGGATCCGGCGGGAGCCGTAGAGAATATTGTACTGATCCGCCGTCCCGCAATCGAGATAAAACGCCTTGAGGTTCGCGATATTGCGGCCATGGGTCTCGGCCAGCCGCGCCGGATCGAAGGCGAGCCAATTCGCCCACCGGTCCTCAATAAGTTCGCAGGTTTCAAGATCAACAGGCAGGCGCAAACCGAGAAACGCCGAGGGATCGGGATCAAAACTAGCGGCTTGGGCGAGGATCATCACAACGAGCGTATCCTTTTCCGACGCTTTCGGTTTGGCCTCAAAGGCCTTGAACCAAGCCTCGATGGAAAGGCCGCACGCCGCTAGCGCGCGCAACGTTTCCGGGAACTCAGGCAGATAGAGCTGTTCGAATCCGGCATCTCCGGAATGGCTCGCAGCAGCTGCCCATATGTCGGAGCGCCGCAAAGCATGCATGAGGGCGCCAAATCCGCCTGAGCTCTTGCCGAAAACGCCGCGGCGTTCCTTGCCGCCGCATTTAAACCGCGTTTCGACGGCGGGGAGCATTTCGTCGACAAGAAAGTCTTCCCAATTGCCCATGACCGCGCTGTTTACATACTGGTTGCCGCCCAGCCGCGTGAAGCAATCGGGAAAGGCAACGACGACCGGTGGCATTGCACCCGAACTGATCAGGCGATCCAGTCGCTCCGGCACGTTCTCGCCAAAACCCTTCCAATTGGTGTGCGCGGGTCCACCGGCCGTGAACCCGACAAGATCGACCAGCAGAGGCAACCCACCGCCATCATGTCCGGCAGGCACATAGACATCGACCACGCGCGTGATCGGATCGCCCAAAAGGTTGTTGGCGAGATTCTTGCCATCAACGATCAGGCGATGGACTGTTCCGGCAGGATGATCGGTGCGGCGCATGGCGTTCCTTTGACAAAACGGCGTTGGACATCTGGCCCGAACCTGCAGGCGTAGCAAAGCTAGTCGCTGCGTGGCTCTTCGGCAACCTTGCCGATGAATTAGCCGGCCCGACGACGCGGATTGCATTCATCGGCGGTTCAGGCGCCAGGCTTTATCAATACGCCGACACTTAACGCTGAGGTTCCACATTATGAAGAAAACCCTTGCTGTTCTCCTGGTTGCCGCGATGTCGGTGAGTTCAATCGGCCTGGCCTCCTCTCCGGCCGCAGCTGACGGCTGGCGCGACGGTTATCATCGCGACCGCAACGACGACTACTACCGCGATCGCGGGCGTGACGACTGGGATCATGGCCGGCGCGATCACTGGGACAACGGGCACAAGAACCGCGACAACGCAATCATCGCCGGTATCGCCGGACTGGCTCTCGGTGCTGTTATCGTTGGATCGCTTGCGAACCAGCGGCAGAATGCGCCTGTCTATGCGCGGCCAGCAAACCGTGACCGTTTGATTTACGATCCAAACTATTGAACCGGCGCCGCAATAGAACTTGTAGAGTTCCAAGAAATCCGAAAATACCCTCTTCGCATTCAGCACTCTTTGGTTACTGTGAGGCGAGGCTTGGTCGCCTCACTAAAGAGGATGGAACATGAAGAAATTGTTACTGATGACCGCCGCAACGCTGATTGCCTTCGCATCGGCCGCGGCCGCTCAGGATTGGAACGAAATCCGGATCGCCACGGAAGGCGCCTATCCGCCTTTCAATACATTGAAAGCCGATGGGACGCTCGAGGGATTGGACATCGACATAGCCAACGCGCTGTGCGACGAAATGAAGGCGAAATGCACCATTGTCGCGCAGGATTGGGATGGCATCATCCCTGGTCTCATGGCCAAGAAATATGATGCAATCATTGCATCGATGAGCATCACCGAGGAACGCAAGACGCAGATCGATTTTACCAACAAATACTATACGACGCCGCTTGCCGTTGTTGTTCCAAAGGACAGCACGCTCGCCGGGGTGTCGGCCGATGATCTGAAAGGCAAGACGATCGGTGCTCAGGCTTCCACGACGCAGGGAAACTATGCAACGGACATCTACGGCAAGGCCGGGGTTGATGTGAAGCTCTATCCGACACAGGAAGAAGCGGCAGCCGATATACAAAACGGCCGTATCGATGCCCTGATATCCGATAAATTCGTGGTCGTCGATTGGCTCAACAATGCCGGCAAGGATTGCTGCAAGATGCTTGCGGACGTTCCGGGTACGGCGACGGAAGCCGGGATCGGCATCCGCAAGGGCGATGATGCGCTGCGCGAGAAGTTCAACAAGGCGATTGACGCAGTCGTGGCCAACGGCACGTACAAGAAAATCGTCGCAAAATACTTTCCGTTCGACATTTATTGAGGATCGCCGGGCCATCCGATCCCTCCGGGCTCGGATGGCCCGTCCAGATTACTAGTCCAAACTCAGCATGGTGTTGAGCTTGCGCCGATAGGCAGCGGGCGTGAGCCCGGTCATTCGTTTGAACAGGCGCCGAAAGAATGTCGGATCCTGGTAGCCAACCTGATAGCCGACATCGTCCAGAACGCTGCTACCTGTTTCGACGAGCTGTTTTGCTCTTTCGATCCGAAGGGCATGCACATAGTCCATGGGCAGATAACCGGTGGCAGTCCTGAAGCGGCGAGCGAAAGTGCGGGGCTTAAGGTGGGATCGCTTTGCCATGGCCGCCACCGGGTTCGCGAATGCGAAATTGTCCGCGATCCAGATCTGACAATCGGCAATTCTCGCATCGCGTTCCTGGATCCTCCGACCCATTGCTGCGAAGGGCAACTGTCCATCCTCGTGCCCAGCCAACAGGTAGACCTTCGCCGTGCGCAAAGCTTCATCGCGTCCGCATAAACGCGCTATGATATGCAATGCGAGATCCTGCCAGGATGTCACCCCTCCCGCTGTAACGATACCGTCTTGTTCATTGTCGACATTGAGGATCGATGCGGCACACAAGCGAACATCCGGATAATACATGCGGAACAGATCGGCGTAGGCCCAGTGCGTGGCGCAGGACCTGCCATCAAGTAGCCCGGCCTCGGCCAGGATCAGTGCACCGGAACAGACTGACGTGATGAGCACACCCTCGGCGTGCATTTGTTTGAGCCAATCGATTTCCTTCAGGTAGCGTCCGCGCGGCGGCGCATCGATGGATGTGTACATGTCGCAAACCACCACGACATCGATGTGACCGGCGTCGGCAAATGCAGTATGCGGTTCAACCAGGACATTGCCGAAGCAACGGAATGGAGCATTTGTAGCAGCGACTATTCTCACATCGAGGAGCGAGTTCCCGGGCTTGCCTGCCGTCATGTCCGGATAGACAGCCCCCGCCGACAGCAGCACATCATAAAGGCCGAATAGAACTGATGGTGTTGTCT
Source organism: Hyphomicrobiales bacterium (assembly GCA_900473175.1). Taxonomy (GTDB): domain Bacteria; phylum Pseudomonadota; class Alphaproteobacteria; order Rhizobiales; family Rhizobiaceae; genus Phyllobacterium. Next base: position 6,078 of record UCKM01000038.1, on the reverse strand, counting down.
CCGCAGCGGCCAACAAAGCAACACTGGGCTTGTTCGCGGTTGTCATTACGAACCATCCTTTTGTGCCAGAGTGTCACATTTACCCCGCTCCTGTGCAATCCGCCTCTTAACGTTGGGACAAACCGCATCTAGCCTCAGCCTCAGGAACCCACATTGAAATTTATCGAATCTGAGGGCCGACCAACGACCTGACGTGGAGGCAAAAATGAGCGCGCGATCATTTCCAATCGGTGTGTCGGGCCAAACCCATTTAGCCGATATCAAAACACTTCGCACACGTATGGATGGCGCGGTGATCGCGCCCGAAGATCAGGAATATGATGTCGGACGGCGCATATGGAATGCCATGATCGACCGCCGCCCGGCTGTTATCGCGCAGGCGCTTAGCTCGGCCGATGTTGTTGCAGCCATACGCTATGCACGCGACCATGATCTGGCTGTTTCCGTTCGCGGCGGGGGCCATAACGTGGCAGGGCACGCGGTCGGCGACAATAGCGTGATGATCGATCTTTCGGAGATGCGAACCGTACGGGTTGATCCCGTGCGCAGCCGAGCCTGGGTCGAAGGCGGTGCCCGATGGCGCGATGTCGACGCCGCAACCCAGGCCCATGGCCTTGCGACACCAGGCGGGTTGATCTCCGATACCGGCGTTGCCGGCCTCACCCTATCCGGCGGAATTGGTTGGCTCAGGGGCCGTTACGGACTTTGCATTGACAATCTCGTTGCCGCCGATGTTGTGCTGGCTGACGGCCGGCTTGTCCATGCCAGCGCGGCAGAAAATGAGGACCTGCTGTGGGCCCTAAAGGGCGGTGGCGGCAATTTCGGCGTCGTCACAGGTTTTGAATTTGCCCTCCACCCTGTCGGCCCTGAAGTCATGTTTTGCGCGCCTGTTTACCCAATTGAGGTGGCGGAAAGCGCAGTCAGCATGTGGCGCGACTTTCTTTCAGACAAGAATACCGAAGTTAGCGCCATAGCGGAATTCTCGACCGTGCCCCAAAGTCCCGACTTTCCGGAGGAAAGCTGGGGCAAGCGGGTTGTGACGCTCGCAGCGGTCTACGCCGGCAACGCAGCTGATGGCGAAGAATTGCTGCAGCCCTTGCGTGACCTTGGCAACCTGGTCAGCGATTTTTCGGGCCGCATGAATTACTGCGACGTTCAGCAACTTTTCGATGCCCTCATGCCCGCCGGGCAGTATCGCTGCTACTGGAAGAGTCATTATCTGAGCGGCCTGTCGGATGCCGCGATTGCCGATATAGTCGATGGGAACCGCAATCCACCTTCGCCCAATACATTATCGTCAATCTGGAATTTCGGCGGCGCAACAGCGGCTGTTCCGGCAGAGGCCACCGCATTTGGTGATCGTTCGATGCCGTACATGTTCTCGATCGATTCTGTTTGGAGCGCGCCCGAGGACGACGCTGTCAATATCAGCTGGACCCGCGATTTCTGGCAACACATGCAAATCCATTCCGACGAAGGCCGTGTCTATCTGAATTTCGTGGGTCTCGGCGAAGAGGGCAACGATCTGGTCCAGCACGTCTTTGGTGACAACTATGCCAGACTGGTACGTATCAAGAAGAAGTATGATCCGGGAAATATTTTCCGCTTCAACCAGAACATACCGCCAGCGACCGGCCCATGATCCCTCTGGCCCGGATGGCTTCGCGGACCTTCATCACTCCCACGCGCCGATTACTTTTTTACCTGCGTGACGTCCGGAAGCACCCATGTCTTGTCGAAGAGGGCTTTCGTTGGTGCGTAAAGCCGGAACATCAACTCGAAGTCTCGCTTGGGGTCGGTAGGTATCCAGTTCGCGTCCTTGTCCTTCGGCGCCTTGGGTCCAAGGACGATGTCAACCGACCCATCGGGGTTCTTTTGAAGTTCCGGGATTTGCGAGGAACGGCTGGCACGCGGCATGTTGCGGATAAGGGCGTGCGTCTCCCGGTCGTAGGCCGTTAGCGACCAGTATTGCTGAACCGGGACGTTGGCGGGCACATTCAGGCGATAGGTCTTCGCACCGTCGAAGGTCCTCCCATCCTTGTCCTTGATGGAGATCAGATAGAACTGGCCGGCTCCAAGGCGCTTGATGCCGATATAGGCATAGCTGTAGGTCAAACCTCGGATGTCGACCGGATAGGCGTCCGGTTCGTCAAATGAAGCAGTGGCAGCCTTCATCAGGTCTGGGTTCGTAGGGAAATTCCAGCGGCCCCTTTCATAAAAGGGCAGCATTTCGGTGTTGTATTTGGCCTCCAACCACTGGTGCGCCTCAGCGATTCCAGCTTGAAGTTGCTTGCTTGTCATCGCATCCGGCTTGAATGGCTTGCCTTTCTCGATGCCCAAAGATTTGAGCTGGTCGATCATTACCCGATCGCGCCCCAGCCAGGGCTCGCTCTGGACGATGCGATCCAGGGAGTTGAAGAAGCTGGTGTCATACTTGATCGTGGAGTCGAAAAAAACGTCCTTCGCGTCGGTGAAGATGGTCTCGGGTGGATTGGCGGCCTGCGACAGTGGGTAGACCTTGAGCTTCTTGGCATAAACAACCGACTTCTCGATATCGGCATCACTGTGGCTGGCAAGATTGGAGCGCAGCAGCGCATATCCACCATATGTGTCCGACTTCAGTGGGATATAGCCGTCGGGTACCTTGTCTTGATAGCCGGGCGGGAGGATAAGATATTTTCCGCCCTTGCCCTGGTCGGCTCCCGATGGTCCGGCATCCTCAAGCGGCATCTGCCAAACATTTACGATGTTGCCGTTGATCGAACCGCCCTCGGCCGCCGGTACCTCGATAACAATGGGTCCGACGTCCTTCGTATTGGTAAACGTCATCAGATAGATCGCGTCCGGATTGGGCGTCAGCGTCTGATTGTGCCAGTCAAGCGGGCGCGACCAATAGACGATCTCATTCACCTTGCCCTTGGTCTTGGTCAGCATCTCCTGCAGCATCAAATCATAGTTGACCGCGGGAATACCCCAGATAGCCGCCTCGACCGCCCGGCGCTCAATCGTCCGTTGCTCGAGTTCATCGGGGGAAAAGGCTTGGGCCGCCGATATCATTGCAACAAGCGCCAATGCCGCTGCCGCCGCTGTAATTCTTCTCATGCCGTCCTCCTGCCTGCCTCTACTGATTTGCAGATTGGCCAAATCATTCGCCCAAGGGAAGTACGTAACCGTAAATGCTTCTGCAGGTTGCGAAAAGTATTACGGAGGGGTTCGGGGAGACAGCGGCCTGGCCCTCTGGAGCGAAGACCGGGACTGCGACATGGCGCTAAGCGACGGTGTGCGCCTTCAGAAGATCCTGGAGCCCGATATTTCGGTACATCTCGGCCCGGACGCGATCTGCAACACCATTGACGACTTCCGCCCCATCCTGTGACGGATCGACATGGGTGCGGAACGGACGGGTACCGAATGGCATGCCGACAATATCAACGACAGCGACGGCAACAGCTCCGGCATCTGCGTCGGCGGGCTCCAATGCGGCAAGGCCTTTGAGCGCCTGTTCAGCTACGCCCTTATAGGGGCCTTCACTGTATTCCGCTGCTCGTTCCTTGTCGTCGGGCGAGCCCGAATGGGCAAAATGATTGGTGCCCCTCGTGAAGGCTCCCGGAACGACAATTGCCGTCTCGATGCCCCAGCGGGTGAGCTCCGCCGCATAGGAGACGGCAAGGGAGTCCATGGCTGCCTTGGCCGCAAAATAGGGCGACAGATAAGGCGGCGTGCCGCCGCGGGTGCTCGATGATGAAATCCAGACCACAAGGCCCTTGCCGCGCTTTCGCATATGGGGAAGCGCAGCGCGGTTGACCCGCTGGGTCGAGAGCACGTTGATATCATAAAGCTCGGCGAACTGTTCCGGCGTGAACGCTTCCGCCGGGCCGAACGACATATGGCCGGCATTGTGCATGATGACGTCGAGGCGGCCTTCATCCGCGACGATCTTTGCTATACCCGTTTCGACGGAGGCGTCGCTGGCAACGTCGAGTTCGATCGAACGGAGATCTGCTTCATGTTGCTTGGCAAAGGCCGCAGCGTCGGCAACCGCGGGGGCATTGCGGCCTTCGGTGGCCCGCATGCCTGCATAGACGGTATGACCCGCTTGAGCGAGTGCCCGGGCGGTGAGAGCTCCAAAGCCGCTGGACGCGCCGGTGACGACAATAACTTGCTTGCTCATGATCTTGCTCCTCATGATTGAACAGCTAAAGGCTGGATGACGACGATCGAGGTTGCGAAATCGGCGCGGTCAGGCGACCCCGCCATTGGCGCGCAGGATCTGGCCGTTGACCCAGCCGGCGTCAGGTCCGACGAGGAACGAGATGACATTTGCGATGTCGTCGGGCTGGCCGAGGCGTTCAAGCGGGGGCATCTTGGCAAACTGGGCGACGAGTTCGTCGCTCTTGCCGTCGAGGAACAGCGAGGTTGCGATGGGCCCCGGGGCAACGGCATTGACGGTGATGTTGCGGCCCCGCAACTCCTTGGCAAATACATGGGTGAAGGCTTCGACGGCGGCCTTCGTTGCGTTATAGACCGCATAACCCGGCATATTGAGAGCGAGTGTGGTTGAAGAGAAATTGACGATCCTGCCGCCGTCCTTCAGACGCTTGCCGGCCTCGCGCAATGTGTTGAAGGTGCCCTTGGTGTTGATGGCGAAGTGACGGTCATAGTCTTCGTCGCTCGTCTCCGTGAGAGGGACTGTTTTCAGGACGCCCGCGTTATTGACCAGCACATCGACGCCGCCAAAGGCAGCTTCTGCCGATTCGAACATCCGGCGGACGGCGGCTGGATCGCTAACGTCAGCTTGCGCTGTCAGTGCTTTGCCACCCTTGGCTTCGATCGCGCGAGCCAGTTCTTGCGCCGCAGCGGCACCGCCAGAATAATTGATGACGACAGTGAAACCGTCGCTGGCGAGACGCTCGGCGATCGCCGCGCCGATACCGCGGGATGCTCCGGTGACGATTGCGACTTTGTTACCAGACATGGTTTGATCCTTCTTTTTACTTCTCAATGGTTGTTAGAGATAATAATCTCATTTGCGGTGCGGATAATGACCGATTATCCGGCAATACAATCCGAAAATTACGAACAATAGAATTCGGGCGGCATAGGAGCGATGGACAGATTTGACGCCATGCGCGTATTCACCAGGGTCGTGGAGCGGCAAAGTTTCACGCTGGCTGCTGGCGATCTTGGCATCCCGCGTTCAACGGTAACCGACGCGGTCAAGCAGCTCGAAGCACGGCTGGGAGTGCGCCTGCTGGAGCGCACCACCCGCCAGGTCAGTACAACGCTCGACGGCGAGGCGCATTACAGGCGCTGCGTTTCGCTTATCGCTGATCTTGAAGAAGCTGAAGGTGCGTTCGGCACGACCAAACCCAAGGGATTGCTGCGCGTCGAGGTACAAGGCACTTTGGCAAGACACTTCCTTTTGCCCGGCCTGCCCGCGTTTCTTGCCCGATATCCTGAACTTGAGATCAGCATGAGTGAGGGAGAACGGTGGATCGACGTCATCCGCGAAGGCGTGGACTGCGTGCTTCGCTTTGGGCTCCTCAAGGACAGCGACATGATCGCGCGTCAGGTCGTCACGCTTGAACGGCTTACCTGTGCGGCGCCCAGTTATCTCGAACGTTTCGGCATTCCGGGCGATATTGACAGGCTCAATGGTCATCGCATGATCGGCTTGAGATCACTTACCACGGGCAACGTTCGGCCTCTCGATTTCACTGTCGGCGAAATGTCTCGCATGGTCACTTTACCGACGACAATCTCAGTTACGGGCACCGAGAGCTATCTGGCAACCGCCAGACTGGGCCTTGGCATCGTTCAAGTGCCGCGATTCCACGCGGCCGATGATTTGCAACGCGGAACCCTCGTTCAGCTCATCCCTGATCACCCACCCCGGCCAATGCCGGTTTCGCTCCTCTACCCTCGCAATCGCCAGCTGTCGCCCCGCGTGCGGGTGTTTCTTGATTGGGTGGAAAGGGAGCTCAGGTAGCCAAACCCTCTAGCTATGTTTGGCTGCGCCGGACATTCGGCCAAAACGCAAAAACCCCGCTTGCGCGGGGTTTGTGTGGATGTTTTGCG
>UCKM01000041.1 GCA_900473175.1 Hyphomicrobiales bacterium | reverse complement strand
CTCGTTGTGTCGGTATATAGACCCCCCCTACCAAACCTGTCAACACGCGTTTTTGAAGTTTTTATGAAAAATGTGACAAGCGCACATTTCTCCCGTTTTCATCGATCTGAGGAAGCCGGTCCCAAGGCACCGACGGCGACGTGAATTGTGATCGTGGTGGTCACAAACATGCCCTAATCCACCCCTAGCGGTCGCTCGCATGCGGCAGAAGCAGTCCATGCGCGCGACCACCCTATACACACCGTTCTGGGACGCCGCGTTGACATACGCAAGCCACAAGGGCAAAACTGCGGCCTCGTTGACTTCATGCCAGCACGAGGCTGGTCGGCAAGCGCGCGCCGAGAACCATAAACCTGCATTGTGCAACGGCGACAGGATCGACACTTAACAGTATGAGCGAGTACGAGGGGCACTCATCGATTGATCCGGGCAACGAGCCGCCGCTGATTACAGACGGCCGCCGCGGGCCGCCGGACCGGCGTGAGATATCGGCGCGATGGCTCGCCGGTACGTTCCTTACAGGCATTACCTCAAGCATGCTGATGGGTGTCGCGCTGTTTGCTGCGCTCGATGGCCGTGAGCAGCTGGCAACCCCGCCCGAATTGATGGCGCGCAATGCCATGCCTGCCCCCGCAGATTCGAGCGGCGTCACCAAAGGCGCGCGGGTCGTGGCGACAACGCCCATCCAGAAAAATCGCGACCGCCGCCGGCTCGATGTTTCGACCATGTTCAAGGAGGGCGAACGCGATGTCATTCGTTCCATGCCATTCGAATATGTTCACATCGCTCTTGCCGATGTGCACAATACAAATCGCAGATATCCCGCCTTCAATCCGCTGGACGTCTTTGCTGAGGCCAATCAGGATACCGACCCGATCCCAAAGACCGGCCTGATCTACGGTGCCAAGGTCGAGAGCGAAGTCAGCTTGCGGACACTCGATTTTCCCCTGACGACGGCACAGTACGATCCTGCGGACGATCTGAGTGCAGATGAGGTCGAGGAGGTGGTGCGCAATACCGGCTCGCTTTTGACCGACGGGGCAATCCAGGTCGCGTCACTGCATTATGTCGATCCGCTGCGTTTCGGTAGTGCCGAAGAAGACCCATACAATCTGCGCAATCCGCTGGCGGTGAAAATCATCCAGGAAAATGTAAGCGTCGCGCCACGCCTGCCGGACGATGAGGAAAGCACTGGCTATTCGGAGGAACTCATTCCATTCCGCGCCGACAATGACATTTTGGCAGCTCTGACCGACGCCGGCTATGACAGCGCCGATGCCGGCGGAATGTCCGAAGCGATCAGCAAATTGTTGAACTCACCCCGCCTGAAAAGCGGCAGCGTGCTGCGGCTCGGCATTGAATCGCGCGACAATGCGGACCGCATCATGCGGGCGAGCGTCTATAATGGCAGCACGCATCTGTTGACGATCGCCCGCAACGACAAGGACCAGTACGTCCCGGCCGACGAGCCTGAAATGACGCCGGGCCTACAGGTCGCTTTCGACGATAATCCGCCGGCTGCCCGCCGCACCGAGGACCTGCCGACAATTTATGATGGCATCTACCGCGCAGGCCTTGCCTATGGCATGACCGATCCGATGATCAAGCAATTGATCCACATGCTGGCATCCGATGTCGATTTCCAGGCGCAACTCAGCCCGACCGATCAGCTTGAGGCGCTGTTTTCGCTCCCGGCCGATTCCGACAAGGCAGGCGACGAATCGGAGATATTATACGTTGCCGCGAATTTCGGCGGCGACCTGAAGAAATACTACCGGTTCCATGGCAAGGATGGCACCACCGATTATTATGACGAGAACGGCAAGAGCTCGAAACAATTCCTGCTGCGCAAGCCGGTGCCAAACGGCATCTTCCGTTCGCCGTTCGGCATGCGGCGGCATCCGATCCTCGGCTATTCGCGCATGCATACCGGCGTCGATTGGTCAGCGCCCCGCGGCACGCCGATCGTCGCGGCGGGCAACGGCGTTGTCGAACGTGCCGGCTGGACCAATGGCTATGGCAATCAGACTGTCATCCGCCATTCGAACGGTTACGAGAGCAGCTATTCGCACCAGAACGCCATCGCCAGCGGCGTGACGCCGGGTGCCAAGGTGCGCCAGGGCCAGGTGATCGGCTATCTGGGTTCGACCGGCCTTTCGACCGGACCTCACCTTCACTATGAGGTCATTGTCAACGGGTCGAAGGTCGATCCGATGCGCATTCGCCTGCCGAGTGGCGGCGAGCTCGAAGGCGATGACCTCGTCGCCTTCCAGCGCGAACGCGAGCGTATCGATCAATTGCTGAATGACGAAGACAAGAATGGCACCAAGGTCGCCGCGAGCGGCTAGAGCTATTCCTGGAATTCGACCGTCACGCCCTTCTGCACCAGCTTCGATAGTTCCGTTGCGTCCCAATTGGTCAGCCGCACGCAGCCATGGCTGTTGGTCTTGCCGATCTTCGATGGTTCGGGCGTACCGTGAATGCCATAGGTCGGCTTCGACAAGGCGATCCAGACCGTACCCACCGGTCCATTCGGTCCCGGCGGAATCGTCAAGACCTTGTCGTTCTCGCCCTGCTTGAAGTTGAGCTTGGGGTTATAGGTGTAGTTGGGGTTGAGTGCGATCCGTTCGACCTCGACCGTTCCCGAGGGAGAAGGCGTATCGGTCGAGCCGATGGTGGCGGGATAGGCAACGATGAGCCGCCCTTCGGCATTATAGCCGCGCACCTGCTTGCGCCCCTTGTCGGCAATGATTCGCGTGACCGCGCCACCGGCATTCTGGCCTGGATTGGCCACTTGTATCGTCACACCCGGCCTGTTGAAGTCGGCGCCCGGATTGATTTCCTTTAGATAGTTTTCATCCATATGGAAACGCTCGGCCAGCATTTCGGTTACCGACGTGAAGGCCATGCGCTCGAGCTGCGCCTTATGACTGTAGTCCTCGGGGATCGAGGCAACAAAGGGATAGGCCGCATCTTCCGATGTGATCGTGTATGACACCAGGGCAGGACCGCCGGTCTGTTCCAGCGACGCATTGATGCCCTCCTCATTGAGGGGGTCGAATTTTTGCCCGGTCATCTCCTCGAACGCGGCGACGGCCTTGTCGACATTGCCGCCCTTGTGCCCGTCAATGACGCCTGGCGACACCCCGATTCGATCGAGCAGCACCTGGATAGCAGTGATCTTGGCTTTCGCGCCCTGCCCCTTCGGCAATTCGACCGTCGGCGCAGGATTTGGGTGCGCGGGTATCTGGTCCTGCTGCGGAGCGTCGGTCAAACCGTCTCCTGGCGCTCCGGGACCATTGAAATTCGGATCGGATGGGGCGAGATCGGATTCGCTGCCTGCAGGCGGCAAATCCTGGCGGTCAACGCTGCCATAGTCGCGTTCCGAGGGCAGGGCCGATTGTTGTTCATACTGGTCGTTGCTGCTGCCGGCGTATGGGTCGTTGGGAATAGCGCCCGTATCATAGGGATCCTTGGGCGCATCCGGAAAATAATCGCTGCCCTGATCGTTCTGTGGCTCTTCGACGGAAACGACCCGCCCGCGGCGATCCACCGTGATCTTGCGGCCATACTCGTCAAAATAGGAGCGAAAAGCCTCGCGTCGCGGACGCTGCTCGAACCATTGTACCAGCGTCGCCGGTTTGTGATCGTGGACGGCGGGCGCCACAGGCGGCGCAGCCACAGCGTTCGAGGCGACACCGCCTGCGGAAGCAATGAGCAACATTCCCAATAATGAACTACGATACGATGCCATGCCTTCAGCTTCCGGTTCTCGCCACTAACGTGCTGTTAAGCATAAGACAGGATTTTCCTGTCTTTATGGTTAATGCCCGCAGGCTTTGATCGTTGCATTTATGAAACGAACGAGACGTGAAAATGGCCGCTCTGTGGCGGCCATCTTCTTTATTGGTGTTTTACAAGGCTCATTACGCTGCCTCGCTCTTCTCAGGTTCGGGAGCGGACTTCACCGCCTTGAAGTTCAGCCTGTCCGATCCGGCGGTGATGCGCACCGTCGAGCCGTCCAGTATATCGCCGAGCAGAATCCTTTCTGCCAGCGGGTCCTGAACCTGCTTCTGGATCACCCGCTTGAGCGGACGTGCTCCATAGGCGGGGTCATACCCCTTGTCGGCCAGCCACTTCGTCGCGTCCTCATCGATCTTGAGGACGATCTTGCGGTCGGCAAGGAGCTGCTGCAGCCGGTCGAGCTGGATCTTGACGATCGTGCCCATCTCATTGCGCTTGAGCCGATGGAACAGGATGATCTCATCGACGCGGTTGAGAAATTCCGGGCGGAACGATGCCTTCACAACGCTCATGACTTCATCACGAACGGTTTCGACATCCTGATCTTCCCCAAGCGCAGTCAGATATTCTGCACCGAGATTCGACGTCATGATGATCAAGGTGTTGCGGAAGTCGACAGTGCGCCCCTGACCGTCGGTAAGGCGACCGTCATCGAGGACCTGCAGCAACACGTTGAACACATCCGGATGGGCCTTTTCGATCTCGTCGAACAGAACCACCTGATATGGCCGGCGCCGGACCGCTTCGGTCAGGGCGCCGCCCTCCTCATAGCCGACATAGCCGGGGGGCGCACCAATCAGACGGGCAACCGAGTGCTTCTCCATATATTCAGACATGTCGAGGCGAACCATCGCGGTCTCGTCCGCGAACAGGAACGATGCCAGAGCCTTGGTCAATTCGGTCTTGCCAACGCCTGTCGGTCCAAGAAAGATGAACGAGCCGATCGGCCGGTTCGGATCCTGCAGACCAGCGCGTGCCCGGCGAACCGCTTTTGACACCGCCTGCACCGCCTCGCCCTGGCCGACGACTCGCTTGGCGATCTCGTCTTCCATGCGCAGCAACTTCTCGCGCTCGCCTTCCAGCATGCGGTCAACCGGGATCCCGGTCCAGCGCGAAATCACCTGGGCGATGTGATCCGGCGTCACGGTTTCTTCGACCATCGACGTCGCATTGTCCTGCTGTTCGGCCTTGGCGAGCTCCTTTTCGAGCTGCGGTATCGTGCCATAGGCAAGCTCGCCGGCCTTCTGATATTCGCCGTTGCGCTGTGCGGCGGCAAGCGCATTGCGAGCATCGTCGAGCTGCCGTTTCAAATCGGCAGCGTGACCGAGCTTCTGCTTTTCCGCCTGCCATTTGTTGGTTATCGTGGTCGATTCCTCTTCCAGATCGACAAGCTCCTTCTCCAGCCTTTCGAGCCGGTCGCGGGACGCTTCATCCTTTTCGACCTTCAGGGCTTCACGCTCGATCTTCAGCTGCATGATGCGGCGGTCGATCTCGTCTAGCTCTTCCGGTTTCGAATCGACTTGCATGCGCAGGCGCGCTGCACTTTCGTCGACAAGATCGATGGCCTTGTCCGGCAGGAACCGATCGGTGATGTAGCGGTTGGACAGTGTGGCCGCGGCAACAAGGGCCGAATCGGAAATTCTGACCTTGTGGTGCTGCTCGTACTTCTCCTTCAAGCCACGCAGGATCGAAATCGTATCCTCGACAGTAGGCTCGTCTACAAAAACTGGCTGGAACCGGCGGGCAAGGGCAGGGTCCTTTTCAACATGCTTGCGATACTCGTCCAGCGTCGTCGCGCCCACGCAATGCAGTTCGCCGCGCGCCAATGCGGGCTTCAGCAGGTTGGACGCGTCCATGGCGCCTTCGCTCTTGCCGGCACCGACAAGGGTGTGCATCTCATCGATGAACAGGATGATGTCGCCGTTTGCCGAGGTGACTTCGGATAGCACGGCCTTCAGCCGCTCCTCGAACTCGCCGCGATACTTCGCACCCGCGATGAGCGCACCCATGTCGAGCGCCATCAACTGCTTGTCTTTCAGCGATTCGGGTACGTCGCCATTGACGATGCGCAGGGCAAGGCCTTCGGCGATGGCGGTCTTGCCGACGCCTGGCTCGCCAATGAGGACCGGATTGTTCTTGGTGCGCCGCGACAAAACCTGGATCGTGCGGCGGATTTCGTCATCGCGTCCAATGACCGGGTCGAGTTTGCCTGCCCTCGCATCGGCTGTCAGATCCCGCGCATATTTCTTCAGGGCATCGTAAGAATTCTCGGCCGAGGCGGAATCAGCGGTCCGGCCTTTGCGGATATCATTGATAACCGCGTTGAGGCCGGCGGCGGTGACCCCGGCGCGGCTCAAAATTTCGGATGTCTTGGCGGATTTTTCGATGGCCATGGCCGTAAGCAGGCGCTCGACCGTGACAAAACTGTCACCGGCCTTCTTGGCGACTTCTTCAGCGGTGGTAAAAACCTTTGCCAAAGGCTGGGCAAGGTAAAGCTGCCCATTGCCGCCAGTCACTTTCGGCAGCGCATCAAGCGCCGCCTGCAGGCCGAGGCGTACATCGGCGATCCGTCCGCCGGCCCTTTCGATCAGGGACGCGGCAAGACCTTCCTCATCATCGACCAGAACCTTCAGCAAATGCTCCGGTGCAAACTGCTGGTGATTGGATGAGAGGGCGAAGGTTTGTGCCGACTGGATGAACCCGCGAACGCGCTCAGTATACTTTTCTAAATTCATGTCTGTCTCCTTTTCCCGGGCGACCCTCGAAGTGGCATCGCACGGTGTTTTGGTGACGGGTCCCCTCGATGAGGCAGACCCATTCGCTCGGTGAAAATATGGGAATGTTATCAAGGGCACGCAAGATCGGATTTGCAGGATTAATTATGCCTTATCGCAGGAGATATTGCGACAGGAATGGCAATTCCTCGCCACGCCCGCTGTCGCGTCTGGCCATTGACGGGTGAGGAGACGGGCGGTCGTCGAAGCGCGTCTTTTTAGTAAGTTAAGCGATCCGAAGACCGCCCGCTGACGTTTTCCC
>UCKM01000042.1 GCA_900473175.1 Hyphomicrobiales bacterium | reverse complement strand
GACTGTCTTGTTGGTCAAGCGTTTTGCCATGGTGTTTGATACCTAATGATGGCGTTGAGGATGGTAAGGAGCTTGCGGGCCACTGCGATGATGGCGACCATTTTGGGCTTGCCATTGGCGATCAGCCTGTCGCGGAAGGCTTTGAGATGGGGGTTGTACCGGGACGCCACCAGGGCGCCCATGAACAGGGCGTTGCGCACGCTCGTCCGCCCACCGCCGATGAAGCTCTTGCCGCGCCATTTGCCCGACTGGCGGGTGAAGGGCGCAAGGCCCGCCAGCGAGGCGATTTGCCTGCCGCTCAGGCGTCCGAGTTCGGGCAGTTCGGCAATCAGGGTTCGGGCGATCGCCTTGCCGATGCCGGGGACCGATGCCAGCAACGCTTCCTTGACGCGCCAGATCGGCGATTTGCGGATCTGGCCGTCGAGCTGACCATCGAGATTGCCCAGTTCGCGCCTGAGGGCGGCAAGAAGCCGGGCGATGCTCTTCTTCAGCTCACGTTCGCTGGCCCGCTTGGCGCGACCCTCCTCAGCCGTGATCATGGCAATGATCTGACGCCGCCGGGCAACCAGATCGGCAAGGTGCCTGGTTGCCGCATCGGCCAAAGGCCGCGCCTCGATATTGGTGGCGATGACGAAGCGGGCAATGACGGCCGCATCGATGGTGTCGGTCTTGGCGCGCTTTCCCAAGGCCTGGGCAAAACTGCGCACCTGCGCCGGATTGACCACAACGACAGGCAGGCCCGCGCCGCCCAGCGTCGCCACCGCCACGCCCTCGTAACCGCCGGTCGCCTCAAGCGCCACGAGACGTGGCGCCAGCCGCTTCAGACGCACCGCAAGCTCTTCAATCCCCATTTCGTCATTGCCAACCTGGAAGGCCTCATCCCCCGGCACGACATGCACATCGAGCCGCTCCTTCGAGACGTCGATCCCCACGACAATTGCGTCCATCTGATCCCATCCTTGCCTAATCGGGCTTCGTAAGCGGCCCGGGCGACTGTTCGGGTTCGATGGAACGGCGGATGGCGACCCACACTCCCCAACGGGCTCGCTCGCCCAAGGGTGGATCGGTCTCCCATCCGCCACCGCAACCGAAATTATTGATCCGGTCGCGATGGAACTCAAGTTACAAGGGTG
>UCKM01000044.1 GCA_900473175.1 Hyphomicrobiales bacterium | reverse complement strand
GCCGGATCGCCAGGGCGTTAAGGTCGATGCCCGCCCGGTCCAACAATTGGCGGCCGCTGTGGGTCAGCTCGCCCGCGTCAAGCCCGAGTTCCAGGTTCCCCGCATCAATCAGCGCATCGGTGATCGAGACACCTAGGTGCCCCGCCAGGTGATCGTAGCAGGTGCGCCCTGCCCGCAAGGCCGCATCGCGTGGTCCGGTGCGCAATGGCTTTGAAGCAGCATCCGGCGCCGCAATACGCATGATGCTTTCGATCATCTGTGCGACGGCCGGAGACGCGAGGCGGTGATAGCGGTGACGGCCTTGCTTCTCCACCGCGAGCAAGCCAGCTTCTGTCATGCGGGTGAGATGGCTGCTTGCCGTTTGCGCCGTGATGCCGGCGAGCTGTGCCAATTCGGAGGCCGTCAACGCGCGGCCATCCATCAGCCCGTTGAGCATGCTCGCGCGGCCAGGATCACCCGCCAGGGCTGCAATTTCCGCAAATCTCGCATTGTTCGACATTGTTCATTCCTGTTGTGGGTACCAACTAATCTGACCGGCGCAGGTCAAGAATGCTTCGAAACCCATCGAACTATCAAGGCTCCATCACGGAGAATGGTTCGGCCGTGCTCGAAGCATCGCCACCGGAAGCCGCCTATAAGAATGGTCACTGCAGACATCAAGGAGTGACCGAAATGACCATCACCTGCTTCATCAAGTACGAGGTTGATCCCTATCAGAAGGAGGCATTCGAGGACTATGCGCGCAACTGGAACGAAGCGATTCCCCGCTGCGGCGCCGATCTGATCGGCTATTATGCGCCGCATGAAGGCTCCGCAACATTGGCCTACGGCGTCTACAATATCGAGAGCCTGGCTGCCTACGAAGCCTACCGTGCCCGGCTGAAAGCCGACCCGATCGGGCAGGCCAATTATGAATTTGCCAGGGAGAAACGGTTCATTCGCCGCGAGGATCGCACCTTCCTGAACCTCGTGACCGGATTGAACCAGAAAGGATTGAGCCGATGATCGCGGTGATTTTTGAAGTGGAGCCAGCGGAAGGACGTGGCAAGGACTATTTCGACCGGGCAGCGGATCTGCGTCCGCTGCTGGAGACGATGGACGGCTTTATTTCAGTCGAGCGGTTTCGCAGCCTTGCCAATGAGAACCGTTATCTGTCCCTGTCCTTCTGGCGTGATGAAGCCTCAGTTGCGGCTTGGCGCCAGAGCGAAGAACATCGCCTGGCCCAGCGTGACGGCCGCGCCGGGATCTTTGCCGATTACCGGCTGCGGATTGCGTCGGTTGTGCGTGACTACGGTCTCAGAGCCCGTGAGGAGGCTCCGCTTGATGCGCGTGCTTATCATGATGCGTGAGCCCCATCATTGCGCTGGGCACATGCCGGTCCCGGACCACGCATATAGTGGCGTTCGGGCCGGTAGCTCGGTGCAATGAACTCGCGGACGACGCGAAGCGTATCGCGCAGCTGGATAATCATGGTCATCATCATGGTCTCTTGTCTTTGGCTTGCCGGCCAAAGCCGGTAGCGATCAATTAGCTAAAATTTAACGCATAAAGATGAACAGCTTCTGAATGGCGTTGGTTAAGGCCGCATGAATTCACGAAATATTAGCCTTAACCAGTGGGGCAAATAGGCATTTCAACGATATGAAAAAGCCTGAAAATCGCCTGCTTTGACGGGCTGGCGCGGGCTATTGTGCGTCGTTCGCCAGGCTCACCATGAGGGAG
>UCKM01000045.1 GCA_900473175.1 Hyphomicrobiales bacterium | reverse complement strand
CCGCCTCGTCCACATCGTGGGTGACGAGCACCATCGTGATTTGTTCCTTGGCCCAGATATCCTGCAGTTCGCCTTGCAGCCGGGCCTTGGTGATCGCATCAAGCGCCCCGAATGGTTCATCGAGAAATAGAACATCGGGACGGTTGACGAGCCCGCGCGCGATCCCGGCGCGCTGCGCCATGCCGCCCGAGAGCTGGTGGGGATAGGCTTTCTCGAAGCCGGTCAGGCCAACCAGGGCGATCTGTTTCGCCACGCGTTCGTTCTTCTCCGCCTTGGAGATCGGCGCGTTTTCCAGACCGAGCGCCACATTGCGCTCGACCGTCAACCACGGGAACAGCCGCGGCTCCTGGAACACGATGCCGCGATCAAGACTGGGACCCGTGACGCGCTTCCCATCATGCTCGATCAGGCCGTCATGCCCGGTATCGAGCCCGGCCCCGAGCCGCAGCAAAGTGGATTTGCCGCAACCGCTGGCGCCGACGATGGTGACGAACTCCCCGGCCCGGACATCGAGGCTGACGTCGTCAAGTGCAGTAAGGTCGCCGCCATTGACACGGAAATGCCGGCTCACATTGGCGATGCTCAGATGGGCTTTGCTGGTCATGCTGTGGTCTCGCTGCTTGATTGGAGGATTATTCGGCGGCAACCGAGGATTGCGCCGGGTGCCGGGGCTCGCGCAGACCAAGGTGGCTGCGCATGGTTCGCCCTTCATACTCGCTGCGGAACAAGCCGCGGCGCCGCAGCTCTGGCACGACATGCTCGACGAAATCAGTCAGGCCGGCCGGAAGGTGCGGCGGCATCACATTGAATCCGTCGGCAGCACCGGTGGTGAACCAATCCTCCATCTGATCGACGATCTGTGACGCCGTGCCGATCACCTGCCAATGGCCGCGCGCACCGGCCACCCGCAAATAGAGCTGGCGGATCGTCAGGTTCTCGCGCCGGGCGAGATCGACCATCAATTTCTGGCGGCTCTTGCTTCCATTGGTCTCGGTGACCTCGGGCAATGGCCCATCAAGTGGATATTGGGACAGATCGACGTCCCCGGCCATGCCGCTCAGCAGCGACAGGCCAACGGCCGGATGAATGAGCTCCTGGATCTGCTCGAATTTCTCACGCGCTTCCGATTCCGTCTTGCCGACGACCGGGAAAATGCCCGGCATGATCTTGAGTTCGTCCGGTGAGCGTCCGTAG